>NZ_FOOC01000021.1 GCF_900113085.1 Fontimonas thermophila | reverse complement strand
CGGGTTCAACCATCGCAGACTGCTGGGGTCGATCGGGAACATCCCGCCAGCAGAAGCCGAAGCGGCTTACTATCGGCAACAGGCTGCGCTGCCCCCGGCAGCGTGACTCAAACCAAACAGCCTCCGGGATTCTCGGGGGCGGTTCAACACGGCAAAAACCCTGGATGCGCCAGCCAATCTGCTGCACCCGCATGGCACATCCTGCCGTCCCAAGAAGTGCCGAAGGTTTCTGAAACCATACAACCGAGGCAGGGTCAGACACCCCCTGCCCGGCCTTGCCGTGCGCCTGGCCAACATCTGCATCCGTCAGCGGAATCGGCGTCCGCGCAGCAGCAGATAGGCCGCCGGCAGCACGATCATCGACAGCAGCGGCGCGCTGATCATGCCGCCGATCATGGGTGCGGCGATGCGTTGCATCACCTCACTGCCAGTGCCGGAGCCGGCAAACAGTGGCAACAAACCGGCGATGATGACGGCGACCGTCATGGCCTTGGGGCGCACGCGCAGCACGGCACCTTCGATCAGCGCCGCGCGCAGGTCGGCCATGCTCTGCATCTGGCCGCGCTGCTCGCGCTCGCGGATGGCTTTGTCGAGATAGATCAGCATCACCACGCCGAACTCGGCAGCAACACCGGCAAGCGCGATGAAGCCGACGCCGCTGGCAATCGACAGGTGATGTCCCAGTCCATAGATCAGCCAGAAACCGCCGAGGAGCGCAAAGGGCAGTGTGGCCATGATGAGCAGGGCCGCTGGTGCGCTGCGGAAGCTGAGATACAGCAGCAGGAAGATGATCGCGAGGGTCAAAGGCACGACGATCTGCAGCCGTTTGGTGGCGCGCTCCAGATATTCGAACTGCCCCGACCAGGTGACCGAATAGCCCGGCGGCAGCGTCACGCGCTCGGCAACCGCTTTCTTGGCGTCGGCGACATAGCTGCCGAGATCGCGGCCACGGATGTCCACGTAAATCCAGCCGCTGGGCCGCGCGTTCTCGGACTTGATCATCGGCGGGCCGTCGGTGATTGTCACCTCGGCGAGGCTGCCCAAGGTGAGCGTCTCGCCACGCATCGTCACGACCGGGAGGTCGCGCAAGTCCTGTACCGAGTCGCGCAGCTCGCGCGGATAGCGGATGTTGATGGGGAAGCGCTGCAGACCTTCGACCGTCTCGCCGATGTTCTCGCCGCCGATGGCGATGCGGACGATGCGCTGCACGTCCTCGATGGCGAGCCCATGGCGCGCAGCGGCGCGGCGATCCGGCACGATCTCGATGTAGCGGCCGCCGGAGACGCGCTCAGCGAATGCCGAGGCGGTGCCCGGCACCTGTTTCACCACGGCTTCGATCTCGGCTGCGACCGCCTCGATCACCTTGAGGTCCGGTCCGGCGATCTTGATGCCGACCGGCGACTTGATGCCGGTGGCGAGCATGTCGATGCGGTTGCGGATCGGCTGTACCCAGACGTTGCCCATGCCGGGGATTCTCAGCGCCGCGTCCATTTCTTCGATGAGTTTTTCAGTCGTCATGCCGGCGCGCCACTGCGACTTGGGCTTGAGCCGGATCGTGGTTTCGATCATCTCCAGCGGCGCCGGATCGGTCGCCGACTCGGCGCGGCCGATCTTGCCGAACACGCGCTCGACTTCGGGAAAGGTTTTGAGGATCCGGTCGGTCTGCTGGAGGATTTGCGCGCCCTTGCCGACGGCAAGCCCCGGCAGCGCACTCGGCATGTAGAGCAGGTCGCCCTCGTCCAGCGGCGGCATGAACTCGCGGCCCAGGCGCGTGGCAGGCCACAGCGTCGCCAGCGCCGCGAGCGCGGCCAGGGCGAGCGTTGCGCGGGGATGACGCAGCACTGCGTCGATCACCGGCCGATACAGTGCGATGAGCGCACGGTTCAGCGGATTGGCGGCTTCGTCCGCGATCCTGCCGCGAATAAAGGCCACCATCAGCACCGGAACCAGCGTCACGGACAGCCCGGATGCGGCAGCCATCGCGTAGGTCTTGGTATAGGCCAGCGGCGCGAACAGCCGGCCCTCCTGTGCCTCCAGCGCGAACACCGGCACGAAGGAGAGCGTGATGATGAGCAGCGAGAAAAACAGCGCCGGGCCGACTTCCGCGGCGGCCTCGGCGATGAGCGCCACCCGCTGCGCGCCGTCCGGATCCTGCCCGGCATGCGCCTGCCGCCAGTGCTCCAGCTTCTTGTGCGCGTTTTCGATCATCACCACGGCGGCATCCACCATCGCGCCGATGGCAATCGCGATCCCGCCCAGCGACAGAATGTCGGCATTGATCCCCTGCGCGTGCATGACGATGAAGGCTGTGAGGATGCCGATGGGCAGCGTGATGATCGCCACCAGCGCCGAGCGCAGGTGCCACAGAAAGATGACGCACACCAGCGCGACGACTACAAACTCCTCCAGCAGCTTGCGCGTGAGGTTGTCCACCGCGCGTTCGATCAGCGCGGAGCGGTCGTAGGTTTCGACGATTTCGACACCCTTGGGCAGACTCGCCTCGAGCACTTCCAGCTTGGCTTTGACCGCCTCGATGGTGGCGAGCGCGTTTGCGCCGGAACGCAGGATGATGACGCCGCCGACGACCTCGCCCTCGCCGTCGAGCTCGGCGATGCCGCGCCGGATGTCCGGGCCAAGCTGCACGGTGGCGACATCGCGCAGCAGAATGGGCGTGCCATCTTCGCCCAGGCCCACCGGGATTTCGCGGAAGTCGTCGAGCGTCTTCAGATAACCGCGCGCGCGCACCATGTACTCGGCCTCGGCGAGTTCCAGCACCGACCCGCCGACCTCACCGTTGGCCTGGCGCACGGCCTCGATCACGGTTTCCAGCGGTAGCCGGAAAGCACGCAGGCGATCCGGATGAAGCACGATCTGGTACTGGCGGTTGAAGCCGCCGATGGTGGCGACCTCGGCCACGTTCGGCACGGCTTTGAGCTCGTATTTGAGAAACCAGTCCTGGATCGCACGCAGCTCGGAGATGTCGTGCGTTCCGCTGCGGTCCACCAGCGCGTATTCGTAGATCCAGCCGACGCCGGTGGCATCCGGCCCCAGCGCCGTGCGCGCCGTCGCCGGCAGGCGGCCCTGCACCTGCGACAGATATTCCAGCACCCGCGAGCGCGCCCAGTAGAGATCCACTCCGTCCTCGAACAGCACGTAGACGAAGGACTCCCCGAACATCGAATACCCGCGCACGGTCTTGGCGTGCGGCACGGACAGCAGCGTCGTGGTCAGCGGATACGTCACCTGATCCTCGACCACCTGCGGCGCCTGGCCCGGATAGGTCGTGCGCACGATGACTTGCGTGTCGGAGAGATCGGGAATCGCATCCAGCGGCGTGTGCATCGCCGAGTAAAGCCCCCAGATGGCGAGCAGAACCGTACCGAACAACACCAGGAAGCGGTTGTGCACCGACCCGTGAATCAGCCGGGCGATCATCGCGTGCTCCCGCTCGTGCCGTGGTGTGCGTGGATATCCCGATCCGACCCTGCGGACTGATCGGCCGTGCGCACGGCGGGCGACTCATCCTCGTGTCCCACCATCCGGTGGTAGGCCCCGAGCAGGTTTGCTTCCGAATCGATCAGGAACTGGCCAGAGACGACGACCTGCTGACCGGGCTTTAAGCCCCCGAGCACGACGGTCTCATCTCCGCGCTCGGGGCCGAGCGTGACGTTCACCGGACGGTAGCGACCCTCGCCCTCGGCGACGATCACCACGTTGCGCCGACCAGTGCGGATCACCGCCTCACTGGGCACCAGAATCACCTCGCGCCGCGCTCCGCCGAACACGGTGACTTCGGCATACATACCGGGCTTGAGCACACCATCGGCATTGTCGAAGGTCAGACGCGCGCGCAGCGTGCGGGTCTGCGGATCGAGCAGCGGATAGACGTAGTCCACCCTGCCCTCGAACACCCGACCCGGCAAACTCCGCAACCGGGCCTCGGCCGGTTTGCCGGCCGCAATCCAGGTGGCCTGCGCTTCCGGCACCTCGACCAGAATCCAGACCGTGGACAGATCGGCCAGCGTCATCAGCGGCATGCCCGGCGCAACCTGCGCGCCCTGACGCGCCTGCAGCTCGGTAACGACACCGGCTTGCGGCGCGCGGATCAGAACTTGGCGCTGCGGGCGGCCACTGGTGCTCGCGTTCAGCAGCCCGAGACGCGTCTGTGCCGCCTCGATCAGCGTGGCGTCGTTGAGCTTCTGGGCCAGCGCCAGCTCTTCCTGCGCCGCCAACAGCTCAGGTGAGTAAATCCCGGCGACAACCTGCCCGGCGCGCACGGGATCGCCCACGGCGCGCACGTCCAGGCGCTCCACCCAGCCGGGCGCGCGCGCCTCGATCACGGCGATACGGTTTTCATCCACCGCCACGCGGCCGACGGCGTCCACCCGCTGCCAGAAGCTGCCGGTCGTGACCGGAGCGGTGCGCATGCCCAGGTTCTGCGCCATGCGCGGATCGACACGGATGACAACACCCGCGCTGTCATCCATGCCGCCCTCGTCGGCATACTTGGGGACCAGCTCCATGTCCATGAACGGCGATTTGCCCGGAGCATCAAAGTGCACCTCCGGGCGCATCGGGTCATACCAGTAGAGCACCTGGCGCCCGCCGCTTGCTGAAGCGCTTGCAGACCGGTCTTCGCGCGCGACCAGCTTCATGCCGCAGATCGGGCAGTTGCCCGGCCGGTCTTGCCTGACCTGCGGGTGCATCGGGCAGGTGTAGTAGGTCTTGCCGTGCTCGTCGGTCATCTTCACCAGCGCGTGCGTGTGCGGCGTCGTGCGCTGCGCATACCACCCGCCCACACCGGCGCCAACGACGACGACCAGTACCCAGGCCATCAGGATTTTCTTATTCATGATTCTCCTCCGTGTTGGAGTCGAGAACGCCGAGATAACGCAGTTCGAGGCTGCGCTGGGCCCGATCGAATTGCAGGTCGAGCCGCGCCTTTTGGATGTCGAGCGCGGCCCGGCGGGCATCCAGCACCTCGCGCAGCGCATTGCGGCCGGAGCGCCAGCCGGCGAGCGCCGCCGCGATGCGGTTCTGGCTCTGCGGCAGCAAGGTCTGCTCGTAATCCTTCAGCCGGATCGTCAGCCACTCGTAGTCGTGGTGAGCCAGACGCACCTGCGCCATCAGTTGGCGGCCGATGTCGTCGATGGCAAGTGCTGCCGCATCCTGCTGCGCGAGCGCCGCCGCAAGACCGCGGTCCTGCCGGTTGCGCGTGAACAGCGGCAGATCGACGCCGACCTGCAGCATCAGCATCTCGGAGAACGCGGGCCGGTAACCGTAGGCCAATTCCACGCGCCAGTCGCTCCGGTAGGCCGCGCGCGCGAGGTCTGTGCCCGTCTGGGCGGCCGCGAGCCGCGCGGCGGCCACGGCCAAAAGCGGATGGGCACGCACGCGTTGCAGTGCGCTGTCCAGGCTGGGCAAGGCAGGCGCATCGGCCAGCTCCGGGCAGACCGGCCGCATTGCGGCTGCGCCGATCCAGCGCGAGAGCGCATGGCGGGCGTAGGCGATGCGCTGTTCGACACCAGCGACCTCATCGCGCAGGCGATCCGCTTCCTGCCGCGCCGCCAGAAACTCGGCCTGGGTGGCGGTGCCTGTCTTCAAAGCAATCTCGACTGCCTGCTGCTGTGCCTCGGCTTCGCGCAGGCTGGCGCGGGCGAGCCTCAGCCCCTGATCCCCACGCCAGAGTTCGAGCCAGGCCGAGCCGGCGTCGCGGCGAATGCTGCGCTCGGCCAGGCGATACTCGGCCTCCAGCCGCTGCGCCTCGTGTTCGAACTGCTCGCCACGCAAGCGCCGTTTCTGTGCACGCGGAAACTCTTGCATCAGACCGATCTGGATCTGGGTGTCCGCATCGTGCGTGAACGACCCGGCGTCGCCGGTGTTGATCGGCAGATCGGAGATACCCGTCCGCAACTGCGGATCGGGCAAGGCGCGGGCGGCAACGGCAGTCTCACGCATCGCCCGGATCTCGGCCTCAAGACTCTCGAGCACGGGCTGGGCCTCGAGCGCGAGCTCAGTCGCCTCATCCAGATCCAGCGCAACGCCGCCATCGTCTTGCGCCCGGACGGACGGCATCGTCAGCGCCAGCACCAGCGCCAAGGTACTGGCGCACCGCGCACGGCGGGCGCACAAATCTTTGGAAAACATCGTTTCTCTCCACGGTGGGGCCAGACAAAGGCCCGGGAGCGGCTCTCAGAGCGAGCCGCAAGACGGCATCAGCCGTGGAGCGGAATGGGCGGACGTAACAGCGCGCGGGGTAACGGCGAGGTCGAAAAAAGCGATGCGGCACCCGGCTCGGTCCGGGCCGGCGGGGGCACGCTCATGCACAGGGTCACGGCAGGAGCAAGCTGCCCCAGCAGACAGCGCGCCATGTGGGGACAGTCTTCGTCGCAGCAGGACGCGGGCGGCTCGGCCTTGGCCGGCGCTTTCTGGCGGTGGCAGGGCGGATCCGCAGCGGCTGCCAATGCGGCCGTCACCTCGGCCCGCCGGGCGTGCGGCGCAGCGGACACGGCCAGGCCCTGCAGCAGGAGCACCAGCCCCATCAGCACGCTCAAGCCGGTCCGCAAACGATTCATGGCGCTTCTGACTTTAGGCAATTTTCAAGGCTTGGACAATGCGCTCAACGCTGGTGTGGATGCCCGATGGCGAAGGCTCAGTGGCACGGCTTTTTGACGCGGCTGCGCAGCAGCCACCAGTTCACCGGCCAGGCGGCCCCAAATCCCGCCGTAAGTGCCGCCGCAAAACCCAGCCAGAACTGCGGCGCGAACGGCGAAGCCGCCTGCACACCACCGACGTGGTAGTCGGTGAAGTTCATGGCGAATTCCATCGCCGCAATCGAGATCGTCTCGCCCAGCCAGATGGTCTTGAAGGCCTGCCCCCAGCCCATGCCCTGCCTGACCAGCGGCCACAGGCCCAGGGTATAGCCGCTGGCGAAGCCGAGAACCGTGGCCAGCGCCATCGTCGCCCACGGGTACAGCCCCAGGCTCACGCCGATGGCCAGACCCATCCATTCGCCGATGGCACAGCCCGTGAGGCAGTGCAGCGTTGCGGCCGTGGTCAACCGCGCGTGCGACGACGATGCCCCGGCATGCACGTGATGCGCAGGATGTGCCGCGGCGGGCTGCCCGGCTGCGGACGATTTGCCATGCTTCGCAGCACAGGCGTCCACCATCTGGGCCTTGGCCGATACGGCGCAGCAATCATGTCCTGCCGCCGGGGATTCTGGATGGATCTGGCTGGGGGTCATGTCAATACTCCTTGCATGCGTGGTCGTCCTGCGCGAGCACGCCTTCGATGATGGGGCAACCTTTGACCGAGCCTTGACCCGAACAGCGGCTCACGAGCGCGGCCAGGGCATCACGGATGGCGGTCAATTCCCGCAGCTTCTGATCAAGCTCGGCAAGACGCCTTTCCGCCAGGCGTTTCACACTGGCGCGGCTGCCCTTGGCCGCATCGAGTTCGAGCAGCTCCGCGATCTCTTCCAGACTAAAACCGAGCCGCTTGGCACGACGAATGAAACGCAGGCGGTCCACATCGTCCGCCGAATACAACCGATAGCCGCTTCGCGTGCGCGCGGCCTCAAGCAGCAAACCCTTGCGCTCGTAAAAGCGCACGGTGTCGATGCCGACGCCGGCTTGCTTTCGGCAAGACGCCTTTCCGCCAGGCGTTTCACACTGGCGCGGCTGCCCTTGGCCGCATCGAGTTCGAGCAGCTCCGCGATCTCTTCCAGACTAAAACCGAGCCGCTTGGCACGACGAATGAAACGCAGGCGGTCCACATCGTCCGCCGAATACAACCGATAGCCGCTTTGCGTGCGCGCGGCCTCAAGCAGCAAACCCTTGCGCTCGTAAAAGCGCACGGTGTCGATGCCGACGCCGGCTTGCTTCGCGACTTTGCCGATAGTCCATGTCTGCATGCAGACCTCCTGATGCTGGGGCATAGCCTAAACCCTGGACACAAGTCCAGAGTCAAGCCCTGCCGCCGTGGATGTTCAGCGGCAAAGCGCGCAAGGGGGTAGAAAAGCGAGGTAATCACCCAGCTGACCCCATCTCTGCAGAGATTGCTGCAGATCATGCCCACCGGCTGGGCACACGATTTTCCTCCCCGGCATCCGATCCATGCGCGCGTCCATGTGCGTGAGCACACTCAGCCTGCACGCGACGCCAGAGCGCAGATGACGTAGATCGGCCGCATCTTGACTCCGTGGTCAGCTACGGGGATGGCGTGGCAACCTTCATTCACAGTCGCTCATGGCGAGAGATGCAGGACCGCTCTAGGCTCTCGCTCGCCGCCGGTGTCGTCGCCGGCTTGGGCACTTCCGCGTGTTGTGCACTGCCGCTCGCGCTGGTCATGGCCGGCCTCGGCGGCTCGTGGCCCGCTTCACTCAAGACACTCGAAGCTTTCCACCGGATTTTCGTGACGGCGGCGATCATCGCGCTGTTCTTCGCTTGGCGCAGCATCTTTCGTACGCCGCAAGCCTGCGCGCCGTCAGCCCTGCGCCGATCCGCGCGTACAGCGCCGCCGCAAGGCCGCGTTCTGGATCGTCGTGGCGGTGGTGATCGGGCTGCTGACGTCCCCTATTCCGCAGTCCTGCCCCTGTTCCGCAGTCCTGATCGTCTAAAGAAGCCGGTCATGTCAAGACGCACTTTGCGACACTGGGGCCGGCCGACGTACTCGCCTGCTGCCCAGGCGGCACGACCCCGCACCTCGCGATCATCGGCAGCAGCGGTGCCCATGGTGGCGGGCGGCGTTGAAAGCGGTCGAGCGCGGCGCGCGCCTGAAGCTGATCAAGCGCGAGGCGATCGGCGGCACCGGCGTCAACATGGGCTGTATGCCGTCCAAGAGATCCTGATCCGCGCGGCGCACATCGCCCACCTTCGTCAAACGAGCTCATTCGACACCGGCATTTCCGTGACGACGCCCGCGCTTCTGCGCGAACGGCTCCTGGACCAGCCGCAAGGACGCGTCGAGGAACTGCACCACGTCAAGTACGAAAGCCTCCTGGCCGACACCCGGCCATCACGGTGCGGCGCGGCGAAGCCCGTTTCGAGCACGAACACCGCCTGGCCGTGCGGCTGGCGAACAGCGGCCAAGCCGGTGGCGTTCGACGGCTGTCTGCTGTCTGACTGAAAGCGGGAGGACCTCGCGAGCGCCAAACCTTCGGCCGCCCGCTGATCAAGAGCCAGGTGATCCGCCACAACCTGGTCGACATGCGCATGCGCATCGAAGCCCCGTGCGCAAATCTCGGTGTGCTGGCCTGACGTGTCGCACACAACCAGATGTCAGTGGCCGATGTGGTCTGCTCAAGAACCTGGTGACGACACTCGAATGGAGCGCCAACGAGGCCATGCAGACCTTCGGTGGCGCCGGCTATCTGCAAGGAACCAAGATGGAGCGGATCTACCGCGAAACCAAAGTTCTTTCGATCGGTGGCGATTCGCTGGAGATCATGAAGGATCTCGCGGCGCGGCAGATGGGCTTCTGACGCGGTCGCTCGGCGGCTCCCGCACCCGCGCTCGCCCGCCCATCGGGCGGGCTCACGGCACCGTGTCGCCGCCGCACCGCTCGCCGAAAGTTCTTTCGATCGGTGGCGATTCGCTGGAGATCATGAAGGATCTCGCGGCGCGGCAGATGGGCTTCTGACGCCCCACGTTGACAATCCACTCGGCAACACCGTAAGACGGCACCGGTACAACACAAAAACGCGGACGATACGTCCGTCTGTGAGGAGAGCCGCCATGAACCGCCCTTGCCGAGCGACCGCCGGTACCGTGCTGTGCGCTTTGCTCTTTGTCGGTTGCGGCAGCAGCGCACCGCCGGCCTCCATCGAGGCGCTGCAGCCGCCGTTCGGCAGTTCGCTGTACAGCGGCCCCGAACCGCGTCCGGGCCCGCCGATTCTCTATGCGCCGCCACCGCGCGCACCGCAGCTCGAGAATACCGGCATCTGGCGCGCCCCACCGATCCTGATCTCGGGCGCCTCGGCCTACCGTGATGGCGAGTTTTTGTACCAAGACTTTTTGTTCGATGACCACGGCGCCAACGCTGCGCTGGAGAACGTCGTCGATCTCGCCGCTGGTCTTGATGCCGTCGCTGACGACGTGTTCTCGCGCCGCGGCGGCAGTTATCGCTACCCGCTCGATCCGGTGTACGCGAACAACGCCGCCGATCTGGTCGAGTTCCGCGTGCGTGCACTCGACACAGCCACTGCGTTCCGTGTGACGCTGAACACCCTGCTCGACCCTGACCGTGTCGCGCTCACGCTGGCGCTCGGTGACAGCGCCGCGCCGCGTGCTCTGCCGCGCGGTGCGAACGTTGTCGTCCCGGCGCGCTGGGCGCTGACGGTCTTCGAGCGGCAGGCGGAGCTGGTCGATCTCGACACCGGAGCCGTGCTCGCCAACGATCTGCCGGTCGAAGTCGATCTCGAACGCGCGCAGATCCACTGGCGTGTGCCGCGCAGTGTCTGGGATCCGGGCCGCGAACGTATCGCGATGGCGCTCGGCGTCGGTCTCTGGAATACGACGACCAAAGCGTATCTGCTGCCTGGCGCGGTTGCGAACGAAACCAGCCCCGGCGGCGCCCTCGGCTTAAGCGGCCCGCCCGCGGCCTTCTTTAATGTCGCCTTTCGTTACGACGAGCCTGGGACCGAGCTTCTGCCGACGCTGTTCACGGATCTCGTGCTCAACACCGCCTGGTGGCGCAACAAGCGTCAGGGCGCGGCGCTTGCCGCCGGCGACATCAGTGAGTTCCGGGCAACGGTGGACTTCGGCCGCCTGCGCGACGGCATCGACGATGACATGCCCAACCAGCCGGGCGGTACACCGACGGTGGGCGCGATCAACCGCATTTTTGCAAGTCGCTTCACCCATGCACCCGGCGTCAATCCGGACAACGACTGTGGCACCGCCGAGGGCTGTCTGGGCCGCTTCGGCGGTCAGTTGCAGCCCTACGCGTTGTACGTCCCGGACCGTGCGCCGCCCGAAGGGGGCTTCGGCTTTACCCTGCTCTTGCACTCGTTGGCGGCCAATTACAACCAGTACCACGGCACCCGCCATCAGCGACAGCTGGGCGAGCGTGGGCGCGGCTATCTGGTGGCCACACCAGCGGGCCGCGGTCCGGATGGCTGGTATGTCGAGACTGCCGAGGCCGATGCCTTCGAAGTCTGGAACGATGTGGCACGGCACTACCCCTTGAATCCAGACTATGCGGCCACGACGGGCGTTTCCATGGGCGGCTACGGCAGCTACCGCTTGGCCACGCGTTATCCTGATCTCTTCGCGCGCATACATACCATCGTCGGTCCGCCCGCGGTCGGCATCTGGGTGCCACCGCTGCAACCGAGCCCAGGCCCGCAGTCGAACACCTTTGAGTCGCTGGCGTCGTTGCGCCATGTACCGACGCTGATCTGGGTGGCGACGACCGACGAGCTGGTGCCCTATCCCGGGCCGCTGACGCTAGCCCAGGAACTCGATCGGCTCGGCTATCGCTATCGCTTCGAAAGCTACGCGCCGGCCGAACACCTGACCTTCTCGTTCAACGACGAGTACCAGCCCGGCGCCGACTTTCTGGGTGATCGCGCCGTCGTGCGGAATCCAGCGCATATCAGCTACGTGGTCAACCCGCGCATGGACTTCGCCGACGTCGGCATGATCGCCGATCACGTCTACTGGCTGTCGGCGCTGGTTACACGCGATGGCGAGCCCGGCAGTATCGATGCGGTGTCCGAAGGCTTCGGCGCGAGTGATACCCAGGTGCTGCCGACGCAATTCGGCGCGGGTCTGCTGACCGGCGGCATCCTGTCGGGGATCGCCTATCTCAGCCAGTCACGCGATTGGGGCGACGCCTCCGCGGCGACGGTGGCCGACCGGCTGCGTCTAGTGCTGCGCAACATCGCCAGCCTCACCGTACACCCCGAGCGCGCGCGCTTGAGTTGCAAGGCCGAGCTGGAGGTGGACAGTGACGGCCCAGTGGAGATCCGCTTCGCCGGCTGCGGGCGCGTGGAGCGCTACTGAGTAACCGTATTGTTCGTCAAGTCTCCCGTGGCAGAAGTGCGCAGAGTCGCCGGCACGAACATAGGTTGCCCACCGAGTGCTTTGTAGTGGGTGAGCAACCTGCCCTGAGGCCCGGGAAGGGGCCGGCGGGTTACCCACAACCCAGCTCGGTGGACAACCCTGCGCCCAAGCGTCACCCCCTCATGTCGTGGCAATGAGCGCGGTATGGACCTGCTAGGCGGTTCGTATGCGGACCATGGCATTGAGCGTGGTCAGCAGCTTGCGCGTGCAAGCCACCAGCGCGACCTTGGGTAGCTTGCCGGCGGCGATCCGCGAACACATCAGAGAAATTCAACCCGCCGCCGGATTTGAGCAGGCGCTCTACGCCCCGCAGCACCGCCGGCTTGTCCGGCGAAAAATCGACCACGCAGTTGGAGACGATGACATCGAAGCTGCCAGGCGCGAGATCGGGCCCGTCCAACCGTTCTATATAGCTCTTGAGGAAGCGCACGTTGTCGAAGCCGAACACTTCGGCGTGATGGGCCTGGTGTTTTTGCGCGACGGCCAGCTGTTCGTCGGTCATATCCACGCCAATGACTTCGCCCTGCGGCCTCACGAGCTGTGCCAGCACATAGACATCGCGCCCGGACCCGCAGCCCAGATCCAGCACCCGGCAGCCTTCCAGCAGCAGCGGGCAAACCAGCCCCGGGCAAACTAGCCCGCAGCCGTAATAGCTGGCGAGCACCTCAGGGTAAAGGCGCGCGAGCAGCGGCTTGAGTCACTTCGGTTCAGACGGTCGATTTGTTACACATCAATGGTCAATGGCCGAGCACCGCCTGCTCGCTCTTGAACCAGCCCAGCTGTCCGGGACGTCGAAGACAAGGTCGATGCCATTGACCATCAGCACGAGCCAGCCATACGCCGCCTCGACTGCGGTCATCTCTACGGCGTATTGATGCCAATGGGCGCCAACTGGCGAGGCACGATCGGATAACGAATGTCGTTGCGGCTTTTCCATCGATGGACGCTCCCGAGAACCTCTGCGCACGAGACGCTTCAGGGGTGAAGGGATGGCGCCGTGAAGACACAGGCCTGGTCTTTCCCCACGAAATGAAAATCGGCAAACCCTGCGTGGGCGGTTTCACCGGTGTTGTCGGTGTCGCTGGCCACGGCCAGTTGGATGGCCCGGATGCGGTCGGTGCCGAACAGCGTGCGCGCATCGGTGAGCACATCGCGGCGTTCTTCGACCCAACGCTGGGCGCGCCCGGCACCGGATTCGAGCACCATCATGCGCGCCAGATCGGTGTAGGCATTGGGAGCCGTGAAACCCACCGGATGCGTGTTGTCCCAGACGTAGTTGATGGCGGCGTCGGGCAGATCGCGGCCGTAGAGCTGGCGACCGAGAGCAAGCTTGAGACGTTGACTGAGCGTGAGTACCGCGGGATCCACCGACAAGGAGAGATAGACCCGGGCGGCAAAATCGTCTCCCGATTTTGTGCGCAAATCCGCGCTGCGCAGCGGGGCTTCGATGCGCCAGCGCCAGCACAGTACGGGTGTTTGTCCGAGATCGACCGTGAGCGGACGCGCCAGCATCGCCATGCTCGCCTCGGCCCGCGCCTCGATCGCCATGACACCGTCCCACGCGCGCAGCCGGTAGCGCGTGGGGGGCACCTTGGTGGAGGGTTGAACGAGTCGCCAGGGCGCCGGAATCTCGACCGATTCCGCTTCGAACCGGCCCACGTCGAGTATCTGCGCTGCCAGTGCAGCCGGCCACAGCAGCGCCAGCCAAAGTCCGCGCGTCATGCCAGCCAGCCCGGCGGCACGGCCGCCAAATCCGCCGGTTCGTCGATGTCGCTGAGCGCAGCAAGCTGCGCCACCGTCCAACCCAGCGTGCCGATGCGTGCCAACGTCTCGGCACAGACACGGTTCGTGCTCCATGGAATCTCCTCGAAGATATGGGGGTGATGACGGACCAGACCGAGCAGCACATAACCCCCGTCGGTGCTGGGGATGATGACCGCCTCGTGCGTCATGAGCTGCCGGGCGGCGAGCTGTAAGTGATGGCGCGTCAGACCCGGACAATCGGTGCCGATCAGCAACACGGCGTCGTGCGCGCTCAGCACACGACGGGCCGCGCGGTCGAGACGCGCACCCAAATCGCCTTCGCCTTGCCACTGCCAATCGACAGGCCAGCCACGGTCGCGCCAGGGCCGCCAGGGCGGCGCGTCCGGCTGGGGCGTCACGCACAACTCCACGTCGCCGATGGCTGCGGCCAGGCTCTCGTCGACGGCGTGACGCAGCATGCGCTGGGCCAATCTGGCCGACCCTTGCTCGCCCAACGCCGGAATCAGCCGCGTCTTGGCCATTCCCGGCAGCGGCGCCTTGGCGAAGATCACGATGCGCAGACGCCTCATCGGTATGCCCTGGCCAGCACCTCGGCCGGCACGCCGCGCCAGTAGCGCCAGCGCAGCCACCACATCAGCACGATGGTGCGCCACACGCCGCGCGTCTCCCAGCGCCGGCCCGAGGTGGTCACGCGCAGACGCAGGCAGGCAGGCGGGCCAAGACGCTTGAGCGATCGGCTGATCTCGATGTCCTCCATCAGCGGCTGGTCGGGAAACCCGCCGACGGCCTCATAGGCGCTGCGCGTCATGAACAGCGTCTGATCGCCGGTGGCAATCCCGGTCAGCCGCGAACGCAGGTTCATCAGCGCGGCCACCACGCGCAGCATCCAAGAGCGACCCTCGATGCGCACGTCGAAACGTCCCCAGAGATGGCTTTGCAAGGCCGCCTCGACGGCTGGCACGGCGCCATCCGGCAGGCGCGTGTCCGCATGAAGGAACAGCAGCACATCGCCGCGCGCGGCGCGCGCCCCGGCGTTCATTTGCCGCGCCCGCCCTGCCGCGCTCATCAGAACACAAAACCCGGCCGCACGGGCAATGGCATCTGATCCATCCTGACTGCCGCCATCCACAAAAAGGATTTCCACGCCTGATCGGGCAAGTGGCGCCAGGTGTTCGCACAAATCGGACAGGACGGCTGCTTCATTGAGCATGGGGACGATGATGGAGACACGTCCCATCTTTTTAGCCCCTCATCCAGCGGTGGTAGCGCTCAAGAAAAGCAAGCAGGGACTGCGGCGCATGGGCCCGCCGCCATTCGCCGGCAAGGTATTTGTTGGCCTCGGCCCAGGTGGGATAAGGGTGGATCGTCGCCAGAATCTTGTTCAGACCAAGCCCATGCTTCATCGCCAGCACGAACTCGGCGAGCAATTCCCCGGCATGCGCAGCGACGATGGTGACACCCAGAATGCGATCCTTGCCCGGCGTGGTCAGCACCTTGATCCAGCCTTCGGCATGACCCTCGGTGATGGCGCGATCGAGATCGTCCAGATCATAGCGGGTCACCTCAAACGCAATGCCTTTTTCTTTGGCTTCTTGCTCGTTAAGACCAACCCGCGCAATTTCTGGATCGACAAAGGTCACCCACGGAATCACCGAATAGTCCACCTTGAAACGCTTGACGCGACCGAACAGCGCGTTGACTGCCGCATACCAGGCCTGATGCGCGGCCGTGTGCGTGAACTGATACGGCCCGGCGACATCACCGGCGGCATAGATGTTCGGGTAGAGCGTCTCCAGATACTCGTTGGTCTGGATCGTGCGCTGCACCGGGATACCCAGCTCTTCCAGCCCATAGCCTTCCAGGCGTGCCTGCCGCCCGACCGCGACCAGCAGCTCGTCGAAGGCGATGCGCCGTTCGCTGCCGCCCGTGGCCACGACCAGGCGCTTGTCGTCGCCGTCGCGCTCGACACGCAATGCGCGATGATCGATCAGCACTTCGACCCCATCGGCGTGCAAGGCGTGGCGCACGAAGTCGGACACCTCTTCGTCCTCGCGCAGCATCAATCGTGGCGCCATCTCCACCAGCGTCACCTGCGATCCCAGCCGCGCGAAGGCCTGGGCCAGTTCACAGCCGATGGGTCCGCCGCCGAGCACGATGAGCCGCGCCGGTGCGCAATCACGATCCTTCAGGCGCTCCCACAGGGTGTCGGAGGTGAGGTAGTCGATGCGATCCAAGCCTGGCAGCGGCGGCACGAACGGCCGCGCGCCGGTCGCCAGCACGATGCTGCGGGCCGTCAACTTTTCCGTTGTGCCATGTTGATCCGTGATCTCCACCGTCCACGGATCGACCAGACGGGCATGCCCACGGCGGACGTCCACGCCGAGCGCGGTGTAGCGCTCGACACTGTCATGCGGGGCGATGGCCGCGATCACCGCATGCACCCGCGCCATGACCCGCTTGAATGAAGACGCAGGATTCGTGGATGCGAGACCGAAGTGCTCGGCGTGGCGCATCTGATGTGCGAGCTTGGCACTCGCGATCAGCGCCTTGCTCGGCACGCAACCGTAGTTGAGACAATCACCCCCCATCTTGTGCGACTCGATCAAGGTGACCTTGGCCTTGACCGCCGCGGCGATGTACGACGTCACCAGCCCGGCGGCGCCCGCCCCGATCACGATCAGATTGCGGTCAAAGCGCTTCGGGCGTTGCCAGCGCGCATACAGGCGTCGGCGCTCGAAGCGGCGCAGCAGCCCTCTGGCCAGCCAGGGAAACACCGCCAGTAGCGCAAAAGACGCCAGCAACGGCCAGGACAGAATGTCGCCCGGCTGCTTGATCTGCGTCAGCTGCATGCCGGCGTTCACATAGACGACCGTGCCCGGTAGCATGCCGAGCTGGCTCACCCAGTAAAACGTCCAAGCGCGCATGCGCGTGAGCCCGAGCAGCAGGTTGATCAGAAAGAACGGAATCACCGGCACCAGGCGCAGCGCAAACAAATAGAACACCCCGTCCCGATTCAAACCTTCATTGATCGCCTGCAGCCGGTGGGCAAACCGCTGCTCAACCCAGTCGCGCAGCAGATAACGCGCCACCCAGAAAGCCAGCAGCGCCCCTAGACTCGAGGCGAACGACACCAGCACCGCGCCCTCGATCAGCCCGAACAAGGCCCCTGCGGCCAGCGTCATCACCGCCGCCCCCGGCAGCGACAACGCCGTGATCGCGACATAGCAGACGAAAAAACCCGCAGCAAACGCCAGCGGATGCGCATCCCGCCAGGCCTGGATCCGCGCCAGCTCGGCCTTCACACCCGCCAGCGACAGCCATTGCGCACCGCCAAAGTAAAAGAACAGCCCTGCTGCGGTAAGAAGCACCAACACCAGGATGACTTTTTTTCTCATGCCTTGCCTTTGTACGTGAGTGCACCGCCACAGCTGCTGCCACACCCGGCGGTACATCCATAGCAGTGATCGGCCACGCGGATGGTGGCACCCGTAAGATCATCTTGCAGCAAATCGCGCAGATGCCGACGCCGCCCCGACAGCGGCAAGCCCAACTGCTGATTGAAACCGCAGTCGTACAGATATCCTTGCCAATCCACGCTCACCAAGCTGCGGCACATGACGGCGGCGAGGTTCTCATCGCGGTGATGATTTTTCACAGTGAGGTCGTATGAGTGAACCGCCCCGGTAATCCCGGAGGCTGTTTGGTTTGAGTTACGCTGCCAGGGGCAGCGCAGCCTGTTGCCGATAGTAAGCCGCTTCGGCTTCTGCTGGCGGGATGTTCCCGATCGACCCCAGCAGTCTGCGATGGTTGAACCCG
>NZ_FOOC01000018.1 GCF_900113085.1 Fontimonas thermophila | reverse complement strand
CGAGCGGCGCGGGCACTTCCCTTAAAGCGAATGTCCTTCGAGAAAACCCAGCACCTCGTCAGCAAAGCGCAGCGGCTGTTCGCGGTGCATGAAGTGCCCCGCCCCTTCGATCCGGACCAGTTCGTAGGCGGCGGCAAAGCAATGGGCTTGATCGGTGAACATCTCCGGTCCGATACAGCCATCGTCGGCGCCGCAGATGACCTTGGCCGGCACCGGCAGCGGCTTCATCAGCAAGGACCAGTGGCGACGCTCGCGCAACACACCCGGCAGACTGCGGTAGTAGGCCAGCGCCGCGCGGCAGTGCGCCGGATCGGCGAGGCTGTCCTGCACCGGCGCCAGATCAGCCTGCGTGTATCCCCAGCGCGGCGACCAGCTCCGTACGAGTCGGTGCAGCCAGGCAAAACCGTCGGCGGCGATACGGCGCTCGGGCAGATGCGGTAGCTGAAAATAGGCCATGTAGCGCGAGCGATAGAGCTGGCGCAGCGTCGGCCGCAGCAAAAAGCGCCGCGGGTGCGGAACCGCCGCGGCGACAATCGCGCCGATGCGGTCCGGATGCCGGACGCCTGCGATGTAGCTCGCCACTGCACCCCAGTCATGGCCCACCAGATGCGCACGCCGAACCCCCAGGGCATCCATCAGCTCGATCAGATCTGCGACGATCGTGGTGATGCGGTAATCGTCGTCCTTGGCCAGCCCGCTCGGCTTCCAGCCGCGCAGAAACGGAGCCACCCCCCAGTAACCGGCCGCAGCCAGGCGGTCGAGCAGAGGCACGAAACCATAGGCCGTATCCGGAAAACCGTGCAGACACAACACCAGCGGCCCCGTGCCACGCTCGAGACAGGCCAGCTCCACACCGCGCAAACGGACCCTGCGCATCGACTCCTGCGTCATGCCAGCACCCCCGCATGCCCGCCACCAGCATAACCGGTCGGCGCGCAGTATCCACGCACCACCGCGCAGGCGTACAACCTTCAGCGCCGGTCGCGCTTGGCCCCGGTGCGCAGACGCAGGCCGTTCAAGGCGGATGAAGCCGGCCGACCCGAGCCCGGACGAGGGCCCCGCGCAGCGGGATCGTCCGGATCAGCGAGGGTCGCCAGAGGGCGGACGACGACGACCGCGCAACTTCAGCGCCGGTCGCGCTTGGCCCCGGTGCGCAGACGCAGGCCGTTCAGGCGGATGAAGCCGGCCGACCCGAGCCCGGACGAGGGCCCCGCGCAGCGGGATCGTCCGGATCAGCGAGGGTCGCCAGAGGGCGGACGACGACGACCGCGCAACTTCAGCGCCGATCGCGCTTGGCCCCGGTGCGCAGACGCAGGCCGTTCAGGCGGATGAAGCCGGCCGACCCGAGCCCGGACGAGGGCCCCGCGCAGCGGGATCGTCCGGATCAGCGAGGGTCGCCAGAGGGCGGACGACGACGACCGCGCAACTTCAGCGCCGATCGCGCTTGGCCCCGGTGCGCAGACGCAGGCCGTTCAGGCGGATGAAGCCCTCCGCGTCCTTCTGGTTGTACGCCCCCCGGTCATCTTCGAAGGTGGAGAGCGTGGCGTCGAACAGTGAGTCTTGCGAGCGCCGGCCGGCGTTGTAGACGTTGCCCTTGAAGAGCTTCATGCGCACCTCGCCGTTGACACGGGTCTGGGTGTCGTCGATCAACGCCTGCAAAGCCCGGCGTTCGGGCGAGAACCAGTAGCCGTTGTAGATCAGCCGGGCGTAGCGGGGCATCAAATCGTCCTTCAGATGCGCCTGCTCGCGATCGAGGGTGATGCTTTCGATGGCGCGGTGCGCCTTGAGTAGGATGGTGCCGCCCGGGGTTTCGTAGCAGCCGCGCGATTTGATGCCGACATAGCGGTTCTCGACGATGTCGAGACGACCGATGCCGTGCTTGGCGCCGAGCCGGTTGAGCGCATCGAGCACGCCATAGGGGGAGAGCCGCTGGCCGTTGACAGCCACCGCATCCCCCCGCTCGAACGCGATGGTCACGTACTCCGGCTCGTCGGGCGCATCTTCTGGATTGACGGTCAGACGCCAGATGTCATCCGGCGGGCACCACCACGGATCTTCCAGACCGCCACCTTCGTAGCTGATGTGCAGGGCGTTGGCATCCATCGAATACGGCGAACCGCCGTCTTTTTTCTTGGCGATGGGAATCCCATGCGCCTCGGCGTAGGCCAGAAGTCTCTCGCGCGAGTTGAGATCCCACTCCCGCCACGGCGCGATGATTTTGGCTTCGGGCCAGAGCGCATAGGCGGTGAGCTCAAAGCGCACCTGATCATTGCCCTTGCCGGTGGCGCCATGGGCGATGGCATCGCAGCCCGTCTGGCGGGCGATCTCGACCAGGCGCTTGGCGATCAGCGGCCGCGCGATCGAGGTACCGAGCAGGTACTCGCCTTCATAAACGGCATTGGCGCGGAACATCGGGAAGACGAAGTCGCGGACGAATTCTTCGCGCAGGTCGTCGATGAAGATTTCCTTGACGCCGAGCTGCTGGGCCTTGGGACGGACGTGATCCAGTTCCTCGCCCTGGCCAATGTCGGCAGTGAAGGTGACGACCTCGGCCTGGTAGACGTCTTGCAGCCATTTGAGAATGACGGAGGTATCGAGGCCGCCGGAATAGGCGAGCGCAATCTTGCGGGGTTTGCTCATCGGTCGGGATCTGTGGGCTTTATGGGCGCGGGCCGGATGCCGCGATCCGCTACGAAACGTAGCCGGCGCCCGGGATTATACGGCGAGGCTGCGTCTCGACGGCTTGGCCGGCCCGGTTTTTCGGTATCCTGTGCGCCCCTGTCGGTGTCCCTTCCGATGGAATCCCCTCCCCAGAAGCACAAGATCGGCCATCGCTTCCGCGGCTTTCTGCCGGTGGTCGTCGATGTCGAGACCGGCGGTTTTCATGCGCAAACCGATGCGCTGCTCGAGATCGCAGCGGTGATTCTCGGCCTTGACGAAAACGGTGACCTGGTGCGCCGGCAAACCGTGTTCGCGCACGTCGAGCCGTTTGCCGGAGCCAACATCGAGAAAGCGGCCCTCGAGGTCAATGGCATCCGCATCGACAATCCGTTGCGTCTGGCGCTGCCCGAACGCGAGGCGCTGGATCACGTGTTCCGGCCGATCCGCAAGGCGGTATCCGAAAACGGCTGTACACGGGCGATCCTGGTCGGCCACAACGCGCATTTCGATCTGGGCTTCATCAACGCCGCGGTCGCACGCACCGGCTATAAACGCTGCCCATTCCACCCCTTCAGCGTTTTTGATACCGCGACCCTCGCTGGCGTCGCCCTCGGCCAGACCGTGCTCGCCCGCGCCCTGCAGGCCACCGGGCTCGGACATGATGCCGATGCCGCGCATTCGGCGATCTACGACGCCGAAAAAACCGCGGACCTGTTCTGTCTGCTGGTCAATCGCATGCGGCCGCTGTTCCAGGAATACAGCGGTATCGCTCCCGATCCGACCGGCGACATCGAAGCCACCCCCGATCCGATCTAAAAACCGCGCCCGCCATGCACCTGTGGCTACGGATCCTGCTGATCATCGTCGCGATCGCCGGCGCGATCCTCGCCGCCGTCAAGTGGCGTTATGGCGGCGGCGGCACCTTCCCCGAGCGCCCGACCGGACCCGCGGCATTGCCCGAGACGGTGCTGGAAACGGTCGCCGAGCTGCCCACACCGCCGGGCAACATCGCGGTTTCCACCGATGGCCGTGTTTTTGTCACGCTGCATCCGGAAGCGCGCCCGGAGTGGAAAGTCGTCGAGTTGATCGACGGCCGCATGCAGCCGTGGCCGAACCTCGCATTCCAAACCGGGGCGGGTGAACCGCGCTTTTTCCGCGATGTGCTGTCGCTACGCATCGATCGCCAGAACCGGCTGTGGACGCTGGACAACGGCGGGCACGGCTGGCATCCGGGACGCTTGCTCGCCTTCGATCTCGCCACCGGTGCCGTCGTCCATGAGTTCGAGTTTCCGCGCACGATCGCCGGGCTGGGGTCGCACCTCAACGATTTCCAGGTCGCACCCGATGGCAATACCGTTTACATCGCCGATGCGAGCTTCTTTGCGCAGACTCCGGCACTGATCGTCTACGACGTACAGCGCCGTGAGGCACGCCGGCTGCTGGACGGCCATCCGGCGGTCATCGCCGATCCTTTCGTTCCGGTCGTGCAGGGACGGCGCATGGAACTGTTCGGACTCGTGGCCATCCGTCCGGGCGTCGATTCGATCGTCCTCGATCGCACGGGCGAGTGGCTGTATTTCGCACCGGTGACCGATCTCCACCTCTACCGCATCCGCAGCGCCGACCTGCGCGACCGCACCCTGCTGCCGGAGACGCTGGCCAGCCGCGTCGAGGTCTATGCCCCCAAGACCGTATCCGACGGCCTGACCATCGACGAAGCCGGCACGATCTACCTCTCCGACCCCGAGCACTCCGCAATCGTGCTGCTAGAGCGCAACGGCCGTCTGGCGACGCTGGTGCAGAGCGAACGCCTGCGCTGGCCCGACGGCTTCAGCTTCGGGCCGGATGGCTGGTTGTACGTGACCTGCTCGGCGCTGCATCAGGTGCTGGGCCGGCCGCCGTCCGCCGTCGCCGCACATGCGCCCTACCCGGTATTCCGCCTGCGCACCGGCGCCCGCGCCGCGGCCGGGCACTGAACCATCATGTCGTCCGACTGTCTCCGCCCTCGCCGTTCGTGTGATTCGTCCGCCCGTATCGCCATGCCCCTGACTTGCGTCCTGCGCTCCTGTCTGCTCGCCGGACTCGTGCTGCTCGTCGGTACGCCGGCGCAAGCCGCCTTCGACTTCGAAGACGTCGTGCGTATGGCCCAAAAGCTGGCCGAGCGCCCCTACGAGGCTCCTTCGTCGAAACTCCCTTCGGTCCTCGCGAACCTGACCTACGACCAGTACCGCGACATCCGTTTCCGCCCTGAAAAAGCGATCTGGCGCAATACGCGGCTGCCGTTCGAGATCCAGTTCCTGCATCCGGGCATGTACTACAACCGCACGGTGCGCGTGAATCTGATCAGCGCCGACGGGGTAAAACCCATCGGCTTTGATCCGTCCTGGTTCGACTATGGCCACACCGGGATCGATCCGGCGTCGATGAAAAACCTCGGCTTTGCCGGATTCCGCATCCACTATCCGATCAACCGGCCCGACTACAAGGACGAGGTGCTCGTGTTCCATGGCGCGACTTATTTCCGCGCACTTGGCCGCAACCAGCGCTATGGCCTGTCGGCGCGCGCACTCGCCGTGGACACCGCCGAACTCTCCGGCGAAGAATTTCCGCAATTCACCGAGTTCTGGATCGAATGGCCGCGCCCGGAAGATCATGTGCTGACCATCTACGCGTTGATGGATTCGCCACGGCTGACCGGAGCCTACGCGTTCCGCCTGATCCCCGGCGACGTCACCAGCACGGAGGTGACCGCGCGCCTGTTCTTCCGCGAAGACGTGGCCAAGCTGGGTATCGCGCCGCTGACGAGCATGTACTTCTTCGGCGAGAACCACCCGGGTCCGCGCGAGGATTACCGTCCGGAGGTGCACGATTCCGACGGTTTGATGCTGCGCACCGACAACGAGTGGATCTGGCGTCCGCTGGTGAATCCGCGCCGGCTGTTCATCACCTCGTTCGGCACCAGCGATCCGCGTGGCTTTGGCCTGATGCAGCGCGACCGCCTGTTCGCGCACTATGAGGATCTGGAGGCGCGGTATGACCTGCGCCCGAGCGCCTGGGTGGAACCACGTGGTGACTGGGGCAAGGGCCGGGTCGAGCTGGTGTCGATCCCCACCCCCGACGAAACCAACGACAACATCGTCGCGTACTGGGTCCCGGAACGCGCACCGCGCAAAGGCGACCGCATCGAGTTCGAATACAACCTGCTCTGGCAAATGCATCCGGAGACACAGCCACCGCTCGCCCGCGTGGTACAGACCCGCCGCGGGCATGGCTGGCTCAAGGAGCCCGACGGCAGCCTGCGCTTCCACATCGACTTCGAAGGTGGACCGCTCGCCGATCTGCCTGCCGATGCGAACCTCGTCGCCGGTGTCTGGGTCGGCGACGGCGGCGAGATCCTGGAACGCCAGCTCTACCGCAACGAGGTCACCGGCGGCTGGCGTCTGAGCCTGCGCGTGCGGCGCAGCGACGACACCAAGCCGCTCGAGATGCGCGCGATCCTGCGCAACGGCGAGCAGACCGTGTCGGAAACCTGGGCCTACGCCCTGCCGGCGGTAGCCGGACGCTGACGGCCGCCATATGGACAGCACCACACGCGGAGCGGCGGAGAGACTGTCGCGCTACCTGCAGCGTCTGTCGCTCGATGCCGCGACGCGCACTTGTGTCGAGATGCGCCTGAGCGGAGCCGCAGACGCGCCGCCGCGTGAAGTCTTCGCCAGCGTGCACGAAGCCTTGTCCGGACGCAGCGAGACAAGCGCCGTCGATGCCGTCCGCCATTCCGCCTGGCCGCGGCTGCGTACGCGCCTGCTCGCGCAGCCGCGCAAAGGCGACCGCAATCTCGACAGCATCATCGCCCAGGACCGTCACGGCGACCTCCGGCTGGTGACGACCCCACCCCTGGTGCGCGCCTCGATGTCGCCGCGGCCCTGGGACAACAACCCCTTGCGTCGTCTATGGCGCTGGCTGGCCGCGCAACTGCTCGGCCGCCGCGGCCGCATGCATACACGCGCCACGCAACAGGAATCGCCGCCGCGCCGGCCAGCACCCTGGCGCGTGGCTGCGCGCAACCGCCGCCTGCTGCTGATCGCCCTGGTTCTGGTGCAGACCTATTTCGCGACCTATTTCATGACCGCGGTGCTGCCGTATCGCGGCCAACATGGACTCGAACTCGCCCTGCTGGCGATCTATGCGGTGCTGTTCGCCTGGATTTCTGCTGGTTTTTGGACCGCGCTGATGGGCTTTTTCCAGCTCTTGCGCGGACGCGACCGGCACACGATCTCGGCGACCACCGCAGACGACGTGCCGATCCCCGAGTCCGTGCGCACGGCGATCCTGTTCCCGATCTGCAACGAGAATGTGGCCCGCGTGTTCGCCGGCATCCGCGCCACATGGGATTCGGTGTGCCGGGCCGGGATGCGCGAACACTTCGACCTGTACATCCTCAGCGACAGCTACGATGCCGACACGCGTGTCGCCGAACTCGACGCCTGGCTCAAGCTCTGTCGCGAGGTCGATGGCTTCGGCCGCATCTTCTACCGCCGCCGCACACACCGCATCAAGCGCAAGTCCGGCAACATCGCCGACTGGTGCCGGCGCTGGGGCAGCCGCTACAAGTACATGGTCATTTTCGACGCCGACAGCGTCATGTCCGGCGCCTGCCTGAAACGGCTCGTGCAGTTGATGGAAGCCCACGACAACGCCGGCATCATCCAGACTGCACCGCGCGCCGCCGGGCGCGAAACGCTCTACGCGCGCATCCAGCAGTTCGCGACCCGCGTCTATGGCCCGCTGTTCACCGCCGGTCTGCATTTCTGGCAGCTTGGCGAGTCCCATTACTGGGGTCACAACGCGATCATCCGCGTCGCGCCGTTCATGAAACACTGCGCGCTCGGCCGGCTACCCGGGCACGGCGCCCTGTCCGGCGAAATCATGAGCCACGACTTCGTCGAGGCGGCGTTGATGCGCCGCGCCGGCTGGGCGGTCTGGATCGCCTATGACCTGCCTGGCTCGTGGGAGGAGATGCCACCGACGCTGCTCGACGAGCTACAGCGTGACCAGCGCTGGTGCCAGGGCAATCTGATGAACTTCCGCCTGTTCTTTTCCCAGGGCCTGCATCCGGCACACCGCGCCGTGTTCATGACCGGTGTCATGGCCTATCTGTCGGCCCCGCTGTGGTTCGCTTTCCTGGTGCTGTCGACCGCGCTGCTCGCCGTGTTCGAGCTCTCCGAGCCGGTCTATTTCAGCCAGCCTTACCAACTGTTCCCCAACTGGCCAAGCTGGCATCCGGAATGGGCGATCCGCCTGTTTGGCGGCACCATGCTGCTGTTGTTCCTGCCCAAGGTCTTGTCGCTACTGCTCGCGCTATGTCAGCCGGCGCAGTGGCGCGGCTTCGGCGGTCCGCTCAAGCTCGCGCTCGGCGTGTTCCTGGAGAGCCTGTTCTCGGCGCTGCTCGCACCGATCCGCATGCTGTTTCACACCCGCTATGTGTTGTCGGCGCTGGCCGGCTTTGCCGTGCGATGGAAATCGCCCCCGCGCGAAGATGCGCAGACACCGTGGAGCCAGGCGTTGCTGCGCCATGGCGGCGGCACCGTCCTCGGCCTGGCCTGGCTGGGCCTGGTGTACTGGCTCAATCCGAGCTTTTTGTGGTGGCTGCTGCCGGTCGCCGGCAGCCTCGTCATCGCCATTCCACTGTCGGTGTGGAGCTCGCGCGTCGGCCTTGGCCGGATGGCGCGCGCCGCGCGGCTGTTCCTGATTCCCGAGGAGTCGATGCCCCCGCGCGAACTGCGCTGGCTGCGGGCCGCCCTGCGCCGGGCAGCGCCGTCCCCGGGCTTTCGCGACGCCATCATCGAACCGGCCGTCAATGCGCTGATGATGCTTAGCGCGCGCCGCCGTCCGCTACAGTCGGCCGGACAACACGCCGAACGCGAACGTCTGGCCGATGCCCTCGTGCGCGACCCCCCCTCTGGCATCGATCCGCGTACCTGCAACCGCCTGCTGTCCGATACCGACATGCTGGCCGAGCTGCACGTGCGTGCGTGGTCATCGCCCGAAACGCACCCGGACTGGCTCGCGTCGTCATCGTCATAGAACGGCAACGCCGTCGTCATCGTGCGTTTACAACGGCTTCATAGAGTGCGCGGCATCCGAACCTTGGAGAGCTCGCATGTCCGCGTGCATCGAAGGCGATTTGCCGCGCCGCCCGCGCTTCGAAGTCCGCTTCGCCACCTCGCCGGAGGAAATCAGGGCGACACAGAAACTGCGCTACCGCATCTTTGCCGGCGAGCTGGGTGCAGACATCGACGGCGGTGACGAGGGCATCGATCACGATGCGTACGATCCATTCTGCCGTCACTTGATGGTCATCGAACCGGGCAGTCAGCGCATCGTCGCCTGCACACGTCTGCTCACCGACCGCAACGCCGCCGCGGCCGGCGGCTTTTACTCGGCCAGCGAGTTCGATCTGGCCATGCTCGATGCCCTGCCCGGCCGGCTGATGGAAGTCGGCCGCACCTGCGTCGATGCCGACTACCGCTCCGGCGCGGTGATCGCCACGCTGTGGCAGGGCATTGCCGCCTGCATCGTCGAGGAGGGGTATGACTACCTCTTCGGGTGCGCCAGCATCGGCCTGGACGACGGCGGTGCCACCGCACATGCGATCCTCGAGTACATCCGCACCCACCATCTGGCACCGCCCGCCCAGCGGGTGCGTCCCTACATCCGCCTGCCGGCAGCCGACGTCCGCATCACGGAAAAACCGAAAATGCCGCCGCTGCTCAAGGCGTATCTGAGCCTGGGCGCAAAAGCCTGCGGCGACGCCTACTGGGACCGCGACTTCAACTGTGCGGACGTGTTCATGCTGCTCAACGTCAGCGCGCTGCATCCGCGCTACGCGCGCCACTTCCTGGGCCGGCACAGCAATACGGGCTCGGTCGTCGCGCTCGCTGCCTGATGTCAATGCCGGAACGGTTACGCATCGCGCTGCGCGCGACCCGGCTGCTGCTGCATCTCGGCTTGGGCCTGCTGACAGCCGCCGCGGTGCGGATCGACATCAGCGGCCGCCTGCGCCCGGAGCCGATCGCGCGGCGCTGGTTCATGGGTTTACTCGCCATTCTGGGCATCCGCCTCATCGTCCACGGCGAGGCGCTGCGCAAGCCTCGCCTCACCGCCGCCAACCACATCTCCTGGCTCGACATCGCGGTACTGGCAGCCTGCGAAGAGACGCGTTTCATCGCCAAATCCGAAATCCGCGACTGGCCCATTGCCGGCTGGCTCGCGAATGCTGCCGGCACTTTCTACATCCGCCGCGGCAAAGGCGGTGCACGGCCACTTGCGGAAAAGCTCGTCCCCCATCTGGCGGCTGGCGGATCGGTCGTCCTGTTCCCGGAGGGCACGACGACCGATGGCCGCGACGTGCGCAGCTTCCACGCCCGTCTGTTCAGCGCGCCGATCGAAGCCGATGTCTGGGTACAGCCGGTGGCCCTGCGCTACGGCCCCGGCCGTGCCGGCCGCCAAGTCGCGCCTTTCATCGGCGATGACGATCTCGTCCGCCACATCCTGCGCCTGCTGCGCGAACCCACGCTCACCGTCGAGGTGCGGTACTGCGCGCCGATCCGGGCCCGCGGATACGATCGCGACACCCTGGCCCAGCACGCACAAGCCGCGGTACGCACCGCCCTGGGGTTGCCGCCGCTGCAAACCGCGGCACCGGCGCTCGCGGCCTGACCCGGCCTGTACTGCCTCACACCCGCCCCGTGTTAAGGTCGGCAGCGTTGGTATCTCCGGATCACCTCATGCCGCGACATCGGCTGCCGCTCATGCTGGCCTTGTTCAGCCTGCCGGGCTTCGCCGGCGATGCCGCACTTAACCGGTGCGCCGCACTCGCCGACGCGCAGGCCCGCCTGGCCTGCTACGACGCACTCGCACGTTCCGCGCACGTAGCCCCCGACACCGACCCCGGACCGGCGCCTGCAGCGTCCGTACCCGCGGCGGATCCGTCGGACCGCTTCGGCGCCGAAGATCTGCCGCCCTCGCGTAGCCCCGCTGAGAATGGGCCCGACCGCATCGAATCCCGTCTCACCGGACCCCTCAACGGCTGGAAGAAAGGCACGCTGTTCGAGCTGGAAAACGGTCAGGTCTGGCGCTGCATCGACGACCGTGAGGTCTACTGGGTCGCCGACCGCCCCAAAGTCACGATCCGCCGCGGCTTCATGGGCAATTACTGGCTCAAGGTCGAGGGCCTGAACACACAGGCCCGCGTGCGCCGCATTCGATAAGGCGGCGGCCACCGGCGAGCCGCTACAATGGCGTCCTCGCAGGAGAGCTCATGAGCGATACCCCCGTTCCCTCGCCGCCGGTCCGGCCGCGCCCGGTCGTCCAGGGCGAGAAGCTGCGCGGCGCCGAGAAAATGGCGCGCATTCCGATCAAGATCGAACCCACCACTGCGCCGCTGCGCAAGCCGGAATGGATCCGGGCCAAATCACCGGCCACTCCCGAAGTAGCACGTCTCAAAGCCGTGCTGCGCGCCAACAAGCTGCATACGGTATGCGAAGAAGCGAGCTGTCCGAACCTCGGTGAATGCTTCGGCAAGGGCACGGCGACCTTCATGATCATGGGCGATATCTGCACGCGCCGCTGCCCGTTCTGCGACGTCGGCCACGGTCGTCCCAATCCCCTGGATCCGGACGAGCCGGTCAACCTCGCGCGCACCATCCGCGCGATGGGGTTGCGCTACGTCGTCATCACCAGCGTCGACCGCGACGACCTGCCCGACGGCGGCGCAGCGCATTTCGCCGCCTGCATCCGCGAAGCGCGTGCGCTGTCACCCGAGCTGATCATCGAAGTGCTGGTACCGGACTTCCGCGGCCGCATGGACCCGGCGCTGGCGATCTTCAAGGACACGCCGCCGGATGTGTTCAATCACAACCTCGAGACCGTGCCACGCCTGTACAAGCAGGCACGTCCCGGCTCGGACTACGACTGGAGCCTGGATCTGCTCGAGCGCTTCAAAGACCTTCATCCGCACGTGCCCACCAAATCCGGGCTGATGCTCGGTCTGGGCGAAGACATCGAGGAAATCGAGCAGGTCATGCGCGACCTGCGCGCGCACCGGGTGGACATGCTGACGCTCGGCCAGTATCTGGCTCCCTCGAAACACCATTTGCCGGTTGCCCGCTACGTGCACCCGACCGAATTCGAACGCCTGCGCGAAATCGGCGAGAAGATGGGTTTCTCGCACGTCGCCTCCGGACCGATGGTGCGCTCCAGCTACCACGCCGACGAACAGGCCTCCGGCCTGCTGGGCGCCGACCTTCAGGCCCACGGCGCCCTCGGCGGCGCCTGATGGCCAGCACGCCCCCCGATCCGCTGACGGCGGACCAGTGGCTCGACGTCGTCGCCCACGTGCCGCGGGTCTGGATCGACCCGACCGTGCGCGCTGCAGAGCAGCGCATTCTCGCCGGTCTGCACCACAATCAGGTATCCGCGCTTGCGTTTTTACACCCGACCTACACCTCTAGCGTGTAAACGCCCAGCGAGACCCAAGGCAACTGGAGTGAACCCGCTCTGGCAGAGACGTGAGGGAAAGCTATTTCCCAAGGTGTGCAATCTGTGGATACTCGATCCATTGACTTGCGATAGATGAGGGAACGTCACCCCTTCGACAGAAAAAGTGTGACCTGACCGACGTCTTCGTCCTGCTCGCTTTTCGAGCAGCTTTAGACCCCATCCATTTCCGGTGTAGCCAATGCGGTCTCAGGCGCCCATTCATTCATAAATTCATACCATTCAGCCCTCCGTCGGCTCATCCTGGAGCTGTCTTCGCCGGTTCGTCATCCGATCAACGCTCGTCGAGTGCTACGCGCAGCACGTCGCTCAGCAAATAGCGCGCCGTTGGCACACCGAGCAGCATGCCCCAGATGCCGAAAACGTGGTAGGCCACGAACAGGATGATCAGCGTCAACACCGGATTGAGCTGCAGCGTGCGTCCGTAGATCAGCGGATTGAGCCCGTAGGCCTCGATGGCGTGAATCACGACGATCATGACCACGCTCCACAGCGCAAGTTCGACACCACCGGTGTTCAGCGCGACCAGTACGATCGGCACCGTGGAAATGAACACGCCGAGCACCGGAATGAAGCTGCAGACAAACACGATCATCGACAGCACCGCGATCGAAGGAATGCCAAGCAGCAGCAGACCGAGCAGGGTCAGCGCAGTATTGGTCAGCGCGATCATCGCCTGCGCGCGCAAGCCCTGCCCGATCACCTGGGTGAAGCGCACCAGCGGACCAGCCGCCTCGGCATAGACGTCGTGCAGCCGCGACCCTTGCAGTGCACGTACCAGCCGCTGCAGGCGTTCCAGGTCGATCAGGATCAGGAACGAAAACAGCAGTGCCAGTGCCATCGTCGCCGTTGCCTGGTAGACGAAATTGATCAAGTGCGGCGTGAGCTTGCGCAGGCGCTCGGCCTGCTCGCGGAACAGCGCTTCGATCAGCAATTTCTCCTCGGCCAGGAGCAGCTCGCGCCGCCGACGCTCGGCGGCGGCATCGTCGGCCGCCGGCTCGGCTTCCAGCGCCAGGCGCTGCTCCGTCAGCCGCTCGTGCATCTGCTGCGCGGCCTGGGAATCGAGCAGGCTGCGCAGATAACCCGAGAACAGCTGGTGCAGCGCCGGGTACTCGGTGGCGAAACGCTGATCGAGCTCAATCAGCCGTTGCTGGATCGCGCCGAGATTGGCCACCAGACGCGTACCCTCGTTGACGATGTTGGGCATGACGAAGCGCCCGAAACCGGCGAGCGCGCCGAGAAACAGCAGGTAGACCACGACCAGCGCCGCGCGGTACGGCAGGCGCAGCCGCTCGTGCAACCTGCGCGCCGCCGGCATCGCGAAGAAGGCGATGACGAAGGTCAGGAACACCAGCCCGAAGAAATCGCGCAGCAGCCACAGAACGACGGCCAGCGCCAGCCAGATCAGTGCCTTGCGGTTGAGACGGTAGAACTGGTCGAGGCTGAAAGCCATGCTGCCGAGGAATGTCGAGACAAGTCAGCGTGATGATCGTCTGATCGGCGACGCCGGCACAAGCGAATCGTGACGACGCTGGGCGGCTTGAGCGGCGCGGCATACGCAGACGCTCGCGGACCGGCGTGCAAACCAGGGTTGCGGACCCGGATGAATCGGACGGTACCGCGCAAGGCGCGGCCGTCACCCCGATGGTCGGACCTCCGTGAAACGGTGCGCCGTCACGCCGGTGCGTCGCCGGAACCGCGATCCGAGACTCCGTCAGGCGGCACGCACCCAAGCGGCGACATCCCCAATCGCCTGTCGATAAGCCGGACTCGGCTTGAAGCCGAAAAACCCGTGCTGCGTGCCCGGATACTCGCGCACTTCGACGGCAACGCCGGACTGCCGCAGCAGACGCGCATATTCGGCGCCTTCATCGTGTAGCAAATCCTGCTCGGCCAGGATCAACAACGTACGCGACAGACCCGTGAGATCGCACGTGTGCAGCGGGGTGGCGAGGTCGTGACGGCGCATGCCCGGCGTCCACAGCGGACTGCCGCGCAGGTACAAGTCCCACATCTCCATCATGCCCTTCAAGGGCAGGCTGTAACCGCGCCCGCCATAGGCGGCGTAGGAAGGCCAATGGGCATGGCGGCAGTGATCCGTCACCGGATAGACCAGGATCTGCCCCTTGATCAGCCCGGGATGCGTCTGGCGCGCCTGCTGGGCGACCACCGCCGCGAGATTCCCGCCAGCGCTGTCCCCGCAGAGCGTCAGATGCCCGGGATCGCCGCCGAGGCGGGCGGCGTGCTCCTTGACCCACTGCAGTGAAAACAGACAGTCCTCGATGGGGATGGGGAACGGGTGCTCCGGCGCACGCCGGTAATCGACGGCGACCACCAGGTGCCGCGCGTGCGCACAGAGATCGCGGCACACGGCATCGTGCGTATCCAGATCGCCGGCGATCCAGCCGCCGCCGTGGAAGTAGAGGATGACGGGAAAAGGGGCCTCGCCTTGGGGGCAATACACGCGCAGCCGGATGCGGCCACCGGCCACCGCCACGCGTTCATCGCTCACCGACAGCCCGCGAGTCTTGCGCCCCCACCACAGCAGGCCGATGGCGGTGCGCAGCCCCCAGCGGAACCACGCCAGCCGCAGCCGCTCAACCATGGCTGGGGCGCGTCTGGCTCTGTTCAGGCGCCCGACGTCCATACTTGATCTTCAGTACCAGCACGCTGCCGGACAGCAGCAGCGTGATGCCGTTGAACAACACCAAGGAGAGCGAGCGGATCGCCAGACCATAGGCGATCCACAGGGCCACACCGGTCGAGAACAACACGTACATGGCCAGGGAGATGTCCTGCACGCGCCGCGTCCGCAGGATCTGGATCGCCTGTGGGGCAAATGCTCCGGTGGTCAAGCATCCGGCAAGCAGGCCCATCCATTCAAAGTGACTCATCTGGAATCCCATGTGTGAGGCATGATCCATGTATGATCCATGCAATAGCCGTGGGTTTGACTTCAAAAATCCACGCTCAGGCGCAGGGTATAGGTACGCGGCGCGTTCAGCAGATAGGTGAAAAAGGGTCCCGGCACCAGCGGTCGGTTCAGCGTCCCACCGGTGGCCGCGACGCGATCGAAGACGTTGTCCACGTTGAACGCCAGCTTGGGGCGCCAGGACCATGCGTCCGCGCTCAGAATCAGGCCCAACCGGGCCGTACCGTAGCCGTTGATCTCGATGTGGTGCTGAAAGTTGCTATAGCCCTGGCCGATGTAGTTGTAGCCGGCGGTAAGTCCCAGCATGAACTCGCCGAGGGGTCTTAAGTAGTGCAGGCTCGCCCGGTACTGCTGGGGCGCGACGCCCGGCATCTGCTGCCCGGGTTCGATCAACTGCCCGTCCTGATCCGTGAACGGCACCGTGCTATGGGCGCTCGTGAAGGCCGCACCCAGCGAGACGCTGAGTCCGTCCAGTGGCGTGAACCACTGCAGTTGGGCCTCGATACCCTTGCTCTCGGCCGCGCCGACGTTGTCAAGGTAACCGGTCGGAATGCCGGCCTGCCGACTCTGCGCATTCTGCTGGATGATGGGATTCTTGTATTCGATGTAGAACGCGGTGAGATCGGCGGTAAGCGTGCGATCCAACCAACTGGTGCGCAAGCCCAGCTCGTAATTCCACAGTGAATCCGATTTGAAGACCGGCGGAATACCGTTCGCCGCCCTGGTGATGATCAACAGGGCCGTATCCGGGATCGGGGTTTTCCTGTCCGGGGCCATCCTCACCGCGATCGATTTTCCCGAGAAGGCCGCGCCGGCCGACGTGCCTGCGCCCACCATCGACGCGCTGGCGATCGTTTATGTGGCCGGTGTGGGACTCATGATCGCCGCCGCAATGGGATGCTTGGGCTTTTACGGCATCACCCGCACCGCCCATGCGCAGACGCTGGAACAGCTCAGCCGGAGGGTTTTCAACCGATAACCGTATCGGCCTGATCGTCTTCAGCCCCGCAGGGCGTCGAGCAAGCGGCCGTGCACGCCGCCAAAATCGCCGTTGGACATGATCAGCACGCGGTCGCCGTTTTGCGCGTGCGCGACGACATCGGCGATCAGGCTGCCCAGATCGTGGTGAACGCGCAGGCGCGCACCCACATCGGCGAGCACCCGGTGGGCGTCCCAGTGCAGATCCGGCCGCGCGTAGACGAAGCACAGCTCGGCGTCACGCAGGCTGTGCGCGAGCTCGCCGGCATGCGCCCCTAGGCGCATCGTGTTCGACCGCGGCTCGAGCACGGCGAGGATGCGACCCGGTCCTTGCGTGCGCAGCGCATCGATGGTGACGGCGATCGCCGTCGGGTGATGGGCGAAGTCGTCGTACACGGTCACGCCGCGCGCGCTGCCGACGACCTCGAGGCGCCGGCGCACGCCCCGGAATTGCGCGATGCCATCGATCAGGGTCGTCACCGGTATGCCGACGTGGTGGGCTGCGGCAAACGCGGCGAGGACGTTCGAGCGGTTGTGGGCACCGGCCAGCGGCGTGCGCACCTGGCCATGCGCGATCCCGCCGACACGCAGCTCGAATCCGTCGGCATTCGGGCATGCGTACCATCCGTCCTCGCGATCGAAGTATTCGATTTCACTCCAGCAGCCCTGCGCGAGCACGCGCGCGAGGCTGGCATCAACGCCGTTGACGATCAACCGCCCGCTTCTGGGCACGGTGCGAATCAGATGATGGAACTGGCGCTCGATGCTGGCGAGGTCCGGAAAGATGTCGGCGTGATCGTATTCGAGGTTGTTGAGGATGCAGGTGCGCGGCCGATAGTGCACGAACTTGGAGCGCTTGTCGAAAAACGCGGTGTCGTACTCGTCGGCCTCGATGACGAAAAACTTCGATCGCCCCAGGCGGGCGGAAATGCCGAAATTCTGCGGCACGCCGCCGACGAGAAAGCCAGGTGCAAGTCCGGCGTAGTCGAGCAGCCAGGCGAGGATCGAGCTCGTCGTCGTCTTGCCATGGGTGCCGGCGACCGCGAGCACGTGGCGGTCGCACAGTACGTGCTCGGCGAGCCACTGCGGTCCGGATATGTAAGGCAACCCGGCATCGAGTACGTATTCCATCGCCGCGTTGCCGCGGGTGACGACGTTGCCGACGACGACGACATCGGGCCGAGGATCGAGATGTGCGGGTTCGTAGCCGCGCAGCACGGTGATGCCGAGCCGCTCGAGCTGGGTCGACATCGGCGGCCAGGCGTTGGCGTCCGAGCCGGTGACGCGGTGCCCGGCCTCGCGCGCGATCGCGGCGATTCCGGCCATGAACGTGCCGCAGATGCCGAGGATGTGAAGATGCATCAAGCCGCTCCGAACATCGCCCCGACGAGGCTGCCGGCGAAGGCGACGAAGAACAGCACGACGAAGGCGATGATCAGCGCGATGATGACGCCCACCCACAGCTGCACGTTGGCAGCGTGACGGAAGATGTGCGCGGTGACGGCGAAATTCCAGAAGTTGAGCAGGTTCATCGTGAACACCACTCCCTGCGGCAGACGCAGCGCATCCGGTTGTTCCAGGAGCTGCGGTTTGGCCGCAATCTCGCGCAGGACCGGCGCCACCTGCATGAACAGTGGCAGCAACAGCAGGGTCAACACCGCGGCAGTGGCGAGCAGCGAGTTGAAGGTCTGATTGAAGCGTGGCGCCAGATTGCGGGCACGCAGGATCGAACGCGTGACCAGCGCCGTGCCGGCGATCATCGCCGCGGCCATCGCAGCCGAGCTGACGGCCGGCAACACCTGCACGAATACCAGGAAGTTCGCGAGTCCCGTGATCGAGACCAGCGGCCAGGTGAGCCGCGGATCGTAGGGAAAATCCTGAGGTCCGGCGCGAAATCCGAGGATGCGCAGCGTCACGGTCAAAACTTGCGCGAACATGGGAGCTTTGGAGTGGGCGTGCGGTTATTCTAGGTGTTTCTGCGCATCCGCTCATGACCCATACACTGATCACCGATTCCGAAACGCTGTCGCGCGTGCTCGAGCGCTGGTCGTCGAGCGCGGTTCTTGCGGTCGATACCGAATTCATCCGCATCGACACCTACTATCCGCGACTGTGCCTCGTGCAGGTGCGCGATGCGACCACAACCGCGCTGATCGACGCAACCGCCTTTGACGATTTATCGCCGCTGTTCGAGGCGCTGACCACCGCCGGCCGGCTGAAGGTGTTCCACGCCGCAGGCCAGGATCTGGAAATCTTCGTGCACCACTGCGGCAAGTGTCCGCAGCCGCTGTTCGACACCCAGATCGCCGCCACCCTGCTCGGCTACGGCGACCAGATCGGCTATGCCGGACTGATCGAAAAACGGCTCGGCATCGTGCTCGACAAGAGCCTGTCGCGGACCAACTGGGCACACCGGCCGCTCAAACCGGCGGAACTCGATTACGCCGCGGCCGACGTCGAGCATCTCGCCGCGATTTTTCCGGGCCTGCGCGACGAGCTCGATGCGCGCGATCGCCTGGCCTGGCTCGCCGAGGACTGCGCGCGCTTGTGCGATCCGGCGCTGTACCACACCGATCCGGGTGCGGCCTGGCAGCGGCTGCGTGGGCTGGCGCAGCTGTCGGCGCGGGAGCAAACCATCGCTGCAGCGCTCGCCGCCTGGCGGGAAACCGAAGCCCAGCAGCGCAACCGTCCGCGCAAATGGATCCTCGACGACGAGGCGATCTACCGCCTGGCGCAACGTCAGCCGCAGACCCGCCGGGAGCTCGAATCGCTTGCCGTGCTGCCACCGAAAACGCTCGCGCGCCATGGCGAGACCCTGCTGGGCCTGATCACCGCCGCCAGCCGTGCGCCGGAGCAAATCTATGCGCGCGAAGAGGAGCCGGATGCGGCGAGCAAATCACTGCTCAAACGGCTTCAGGCCATCGTCGGCGCACGTGCGCAGGCCTTGGACCTGCCCGCGAGTTATCTCGCCCCCAAGGCGGAGCTGCTGCGCCTGGTCCGCGAGGGCGCGAACGCACCGGTCAACGTGCTGCGCGGCTGGCGACGCGAGGTCTGCGGTAGCGCATTGTTGGAGGCCTTGCCCTGACGCACCCGCGGAAAGGATCGCGCAGCCCGTCAGTGTTTGAGCACGCGCAAGATGCGCTGGAAGATCTCGTCCACGGCACCGACACCCGGCACCGCCACCAGCTTGTTCTGGGCGCGGTAATAATCGAGCAAGGGGTGGGTTTCGTCGTTGTACACCCGGATCCGCTTGCGGATCACGTCTTCCTTGTCGTCGGCGCGGCCTTCTTTGTGCGCGCGATCGAGCAGGCGTTTGATGATTTCTTCGTCATCGACCTGCAGATGCACGGCCTTGTCAATGGCCGGCTGTCCGAGGCGCACGAGCATGGCATCGAGCACTTGCGCCTGCGCGGTATTGCGCGGAAAACCGTCGAGGATGAATCCCTTGGCCGCATCCGGTTGTGCGAGTCGCTCCTCGACGATGCCGATGACGATCTCGTTGTCAACGAGCTGGCCGGCATCCATCGCACGCTTGGCCTTGCGCCCCAGGTCGGTCCCGGCAGCCACGGCCGCGCGCAGGGCGTCACCCGTGGAAACCTTCGGGATCCCGAAATGTGCGGCCAGCTTTTCGCCTTGCGTGCCTTTGCCTGAGCCGGGCGCCCCCAGCAAAACCATTCTCATCTCGAATTAAGCCTCTGTTTCAAAAGGAATCGCAGCGGACCGCTGCGGGCCCCGGGGTCGCGCGAGGGTGGAAAAGTACCCGCGTGCGGGTACGCTCGTCAATCGAACGGGATCCGGGCACGGACTTGGCGTCGGCCCCATCCGCCCGGGCATACACTGGAGCGGCCCCGATCGAGGAGACTCACATGCCCCGCAATGCATTGTACGCGCAGTCCGGCGGTGTCACGGCGGTGATCAACGTCTCGGCCCAGGCCGTGATCGAAACCGCACGCCGCCATCCCGAGCGCATCGGCACCGTCTATGCCGCCCGTAACGGCATCATCGGCGCGCTCACCGAGAATCTGATCGACACCGCGCAGGAACCGGACGCGGCGATCGCCGCGCTGCGCCACACCCCCGCCGGGGCCTTCGGCTCGTGCCGGTACAAGCTCAAGGGCTTCGACAAAAACCTCGCCGAGTACGAACGCCTGATCGAAGTCTTCAAGGCGCACGACATCGGTTATTTCTTCTACAACGGCGGCGGTGATTCGGCCGATACCTGTCTCAAAGTGAGCCAGCTCGGCGACAAGCTGGGGTATCCGGTGCAGGCGATCCACATCCCGAAAACCATGGACAACGACCTGCCCCTGACCGACTGCTGCCCCGGTTTCGGCTCGGTGGCGAAATACACGGCGGTGTCGATCCGCGAAGCCGGCTTCGACGTGGCCAGCATGGCAGCGAGCTCGACCCAGGTTTTCATTCTCGAAGTCATGGGGCGCCATGCCGGCTGGACCGCAGCAGCCGGCGGGCTGGCGGCCGAACGCGAGGGCGATGCCCCCCAGGTGATCCTGTTCCCCGAGATCGTCTTCGACGAGGACCGGTTTCTCGCAGCCGTCGATCGTGCCGTCAAGACGTATGGTTACTGCGCGATCGTCGCCAGCGAGGGATTGCGCGATGCCAACGGCAGGTTTCTCTCCGAAGCCGACACCACCGATGCCTTCGGCCACGCCCAGCTCGGCGGACTGGCGCCCCGGCTCGCCCAGCGGATCAAGACCCGCCTAGGGTACAAATACCACTACGCGATCGCCGACTACCTCATGCGCGCGGCCCGCCACATCGCGGCCCGGACCGATGTCGAGCAGGCCTACGCCGTCGGGCGCGCCGCCGTCGAACTCGCGCTCACCGGAGCCTCCGGCGTGATGGTCACGATCGAGCGCCAGAGCGACAGCCCGTATCGCTGGACCACCGGCACCGCGCCACTCGAACAAGTCGCCAACGTCGAGCGCAAGCTGCCGCGCGCGTTCATCACGGCCGACGGCTTTCACATCACCGAGGCCTGCCGGCGCTACCTGGCACCGCTGATCGCGGGTGAAGACTACCCGCCTTATGAAAACGGCCTGCCGCGCTATATCAGGCTCAAGAACGTGCCGGTCCCCCCCAAAACCGGGCGGGTATTCACGATCGGCACCCAGACGTAACGATTGCCGCTGTCGCAAACTTCATGCGATAGTCGGGTGGCCCGCAGTTCGGGCCATGATTGAAGACAAACGGGGAGTTGAAGCACACCCATAACGCGCCCAAGACGGCAGGATTCATGCCGCGGCACACCCAAGTCTCGTTCCGGACACATCAAAGGAGGTTTCTCCGATGTTGGTTGAGTACGGTCTGTGGATTGCCATCGCCTGTGCAGTGCTTGCACTGATCTACGGCGTGGTCTCGGTGCAGTGGATTCTGGCCAAGCCGACCGGTGACGATCGAATGCGTGCGATCGCCGCGGCCGTGCAGGAAGGCGCGAGTGCTTACCTCAACCGCCAATACACGACGATCGGCATCGTCGGTGCGGTGCTGTTCTTGATTCTCGGCTTTGCTCTCGACTGGCTCACGGCGATCGGCTTTCTGGTCGGTGCCGTCATGTCGGGCGCCGCCGGCTACATCGGCATGAATGTCTCGGTTCGTGCCAACGTGCGCACCGCCGAAGCCGCACGCGGCGGTCTCAACGCCGCGCTCGCAGTCGCATTCCGCGGCGGCGCGGTGACCGGCATGCTGGTCGTCGGCCTGGGTCTGCTCGGCGTCGCCGGGTATTACCTAGTGGTGATGCACCTGACCGGGGATCAGGGCAAGGCCTTGCATGCGCTCGTCGGCCTGGCCTTCGGCGGCTCGCTGATTTCGATCTTCGCGCGCCTGGGTGGCGGCATCTTCACCAAGGGCGCGGACGTCGGTGCCGATCTGGTCGGCAAGGTCGAGGCCGGTATTCCGGAGGACGATCCGCGTAACCCGGCGGTGATCGCCGACAACGTCGGCGACAACGTCGGCGACTGCGCCGGCATGGCCGCGGACCTGTTCGAGACCTACGCGGTCACCGTCGTCGCCACGATGCTGCTCGGCGGACTGATGGCAACGACGGTCGGCCCCAACGGCGTGCTCTATCCGCTCGTACTCGGCGGCGCATCGATCGTCGCGTCGATCATCGGCACGTTCTTCGTCAAGGCCTCGCCGGGCGGCAAGATCATGACTGCGCTGTACAAAGGCGTGATCGTCTCCGGCATCCTCGCCGCGATTGCGTTCTATCCGATCACCACGGCGATGATGGGCGCAGCCGCGATGCCGCTGTACCTGTCCGCGCTGATCGGGCTCGCACTCACCGCGGCGATGGTCGTCATCACCGAGTACTACACGGCCACCGAATTCAAACCGGTGCAGCACATCGCCGCCGCATCGCAGACCGGGCATGCCACCAACATGATTGCGGGGCTCGGGGTCTCGATGAAGGCGACGGCGCTGCCGGTGCTCGCGGTGTGTGCGAGCATCTGGGGCGCCTACGAACTCGCCGGCCTGTACGGCATCGCCGTCGCCGCGACGTCGATGCTGTCGATGACCGGCATGATCGTGGCCCTCGATGCCTACGGCCCGATCACCGACAACGCCGGCGGCATCGCCGAAATGGCCGGCCTGCCCAAGGAAGTGCGCAACATCACCGATCCGCTCGACGCCGTCGGCAACACGACCAAAGCCGTGACCAAGGGCTATGCGATCGGCTCGGCGGGGCTGGCCGCGCTGGTGCTGTTCGCCGATTACACGCACAACCTCGAGGCGGTCGGCAAGCTCGTCACCTTCCCGCTGTCCGACCACATGGTGCTGATCGGCCTTCTGATCGGCGGCGCCGTGCCCTATCTGTTCGGTGCGATGGCGATGGAAGCCGTCGGCCGCGCGGCTGGCAGCGTCGTCATCGAAGTGCGCCGCCAGTTCCGCGAGATCAAGGGCATCATGGAGGGCACCGCCAAGCCCGATTACGCCAAGTCGGTGGACATGCTGACGACCGCAGCGATCAAGGAAATGATCCTGCCTTCGCTGCTGCCGATTCTCGTGCCGGTCATCGTCGGCCTCGCGCTCGGCCCCAAGGCCTTGGGCGGTGTGCTCGTCGGCACCATCGTCACCGGCTTGTTCGTGGCGATCTCGATGACCACCGGTGGCGGCGCCTGGGACAATGCCAAGAAATACATCGAGGAAGGCCATTACGGCGGCAAGGGCAGCGACGCGCACAAAGCGGCCGTCACCGGCGACACCGTCGGCGATCCGTACAAAGACACTGCCGGACCGGCGATCAACCCCCTCATCAAGATCATCAACATCGTCGCGCTGCTTCTGATCCCGCTGCTCTGATCACCGCCAGAGACATTCGGGGCGCCTGCGGGCGCCCTCGTTATTTGGGCTGCATCCGGTACAATTGCGCGCTTTTTCGAGCCACGACCACGTCTGCAGGAGCTGCTTCATGAATCTGGACCTCGTCCCGACGGGCAAGGATGTCCCTAACGACATCAACGTCATCATCGAAATCCCGATGAACAGTGAGCCGGTCAAATACGAGGTGGACAAGACCTCGGGCGCGATCTTCGTCGACCGCCTGCTGACGACGCCGATGCGCTATCCCTGCAACTACGGCTATGTGCCGCACACGCTGTGTGGCGACGGCGACCCGCTCGATGTTCTGGTGATGACGCCGATGCCGCTGATCCCCGGCTGCGTGATCAACTGCCGCCCGATCGGCATGCTCGAGATGGAAGACGAATCCGGCTCCGACGAAAAGCTCGTCGCCGTGCCCAACAACAAGATCTTCCCGCTGTACAAGCACATCACCAGCGTGCGCGAACTCCCCGATCTGATCCGCGACCAGATCCAGCACTTCTTCGAACATTACAAGGATCTGGAGAAGGGCAAGTGGGTCAAGGTCAAAGGCTGGCACGGGCCGAAGGATTCGATGAAAGCGATCCAGTCCGCGGTCGAGATGTTCAACAGCGCGAAGAACAAACCCAATTTCTGACCGCCGCGCGCAGCAGATACACCGGCGCATCGAGGCGGGCCCAAGGCGCCCGCCTCGTGCGTTTTCAGCCCAGGTACGCGTCGATATGACGCGCGGCAACGTAGCTGAACGCCATGATCGTGAAGCTCGGATCAACCGACACCGGCGTCGGGAACACCGAGCTGTCGGCGACGAACAGGTTGTCGAAGCCGTGGACGCGGTGCGTTGAATCCGTAACCGAGTCCTTTGCGCTGCGCCCCATGATGCAGCCGCCGGACGGATGCGGTGCCGCCATGTAAAGCCCGCCGGCGCGGATCGGCAGCGTATCGATCTTGGCGAGATCAGCCTGCCGCTCCAGCACCAGCGCATCGGCCGAAGCCACCAGAAGCTTGCGCGCGCCGACCGCAAACTGCAGTTGCGCCTGCTTTTTGATCGTGTCGCGCAGTATCGCCTGCGTCTTCGGCCCAAAGGGGTATTCGACCCGCGGCGTGCCATCGCTGGCGAGCTTGAGCTCACCGAGCTCATCGGGTGGATCGTCGATCCACGCGATCGTGCCGCCGACACGCTTCATCTGCGCCATCCACTCGCCCAGCGCCTCGCCCATCAGCGGCATCATCCCGCCGAGCAGGCCTGGCTGGATCTGGTTGGCCATCAGCAGGTAGCCGCCCTCGACGTAGCGGCCCGCGTCGTCGTAACGCGCGAGGCGGAACTGCTCCACACCGAACGCGGCCGGGATGTTGCGCCAGAGCACGATATCCTCGTCGTAGAGGCCGTGCACCATGGCCGACGGATTCATGCCGAAGTTCTTGCCGAGCATCGGCAACTGTTTGCGCAAACCCTGCTTGAGCAGAAACGGCGCGCTGTAGAAACCGCCGGCAGCGACGACGTATACCCTGGCGTCGATCGCAAGCTCGATATCCGAGACGCGGTTCGACGGCCGGTGCACGACGCGGGCGATGAGCCGCCGCACGCGCCCGCGCTCCCACACCAGGGTGCGCGCTTCGACATCGGCATAGACGCGCGCACCCAGCGCGAGCGCCTGTGGGATATGCGTGACCAGCTGCGACTGTTTGGCCCGATAGACGCAGCCTTGCATGCAATGCCCGGATTTGACGCAGTGCTTGCGCGCCTGCGGCACCGGGTGACCTTCCCAGCCCAGCTTGTGCGCGCCTTCGCGCAGTAGCCGGTTCATGCGGTTGTGATATTCCTCGGTGGCCGGATGGACGTTGTGCGTCGTGGTCAGCTCATCCCAGGCGGGTGTGAGTGTCGCCAAATCATGGCCGGTCACGCCATAGCGCTCGGCCCATAGCTGCAAGCGGTCTTCGGGGGTGCGGTAGGAATCGGCCCAGTAATGCACCGATGCGCCACCGACGTTGTGACCGGAGAGCAGCAAGGTGCCGCCATCGGCCGAAGCACGCATGCTGCGGTCGGCGGAGAGCTTGGCATTCATGCCCAGCTCGCTCTGGTCGAAGGTGCTTTCCGGGTAGTACCCGCCGCGCTCGAGGATCACGACATCATGTCCGGCCTCGGCGAGCTTCTTGGCCACGGTCGCGCCACCGCAGCCGGACCCGATGACGCAGACGTCGGCATGGAGCGTCTGGGCCTCGGTCAGGTCATGCCACTGATAAATCCGGCCGGTCATGTCGGACTCCGCATCGTCTGTCGTGCATACCAGGCGCGCTGCTCGCTCTGCTGCTCCGGCATGCGCCCGAAAGGCCCGTCATAGCCGATCGCGTTCCACACCGCCGGATGCGCGAAATAGAAAAACTGCGCAAGGATCTTGAGGTTCGTCGCAATCGCGCGCAGCAGCTCGATACGGCTTGCGCACAGCTGCGTCAGCAGCGTGCGCCGCGCATCGCGATCGAGCACGGAAAAGCGCGCGAAATGGCCATACAAGGGCGGCAACCACTCAAAGACATCGAGCGCGGCCTTGAGATCGGCACGGATTACCGGCGAAACAAAGCTCAGCTCCTCGTCGAAACGACGCACCACCTGCGCCGTTTCGATGTCCGGAAAACCCTCCTGCGTCGGCACCACCGCCGCCGCCACGGCAGCAAACGTCGTCGCCTCCTGTGCGGACAGCGTCAGCAACAGCCCGCCATCGCCGGCACGATGCAAGGCCCTCTGGCAGCCACTGCTGCCCAAGCCCCATGCCGCCAGCGCACCCAATGCGCCGGCGGTGCGCAGGAAGCGCCGCCGCGGCATGTTGGTCCAGTCAATCGCCCCGATCCCATCCGTCGCGCGCCCAGATGCCGTCTCCATCCGCGGACCCCGAATTTTTCGTACGCGTATATTCATCAATCACGAGGGCCGGTTTCAAGTATCGTGATCGGGTCCCGGCGCGCGGGCCGTAAGGGTGCTGCGCACCGCCCGCCTATCCCTTGCGAGGTGTGCCATGCGCGACATTGCGCCTCTTTCGGATGCCGCACAGGCCAGTGACGGCGAACGCACAACATTGCTCGCTGCCTATGTGCTCGATGCGCTGGCTCCGCTTACCGGTTTTCTCGCCGCGATCGTCAGCGTCATCATCAGTCACATCAAGGTCGGCGAGACACGTAACACCTTTATCCGCAACCACCATCGCTGGCTGATCCGCACCTTCTGGTGGAATCTGCTGTGGTGCGTGATCTTCGGCATGCTGACGATTGTCTTCATCGGCTTTATCGGCCTGTTCGCGATGCTCATCTGGTGGCTGTACCGGGTGATCCGCGGGCTGATCGCCTACTCCAACGGCGAGCTGCTGCCGGAGTGATCCTCGCATAGCGTACCGAGCACGGTAGCGACCAGGCTTTCGACCGCCGATGTGGCGTCGAGCCGCAGCGCTGCGTGCGGCACCTCGAAGCGCGCGGCGATGGCGCGTACGAGCGCTGCGTCGCGGTCGGAGGCCGGATGCACGCTGCGCGTTGCCTCGACGCGCGCAATCGCGACCGGCAGCGGCACATCGAGCCAGATCTCCCGGCACCTGGCACCACAGGCGCGCGCGAGTCGGGCCAGGCGCAAACGCTGGGTTGCGGATGCCAGGCTGCGACCGTCGGCGATCACACAGCGTCCGGCGCGCAGGTGATGGCGCAGCGCTGCCTCCATGTGCGCATTCGCGGCCGCGGTGACCTGGGCATCGACGGGCCGGCCCGGGAACAGGGCGGCGCGGATCGCATCACGGTCGACGATCACCGCGCCCAGATGTGGGGCCAGCGCGCGTGCCAGCGTGCTCTTGCCGGCACCCGGCAATCCAATCAACAGCAGGAGTTGTGGTCGTGGACTCAGGGGTCCGGATCCGGCCATAGCCAGGCCGCACCGCGCACCCCGGAGGCATCGCCATGCTGCGCCGGCACCAAAGGCGTATCGACGCTGTCTGAAAACACCCACGCCCCCCAGCGCGCCGGTACGCTGCGATAAATCCGCTCGATGCGCGACAAGCCTCCGCCCAGCACGATCACGTCGGGATCGAGCACGTTGATGATGCTGGCAAAGGCACGCGCGAGCCGGTCCTCCCAGCGTTGCAGCGTGGCCTCGCAGTCGGCATCCCCGGAATGCGCCCGCGCGACGATCTCCTCGCCGCGCAGGTGCACTCCGGTGACGCGGGCATGATCGTCGGCAAGCCCCGGACCGCTGCACCAGGCCTCGATCGATCCATACCGCCCGTCCCAGCCGAGCGGCCCCGGCACTTCCCCCCACTCCGGCCGCGGCCACGGCAGCGGATTGTGTCCCCATTCGCCAGCGATCGCGTTGGGGCCCGACAGCAAGCGGCCATCGACGACGATGCCGCCGCCCACTCCGGTTCCCAGAATCGCGCCAAATACGCAGCGGGCACCGCTGGCGGCACCGCCGTGCGCTTCCGAGAGCGTCATGCAATCGGCATCGTTGGCGATCCGCACCCGCGGCCCGAGACGCTGCTCGAGATCTTCCAGCAGCGGCCGGTCGTTGAGGCAGGTGGAATTGCAGTTTTTCATGCGCCCGGTCCGGCGCGAGCGCGCACCCGGAGTACCGGCGCCGACCGGCAAGCCGCTGCGCCCGACATCGCGTTCGAGCTGCCTAACCAGATCGACGATCATCTCCACCGTCGCCGCATAATCGCCAGCCGGCGTGGCCACGCGCCGGCGCGCGAGCACCTGCTCATTCGCCCCCAGAACGATGCCTTCGGTTTTGGTTCCTCCCAGATCAATGCCGATGCGCACGGTTTGCCTCCCGACACATCCCTGTGGCCACGCCCGGCTGCGCCATCCGTGGCGCAGCGCTCGTCGGCG
>NZ_FOOC01000020.1 GCF_900113085.1 Fontimonas thermophila | reverse complement strand
CCGAACCAGAACGCCTACGTCGAATCCTTCAACGGCCGCCTGCGCGACGAGTGCCTCAACGAACACTGGTTCACCCACCTGCTGCACGCCCGGACCGTCATCGAGACCTGGCGCCGGGAGTACAACGAGGAGCGACCAAAGAAGGCATTGGGCGGACTGACACCGAGCGCCTACGCCAGGCAACTGGCATCGGCTACCATCCAACCCGGACTCTAGATCGAACCGCTACTGAAAGCGGGGGGACGTCGCGCTTATAATGACGCGCGGCAGACAAAGGAGATCATGGAGGAGAGCCCGCATGAACACCCAAGGTCTGACCGTAGGAAACACGACTCTACCGATAAAGCGGGATGTGCACGCCTCCGAAGAACTCGAACGCTCGCGCTTGCTGGCGCAGGATCGGGGACAGCCGATCTTGGTCGCGGAGGCTCCCTCTGGATATGGCAAGACCGTGCTTGCGCAGAGCTGGATACGCCGGGCGCCCGCTGAGTGTCGTACTGCTTGGGTTTCTCTCAACAATGAAGCACGCGACCCGGTCGTCTTTCTGGAACGATTGTCTGCCGCATTGGAAGGCGTGAAACGTCGTCCTCGCCCACACGAATGGAAGGTAATCGCCCAGGGCGAATGCGCGGAACGGTTTGCCGAAATCTCCGAGCGGCTGGCAAACGCCACGCAAGCCGTGTGGATGGTATTCGACGATGCGCACTGCCTTTCCGGCAGTCCTAGCCGCGACTATCTACGCAGACTTTTGTTCGGTGCCGGACCGAATCTCAGAATTTTCCTTACCTTGCAACCATTGGAACTCGACGTGGGTCTCGGCGAACTTTCGGCGCGCGGCAAGATCTGCTGGTTCGATACCGCAACGCTGGCGTTGACTTACGCAGAAATCGAACAGTTGGCGCTTTTGCACGGCAAGCGCTGCGCTGCACAGCAGCTCGAATGGTTGGCCCGCGCCACACGGGGCTGGCCGGTTCTCGTGCAGCTCGCGCTGACGACAACTGCGGACGAAGATCGTCTTCCCAGCACCACCGTCGCCCTCGCCTCCGTCGGACCGGTGCGTGAATACATTCACGAACGATATCTGGCGCGACTCGCGCCGGCAGAACGCGAACTCCTCTGGATTTTTGCCTGCATTGGAAGCGCGCCTCTCGCTTTGTTGGAAGCGCTCGCGCCGGGATCCAATCCCGATGCGATATTGCCGCGGCTGTTGGCCCAGGGAATTGTCCAGCAAGAAGCTTCGGAGGATGGGGTTTCTTTCCGTCTTCATCCCGTCGTACGCGAAACGGCGGCGAGACTTCTAGCGTCAAGAAGCGATACCGCACGGTCTGCGCTGCTGCTCGCAGCCGCACGCTGGTACTGGCAGTCGAATCGAAAAACGGCCGCAATCCAGTCGTTGCTCGAAGCTGGCTCCGAATATGCGGAGAAGGCGCTCGAATGGATCCTCGAGCTCGCCTACTCACTCAACTTTCAATATGGTCGGCACCAAACACTGATGGATCTTGCGGAACGATGGGAGGACGTTGCGAAACGCCACGATCCACGGCTGGACCAAGAAATTGTTTGGGCTTTGATCTTCTTGCGGCGCTTCGGCGAAGCGCACGAACGCCTAGAACGTTTGATCCCGACAGCCAAGGATGCCGACCCGGCAAACGCAGCATTTCTTCAGAAGGCAGTGAGCTTCGCCTTGCGCGACGAATATGAGCAAGCCGGCACACTCGCTCACGCTTGGCTGAAATACCATGGCGCCGATACCTCGTTTACTGCCGGGGCCGGTTGGGTGGTCCATGCTTTCCGTTTGAAATGTATCGGCGATATCGCCGGTGCTCATCGAGCACTCACCCAAGCGACTTCGATCTTCGATAAACTCCATACGACCTACGGCACCGCCTGGGTCCACGTCGTGCGCGCCTTGACCATGATCAAGGCGGGCGACTACCGCGATGCGCTGGCTGAAGTCAAACAAGGCCTAGCGCTATGTACTACCTCCAGCGACCTGGGCGGGCACAAAGCCATGCTGGGCGGCATTGAAGCTTTCTTGCATTACGAGCGCAACGAACTTTCTGCCGTACGCTCCGCTTTGGACGAGGCCTTGCCGCTGTTGCTCGATCAAGGCATCGTGGATGCGATGGTGCTCGGATTTGCCGCTGCGGCAAGGTTGCACGTCGCCCAAGGTGAGCTGGGGGCGGCCCTCGATACTTTGTCCGATGCGGAACAGTGCGGAATCCGGCGCGGTTTCCCGCGCTTGACTCTGACACTCGTGGCCGAGCGAGCTTTGGTTCTCGTACATGCCGGCGCTACGCAGCAAGCCCGGCAAGTCGCAGAAGCGGCGGGTTTGGTGCCTCCGGCTGAGCCGCGCAACGGACTCCACTGGGATCGAGCGAGCCGGTTGCATGCACGGATCGCGCTTGCCAACAACGATTCCTCTCGTGCCCTCGAACTACTCGCCCCACTCGTCGCGCACGCTCGTGCTGCCCAGCAAAAATTCAAACTCTGCGAGTTGCTGATCTTGTCTGCCTTGGCCGAGGATCAGTGCAAGCGCGAGGCTACGGCCTTCAAACTTTTGGAAGAAGCCTTGGCGCTCGCCGCCGCCGAGCACTATGTCCGCGTGTTCCTAGACGAAGGCGCAGAACTGCATCGGCTGCTCCACCGCTGGCTCGAATCCGCGCCGACGGCTCGTCACAACCGCATCGAGATGGCCTGGGCGAAGCACCTTGCGAGTGCGATCGCCGATTTGCAAGATCCCGAGCCGCGGGCCGTAACCCTGGCGGAACCGCTCACCCAGCGCGAACGCCAGATCCTTTCTCTGCTCGCTCAGGGACTGAGCAACGCCGAAATCGCCGCCCGTTGTTTTGTGGCCGAAAGCACGGTCAAATGGAATCTCCACAACGTGTACGGCAAGCTTGGCGTCAAGAGCAGAACCGCCGCACTACGTGTGGCCCGCGAACACGGCATCCTGAAGCTTTGAATCGCAACGAGCGGCACGCGTAGCCGATTCATTCACTTGGGGACAAGACCCAGTTCGCGCTCCAGATCGAGCAGCGCTTCGCCGCAGTACACCGCGATGCGATGCACGTGGGGTAGCGCATCGCGCCAAGCGGTAAACCCGAAGTTCAAATCGTCGAGATAGCGCAGGCAGGTGATGTTCAGCGCTTGGCCGTGATACAGCACTGAGGCTGGGTACATTGCATCCAGCCGCGCCCCGAATAAGAAGAGATCTTGTTGTGGACCGGGGACGTTGGACACGACGAGGTTGAACATCGGCCGCATACGACCCGCCAGACCCGAGGCGTGCTGAATCAGAAATGGCCCCATCACGGCAAGCGTGAATGCGCCGACCGTGGTGCGTGGTAGTGCGCCGATTTGGTTTTTCAGAGCCTTCGTTGAAGCGTGCACTCGTTCGATTCGGCGTAACGGATCGGCTTCATTCGTCGCCAGATCGGCGAGGCCGAAACTGATCGCGGTTCCCACGGTCATCTCGTTTTCCTGACGCACACTGACAGGGATACAAGCGATCAAGCTCTTGCGTTCGGGCAGCTCACCCGCCTCGGCGAGTAAACGCCGCAACCCTCCCCCGCACATGGCGAGCACAGCGTCGTTCACGGACACTCCGGCCTTCTCGGCGATGCGGCGAAAGCGTGAGAGAGGAAATCGCTGAGTGGACAGCCGCCGCTGGACCGTGATCCGACCATTTAATATGCTTCTCGGCGCTGCAAAGGCAGTCACCAAAGACTCCGACCGCCGTACCCTCGGAAAAAACGCGGGGTAAAGATTGGCAATGGATTTGAACACCAAACCACGGCGGGACTCCCTGCTGGCCGGTGACGAGGTTCGGGTGGCAATTTTCGTTTTGTGTCGCTTACCCGCCGCGCCGACATAACACCATGGTGGTGCTCTGCGCTCGTCCGCCTTGGACGATAGGGTGCTCTGAATAATCCGCATGCCTGCAACGCCATCGACGAGCGCGTGGTGGATCTTGAGGAACAACGCAAACTGCTTACGATCGAGACCCTCGATGAGGTGACATTCCCACATGGGACGGCGCAAATCGAGTGGCGTGGAATGTAGCCGCGAGACCAGTTCTCCGAGTTCGCGCTCACCGCCAGGTCGCGGGAGGCCGTGGCGCCGCACATGGTATTCCATGTCAGCCTTGCTGCAGCTCTCGAGCATCGGCCACACGCGAGCCAGCGCCCCATCGCTCAGACGCAGGTTCCAGGGCGAGACGAGGTTTTCGCCCGATCGCAGATACGCCGTCAAATCCCGCAGGTAGTCCGAACCCGCCTTGGCGGGAAGATCGAAAATCATCAGGGCACCGACATGATTCGGCGTGTCCTTGCTTTCCAACAACAACCAGCCAAGATCAAGGACCGGCACGAAGTTTCTCATGATGACGCTCCGTAGAATCTCGCCGTGGACCGGTCAGGCCGCATCGTGCACAGCCACCCTTTGCAGGCCCTCTAGACCGGCCTTCCGCCCTTCGTCTGGCCGACCGAAGAAAGCTGCCCACAGGCCAATTGCTGACGCAGGGCGCGCTTGTCGAACTTACCGGTGGACGTGCGCGGAATGGCCTCGACGAACGCGAAAGCTTCGGGCAGCATCCATTTGTCGAGGCGCGCAGACAGAAAGTCACGCAAGACGGATTCCTCAGGCTGACGGCCCGGCTTGAGCACCACGACCGCCAGCGGCCGCTCGCCCCAGCGTTCGTGTGGGCAAGCGATGACTGCGGCCTCGGCGACCGCCTCATGAGCCATGATTTCGTTCTCGAGCTGCACCGACGAGATCCACTCGCCGCCGGATTTGATCAAATCCTTGGTGCGATCCGTGATCTGGATATAGCCCTCGCGATCCACGGTGGCGACATCGCCAGTACGCAGCCAGCCGTCGGCCGCAAATTTGTCCGAGGCATCATCGGCGCAGTGATAAGCACCGGTGATCCACGGGCCGCGCAGCTGGATCTCGCCCATCGCTTCCCCATCCCACGGCACTTCATTGCCGTCTTCGGCGATGAGTCGAAGATCGACAAAGGGAACCGGAAGACCGGCTTTGGCACGGAGCCGGAATTGCCCATCCGCGTCCAATTCTTGGTGCTGCGGTCTTAAACGCGACACGGCGGCCAGCGGCGAGGTTTCAGTCATGCCCCAACCCTGGATGACGGTGTGACCGAATCGCTCGAAGCGGCGGATCATCGCCTCCGGCACCGCCGAGCCCCCCACTATCATGCGCATTGATGGCAAGGTCCAACGGTCTGGGGCCTGCTCCAGCGCCTGGAGGATGCTCATCCAGATCGTCGGCACGCCGCCGGTGACGGTCACCCGTTCATGCTGGTAAAGATCGAGCAAGCTCTCCGCGTCGAGGAACGGACCTGGGAATACCTGCTTGGCGCCGACCATGGTCGCAGCGTAGGGCAAACCCCAGGCGTTGGCATGGAACATCGGAACGACCGGCAACACGACATCGTTGAACGACAATCCCACGGAGTCGGGTAACGCCGCCGCAAGTGCGTGCAACATGGTCGAGCGATGTGAGTAAACCACACCCTTGGGGCGACCGGTGGTGCCCGAGGTATAGCACAGGCCGCAGGCGTCGTTCTCGTCCTTCTCTGGCAAAGGCCGCGCAGGATCGTCGATGTCGCGCAGGAAGTCTTCGTAGGATTGCATGCCCTCCGGAATCGGTTCGTCGGTCAGCGGCACGACGATGACTCTCTCGAAAGGCACTTGATTGGCAAACTGCCTGTACAAGGGCAGCAACACGTCATCGACGATCAGAAAGCGGTCGCCGGCATGAGCGGCAATCCAGCCGATGTCTGCAGCCGGCAGACGCAAATTGAGTGTATGCAGCACACCGCCGGCGATGGGCACTCCGAAGTAGGCCTCGAGATGCGCGTAGTGATTCCAACTCAGGGTCGCCACACGCTCGCCTTTTCGCAGCCCGGCTCGGATCAGCGCTTGTGCCAATGCGCGTGCGCGCGATGCGAAATCCCCGTAGCGATAGCGATGCAGCTTCCGACTCGGCAGTCGCGAAACGATTTCTACGTCGCTGAACAGACGGCCCGCACGCCACAGTAGCTGATCGACCAGCAGTGGCACCCGCATCATCGTCGTATTCATCCAGCTACCCTCTCGAGCGTGCACAGGCGACTCAGTCATTCCGCCGTGGTGGTTCATTTTCTTTTGAGCGTTATCGCTTCCGCAGATCCTCAACCTCAAGTCGGATGTCTGCGCTAAGCCACCGCCGCGACGATCTCCGTGGCTGGCGACGTCGTTCGATCAGTGATTCGATCAGCGAGAATCATGCGTGCCGCCATTTCGCCGATTACCATGCAGGGCGCGTTGGTGTTACCGCCGATCAAAGTGGGCATGATCGATGCATCGGCGACACGAAGACCCTCGATACCGTGCACGCGCAGCCGTTCGTCAACGACCGCCATGCGATCCCGACCCATCCTGCAGGTACCGACGGGATGATAGATCGTCTCCGCACGCTTACGAATGTCCTCCAGAATCTGCGCATCGGTTTGCACGTGCGGGCCGGGTTCGATTTCGCCGCCGTTGACGTCCCCGAACGCCGGAGCAGCAAAGATCGAGCGCGCCAATTTGACCGCTTGGATCAGCTCTTGCACATCGTCAGGATGACTCAGATAGTTCGGCTGGATCAGCGGATCGGCGAGCGGGTCAGCCGATTTCAGGCCGATGTGGCCGCGACTTTTGGGCCGGAGCTGGCACACGTGCAACGTACAGCCGTAACCGACCACCAATTTGCGGCCGTGGTCGCGCAGCAAGGTCGGAAGAAAGTGAAACTGGATCTCGGGACGCTCGGATTCTTTTCTGAGCCGTGCGAATCCACCGCTTTCGGCGACGTTACTCGCCAAGAATCCACGCCGTGCGAACAGATAACGGAGCAGGCCGATGATCGCGCGCGGCACAAACGAAAGTGCCAAACCGATCGCCGTCCTGCTGCGGTCGCGGATCATGACCGTCATGTCGAGATGATCTTGCAGATTGCGACCGACACCGGGTAGCTCGTGAAGCACCGGGATGCCGTGGCGATTCAGTTCGTCGCGTGGTCCGATACCTGATAGCAACAGCAAATGTGGCGAATTCACCGCGCCAGCGCTTAAGATTACTTCCCTGCGCGCGCGCAAGTTCTCGACTTGCCCGCCACGATGCAACAGAACACCGGTCGCGCGCTGGCGCTCGACGACGATGCGGGTGACACGAGCGCCGGTGAGTATCGTCAAATTGGGGCGGCTGCGCGCGCGATCGAGAAAAGCGCGAGCCGCACTCCAACGCCGGCCATCCTTCTGTGTGACTTGATAAAAGCCAACGCCCTCCTGCTCCGCACCATTGAAATCGGGATTGTGTGGAAGACCCCGCTGCTTGCCCGCTTCGATAAACAGGCGGTTGAGCGGATTGGGATCGCGGACATCGGCGACGTTCAGCGGCCCCCCGCAGCCGTGATAGCGGGAAGGACCGCGTTCATTGTGCTCGTGTTCCTTGAACAGCCGCAGCATGTTCTCGCCGTTCCAGGCCGAACCCCCATACTCAGTCCAGTCGTCATAATCGAGCGCGTGGCCGCGGATATAAACCATCGCATTGATGGAACTAGAGCCTCCCAGCGTTTTACCGCGCGGCCAGTACAACCGACGGCCACCGAGTTGTGGTTGGGGCTCGGTCTCATAGCACCAGTTGTACTTTGGACTACCGATCAACCTCGCCAATCCCATGGGGGTGCTGATCAGTGCGCTGCGATCCTCAGGCCCGGCCTCGATCAAGCAGACGCTATTCGATGGATCGACACTGAGTCGGTCGGCGAGCACACAACCTGCCGAACCGGCTCCTACGATGATGTAGTCGAAGGCTTGTTGGTTCATGTTTCCTCTAACGCCCGCAGCGTCCTAAGCGTTTCAAAACGGAATCAAGAAGCCCAATGCAACTTTTGCGAGTTGCACGGTGATGGAAAAGCAAAGCTGGCAATAGAGCCGCCGGACTTTCTTTCCACGTGGAGAATGGCTAGCCAATCCAAGACCAAGCTCCAGGCAACGCTATGATGCTTGCCCGGCCGAACGAATCGGCGCAGAACTCTGTTTAGGTTTGTGCCGCGAGCCACACCCTCGCATCTTGCTGCGCAAGTGCACGCTCCGAGCGACTTACGTTACGTTGACCTACGCCTTAATGTTGCAAGCTCGACGATACAGCGTCCTTGTCTGACGACGATGGATCTTCAAGACGAACGAAATCCGGCTTGTCTCGAACCGCACAATCGGGGCAGGCCCAGTCTTCGGGAACCTCGGACCAGGCCGTACCCGCCTTCAGTCCTCCGTGGATGTCACCGGCCCGTTCATCATAAATGTAACCACAGTCCGGACACTGATAGCGGGCCACGCTACACCCTCCTCGTTTAGCCAGTGAGCAAGTTAAATTTGTGAATGATTTTTTCTCGTTGATTAGGATCGATATTGATCTTTCTCGCATCTCGGCCACAAACATCGAGCACACGGCGATCCATAACCGCCCGCCACAACGGCGGGAAATACGATAAAGCGAACATCAAAGGATACCCGCTCGGAAGCGTGGGCAGATCGGGGAAGTCCCTCAAGGACTGGTAACGGCGAGTCGGATGAGCGTGATGATCCGAGTGCCGCTGCAAATGGAACAGAATCAGATTGGACATCACATGATTGCTGTTCCACGAATGATACGGTTGGCATCGCTCGTAACGCCCGTCCGGGAGTTTCTGCCGGAGCAGACCGTAGTGCTCGATGTAATTGGCGCTGGTCAGTTGCCACCATCCGAAAACGATCTGGATCAGCAGAAAGGGGATGATCTTCACTCCCAGAACCGCGATCAGACCAACATACAACGGGATCGTGATCAGCAGCGGCTGAAGAACCTCGTTTTGCAACGACCACGGGCTATGACCAAGCCGCCCCAAGCGCTCCTTCTCGGAATTCCAGGCGCGGATAATGGCACCGGGTATTTCACGCAGCGCAAAGCGATAGATGCTCTGCCCGAATGGCGCGCTTGCGGGGTCTTCGGGCGTCGCGACATCTTTGTGGTGCCCCTTGTTGTGCTCAATGAAGAAATGGCCGTATCCGACGACCGCAAGCACGATCTTGGCTAGCCAACGCTCGAGCTCCGTCTTTTTGTGCCCGAGTTCGTGACCCGTGTTGATCGCCAGCCCGTTGACAATCCCAACGCTCAGCGCCAATCCGAGGATGTCATACCAGGTCATCGAACCGTAGTGTGTGCTGACGTACCATGCACTGCCAATCAGCACGACATAGTGGATTGGCACCGTCAGATAGGTGAGGATCCGATAATAGCGATCACTCTCGAGCGCTGGAACCACAGCCTCCGGGGGATTGCTCTGATCGTCACCAAGCACCCAATCCAGTAGAGGTATGATCAAGTACCATACAGCCAGTGTCAGCCAGAAAAAAGCTCCTACACCTGTCGTATGAGCGAGATAAATGCCGATCAACGGCGAAACGGGCCAGAGCACCGACAGCGTCCAGAACGGACGTTTACGATCTCGATAAGCGATGGTCCCCGAGGAATCGGCACCGAACCCTGGATGACTTCCCATTGACGTAGCCATGTGTACACCTCCTTCGAAGTTATGGCTCAGGGCGTATCGGCACGCCTCGCCGCTGCCCACCCAGTTATTCGAAATCTTGAGGCATCCGCAGTGCCAAACAACCCATCTTTCGATCGGATTTTTGCTTTTTCTCAGAAAGCCGACCGAGGCCCTCCGATTCTGAGGAGCCGGACGATTTAGAATCCGACCCAGGGCAGGTCATGGCGTAGCGGTGGTGGACTCGACACACCGCAGGGAACAGCGCGCGGACAAGTCAGTCGCTCAAGACCTGCGCCGGACGCTGCTCAGGAACCTCTGCACTACCCCGCCCACTCGTTCGTGGCGACGAGTTCAGGGTCAATATCGTTTCGTAGGATGGGATCGAAACAGATGCTGAACGGTTCTTGGGCTCCAGCAAGCCCCTTCGTGGGCCCTCTGCAGCCTCATCCGGCCCCAGTGAGCCCACTGCGGGCGCACTTATCCCGTCGCAGCCAGCAAGGCTTTGCGCGCCAGCCACAGATTGACCAGCGCAAACAGGACGTTGAGCTGCGCGCCGTTCTTGGCCAAGCCTCGATAGGGCGTCTTGCGGTAGCCAAACTGGCATTTGAGTACCCGAAACGGATGCTCACCCTTGGCACGAATGCGCGCCTTGGTGCGTTCCAAGGCATCCATCACCTGGCCAAGAAAAGTGCGCTTGTCCAATGCCCGGCGCTTGCCCGGCCGCATGGCCACGTGCCAAGCGACTTGCTTGCCCTGGTTTTCCGCTCGCTTGTCCACTCCCTGATAGCCCGCATCGGCAAAGACGTCGGTCTCTTGCCCGTGCAAGAGCCGATGCGCCTGCGTCACATCCGAGACGTTGGCAGCGGTGGCCACCACCGTGTGTACCAGCCCTGTCTCGGCGTCGACCCCAACGTGCGCTTTCATGCCGAAGTACCACTGGTTGCCCTTCTTCGTCTGGTGCATCTCAGGGTCGCGCTCACGGCGGGCGTTCTTGGTCGAGCTGGGAGCAGCAATGAGCGTGGCATCCACGATGGTGCCGCTCTTGAGCATGAGGCCACGCTCGGTCAGGATGCGATTGACCGTCTCGAGGATACGCTGGCTCAGGCCGTGTTGCTCCAGCAGGTGGCGAAAGCGCAGGATGGTGCTCTCATCCGGCACGACATCCACCCCCAGGTCCAGACCAACAAAGCTCGCCAGCAGCGGCGTGTCGTACAAGGCTTCCTCCACCGCCGGGTCCGACAGACCAAACCACTGCTGCAAAAAATGAATCCTCAGCAGCTTCTCTACCGCAAAGGGTGGCCGCCCACCCTTGGGACCCGCCTTCGGCGCATACGGCTCGATGAGTGCGACCAACTCTGCCCACGGCACCACACGGTCCATCTGCTCCAAAAACGCACGCTTGCGGGTGCGCTTGGCGCGCAGCTCAAAGCCCGTATACATCGGCGCCTCCAGACTCATCTGCTTCATGTCGCTATTGTCCCATCCCGGCAGTCTGGCAGGAAGGTTTTGCAGACCTTCCCTCAAGGATCGAGCCAGCCTGCGTCCCGAGACCGGCGTCGCTCCGACGCTCTGCTCGGTCGCATGATGCGCGTATGCACCGCCCCTACCGGATTCATCGTTTCTCCCTCCGTCTCTGCACGCCGCCAGGCGGATGAGGGCGTTGCCGGCCACCGCCTCGCGATAGGACAAGCGGAACTGCCTTCCGTCTTTGGTGGTCAGCGCTTCCAGGCTGAGATCACGGGGGTGGGAGTGGGCCGGGGTAGCGGCACTCCATCCTTGGCGGGCCGCGTCCGGCAACGGGGCAGGCCATGCTTCGGTTGCCGGTTCGGTAATCGAATCGGCGGCCGCGGGTCCCGCGCATGAAGGTGGCATCGCCAGCCGCCACCGGCTCAGGGCAGCTCTGCGCATGCACGAGGCAACGCACGAAGGCACACATCGGCGGTGATCGCCCCGCATTCGGCGCTGACCAGCACTGCGCGCTCGGCCGGTACGGGTGGCAGATCATCATCCGCAGGTCCAGGGTGGCGATGGGCTCCAAGGTCTGGATTGCCGCGAGCACCACCAAGCCGGCCGCAGAGGCGACGAGCGAGTAAAGCACACTGCTGCAAATCCTCGGAATGCTGCCGCCCTCCAGCCAATGCGGTTGCGGTGCCAGGCGCATCCGCGCCTGCGGGTCGTCCGTTGCGACGATCTCCATGCCCAATCTCGGCTATGCGGAACGCGGGAACAGAACAAGCGTGCCCGCGCCAACGGATCGCCCGGCATGGCTGGCCGGGTCCGGCTTCGGCCCGCGCTGTTATCCGCCATGCCGGATTTCGTCCCAGGAGCAGATTTCGTCCCAGGAGCAAGGCGCCATCAACGGTTTGACGAAACCTCACGCCACACGTCGTCCTCGAAGCTCGAATTCTCGAGCCGCCCCATCTGGCCATAGTGCTGGCTGAACGTCTCGACCATCCTGGCGAGCGGAACATCGTCGTACTCGCCACGCATCGCCAGGTACTCCATGTGCCGGTTGCCGGCTCGGTCGAAAGGATGATAGATCGAATCCTCGCGGCCGTTGAACTCCAGCGGCAAGAGGCCGAAGCGCTCGCAAAGCTCGATGTTAAACGCCGGTGTGGCCTTGACCCATCGGCCATCGAGCAGAATCGACGTATAGCCATGCCAATAGAAGACATCGGTCTTCATCGTCTGCCGCAGGCGCGCCGTGGATAGATGGTTGCGCACGTCCGCAAAACCCATCCTGGCGGGGATGCCCAATGCCCGGCAGGCGGCGGCGAGCAGGACCGCTTTGGTCACGCACCAGCCATGTCCGGTTTCCAGTACGCGACTTGCAGACATTCCCCGCGGGGTCAAATCCAGACGGTAAGGGTCATAGCGAAAGCCATCGCGCACCGCGTAGTAGAGGGATACGGCCTGTTCCCGGGAGGACGGACCCGCCCTCCCATGAGTCTGCGCAAAGCACACCACGGCGGGATGGTCTGCATCGATGATGGCGGTCGGGCGCAGCGCGCCAGAGCGTGTCTGCATGACAGCAACGTCTTTGCAATTGGCGGAAACCATAGTCAAGTGGTGTCAAGAGGGCCGCCGGGCAGATCATACACGGTACTTGCCCGGGCTGACGAGACCTCAGTCCAGGCGCGCAGTGAGGTCATGCCGCCTTGCGCAGCGTCTCGATGGCCTGCTCGGCTAGGGTGTCGTTGTCGCGCAGCAAGTCCTGCTCCGAAAGCTGGCTGGCGTTCTTGCCGCCGGCATAGACCATGAGGCCGGCCTTCTCGTAGTAGCTTTCCATGCGCGGCGAGAGCAGACCGATGTATTGTAGGTTCGGCACCAGCCGCTGGAACATGATGCTGCGGAACTTGGTCATCGCCGGCGACTCGCCCATCAGCTTATTCCAGGTCGCACGCGGGATGCGATGCGCAAACCATTCGTCGTGGATTTCATGGGCGAGGAATCGGTTGCGCATCAGCATCGCCACTTCGAAGGCCCAATCCTCGCGCTCCCGCCGTTCGGCAGCCGACAAGTGCTTGGTGAAGTGCTCGCGCAGCGCGAGTACACCATAGTGCACATGGCGCGCTTCGTCCTGGATCACGTAGCGCAGCAGGTTCTTGAGCAGCGGCTCGCCGGTTTGGTTGTACATGGTGGAAAAGGCACCCAGCGCGAGTCCTTCGACCATGATCTGCATGCCGAGAAACTTCACGTCCCAGCGCGAGTCGGTAAGCAGGTCGTCGATGATGACGAACAGGTTGTCATTGATCTTATAGACCCGCTCCAGCTTGGTTTCCAGGTAACGCAGAAACACCTCCAGGTGGCGTCCCTCATCCATCACCTGCGTTGCGCCATACAGCTTGCCATCGACCCATCTGACGGACTCGGTACATTGAGCGGAAGCGTAAAGCGCACCTTGTTCGCCGTGCATGAACTGCGACAGCATCCACGCCGCGAAGTGGTAGTTGAGCTTTTGTTTCTCCGCGGCGTCGAGCTTCACGCCGGCCGCTTCCAGACCCTCGTAGGGCACGAATGGTGTATGCCCGAGGATGGGGGTTGTCGGATTCATCGGATCCACCGCGGTGCTCCAGTCGAGCTGCCATTCGCCATCCCACTGGTTGGCGACAGCCCGGCGGTAAAGATCATACATCTCGGGGAAGTCGGTGCCGTAGTTCAGATCGAAGTGCACGGCGTGGCCGGACTTCATCGGCACGCTGTCATCCCCCTTGCCCTTGCGCTGCCACAGACCCCGGTAGGCCGAGGGCAACATGCTCGCGCCGACTTTGGGATCACGGATCTCCGCGATCAGCGAAACATTCTCCAGAGTCCGCGTGATCGTGTTCTGCATCTTGATGGGAAGGCCGCGCATCATGCGGTCGAGCTTAGACGTTTCGGTGGTGGATGTGCTCATGTGTTCGATCCTCTCGGGTTGGTGTGGTGGGCGACGCCGGAGGTCCCATAGACCTCCAGCAGCGCCGCGATCATGCGTTCATGACGGATCGCCACCAGCCGGTGAACGGCGGGGATGACGGTGTAAAGTAGTGAATTGACTTCATTCGGGCGCAGCTCGTGCAGGCGATCCTTGAACAGGGCTACCTCGCGCTCGAACAGGAGCTTTGCAGCCTCGTCGATGTAGCGGATGTCCCGCGGGCTGAAGCCTTTTTCGGCGTTGAGGCCGGAATCGCGCACCAGGGCCCATAGGCGAAGGCATTCCGCCTCGTCGAGATCGAGGACCTCGTCGTCGGCTGCGGTGAGAAGCCCGATATCCCGTAACTCCTGCAACTCGGTGGCCGCCAGGCGCAATTCGCGTGCCAGTCCGCGCGGAGTGCGGAGTTTGTCGCCGGACCGTTGTTGCCGTATCTCATTGAGCTTCAACCGGCGCAAGGCTTGCAAAGTAGCGAGCTGGTTGGCGCTGAATTGCAGTTGAGGCTGGTCGGCAAGCAGGCTCTTGATGGCTTTCAGAGGCAGCAGATGCTCTTCGCGCAAGGAGCGGATCAGGCGCAGCCGATGCAGGTGCTCATCACCGTAGAGCGCCGCATTGCGCGCGGTCTTGACTGGCGGCGGCAACAAGCCTTCGCGCAAATAGAAATGGATGCTTTGCTTGCTTACGCCCGTACGCCGAGCCACCTCGGCGATCCGGTAAGCAGCGGATGTCCTAGGTGTGGTCATCAAACCTTCTCCTCGACAGTGACGGTCGCCCGGCGATGCGGATAGGCACAGCACGCCAGCGCGTAACCGGCCTGGCGCTCGAGTTCGGTCAGGCAATTCGGCGTGTCGGTAGCGACGTCGCCATCGAGCACCTTGATCTTGCAATGTCCGCAGCCCCCCATCGTGCAACTGAACGGCAGTGCGACGCCAGCTCGCAGGCCCGCTTCGAGCAGGGTTTCGCCGGGTCGCACCGTGACCTCCTTTTCGGAACCGCCGACCCGGAACAGGACGGGATGCGGGTCTTTCGGGTGCGGGCGGGATTCGCGGGCAAGCGTGGTGAATTGCTCGCTGACAATGGCCTGCGCAGGAACGCCGCGCGCGATGAGCTCACTGCGCACGGCCGTGTTGAAATTGCCCGGACCGCAGAGAAAGTAGAAGGCCGCCGAACCGGGCGCAGCATCCAGCAGAGCGCCCGCGTCGATGCGGCCCACCCCGCCGCTCCAGCCCTTCGCGGGCTTGCTGAGCCAGTAGCGGATGCTGAGGTTCTCGTGCCGATCTGCCCAGGCGTCCAGCCGACTCCGGAACAGAATGTCCTGCTCGCGGCGATTGCCATAGACCACGGTGATCGGCCTGCGGCTGTGTTCATGATCCAGCAACTGCTCGAGCATTGCCATGATCGGAGTGATGCCCGAACCCGCTGCCGCGAATACGTAGTAATCCGGCGTACGTGCCGGCAGGACGAAATCGCCGCTCGGGCCAGCAAACTGAATCCAGTCACCGGCCCGAAGCCGTGCGTTTAAATACATCGACATCACCCCGCCTGCGACGCGCTTACTGGTGATGGTCAGCGTTCCGTCCTTGGGCAGCTCGCTCAAGGAATAGGCTCGCTTCACAGTCCGACCATCGATCTGCGCGATCAGAGTCAGGAACTGACCGGCGCGCACGCCATGCGGGATTCCATCTTCCGGCGCGAGCACCACAGACGTTGCCTCATCGGTTTCCTTGACGACCTTCCTAACCTGAGCGCGGTGATGAAGCTGTTCGGGCCGAACGAACCGAGCCCAACGTTGGGCGCTCGGTCGAGAGCCTGAGGAAATCAGTACAGGAACTCGTCTTTCAGCGCGGGCGGTCATGCAGACTTCAGAGGAAAGTTTTACTATAGTGAATAGTAACACTATGCACTACATACATGCAACTTGCGCAAGCCCGCGCTCAAGGCAGTGCAGGAAGACCACCGCCGCCCTCCCTCCGCCACGATCCCGCCAGCACAGTCAAGATGTTCCGTATGCGATTGGCTAGACACATGACTGAGGGTAATTGGCGCTGCCAGCTTCTGGGTAGCGGTGTTGGTGATCACGCCGCCGACAGCGCGGCTTGTGACCGACCGTGCCGGAGTCGCATGTGATTGAACAAAACGAGCCAAAGCGGTGCCCACTAAGCGCGGAGAACACCAGTTATCATGCGCTTTGCTCCCTTTTTCGCCTGAACTCGCCGCCGGCGACAAACATCATCACGCATGTCGAAAACCGTAATCATCGTTGGAGCCGGCCAGGCCGGGGCCGAGCTGGCCAGTCAATTACGTCGGCACGGCTACAGAGATCGCATCATCCTCATCGGCGAGGAACCTTATCCGCCTTATCGCCGACCTCCGCTGTCCAAAACCTACCTCACCGGTGAGGCGAATTTGGAATCGCTGTATCTGCAGCGCCTGGAGTTTTACGAAAAACAGGGTATCGAATGTCGATTCGGCACGGGCGTGGAGACGATCGACCCCGCAGCGCGGGTCCTGCGGCTGTTCGATGGCACGCGGCTAAGCTACGACAAACTCGCCCTGACCACCGGTGGCCGCAACCGGCGGCTGTCGGTTCCGGGCGCCGACAAGCCCAACGTGCATCACATCCGTACCATCGCCGACGTGGAACGGCTCAAGCCCGCGTTCGCCGCTGCTCGCAGGTTGGTGATCATCGGCGGTGGCTACATCGGCCTAGAGACAGCAGCGGCCGGCATTAAGAAGGGGCTATGCGTCACGGTCTTGGAGGCCCTACCGCGTATCTTGGCGCGAGTCACCGCCCCCGAGATTTCCGCCTTCTACCAACGCGTCCACCGCGCCCGCGGCGTCGATTTGCGTACCGGTGTCGGCGTGCAGGCACTGGAAGGGAAAGATAAAGCCGAACATGTCGTGCTGACGGACGGGACGCGGCTATCCGCCGATCTGGTGATCGTCGGCATCGGGTTGATTCCGAATACCGAGCTGGCCGAGGTAGCGGGTCTGGATGTCTCCAACGGCATCGTCGTCGATCGGCACGCCCTGACCTCTGACCCTCACATCGTCGCCGCTGGCGACTGCGCCAACCATGAGAATGTCTTCCTCGGGCGCCGGGTACGTCTGGAGTCCGTACCCAACGCTTTGGAGCAAGCCCGCGTAGCAGCAGCTACACTCGTCGGCAAGCCGCGTGTCCATGATGCGGTGCCTTGGTTTTGGTCCGACCAGTATGATATCAAACTGCAAATGGTCGGCCTGTCCCAGGGCTATGACACGCTCGTCATCCGAGGTGACCCCGACACCGAAAGCTTCCTCGCGTTCTATCTCAAGGATGGCGTGGTAATCTCGGCTGATGCCGTAAACCGCTCGCAAGAATTCATGGTCGTCAAGAGCATGGTCGCGGCTCGTAGCGCAATCCCCGCCGAAAAGCTGAGCGATGAAAAAAAGCCGCTCAAGGATTTGTTACCGCAATCGAGCTGATCATCGACGCCTGGCTGTTCAGTGGCTGACGTTAGCAAATGGCCGGACCGCGCTTGCGTGCGGTCCGGCCGGATTAAGTCCAACAGCGAATCGATCAACTTTGTGTGGCCAAGCTCAGTCCGCGCATTCCGCTGCGAATGGATTGCTCGCGTGCCAACTCGCGTTCTTTCGGCGTCGCGTGGCGGCTGTCCCAGTCGTTAAGCAAGGGGGTCATCACGCGCTTGTACAGCGGTGGGATCAGTGCGACCAGAATCATCGTCAGATAGCCATAAGGCAACATAGGAGCTTCCGGCATCGCCCGTAGTTTCCAGAACTCCGCCTCGGCTTCCGCATGATGATGCGAGTGACGTGTCAGGCTGAACAACGCAATGCTGCTCAAGAACTTATTAGAATTCCACGAGTGACGCGGCTGAACCGGAGTGCGTGGATCTCGAACCAAACCGTAGTGCTCGAAATAGTTGGTGATCTCCAGAAGCGACTTGGCCCATACGGACACTGCAGCGAACAGTCCGACTCCTGACCATCCCGCAAGATAATAGGCTCCGACGAAAGGTACCAAGCACATCAAATTGCCGCGCATCAGGCGGCTATGGAGCGGATTCCACACGGACTTTCCGGTTTTCGCTAGGCGCGCTTTCTCCATCTTCCACGCGTGAGCGTAGCTGCCGATAGTGGAGCGGAGAATAAAGGGATAGACGTTGTCCCCGCGCTTGGCTGTCGCCGGATCCGTTGGCGTCGCTACGTTGACATGATGACCGTAAACGTGCTCGATCGCAAACGAGACGTCGCTGCTGAACACTAACAACCAGCGACCGATGAATAGGTCGAGCGGCTTGGACGTGACCTGCCCCCAAGAAACAGTGCCAATCTGATCTTAGCTAGAGTCCGTTCATTGATCAGGAGCGGACATGAAGAAGCGGTTCACGGAATAGCAGATCATCGGTTTTCTGAAGGAGGCTGAGGGCGGAGTCCCGGCCAAGGATCTCTGTCGCAAGACATGGGTTCAGCGACGCCTCGTTCCGACGTCCCCCCGCCTTTGAGTAGCACGGCGATCTGGAGTCCAATCCCCAACGACAAGGAGATTGGACGTGAAGAAGCGTTTTACCGAAGAGC
>NZ_FOOC01000006.1 GCF_900113085.1 Fontimonas thermophila | reverse complement strand
CGACCAGGTCGAGCAGCTCCGCGTCCTCCACCAGGTCGCACTTGTTCAGCCACACCACGATCTTCGGCACGTTCACCTGCTTGGCCAGCAGCACGTGCTCGCGCGTCTGCGGCATCGGACCGTCCACCGCCGATACCACCAAAATCGCACCGTCCATCTGCGCCGCGCCCGTGATCATGTTCTTCACAAAGTCCGCGTGCCCAGGACAGTCCACGTGCGCATAGTGACGGTTCGCCGTCTCATATTCCACGTGCGACGTCGCAATCGTCAGAATCTTCGTCGCATCACGACGACCCTGCGCCTCCGACGCCTTCGCCACCTGGTCGTACGGCACGTACGTCCCACCGTACTTGTCCGCAGACACCTTCGTCAGCGCCGCCGTCGTCGTCGTCTTCCCATGGTCCACGTGCCCAATCGTCCCCACGTTCACGTGCGGCTTCTTGCGTTCAAACTTTTCCTTTGCCATTGCGATTACCTCGGTTGTAGGGCGGGAGCTACCCGCCGTCGTGCACTCGGCGGCCGTCGGCCGCCCTACGAATTAAGCCTTCTTCGCCAGCGCGGCGACGATGTTCGCCGGCGCCTCCTGGTACTTCTTGAACTCCATCGTGTAGGTCGCGCGCCCCTGCGACATCGAGCGCAGCTGCGTCGAGTAGCCGAACATCTCGGACAACGGCACCTCGGCCTTGATGATCTTGGCGCCGTAATTGTCTTCCATGCCCAGGATGACGCCGCGACGACGGTTGAGGTCACCCATCACGTCGCCCATGTAGTCCTCGGGCGTTTCCACCTCGACGGACATGATCGGCTCGAGGATGACCGGGTTGGCCTTGGCCGCGCCCTCCTTGAAGCCCATCGACGCCGCGATCTTGAACGCCATTTCGCTCGAGTCGACGTCGTGGTATGAGCCATCGAATACGGTGACCTTGACATCGACGACCGGGTAACCCGCGATGACGCCGTTCTTCATCGCCTCTTGCACACCCTTGTCGATGGCGGGGATGTATTCCTTCGGAATGACACCGCCGACAATGGCGTTGACGAATTCGTAGCCCTTGCCCGGCTCCTGCGGCTCCAAGCGCAGCCAGCAATGACCGTACTGGCCGCGGCCGCCGGACTGGCGCACGAACTTGCCTTCGGCCTCGACCGTCTTGCGGATGGTTTCGCGGTAGGCGACCTGCGGCGCGCCGACGTTGGCCTCGACCTTGAACTCGCGCCGCATGCGATCGACGATGATTTCGAGATGCAGCTCGCCCATGCCAGAGATGATGGTCTGGCCGGTTTCCTCATCGGTCTTGACGCGGAAGGAGGGATCCTCCTGCGCCAGCTTGCTGAGGGCGATACCCATCTTCTCCTGGTCGGCCTTGGTCTTGGGCTCGACCGCCTGGCTGATCACCGGCTCGGGGAACTCCATGCGCTCGAGAACCACCGGCGCGTTTTGCGCAGCCAGCGTGGTACCGGTGTAAACATCCTTGAGACCAACACAGGCGGCGATGTCGCCGGCACGGACTTCCTTGATCTCGTCGCGCTGATTGGCGTGCATCTGCAGCAGACGGCCGATGCGCTCGGTCTTGCCACTGCGCGAGTTATAGACGCTGTCACCCGAGCTGAGCACGCCGGAATAGACACGGATGAAGGTCAGCTGCCCGACGAAGGGGTCGGTCATGATTTTGAATGCGAGTGCCGAGAACGGCTCATCGTCGGATGCATGCCGCTCGACGGGTGCCTGCGTATTCGCATCCGTGCCCTTGATCGGCGGCACGTCAACCGGCGACGGCAAGAACTCGATCACGGCGTCGAGCATGCGCTGCACGCCCTTGTTCTTGAACGCCGAACCGCACAGCATCGGGACGATCTCGAGGGCGATCGTGCGCTGACGCAGAGCCCGCACGATCTCGGCCTCGGTCAGCTCGCCGGTCTCGAGGTACTTGTTCATCAGCTCCTCGGACGCCTCGGCAGCGGCCTCGACCATCTTCTCGCGCCACTCTTGGGCGGTATCGACGAGATCGGCCGGGATGTCGGTATATTCGAACTTCATGCCCTGGGACGGCTCGTCCCAGATGATCGCCTTCATCTTGATCAGGTCGACCACGCCCTTGAAATTCTCTTCGGCGCCGATCGGGATCACCACCGGCACCGGATTGGCGCGCAGCTTCTCCTTCATCTGGCGATAGACCTTGAAGAAGTCGGCGCCCGTGCGGTCCATCTTGTTGACGAAAGCCAGTCGCGGCACACCGTACTTGGTCGCCTGCCGCCATACCGTCTCGGACTGCGGCTGCACACCGCCGACGGCACAGTAGAGCATGCAAGCACCATCGAGCACGCGCATGGAACGCTCGACTTCAATCGTGAAGTCAACGTGTCCCGGCGTATCGATGATGTTGATGCGGTGCTGCTCGAACTGGTTGCCCATGCCGCGCCAGAACGTCGTCGTGGCCGCGGAGGTGATGGTGATGCCGCGCTCCTGCTCCTGCTCCATCCAGTCCATCGTGGCGGCGCCATCGTGGACTTCGCCGAGCTTGTGGTTGACACCGGTATAGAACAGAACGCGCTCCGTCGTCGTGGTCTTGCCGGCGTCGATGTGCGCGGAAATACCGATGTTGCGGTAGCGCTCGATGGGCGTCGTGCGGGGCATGGTCGTGACTCTGCGAAATCAGGGAAGGCGCGCGGGGCGCGCCGCCCCGCTGCGAACGGTTACCAGCGGAAGTGCGAGAAAGCCCTGTTGGCCTCGGCCATCTTGTGCGTGTCCTCGCGCTTCTTGACGGCGGCACCGCGGTTTTCCGCGGCATCCATCAACTCAGCCGCGAGCCGGCTCTCCATGCCCTGCTCGCCCCGCTTGGCGGCGGCCTCGATGATCCAGCGCATGGCCAAGGTCGTACGGCGCGACGCGCGCACTTCGACGGGAACCTGATAGGTGGCGCCACCGACACGGCGCGACTTGACCTCGACCATCGGCGCGACATTCTCGAAGGCGGTCTGGAGATACTCGACCGGCGATTCGATCTTTTTCTTCGCCACGACCTGATCCAGGGCGCCGTACACGATTTTCTCGGCGATGGACTTCTTGCCGTCCTCCATCACCATGTTGACGAACTTCGAGACGAGCTCGCTCTTGAACTTTGGATCGGGGAGGACCTTGCGGACTTCCGGCTTACGGCGACGCGACATGGTGTGTTCCTTGCTGTGGGGCTTCAGGGCGGCAATCCCGCACCTTACTCGGGCCGGGGCCCGTTACTTCTTCGCAGCGGCGGCTGCGCCATCCTTGGGCCGCTTCGCGCCGTACTTGGAACGACCCTGACGGCGCTTGTCGATACCGGCGCAGTCGAGCGCACCGCGAACCGTGTGATAGCGCACACCGGGAAGATCCTTGACACGGCCGCCACGAATCAGCACGACGGAGTGCTCCTGCAGGTTGTGGCCTTCGCCGCCGATGTAGGAGATGACCTCGAAGCCGTTGGTCAGACGCACCTTGCAGACCTTGCGCAGCGCCGAGTTCGGCTTCTTGGGGGTGGTGGTGTAAACGCGCGTGCACACGCCACGTTTCTGCGGCGAGCCCGTGAGCGCTGGCACCTTGCTCTTGGCGACGAGAGTGCTGCGACCCTTGCGCACTAACTGATTGACTGTTGGCACGTTTGGACTTCCCGGCTTGACAAAGAAAAGACGCGCCCTCCGCACGAGGGCCGTCGGGAAAGGGCGCGCATCTTATCGGCGGGCCGCCGTGGCGTCAACGCCTTTCGGATACGGCTGCCCTGAATACCGACCCCCCGCCCGCCAGCGGGGGAAACCGCTGCACGGCATGCGGTGGGCACGACCCCCGGCACCGGGGCGCCGGATTGAGACTGCTGCGGCGGCAGCGATTCGGGCGATACTCCCTCGGCTACGCCGATACCTGCGCCGGACATGCGGACGGGTCTGCGCGATGCAGCCGCGCACGCCGGTCCACACCTTAAGTCGGTCTTGGCTGCCGACACCCAGACATCCAGAAATGCCAGCAGTCGCTCACGCTCGCCCGCGCGACGCAGCACGTCGATGTGCCCGGCTTCCGGGATCAGCCACAGCGTCTTGGGGTCGCATGCCGCGGCAAACAGGCGCTGCGCGTGGCTGGGATCGACGACCTGGTCGCGCCCACCGTGGATCAGCAACAAGGGAATGGGGCTGAGTTCGGCCACGACATCGATGGGGGCGTAACGCTCGCCAATCAGTCGCGACAAGGGCCACTGCAACGGCCAGGTCAACCAGAAAGCCGCCAGCTTCTCGCGGGCGATGCGCCGGTAGCTGGAGAACGCGCTGTCGGCGATTACGCCGGCGACATGCCCCCGCAGCGGGGTACGCGCCACCATGCGGATCGCCACCGCACCCCCGATACTCTGGCCCAACACGACCAGCGGCCCGGTGCGCTCGGCGCCGCGATCGACCAGCCAGGCGAGCGCGGTCTCGGCATCCTCGTGCAAGGCGGCCACACTCGCCTGCCCCTGCGAAAGCCCATAGCCGCGATAGTCGATCGACAGCACCGCATAGCCGTGCTGCGGCAGCCAGGTCACCAGATGCACGTGGGAGCTGAGATTCTCGGCATTGCCATGCAGATGCAGGAGGGTGGCGCGCGGCACACCCGACGTCGGCAGATACAGGGCATGCAGACGGCTGCCGTCACGGGCCTTGATCCAGACCGTCTCGGCGGGCGTGCCGAGCGGCCGGTCAGCAAGATGGAGTTTGCGATCGGGGTACAGGAACACCGAGGTACATGCGCAGAGCACCGCGCACAGCAGCAGTGAGCCGGTCAACAAAACACGTGACATCCACGTGACTCCTCAGCGGTACAGCAGGTAGCGCAGACCGACGGCGAAGGTATCGTCGGGCCGCTGATCGCGCCAGCGCAGCTCCAGATGCAGGGCCTGATGACGCGACAATGGCCAGTTGCCACGCAGTTCGGCCCGCAGCCGCAGCGCACCGTTTGCAAACGCTTCGGCGCCCAGTTCCCCATTCAGGGTCAGCGGCCCGAGCGCCATCAGGCTGCCGCCGCGCAGGCCGCCAGCAGGCTGTAACGGATCGGCAAAGCCGTGGTTGTATTCGAGCCGCGCGGTCGCAAGGCCATAGATCAGGCCGTCGAACCCTGCGGCGCGGGTGAACCCGATCCCGCCGTTGATCTGCGCGACACGGTGCTCGCGGCCATCGGTCCATTGGCGCTCGATGCCAGTGGCCACCGCCCAGGACAGCGGCCTGAAGAAACGGTCGCGCGGGGTCAACGATGCGATGTCGACGAGGTCGAGTCGGTTGAGATCGAGACGTCCGTACTCGTCGACGCGCAGTTCGAGATGACCCATGTTGAGCTGGGCACCCCAGGGGAAACCGTCGCGGTTTTCCTCCAGACCATGCAACGCCATGCGCAGCCCCAGGCTCAGGTACTGCAGCTCTTCCTCGCGCCAGACCCCGACGGCAAGGCGGCGGCTGCCGTGACTCAAATCCGGCGGGACATCGGGCACAACTGGCGCGGCAACAGGCAAGGCGGATGCCTCTGCCTGCATGGCCTGCAACAGCCGGAAACTCTGCTGCGCGATGGCGGGATCGCGCGCCACACCGGTCTGGCGGAACCGCAGATACCGATACGCCGCATCGATCACACGTGCGCGCATCGATGGTTCGAGCACCTGCATGTCCGCGTCGTCGAGTCGCTCCGGCGATGCCGCAAGTTCCAGCACCTGGGCGTGCAAGACCGGCGGAATCTGTGCCAGCCGCTGACGCAGCACCGTGCCCTGCGCCGGGCGAAACTGCCGGCCGCGAACCAAACCGGCCTGCTGCGCAGCACGTACGGTATCGATCGGTATCGCGGTCAGGGCAAACGCGCTGGTGAGATCGATGCCCGGGCGCGCGACCTCGAGCAATTCCAACACCCGGTAGGCGCAGTTCTCGTCGAAAAAGTAATACGCGAAATCGATGTCGCGAAGCTCCCACAGATGCGCGATCAAACGCTCGATTTCGGCGGCATTGAGATCGAGCGGATACTCCCAGATATCGCGGTTCTCGCTGCGCGTGTACTCCTGGATCTTCTTGAAATAGAAATCCACCGCAAACTGTCCGCGGTACCCGCCCGTCAAACCCTTGACGGCGTAGAGCACGCCAGTGTCGGCGGGATCGATCAGCGCTCCGAAATTCACCGCGAACGACAGGTACTCGGTGCCCACCTCGGCCGATGCGTCCGGATCCAACCGCAACAGCGTGTGGCCGAACATCGACGATGGACTGTTGAGGTAATACGACGGAAACACCAGCACCACGCGCTGGGCACGCACGGTATCGCGGAACGCCCGATAAGCCGCACAGTCAGGTTGCGGCAGCTCTCCGAGATCCAGCCGTTCGCGCAACCATGCAAGGCGCGCGACGAAACGGCACTGCGCATGCGCATCGCCGAGGCTCGCGTCGGCGGCGAAAGCCGACAGGGTTGCCGCCAGCTCCGCGCGCGGATCATGTGCACCCGCGGCGGACAGGAAAAAATCGGGATCGTCGGCCTGGCTGTACCAGGACCCGGGCACGGCGCCGGGCCGGTAATGCACGAGCCTGAGCCATTGCGGATGCATCCACAGCCGCTCGGCTTGAGCCTGTGCCCAGGCGGCCTCGGTCACGGCCAAGCCGGGCGGTGATATCACCCCGCCGAGCGCCAGAGTGATCGCGATCGCGCAGGCGCGCATCATCCGTTGCATCAAAGAAAAGCCCAAAACGAAGGCCCGGCATCGCAACGATACCGGGCCCGACCGGAAACGATCCGGACCGCCGCGGCAAGGCGGCGAGACCGGGGATCAGATCACGTACTTGGACAGACGCTCGTCGGCCTTCATCAGCGCTTCGAGTCTCGCCACCACCTCGTCGGCGGTGACGTTCTCGCTCGGGAACAGCACGGCGAAGTTCTGGTGCACCACCTGTGCGAACACCGGGCGGTCCTGCGGCGCCAGGCCGTAGGCCACCGCCACCGCGGTGAGCGTATCCCCATGCCCGGCCGCAACGTCGGCAGCAAACTCATCAAGCATGGCGTTGATCATGGCCTTGCCGCCGTAGGTCAGCTTGCCCGAGGTCGAACACCCGTTGGTCCCCGACGTCATACCAAAAGTGGCGTTGCCCGAGGAGCCATTGGTCGTGAGCGCCACCATGTGCGCCGCCAGCCCGGACTGCCCCCGGAACAGCATGTTCCCCCAGCCGCAATTCGGACCACCCGGAGCCTCCGCCATGGCCACCGAAGAGACCGCAAACAACACCGCACCCGTCATCAGCTTCTTCATATACGTCTCCCAGATCGTGCTCAGAAGTGTTCACCCGAACGGACGTTCTTCACGAACCGCGCGCCGATGCTAAGCCGGCCGCAGCCGTATCTGCAATCGTCGGTCGCCACCCATGCCAGGCTGGTCTTGCGTGCGCGCAGTACAACGGTGGGTCGGAACGCTCGCTCTTGCCGGGTGGCAGGCACCCAACACGCGCAAAAGCAAAGGGCCGCAGTCGCGGCCCTTGCAGGGATGCAATCAGTACGCGCAAGGACAAGCGGCGGCTGCGCCGCCGCGCCCGCTCACTTGATCTTGGCTTCCTTGAACAGCACGTGTTTGCGCACGACCGGATCGTATTTCTTGATCTCGAACTTATCCGGCGTGTTCTTGCGATTCTTGGTCGTGGTGTAGAAATAACCGGTGTCGGCCGTCGACACGAGGCGGATTTTCTCGACGTCTTTCTTCTTGGCCATGGCTTATACCTTCTCGCCGCGGGCACGCAGCTCGGAGACGACCGCCTCGATGCCCTTTTTGTCGATGATGCGCATGCCCTGGGCCGAAACGCGCAGGCTGACGAAGCGCTTCTCGGATTCGAGCCAGAAACGATGTGTATGCAGGTTCGGCTCGAAGCGGCGGCGCCGCTTGTTGTTGGCGTGCGACACCGTATTGCCGACCAGCGGCCGCTTGCCCGTGACCTGACAGACTTTGGACATGACAGCAAACCTTAAGTTGATTGATGCCCTGCGACGGGCTTAAACCATTCGGAATACACCGCGCATCGCGCAGCACTGGGCAGCGTGGCCCGCCCGGAAGGGGCGCAATTGTGCCAGCCCATCCGCCGCGGAGCAAGACCACGGCGCCATCGGGACGCAAACCGTGACATTTTCCCTGTCCGGCACGGCCGCACGGGCTTACGCTTGGACCCTGCGCATGACCACCCGAGCCGCCGACGACGCCGTGAATGCCGACCGCACTGCGGTGCTGACCGCGGGCGTCCGGCTGTCGGCAACGCTGCGTCTGGACGCGCTATCGGTAGAAAGGGTGTGCGCGGCAGCCCATCTGGACCCCGCGCGCTTTACCGCACTTTACCCCTCGCCCACCGCTTTTCGGTGCGAGCTGCTGGGCTGCCTGATCGACGAAGTCCGCGACACCGTTGCCCGCATCACGGCCGACATGCCGAGCGGTATCGGCCGCCTGAAGCTGGCGCTAAAGACGTATCTCGAGGCTCAGGCCACTCGTCCGGCACTGCGCGACCTGCTGGTGGCCTTGCGCTTCGAGCCGGCCGGCATCGAGGTGATGCGCAGAGGCTTGTTCGCACTGCGCACGATGATCGAGGCCGAGTTACAAACGGCGCAATGGCCACATCCGCAGGCGAGTGCGCGCCTGCTCACCGCAGCCGTGATTGACATCGCACGGGCCGAACAAGAGGCGCAGACGCGCCGGGACGACTTGCGCGCCACCCTGTTCGACTATTTGGACAGCCCGAGGCCATGACCGACCCCCGTCAGAGCTTGCTCGATGCCGGAACACGCCTTGCGCGCTGTGTCGATTTCGAAGCACTGGATACCGACCGGCTGTGCCGGGAAGCCGCGGTGGATCCGGCGACATTCGCCGCCACCTTCGGGGATCTCACCGGTTATCTCGCCGCGCTGCAAGAGCGTTTCATGGCTGCCTTGATCGACCGCATGCTCGCCGCCACCGCCGGCATGCGGCCGGGGCTTTTGCGCATCCAGGTGGCCATCGAAGCCTTCCTCGGCCACTGCCTCGCAGAACACGCCCTACGTGGCTGGCTGCTCGCAGCGCGTGAGCGTCCCGAGATTTTCGCGGTACTGGAACGACAGAACCGGACTTACGCTCTGCTGATCGGCTCCGAGCTGCACGCCCTGGGCTGGCCACACCCGCAGGCAGCGGCGCGCATGCTACTGGCAATGATCAACGAAGCGGCGCTGGCCGAGCACCGCCTCGGCCAGCCCTCGGCCGAAATCCGCGAGGCACTGTGGGACTTTCTGCAGCACGGGGGCGCGCGGCGCTGAACGTGCGCTGCGTCAAATCCAGCCGCGCTCGGCAAAGCTCACCGGCGCCCCGTCGCCGACGACGAAATGGTCGAGTACCCGCACACCGATCAGACCCAGCGCCTGGCTCAGCCGCTCGGTCAGTGCGCGGTCGGCAGCGCTGGGTTCGGTCGCCCCGCTGGGGTGGTTGTGCGCAAGAATCACCGCAGCGGCGTTGTGTCGCAGTGCCGCCTTGACGATCTCGCGCGGATAGACCGGCGCACTGTCGAGTGTGCCGCGTGCGGGCTCCTCGTAGGCGATCACGCGATGCTGGTTGTCGAGGAACAGGACCGCAAACACCTCGTGATCACGGTCGCGCAGGCGCGCATGCACGTAATCGGCGGCCGCGCGAGGGTTGTTCAGGGCTTCGCCGCGATTCAGGGATTCGCCCAGATACCGCCGGGCGATCTCCATGACGGCCTGTAGTTGCACGTATTTGGCCTCTCCCAGCCCCTTGCCCGTGCAAAAATCCTCGCGGCTGGCTCCGAGCAGCGCGCGTAATCCTCCGAACCGCCGGATCAGATCCCGTGCGAGATCGACCGCAGTCATGCCACGCACGCCGGTGCGCAGGAAAATCGCCAACAGCTCGGCATCACTGAGCGATGCTGCACCGCGCGCCAAGAGCTTTTCGCGCGGCCGTTCAGCCTCCGGCCAATCGGTGATGGCCATCGCGCCCTCCCTGCCGTCTTCATCGTGGCCTGCCTGCAGCGCGGCTAGAATGAGCCGATGCAACACTCGCAGACAAGTCTCGCCGGCCGACGCATCGTGCTCGGCGTCACAGGCGGCATCGCCGCATACAAGGCGGTCGAACTCGTGCGCCGGCTCAAGGAAGCCGGTGCCGACGTGCAGGTCGTGATGACCGAGGACGCACTGCGTTTCGTCGGCGCTGCGACGTTCCAGGCCGTATCGGCGCATCCGGTCCGCAGCAGTCTGTGGGATGCCGCGGCCGAGGCGGCGATGGGCCATATCGAGCTGGCCCGCTGGCCCGACCTGATTCTGATTGCGCCGGCGAGTGCGAACACGCTGGCGCGCCTGGCCCACGGGCTTGCCGACGATCTGCTCTCGACCCTGTGTCTGGCGACCGACCGGCCGATCGCACTCGCACCGTCCATGAACCGGCTGATGTGGGCACATGCCGCAACGCAGGCCAATCTGCGCACACTGATGCAGCGCGGCGTCCACATCCTCGGTCCCGGCAGTGGCAGTCAAGCCTGCGGCGAGATCGGCGAAGGCCGCATGTGGGAACCGGCGCAGATCCGCGATGCCGTTGTGGCGTTGTTGCGCGACGGCCCACTGCTCGGCGTGCGTGTCGTCGTCACCGCCGGCCCGACCCGTGAGCCGATCGATCCGGTGCGTTTCATCACCAACCGCTCGTCCGGCAAGATGGGCTATGCGCTGGCCGCCGCCTTGGCGCAAATGGGTGCCGAGGTCACACTGGTCTCGGGGCCGACGGCGCTCGCCACGCCGCCCGGCGTGAACAGAATCGACGTCGAGACCGCTGCGCAAATGCTCGACGCCACGCGCGCCGAAGCTGCCGGGGCACAGATCTTGATTGGAGCCGCCGCTGTCGCCGACTACCGGCTGCACACCCCTTCTGCCCACAAGATCAAGAAGAAAACCGATACGCTCGAACTGAGTCTGGTGAAGAACCCAGACATCCTCTGCGAACTGCGCCGCGCGTATCCGGATTTGTTCATCGTTGGCTTTGCCGCGGAGACCGAACGGCTCGCCGAACACGCGCGCGACAAGCTCGCACGCAAGCAACTCGACCTGATCGCTGCAAACTGGGTTGGCGAGGGTCGCGCGTTCGAGCGCGACGACAACGCGCTACACGTGTTCTGGAATGGCGGTGAGCGCGAGCTCACACAAAAGCCCAAGGCCGATCTGGCACGCGAACTGGCAATGCTCATTGCCGAACGCTTTCGCAGCCGAACAGGCGCGTAGCCCCGCGCAAGCTGCAGCGCATCCTTGCCCTCGACCATCGCCGCGTGCATGACTCCCTCTGCACAGACCGCTACACCGATCGATACACAAAACGATGAAGAAAAACATCCAACTCAAGATTCTTGACCCGCGCATCGGCCGCGAGTGGCCGCTGCCGACTTATGCCACCGAGGGTGCGGCGGGCCTGGATTTACGCGCCATGCTCGATGCGCCCTTGCGGCTCGAGGCAGGCGCAACCACGCTGATCAAAACCGGGCTCGCCATCCACATCGGCGACACCACCCTGGCCGCCGTGATCCTGCCGCGTTCCGGGCTGGGCCACAAACACGGCATCGTTCTCGGCAATCTCGTCGGATTGATCGATTCCGATTACCAGGGCGAGTTGATGGTCTCGTGCTGGAATCGTAGCGATACGGCCTTCACGATCGAGCCTGGCGAGCGGATCGCCCAGCTCGTGTTCGTGCCCGTGGTGCGGGTGGATTTCGAGCTCGTCGAGAGCTTCTCGACCAGCCGCCGCGGTGCTGGCGGCTTTGGTAGCACTGGCAAGCATTGACCGGAAAGCTCCGGATCCGCTTTTACTCACAGTTTCCGCACACGGCCGCCACGAACCGCCCTGCTTGAACCTCATCCTGCGACGCTCGACACTGACAAATCCCATGCCGATCGATCTCGCCAACGCCCAAACCATCGCCCGCGTTCTCACCGAGGCGCTGCCCTACATCCGCCGCTTCGCCGGCAAAACCATGGTCGTCAAATACGGCGGCAATGCCATGAAGGATGACGACATGATCGCGTCCTTCGCCCGCGATATCGTGCTGATGAAACTGGTCGGCATGAATCCGGTCGTCGTCCACGGCGGCGGGCCGCAGATCGGTACACATCTGGAGCGGCTCGGCAAGAAAAGCGAGTTCATCGAAGGCATGCGCGTGACCGACGCAGAGACCATGGATGTGGTCGAAATGATGCTCGGCGGCCTCGTCAACAAAGCGGTGGTCAGCGCGCTCAACCAGCAGGGCGGGCGCGCCGTCGGCCTCACCGGCAAGGATGGGGGACTGATCCGCGCACGCAAGCTGCTGGTCAAAGGACAGGACATCGGCCAGGTCGGCGAGATCGAGAAGATCGATCCGCGGGTGATCAACCACCTCGAAGCAGGCGGCTTCATCCCGGTGATCGCGCCAATCGGCGTCGGCGAGAATGGAGAGGCCTTCAACATCAATGCCGATGTCGTCGCCGGCAAGCTCGCTGCAGTGTTGCAGGCGGAAAAACTGCTGCTGTTGACCAACACCCCGGGCGTACTGGGCAAAAGCGGCGAGGTGCTCACCGGGCTGACCGTCACGCAAGTCGAAGACCTGATCGCCGACGGCACCATTCATGGCGGCATGCTGCCGAAGATCCGCTGTGCGCTCGACGCCGTGAACAGCGGCGTGAAATCCGCCCACATCATCGATGGCCGCATCACCCACTCGGTGTTGCTGGAGCTGTTCACCGACGCCGGCATCGGCACCCTGATCAAGGGCTAAAAGGAGGAAAAGCGCGCCCCCGCTCAATCAGCCGCCGCTGCAGTGAGTTCGCGGTAGCGGGCGATGTCGTGCGCAAACTTGACGACGATTTGATCGCGATCGTGTTTGAGTTTTTCGACCGCGCGACGGTTGTCGGCGAGCGTGCGCTCAAATTCCGCGAGCTGCTGGCGCAAGCGAGCCGGGGCTTTCTGGCCTTCTGCCTCGGCCGCCGCGATCTGAGCCTCAAGTTGGCGGATCGCGTTCTCGTTGTCGGCCAGTGATTTTTCGGCGAGCTGTAAGCGGGCATCGAGCGTGGCGATGCGCTCATCGCGCATTTTCTCGAGGTCAGCGACACTGCTGAACGCACTGAGCAGAAACCGGTCATAGGCGGCTTGCTCCTCGGCGCGCTTGCGGCTGGCCTGCTGTTCGGCCGCACGCCGCTCGGCCTCGGCGATTTCCTCGGGCGTCTTTTGCCGCTGGATGGTCTCGACGACGCGTCCAGCCTCGTCATACACCTTGCGCTCTTGCTTGGCGTATTCCGGCGGCACGCGATCGCCGCAGGCGCGATGGCCGTTCGCATCGGTCCAGCACACGATCTTGGCGTTCTGCGCATCAAGAGCGGGCGACAACCCCGCCAGTCCGGCCACGAGAAATGCCAGCCGCATGCGTTTCATCGACATCGCCATCCTCCTTCGCTTCGGCCTCGCACGGGCATCTTGCGATTATGCGCACACACCTATGCGCACACACCATAGCGGGCCTGGTAGGCGCGTATGGCCTCGACGATTCCGGCATTCGCCGCGCCCCGGCTCAGGTATTCGAGCAACGTCCGCGCGGTCACCAACGGGATGATGCGGATGCCGCTGTCTTGCTCCATCTCCTGGACGGCGGAACGTCCGGATGGGCCTTTCTCCTGGCGGTCGAGCGCGATCAGCGCGGCGACCGGCTGGGCGCCGGCGGCGCGCAACAACGCCACGGCCTCGCGCAATGCGGTGCCGGCCGTGAGCACGTCGTCGACGATGACAACCCGCCCGCGCGGTGGTGCACCGACCAATACACCGCCTTCGCCATGATCCTTGGCCTCTTTGCGGTTGTAGGCATACGGCCGATCCTGCCCGCCGAACGCCGGATCGGCCAGGGCCAGCGCCACCGCCGTGACCAGCGGGATCCCCTTGTACGCCGGTCCGAACAGCATGTCGTATTCGATGCCCGCATCGATCAGGGCCTCGGCATAGGCCTGCCCGAGCCGACGCAACGCCGCGCCACTAGCGATCTTGCCGAGGTTGAAGAAATACGGACTCACGCGCCCGGACTTGAGCGTGAATTCGCCAAACTTCAACACCTCGTGCGCAAGCGCAAGTTCAATAAAAGCGGATTGATAAGGCTTCATCGGTAAGTGCCTCTAGGAATCGGGCAGAATTATCGCGCGCCGCGCTCCTCGGCCGCCTCTTGTCCGCATCATGCGTATCGTCACGCTCAACTGTAACGGCATCCGTTCCGCCGCCCGCAAGGGCTTGTTCGCCTGGCTGGCCCGGCAAAATGCCGACATCCTGTGCCTGCAGGAAACCAAGGCCCAGCACGCGGACATCCAGCACGATCCGGCATTTTTTCCTGCGGGTTGGTTCGTGCGCTTTCGCGACGCGCTGAAAAAAGGCTACGCCGGCACGGCAATCTACGCACGGCGCGCACCCGACGCCATCATCGATACGCTCGGCCATCCCGAGTTCGACGATGAGGGACGCTACCTCGAATTTCGCTACGGCCAGCTGTCGGTCGTCTCGCTGTATCTGCCATCGGGTTCGGCAGGCCCCGAGCGCCAGGCGAGCAAGGACCGCTTCCTCGATTTCTTTTTGCCCAAGCTGCGGGAATGGCACGCCAGCCGCCGCGACTACGTGATCTGCGGCGACTGGAACATCGCGCACCGCCCGATCGATCTCAAGAACTGGCGCTCCAACCAGAAGAACTCGGGCTTTCTGCCACACGAGCGCGCTTGGCTCGACATCGTCTTCGGCGCACCGCCGCAGGGCATTGGCTGGGTCGATGCCTATCGCGCGCTGCATCCGGACCATGAAGGCGAGGCGTACACCTGGTGGTCCAACCGGGGCCAGGCCTGGGCCAAGAACGTCGGCTGGCGCATCGACTACCAGGTGATCACGCCCGGTTTGGAGCCCACGCTCAAAGCCGCATCGGTCTACAAAGCCGAGCGCTTCTCCGATCACGCCCCGCTGATCATCGATTATGACCGCTGACACGACACCGGCACGCACCTGGCTCGACACGCTGCGCCCGTATGCGCAGCCGCGTCCGGTTGCGATGCTGTTTCTGGGCTTCTCGGCGGGACTACCGTTTCTGCTCGTATTCAGCACGCTGTCGGCCTGGCTGCGTGAGGCCGGCATCGATCGCACGACGATCGGCCTGCTGTCCTGGGTCGGGCTCGCCTACTCGTTCAAGCTGCTGTGGGCGCCGATCGTCGACCGCATGCCGATCCCGCTGCTGACGCGATGGCTCGGGCGGCGGCGTAGCTGGATGCTGCTGTCACAGCTCGCCCTGATCGCCGGGCTCGCGGCAATGGCACAGGGCGATCCTGCCCAGCACCTGGCGATCCTCGCCGTGCTTGCAATCTGTGTCGCATTCGCCAGCGCCACCCAGGACATTGCGATCGATGCCTGGCGCATCGAATCCGCACCGCTGCAACAGCAGGGCACGATGGCAGCCGCATACCAGCTCGGTTACCGCGCGGGGCTGCTCATGGCGACTGCCGGTGCGCTCTGGCTTGCCGGAGAATTCGACTGGCGTATCGCCTATCTGACGATGGCGGCGCTGGCCGGCGTTGGTCTGATTACGACGTTGTGTATCGCAGAGCCGGAAGTCCGCATCAGTGCCGACACCGTGCTGCGCGAGCAACGCGTGCTCGACTTCCTCGAAGCCAAGGCCCACTGGCCCCGGCCGTTGCGTCACTTGGGCGGCTGGTTCGTCGGTGCCGTGGTCTGCCCGCTGGTCGATTTCTTCGCGCGCAACGGCACGACCACGGGCGTATTGATTCTGGCCTTCATCGGCAGTTTTCGCCTGACCGATTACACGATGGGGGTGATGGCCAACCCGTTTTATCTGGACGTCGGCTACACCCTGCAGGAGATCGCACTCGTCGCCAAAGGCTATGGCGTGGTTGCCTCGATCATCGGCGTCATCGCCGGAGGCATTGGCGTTACACGGCTCGGCGTCGTGCGCGCACTCATCGTCGGCGGCGTGCTCGTTATCCTGTCGAATCTCGCGTTTGCGACACTCGCCTTTGCTAGAGATCCCGGCCTGCTCAGCCTGGCTGCGGTCGTCAGTGGCGACAACTTCGCCTACAACTTCGCCGGCACGGCCTTCATTGCCTACCTTTCCGGTTTGACCAACACCGCATACACGGCGACGCAGTACGCCTTGTTCTCGTCGCTGTTCTCGCTGCCGGGCAAGCTGTTGATGGGCGCATCCGGCTTCGTCGTCGACACCTTTGGCTATCCGCTGTTCTTTGTCTATACCTCGGCCCTGGGCATCCCCGCGTTGCTGATCATCCGCTGGCTGTCGCGCCGTATGCCACCGCAGTCCCGCGCGTGAGCACGCCCGTCCACGGCGGGAAACTTCAGCCGGTCAGCGCCTCGACACGTTGCAGACGCCGGAAAACGGCAGCGAAACGGCGGGCGATGTCGTTGCCGTCGGGTACATCCCAGGCGCGGTGATAGACCGGCATAACCAGACGGTCGATGTTGTCGGCGCGGCCGGCATGCTGCGCGCCGAGCAGCTTGAGATGACGCAGGATGCGCTCGTTGTCGCTGGCGACGTCGTAGTAAAAACGACGGATACCGTTGGCATGGGCGCACAAGTGCAGGCAGGCCTGTAACACGAAACCGGCACCACGGCCTTGATATTCATCGGCGATGACGATGGCGACATCAGCCGCATCCGGTTCACCGTTGATCCGGATATAACGGGCGACGCCGACGCCGGGCTCGTCGGGTTTTTCGATGTCGAGCGCTCCCCAGGCCACGTGGTTGATGCCATCGCCGCCAGTGAGCCGGCGCAGCACCTCGTCGCTGAGTTCCGTCGCGCCGGGATCGATGCCCGGCAGACGCCTGCGTCGGGCGAGTTGTGACATACGGCGAAATCCCTCGCGCAGGCGCGGCGCGTCTTCGGGCCGAACCGGGCGAACGAGAATCGGCAAGCCATCGTCGAGTGTGTATTTGAACGCGCCTGGCAGCCGTGGGGTCCGCAATGCACTGAGCAGCATGAGCACCTCTGCGTCGATGCGGTCGCAACCGGTGTCAACGATTGTGGAGATCGATCAGATCCAGCGGGTTATCCCAACGCCCCGGCCGAGGGACGAGATCATCGCGATAGTCGAGATAATCCTCGCGGTCGATATCCAGCGCGCCCGAATAGTCCTCCGGCGGTGCGCAGGGTTGCGCCAGCAGCTGCGTCCAGGTATCGAAGTCGAATTCTTCGAGCGTCCCGTCGAAGTGCTGGACGAGGACGATCTCTGCCTTCGGGTCGATCCCCACGATCTCGAAGGGTTCGCCATCGGTCTTGAACCACTGGCCGATGGCAAGATCACTCAGCCACTCTGCCATCTGCGACCTCCTGCGCCATGGACGACGCACCGACCGCCGCCGGCATGCCGGCGGCATCTGTTCTTTCTACGCCGGTTATCGCGGTGCTTCAAGCGGCCACGGCAACATCGCCGCGCAAGCAACTGAAACGCAGGAAAATGCCGCCGGTGGACGTCACGCCGCGACAAGCGGGCCGGACGCGGCATCCCGGCGTGCGATCAGCTCGGCGATCGCCGGCTTGAAAATCAGCTCCAGCGCCCGCTCTTGCTGCAGGCCCGGGACGACGATCGTACGTGCGCGCGACTGAAACGCGCCGGGCAGTTCCGACAGCAGCAAATCGAAATCGGGCCGCAGGCGCGCACCATCGTTGAAATGAATGACGACCAGACTCTCTTCCGGGCGCGGAATCTCGCGGACTTCGAGAGGATTGCTGGTATCCACGAGCGGCACGCGCTGGAAATTGACGTCGGTGCGCGAATACTGCGGGATGATGTAATCGACGTAGTCGGGGATACGGCGCAGAATCGTGCGGCGTACCTCTTCCGGCTGGTAGCCACGCTCGGCGGTATCGCGACGGATCTTCTGGATCCATTCGAGATTGATCACTGGCACGATACCGATCAGCAAGTCCATGTGTCGGGCGATGTTGACGTCCTCGCCGACATAGCCGCCGTGCAAACCCTCGTAGAACAGCAAATCGGTGTCTTTGGGCAGCGGCTCCCATGGCGTGAACGTCCCCACTGGTTGCCCCCAAGCTTCGGCCTCCGACTCCAGATGCAGGTAATGGCGGGTCATCCCGGTGCCGGACTCGCCATACTCGCGCAGCAATTGCTCCAGGCGCTCGAGCAAATTACCTCCGGGACCGAACAGCGAGAAATTCTCGCCGCGGATACGCGCGCGCTCGAGCGTACGCCGTAGCTGCTCGCGGTCATAGGCGTGAAACGCATCGCCCTCGATGAACGCCGCCTTGAGACGCAGTTGCTCAAAGATACGCGCAAACGCGCGCACCGCCGTGCTAGTGCCGGCTCCGCTCGATCCAGTGATACCGATGATGGGGTGGAGGACGGACACAGACGCAGGCCGACCGCTACGGCAGACGAAGGATCATCGAGGGTACCGAAATCCGCATGACAGGGGAATGTCGGCCGCCTGGCCGACACTCACACGCGCCGATAGGCTAGATCGAAGACGGCATGCCCGAGACGCTCGCCCCGCTGCTCGAACTTGGTGCGCAGCCGTGTGGCGGGGCGCGGGACGAATCCCCCATCGGCGGCCTCGTTGCGCAGCATCGGCTCGGCGTTGAGCACCTCGAGCATATGCACTGCGTAGGGCGCCCAATCGGTGGCGAGCTGCAACAGCCCTCCGGGCTTGAGCCGCGAAGCCGCCAGTTTCGCAAACGCAGGCTGGATCAGGCGCCGCTTGTGGTGGCGCTTCTTGGGCCAAGGATCGGGGAACTGGATCACGATTTCGTCGAGACTCGCCGGTGACAGCCAGTCACGCAACACCTCGACGGCATCGCAACAGGCCACGCGCAGATTCCGGCAACCGGCCTCGTGCGCACGGTGCAGCAGGCGACCCACACCAGGTCGGTGTACCTCGACGCCGAAAAAATCGCGCTCGGGCTCGCTGCATGCGCGCGCGAGCAGATAGTCGCCCATCCCGAACCCGATCTCGAATACCACCGGCGCGCACCGTCCAAACACGGCCGGCAGATCGAGCACCCCGGCCGGAGGTTCGATGCCATAGCGCGGCCAGAACAGATCCAGTGCGCGGCGCTGCGCAACGGTCATCCGCCCCTCGCGGCGCACGAAGGAGCGCACCTGCCGGCGCACCGGCGATACCGCATCGGTCATCGTCTGGCCCGGTTTAGAACGGCAACCCTTCAAGCGGGGATGATGCGCTGGCATAACGGCGGCGTGGCATGCGCCCGGCGCGGAACGCCTCGCGCCCGGCTTCCACCGCCTTGCGCATCGCACTGGCCATCAGCACCGGATCTTTCGCCTCGGCGATTGCCGTGTTCATCAACACTCCGTCGCAACCGAGTTCCATCGCAATCGCCGCGTCGCTGGCGGTGCCGACACCGGCATCGACGAGAATGGGCACCTTGGCATTCTCGACAATGGTCAGGATGTTGTACTTGTTCTGGATACCCAGACCCGAACCGATCGGCGCGGCCAGCGGCATCACGGCGACGCACCCGATCTCCTCCAGCCGCTTGCAGGCGATCGGATCGTCACTGGTGTAAACCATGACCTTGAAACCCTCGCTGACCAGAATCCTGGCCGCTTCCAGGGTCGCCGGGATGTCCGGATACAGCGTCTTGGGGTCTCCGAGCACCTCGAGCTTCACCAGATCGTGCCCGTCGAGTAGCTCGCGCGCCAGCCGGCAGGTGCGCACGGCATCCTCGGCGGTATAGCAGCCGGCAGTATTGGGCAGAATCGTGTACTTCGTCGGCGGGATCACGTCGAGCAGATTCGGCTCGCCGCGGTTCTGGCCGATGTTGGTGCGGCGCACGGCCACGGTGACGATCTCGGCCCCGCTGGCCTCGATCGCACGGCGAGTCTCGTCCAGATCCTTATATTTGCCAGTACCGACGAGCAGGCGCGAACGATAGGCACGCCCGGCGATCTGCAGGCTGTCTTCCACAAAAGTCTCCGGAAGTAAAACGCGAGGGCCGGACCACGGCCCTCGCGTGGGAAACTGGAGCGGGCGATGGGAATCGAACCCACGCTAGAAGCTTGGGAAGCTTCGGTTCTACCATTAAACTACGCCCGCGCTGCGGATCTTCATTGTAGTCCAAGGGCGCGCCCCACATTCAAGCGTCTCCCAGTCACGCGGGCATGCAGATCACCGTCAACGGCGAAATCCGCCGCTACGAACAGCCGCTCACGCTGGCCAGCCTGCTGCAGCAGCTCGACCTCGCCGGACAGCGGATCGCCGTGGAGCGTAACGGCGAAATCGTGCCGCGTTCACACTACGCCCACACACTGCTCGAAGACGGCGATACGCTGCTCATCGTGCAAGCCATCGGCGGCGGATGAAGCGCGGCTTCAGCCGCGGTTCAGCGGATGGCCGCCGCCAAGCCGTTACACTGTGGATCGATGTCCCGGAATCGAGTCAGGAAACGGCGACCCCATGGCTAAACCCTTGAAGATCGCTCTGGCAATCGTCGGCTCACTCATCCTGCTGCTGGTCGGTGCAGCCATTGCGCTACCGCTGCTGTTCGACCCCAATCAGTTTCGCACTCAGATCGCCGATGCGGTCCACAAGGCAACCGGGCGCCACTTCGAAGTCGGCACCATAAGCCTGCATGTATTCCCATGGCTGCGCATCACCGTCACCGACACGCAGCTTGGCAATGCCGCCGGCTTTGGCGATACACCTTTTGCCACAGCGAAAAGCCTGGACGTCGGCGTACGCTTGTTGCCGCTGCTGTTCGACCGGCAAATACAGGCGCGCACGATCACGCTGGACGGGTTGCGCCTGAACCTGGCCATCGATGGGCAAGGCACCAGCAACTGGCAGGATCTGATCGAACGCCAGACACCCTCCAAAGATGCCGCGCCGCCCAGCGGACAGACGGATCAACCTGGATTTGCTCTCGACCGCATCGACATCGGCGGTATCGAAATCCGCGACGCCGCAATTCGCTACCACGACGCCCGATCAGGCAAGGTCTATCGGCTCGAACCACTGACACTTAAAACCGGCACGATCAAACCCGGCCGACCTTTTGTCGTCGATCTGGCGGTGACCGCGCTGTCCGAGGCGCCCAAAGCAGTGCTCGATCTGACACTGCGCTCGTCGGTCACGCCCGATCTTGATGCGCAGCGAATCACCTTGGATACCACCCGCCTCGGCTTCAAAGCGCAGCTCAACGACCAGGGACTCGATGCCCACGGCGAGCTGGATGCGAACATCCTCGCCGATCTGGCCACTCGGCTTTTCACCGTCGAGAATCTGAAGGTCCAGGCCGAAGCCAGCGGCAAGGCCGTCCCCGGCGGCAAGCAGACCGCAAAACTCAGCGGAACGCTGCGTTTCGATCAAAAAAACGGCCAGCTTGCATTCGAAAAAGGGCGTATCGAAACGGCAGGATTGGCGCTGACGACAGCCATCCAAGGGAGGCTCACGGGCAAAAACCTGCAGTTTAGCGGCCCCATCTCGATCGCTTCCTTTTCACCGCGCGAGCTGCTCGCGCAGCTTGGCGTGCAGCTCCAGACCGCCGATCCTAAAGCCCTGTCGAAAGCCACCCTCAAAACGCATTTGAGCGGCGATTCGCGGTCGGTAACGCTCAGCGAGTTTGCGTTCACGCTCGACGACACGAGTATCGACGGACGCATCGCGGTCACGGATTTCGCAACGCAGGCGCTCGAATTCGCACTCAAGGCCGACAGCCTGGACGCCGATCGCTACCTGCCACCCCAGCGTGAGCCGTCAGCGGCGAAGCAGACGGGCGATAGTGCCCCTTCAGACATCAACCAGATCAAGCTGCCAACACAAGCCCTTGATGCACTCAATGCCAACGGCACGCTCACCATCGCCAGCCTCAAGATCAACGGCCTCAAACTCAGCGACGTACGTCTGCAATTGTCTGGCCACGGCAAGACCGCGAAAACCCAGAACTTGAGCGCGCGCCTTTATGGTGGAAGCATCAACTTGGGCAACCGCTACATCCCCGGCACAACGCCCAACTACGCATTACAAACCCGCATCGATGCGCTCAGCGCCGCGCCTTTCCTCAAGGATCTCCTCGGCAAGGACTATGTCAGCGGGCTTGCCAACCTCGCTCTCGACTTAAACAGCCGCGGCACCACGGTCGGCGATCTGCGGCGCGCCCTCAATGGCAGCGTGAGCGTGAGAGTCGAAAACGGCGCCATCAAGGGTTTCAACCTCGGCCAAATCCTGCGGCAAGGCCAGGCCCTGCTTGCCGGCGAGGCAGCGCCCAATGCCACCGAGCCCTTGGAAACTGATTTCGCCACCCTCACGGCTAGCGCAAAAATCATCGACGGGGTTCTCAAAACCGACGATTTATCGGCCGCAAGCCCGGCTTTTCGCCTAGTGGGCAGCGGCCAGATCGACCTGGTCAACGAAACCATCCGTTTCCTCGCCAAACCCACGGTCGTCGAAACCAGCAAAGGCCAGGGCGGTAAAGGACTGGATCAACTCAAGGGCCTGACCATACCGATCGAAATCAGCGGCAATCTGTTTTCACCCCGATACAAACTCGATCTGGAAAACGCGCTCAAAGAGAGGGCCAAAGAAAAGGTCCAGCAAAAACTGGCCGAAGAACTAGGCTTGCCCAAAGGCGAAACCGCCGAACAGCAACTCAAGCAGAAAGCTGCGGAAAAACTTGGTGAGTTGCTTTTTGGCAGAAAGAGAAAACAAGAAGAACCCGCGCCGGCGGCTTCGGCTCCGGAGCCCACACCACCGTGAAGGCCATCGCCGGCCTGATCCTGGGCATGACCTGCTCCGCCGTCCACGCGGCGCAAATCGAAACCTTGCACGTCGAACATTCCGGCCAGCGCTACCGCATGATTCTTACGGCGCGGCTCGATACGCCGTTACACACGAGCTTCCGCGTCTTTCGTGATTTTGACAATCTGCCGCGCATCAACGATGCCGTGGAACTCGTCCGCCACATGGATGGCGCCCCGCCCGGCGCCGAGCGGCTCCACACCCGGCTGCGTATCTGTGTCTGGTTCTTCTGTACCCATCTCGATCAGGTGCAAGACATCCGCGAAACGCACGAGACCGACGTGCGCGGTCTGGACGCCGTCGTCTTGCCGCAGCTCAGCAATCTACGCTATGGCGTCGCACGCTGGCGCATGCGCACATGCGGCGCTCAAACCTGTCTCGCATTCGAGGCCGAGATCGAACCCGATTTCTGGGTTCCGCCGATCATCGGTCCATGGGCAATCGAACATGCGATGCGACGCGAAGGGCTGGATACCGCCGCCGGAATCGAGCGGTTGGCGGCACAAGAAAGCGGCTCATGAGCGCATTCGCCCAGCGATTGCTCGCCTGGTTCGACCAGCATGGCCGCCACGACCTGCCATGGCAGCACCCGCGCGAAGCGTACCGCGTGTGGTTGGCTGAAATCATGCTGCAACAAACACAGGTCGCCACCGTCATCCCTTATTTCACGCGTTTCATCGCACGGTTCCCCGACATCCATGCGCTCGCTGCGGCGCCCCTCGACGACGTCCTTGCGCTATGGTCGGGCCTGGGCTATTACGCGCGGGCGCGCAATCTGCACCGCTGTGCCCGGCAAATCGTCGCGCAATACGGCGGCACATTCCCGCGTACCCTCGAAGCGCTCATGGAATTGCCCGGCATTGGCCGTTCCACCGCTGGCGCCATCCTCGCTCAGGCGTTTGGCCAACGCACCCCAATTCTCGACGGCAACGTCCGCCGCGTGCTGGCACGCTATGGTGCAGTGCCCGGCTGGCCAGGCACACCGGCCGTACAAAAGCGGCTGTGGCAACTCGCCGAAGCGCTCCTGCCGGACGAGCGCATGGCCGACTATACCCAGGCCATCATGGATCTGGGCGCGACGGTGTGCACCGCACGCAAGCCGGCATGCGTGCGCTGTCCGGTGGCGCCGGGCTGTGCCGCGCTCGCGCAAAACGCAGTGGCGGAGTACCCCCATCCCCGGTCCAAGAAGAAACGGCCGCAGCGCCATGCACGCTTACTGCTGATCCGCAATCCGCAAGGCCAGCTACTACTCGAACGCCGGGCACCGCTGGGTATCTGGGGCGGGCTTTGGTGCCCACCGCTGCTCGGCGAGCTTCATCTGGCGAGCGGCACATGGGCACAGATACTGCTCGACACAGCGTCACGCGTACGGCAGCTCCCTCCGCTACGCCACGCATTCACGCACTTTGATCTTGAGCTACGGCCACTTCAGATCGAGCTCGACGCGATGCCAGAACTCATCTGTGAACCCGGCCAGCAGCTTTGGGTTAGCCTATCCACGCTCTCCCATCTCGGTCTGCCTGCGCCTGTGCGCAGACTGATCGAGCAATCTTTCTCTCTTGGATCGACATGAGCCGCACCGTTCGCTGCATCAAACTGGGTATCGAAGCTCCCGGTCTGGACCGCCCGCCGCTTCCCGGCCCGCTCGGTCAGCGCATATACGAAAACGTGTCCAAGCAGGCCTGGCAGGAATGGCTTGCCCATCAGACACGTCTCATCAATGAATACCGGCTCGTCCTCGCCGATCCACTGGCGCGCAAATTCCTCACTGAGGAAATGCAGCGCTACTTCTTCGGCGACGGACAGACCACACAAACCGGGTACATTCCACCGCAAAAATGAATCATCGGTAATAACCCAATGAGCCCTGCAGCAACCGACCGGCTGCCGGGGAACGGCGCCCCCAAAAGCAAAACCCCGGGGCTTTTGCCCCGGGGTTTGCAATTCAAGACCCTGGCAGTGTCCTACTTTCACATGGCTAACGCCACACTATCATCGGCGCTGAGTCGTTTCACTTCCGTGTTCGGAATGGGAACGGGTGGTTCCAACTCGCTATGGCCGCCAGGGAAACCGGTACAGGTACATTCCCGGAAGAGTGCCTTGGCAGCGGCACAAACGCTCCGCGAAACATACCTTCTGATCTGTAGTGAACACCGAAGACCACAATGCCTTCGGAACTTAACGTCAAAAATGCTTGAGCGTTATATGGTCAAGCCGCACGAGCAATTAGTACGCGTTAGCTACATGCATTGCTGCACTTCCACACCGCGCCTATCAACCTCGTAGTCTACGAGGGCTCTTCAGGGGACTTAACGTCCCGCGAGATCTTATCTTGGGGTGGGCTTCCCGCTTAGATGCTTTCAGCGGTTATCCCGTCCGTACATAGCTACCCAGCGATGCCACTGGCGTGACAACTGGAACACCAGAGGTACGTTCCACCCGGTCCTCTCGTACTAAGGTGAACTCCCCTCAAATCTCGAACGCCCACGGCAGATAGGGACCGAACTGTCTCACGACGTTCTGAACCCAGCTCGCGTACCTCTTTAACCGGCGAACAGCCGGACCCTTGGGACCGACTACAGCCCCAGGATGAGATGAGCCGACATCGAGGTGCCAAACACCGCCGTCGATATGGACTCTTGGGCGGTATCAGCCTGTTATCCCCGGAGTACCTTTTATCCGTTGAGCGATGGCCCTTCCATACAGAACCACCGGATCACTTAGACCTACTTTCGTACCTGCTCGACTTGTCTGTCTCGCAGTTAAGCCAGCTTATGCCTATGCACTCTAGAGCGCGATTTCCGACCGCGCTGAGCTGACCTTCGTGCTCCTCCGTTACGCTTTGGGAGGAGACCGCCCCAGTCAAACTACCCACCATACAGTGTCCCTGTCCCGGATCACGGGACGAGGTTAGAACTTCGAGTTTACCAGGGTGGTATTTCAAGGACGCCTCCACGCCAGCTAGCGCCAGCGCTTCGTAGGCTCCCACCTATCCTACACAAGCAAACTCAAAATCCAGTGTAAAGTTGTAGTAAAGGTTCACGGGGTCTTTCCGTCTTGCCGCGGGAACACTGCATCGTCACAGCGATTTCAATTTCACTGAGCCTCGGATGGAGACAGTGGGGCTGTCGTTACGCCATTCGTGCAGGTCGGAACTTACCCGACAAGGAATTTCGCTACCTTAGGACCGTTATAGTTACGGCCGCCGTTTACTGGGGCTTCGATCAAGAGCTTCGCCTTGCGGCTAACCCCATCACTTAACCTTCCAGCACCGGGCAGGCGTCAGACCCTATACGTCCACTTTCGTGTTTGCAGAGTCCTGTGTTTTTGATAAACAGTCGCAACCCCCTCTTCACTGCGGCCCGCTTGCGCGGGCGTGCCTTCTCCCGAAGTTACGGCACTATTTTGCCGAGTTCCTTCATCCGAGTTGTCTCAAACGCCTGAGGATACTCTCCTCGCCCACCTGTGTCGGTTTCGGGTACGGATTGTCCATGCCTGAAGCTTAGAGGTTTTTCTTGGAAGCAGAGCGTCCGCCACTCTGGGCTCGATGAGCCCTCGTATTCACGCCTCAGCGTTGACCTTCCGGATTTGCCTAGAAGATCCGCCTAAACGCTTAAACTGGCATCCAACAGCCAGCCGGCCTAGCTTTCTTCGTCACCCCATCGCAGCATGAACAAGTGCCGGAATATTAACCGGCTTTCCATCGACTACGCCTCTCGGCCTCGCCTTAGGATCCGACTCACCCAGCGCCGATTACCGTTGCGCTGGAACCCTTGGGCTTACGGCGAACGGGTTTTTCACCCGTATTATCGTTACTCATGTCAGCATTCGCACTTCCGATACCTCCAGCAGCCCTCTCGAGCTGCCTTCGCAGGCTTACGGAACGCTCCTCTACCGCGCACACTTGCGTGTGCACCCACAGCTTCGGTACATCGCTTGAGCCCCGTTACATCTTCCGCGCGGGCCGACTCGACCAGTGAGCTATTACGCTTTCTTTAAATGATGGCTGCTTCTAAGCCAACATCCTGGCTGTCTTAGCCTTCCCACATCGTTCACCACTTAGCGATGATTTGGGGACCTTAGCTGGTGGTCAGGGCTGTTTCCCTTTTCACGACGAAATTTAGCTCCCGCCGTGTGTCTCCCGTGATTGCACTTGCAGGTATTCGGAGTTTGCAACAGTTGGGTAGCGGCTTGTGCCACCCCCAGACCGTAACAGTGCTCTACCCCCTGCAGTGATACACGAGGCGCTACCTAAATAGCTTTCGAGGAGAACCAGCTATCACCCGCCTTGATTAGCCTTTCACTCCTATCCACAGCTCATCTCCGTCTTTTTCAACAGACGTGAGTTCGGGCCTCCAAATGGTGTTACCCACTCTTCACCCTGGCCATGGATAGATCGACGGGTTTCGGGTCTACAGCCTGCAACTAAGCGCCCTATTCAGACTCGGTTTCCCTGCGCCTCCCCTATACGGTTAGGCTCGCTACAGACTAGTAAGTCGCTGACCCATTATACAAAAGGTACGCCATCACCCTTTCGGGCTCTGACTGCTTGTACGCATCCGGTTTCAGGTTCTATTTCACTCCCCTCGCCGGGGTTCTTTTCGCCTTTCCCTCACGGTACTGGTTCACTATCGGTCGGCAACGAGTATTTAGCCTTGGAGGATGGTCCCCCCATGTTCAGACAAGGTTCCACGTGCCTCGCCTTACTCGATTTCATTCCCTGCGCCCTTTCGCATACGGGGCTATCACCCACTATGGCCGGACTTTCCAGACCGTTCTGCTAAAGCACAGGAAACTTAAGGGCTACTCCGCGTTCGCTCGCCACTACTTGCGGAATCTCGGTTGATTTCTTTTCCTCCGGGTACTTAGATGTTTCAGTTCCCCGGGTTCGCCTCCGCAGCCTATGGATTCAGCTACGGATAACCCTTGCGGGTTGGGTTGCCCCATTCGGAAATCCCCGGATCAAAGCTTGTTTGCCAGCTCCCCGAGGCTTATCGCAGGCTACCACGTCCTTCATCGCCTGTTGCCGCCAAGGCATCCACCAGATGCGCTTGATCGCTTGACCATATAACCTCAAGCATTCTCGCGAATGTTTTGAGGATATGTCTTGCAACATTAACAATTTACGCCGTCAAGCACCTTCGGCATTGAGTCTGATCGACTTGCGTCGATCAGCAATGTCTTACAGTGTTCAACTACAAATCAGATTGTTAAAGAGCAATTGAGCCACAGCGTGGACTCAAGGAAATTCGCTCGCACGCGAACTTCATTGAATCGACGTGGTGGAGCCAGTCGGAATCGAACCGACGACCCCCTGCTTGCAAAGCAGGTGCTCTCCCAGCTGAGCTATGGCCCCGGCGCCTTCACCCGCGTAGCATCTGCGCAAGTGGTGGGTCTGGCTGGATTTGAACCAGCGACCCCACGCTTATCAAGCGTGTGCTCTAACCAGCTGAGCTACAGACCCCAGGCAAAACCTGTCTCGGGTGTGAGCCAGCCAGTTGCGGCGGCTCCGACTGATTTCGCAAGTGACTTGTGTGGGCGCTCCCGTGGCGCTTGGAAGCAAACTTGAAAGGAGGTGATCCAGCCGCAGGTTCCCCTACGGCTACCTTGTTACGACTTCACCCCAGTCATTGACCACACCGTGGACGGCGTCCTCCTTGCGGTTAGACTACCGGCTTCTGGTGCAGCCAACTCCCATGGTGTGACGGGCGGTGTGTACAAGGCCCGGGAACGTATTCACCGCCGCAACTGCTGATCGGCGATTACTAGCGATTCCGACTTCATGGAGTCGAGTTGCAGACTCCAATCCGGACTACGATCGGCTTTCTGGGATTAGCTCCGTCTCGCGACTTGGCGACCCTCTGTACCGACCATTGTAGTACGTGTGTAGCCCTGGCCATAAGGGCCATGATGACTTGACGTCATCCCCACCTTCCTCCGGTTTGTCACCGGCGGTCCCCTTAGAGTGCTCAACTGAATGGGGGCAACTAAGGGCAAGGGTTGCGCTCGTTGCGGGACTTAACCCAACATCTCACGACACGAGCTGACGACAGCCATGCAGCACCTGTGTCTAGGTTCCCTTGCGGGCACTCCCACATCTCTGCAGGATTCCTAGCATGTCAAGGCCAGGTAAGGTTCTTCGCGTTGCATCGAATTAAACCACATACTCCACCGCTTGTGCGGGCCCCCGTCAATTCCTTTGAGTTTCAACCTTGCGGCCGTACTCCCCAGGCGGAGAACTTAGCGCGTTAGCTGCGACACCGATTCGCGTAAGCAAACCGACGTCAAGTTCTCATCGTTTACGGCGTGGACTACCAGGGTATCTAATCCTGTTTGATCCCCACGCTTTCGTGTCTCAGTGTCAGTACAGGCCCAGGCGGCTGCCTTCGCCATTGGTGTTCCTTCCGATATCTACGCATTTCACCGCTACACCGGAAATTCCACCGCCCTCTACCGTACTCTAGCCGCTCAGTCTCGGAAGCAATTCCCAGGTTGAGCCCGGGGCTTTCACAACCGACTTGAACAGCCACCTACACACGCTTTACGCCCAGTAAATCCGATTAACGCTTGCACCCTCTGTATTACCGCGGCTGCTGGCACAGAGTTAGCCGGTGCTTATTCTCCAGGTACCGTCAAGGCTCGGCGTATTAGGTCGAGCTTTTTCTTCCCTGGCTAAAGTGCTTTACAACCCGAAGGCCTTCTTCACACACGCGGCATTGCTGGATCAGGCTTGCGCCCATTGTCCAATATTCCCCACTGCTGCCTCCCGTAGGAGTCCGGACCGTGTCTCAGTTCCGGTGTGGCTGATCGTCCTCTCAGACCAGCTACTGATCGTCGCCTTGGTAGGCCATTACCCCACCAACTAGCTAATCAGACGTAGGCTCCTCTCAGAGCGCAAGGCCTTGCGGTCCCCTGCTTTGCTCCGTGGAGATCATGCGGTATTAATCCGGGTTTCCCCGGGCTATCCCCCACTCTGAGGCAGATTCCTACGTATTACTCACCCGTCCGCCACTAGGTGTATTGCTACACCTCGTTCGACTTGCATGTGTTAGGCATGCCGCCAGCGTTCAATCTGAGCCAGGATCAAACTCTCCACTTAAAGTGAAAGCTTGAATCCGATTGCGCGCCAGGACGCGGCTATACGCCCTGATGCGCCGAAGAGTTATCTTCGAAGCTCAATTACTCGGCTACGTTGATACTCTCGTGGTTACGTGGCTTCGCCACGCTCACGGGAGCACCCACACAAATCACTTGCTTTTCTTCTTAATGAGCAGGCTGAGGGCTTCGATTTTTTCGTCGTCGCCGTCAGCGGGGAGGCGAATGATAGGACTTTTTCGCGGAGCGTCAACGCACCCGCGCGAAGAAGTTTACAAGTTCATGTACAGAAAAGAATTTTAGTTTGTGCCCCGAATCGAGACGGGCACGATCCGCGCGAAGTTTGATCATTTTATGGCCAATATTTGGCGATTTCGTGCACACCGTGCCGCCGACATCGATCTCTTGGCCTGAGAGCCAGGTGCATCAATGGATGCACCGCACACACGTCGAGGCCTGACCCGTCCTCTACTCATGTCGCATCGAAGAAATGTCTTCGGGCTCAGCCAAGAACAGCGAGAAATTTCCTGGAGTAACCCTCTTTCCGGCCGGACCGCCTCGATCGACGATCCGCGCTACTCCAGCTCCAAAACCTGCCACTGCCCATTCGCATATCGCAGCAGTTCGGCGTCCTGGTAGCGCCATAGATGCAACCAGCCGTTGTCAAGCAGCTGGCGCACCACGGCATGCCTCGCAATGACGCCTTCGATCGCAGCGGCGGGCGCATCGACCACCACGGTCAGCCGTATGGGCTCGTGCACCCAACGCGTACCGTCGTGCAGTGACTGTTTGGACAGACCGATACGCAGGTCACCGCCATTGCCTTCGAACACACCGATGTGCCCGCCGACAACGTTGTGGAGCACTTTGTTGCCACTCCCCAGTCGTTGCGGATCGCAAAGCGAGGCGTGGTACTGCCAGTTGATCCAGTGGGTCACCAGCATCGGCGCGGTCAGGAGCAGCTCCAGCACGCTGCCGTCGGGATCGTTGGCGGGGTCGTAGTCGTGCAAAAAGCAGCGGCCGTCGAGCATCAGATGTCGACTGCGCGACCGCGGCGCGATGAGAAAGGCGGCATTGCCGGCCAGACCCCACTCGGGCCGCGTCTGGGCGCCATCGCTGGCGCGCTGTCGCATGTGCGCGAGCAATTGCCGCGCATCTGCCTGCGCGTCCAAACCCAGACGCGGCGCACGCTCACGACGGACCCGGTCACCGGCCTGCGCCAGCACCGGGCGCAACTGCGTCCAGCGCGCGCGCGCCGCGGGCGGCAGCCGGTCGAGATCGAAGCCTTCGATCTCATCCGTGGTGGTGTTATGCAGGACGGCGACGAACTGTGTGTCCTCGGGAATCACGATTCCCTTGTCGCGCAAACCTGCGCGCACGGCAGGCTCATTGAGCAGTTGCGCAAGGGCGCGGGCGTTTACCTCGCCTGTTTGGCCACAACAAGCGCCGCAATCGAGCGTGGCCGCATGGGCGTTGTTGACGCTCTGGCTGCCGTGTCCGACCAGCAAGACCAGGGGAGCGACACGGCGATCGAGGCCCATCGCGTGCAGCACCCGCGCAGCGAGCTCGACTTTCTCCTCGACATCCAAACCGATCAGTGTCGGACGGCAGATCGTCCGGTAGCGCTCCGGCAAGCCGTAATGATCCTCGTGCGTCCACGCTGCCGGACTTGGCCATAGCCAGCGCATCAGGGGGCCGAGATAACCCACGCCGACCGCTTCGACGAATGAGTACGCCGCGCTAGGCCAGCGGCTGGCGGCACGCCACGGACCACCCCACGCGAACCGGCGCTGCCGCGCGTGGGTCGCCGCCACTGTGAGATCGGGCGTGGGCGCGCCGCTCTGGCCAGGTGCGGCCACCACCCGATCCACCACTTCGACAGAAGGCGCGAGCAAGCCGGGCAATTGGGGGCGGCGTGCCGGCGTTGCCAGCGGGGTGTAAGCAGCGGGAAGACCAAAGAAGCCCGCAAAGCCGATGGTCTGAATCGACGGCGAACAGGCCTCCAGCGCGCGGCGTACAGGTTCGCTACGCACGTCGATGCAAAAAACCGCCTGCACCTCCACCTGCTGCGGCGCAGCCGGCGTTGCCGCCGTGCGCAGCTGGCGCGCCAAACGACGCTGATAACCCGCCTCGAACGCCAGCTGCCAGACTTCGTCCACGAGCAGCAGGGCCTCAGCTTTTTGCAGCAGCGTGTCGGCGCGGTTCCATTGCGCCTGCACGGCGGCAAATGCGCGCCGGGCCGACGCATCTTCCTTGCATTCCAGCAGGATCGCCCCCCAGGCCAGACGGATTGCCAAAAGCTCCCGCAAATGCATGTCGCGCTGTCCGGCCTGCCGGGCCTGCCAGTCCAAGTAGGCGCACCAGGACGCCCAGCCGTTGACCGTCAGCAGCACGGCCTCCAAGTAATCCGCCCACACGGATTCAGGCAGACCCAGCCGCTGCAAGACCCAAGACTCCGCCTCCTGCCGCGTGGCGGGCAGGGCATGCAGGCTGCGTCCGAGATGCGGCAAGCCCATCAGCACGCCGATACCGTGGTCGTGCGTCAGGGTATCGCGCCAGAACGCGTACAAACCGTGCCGGCGGTCCGGGTGCCAATCGGCTTGGTGCTCATCGAAGTAGGCCGCACAGGTCTGGCTGACCTGATGGGTGATCGCCTGCCGCCAGGACAGCCGTGTGTGGCGCAGCGGGTCGTCGTCGAGCACATCGATCAAGAGCGGCAAATGCGGAAGGGCCGGCGCTGCCGCCAGAGCCTGCACGCAGCCCGACGGAGTCAGACCGGCTGTTTGCGCTGCGGGTAGCGTATCGAGCGCGTAAGCCAGATCCGCCGCAGTGATGCGGCCTTCTTCCCAGGCCTGCCGCACCATGTCGCGGGGTGGAAACACCTGGATGTGACCGAGAACAGCCATACGTGCGGCAACCGTGCGCACGGATCGATCGATGCGGCACCAGTGTGGATTGACGGCGATTGCGCGATCCAGCGGCCAGACCGGCGCGATCTGCTGACACGCCCGCTCGCAGGCTGCTTCGATGCGCTGATATAGATCCATACCCCGCACATCGCCCGAATCCGGTGTGGCCGCAGCCGCCGCGGATCGGCAGGAATGAGCGCCGTGAACGGGGGCCGGCGAGGACGGCGAGGTCTGCATAGAATGCTCCGACGCAACGGTTACTGACGCGAACCGGACGGTGCTGCAGCCGCTGATGCTGCCGCCGGTGTCCAGGCGGCGGGCCAAAATCGCAACGCCAGGCGCGTATAAAACTCATCCACATAAAACCCGGCATAGCTCCAGCGCCGCGCGCCCTCGAGCCAGCGCGGCCGCCACTGCAAGGTAAGCAATGCCAGGTACATCGCTACCATGCCGAGCAAAGTAACCATGCCGGCAGCATCCGCTGACCGATCCTCAAGCCCCAGCGGCAGCCCGTGCAGCAACTGCGCCAGAGCCGTCAGTCCACCGATCAGAGCCAGTCCCCCGAGGACACGAAAGAGGGACACACCTGGAACATTGGCCTGCGCCGCGGGCAGCCACAGCAAAGGCGACCATGCCAAAGCCAGAACGCCACTCCACCACAGCGGCCAAGCGGATGCCGCAAAGGGGGCTTGCGCTGCTGCAACCATCGCCAGCGCCACCCACGGTGCCGCCAGCAGGCTGGGCAACGACGCTCGCGCCTCTGCGCGCATCATGCGCTGGCGACTCTGGCGCACCACGGTCGAAGCAGCGAGGAAGGTATGGGCCTTGTAGAGCGAGTGACCGATGAGGTGCAACGCCGCCAGCGTGTATAGACCCAACCCGCACTCCAAGACCATGAAGCCCATCTGGGCCACGGTAGACCACGCAAGCCTGACCTTGATGCTGATGCGCGTCAGCATCACCAGACCGGCGAGCATCGCCGTCCCCAGACCGAAGACGACCAATATCCAGCGCGCCGCTGTCGACGCTTCCACCAGCGGCGCCAGCCGGATCAACACGATCCCACCGAGGTTGACCACCCCGGCATGCAATAGCGCGGATACCGGGGTTGGCGCTTCCATCACCTGAATCAACCAGCCGTGAACCGGCAGTAGGGCCGTACGCAGGATCACCGCCCCCGCAAGCAGCACCGCGCTCCATGACAGCAGGGCCGAAGCCTGCGCGTCGGCGAGGTGTGCGTAAAGATCATCGAAAGAGCCACTCCCTGCAGACCACCAGGCAAGACCGGCGGCGCCGATCAGCAACAGGTCGGCCAGCCGGTCGGCCAGACGTTTCTTGTGCGCTGCCAACAACGCGAACGGCCGTTCCGGGTAAAAACACAGCAACGGCTGCAAGGCCGCCCCCACGGCGACCCAGGCCGCGATCAGCGGCAGCCAGTGGTTGGCGAGCAAAAGCAGTTGTACGGCAGCGAGCACTCCGCAAAGCGCGGCGACATAGCGCCGCTGGCCCGCCTCGCCCTCCAGATACCGGGACGAAAACGCCCCGATGACTACGCCGAGAAACTGCACGAGCACTGCCAGCGAAGCGGTAAGGGGGCTGGTTGCAAACCAAGCCGATGCTGCGCCGCGATCGATAGCCTGCGTCGGCAGACCCCATTGCCATCCGAGGAGCACGACAGCGCCCGCCAATGCCACACCTGCCAACCATGCAAAGCACCGCCACAGCGCTCTGGCGCCAGCGGACGAACGGCATACCAGCAACCCGGCCAGCGTCATTGCCAGTGCGGGCATAAAAGCACTGGCCAGCATGAGAGAACGTTCCATGAAGCAAGCAGTTGGAGAGGTCTGGTTATCGTTCCCTCAATGGTTCATTCTGTAAAATACATTGTTTAGAACTTATTAATAGATAAAATAGAATAGTGAGTCTGGAGCTGCTCAATTTTCACCACTTGTTCTACTTCTGGCGGGTGGCCAGAAGCGGGCATCTGACGCGCACGGCTCGGGAATTGCACGTCTCCCAATCCGCGCTGTCGGCGCAGATCCGGCAACTGGAAGAGCGCCTGGGCACCCAGTTGTTCGAACGCAAAGGGCGGCGACTACAGCTGACGGAAACCGGCCAGCTCGTATCGTCCTATGCCGAGAACATCTTCGGTCTGGGTCAGGAATTGCTGGGCCGGCTACACGGCGAAAGCCAAGGCATGATCCGGCTGCGCATCGGCAGCGTGGCCACGCTGTCGCGCAATTATCAGGAGAACTGGATCCGGCCCTTGCTCGCGGATCCCGGGGTGGCGCTCATCTTGGAGTCGGGACTACTCGAACAGCTGCTGGAGCGCCTGGCCCATCACCAACTCGACGTGGTGCTGGCCAACGAGCCCGTCGCCTCCGATCCGGACCGGACCTTGCACTGCCGCTACCTGGGCAGTCAGGCGATCTCGCTGGTCGGCCCCACCGAGATCTGGGCCGGCCGCACGCTGCGCATCCCCGACGATTTGGACGGACTCGACATCGCCCTGCCGGGACCGCGTCATGCCGTGCGCGCCCAGTTCGACGCCCTGTGCCTGACCGCCGGCATCAAGCCGCGGGTACGCGCCGAGGTGGACGACATGGCCATGCTACGCCTGATCGCGCGTGACAGCGGCTGGCTGACGGTCCTCCCCGAGGTGGTGGTGCAGGATGAGTTGCGGACCGGCGCACTGGTGCGCGTCGGCCAATCCACGCAGCTGCGAGAACATTTCTATGCCATCACGACACCGCACCGGCACCGGATGGAGCGTCTAGAGCAGCTCCTGGCAGGATCGCTGGAGACACCGGCCAAAGACGCGCCGGCGCGGTGATAACGCCCGACGGATTCACCCGCGGGTCCAGCGCATTCAAACCCGGACTGCGCGCATCATCCCGTCTGATTGCGCGTTATCGCACGCGCTCACTGCAGCATGCGGATTCCAGCGCGGCATGCTCGCCTGCTCTGCTATGCCGGCCATTGAACCGACGTCTGCACATCCGCGGTCAAACCGCTTCGGACTTGGCGACCAACGTCGCCCGGGCATATCGCCGCGACCCCACCTGGAGAAGATAGGTCGCACCTGCCGCAAGCACGTAGTTGCGGTCTTCGATGCGCTGCCGATCCACGCGCACCGCACGCTGATCGACCATACGCCCCCCTTCGGTATAGCTGGCGACCAGACCCGCCTCTTTGAGCACGCGCGCAATTGGAAGCCCGCCGGCAGGGCAGGCGATGCGAACCTCGGGAATGTCATCCGGCACAGCGCCTTGCGAGAACTGCGCGATGAAGTTGCGCTGTGCGGCTTCGGCGCTGGCCTGGCCATGGAAGCGCGCCACGATCTCCCGCGCCAGCTCGAACTTCACGTCTCGCGGATTGGCGCCGTGCGCAACACGGTCCCGCAGCTGGGCGATCTCGGCCAGCGGACGGAATGACAGCAACTCGAAATATCGCCACATCAAGGTATCCGAGATCGACATGATCTTGCCGAACATGTCGTTCGGTGGATCGTTGACGGCGATGTAGTTGCCCAGGCTCTTCGACATCTTCTGTACGCCGTCGAGCCCTTCGAGGATCGGCACTGTCACGATGCACTGCGGGCGCTGCCCGTAGGCCTGCTGCAGATGGCGGCCGACGAGCAGATTGAATTTTTGATCGGTGCCGCCAAGCTCGACATCGGCCTTCAGGGCAACCGAGTCGTAACCCTGCAGCAGCGGATACAGGAATTCGTGCACCGCGATGGGCTGACCGGCGGCGTATCGCTTGGCGAAATCATCGCGCTCGAGCATGCGCGCGACGGTGTGCTGGGCAGCGAGGCGGATCAAGCCTTCCGCGCCCAATGCATCAAGCCAGCGACTGTTGAACTCGATCGTCGTGCGCCGCGGATCGAGGATCTTGAACACCTGCTCTTGGTAGGTGCGGGCGTTTTCTTCGACCTGCTCGCGGGTCAGCGGCTTGCGCGTTTCGTTCTTGCCAGTGGGATCACCGATCATTCCGGTGAAATCGCCGATCAGAAAGATCGCCTCATGCCCGGCTTCCTGGAAGGCACGCAGCTTGTTGAGCAGCAGCGTATGCCCGAGGTGCAGATCCTTGGCGGTGGGATCAAAACCTGCCTTGACGCGCAGGCGAATCCCTTTCTCATGCGCCTCCTGGATGCGGGCACGAAACTCCTCCCGGGGAAGGATCTCGTCGGTGCCGCGTTCGAGCTCGGCCAATTCGGTGCTGATGGAATCTGGTGGTGTCACTGGCGGTGTCATGGAATGTCCGGGGAATCCCCCAAAAGCTGAGGCAGCGCAGCAAGTCTGCGCTGGAACTGCTTGCAATCGATCAGAAACTGTGTTTCCTTACGCGTGCACCGCTCGTGCGCTAACGCCACAACGATACCAACGCCCAGGGTGCGGACCGCGCGGCCATCTCGTGCGGCATTGATTTTTTGTGGGTCAGAGATGAGATTGGATTATAGCCCAGCCGATCCGGCTGTCCGCCGGTCGGCACGCCGCTCCGTTTTGATTGCAAGCCTGTGCGTCGTCCTGCTCGTGGCCGTGGCCACGCGCGAAGGCATCGCCAAGCGCCAGAGCAGCCTCACCGAAGGCAGCTTGCCGCCAGAGATCGCAACAGCGTTCGACGCAGACAGCGAATCGGCATTCGCCGAAACGGTACAGTCGGCGCTGGCCGATACGCTACCGGCACCGCAGGCGAGCGACTGGGTGACGATCGAAGTCGCGCGCGGACAAACGCTGTCGGACATTTTCGAAAGCCAGGGGCTAGGCTATTCGGAGGCCGTGGCCGTCACCCGCCTCAGCAGCGACACCGCGCGTCTGAAGAGCCTGCGCACCGGTGACAAACTGCTGCTGCGCAAAAACCCCGAAGACAAGCTCGAAGAGCTGCGCTTTGAGCTCGACGAATCCAATACGCTGCATGTGCGCCGCAACGCCGACGGCGACCTCGAGGCGATCACGATCGCAGCGACGATCGAACGCCGTCAGGCACAAGCCGCGGGCTTCATCGAAAATTCCCTGTTCCTCGACGGGCAACGCGCGGGGCTTTCCAACCGCCTGCTCATGCAGCTCGCCGAGATATTCGGATACGACATCGACTTCGCACTGGATCTGCGCGTCGGCGACCGCTTCGCCGTGATCTACGAAGAGCTGTACAAAAACGGCGAGAAACTGCGCGATGGCGACATCGTCGCGGCCGAGTTCGTCAACCGCGGCCGTAGCTTCCGCGCGATGCGCTATATCGACGCCGATGGCAACATCGCGTACTACACGCCCGAGGGCGAGTCTCTGCGCAAGGCCTTTCTGAGATCGCCGGTGGACTTCGCGCGGGTCAGTTCGGGCTTCAACCTGCGCCGCCGCCACCCGATTCTCAACACGATCCGGGCCCACAAGGGTGTGGACTATGCCGCGAGCACCGGCACGCCGATCAAGGCCACCGGCGACGGGCGCGTCGAATTCATTGGCGTCAAGGGCGGATATGGCCGCGTGGTCATTCTCCGGCATGGCTCGCAATACACGACGCTGTACGCCCACATGTCGCGTTTCCGGCCCGGCCTGAAGATCGGCTCGCGCGTCAAGCAAGGGCAGGTGATCGGTTATGTAGGCGCCTCGGGCCTCGCCACCGCACCGCACCTGCACTATGAATTCCGCATCAACGGTGTCCACAAAAATCCGATGACGGTAGCCCTGCCCAAGGCCAATCCGCTACCGCGATCGGTCGTCGCCCGCTGGCGCGCCGAGCACGCTTACGCACTGGCTCAGCTCGACGCCATCAGCGAACGCCAGCTCGCCCAAACCCCGTCTGGATCACCGGTCGGCGGCAGCCCCTGAGGCGTCGCGATGCACACCTGGTGCATCGGCCTGATGTCCGGAACCAGCGCGGATGCGGTCGATGCGGCTTTGTGCGCGTTTGACGACCAGCGCTTTCGCGGCGTGCATGCCACGGCCTCACTGCCCTACCCGGCCGACCTGCGTGCACGTCTGCTCGCGCTCCAGCGCGGGGACTGCGTCCTCGCCCTGGGCGAGCTGTGCGCCATCGACAACGCCGTCGCCATATGCTTTGCGCAAGCTGCGCAGACCCTTCTTGCGCACACCGGGCTACACGCCTCTGCCATAGCGGCCATCGGCTCGCACGGCCAGACCGTGTTTCACGACCCCGAACACACCGGCTCGAGCCTGCAGCTCGGCAATCCGGCGCTGATCGCGGCACGCACCAGCATCACGACCGTCGCGGACTTTCGCCGCGCCGACATCGCCCGCGGCGGGCACGGCGCACCGCTGGTCCCGGCCTTCCACCACGCGCTCTTTGCCGATGCCGGAGAACCACGCTGCGTCGTCAACATCGGCGGCATCGCCAATATCACGGTGCTGCCCGGCGAGGATCAGGCCGCCGTCCGCGGCTTCGACACCGGCCCGGGCAACGCGTTGATGGACGAATGGGCGGAACTCCATTTGAACGAGCCCTACGACAGGGATGGTCATTGGGCGGCAAGTGGCAGTGTGCAGCCCGCGTTACTGGATGTCCTGCTGAATGACTCTTATTTCGCACGCCCGCCCCCCAAGAGCACCGGCCGCGGCCAATTCAACCTCGCCTGGGTCCGGCACCGCTACCCGCGGCTCGATCAACTGGCGCGCGCGGACGTGCAACGCACATTCTGCGAGCTGACCGCGCTGACCATCGCGCACGCCATCCTCGACCATGCGCCGGCCACACGCCGGGTGCTGATCTGCGGCGGCGGCGCCCGCAACACGTTCCTACGGACACGGTTGGGCGAGGTGCTGGGAGACAGCATTGCGCTCGACGACACCGCTGACCATGGCGTCGATGCCCTCTGGGTCGAGGCTGCGGCATTCGCCTGGCTTGCGCTATGCACGCTACATGGGCGCCCGGGCAATCTGCCCAGCGTCACTGGCGCGCGCAGCCCGGCGATTCTGGGGGGCATCTATCGTGGATGAGCATCCCGCCCGCGTAAGCCACAGGGCAAAGAGCCGTCACTAGACCGAGAAAGAATTGCCGCAGCCGCAGGTGGTCGTGGCGTTGGGGTTACGGATCACGAACTGGGCACCCTCGACCGTTTCCTTGTAATCGATCTCAGCGCCCTGGAGATACTGCAGGCTCATCGGATCGACGAGCAGCGTCACACCGCAGCGGGTGATCCGGGTATCGTCCTCCTCGGCCTGCTTCTCAAACTTGAAGCCATACTGGAACCCGGAGCAGCCGCCACCCGTGACGAATACGCGCAGCATCTGCTGCGGATCCTCTTCTTCCTGCAGCAGCGCATGCACCTTCGTTGCGGCCGCCTCGGTGAAGATGACGGCCTCGTCGGATGCCGTGTCCGCGGACATTGCTTCGTCCTCTCAACCGTTGACGATGCCTTTGACCCGGCGCGCTTCGCTCAGTTCATCGGTCGAGGCTGCTTCGGCCCCCGGCCTGGGCACGATGCCGCTCATGTTCTCGGCAGCCCCGGCGCCACCGTCGTGCACCAGTTGGCCGTTGACCTGCGCTCCGCCTTCCATCTCGATGATGCGGTAGTAAACGTTGCCGGTGACGCGGGCCTTCGATGCCAGGGTGATCTTCTGCGACGCATGGACGTCACCCACCACCGACCCATTGAGCACGACGTTGGGCACGCGCACGTCGCCCTCGATCGAACCGTGCTCGCTCACCGACAGGGCCGAGGCCTTGTCCGCGGATGCGATCACCTTGCCCTTGATCTTGCCGTCGACATGAAGCCCCCCGGTGAAGCGAACGTCACCGAGCACCTCGGTCTGCCGGCCGATCAAGGTATCGACCCCGACGCTGCCGCTGGAGCCACTCTTGCTGTTGCTGCCACCGAACATTTTCATGCGCCTGCTCCGCTCAAGATGCGATCCCAGTCGAAGGATTCTTCGATCCGGGTGGCGTCGTCACCCTCAGGGATCAGGGTGACAACGACGCGCATGGGCTTGAAACCCTGCGGGACCACGATTTCACCAGAGAACTCTTCGAAATACTTCAAGGAAAATAGCAGATTTTCCGCTGCCCCATCGGCCGCGATGGCCGCCCAGGGCAGACGCTCCTCGGCACCGGACCGCTCCCCGACCAGCTGAAGGTCGATGCGCCCGCCGACGCGCTTGTCGTGGCGCACCGCCTGGATCAGCACCAGACCATAACGGAACCGCCCCGGCTCGGCAGCGGCGACGAGTTTGAACTCGTGCACGCGCACACCGACCCGCGATTGCTCCGGCGCGACGATGCCGCGGTAAAACGCCAGCTGTTCGCGCAAATCCGAAGCCTCCGCCTGCAGTTGCGCCAATGATTCCCGCACCACGCTGCAGGCCTGTGCGTCGATGTCCTGCGAGCGCTGCACGTACACCACCTGCTCCTGCAGGCGTTTGATCTCATCCCTGGCGGCACGCAACTGGCGCGTCAGTTCACGGCGCTCCTCGCGCAATCGCTCCACCTCGAGTTGCGCGCGCTCGAAGTCGCTGACCGTCGAGGCCCGCGTATAGACATACAGTCCCCACGCGGCCAGCGCCAGCACGAAGCTGCCGCCGCCGATCAGCGCCGGCTTGAGCCACGGCCGGTGGCGCGTGATGACGATGCGGTGTTCCATCTGCCTATCGCATCAGGGTGACAGTGGCGGCGATACGAGCCCCAGCGTCTCATCCAGTCCAAACATCAGATTGAAATTCTGCACCGCCTGGCCGGATGCCCCCTTGACCAGATTGTCGATCACGCTCAGCACGATGACGGTGCGTCCGTCAGGCGCGACATGCACGGCGATGCGGCAGACGTTGGATCCCCGTACGCCTCGCGTCTCGGGATGATCGCCGGATGCCAGCACATCGACGAAGGGCTCGCTGGCATAGCGGCGCTCGAACAAAGCCTGCAGATCCGCCGCACCGGGTCGATGCAACCGCGCATACAGCGTCGCGTGGATGCCACGAACCATCGGCACCAAGTGCGGCACGAAGCTCAGGCCTATCGCCGATCCCGCCATTCGCGTCAGGCCCTGGACGATCTCCGGCCAGTGCCGGTGCCCGCCCACACCATAAGCCTTCAGTGAATCCGCAACCTCGCTGAACATCGACCCCAACTTGGCTTCACGCCCGGCCCCACTGACTCCGGACTTGCAATCGGCGATCAGCGTGTCGCAATCGACCAGGCCTGCTTCGAGCAGCGGCAGATAACCGAGCTGGACGGCGGTCGGATAACACCCGGGATTACCGACGACGCGTGCGGTACGGATGCGCGCGCGGTTCACCTCCGGCAAACCATAGACGGCTTCGGCAAGCAGCTGCGGACAGGCATGATCGAGTCCGTACCAGCGCTTGAACACCGCGGGATCGGCGAACCGGAAGTCGGCCGACAAATCGATCACCCGCACGCCCGCATCCACGAGCGCGGGGGCCATCTGCATCGCGGTTCCATGCGGCGTGGCGAAAAATACGGCATCGCACGCGCACAGGCGCGTCACATCGGGCGGCTCGAACGCGAGCGCGCAATGTCCGCGCAGCTGCGGGAATAGCTGGTCGGCGCGGCGGCCCGCCTCCTGGCGCGAGGTCAGCATCACCACCTGCGCGTGCGGATGGCGCACGAGAATGCGCAAAAGCTCTGCACCGGTATAACCCGTGCCCCCGACGATACCGACCTTGATCACGGCGCGCAGCATCCGAAGAAAGTGCGAGGGCGGATTCTAGCGCGCCCCGCGGAGTACACTGTCATTCCTTCATGCCGGCACCTGTTCCGATGCTCTGGGTCAAGGCCTTCCACATCGTCTTCGTCGTCAGCTGGTTCGCCGGGCTGTTCTACCTGCCGCGGCTGTTCGTCTATCACGCCGACACGCGGGATGCCGCCGGGCACGAACGTTTCTGCGTGATGGAACGGCGACTTTATGGCATCACCACGATCGGCATGCTCGGCACCTGGATCTTCGGCATCTGGCTGCTGCTCTTGATCCCGCAATGGCTCTCGGCCGGCTGGCTGCATGCCAAACTCGCGCTCGTCGTGGGGCTGTCCGGGTACCACGGCTGGCTCAAGACCCGCGTGCGCGCCTTTGCCGAACAACGCAACGACAAGAGCGCACGCTTTTATCGCATCGTCAACGAAGTGCCGGCGTTGGTCCTGGTGGCGATCGTGATTCTCGTGGTCGTCAAACCTTTCTGACGACTGGATCCAGACAACCGAAACGAAAACGCCCCGGCGGCCGGGGCGTCAGCGGCATGCTCATCCGCAACGGTTCTAGCCTTCCGCAATCTCGCCGGCGGCACTCTGCAGGTAGTTCGGCAAACCCATGCGCTCGATCAGGCCGAGTTGCTCCTCGATCCAATTGATGTGCGCCTCCTCGCTTTTCTGGATGCGCACCAAAAGCTCGCGGGTGACGAAGTCGCGCACGCTTTCGCAATGGGCAATCGCCTCCTGGTACATCGGATGCGCTTCCTTCTCGCGTTTGAGATCGCATTCGAGGATTTCCTTGACATCCTCGCCGATGTAAAGCTTGCCGAGATCCTGCAGGTTCGGGAGCCCCTCGAGGAACAGGATGCGCTCGATCAGCTCGTCGGCATGCTTCATCTCATCGATCGATTCCTTGTATTCGATCTTGCCCAGGCGCTTGAAGCCCCAGTTGTCGAGCATGCGCGCATGCAGGAAGTACTGGTTGATCGAGGTGAGTTCGTTCTTGAGCGCCTGGTTTAAGTACTCGATGACCTTGGTGTCGCCGCGCATCGTCGTGCTCCGTCATTGCTTGTGAGCGCGAGTATAGGCAGCCACGCGCGGCAGTGACGAAACAGCGGAAAAAGTTGTATCGCTTCGGATTCTCAGTCGCAGGCGGACGATACGCCCCTCACGCCGCGGCGGATGCCGGCCCAACCTGTGAAGCCGCGCTCGCGACCTGCGCCGCGCCGAGCGCAGCCAGCTCGGCGGCGAGCACCTCGCGGGCCAGCGGCACACACTTGCCACAGCAAGTACCCAAACCGCATTCGCGCGACAGCTCGCGCAGGGACACGATACCGTCCTCGCGCACCGCGCGCCGGATGGTGCGTTCAGAAACAGCCTTGCAGACACAGATGATCATGCACGGATTAAAACGTTAATGAAAATGATTGTCAATTGTTAACGTGCGCCGTAGAATCACAGCCGATAATCATTCTCGTTTGAGCGCTGCAAGGAGTGTTTTCGTGTCGTTGAAAAAAACTTATTTCGCCGCAGCTTGCTTGCTCATCGGGGCACCGGCCATGGCTGCCGATCCGCCCTCCGAGCCCATCGAGCAACGCGCCGAGGAAGACAATCACACCGCCGCAGCGCCCCCGGGCAGTACACGACTCGAGTCGATGACCGTGATCGGCACACCGGAACAGGCGCGTGCGCTGCCGAGCAGTCATGCCGTGCTGGACGGACAGATGCTCGAAGCCGCACATGTCTTCACGACGAACGAGGCCCTGCGTAAGCTGCCGGGCATCCACGTCCGCGACGAAGAAGGCCTGGGGCTGCGCCCGAATATCGGTATCCGCGGGCTCAATCCCACGCGTTCGACCAAGGTGTTGCTGCTCGAAGACGGACTGCCGCTGGCTTACGCGCCCTACGGCGACAACGCGAGCTACTACCATCCGCCGATCGACCGCTTCGACCGAATCGAAGTCCTCAAAGGATCGGCGACGAATCTGTATGGCCCGCAAACGATCAGTGGTGTCATCAACTACATGACGCCGACCCCGCCGGAACGACTCTCCGGCCTGCTTGCGCTCTCGGGCGGCAGCCGCGACTACTTCAACGGCCATGCCCGCATCGGCGGTCATGGTCTGCTGCTGGATGCGATCCACAAACGCGGCGAGGGCGCGCGCGACAACACCGAATCGGAGTTACAGGACTACAACATCAAGGGCGTGTTCGAGCTTGAATCCGGACAAAGGCTCATCGCGCGTGCCAATCACTACATCGAGGATTCGCAGGTCACCTACTCGGGCCTGACGGACGCTGAATATGCCAATTTCGGCCCGCGTTACAACCCGTTCCGCAACGACACTTTCGATGCCCGGCGCAGCGGCAGCTCGTTGACTCACGAATGGGCCATGACCGAGCGTGCGCAGCTCACTACCAGCCTGTACTATGCCGAATTCGCGCGCGACTGGTGGCGGCAATCCAGCACCACGACCGACACGCAGTGCGGAACCCAGTTCAGGGATGACCGCATCGCCGGTCTCGCCGTCGATCCCGACAGCTGCAACAGCCGCCAAGGCCGTCTGCGCGAGTACTACACGTATGGCATCGAACCCCGCTTGCGCGTCGTCTGGGGCAAGACGCACGAACTGACCACCGGGTTACGCGTGCACGCAGAGTCCCAGCGCCGACTGCAGATCAACGGCACGTCACCGACAGCGACCACCGGCACGACCGCCGAAAACAATCGCCGCTTGACCGAGGCCTACAGCGCGTTCGTGCAGAACCGCTTTGCCTTCGGCGCCGCCGCGGTGACACCGGGCCTGCGCGTCGAACACATCCGCTACGAACGCCAGAACCGGCTCAACGGCGCCCGCGGCGACACCGAGCTTACCGAGCCGATCCCCAGCCTGGGAGTGACATACGACTTCGCCGGCGCCTATACGCTCTATGCCGGCGTGCACCGGGGGTTTGCGCCGCCACGCGTCGAGGACATCCTCACCAACACGGGCACGGCCGTCGATCTGGAGGCCGAGGACAGCCGCAACTACGAGCTGGGCCTGCGCGGCCGGCCATGGCGTGGCATCAGCTTTGATGCCACTGGCTTCATCAATGATTTTGGGCGCCAGATCGCGGTCGGCTCGATCGCAGCCGGCGGCGTGCCGCTGGCGACCGGCGAAGCCGCTTACCGGGGTGCCGAGCTGCTCGCGCGCATCGACCTCGGCCATCTGCTCGATTCGGCGCACAATCCCTTCTTCGAACTGGCATACACTTGGCTGCCCGAGGCCGATGCGCAGAGCGCGTTCGTCCGTGTCGATAACGGCACACCGGTCAATGGCAGCGCACCGGGCCGACGCATGCCCTATGCGCCCAAACACCTGCTCACCGCCAATCTCGGCTATGCGCACCCGCTGGGCCTGGACGCCCGCCTCGAGGCTCAGTACATCGGCGAGCAGTTCGCGGACTTCGCCAACAGCCCCAATCCCGACGGCACGGGTCAAAACGGCCGCATTCCCGGAGCGACCGTGTGGAACGCGGCGGCGACCTATACCATGCCGAGCCGCAACTGGAGCGTGTTCATCGCGGCAAAGAACCTGTTCGACAAAACTTACATCGTCGATCGCACGCGCGGCATCCTGCCCGGGCAGCCGCGCCTGGTGCACGGCGGCGTGTCATACCGCTTCGAGTAAGGAGCCGGCACCGGTGCGCGCAAAAACCAGCGCGCACCGGTGTCTTAAACTCACGCGCATCCGCCGGTCTGCTCTTGAAAACCGTTCCGCCCATGCGTCGTCTGCTGCCCGTTCTTGCCATGATGCTGACCCCCGTCGCCCAGGCGGCGGAGTTGGTCGTCTACTCGGCGCGTGCCGAGTCTTTGATCAAACCGATCTTCGAACGCTACGAGCGTGAGCGCGGGATCAAGATCCGCTATCTGACCGACAAGGAAGCGCCGTTGATTGAACGGCTGAGGGCCGAAGGCCGCAACACCCCCGCCGACCTGCTGCTCACGGTGGATGCCGGCAACCTCTGGCAAGCCGCGGAACTGGGGCTGCTGCGCCCCCTGCAATCGGCAACACTGGCCGCGAACATTCCCGAACACCTGCGCGACCCCGAGGGCCGCTGGTACGGGCTCTCCGTGCGCGCACGCACGATCGTCTATGCGCGCGACCGCGTGCAGCCATCGGATCTCGACAGCTATGCCGCCCTTGCAGACGGGCGCTGGCGCGGGCGGCTGTGTCTGCGTACCTCGAAGAAGGTCTACAACCAGTCCCTGGTTGCGATGATGATCGCCGAGCTTGGGATGGCACGTACCGAGCAGATCGTGCGTGGCTGGGTCGCCAACCTCGCCGCGCCTCCGTTTGCCAGCGACAACGAGGTCATGGACGCAATCGTCGCGCGTCGCTGTGACGTCGGCATCGTCAACACGTATTACTTCGGACGGCTGCTCCGGGAAAAACCCGAGCTCGAGCTGGCGCTGTTCTGGCCGGATCAAGGCGAAAACGGCCGCGGCGTCCATGTGAACGTCTCTGGCGCCGGCGTGACCCGGCATGCCAAACATCCGCAGGCGGCGCAAGCGCTGCTCGAATGGCTCTCGGCCGGCCCAGCGCAGCACATGTTCGCGGCGCTCAATCTCGAGTACCCGGCGAACCCGGATGTCCCACCCGATCCGGCCGTCGCCGCCTGGGGCAGCTTCCGACAGAACCCGATCAATGTGGCACAGGCCGGCGCATTGCAAGCAGAGGCCGTCAAGCTGATGGACCGTGTCGGCTACCGCTGAGGTCACCCCCCGCAGCTGGCTGCGGCCACGGCTCGCTCGCTGGCATGTCGTCACCGCGCTGATCGCTACACCCGTGATGCTGCCGCTGGGGGTGGTGGCGGTCTGCGCAGTCGGCGTCGAGCGCGCGGTGTGGGCGCATCTGGCCGAGCACGTGCTACCGCAGGCGCTGGTCAATACTGCATGGCTGCTGCTCGGTGTCGGGCTGGGCACGGCCGTGCTCGGCACGCTGCTCGCTGCACTGGTCGCGCTGTGCGAGTTTCCGGGGCGTCGCTGGTTATCGTGGGCACTGCTGCTGCCGCTGGCGATGCCGACCTATGTGCTCGCCGTGGCCGCCGTTGGCCTGCTCGACTACGCAGCGCCGTTGCCGAGCGCCTTGCGTGCTCTGGGCGTCGGATTTCCCGATATCCGTTCGCGCGGCGGTGTGATCCTGGTGATGACGCTTGCTCTCTACCCGTACGTCTACCTGGTGGCGCGTCCCGCGTTCGCGAGCCAAGGCTTGCGCGTGCTGGAGGTGGGGCGCGCGCTGGGCATGGGGCCGTTCCGTGCGTTCCTGCGCGCGAGCCTGCCGCTGGCGCGGCCATGGATCGCCGGCGGCACGCTGCTGGTGCTGATGGAAACGCTCGCGGACTTCGGCGCCGTCGCTGCATTCAATTACGACACGCTGACGACGGCGATCTACAAAGCCTGGTTCGGACTGTTTTCGCTCGATGCCGCGCTGTCGGTGGCCGGCGTGCTCATCCTGCTGGTGCTGGTCCTGCTCACCGCGGAGAGCAAATTGCGTGCGCACCGAGAATACACCGCGCTCGGTGTGGCCTTGCCGCGCCGGCTGCCGCTGGGACGCTGGCGCTGGCTGGCGACGGCGGCATGTCTGCTCGTCCTCGCCCTGGGTTTCGTACTCCCGCTCGTCCAGCTGCTGCAGTGGTCATGGACGCACCGTCACGACATCGGCATGCATGATTTACGCTTGGCGGTCCATTCCGTATCGCTGGGCCTGGTTGCAGCCACCATGACCATCACAGCAGCCGTGCTGCTGGCCTATGCCGTACGCCATCAGGCCGATCGTTTCACGCAGGTCTGCGCACGGCTGGCGACGCTCGGCTATGCGCTGCCCGGGGCGCTGCTGGCCGTCGGTCTGTACGTGCCGCTCGCACGTGGCACTGCGTTCATCAGCGATACTTGGGGTATCGCGACTACCGTGCAAACGAGCCTGCTTTTGCTCGTGCTCGCATACGGCGTGCGTTTTCTTGCGGTAGCCCATACACCGCTGGCTGCCGCATTGCTGCGGATACGCCCCTCGCTCGATGAAGCGGCGCGCCTGCACGGTGTGCGCGGAATCTCCTTGATCTGGAAGGTCCATCTCCCCTTGCTACGCGGCAGTCTGGCCACGGCCATGCTGCTGGTGTTCGTCGATGTGATGAAAGAGATGCCGATCACCCTGATGACCCGCCCGTTTGGCTGGGATACGCTGGCCATCCGGGTGTTCGAACTGACCCAGGAAGGCGAATGGGCACGCGCGGCGTGGCCATCGCTCACAATCGTGCTGGCCGGCCTGTTGCCCGTGCTCTGGCTCGACCGCGGCATCGACGCGGGAATCTCCGGGAGACGGCGTGCACCTGCAGCTTGAATCCGTCAGCGCCGGGTATGCGGGCGCGGACGTCATCCGAGAATTGAGCTTTGAGCTGCCGCGCGGCAGCATCGGCTGCCTGCTCGGCCCTTCCGGCTCGGGCAAGACCACCGCGCTGCGCGCCATCGCGGGTTTCGAGCCAGTGCGCAGCGGGCGGATCCTCGGCGATGGCCGGCTGCTCTCGGCGCCGGGGTGGCATGTCCCGCCGGAGGCTCGCGCAATCGGCATGGTGTTCCAGGATCTGGCATTGCTGCCACATCTGGATACGCTTGCCAACGTCGCCTTCGGGCTGCAGCGTTGGCCGCGCCGCAAACGACTGGCCCGGGCCCTTGCGCTGCTCGAACTGGTCGGCCTAAGAGACCACGCGCGGGCTTATCCGCACGAGCTGTCCGGCGGTCAGCAGCAGCGGGTGGCGCTGGCCCGCGCCCTGGCACCGCAGCCACCCCTGCTGCTGCTCGATGAACCCTTCTCGAGCCTCGACGCCGAGCTGCGCGAACGGCTCGGCCAGGAGCTGCGCCGCATCCTGCAGCAGCGCGGCACCACTGCCCTGCTGGTCACACACTCACAACAGGAGGCGTTCGCCATGGCCGATGTCATCGGCGTGATCGAACGCGGCCGCCTGCGCCAGTGGGACAGCGCCTACACCCTGTATCACCGCCCTGCCGACCGCTTCGTCGCCGATTTTGTCGGCGAAGGTGCCTTGGTACCCGGCGAACGGGACGAAACCGGTGTGGTGCGCATGGAACTGGGGCGTGCCCGGTGCCCGACGCCGGGGCGCCCCGGCGCGGTGCAGGTGTTGCTGCGCCCGGGCGATGTGACCCACGACGAGAAAAGCCCGGTGCGCGCAACCATCGTCCACAAGGCCTTCCGCGGTGCAGAGACGCTATACACGCTGCGCCTGGGCGGCGGCAGTACGGTCCTGGCGCTGTTGCCCAGCCATCTTGATTTCCGCGTGGGCGAAACCGTCGGTATCCGTCTTGCCGTCACCGAGGTAACGGCATTCGAGAACGGATGAATTTAGGCGGCGATCGCCTTGCGCCGCACCGGCTCGCGCGGCACAACGCCCAGCAACGGCGCCAGCTCGTTGAGCGCGCGGCGATAGACCTCGCGTTTGAATTCGACAACCTCGCTGAGCGGATGCCAGTAATCGACCCAGCGCCAGCCGTCGAACTCGGGCTTGTCGGTGGCGTCGAGACGCACGGCATCGTCGGGCCCGAGCAGGCGCAGCGCGAACCATTTTTGCTTTTGACCGATGCAGACGCGCCCGCGCGAGCGACGCAAATGGCGACCAGGCAGGCGGTAGCGCAGCCAGCCGGCGGTCACGCCCAAAACCTGGACCTGCTCGGGCCTTAAACCCAGCTCCTCGTACAGCTCGCGGAACAAGGCATCGCGCGGGGATTCGCCGCGCTGGATACCGCCTTGCGGGAACTGCCAGGCATCCTGCTGGATGCGCTTGGCCCACAAAAGCTGGCCTCGCGCGCTGCTGAGCACGATCCCGACGTTGGGTCTGAAGCCATCCAGATCAATCACTTGGGGTCTGCGTGCTGGCCATTTTGCAGCCATTTTTCCATAGCCTGTAAAAACCCGGCAACGCGCGCGGCAAGCTGCTATCCTGCGCCGCCCCGACACCCCCGCCGCCATGCGTCTTGCCGTCTTCGACCTCGACAACACCCTGCTCGCCGGTGACAGCGACTATCTCTGGGGCCGCTACCTGGTCGAGCACGGCCTCGTCGATGGCGACACTTACGCGCGCGAGAACGAGCGCTTCTACCGCGAGTACCAGGCCGGCACGCTCGACATCCACGCCTATGCGGCGTTCGCGCTGCAAGCGCTGGTCGATGGCGATCTGGACATGCTACGGGCCCTGCGCGCGCGCTTCGTCGCCGAGCGCATCGCCCCGATCGTCGCGCCCGGAGCGCGCGCGCTGCTCGAGCGCCACCGCCGCGACGGCGACTGCCTGCTCATCACCACGGCCACGCACCGCTTCGTCGTCGAACCGATCGCTGAACTGCTGGGCGTCGAGCATCTGCTCGCCACCGAGCCGGAGATCGTCGATGGCCGCTATACCGGGCGTATCGCCGGCATCCCGAATTTCCAGAGCGGCAAGGTGCTGCGCCTGCGCCAATGGCTGGCAGACCGCCCGGCATGCACTCACATGAGCTGCTACAGCGATTCGCACAACGACATCCCGCTGCTCGAACTCGCGGACCGGCCGGTGGCCGTGGATCCCGACCCGGTACTCGCCGCGCTCGCCCGGGCGCGCGGCTGGCCGGTGATCAGCCTGCGCTGAAGACCCTACCCGCCCTGCGCGGTGCCCTCACAGCGCAAGCGTCGAGAACGCATCGTGCAAATGGCCGTTCGTGGCCAACACCGTGCGCGTCGCCAGCGACAGCGGCGCGCCATTGAGGTCGGTAAAGCGACCGCCGGCCTCGTGCACGATCACCGCGAGCGCGGCGATGTCGAGGATGTTAACGTCGGATTCGACCACGGCATCGATCTTGCCGGCCGCCAGATAGTGGTAATGCAGAAAGTCCCCGTAGCCGCGGATGCGGTGCAACTGCGGAATCAGCCGGCCCAGCTCCGCCCAGCGCGGCGAGCGCGCCAGCGTCGCCAGATTGCCGGTTGACAGTGTCGCCTTGGCCAGCGTGTCCACCGTCGAGACGCGCAGACGTTCAAACTGCGCGAGCGGCGTATCGAGCAAGCCACGCCAGGCACCTTGGCCATGCTCGGCCCAGACCAGTTCTCCCAACCCTTCGTTCCAGCACGGCGCACAGGAGACGCCGAGCACGAGCTCGCCGCGGCGCATCAGCGCGATCTGCACCGAGAAAAGGGGGTATCCGCGGACAAACGCCTTGGTACCGTCGATCGGATCAACCAGCCATAGGAATTCCGCACCGGCCTGATCGGGCCCGGTTTCCTCACCGTAGAAGCCATGCGCCGGAAAACGCGCCTTGAGCTCGGCCTTGATCGCGCGCTCGGCGGCAATATCGACCTCGGTGACCGGGCTGGCGTCGGCTTTGTAGCGCACGTCGAAATTGCCGCGAAACGCTTTGCGGATGATGTCGCTGGCGGCGCGGGCGGCATGCAGGGCGGCTTCGAGTTCGGCGCTGGCCATGGGCATTCCAACAAACGGACGAGGCGGGGCGGGCATGATAGCCGCTACAATGCATGCCACGCAGGTGCCGCTGCCGGGATCCTCCGGCGCGGTGAAACGGGAAGTCCGTGAGAGGCGGACACTGCCCCCGCAACGGTAACTGGCATACCAAGCCCCCTGTCACTGGCCATTCGCTGGGAAGACGGTCGGGCGTCAACACGCCAGAAGTCCGGAGACCGGCCTGCGAGGCCCGGCGCTAAAGCCGGATTCGCTGTGACTGTTCTGCCGCGGGGATGCGGCAGTGGAGCACGTCAATGAAACGCTTTGCACTCGCCGCTCTCGCGGCGGCGCCCGCATTCGCATGGGCGCAGGATCCGACCCCACTCGACCCCATCGTCGTCACCGCCACCGGCGCAGAAACCCGGCTGTCGGCGCTGAGCACCAACATGCTGGTGATCACGCGCGAGGACATCGAGCGCGCGCAGGCTTTCGACATCGCCGACCTGCTGCAGTTCTACGCCGGACTCGAGATCGAACGCTCCGGCGGCCCGGGCCAGCTGGCCTTCGTTCGCATCCGGGGCGGCGAAACCGACCACACGCTGATTCTCATCGACGGCGTGCGCGCCAATCCGGCCACCGGCGCGCCGGCACTGGAACGTCTCTCGCCGGCGATGATCGAACGCATCGAGATCATCAAGGGACCGCGTTCGACCCTGTACGGCAGCGACGCGGTTGCGGGCGTGATCAACATCGTCACCCGCCAGGGCACATCCAGCAGTGCCGACCTGCGCCTGCGCGCGGGCACACATGCCACCCGCGAGGGTGTGGCCGATCTGCGCTATGCCGATACCGACAAGCGATTCGCCCTTGGCATCGGCCAGATTCGCTCCGACGGCATTCCGGTGTGCAGCGACGGCGGGATGCCACGGGGTTTCGACCGCACCAGCGTGAACTTCAACGGCAGCCTCACGCGCGGCGAAACCCTCTTCTCGCTGCGTGCTTACGACAATCGCGGCAATACCGAATACGTCGATTTCTGCGGCCCCTTCGGCAACAACCCGCTGGACCAGGATTTCAAGCAGCAGATGCTTGCCGTCGAGCTCGATACGCATCCGCTGCCATCCTGGCGCCTGCGCACGACCATCAGCCGACTCAAGGACGATCTGCAGCAAAACCAGTCCGACGACTACATCCGCACGATGCGGCCGCAGATCGAGCTCGACAACCAGATCGAACTTCCGGCCGGCACGCTGGGCCTGCGTGCCAGCGCTGCCGAGGAGGATGCCTCGGTGCTGATCTTCGGCACACCGATCGAGGAAAACCGCGAGCTCTATGCCCTGCGCCTGCAGTATCAGCTCGCGCTCACGCGCCAGCGGCTGCTGCTCGCCGCAGCCTGGGATGACCACGACAACTTCGGCTCGAAGACGACCTGGACCGCCGAGTATGGCCTCGACCTCTGGCGCGGCGGCGAACTGCTCGCTGCCGCCGGCACCGGCTTTCGCGCTCCGAATGTCTTCGAGCGATTCACCGGCTTTGGCGGCAATCCGGATCTCAAGCCCGAATCCTCGCGCAATGTCGAGCTGGGTCTGCGCCAGCGCCTCGGCGCATACCAGCTCGTCGATGTGCGCCTGTTCCGCACCGATACCGACGATCTGATCGCCTTCATCGGCGGGCAGAACCGCAACGTTCCGTCGTACCGCAACGAGGGCGTCGACCTGAGCTACCGGCTGGAGCTTGAGCCGTGGTCGCTCACGCTCACCGGCCTGTGGCAAGACCCGGTGAACCGCGACACCGGACAAGCCCTGCAGCGCCGGGCGCGGCGCACCGCCGGTCTGAAGCTGGCGCGGCAGTTCGGCGCGCACAGCGCCGGCATCGACGTCGGCGCCAGCAGCAGCCGTCCGGACACCGATTTCTCGACGTTCCCGGCTTCGACGGTGACGGTCGGCGGCTATGCCCTGGTCGGCGCCCACGCCAAGCTGCGGCTATCGCCGCAGTGGCAACTGCGCGCCCGGCTGGACAATCTGCTCGACAAGCAGTACCAGACCGTCTACGGTTATCGGCAGGACGGCGCCGCCGGCTACTTGATGCTGCAATTCACGTATTGATCGATCCGATCGCCCGGCGGTCCGGTTGCGAAACCGGGCCGCCACTTTCGCAAAACCGGCATGGGACACCGACTCAGCAAGATCGCGACGCGAACCGGCGACACCGGCACCTCCGGGCTCGCCACCGGCGAGCGCCTGCCCAAGACCGACCTGCGCTTCGCGGCGATGGGCGATCTCGACGAACTCAACAGTGCGATCGGCGTCGTGCTCGCCACACACCCGCCGCCGCGCTTTGCCGAGCCGCTCGCCGAAGTGCAGCATCGGTTGTTCGACATTGGCGGCGAACTGGCGTTGCCGCAACACCCGGTCCTCGGCGAGGCCCAGGTCCTCCAGCTCGACCAGTGGCTTGCGGATTTCAACGCCGACCTGCCACCGCTCAAGGAATTCGTGCTGCCGGGCGGGGGCGGCGGCGCAGCCCATGCCCATTTCGCGCGCGCCGTGGCGCGCCGCGCCGAGCGCAGCCTCTGGCGTGTCAACGAGATCGCGCCGGTGAATCCGCAGTCGCTGCGCTATCTCAACCGCCTCTCCGACCTGCTGTTCGTGATCGCGCGCCAGCTCGCGCGTCTGCACGGACAAGAAGTCACCTGGCGACGCTGAGGCGCACCCGGTCCAGGCCCTCGCACAGCGCCTGCACCCCGTCGAGCACGCGCGGGGACTGCCGCGTCAGCGCATTGGCATCGACGACGACCCGGTGCGCCGGGTCGGCCGGCGCCAGCCCCGGCAGGCGCGCCCAATAGCGGCCGATCTGCGCAGGGTCTTCCTGCTGCGCATGCACGACGACTTGCGGCCGTGCCGCCAGCACGGCCTCTCGGCTCACCGGCGCCGCCAGCGCCGGCAAGTCGGCGAAAACATTGTCGCCACCGCACAGCTCGAGCGCCTCATGGATCGGGCTGTGGCGGTTGATGCTGTAGGCTGGATCGGTCTCGATCTGGTAGAACACCCGCAAACGCGCGCGGCCCGCGTACTGGCGGCGCAAGGCCTGCAAGCGCTGCCGGTAACGCGTGGCCGCGGCAACCCCGGCGTCCGCGGCGCCGGCGAGAACGCCGACCCGCTCCAATGCCACCGCGACGTCGTCGAGCCGGCGCACCGCGATCGCCTCGGTGCGCAAACCCAGCCGGCGCAAGCGCTCCACGGTCGGCTGCGGCGTGCCGCCATCCCAGGCGAGCACGAGATCCGGCCGCAAGGCAACGACTGCCTCGAGGTTGACGTTGAAGGCATCGCCGATGCGCACCTGCGCCGCGGCCTGCGGCGGCGCGTCGGTATAGGCGGCGACGCCGACCAACTGCGCGCAGCGCTCCACCGCGCACACCAGCTCGGCGAGATGCGGGGCCAGGGTAACGATCCGCTCGGCGGCGACGGCGCCACCGCAGACCAGAGCGAGCACCGCCGCCCACCACGCGCCATGCCGCATCAGAGCAGCGTCCCGGTCGCGAACAGTGCAAACGCGGCGAGCAGAATCAGCAACGCGCGCCGCTGCATGTTGAGAACCTCGTCGAGCAGCGCGTCCAGCGAGGCGGGCACGACGACCCCACCGTCGGACTCCTCGACCCCGAGCGCCGCGGTCGCTACCTCGGCGAGCACGGCCCAGGTCTGCGCGCGCCAGCCGTGCGCGGGGTCGCGCAGCAGACGCCGCCAGGCCAAGAGTGCATCGTCGAGGCTGCCGGCCAGCCCATACAGCAGGGCGGTGATCCGGGCCGGCAGCCAGGCCAGCCCCGCGTGCAACGCATCGGCCACGGCCAGTGCGGAGCTCTCCGGCACCGTTTCGGCGAGATACCGCGGCAGACGGCTCGCCAGCCGATAAGCCACTGCACCCGCCGGACCGAAGACGAAAAACCACAGCAACACGCCGAATAGCTTTTCGTGCGACTGGATGAACAACGCACCGGTGAGGGAGCGGTGGGTCTCGTCCGGCTCAGGTCCGCGTTGCAGGGCACGGGCGATTTGCGCAGCACGCACGACATCGCCGTCGGCACGCGCGCGCAGCCAATCGTGCACGTCTGCGGCGAGATCGCGCGGACCGAGGCACAGCAGCAGAACACCCGCCGACAGAATCAAATCCACGATCGGCCCTTCGATCTGGCCGAACGCCCATCCGACGGCAACCGTCGGCAGCGCCACGACACCGAGCGGCAGCAGCGGGGACCGCCACAGCCCCGCCGGCAGCACGGCCTGCAGCCTGCGCATCGCCGTCAGAAACAGCAGCGGCTGCCGAAAGCCGTGCAGGTGGCCGAGCATGCGCTCCAGGCCGAGGGCAAGAAGAATCCCGATCAGGGTCATGACACAGATGCTAACGCACGTCGATAACGCGTCCAGTCGAAAGCCGGGCCCGGATCGGTCTTGCGGCCGGGGGCGATGTCGCTGTGCCCGACGATCCGCGCCGGCGTGATGCGCGGATAGGCTGCGAGCAGACGGCGCGTCACCGCCGCCAGGCGCGCGTATTGGCGGGCGGTATAAGGCCGTGTATCCGTGCCCTCCAATTCGATGCCGATGGAAAAATCATTGCAGCGTGATCGGCCCTCGAAACACGACACGCCGGCATGCCAGGCGCGCCGGAGAAACGGCACATACTGGGTAAGGCCGCCATCGCGGCGAATGCACAGATGCGCCGAGACCCGCAGCTGCGCGATCGCCGCGAAATACGGGTGCGCGCCCGCATCCAGCGTGTTCGTGAACAGCGCATCGATCCACGGCCCGCCGAATTCGCCGGGCGGCAGCGAAATGCCGTGGATCACGAGCAGGCTGATATCCTGCGGATCAGGCCGCTCGTCGCAGTTCGGCGACAGGACACGGCGTACCCCGACGAGCCAGCCGTCGGCGTCGATGCCAGCGGAACCTTTGCCTGCGTGCGGCGTCTTTGCCATCGTCCGTATATTCTCGAAAACCGACCCACTGTGGGGACATCATGAAGAACGTCATCGCGGCCGTCACTGCGGCACTGCTGGGAGTGCTGGCGCTTGTGCCGGCACACGGCAAGCCCTCTGCATCCGAATTCCCAGACGTGCGCATCCCCTACGAACGCCATGTGCTGCCCAATGGATTGACGCTGCTGATCCATGAGGATCACAAGGCGCCGATCGTCGCCGTCAACGTCTGGTATCACGTCGGCAGCAAGGACGAGCGCCCGGGTCGCACTGGATTTGCGCACCTGTTCGAACATCTGATGTTCAACGGTTCAGAACACCACAACGACGAGTTTTTCCGCCCGCTCGAACCGGCCGGCGCGACCAAGATGAACGGTACCACCTGGTACGACCGCACCAATTATTTCCAGAACGTACCGACCAGCGCGCTCGATCTGACGCTGTGGCTGGAATCGGACCGCATGGGACATCTGCTCGGCGCGATCGACCAGAACAAGCTCGACGAGCAGCGTGAAGTCGTGCTCAACGAAAAACGTCAGGGCGAGAACGAGCCCTATGGCAAGGTCGACGAAGTGATCGCGGCGGCGACCTATCCGGCCGGGCATCCGTACTCGTGGACCACGATCGGTTCCTACGAAGATCTGAAGGCCGCGACGCTCGATGACGTCAAGGAATGGTTCCGCGAGCACTACGGCGCAGCCAATGCCGTGCTGGTGATTGCCGGCGACGTCAATCCCGCCGCAGTGAAGGCCAAGGTCGAGCACTACTTCGGCGACATTCCGCCCGGGCCGGTGCGCAAACGCCATGGCCGCTGGATCGCGAAGATGAGCGGCGAAAAACGGGCGACGCTGCAAGACCGTGTACCCCAGGCGCGGCTCTTCAAGGTCTGGAACGTCCCCGGGTTCTGCGAAACGGACGCCAATATGCTCGGCATCGCCGCCGCCGTGCTCGGCAGCGGCAAGAACAGCCGGCTCTATGAGCGCCTGGTGTACCGCGACCAGCTCGCGACCGACGTCGACGTCGGTGTCGGACCTTTCGAGATCGGCTCGCAGTTCATGATCGATGCGATGGTCAAGCCCGGCGGCGACATTGCCGCGGTCGAACGCGCGATCGACGAGGAACTCCAGCGCTTCCTGCGCGAAGGTCCAACCGCGGCCGAACTCGCGCGCGTGCGCACCAAGGTGTTTGCAAGCGCCCTGCGCGGGCTCGAACGCATCGACGGCTTCGGCGGCAAATCGGCCATCCTCGCGCAATACCAGGTGTATTGCGGCACGCCGGATCGCTATACCGAGGAGCTGCGCGAGGTGCGCGAGGCCACGCCGCAGCAGGTGCGTGATGTCGCCCGGCGCTGGCTGTCCGACGGTGTTTTCGTGCTCCAGGTCGAGCCATTCCCGGAATACACGGTCGCATCGACGGGCGCCGATCGCAGCCGGCTGCCGCCGCTCGGCGAGCCACCATCGCTATCGCTGCCACCGCTGCAGCGCGCAACCCTGTCCAATGGCCTTAAGCTCGTGCTCGTCGAGCGCCACGCGGCACCCATCGTGCAACTGAGCCTGATCGCCGATGCCGGCTATGCCGCCGATGCAGGCATCAAGGCCGGCACTGCCCGGCTGACGCTGGACATGCTCGACGAAGGCGCAGGCCGCTACGACGCGCTGGCACTGGCCGCGCGCAGCGAGGAACTCGGCGCCTTGATCTCCGCCGGCTCCACGCTCGATACATCCTTTGTGCGGCTCAATGCCCTTAAGGCCAGACTCGAACCCAGCCTCGACCTGTTCGCCGACGTGCTGCTGCGTCCGCGCTTCGATGCGCGGGAGCTCGAGCGTCTGCGCCAACAGCAGCTCGCCGCGATCCAGCAGGAAAAAGCCCAGCCTTACGGCATCGCCTCGCGGCTGTATCCGCAGCTGATCTACGGTGCGGGTCACGCCTACGCCAACCCGCGCAGCGGTACCGGCACCGAGGACAGCGTCGCCGCCATCACCGTCGACGACCTGCGCGCGTTCTACCAGCGCTGGCTGCGCCCCGACAATGCCACTCTGCTCATCGTCGGCGACACCACGCTTGAAGAAATCCGGCCGTTGCTCGAACGCCGGCTCGGCGCCTGGAAGGCACCGGATGTGCCATTGCCCCAAAAGAATCTCGCCGAGGTCGCACTGCCGCGCCAGCCGCGCATCGTGCTGGTGAATCGCACCGGTGCCGAACAATCGTTGATCCTCGCCGCTCATCTCGCGCCGCCGAAGTCCGACCCGGACGACCTGGCGATGCAACTGGTCAACACCGCCCTCGGTGGTAACTTCGTCTCGCGGCTGAACATGAATCTGCGCGAGGACAAGCGCTGGTCCTATGGAGCGTTTACGGTCATCTCCGGAGCCAAGGCGCAGCGCCCATTCATTGCCTATGCGCCCGTGCAGACCGACAAGACCGTCGAGTCGCTGCGCGAGATGCGCACAGAGCTTGCGACGGTGCGCGACGGCCGGCCGCTGACGGCGGATGAAATCGCCTTCGCACGCAACAGCCTCGTGCGGTCATTGCCGGGCGAGAACGAAACCGCCGCCGAAATCGCCGAGTCGTACACGACCGTGCTCGTGCACGAGCTGCCCGACGATTACTGGAATACGTTCGTCGACCGCGTCGAGGGCTTGTCGCCCGCAGCGATCAACGCCGCGGCGCGTCGGCTCGTCCATCCGGATGCGCTGACCTGGATCGTCGTCGGCGATCTCGCCCGCATCGAGCAGCCGATCCGCGAGCTCGGCTGGGGCGAGGTGATGGTGCTCGACGCCGACGGCAAGCGCCTGCGCTAAAGCGTTTGGCCGCCGGCCCGGCGCAGGCTTTTCATGCACGCGGGCGGGCCAGCGCCGCGCAACGCCGCATCTGCCCCGTGTCGAGGATCCATCTCCGACAGGTGCTCACTTGCGTTTATTGCATGTCGCCGAGCGGGCGGGCGATCGCATACTTGACCGGCTCGACGACGAAGCGGCGCGCCGGCTCCACCGGCGGTTCGCCCTGGAGGATCGACAGCGGCAACTGGACCACGAACAGGCCAACGCCCGCCACCGCCGCCACGATGCTCAGCGGCCGCACGATGACGAGGTCAAAGGCCATCGCCGCCGCGGACGGCGATTCGTCGATGCTGTCGAGATCGCTCTGGGCCCGCGCGACAGATGCGGTCAGCGCAAAAACGACCGCGGCAGCGAACAGATTCAGGGCCTTCATGGAGATCTCCGCGTTTTGCCAAGCTCGACAAGAGCTTAGAAGCCGTTCTCAACGCTGTCAATGAACTAAAGACCGCTTCTACAATGGCTTGCATCTGGTTTGCGGCGCGCCCCGCTCCGGTCGGCCGTGCACCCGCTACGGCGTCCCCGGCCTTGGCATCCTGAAAAAGCATGTTTCACGTCGCGCTCTATCAGCCCGAGATCCCGCCGAACACCGGCAACATCATCCGGCTGTGCGCCAACACCGGCGCACAACTGCACCTGATTCACCCGCTCGGCTTTCAGCTCACCGACAAGGCCCTGCGCCGCGCCGGTCTGGATTATCACGATCTTGCGATGGTGCACGAACACGCCTCGCTTGAGCGCCTGCGCGCGGCGCTGCCGCAGGCGCGCTGGCTCGCCTTCAGCACACGCGGCGTGCTGCGCTATGACCGTGTTGCATATTGCGCGGGCGACGTCTTGCTGTTCGGACCAGAGACGCGGGGTCTGCCGGATGCCGTGCTGGAGACATTGCCGGCGTCCCAGCGCCTGTATCTGCCGATGCGCGCAGCCAGCCGCAGCTTAAACCTCGCAAACGCAGTGGCCATCGCCGTCTATGAGGCGTGGCGGCAGATGGGATTCGATGGCAGCAGAGCCTAACCCGTCTCGGCCTTGGCCGGGCGTGTCGCCAGCGCCCGCACTGCCTCCACCGGGCTCATCTGCCCCGCGAGCACGGCAGCAACGGCGGCGGTGATCGGCATCTCGATGCTGTGTCTGTGCGCGAGCCGCAGCACCTCCGGCGCGGCACGCACGCCTTCGACGACCTGGCGGATCTCCCGGCTGGCCTCCTCGACCGATTTGCCCTGCGCCAGCAGCAGCCCCAGACGGCGGTTGCGCGACTGGTTATCCGTGCAGGTGAGCACGAGATCGCCCATGCCGGCCAGCCCCATCAGCGTCTCGGCGCGCGCGCCCAGCGCTTCCGCGAGCCGCATGATCTCGGCAAGCCCGCGCGTGATCAGCGCAGCGCGCGTATTCGCACCCAGGGCCAGACCGTCGGCGATGCCCACGCCGATGGCCATGACGTTCTTGGCGGCGCCGCCGATCTGCACGCCGACCAGATCGTCGGTCCAGTAGGCGCGGAAGCCGCCGCCATGCAGATGCTTGGCGATCTTCTCGGCAAAAGCCTGGTCGGTCGAGGCGATCGTGACCGCGGTCGGCAACCCCAGCCCCAACTCCTTGGCAAACGTCGGCCCCGACAACACGGCGAGCGGGCGTGAACCGGCCAGCTCGTCGGCGAAGACTTCGTGGATCAACCGGCCACTGCCGGGCTCCAAGCCCTTGCAGGCGACGACGATCCCCTGTCGGGGGCGCAGCAGCGGCGCGAGTCTGCGCAAAGTCTCGCGCAAGGCATGCGCGGGCGTTGCAAGCAGCAAGTCCGCGCAGGCCGTCACCAGTGCCGGCAAATCTGCCGTCGCGGTGAGCTTGGCCGGGAACGCACAGCCTGGCAGGTATTGCGCGTTCTCGCGCGCCGCCTGCATCGCCGCGATCCGCTCGCCGTCACGGCCCCATAACAGGGTCGGACCATTGCGCCGCGCAAGATGGATCGCCAGCGCCGTGCCGAACGACCCGGCGCCGATCACGCCGATCGGGCACTCCTCCGGGTGTGGATCAGGCGTCGCCATCACCTCAGTGGGCGGCAGCGGCCGCAGCCGGAGGCACTTGCGCGCGCGAGCGGTTCAGATGTTCGAGATACAAGGCCTCGAAATTGATCGGCTGCAGCAATAACTGCGGAAAACCGCCGCGCTGCACGAGATCGGCGATGGTTTCGCGCGCGAACGGGAAGATCAGGCTGGGGCAGTATCCGCCGAGCACCGCCTGGCGCTCGGATGCGTCCGGGAATCCGCGCACCAGAAAGATTCCGGCCTGATGCGCCTCGGCAAGGAAGGCCACGTCGTCGCCGAGGCGGGCGGTGACGGTCACCGACAGCATGACCTGGACGTTGTCGCCGTCGAGGTTCTTGACCTCGGTGTTGATTTGCACGTCCACCTGGGGCTGCCACGGCCGCGTGAAGATCTGCGGCGCCAGCGGCACCTCCAGCGAAGCATCCTTGACGTAGATCTTCTGCAGCAGCACCTGGCGCTGCGGCACGCCACTGGTCGGTTTGGGATCGGTCATGTCGTTTCAGTCTCGCAGGAGTGGATCGAGCCCGCCGGCGCGGTCGAGGGCATACAAGTCGTCACAACCGCCGACGTGGACATCGCCGACGAAAATCTGCGGCACGGTGCGCCGGCCGGTGATGCGCATCATCTCGTCGCGCTGCTCGGGCTGCTCGTCGATCCGGATTTCCTCGACCTGCACCCCCTTGGCGGCGAGCAGGCGCTTGGCCATCACGCAGAACGGGCAATGGCGCGTACTGTACATTCGCACCGCTTTCATCGGGTCGTCACCGGCAGATTGGCACCGAGCCAGGCGTTGAGTCCACCGCGCAGCGGGTAAACCTCGGCAAAGCCGTTCTTGCGCAGCCGTTCGGCCGCGGTCACGGCGGTGGAGCCGAGCGCGCAGTAGACGAGGATCGGCCGCGTCTTGTCCTTGCCGAACTGGCCGATGTGCTCGTCCAGCTTGGTGATCGGCGCGTTGTAGGCGTGCAGCAGGTGGCCTTTCTTGAAATCGGCCGGGGGGCGCACGTCGAGGATGATCGGATCGCGGTCGTTGATCAGGCGTACCGCCTCGGGTACCGACAGACGCTTGCCGCCGGCGATCGCGCCATGGATCTCGTTGGCGATGAACAGTATCAGCAGCACGCCGAGCAGTGCGAACAGCACGGGGTGGTTGCTGACAAACTCGATGAACTGGGCCATGAACGAAAAACCGCCGCGCCGTGCGCGGATGCAGGAATAAAACCGCTAGCATTATCGCATGAACCGCTTGGGGCTCCTCGCCGTCCTGTTGTGCTGGCTGGCCGCCGGCACGGCGCTATCTGCGAGTACAGAACTGCGCCAGAGGCAAGAGGCGCTGGAGCAAGTGCAGGCGCGGATCGCCGAGCTGACGAAATCGATCGAGGCCGATCAGGCCCAGCGCGATGCCCTCGCCGCCGACCTCCAGGACCTGGAACGGCGGATCGCCGCAACCGGCCGCGAACTCAAGGCCCTGCAGCAGCAGGCCGCGGCACAGCGCAGCCGCATCCACGACACCGAAACCGAGATCCTCGCCGCACGGCGCGCGCTGGAGCGGCACACCGCGAACCTGCGCCAGCAGCTGCGGGCGGCCTATGTGATCGGCCGCCAGGGGCGGACCCAGCTCCTGCTCAACCAGAGCGATGTGCACAAAGTCGGCCGTGTACTGGTCTATTACGACTACCTGCAGCGCGCCCAGCGCACGGCGATCGAAGGAATCCGCGCCCGCGTCGATACGCTCGAGGCATTGTCGGAACGTCTGCAGGCGGAAGTGGCGCGGCTGACGGAACTCAAAGCCCAGCAGGAAGCCGCCCTCGCCCAGCTCAAGGTGTCGCGCGACCAGCGCGCCAAACTCCTGCAGCAGTTGCGCGCGCGTCTCGCCGACGAAGAGGGCGAGCTCAAGCGGCTGCAGGCCGATGAACGCGCGATCCGCCAGCTCATCGAGCGCCTGCAGGACAGCTTCGCCGACCTGCCGCCGGATGTCGGCTTCTCCGATCAGCCCTTCGCATCCCTGCGCGGCAAGCTGCCGTGGCCCGTGCGTGGCCGCCTGATCGCACGCTATGGGGAGCCCAAGGCCGGCGGCAAGCTGACCTGGAAGGGCCATTGGATCGGCACCCAGGAAGGCACCGCGATCAAGGCCGTCGCGCGCGGCCGCGTCGTCTATGTCGGCTGGATGCACCGCTATGGCCTGATCGTCCTGCTGGAACACGAAGGCGGTTATTACAGCCTGTACGGACATGCACAGGCCGCCAACGTCGCCATCGGCGACAAGGTGCGTGCCGGACAGGTGATCGCCAGCGCCGGCAGTACCGGCGGCCATGATCAGCCGGGGGTCTATTTCGAACTGCGCAAGGGGACCGAGCCGATCGATCCGCGGCTGTGGCTCGCGCGCTGACGATCTGCACCGCCGATGCGGGAACCCGGCGCTTTCCGCGCCGTCCTACACTTGCTATCGTGCCATCATCAGCTTTTTCCGACCCGCAGCTTTCTCCATGTCATTTTCGTATCGCGTTCCGCTGGCGCTCGCAGCCGGCATCCTCATCGGCGCATCGGTCAGTCTCACCTCCGGCGTTCTCGCCGACAAAACCAAGTCGCCGCCGGAATCCCTGCCGGTCAAGGATCTGCAGACTTTCGTCGAAATCCTCAACCGCGTGAAGACCGACTACGTCGAACCGGTCGAGGACAAGGTGCTGCTGGAGAACGCCGTGCGCGGCATGCTCTCCGGTCTCGATCCGCACTCGGCCTATCTGGACAAGGACGAGTTCAAGGAAATGAACATCGCCACCTCCGGCAAGTTCGGAGGGCTGGGCATCGAGGTGCAGATGCAGGACGGCTTCGTCAAGGTCGTCGCACCGATCGACGACACCCCCGCCGCCAGGGCCGGCATCCAGCCCGGTGACCTCATCGTCAAGATCGACGACACCCCGGTGAAAGGCCTGACCCTGAGCGAGGCCGTGAACAAAATGCGCGGCGAACCGGGCAGCACGGTCAAGCTGACACTGGTGCGTGAAGGCGAACCGGCGCCCAAGGTCATCGAACTCAAGCGCGACGTGATCAAGGTGTCGAGCGTGCGCGGACGCCTGCTCGAACCCGGCATGGCGTATCTGCGCATCTCCAGCTTCACCACTGAAACCGCACCGATGCTGGGCAAAGAACTGGCCCGGCTGAAATCCGAATCCGGCGGTGCGCTCAAAGGCATGATCCTCGACCTGCGCAACAATCCAGGCGGCGTGCTCGACGCCGCAGTCAAGGTCAGCGACAGTTTCCTCGAACACGGCAAGATCGTCACGATCCGCGGGCGCGATGGCCGCGACGGGCGCGACTTCGAAGCCACGCCGGGTGATCTGCTCGACGGTAAACCGATCATCGTCATGATCAATGCCGGCTCGGCGTCGGCCTCGGAAATCGTCGCCGGCGCCTTGCAGGACCACAAACGCGGCGTGCTCGTCGGCAGCCGCAGCTTCGGCAAAGGCTCGGTGCAGACGATCCTGCCGCTGTCCAACGAAGGGGCGATCAAGATCACGACCGCGCGCTATTACACGCCTTCCGGCCGCTCGATCCAGGCCGAGGGGATCGAACCCGACATCATCATCCGGCCGCTGCGGATCGCGCGCGACGACAACGACTCGGAAAACGCCTTCGAGCCGGTCTCCGAAGCCGACCTCGCCAAGAGCCTCGCCAACGAAAATGGCGATCCCGCGCACAAGGATGAGCTCGCGAAGAAACGCGAGGCGGCCGAGCGGCAGGCCCAACAGGCGCGCGCGCTCGCCGAATCCGATTACGCGCTGTACGAGGCACTGAATCTGCTCAAGGGCCTGGTGATCGCCAGGGCGCCGTGACCATGTCGCGCCTGTGGCCTCTGGCCGCCGCCCTTGCGATCCTGCTCGGCGGCCTGATGCCAGCAGCCGCGGCGGCGCAGCGCCCCTGGATCAGCATCATCGTCGACGATCTGGGCGACAACTGGGATGAAGGCCGCGCCGCCGTGGCCCTGCCCGGCCCCGTGGCCTGCGCGTTCTTGCCCGAATCGCCCCATACGCGCCGGCTCGCGGAATCGGCTTTCCGCGCCGGCAAGGAAATCCTCGTGCATCTGCCGCTGGAGCCGCTCGCCGGCCGCGCGCACCCGCTGGCCCTGTCGGCACAGCCCCCGTATGCCGCCAACAGCGCGCAACTGGCCCGCCTGCTCGCCAGCGTGCCGCACGCTGTTGGGGTCAACAACCATCAAGGCAGCCGTGCCACCGCCAACCGCAGCGCCATGCACTGGTTGATGCGCGAGCTGTCGCGCCGGGGCAGCGGCTACTTTGTCGACAGCATGACCACCGCCGACAGCGTCGCCTATCCTCTGGCCCGGGCCTACGGCATCCCGGCGACACGCCGCCGCGTGTTCCTCGACCACGATCGGGGCATCGAACCGATCCGGGCACAGTTCCAGCGCCTGATCGCGATCGCACGCCAGCAGGGCGGCGCGCTCGCCATCGCCCACCCGTACCACGAAACCTATGCGGTACTGACGGAAATGCTCCCGCGCCTCTCCGCACTGGGGGTCGAATTGGTCCCGCCTTCCCAGTTGATCCGTCGCACCGAGCAGCGTCTGCTCGTACAACCGGTGATGCTGCGGATGAGCACGGCGCTCACCCTGCCGATCCCCAGCCTGCCAGCCGCGGATCTCAGCGCCGCCGCAACGCGCTGATGCCCAGCGCCAGCGCCAGTGCGCCGAGCAACCAGCTCGGCAGCGGTGCGCCGGCGACGACCCAGCCCTTGCCGGAGACGTAAATCAAGGCCGCGCAGAAAGCGAGCGCAGCGGCGGCGATCATCCGTAACTGGCGACGGTTGGACTGCCGCACTTCCGCGCGCAAATCCTCCAGCGCCTGCCGCGACACAGCGCCCGGACCATCGCCGCTGGCGATTTGGCGCAGTGCGCGGTGGGTGAGCTCGGGAAGCGATTCCACCAGCAGCGGCAGATTCGCGCGCAGCCGCTCGAGCGTCGCCGCCGGCCCCAGCCGCCGGCGCATCCATTCCTCCATGATCGGCTTGGCCGTCTTCCACAGATCGAGGTCGGGATTGAGCTGGCGTCCGAGCCCCTCGATCTGTAGCAGTGTTTTTTGCAGCAGCACGAGCTGCGGCTGCACCTGGTAGTTGAACCGGCGCGCGATCTGGAACAGGCGTACGAGGAAAAACCCGAAGGAGATTTCCTTGAGCGGGCGCTGGAAAATCGGCTCGCAGACGGTGCGGATCGCAGCCTCGAATTCCTCGACGCGCGTACCCGGTGGGATCCACTGGCTCTCGACGTGCAACTCGGCGACGCGCCGGTAATCGCGATTGAAGAACGCGTAGAAATTCTCGGCGAGATAACGCTGATCCGACGGTGTCAGTTGGCCGACGATGCCGAAATCGACCGCAAGATAGCTCGGCCTCTTGGGGTCGGAGACATCGACGAAGATATTGCCCGGGTGCATGTCGGCGTGGAAGAAATTGTCGCGGAAGGTCTGCTTGAAGAAGATCTCGACCCCGCGTTCCGACAACACCTGGAAATCCACCCCGAGCGCGCGCAGCTTGTCGAGCTCGCGGATCGAGACGCCGCGGATGCGCTCCATCACGAGCACCCGCGTCCGCGTGTAATCCCAGTAAACCAGCGGGTGGTAGATCAGCTCGGACCCGAGCCAATTGCGACGCAGTTGCGCGCAGTTGGCCCCCTCGCGCATCAAATCCAGTTCGTCGAGCAAAACTTTTTCGTACTCGGCGACGACTTCCATCGGCCGCAGACGCCGCGCCGTCGGCGAGAACCGGTGCGCGAGCTGGGCGAGCGTGCGCAGCAGCTCGATGTCGCCGGCGATGACGGTCTCGATACCCGGACGCAGCACCTTGACCACGACCTCGAGTCCCGGGCTGCCGTCGTCGTTGCGCAAGCGCGCCGCGTGCACCTGGGCGACGGACGCCGAAGCCAGCGGCACAGGATCGAATTCGGCGAACAGCTCGCCCAGCGGGCGCCCCAGCTCCCGTTCGATGATCGCCGCCGCCTGCTCGCCCGGAAAGGGCGGCACCCGATCCTGCAGCTTGGCCAGCTCCTCGGCGATGTCCGGCGGCACGAGATCCGGACGCGTCGACAAAGCCTGGCCAAACTTGATGAACACCGGACCGAGTTCCTCGAGCGCCAGTCGCAGCCGCTCGCCGCGCGGCCGCGGATCGCGGCCGGCATGGCGCGGATCGAGAAACTCGCGCAGGCCATAACGGGCCACGACCCTGCGGATCTGCCAGATCCTGCGCAGGCGCGAAAAATCCAGCAGCGCCCTCATCAGCCGGCCCTCGTCTCAAGGCGGCGCAGGCGCGCCTCGAAGCGGGCGACATCGTCGCGCAGACGCTCGACCGCCTGCATCCATTCTTCTACGTCGGCTGCGCGCGCCAGATCGCCCGTTTCCTCGCGCAGATATTCGGCGACATCAAGCCCCAAGGTATCGAGCCCGCGCCGCCCCCAGTCGAGCAGGACGCGCAAACCTCCGACTGCGCGGTGCGCTGCGGCATCCCCGAGCACGCGCGCGGCCAGCTCCTCCGCATCAAAGCCGACGCCGGCGAGGATGCGGCTGAAGCGCTGGAGCAATTCGACGTCACCGTCGATCTGCAAGCCGCGCGGGATCTCGGTTTCGCCGCCGGGCTGCGCCGTGGCCAGCGCAAGCCGCAGCAGATTGCTCAAGGCGCCGCTGACCCGCACATCGGGCGGCGCCACCGGCTCTGCGCCGACACGCACGCCACCGCCATGAAACTCGATGAAGAAGGACCAGGCCGGCACGTATGTGCGCAGCTCGATGCACCGGCCGGAAAGTTCGGCGCAGGCCGCAAGCGCCGTATTCTCGAGCGAGAGATACCGGTTGAGCGCGATCTCCAGCGCCGCGCACAACAGCGCCGGGGGTGCATTCGGCGTACGCTGCTCGTCTGCGGTCATTCGAGCCGAAACCCGCGATGCACGGCGACGATGCCGCCGGTCAAGTTGTACACCTGCACGCGCGCCAAACCCGCCTCTTCCATCATCCGCTTGAGCGTCGCCTGATCGGGATGCATGCGGATCGATTCCGCCAGGTAACGGTAAGATGCCTCGTCGTTGGCGACGAGCCGCCCCATCAGCGGCAGGACCTTGAACGAATATTCGTCGTAAACCTTGGACAGCGCCGAATTCAGCGGCTTGGAGAACTCGAGCACGAGCAGGCGCCCACCCGGCTTGAGGCAGGCGCGCATCGAGCGCAGTGCGGCGTCTTTGTCGGTGACGTTGCGCAACCCAAAACCAATCGTGATGCAATCGAAACTGCCCTCTGCGAAAGGCAGCTTCTCGGCATCGGCCTGTACCAACGGCACACCGACGATTCCCCGGTCGAGCAGACGCCGGCGGCCTTCGCCGAGCATCATCGCGTTGATGTCGGAGAGTACGGCCAGACCCTGCGGACCCACGGCGCGCGCGAATTCGCGCACCAGATCGCCCGTGCCGCCGGCGACGTCGAGCACCCGCTCGCCCGGCCGCACCCCGGCCAGATCGATGACGAAGCGCTTCCACAAGCGATGAATGCCCAGCGACATCAGGTCGTTCATCAGGTCGTAGCGTCGCGCCACCGACGTAAACACGCCGGCGACCCGCGCCCGCTTCTCATGCACGGGCACCTGTTCGTAACCGAAATGCGTATAGCCGGGTTTGTGCTCGGAAGCCATGGCAAGCAATCCTGATCGGATTGCCATTGTAGCGGCTGCCCGGCGGCAGGCCGCCGCGCCGGGATTTCGGCTATTCGCTTCGGTCCTTCCCGGCAGCGGGCGGCGTGTAGGTTTTCACCAGGGCCGACAGCTTGACCACGTCGGATTCGCGTGACATGCCGTGTTGCTCTAGCCGCTCGAGATAGCGCGCCCAGTTCTCCGCGTACCGCTCGCCGAGCGTGCGCAGCACACTCCAGGAATAAAGCCCGGTATCGTGGCCGTCATCGAAAACCAGTCTGACCGCATAACGTCCGACCGGCTCGATGCGCACGATGTTCACGTTACGCTTGCCACCGATCAGCATCGGTTCGGGCAGCCCATGCCCCTGCAACTCGGCGCTCGGCGAGAACACGCGCAGATATTCGCAGGGCAGCGCATGGCGCACACCGTCGGGCCAGCTCACTTCCAGCAGGCGCGACTGGCGGTGCAGGCGGATCGAGGTCGGTGCGGGCGTGCTCACAGGATGTAGCGGCTCAAGTCGTCGTTGCCGGCGAGCGTCGCCAGACGCTCATTGACATAGGCGACATCGATCGTGATCCGGCTACCGCTGCGCTCGGGCGCCTCGAACGCGATGTCCTCCATCAGCCGCTCCATCACCGTGTGCAGGCGGCGCGCGCCGATGTTCTCGGTGCGCTCGTTGACCTGCCAGGCGATCTCGGCGATGCGGGCGAGGCCCTCGCGTGTGAATTCCACATCGACCCCTTCGGTCTTCATCAAGGCCCGGTACTGTTCGGTCAGCGCGTAATTGGGCTCGGTGAGGATGCGCAAAAAATCCTCGGCGGTGAGCGGGTCGAGCTCAACGCGGATCGGCAGGCGGCCCTGCAGCTCCGGGATGAGATCGGACGGCTTGGCCAGGTGGAACGCGCCCGAGGCGATGAACAGGATGTGGTCGGTCTTGACCGCACCGTACTTGGTCGTCACCGTGCAGCCCTCGATCAGCGGCAGCAGGTCGCGCTGCACGCCTTCGCGCGAGACATCGGCACCGGTGTATTCGCCGCGCTTGCAGATCTTGTCGATCTCGTCGATGAAGACGATGCCATTCTCCTCGGCGTTGCGCAGCGCCTCGGCCTTGATTGCCTCGTCGTCGATGAGCTTGGCGGCTTCTTCCTCGATAAGCTGCGGAAGGGCATCGGCGATTCTCATCTTGCGCGTCTTCTGCCGGCCCTGGCCCAGGTTGGCGAACAGTGACTGCAACTGCTGGGTCATCTCCTCCATGCCCGGTGGGCCCATCAGCTCGATGCGCGGCAAGGTCTGCGACAACCGGATGTCGATCTCCTTGTCGGCGAGGCGGCCCTCCCGCAACTGCTTGCGGAAGACCTGCCGCGCGGCGCTGAATTCTTGATGGCGCTGCGGGCTGGGTTCGCCGAAATCCTTCGGTGGCGGCAGCAGTGCATCGAGGATACGCTCCTCGGCCGCGAGTTCGGCCTGGTCACGCACCCGCCGCATCGCCTGCTCGCGGGTCATCTTGACCGCGACGTCGACGAGATCGCGCACGATCGTGTCCACGTCCTTGCCGACATAGCCGACTTCGGTGAACTTGGTCGCCTCGACCTTGACGAACGGCGCATTCGCAAGCCGCGCGAGACGGCGCGCAATCTCGGTCTTGCCGACACCGGTGGGTCCGATCATCAGGATGTTTTTCGGATGGATCTCGGCACGCAGCGGCGCATCGAGCTGCGCGCGGCGCCAGCGGTTGCGCAAAGCGATGGCGACCGCACGCTTGGCAGCCTGCTGGCCGACGATGTGGCGGTCGAGTTCGGCGACGATTTCCCGCGGCGTCATCGGAGGCGAGGAATGAGCAGATGCGTCCATGGTTCGATCCTGCGATGCGGGCGCGCAGGAATCCGCATGCGAAATCCGATCCGCGCCCGCGTTATCTCATGGCCCGATCGTTTCGATCGTCAGCGTGTGGTTGGTGTAGATGCAGATGTCCGCAGCGATGTGCAGCGCCTTTTCGGTGATCGTGCGGGCGTCGAGGTCGGTGTTCTCGACCAGCGCGCGCGCCGCCGCCTGGGCGTAGGCGCCGCCGGAGCCGATCGCGAGCACGCCGTGTGCTTCCGGTTCCATGACATCCCCATTGCCCGTGATCATCAGCGATGTGTCCCGATCGGCGACGATCAGCAGCGCTTCGAGCCGGCGCAGGTAGCGGTCGGTGCGCCAGTCCTTGGCCATCTCGACGGCCGCCCGCACCAGCTGGCCGCTGTGCTTTTCCAGTTTGCCCTCGAAGCGCTCGAACAGGGTGAACGCATCCGCCGTACCGCCTGCGAATCCGGCGATGACTTTATCGCCGTAGAGTCGCCGCACCTTGCGCGCGTTGCCCTTGATCCGCGTCTTGTCAAGCGAAACCTGGCCGTCGCCGCCGACGGCGACTTGGCCGCCGCGGCGCACACTCAGGATCGTCGTGCCGTCAAACTGTCTCATGCGCCCGGATGGTCGGGGGTGGAAAGATGATCGTGAGGGCACTGTGCCGGTCTTTCAAGCACAATAAACGGAAAAGGGCGCCGAAGCGCCCTTTCCACACGGCCAGACGCCGGACTTCAGTGGGCCTGCTCGGCCGGGGCAGCGGCCTCCGGCTGGGCGGCAGCCGGCGCCTGGGCTGGGGCGGCAGCAGCCGGCTCGCACTTGGCCTTGGGCTCGGCGGCGCAGTCGCAGACCGCGGTTTCACCAGCCGCGCACTGGATGGTGGCGACGACGCCATCACCGCAATCCTGCGTGCAGGACTGCGCGGCGGCGCTGGCATCGGCCGCGGCTTCGGCGGCGGGCGCGGCGGGCGCGGCCGCCGGTGCGGCAGCCTCGGGGGCCGGCGCAGGAGCGGCCTCTTCCTTCTTGCCGCAGGCGCTCAGAGCCAGCGCGAAGGCCAGGCCCATCGCGGTGATAATGTGACGATTCATGATCAAGACTCCCAGAGTTTCGTATGGACGGACAGCGCAAGGGTTGGCGATCCCGATACACAGGGATCGACGGCCGCGGATGATACGCAGAATCTGGCGGCGCACAAGCACCCACCAGCCACACCGGATCCTCAGCCCCCGGCGGGTTGCCTGCGCCGAGCGCGCGGATGCGCTTGATCGTAAACTGCCGCCAGGCGTTTCCAGTCGAGCTGCGTATAGACCTGCGTGGTACTCAGGTGGGCATGCCCGAGAAGCTCTTGCACGGCCCGAAGGTCTCCGCTGGATTCAAGCAGATGTGTCGCAAACGCATGGCGCAGCCGGTGCGGATGCAAGTGCACGCCCAGCCCTGCTTTCAGGGCCCAGGCCCGCAGCCGCAGACCGATGGCACGTCGCGACAGCCGGCTACCGCGCGCGGACACGAAGAGCGCCGGCTCGTCGGCCTTGGCATACGCCGGGCGCAGCGCCAGCCATCGCGCCAACGCCGCGCGCGCGGCACGCCCGATCAGGACGACACGGTCCTTGCGACCCTTGCCGGTGATCGTGATCTCCGCACGCTCCCCGGCGACATCGCCGACATCGAGCGCATGCAGCTCGGCCAGGCGCAGCCCCGCCGAATAAAACAGTTCGACCATCGCCTGGTCACGCTCGGTCAGCGCATCCTCGGGGACGTACGCGAGCGCTTCGTTCAGCCGCTCGGCATCGATCACGCCCGGCAGCTTGCGGCGCAGCCGGGGTGCGCGCACGGTCTGCGCCGGGTTGGCCTGCAGCCGCCCCTCACGGATCTGGTGGCGGAAGAATCCGCGCAGTGTCGAGAGCGCGCGCTGCAGTGTCGCCGGCTGTGCGCCCCCGCGGTGGCGGTGGGCAACGAAGCCGCGCACGAGGTGCAGGTCGATCTGCGTGAGCGCCTGCACGCCGGCGCGCGCGCAGTAGCGTCCGAAAGCGGCGAGATCACGTGCGCTCGCCGCGCAGGTATGCGCGGAATACCGCTTCTGGTGGCGCAAATGCTCGACATAGTCCTGAAACAGCGCAGCCAGCGCCGGCGGCACCGCCGGCGCCCGGTCGCGCGCGCCGCCGTGCTCCATCAAAGGCGCGCGCGCACGGCCGCGGCCACCAGGTCCGCGGTCAGCTCGAGAAAAAACTTGCCCTGTCGCGGCTGAAAGCGCTGTGCATCACCGCTGCCCAGCGCCAGCATGCCCAGGCTCTTGTCCTTCTCCAGCGGCACGATGGCAGCCGACAGCACCGGCCGCGCGGCCTTGGGAAACAGCAGCCGCGCCTTGTCCGGCGCGATCGGCCCGCATTCGATCAGGCGCGTACGGAAGAAATCGTCGAAGGCGCGCGCCAGCCGTCCATCCGGCTCGATCGGATGGATCCCTTCGATGTCGCGCCGCTTGAACTGGGCCGCGGCGATGCCCACGAACACCTCCTCGATGCCGAAATCCTCGCGCATGCAGCGCGCAAGGCCAGCCGCGACGGCCGCCAGCGATGGCGCGCGGATCAGCGTGCGCGCGAGCCGTTGCACGTGCGCGCTGCGCCGCTCGTTCTCGCGCGCCGCGTCCATGAGCCGTTGCAGGCGGTCCTCGAGGCGCTGGTTCTTGGCGCGCAGCATGTCCACCTGCTTTTCGATCAGCGACACCGCCGAGCCGGCCCTGTGGCGAAGCTCGATGCTTTCGAGCAAATCCGGATGACGGTTCAAGAAATCGGGATGCGCTTTGAGATAAGCGACGACCTCGCGCTCGTTGAGCGCAGGGGCATTGCCCTCTCCTTTGGATACGGTCAGCTCGGCCATTCGATTTCCCCCCGGAATACGGTTTCGGCCGGTCCGGTCATCTGCACCGGATGCCCCTCTCCCGGCCAGCGGATGCGCAGTACCCCGCCGCGCAGTTCCATCGCGACGTCTTCGCCGAGCAGCCCCCACAACTGCCCGATCACGGCCGCCGCGCAGGCACCGCTGCCGCAGGCCAGGGTCTCGCCGACGCCCCGCTCACAAACGCGCAGCCGCGCCCGTTCGCGGGAAATCACCTGCAGAAAACCCACGTTGACGCTCTGCGGAAATGCGGGATGCGCCTGCAGGGCCGCGCCCAGCGACTCGACCGGTGCGGTCTCGACCGCCGCAACCGGCAGCACCGCGTGCGGATTGCCCATGCTCACTGCGCCGAATTCCACGGCTCCGATGCCGTCGAGCGTCAGCGCATACCGTATGGCGCGCGCGCCAACCCGCAACGGGATTTCATCCGGGTCCAGGCGCGGCACCCCCATGTCGACCGTGTAAAGCCCGTCGCCGGCATAGCCGAGCTCCAGCACCGAGGTCGAGGTCCGCACACGGATCCGGTCTTTGTCCGACAGCCCGGCCTCCCGCACGTAGCGCGCCAGCGCTCGCGCGCCATTCCCGCACTGGCCGGCCTCGGATCCGTCGGCATTGAAAATGCGGTAATCGAAGTCGACGTCGGGCGTAGAGGGCGGCTCGATCACCAACACTTGATCGCAGCCGACGCCGAACCGACGGTCGGTCAGGCGGCGCAGCAAGGCCGGCGTCGGCGCGAACGGCGTGCGCGTGGCATCGATGACGACGAAATCGTTGCCGGCACCATGCATCTTGGTGAACGCGAGTCTCATGCCGGGATTGTAGTCGCCATGCTTGCCGCTTGCAGGTTTTTCGCGGCACGATAGCCAGCCGTTTTGCACGCCGCTACGCCGTTGGCGGCACCTGCGCACTGGAGGCTGCGATGGACGACTGGGTCACTCACCGTGGAGGCTGCCATTGCGGACGCGTGCGCTTCGAGGTGCGCGCACCGGCACACCCACGCGTGCTGCGCTGCAATTGCTCGATCTGCCGGATGACGGGATTCGAGCATCTGATCGTCCCGGCCGCCGATTTTCGCCTGCTGCAGGGGCAGGACGTGCTCAGCTGCTATACCTTCAACACCGGCGTCGCCCGGCATCTGTTCTGCCGTATCTGCGGCATCAAGTCGTTCTACGTACCGCGGTCCAACCCGGACGGCTGGTCGGTGAATCTGCGTTGCCTCGACCCAGGGACGCTCACCGGCGTCGATTACGAAGACTTCGACGGCCGCAACTGGGAACGGGCCGGACACACGCTCGCTGCGCTATCACGCCCGCGATGAGAGCCTGGTACCCGCTCATCACCACCACGGCCCTGCGCGAGTGCTGCGAGTTCTACCAGCGCGCCTTCGACGCGCACATCGTGTTTCGCAGCGAGCATTACGTGCAAATCGCTCTCGGCGACTGGGAGATCGGCTTGGTGCGTCCACAGCCGCCAGTGCCGCTGCCGGTGTTCCCGCATACGACCCAGACCCGCGGCCTGTGCCTGGTGATCGAAGTCGATGACGTCGCCGGCGCATTCGAAATGCTCACGCGGCGCGGGATCGTGCCGCTGGGCACGCTCAAACGCTTTGCCAACGGCGAAGATGCCTTCACCGTCGTCGATCCGGCCGGCACCGTCCTCAATTTCGTGGCGCGCAACGGCAGCGGCGCAGAACGCCTGCAGCCGTGAACATGGGCACGGCCCCGGCGCGTTTTTGTATTTCACGAGGCTGCATGCTAGAAACAGCCGCACCATCGGCATCAGGGGGTTACCGTGAAGGTGCTCGGCGCGGACATCGGCTTTGGGTATACGAAAGCCACGGACGGTAAGCAGTATCAGGTCTTCAAATCGATCGTCGGCGAGGCCAACGAAGCTCAGTTCGGCGAGAGCCTGCTACCCGGCGTACCGCAGTTCCCCCGCCATATCGCGATCGGCAACCAGTCCTACTTTGTCGGCGAACTCGCCGAGCAGCAGTCGCGCGGACGCGGTTTCACGCTCGATCAGAACCAGTTCCTCGCGCAATACGCCAAACCGCTCGCCCTCACCGCGCTGGCGCCATTCGTGGCCAGCGGCGATCCGGTGCGTCTGGTCACCGGGCTGCCGATCAGCTTTTTCCGCCGCTACAAGGATCCGCTCACGACATTGCTACAGCAGCGCCACACCGTCACCGTGGTCAAACCAGGCACCGGTGAGCGCGAAGAAAAGGTGATCAACGTCGAAAAAGTGCGCGTGATCCCGCAACCCTTCGGCTCGATGTTCAACCTGATGCTCAATGACATCGGCAAACCGGCGAGCCAGCGCTTCATCACCGAGAAAATCGGCATCATCGACATCGGCTTTCGTACCGCCGACTACACGATCAGCGACAAGACGCGCTATTCCGAACGCGGCAGCCAGTCGTCCGATTCCGGAATCGCCGTCGCCTATACGGCGATCGCCAACGTGCTGCAGGAGAAAAGCGGCGTGAACGTGGAGCTGTACCGGCTCTACGAAGGCGTCAGCAGAGGCACGATCAAGATCAAGGGCAAGCGCTACGACCTGACCGGACTCGTGCAGCAGGCCTTTCAGCAACTGGCCACGCGCATCGCCCAGGAAGTCAACCGCCTCTGGTCGGACGACTGGGATCTGGACGCCATCGTCATCACCGGCGGCGGCGGTGCGGCCTTGTCGGCGTATCTGGCGCCCCTGCTCGAAGGCGAGGTGCTGCCGATGCCCGCCGACCAGGACGCGCGCCTCAACAACGTTCACGGGTACTGGAAATACGGCCTGCACTTGTGGGGAGCCTAGGAGCAGGCTGCCCCCTCATGCCCGCGTCGCGGCCCGGAATTACGCGCGCGAGAGCGCACGCCGGGCCGGTCCCACTGGATCAGGGGTTCCCTAGACCGCGACTTTTTCGCGCTTGCGTGCCGTCTTCCTCGCCGGCTCCGGTTGCCGCCGCGCGGCGATGCCCAGCGCCCGTTCCAGCTCCTCGAGCGCCTCACCGGTATAGACCGCGAGACGCTGCATGCTCGGCAGCGTATCGCGACACCCGGTGTAGCCGATGTTGAACTGACCGTCATAGCTGACCGCCGTGATGTTCAGCGCCTGCCCGTGCGAGAGCAGGGAGACGGGATACATCTGCTCCATGCGCGCGCCGTTGAAATACAGCGCATGCTTGGGACCGGGCACGTTGGAGATGGTCACGTTGAACATCGGCCGCGCCTTGCCGGCCAGGCCCACGAGCAGCTGCAGGATGAACGGCGCCATGAAAATCATCGTGTAACTGTCGATACCGGCTTTGGGCAGGCGCTGCAGATGCGCCTTGGCCAGATGCGTGGATTCGCGGATCCGGCGCAACCGCTCGAGCGGATCCTCGACGTCGGTGTTGAGGTTGGCGATGATGAAGCTGATCGCATTGCCGGCATTCTGATCGTCCGCCGGCCGCACCGACACCGGCACGCCGGCGGTCAGCGGCTGTTCCGGCAGTGCATCGATCTCCAGCAGATACCGGCGCAGCGCAGCGGCGCAGAGCGCGAGAAAAACGTCGTTGAGCGTCGCATCCGACGCCTTGGCGACGGCGCGGACGCGTTCCAGCTCGTAATGCTGGGTCGCAAACCTGCGCTGTGCGGAAACCCGGGCATTGAGCACCGAGTGCGGGGCGGCGAACGGCAGGGCTTCCTGCGGCTCATGCCGCTGTACGGTTTCCCGCACCACATGCCCCAGGGCCTTGGCCACGGCTGGCGCGATTTCCAGTTGCGTGCGCGCGGCAGCGGCGAGCTGGCGCAGCCGCGCGTCGAAATCACTGGGCGCATCGTCGCGCTGCGCCGCCGCGCCACAGCCCACTGCCCAGGGTGGCGGCAAGGTGCGCGCCTGCGGATCGGGCGAAAGCATGCGCTGTAGCATGCGCATGCCGCCGATACCGTCGACGAGCGCGTGGTGCATCTTCATGTACAGCGCGAACCGGTTGTTCTCCAGCCCCTCGATGATGTGGCACTCCCAGAGCGGGCGGTTGAAATCCATCGGGTGCGAGTGCAGGCGCGAAATCAGCACGCCGAGCTCGCGCTCCCCTCCCGGCTTGGGCAGGGCCGAGTGGCGCAGGTGGTAGTCCAGGTCGATGTGCTCGTCCTCCACCCAGGCCGGCAGCAGCGCCTTGAGCCTGGGCGAACGCAGCTTGAGATTGAACGGCGGAGCGAAGCGCTGCACCGAGCGCAGGTGCGCGAACAGCTCTTTGATGAAATCGTCGGGTGCATCCGCGGGCAGCGAGAAGATCGCAAGGCAGGCGACCTGCATCGGCGTATCCACGGTATCGACATACATCCACGCCGCGTCCAGCGGCTTTAGGATCCGCATTTTGCGGCTCATTGCTCCCCTCCTTTCGACTCGCGTTCCGGATGCGGACGACAACCATAACGGACGGCAAGCGCCGATGGGACCCCCGGATCGATCCGTGACGGGGGTGTCATGATTTCGGCGAGCGGCCTATACTCGACCTCCCACATCGAGGGGATCGGTTGCGCTTAGATCCCCGGACGCCTGGAGAGACAGCATGAACACGGTCGTTTCCTATCTGCCCGGGGCCGCCCCGGCGGTCACCACCCTCGAATCCGAGATCCGGCGCATCTTCGATCTGCAGCGCGAGACCGCGCTGCGCCTGCGCACGTCCACCGCCGAGGAGCGCATCGCCAAAATCAAGCGCCTGCACGATGCCGTGATGGCGCACCGCGAGGCGTTTTATGAGGCCGCCTATCAAGACTTCAAGAAGCCGCCAGCGGAGGTCGATCTGGCCGAAGTGCTTCCGGTCATCAGCGAAGCCAAACACGCGATGCGTTCGCTGAAGAAATGGATGAAGCCCCAGCACGTCTGGCCGACGAGCCTGACCATCGGCCTGAAGTCCTGGGTGCAATACGAACCCAAGGGCCGCTGCCTGATCATTTCGCCGTGGAACTACAACGTCAATCTGTGCTTCAGCCCGCTGGTGTCCTGTATCGCCGCCGGCAATACGGCGATCCTCAAGCCCTCGGAAATGACTCCGCACCTGTCGGCCCTGATGGCCAAGATCATCAAGGAGATCTTCCCGCCCGATGAGGTTGCGCTGTTCGAGGGCGACGTGAGTGTCGCCACGGCACTGTTGGCCTTGCCGTTCGATCACATCTTTTTCACCGGCTCGCCGGCAGTCGGCAAGATCGTGATGGCCGCGGCGGCCAAACATCTCGCGTCGGTGACGCTGGAGCTGGGCGGCAAGTCGCCGACAATCATCGATGCCGATGCCGACATCAAGCTCGCGGCGCGCACGCTGATGTGGGGCAAGTACACGAACAACGGCCAGACCTGCATCGCGCCGGACTATGTCTATGTCCATGCCTCGGTCAAGGACGCCTTCGTCAAGGAATGCATCGCCGTGATCGAGTCGTGCTACGGCAAGACCGCCGCCGAGCAGATGCAATCGCCGTATCTGGCGCGCGTCGTCAACGAACGCCACACCCAGCGCATCCATAACCTGCTCGCCGATGCCCAGCAGCGCGGCGCCCGCGTGCTCTGCGGCGGAGCGGTCAGCGAGAAAGACTGCTTCATCCAGCCGACCCTGCTCGACAACATCCCTGCCGACGCCAAGATCCAGTCGGAGGAGATCTTCGGCCCGCTGCTGCCGATCATCCCGTACACGGATCTCGACCGGGTCATCGACGAGATCAACGCGCAACCCAAGCCGCTCGCGCTCTACATCTGGAGCAAGACCGAAGCCAACATCGAAAAGACGCTGAAGAGGACCAGCGCCGGCGGCACCTGCATCAACCACTGCGTCGTCCAATACGCGCATGGCCGTCTGCCGTTCGGCGGCGTCAACAACTCCGGCATCGGCAGTGCCCACGGGATCTACGGCTTCAAGGCGTTCTCGCACGAACGGGCGGTGGTACGCACCCGCTTCATGATGGCGCGCACGCTGTTCCCGCCGTATACGAACTTCAAACGCAAGCTGCTCGATCTGATGATCAAGACGCAGTGAACGCACCACAAGTACGCGCGTGCGCCCAAGCGCTGCCCCCGCGCAGCGCCTGCGCCGTCGCGCGAATGCCGTCGTCGAGGCTGACGGCGGGCCGGTAGTCCAGGTCGCGCCGTGCCTTGTCGATGCAAAAATAGTGGTGCGTGTGCAGATAGCGCACTGCGAAGCGGGTGAGGCCGTCCTCGGCACCCAGCGTGCCGCCCTTGAGCGTATCGAGCGCCTCGGCGAATGCGGCGACACCATAGGCGAGCCAGTACGGCACGCGGCCACGGATCGGCGGATAACCGAGTTCGGCGAGAAACCGCTCGACGAAGGTGAAGAACGCCATCGGCTCGCCGTTGGTGATGAAGTAAGCCTGCCCGGCGACCACCGATCCTGGCCGCAGTCGCGCCTCGGCGGCGACGACCGCATCGACGAGATTGTCGATGTAGGTGAAGTCGGACAGCTTGTCGCGCCGGCCGATTTCGCGTCTGAGCCTGCCCTGCTGCGCCTTGCGTACGATCGCCGGGATGAAGCGGTTGTCGCCGGGGCCGAAGACGACGTGCGGCCGCAGCGCGCAGGTCAGCACGCCGTCGCGCCCGCTGGCGGCGAGGACCGCTTTTTCCGCGGAGAGCTTGCTGTCGGCATACGGTGCCTGGGCGATCCGCGCATAGGGCAAACGTTCGTCCCCGTTCTCGATATCCCGGCCCTCGTACACGACGCTGGCCGAGCTGATGTAAACCAGCCGCGCGACGCCCTGCGCCCGGCAGGCATCGAGCACATTCTGCGTGCCCGTGAGGTTGACTGCCCAGACGTCGGCCTGGCGGTTGTGCTTGGTGTGCACCAGAGAGGCGCTGTGGATCACGCTATCGATCCCGCTGCAGGCAGCGCGTAGCGCCGATGCATCGCGGATGTCGAGCGTCAGGAAACGCACGTCGTCGCGATAGGCAGAGCCGCGCACGTCGGCGCAGATGATTTCATGTCCCAGATCGGCGAACCGCTCGACCAGTGCGCGGCCGACGAAACCCTGCCCGCCGGTGATCAAGATCCTACGGCCCACGGCACGGCTCACTTGAAGGTTCCGAACGCCTGATCCCAGAACGGGAAGATCGAGGCGTAGTTATGCCGCACCTGACGGTGATGGATGTCATGGCGCACGGACCAGAAATTGAACAGCCGCAGCGCCGGGTGCGGGAACACCAGATTGCTGTGCACGACGATGTTGACCGTCGAGTAGATGAAGAAAATGGCCAAAAACGAAGCGGCACTGATCGGCCCGAGCAGGGCGATCGCACCGAGCAGCATGACCAGCGCGCCGATCTGCTCGGCCGGGTGCAGGTAGTTGCTCTCCGCGGCAGTCGGGAACCGCACGTGGTGGTGCACGCCGTGCACGAAGCGCATCAGCTTCGGATGATGCAGCGCGCGGTGATAGGCGTAATAGGCGAGGTCATAGAGCAGCAGCACACCCAGCGTCTCGCCGAGCAGGCGCGTGACGCCGGGCCAGCCCGGTTCGAGCAGACGCGCCCCGAAGTGGTACAGAAAGGCAGCAAAAATGCACAGCGCCATCAGGTTGTTCAGATTGGTGTTGATCAGCCGGCGCAGGCGGGGCATGCGGTTCTCGCCCGGCGGCGGGATACGGTAGCGGGCAAAGCGCGGTGCGCGTGTCATCCAGGTCAGCGTGCCCATCAGCACGGCGTCGAAAACCAAGATGGCGATCCAGATCACGATGAAGGTAGTGGTCATGACGACAGCTCCGGGCGAGCGGATGAACGAGGCGCGAACAAGTAGCGCAGACGGTCGCGCCAGCGGCGCGCAAACAGCAGACGCAGACCCCAGCGGGCACGCACATAATCGTCCGGCCCCACCGGGAAAACCTTCGGCGGCACGCTGAAGGCAAAGCGGTCGGTCAGCACGGCCTTGGCGTTGGTGTAGGCACGGAGCCCATCGCGGCCATTCATGCGCCCATAGCCGGATGCCTTGATCCCGCCAAACGGCAGATCCTGCGCCAGGTAACACAGACCGAAATCGTTGATGCAGGTGCCCCCGGCTTGGAGCGCGGCGGCGATCCGCTCGCCGCGGGCGCGGTCGCGCGTGAATACGCACGACTGCAGGCCAAACGCGGAATCGTTGGCCAGACGGATCGCCTCGGCATCGTCGGCGACCTTGAAAATCAACATCACCGGACCAAACACTTCCTCGCGGGCGATGCGCATGTCGGGCGTGACATCGACCAGTATCGTCGGCGGATAGAACAGGCCCGGACCCTCCCCGCGCCGGCCACCGACGAGCGCACGCGCACCGCGTGCGATGGCATCCTGAACCAGCGTGTCGATGATCTGAAGCTGCGCCGGCGAGGTGATCGCCCCGACGTCGAACACACCCGGCCTGTGCGGCACGCCCTGGCGCAGCGCGGCCGTACGCCGCTGCACGGCTTCGACGAAGCGCTCGTAGATACCGGCGTGCACGAATAGACGCTCGGCAGCGATGCAGTTCTGTCCGAGGTTGATGAAACAGCCACCGAGCGATGCATGCACGGCCTGGTCGAGATCGGCATCGTCACAGACGATGAGCGGGTCTTTTCCGCCGAGCTCCATCACCACCGGCGTCAGCGTCTGCGCGCTGCCCTCGACGATACGCCGGCCATTACCGACCGATCCGATGAACAGGATCTTCTGCACGCCGCTTTTCACCAGTGCTGCGCCCGTCTCGCCAGTGCCATCGACGATTTGCACCGTATCCGGTGAGAAGCCGGCGCGTGTCAGCGCTTCATCGAGGATGCGGCGAAAGCGCGCCGAGGCCCACGCGACCATCTCCGACGGCTTGACGATCACCGCATTGCCAGCCATCAGCGGCGCCAGCAGCGAACCGAAGACGTTCTGGAATGGATAGTTCCACGGCACGATGCAGGCGACCACGCCCAGCGGGTGGTATTCGATCCGCGCCTTTTTGTGCAGCAGCCACCCGGATGAAACGTGTTCCGGTTTTAAGTATCGCTCGGCGTTGCGCAGCATCCATCGGATCTTCGTGCACACCGGCATGATCTCGCCGAGCAGCGCATGCTCCCAGGTCTTGCCGCTGACCTCGACGATCGCCGCACAGATCTCATCGACGTGCACCAGGATGTGATCGAGCAGATGGCCGAGCACGGCGCGACGCTCGGCAAAACGGCTCGCTGCCCAGGCCCGCTGGGCGATGCGCGCCCGCTGCACCGCAGCGACGACCTCCTCGGGCGTCGCTGCGGGTACGCTCCCCAGACGGACACCGGTCGCAGGATTGAAGCATTCGATGATGCGTGACGAAACCGCGCCGGTTGCGTAACCGGTAACGGCTGCAGCAGGCACGGGACCAGGGGCATCCACGAGACGGTTCATGGCCATTGCCGACTCCGGAAACTTGCGTTTCCATTTTTAGAATTGCTATTTCTCGATTAGAAACTTAAATTTCATGGACGTCAAGTCCAATACCTGAGCCAATGCCCGCCTCTCGTCCTCCTGCCATCCGCAAGAACGCCGCGCCGGCCGGCCGCGAGCTGCGCGATGCCCGCGCCGAGCTATACCGCCAGCACATCATGGCGGCGGCCGAGAAAATCTTTGCCGAAGAAGGCTTTGCGCAAAGCCGCATGCAGGCGATCGCGCAGGCGGCCGGCGTGTCGCTCGGCACCCTGTATCAGCAGTTCGAAGGCAAAGACGCGCTCTACCGGGAGATCCTGATCGCGCGCGACACCGAGATGCTCGATCACATCGCTGCGGCAGCGCAGACGCATCTGCGTTCACCACTGCGCATCGAACAGATACTGACGCTGATGGAGTCACACCTGCGCTTTTTGCTGGAACACCCGGACTACCTGCGCATGCAACTGCAAGACGGTCGTGCGTGGTATCACAGCGCCGCCCGCCCCAGCGTTGCCGAACAACGCATCTGGGAACGGGGATTGGCGATGATGCGGCAGGTGTTCGATTGGGGAACCGCCAACGGGGTGTTCGTCCCCGGCAGCGCGGAAGACCACGCCCGCCTGCTACTGGCGCAGCAGCAGGCCCGCCTCGCCGGCTGGGTCGCCGACGGGATGCGCGCGGCGCACGACGCCGTCATCGCGCTGATCCAGGCGGATTTCGTGCGCTGCTTTTGCCGTCCCGAGATCGCCCGGCGCCTGCTCACGCCGGACGGCGCGGCCCTCGCGATCGCCGTCCGCTGACGCCGCGGGACATTACCGGCGCTTGAACACGCTGGTGAGTTTGATGATGCCGTTGATGAGATCGATCGCCGCATCCGGCACGCGGATTTCCTTGGCGAGCATCTGCGCGATCATCTTTTTGTATTTGTCCGAATACGGCGGGAACATGATGTTAGGATCGCCGGCCGGATACTGATCCTCGACGACCGAGCGCGCATTCGAGCACTCCAGGAACGTGGCGCGTCCGCCAACCCGGCCTATACCGCTGGCATTGACGCCGCCAAACGGCAGGTGCGGATTGGTGCCGGACTGAATGAGGTTGTGATTGACGACCAAGCTGCCCGAGGTCGTGCGCGCCATGAACCAGTCGATCGCCGCACGGTCCTTGGCAAAGATGTAGGCCCCCAGCGGCTTGGGCCGGCGCCGGATCGTCGCGATCGCCTCCTCGCGCTCGTTGAACGGCAGCACGCAAAGAATCGGCCCGAAGATTTCCTCCTGCATGATGCGCATGTCTTCGGTCACCGACGTGAGGATGGTCGGCGCGATGTAGAGATCGTCGGCATCGGTGTCGCCGCCGAATTCGAGCTTCGCGCCCTTGTCGAGCGCATCGTCGAGCAAGGCCTTGATGCGATCGAAATGCCGACGGTTGACGATGCGCGGCAGATCGGGTGAGCGCTGGAAGCCCCGGCCATCGGCGTTGTACATCGCGGTCATATGCCGAGCGAGTGCGGCGACGAAAGCATCGACGATGCTGGCATGCACCAGGGCGTAATCCGGCGCAAGGCACACCTGACCGGCATTGGCCACACGCCCCCAGGCGATCTTGCGCCCGGCTTCGTCGAGATCGGCGCTGGCATCGACGATCACCGGATTCTTGCCGCCCATCTCCAGGGTCACGGTCGCGAAATGCTCGGCCGCCGCGCGCATGACGATGCGGCCAACCTGATGCCCGCCAATGTAGAAAATATGGTTGAACGGCAGCTGCAGCAGCTCGGTGGCGACATCCGCGCCGCCATTGACGACGGCCAGCTCGTCTTCGGGCAAGACCTTGGCGCAGATATCGGCGAGCACCTGTGCCGAATGCGGCGCCAGTTCCGACGGCTTGAGCACGAAGGTGCATCCTGCCGCGATCGCACCATAGGCCATGACGAAGGCCTCGGCGATCGGCGCATTCCAGGTCGAAAGATGCAGCACGACGCCCTTGGGCTCGTAGCGGATGTAGCACTTCTTGCCGAGCGTCATCAGCGAACCCTGCACCGGTTGCGGCGCCATCCACACCGCCAGGTTGCGCGTGATGAACTCGGCTTCCGACTTGATCATCAGCAGCTGTGCATCGACGTCGGTTTCATTGACGCGCAGCTCCTTGTGGGCCGCGGCGAGGATCGCGGGCCGCGCTTCGAGCGTGGCCTTGAGCAGGCGGCGGATCTTGTCGGCACGCTCCTCGGCGCTGGTCAGCGCCAGCGCATGCACGCGCGTCTGCAGCCGGTCGAACAGTGTGCGAAAGCGGTTCGACTCCTTGAGTACGGCGTTCATGGTCTGCCTCCTCGGCTCAATGCCCCGAATCAAAGTTCGGAAACGACACCGCCAAAACCGGCCAGCGCACCGATGCGTCGAGCATCGCGCATGCGCTCGCGCCCTTTAGGCATGCGCCGGAATCTTGAACGTCCGGCGCATGATCGCCTCGAGCTGGCGATCGGAGAAAATCCGGCGCATCAGCCCCATCGGCTTGACGTCCTTGCCCAGGTACTCCATCGGCGCCCACGTCTTTTTGTCGAGGATCGCCAGCGTGCCTTCGAGCGCCTGTTCCGGCGTGCTACCGGTCTTTTCGAGCATGTCGGGCAGCACCTGGCACATGACCGGGCGCAGCGGCTCGTAGATTTTCTGGATCTCCGCGGGCTGGCTGGCCCAGCTTTTCCGGGTGTTCTCGTGCGCATTCGCGGACATTCCGGTGAGCACGCCGCCCGGCACGATGGACGTCACCTGGATGCCGAACGGCGCCAGCTCGTGACGCAGGGTCAGCGTCATGCCGTGAATCGCGTGCTTGGTCATGTTGTAGATGCCAGCGCCGACCGGGTTGGCGATGATCGCGCCGGAGCTGTAGTTGGCGATGCGCGACCCCGGAGCATTCTTGCGCAGCAGCGGCAGGAAGGCCTGGATCACGCGCAGCTGACCGAAGGTGTTGATGTGAAACAGCCGCTCCGCCTGTGCCAGATCCACCCCTTCGAGAACCCCGACGGCGATGTTGGCGACACCGGCGACGTTCATCAGCAGATCCAGCCCCTCGCCGCCAAGCGCCTCCGTGACGATCTCGGCGCTGCGGCGCACCGACTCGGTGTTGGAGACGTCCTGATCGACGACGGTCAGATTTCCGCCCGTCTTCAGATCCGTGGGTGCGCCCGGCAGCACGCCGGCGAACACACGCCAGCCGCGCTGCACGAGCGCCTTGGCGAGCAGGTTGGCCTGTCCGACGTTGCAGCCGGTGATGAATGCGTTCTTCGTCGCCATCTCTGTCATCCCCCTCTTGCGCACGCACGCATGCCGCGCCCGGTGCGGGCATACCCGTCGCGCAGCGTTCTCGTCAGTGACCTGCGCGCGCCGCGGCCTGCGGGCTGAACATCGCGGGCGTGAGCGGGATATTGATCCGCCACCAGTCTTCACCGCGCTCGTTAACCAGATAGCCAGCCTCGTAAGCTTTCGCCGTCAAATCGTGGTAGACCGAGACTCCACGATGGAAAGCGGCAGATTCCTGCGAGTAGAAATAGTTCACGAAGGAGGTCCGCCAGAGCTGGCCGCGCGCATCGTAGTTATCTGCCCAAAGAACCAACCAGGTGTCCTCGTCGGCATACAGCCGCCGCTTGCTGTAGATATGGCGGTACCCCTCGCGCAAATACCCCTCGACGATCCAGACGCGGTGCAGCTCGTAGCGCACATACTCGGGATTGATCGTGTTGGGTTTGATCAAATCCTTGTACTTGATCGCCGGATCGTTGACCTTGAAGTTGTGGTAAGGAACGTACATTTCTTTTTTGCCCACCAGCTTCCAGGTATAGCGCTCGGGCGATCCGTTGAAGAGATAGTCGTCATCGACCGTGCGCAACCCGGCAGGTGGCACCGGGTAATCACAGCAGACTTCCGGAGCCTGGCGCACGCGGCGGATGCCCGGCTGGTACTGCCAGGCCTGGGTCGCGTCGGTCTTGAAGTTGTTGGGCTGAAAGCCAACGCCGGTGAAACCTTTGTCGCGCTCGGGCAGCAGATAGCTGGTGTAGAAATAGGCGTTGATCTTTTCGGTGTATGAACGGCGCACGTTGGGATCGTTCATCAGGTTCATCGTCATGAACTTGTTGCGTCCCCAGGCGATGCTGCCGTTGGCGTAAACGTCGGCGATGTCGCAGACCGCCTTCTCGGTCCATGCACGATGCGGATTGATGATGTTCCAGACCGCCTCGGTGCCATTGGCCGGAAAGGGGAACGGGATCGCACCGCCGGTGCCCTTCACCCCCAGGCCATCGTCGATCAGCTCGGCTTCGACCGCGTTTTTCTTGGCCGTGTCGCAGACCCAGCTCTGGAAGCCGAAGTCGCGGTGGCTGGGATAGACGTACATGTAGTACGAGTCGGGATACTGCTTGAGCAAGGCCTTCTGACCTTCGGTCAGCTTGTCCTCGTACTGCGCCATGTTCTGCGCGGTGATCTTGAACAGCGGTTTTTCATCGGCGTACGGACCTGGCTCGTAGCCATAGGGCTTGGTCATGCCGGGCCATTTGCCGACCCATTTACCGGTGTATTCAGGAATGCCGCTCGGACTGCCAGCGCGCTCGGCGCCCATGCAGGTGTACTTGGGGCCGTCCAGCTCAGCGGCCTTTTCCGGCGACACCTTGGCCGATGCCTGCTGCAGGGGGATGCAAAATCCGCCGACGAGCACCCCGACCGCGAAAACCAGTTTGAATTTCATCCAGACTCTCCTCGTAATACCGCGGCACTGTCGCCGGTGCCTATGCCTGCGGCTCTGTACGCGTTCATCAGGCTGTGCGCCTGATCGGCGTCCGGCCCGATCCGCCGCCATGGTAGAACAGCAGTCATCCGGCGCATCGTCCGAACCGAGTATCCACGCAATGCCTCTGCGCGGCGGTGCACCCCCGCCACGGCGAGACGGTCGGTCAAAGAACGAACGCTATTCCGTGTACGGTTCGAAGGAATCCTTGGGCGATCCGCATTCGGGGCAAATCCAGTCCGCCGGCAGATCCTCGAAGGCAGTGCCCGGAGCGATCCCATGATCGGGCAAGCCGACCGCCGGATCGTAGATGAACCCGCAGATCACGCAAATCCATTTCTTCATGCTGTGCATCCCGTCCTGAGGTGGGGCTGGGCCGGCGCGGCGTCCGGTGCCGCCGCACGCCTACGCGGCCTTGCGCGCGGCAACGCGGTTGGTTTTCACGATCAGCCGGTTGATGCGACGTGCATTGTGGTGCGTCCACTCGTAGTCGATGCGGCCATCACCGTCGGCGAGCGTCGCATTGGGGTAGCGCCGCATGAACTCCTGCAGCATCAGGCTACCCTGGACGCGCACCAGATAGGTGCCGATGCAAAAGTGCGCGCCGGCACCGAAGACGATATTGCCGTCGAGACGGCGGGTGATATCGAGCTTGAGCGGATCTTCCCACTTGGCCGGATCGTGCCAGGCGGCCTGGATGTTCACGCCGATGGCCTGGCCTTTCTTGATCAGCTGGCCGGCGAATTCGATGTCCTCGGTGGCGAAGCGGAAGAACGGCACCTTGCCGAACGAACCCCAGCGCAGACACTCGATGATCGCGTTCTCCATCAGCTCGGGCCTTTGCTTGAGCAGCTCGAACTGGTCTGGATGGCTCAGCAGTGCGTAGAGCAGATAGGTGTGCAGATCGGTGGCGGTGTCGGAACCGGCGGTGATCAGCGCAAACACGACGGAGAGGATTTCGTCGTCGTCGAGCTGCGAGCCGGCGTCGGATGCCGCGATCAGGCTGCCGAGAAAGTCGTCGCCCGGATGCGACAGCGCACGGCGGCGTGCGATCTCGTCGCGGAAGTACTTGAAGCCGGGCAGCGTCTTGTGCATAGACGCCTCGCGCTCCTTCGCGCTTAAGTTGATGCGCGTGGACTTGATCACGTTGACGGCGAATTCGTGGAAAAAATCCTCCAGATCCGTCGGGACGCCCACCATGCGCGCGATCGAACGCGCCGGGATCTTCACGGCGAGCGCCTGATAGACGTCGAATTCCTCGGCATCGCCGATCGCATCGAAACAGCCGATGATCAGATCGCGGATCTTGGCATCGATCTGGCTCATGACCGGCTTGGAGAAGGCCGGCATCGTCAGCTTGCGCAGCCGCAGATGCGCCTGCGGACCCACCGCGAAAAAGCCTTTCTCGAAGGCGCGGTCGAAATCGGTCTTCTGGTCCTCCGGCTTGGGCGGCGGCGCGAGTTCCCAGACGCGGAAGTTCGGCGAGAACCGGGCATCCTTGAGGATACGGTCGCACAGCTCGTGACTGCTGACGATCCACATCTGCAAATCCCTGTGCCAGGCGATCGGGTAATCACGGATCAGGATCTGCCAGGTCGGGTCCGGATTGCGGATGAAATCCTTGGAATACGGGTTGAAGATGGACGCGTCGATTTCGACGCGGGGATTGTGCGCTGTGTTCATGACGGGCTCCTGACATCCACCGGCGACGCCGGCGGCGGTGTTGGGGTCGGGGACGAGAATCGGTCATCCCATGGCGGCAGCGTCTCACCGCGCGCGAGCGCGATACCGGCGAGCAAGGCACGCAAGGCAAACAACCATTGCCGCGGATCGACATTCGTGTACGCGTCGATCGCGCTGCGCAGGTGCGGCAGTTCGTGCCGGTCGCGCTCGGCCAGTGCGCGCCGCATCGCCGCATCGAGCGGCTCGCCGGCCGCGGCGCAGGCGCTGACCGCCAGTGCACCGGCGCTGGCGCCGATCGCGAGCATCGCGATCGCATGGTGCAGACGGATGCCCTCGTCTGCGGAAAATCCATGCGCGGCAAGCGCGGCGAGAAATTGCTCGAGAAAATCGACTTCGACATCGGGGCCGAGCCGCCCCTTGGTCAGTTCGTAGAGCAGTTGCGGCTCGCGCACGAAGGATTCGAACAGGCTCTCGGCATAGCCGATCGCGATCTGTGACCAGTGCATCGGCCGGTTCTGGTCGGCCTGCGGCAGACGCCGCGTCAATGCAATGCGAAAGGCTGCCAGACGCACCAGCTCGTCGCGGTTGCGCACATGGCGATAGAGCGTCGCGACGGCCACACCCAGCCGGTCGGCCACTTGCTTGAGCGTGACCCCCTCCAGACCGATCGCGATGGCGGCCTCGATGATCGCCTGGGCGCTGACCCGCGGTGGCCGACCGACGCGGGGCGCTGGCGTCTGCACGGGCAGTGTGCGCTGGGCTGCGGCACGCATGCAGAAAACTCCGCTGGTATTTCGAGAATGACCTTCGCAAACGCGGACGGACGCCGCCTCCCCCAGACGGACGACCATGCCCGCCGCCGCGGGTCAGACCGGCGGCGCGATGCGGATGGACAGTCCTTCGAGGGCCTCGCTGACCTGAATCTGGCAGGACAGCCGCGAGCCGGGCTCGAGCTCGACCAGCTCACCGATTGCATCGAGCATCATCTGCTCGTCCTCGCTCTTGGGAGGCAGCTTGGCCAGCCAGTCGGCATCGACGTACACGTGGCAGGTGCCGCAGGACATCATGCCGCCGCAGGTACCGTCGATGCCGGTGTTGGCGTCGCGCAAGGCTTCCATGAGCGCGCAGCCATTGGTGGCGTCGAGCCTGCGCTCGACGCCATCGCGACCGGTGACACGGACCACTGCCATCGCTGCCGTCCTCGAAACGAAGGCCGCTTCCCGACGAACTTGCGCGCGGAAACGGCGTGGTGGATGAATCAGCCCTGCGCCGCGGGTTCGAATCCCGGGTAGAACTGCTTGAACCACTTGCGGAACTGCAGAACCGGCCCGTCACCGTCGCACAGCAGCGGATTGGGACGGTATTTCTTGTGGTTCCAGACGATGAAATCGACGGATTCGAAGCCGGCGCTCTCCTCGCCCTCGGCGGCGCCGATCATGTGATCGATGAGCTTCTTGGAGATCGCCAGCTCTTTGGAGCCCTCTGGGTAATCGACGTGACGGAACGACATGTTCATCTGCGTCTTTTCCCGGGTGATCGGCACCGAGTACGAAATCATCGTCGCGGTCACGCCTTGCTGTGTGAAGCGCATGACATTGAGTCCCGGCCCATAGGCGGTACCGACGATATAGCCGCGACCGATGTCGAGCTTCATGATCGGACCCTCGTACGTCGCCTCTACCGGTGGGATCGCCGGTGCGCCGTGCAGGAATTTCAGGTGCGCGGTATCAACGCCGTTCTCGGCGATCTCCTGGATGCAGGTATGCGCGGTCCAGGTGCCGCGGCGCGTACCGGCATACCCGGTCGGATCTTCCATTTCCGGGATGTACGGCAGCTCGAAGCTCGGCGGCTCGCACTGCGGGTGATACCAAGCCCACAACATGCCGTACTTCTCGACCATCGGCAGCGTGCGCAGGATCGGGCCTTTCTTGGTTTGCGGCGGCATCAGCTTGGCGTAGGGGATGTGCCTGCACCAGCCGGCCGTGTCGTACTCCCAGTGGTGGAACGGACAGCGCAGATGCTCGCCGCAGACCTTGCCGCCATGGCCCATGTGGGCACCCAGATGGGGACAGTACGGATCCGCCATTCCCGGCTTGCCGGATTCGGTACGGAACAGCACCCATTCCTGGTCGAAGACGAAGACGTTGCGCATCTCGCCGGGCTTGAGCGTGTCCGCATAGTCGATGAAAAACCAGCCGACCGGAATCGGGAACGGACAACGCTCCAAGGTCTGCGATTCGAGTAACTGCTTGAGATCGATGGCACCCATGGTGGCTAGCTCTCCTGCGGCTTGCATGTCGAACCGGGCGCATCGGCGAACCGTCCTGCGCATCCGGGGATGATCCATGCTGACTGCGCGCCCATCCTTCGTCCTCGTCCATTTAGGTGATGGGCGTTCACAAACTCCGCTCATCCTCGTCCCGCCCGGTCGATGGGACAAGCCCGCGACAGAGCGCTATGCTCACCGGCAAAAATCACCCGTGTGTCCGGAGCGCCCCATGTCATTGCTGGTTGCCGGCATCCTGCTGTGGTCCGCCACGCACCTGTTCAAGGCACTGTGCGCCGATGTCCGCGCGCGCCTGATCGCGCGCATCGGCGAGTGGCCGTACAAGGGACTGTTCGCGCTGCTGATCGTCGCCTCTCTCGTCCTGATGGTCAGCGGCTGGAAGGCAACCCTGCCGACGGCGCTGTGGCAGCCGCCAGCTTTCCTGCGTCACGTGACCATGCTCCTGGTGCCGATTGCGGTGATCCTGTTCATCAGCGCACGGGCACCGACCGACATCAAGCGGTTCATCCGCCATCCGCAGCTCACCGGTGTCAAGCTCTGGGCCGTGGCCCATTTGCTCAGCAATGGCGAGATCCGCTCGGTGGTTCTCTTCGGCGGGCTGCTCGCCTGGGCAGTGCTCGAGGTGATTGCCATCAACCGCCGTGACGGCGCCTGGGTCAAACCGGGTCCGGTCGGCGCCACGAAAACCCTCATCAGCGCCCTGATCGGCCTCGCCCTCGCCGCGGTGCTGGTCTATGCGCACCCCTGGCTTTCGGGCATGCCGCTGCTGCCGCGCGGATAGTCCGGCACGTCGGCGTCCTCCCGCGTGTACACCACCTGACCGGCGACGAGCGTCAAGCGCACCTCGACCTGCGTCGGCGCCCGCAGCGCCGCAGCGAGCGGACGATCGAGTAGGCACAGATCGGCAGGCTCACCGACAGCGACGCGCCGCGGCGCGCCACCCGGCGCCTCGAGCGGAGCGAGAAACAAGTCCAGCGCCTGTGCCGGCGTCAGTGCCTCCGCCGCGCCGAGCACGGCGCCGGAGGGCGTGCGCCGGTCGATCGCGGCCTGCATCGCGGCCCAGGGATCGGCGCTGCCAAACGGCGCATCGGTGCTGCCGGCAAGCCCGACGCCGGTAGCGAGAAAGCCGCGCAGGCGGTACAGCCATGGCTGATCCGCGGCATCGACATCGCGGCGATAGTCGTCACCGCGCTCGGCAATGAAATGCGGCTGGGTGACGACCGTCAACCCGAGCGCGGCGATGACCTCGACGAGCTCTGGCGGCGCGACCGAGGCGTGCTCGATACGATCCCCGGGCAACACACCGGCTTCGCGCAGGGCTGCGAGCGCAAAGGCCAGCTCGGTGCGGGTCACGCAGTGGAAGGCCGCGGCGCGACCGGCGTCATGACTCGCGCGGATGGCCGCGACCAGGGCATCGAATTCCGGCAGCGCGTGCGCATGCAGGTGGAATTTGTGTTCGCCGCGCTGCGCTCCGGGCCGATCTGTCTGCGCATCGAGCCGGGCATCGCCCATCACGCGCACCTGCTGCAACAGCTCGCCGCTGGCGCGTGCGGCGGCAAAAGCATGCAGTGCCTCCGGCCCGTTATGGTGCGTGGTATCGGTGACCCCGGTCACCCCGCGCCGCGCGAGCCAGCGGCTCACCGCATGCAGACTCGGCGGCGCACCGCGCAGACGCATCCTCAGCCAGTCGTCGGCATCGTAGAGCCGCCCGGTCCAGCGCCCGTTGCGGCGCTCCAGCGGCGCGTCGGCCGTCGGCGCCAATGCATCGAGCGCCGCGCTGTTGAGCAGCCAGAGCCGGCCACTGCGGTGCTGGATGCGCAGCGGGCGATCGGCAACGAGTTCATCGAGCCAGTCGCGGTCGATGGCATCGATGCCGGCCGCACCCAGCACCGACTCGCAGAACCCGATGCCGCGCAACCACTGCCCCGGCGCAAGGCGGATACTCGCAGCGCGCAACACCGCCGCGAGCGCAGCAGCATCCGTCACCTGCGGCGGACCGCAGTGGACCGATGCAAACGCGGCGGCGAGTGCGCGCAGATGGATGTGATGATCGTGCAGCCCCGGCAACAGGGCCGCACCGCCGCCCTCGAACACGCGCTCCTGCGCGTGCCAAGCCAGTTGCGGCGCCAGTTCAGCGATGCGTGCGCCGTCGATACGCACATCGATTCGTTCACCCGGCGCAAGCTCGACATTGCGGATCAGCATGTGCACCCCCGCGCATCGAACACGTGCGCCGTGTCGGCACCGAGCGGTCGGGCTGCGGCCGTGGGCCTGCGCGCCTGCGGTGCGCGCACCGGCTCGCCGGCGATGCGCCCGCGCCATCGCTGCGCCCGCTCGCGCCAGCCCGCGGCGGATGGCGGCGCAGCAAAGCGCACCACCCGGCGCACGACATCGACCAGTGCGATCGACAGCAAGCCTGCGCCGCCGGCGCACCAGCCGGCCCAGGCGGCGAGCGCGGCATGCATCCCGCTCAAGGGATCGGCGATCGCATCGCCGACGAACAGAGGCTCGCCGGTGGTCTGCTGCATCAGCCAGACCAGCCCGGCGGCGGTGGCGGCATCATCGCCGTAAGCGATCCACTGGGCCGCAGGCTCGCTGCGGCCGTAACCGGTCAGGCTAATCCAGCTCAGGTGCGGCCGTTCGCGGACCAGTGCCTCGGCATCGATGCCGAGCTGGCGCAAGGCGCGCGGACGCGAGGCCTCGATGACGATGTCGGCGTGTTCGAGCAGCGTGCGCAGCCGCGCGCGGTCACGCGCGCTGCCGAAATCGAGCGCGACACTGTGCTTGCCGGCGTTGAGCAGATCGAAAAATGCCGGCGGCCCGCCACGCGCGCCGTCGGGGCGCGTCAGGCTCTCGACCTTGATGACCTCGGCACCGCAGTGCTGCAACAAATGGGTGGCGAGCGGTCCGGCCCACAGCGACGACAAATCGACGACCCGCGGCCGCCGCCCGCGGGGTTTTCGCCCCGTGCCTCCAGGCACCATGCGCTGGAACCATGGTTGCGGCCGGCGCCACGGCGGCACCACGGGCGCAACCGCCAGGCCCAGCAGGCGGCCGCGTTCGATCGCATCGTGCAGCGTGCGCGTGCGCACTGCCGCGGCGAGGCTTTCCCAGTCGGTGGCGACTTCGGTTTCGAGCCAGGCCGGCAGCAGGCTCCAGTCGTCGGTACGCGCGAGATTGAGCGCGAGCCAGCCGTCGCGCGTGGGCAGCAGACGACACCCACCGCCGGGGGCGATTGCGCCGTGCCGCGTGTAGCCGGCGATGGCGGCGCGCTCGACGAGCAATGCGGCCCCGCGCAATCCGGCGAGCGCGCCATCCGGAGCAAGACTCGCCAGGGCGGCGAGCGCGCCGTCCGCGCAAGTCGGAATCGCCACCGGGCAAAGCACGGGCGGCCCATCGGCGCGTCCGGTGAGGGCCATCAGCCCGCTGCGCGCCCACGCCAGCGCCGGGTCTTCCTCAGTGCAGGCCAGTGGCCGCAGCGGGGTGACACCGAGCTCGTCGAGCAGACCCTGCGCGTAGGCGCGTGCGCTCAGGCCGTCTTCGTCTGCCGCCGCTGTGCCCACAGTGCCACCGCGCGGGCCTCGATGGCCGCGGTCATCTCCGCGAATCCGGTTTCGAGCCGGCGCTTGAACAAGGCCAGCACGAGAAAGCGCAGCCAACCCTTCAGATGAAAATACGAGCGGTAGCGCGTGCGCGCATCGCCGAGCGGCTCAACATCGTGGGAGCGCAGGCTCGACAGCGCACCGCCCGGCACCGGCTTCATGCGGTACGCAAAACGCCGCCCCTCGACGTATTCGAGCATCCATTCGCGCTGAAACTGCGGCTTGTCGCGCAGCTTGACCCACATGTCGATCGGATCCCCCGGCTTGAGCGTCGATCGGCATTCGACGCAAAACGGATTCCATTCCCGGTAGCGTGCAAGGTCGGTGATCACCTCCCAGACGATCGTATGCGGTGCCGAAATCTCGACGGTCTTTTCGATGACAAACATGGCGATCCGGGTTTGAATGGGAGCAGGTCAGCAGGCTCGTTCGCCCGCGACCGGCCAGCGGTTGGCGGCGCGCAGGGCGCGCTGCATCAGGTCAGCGGCATCTTCCGGCAGCAGGAAACCCTCGGCAAGCGCACGTTTGCGTCCCTGTTCACAGCCGGCCGTGGTCCATGTCCGCACGATGCGTCCAGACGCGCGCAAATCAGGCGAATTCCTGCCGGATCACGCGGCGCAGAAGCTTGCCGGTTTCGTTGTACGGGAGCGCGTCCTTGAAGACGATCCGCTGCGGCACACGCGAGGAGCGCAGCTTGGAGCGGACCAGCTCCTGCAGCTCGGCGACGCTCACTTGTGCGCCGGGCTTGAGCACGACGGCGGCGGCCACCGCCTCGCCCCATTCCACGTCGGGCATCGCAACGCAGACGGCATCGGCGACGGCAGGGTGCGAGAGCAGCACGTCCTCGATCTCGCCGGGGGAGATGTTCTCGCCGCCGCGGACGATGACATCATCGGCACGGCCGTCGAGATAGAGATATCCGTCGGCATCCATATAGCCGCGGTCCTTGGTCGGGAACCAGCCGTCGGCATCGAGCTGGCTGCCGAGCGCCAGGTATTCGCCGGACACCTGCGGCCCGCGTACGAACACCAGTCCGGCCTGCTCTGGGCCGAGCACCTTGCCGGCCTCGTCGCGGATCTGGATCTCGACCGCCGCCGGCTTGCCCACCGAGCCGAGCCGGCGGCGGATCGCCGGATCGTGGCTGGCGAATGCCGTGCGGTGATCCTCGGGAGTGAGGACGGCAATCGTCGAGCTGGTCTCGGTCAGCCCGTAGGCATTGGTGAAATCGACGTGCGGCAGCAGGCGCATCGCCTTCTCGATCGTCACGAGCGGCATCTTGCCGCCGCCATAGGCGATCGCGCGCAGCGTCGGCAGATCGATCGACGATGCACCAGCCTCCAGCTGCTCGACGATCCGCTGCAGCATCGTCGGCACGAGAAAAGCATGGGTGACGCGCTCGCGGCGCACGGTTTCGATCCAGAGCTCGGGATCGAAGCGCTCCAGCTGAACCATGCGCCGGCAGGCGTAGGTGGAACTGAGCACCGCGGAGATGCCGGCGATGTGGTACGGCGGCACGGCGACGATGATCGCATCGTCGGTGTCGGCGGATGCGAATTCGACGGTGCCGACGATGTAGCTCATCAGGTTCTCGTGCCGCAGGATCGCCGCCTTGGGCTTGCCGGTCGTGCCGCTCGTGAACAATTGCACGGCGATCGCGCGCCCGTCCTCCGGCGGCACCGGCGGCTCGCCATCGGTGTCGGCGAGGGCGAGCACGTCATCGCGGTCGACGATCGTCAGATCGGCACGCTCATCGATCTGCGGCCGCTGCCCAGGCCCGACGACGACGATCGCCGGGGCCACCCGGCCGAGCAGCTCGTTGATTTCGGTGCGGGTCAACCGATAGTTGATCGGCACATACGGGATCCCGGCGTAGGCGGCGCCGAACAGCGCGGCCGGCCCCGCCGGGCTGTTGACGTCGAGCAGGGCGACATATCCCGCGCCGCTGGCCTTGAACATCCGCGCGGCACGCAGCGCATGCGCGCGCAGGTCGGCATAGCAGTAGCGGGACGTGCCGGCGACGAGTGCGGTGCGCTCGCCGAAAGCCTCGGCGGCCATGTCGAGGATAGTGGCGATGTTCATGGATGCAGGGGTGCGCTGGAAAAAGCCCGACGTGGACGCAGCCGCGAGCCTTCATCGATCATGGGCAGCGGGCGCGGATCAGTCCGATGACGGCAGTTGCTTGGCCTGCTTGATCTCCAGCAGCGTGCCATTGAACGACAGCACGCCCTGGCCGCCCTTGGTACACAGCAGTTCGAGCGACTCATCGGCATTGACGTACCGCTTGCCGATCAAGGTCTCGCCGGCATACGCGGGGTCGAGCGCCACCCCGGCCGGCGGCGGTGCCGTTGCCGCGATCATCTCGACGCCACCGCAGCGCAGATCGTGTTCGCCGGGCGGAGCCTTCACCACCATGACCTGCGTCTCGCTGACTGCGCTCTTGAGCCGCGCGCCGGCCTTGAGGGGCATTGGCATGTCGTGTCTCTCCACTGGATGGTTCGATGCGAAGTATGTGTGACTCTAGGCATGGCACGCCTGTGGCCGCACCGTCCACATGCATGAGGCGCCGGCTCTGCTGTGCCTGGCCTGCGGTCACACCCGGCGTTGTATTACGGCAGACCGGCGAGCCAGACGGACAGGCGATCGAACAAGGCCGTGCGCGCAGGGAACAGAAAGTGGCTGTGTCCGGCCTCCGGCAGCAGGTAGAGCGTCACGTCGCCGCTGCCGGTGAACGCGGCCGGCACGGCATGCGGTGGGCCGACCATGTCGCGCTCCCCGATACCGAGGAAAACGGGGACATCCAGCGCCGCCGCCTCGGGCGCGACATTGCCCGGCAACATCGACATCAGCGCGGGCACGGGCAGCACGCAGTCGGTCGCCGCCTTGAGCGCGGCGACTGCGCGCGGATCGGCCTTGCGGCTGCCGAACAGCTCGGCGTTGCCGCTGCGACCGCCGCGATGGATCGTGGGATAGGGCTGACCGAACATCTGACGCGCGTATTCCACCAGATGGGGACGGACGGCGCGCGGATCGGCGAGCGTGCGCAAATCCGGTGGTAGATATTCCGGCAGGCCGCGCGTGGAAAACCCGAGCAGCACGACGGCAACATGCGAGCGCGCAGCGTGCTGCTGCAGCACGGTGAGCATCGCGCCCATCGAGTGCCCGACTCCGACGCTGCGCAGATGCGGCAGCGCCGGTACGCCGGCAGCGAGCCGGCCTTCGCGCAGACGCGCCTGTAGCTGCGCCGTCACCGCCGCATTGGCGGCGACGAGCCTCTCCGGCGTCAGTTGCCAGCCATCCTCCGGCCTGCTGCTGTCGCCAAGGCCGAGGTGATCGAGCGCCGCGACCACATGGCCGCGCGCCGTCATCTGCGCCGCGAAGGAAAACGAATCGTCGCCATCGTCCGCTCGCAGATCGAAATACCGGCGGTTCATGTTGCCGCCGGGCAGGCAGACCAGCAGCGTGCGCGCCGCACGTGGTTCATCGGGCAGCCAGACCGAAACGGCGACGTGCAACCCGGCGATGTCCGCCGGGGACGGGCCTGGATCGAAGCGCAGCTCGAGGCAGGCCTTCACGCCTTGCCCAGAATCGCCCCGGCCATGCCGGAGGAAACCAGCACGTGGGTCACGTTCTTGACCTGGTTGACGGACTGGCCGCGCACCTGGCGCACCCCCTCGGCCATGCTGTTCATGCCGTGGATGTAGGCCTCGCCGATCAGCCCGCCATGCGTGTTGACCGGCAGCCGGCCATCGATGGCAATCCCGCCGCGCTTGACGAATTCCGCCGCCTCGCCTTTGCCGCAGAAACCGAAGGCTTCGAGCTGCATCAGCACGTGCGGAGTGAAGGCGTCATACAGCATCGCGGCCTGGATGTCGGCTGGCCCCAGCCCCGTCTGCGCATACAGGCGTCGGGCCGTTCCGATGGCCTCCGGCATCACCGTCAAGTCGTCATGGTAGTAGTTGGAGATGACCTCGACGTTGTACGGAATCGACTGGCAGGCGCCGACGATTCTCACCGGTGGCTGCTTGAGATCGCGCGCGCGCTCCAGGCTGGTGACGAGCAAGGCCACCCCGCCATCGGACTCCTGACAGCAGTCGAGCAGGCGCAGCCAGGGCTCCTGGATCCATTTGGAATTCTGGTGATCCTCGAGCGTGATCGGACGCTGGTAGAACCACGCCTTGGGATTGGTCGCCGCATACTTGCGCTGCTGCACCGAGACATACCCGAGATCGCGGTTGGTGATGCCGTAGGTATGCATGTAGCGCGCGGCCTGCAACGCCGCCCAGCTCGCCGGGGTCATCGCGCCAAAGGGGATGCACCACAGGAGCGAACCAGTGCCGTGGCCGCCGGTGTAGCCGGACAGGTTGGTCGGATTCTGGCCGAAGCGGTACTGGCTGCGCTCGTTCATCGCGCGCCAGATCAGCACGTACTTGCACAGGCCGGCGTTGACCACCGCCATCGCCTGCGCGATCGTCGCCGCTGCGGCCGCGCCGCCGCCGGGAATGCGCGTCGTGTAGGCGAGGTCCTTGACCCCGAGGCAGCGGGCAAGACCGATCTCGTCGCTGTTGTCGATCGTGAACGTGATCATGCCGTCGATCTCGTGCGGATCGACACCGGCATCCTGGCAGGCGGCGAGCGCGCATTCGGCGGCGAGCTGCAGCTCACTGCGGCCGGACGCCTTGGAGAACTCGGTTGCGCCGATGCCGGCAATCGCGGCTTCCTTGAATGTACGAGGCATGTCCCGTCCCTATCGCGCGCGCGGCTTGAACACCGGCACCTTGTGGTTGTTCATGGTCGGCTCGAAGGTCACCTCGACCGGCAGATCCATGACCATGTCCTCGGGAGCGATGCCGACGACATTGGACACCATGCGGATCCCTTCCTCGAGCTGGATCACCGCGACGATCGGCGCCTCCTTGAACCCAAAGGGCTGCGGATGCCGCGGCACCGTCCACGCATGCACCGTGCCGCGCCCGGACAAGGGTACTTCCTGCCGTTTGAGGCTGTGACAGAACGGGCACATCGGCCGTGGCGGGAACGTGAAGCGGCCACAGTCACCGCACTTCTGGCCGACGAACTGCTCGCGGTCCGCGGCGTCCCAGAAGAACTTGGCGTCGGGGGTGACGATCGGCGCGATGCGTGTGGGCTTGGAGACCGGCGGCGTGTCGCTGGAAGCGGTCATGGATCGGCAGAGCTGGACTGAGGTGATGGCAACGATAACGTCCGCCCCGTGGCAACGGCCTGCCACAAACGGGTGAGCCCGGCATCCGCTCCATCCCGATCACCGCGGTCGTGCTGGGCGCAAGACGCAAAAAAGGTGGCACCCCACGTGGGGGTGCCACCTGATCGGACGAGCTTTAAGCCCGCTTCAGGTCGAAGCGGTCCGCGTTCATCACCTTGGTCCAGGCCTTGACGAAGTCCTCGACGAACTTCTTCTCGGCATCGCGCGAGGCGTAGAACTCCGACAGCGCGCGCAGCTCGGAGTTGGCGCCGAAGATCAGATCGACCGTGGTCGCCGTCCACTTGACCTTCCCGGTCTTGCGGTCGCGGCCTTCATAGACGCCCTCGGTAGTGGCGGACTTCTGCCACTGCGTGGACATGTCCACCAGGTTGACGAAAAAGTCATTGGTGAGCTGCCCGGGCCGGTCGGTGAACACGCCGTGCGTGCTGCCACCGACGTTGGCACCGAGCACGCGCATGCCCCCGACGAGCACGGCCATCTCGGGCGCGGTCAGATTGAGCAGCGCCGCGCGTTCCACCAGCGCCTCGGCCGGCGGCTGCGGATGATCCTTGGCCAGGTAGTTGCGGAAACCGTCCGCCGTCGGCTCCAGATAGGCAAACGATTCGACGTCGGTCATCTCCTGCGTAGCGTCGGTGCGTCCGGGCGTGAACGGCACGCGGATCTTGTGCCCGGCATCCGCAGCCGCCTTCTCGATGGCGGCGACGCCGCCGAGGACGATCACGTCCGCAAGCGACACGCGCTTGCCGCCACGCGCCGAGTCATTGAAGCGCTTCTGCACCGCCTCGAGCTTGGACAGTACGCGCGAAAGTTCCTCGGGCTGGTTCACCGGCCAGTCTTTCTGCGGCGCCAGGCGGATGCGTGCCCCGTTGGCGCCGCCGCGGTAGTCGGTCACGCGGAAGGTCGACGCCGACGCCCAGGCGGTGCGCACCAGCTCGGGCACCGTCAGCCCGGAGGCGAGGATGTCCTGCTTGAGCCGGGCGATGTCCTTGTCATCGATGAGCTTGTGATCGACCGGCGGCACCGGGTCCTGCCAGATGAAGGTTTCCTTGGGTACCAGCGAGCCGAGGTAGCGCGATGGCGGTCCCATGTCGCGGTGGGTCAGCTTGAACCAGGCGCGCGCAAAGGCCTGCTCAAACTCCTGCGGATGCTCGAGCCAGCGCTGGGTGATCTTGCGGTAGATCGGATCCTCGCGCAGCGCAAGATCGGTCGTGAGCATGATCGGTGCATGGCGCTTGCTCGGATCGTGGGCATCCGGCACCAGGCCCTGCCCCTTGCCGCCGGCGGGAATCCATTGAACCGCACCGGCCGGGCTGCGCGTCTGCACCCAGTCGAAGTTGTAGAGGTTTTGCAGGAAGTTGTGCGTCCATTGCACCGGGCTCACGGTCCATGCCCCTTCCAGACCGCTGGTGATCGTATCCGCACCCTTGCCGGTGCCGCACTTGTTGGCCCAGCCCAGACCCTGCTGCTCGATGCTCGCCGCCTCCGGCTCCGGGCCGACGCACTCCTCGACCTTGTGCGCACCATGCGCCTTTCCGAAGGTATGGCCACCGGCGATCAGGGCGGCGGTTTCCTCGTCATTCATGCCCATGCGCCCGAAGGCAACACGAATGTCGTGCGCGGCGGCGATCGGATCGGGCTTGCCATTGGGACCTTCGGGGTTGACGTAGATCAGCCCCATCTGCGTCGCGGCGAACGGCTTGGCCAGCTCGCGCTTGCCGGTATGCCGCTCGTCGGCGAGCCATTTGCCTTCCGGCCCCCAGTCCACGTCTTCCGGCTGCCAGCCGTCCACCCGTCCGCCGGCGAAACCGATCGTCTTGAAGCCCATGTCCTCCATCGCCACCGTTCCGGCGAGAATCATCAGATCCGCCCACGACAGCGCGGCCCCGTATTTCTGTTTGATCGGCAGCAGCAGACGCCGCGCCTTGTCGAGGCTGGCATTGTCCGGCCAGCTGTTCAGCGGCGCGAAGCGCTGCATGCCGCCGTCGGCGCCACCGCGGCCATCGATCGCGCGGTAGGTGCCAGCGCTGTGCCAGGCCATGCGGATGAACAACGGCCCGTAGTGGCCGAAATCCGCCGGCCACCAGTCCTGTGAAGTGCGCATCAACTGCACCAGATCCTTCTTCACCGCCGCCAGATCGAGTTGCGAAAACGCCTTGGCGTAGTCGAAGTCGGGCCCCAGCGGGCTGGCCGAAGCCTCGCTGTGCCGCAACGGCGACAGATCGAGCCGGTTAGGCCACCAGTAATCGTTGTCCGGTCCGGACTTCACGCCCGTTCCGGCCAACGCCGCCAGCGACGCAGCGCCCAGGGCGCACGCCGCGATCGTCGTCTGCAATTTCCTGAACATATGGGTCTCCGTCATCGTTGGGGTTTTGCCTGCATGACCCTTGCGGGGTCAGCGCACGCACACCGCCTGCGTGTCCGACGGTGCCTATTCACCTTAGGCACGGATTTCCCATCGGTCCAATTCATATTCGTCAGTTGTGCGATAGATGATTTCTATGCCCTGCCGCCCCGGCACGGGCCGTGTAAGCTGAAAGTCCGATGTCCGAACGCCAGTCCCGTATCACGAGCGGTCCCTCCCGTCTGAGCCGGCGCGATCCAACCCGCTTTGCGCTCAAGGCTGATTGGGCGCCGGCCGGCGACCAGCCGGAGGCGATCCGCCAACTCGTGCACGGCCTGCGCGACGGCCTGACGCATCAGACACTGCTCGGCGTCACCGGCTCGGGCAAAACCTTCACGATCGCCAACGTGATCCAAGAGGTACAGCGCCCGGCCCTGGTGCTGGCGCCGAACAAGACGCTCGCCGCGCAGCTCTACGGCGAATTCCGTGAATTCTTTCCGCACAACGCGGTGGAGTACTTCGTCTCGTACTACGACTACTACCAGCCCGAGGCTTACGTCCCGAGCACCGACACCTATATCGAAAAAGACAGCTCGGTGAACGAACACATCGAGCAAATGCGCCTGTCGGCAACCAAGGCGCTGATGACCCGGCGCGATGCGATCATCGTCGCCTCGGTATCGGCGATCTACGGACTCGGCGATCCGGAAACCTATTTCCAGATGGTGCTGCACCTGGTGCGTGGCGAGCGCATCCACCAGCGCGAACTGATCCGTCAACTCACGGCGATGCAGTACACGCGCAACGAGCTGACGATCGAGCGCGGCACCTACCGCGTACGCGGCGAGGTCATCGACATCCACCCCGCCGAATCCGACACCGATGCCGTGCGTGTGGAACTGTTCGACGACGAGATCGAATCCCTGGCCCTGTTCGATCCGCTCACCGGCGAGGTCAAACAGAAACTGCCCCGGGTCACGATCTTTCCGAAAACCCACTACGTGACCCCGCGCGAGAAGATGCTCGCCGTACTCGACGAGATCCGCGCCGAGCTGCGCGCGCGCGTGAAGTATTTTCAGTCGGTCGGCAAACTGCTGGAGGCGCAGCGCATCGAGCAGCGCACGCTGTTCGATCTGGAGATGATCCAGGAGATTGGCTACTGCAACGGCATCGAGAACTACTCGCGCTATCTGTCCGGCCGCGCCCCGGGCCAGCCGCCGCCGTGTCTGCTCGATTACCTGCCACCGGATGCGATCGTCGTCATCGACGAATCACACGTCACCGTGCCGCAGCTCGGCGCCATGTACCGCGGCGACCGCTCACGCAAGGAAACGCTGGTCGAGTACGGCTTTCGCCTGCCCAGCGCGCTCGACAACCGCCCGCTGCGCTTCGAGGAGTTCGAACGCATCTGCCCGCAGACGATCTTCGTCTCCGCAACGCCCGGCGATTACGAGATCGAAAAATCGGCCGGCGCGATCGTCGAGCAGGTCGTGCGGCCCACCGGACTCGTCGATCCCGCCGTCGAGGTCCGCCCGGCGTCCAGCCAGGTGGACGATCTGCTCGGCGAAATCCGCATGCGCGCGGAGCGCCAGGAACGCGTGCTGGTCACGGTGCTGACCAAGCGCATGGCCGAGGATCTCACCGACTACCTGCACGAAAACGGTGTCAAAGTGCGTTACATGCACTCCGACGTCGATACCGTCGAGCGCGCCGAGATCATCCGCGATCTGCGCCTGGGCCTGTTCGACGTGCTCGTCGGCATCAACCTGCTGCGCGAAGGACTGGACATCCCGGAAGTATCGCTGGTCGCCATCCTCGATGCCGACAAGGAGGGCTTCCTGCGCTCGGAACGCTCGCTGATCCAGACCATCGGCCGCGCCGCACGCAACCTCAACGGCAAGGCCATCCTCTATGCAGACCGCATCACCGACTCGATGCGCCGCGCGCTCGACGAAACCACCCGTCGCCGCAACAAGCAGATCGCCTACAACCAAGCGCACGGCATCACGCCCAAGGGGGTGCGCAAGCGCGTGCAAGATGTCATGCGCTACGGCTATGAAGACCTGTCCGGCCGCCCATCCCGCGCCGCCGAAGACAAGGCCCGGTATGTTCCGCGGTCACCGGAGCAACTGGCCAAGCAGATCGCGAAGCTGGAAAAAGAAATGAAGCAGCATGCGCTCAATCTCGAATTCGAGGCAGCGGCGGCAAAGCGCGACCAGATCCGCAAGCTGCGCGAGCAGGCGCTGATCGACGCCGCATAGCCCGCCGTGCACCGGCTTTGACCGCGCACGAGCGCCTGCCGCTATCATCGCACGCCGCTGTGCTGCGGCAGTTCAGGAGCATCGGATGCGCATCCCGTCTGCCCTGGCTGTAGTCGCCTGGCTCACACCGCTGGGCGCATTGGCCGCCGAGCCGGCCGTACTCACCGCCTTGACCACCCACTGGATCGGCTATGCCAGTCTGGCGGTGTTTGCCTGCGCCTACGGCCTGGTCATCCTCGAAGAATGGAGCGGGATGCGCAAATCCATCCCCGTGCTCGTCGCCGCCCTGCTGATCTGGGCGCTGATCGCCTGGATCTATGCCGAACACGGCGATAACCGGTTCGTCGCGCATACCGTGCGCGAGAGCCTGCTCGAATACGCCGAGCTGTTTTTGTTCCTGCTCGTCGCGATGACGTACCTCAACACACTTGAGGAACGCGGCATCTTCGATGCGCTACGCATCTGGCTGCTGTCACGTGGCTTTTCCCTGCGCGCGGTGTACTGGCTGACCGGCGCGCTCGCCTTCTTCATTTCGCCGGTCGCCGACAACATGACCACGGCGCTGGTGATGTCCTCGGTTGCCCTTGCCGTGGGCCGCGGTCAGGCACGCTTCGTCGTCGCCTCCTGCATCAGCATCGTCGTCGCCGCCAATGCCGGCGGCGCCTGGAGCCCGTTTGGCGACATCACCACGCTGATGGTCTGGCAGAAGGGCAGGCTTGCCGCGCACGAATTTCTCGCGTTGTTTGCGCCTGCACTGATCAACTGGCTGGTTCCGGCGGCGATCCTGTCCTGCACGGTCCCGCGAGAACGCCCCGGCATTGGTGGCGAATCCCCCCGCATCCGGCGCGGCGGCATCGTGATCATCTTCATGTTCATCGCGACGATCGCACTGACCGTCACCGTGCACAGCGTGCTGCACCTGCCGCCGGCGCTCGGCATGATGGGGGGCCTGGGCGCGCTCAAGCTTTACGGCTGGTTGCTCAACCGGGCGAATGGGAGCGCCGAGGCGATCCTGAGCGCACGCGGCGGCATCGAGGCGGATACCGGACATGCGCGCGCCCTCGACGTCTTCGAACAGATCGCGCGGGCCGAGTGGGACACGCTGCTGTTCTTCTACGGCATCATGATGTGTGTCGGCGGGCTCGGCACGCTCGGCTATCTCGCGCTGGGTTCGGCATTCCTCTACGGCCAGCTCGGGCCGTGGACTGCGAACATCCTCGTCGGCATCGTCTCCGCGGTGATCGACAACATCCCGGTGATGTATGCAGTCCTGACGATGGATCCGGCGATGAGCGATGGTCACTGGCTGCTGGTCACGCTCACCGCCGGTGTCGGTGGCTCACTGCTGTCGATCGGCTCGGCCGCCGGCGTCGCCTTGATGGGCCAGGCGCGCGGTATCTATACGTTCTTCGCTCATCTGCGCTGGAGCTGGGCGGTCGCGCTGGGCTATGTGGCCAGTGTCGCTTTCCATGCCTGGTTCAACGCCGATACCTTCGGAATCGTCCACCCGGGAACCGGGCCCTGACCGCTCCCGGCTGACGGCTCTCGGCTTGCACGGGCCCCACCGCGCCGGTATCCTTCGCGCCCCTGTACGCTTGCGCAGGCGCGTAGCTCAGCTGGTTAGAGCACCACCTTGACATGGTGGGGGTCGTTGGTTCGAGTCCAATCGCGCCTACCAATTCGCCTTATCCAAGCCCCGCACTGCCGGGGCTTTTACATACCCCGCGCCAGGACTCGAACCAACTCCCTTTGCACGACACGCACGCCAAGGCGTGCCCGGACTTGCGCGCTTGCTATGGCAAGGATCAAGACGCGGATTCGCGCCAGGTCGCATGGCGGTCCCAGAATGCGACGCTGCGCAAGTAAGCCGCGCGGTCAAGGGGTACCCCGGAGCCGCCTTCGGCCACCCCCAATGCATTGCGCATCATCGTGATGGGCGGCAACGGCGTTTCTTCCGGCGTCATCGTGGCCAGACAGCCGACGATGCCCCAGTCTGCATCGATCGGATCGTTTTCGAGAGCCAGTTGCGCACGGCTGTAGAGAATCACCAGCAGGTATTCGGCCCGTGGCGGCTCGATGCCCTCGAACCAGCGCGTCAGCACCGGCAACTCGTCCGGCGTGCGTGCTTCATAACCGGAACGTAACAAGTGGCGGTTTTCTGGCGTGATCTCGATAACGCCGCAGCGCGTCTGCGTCCAGTTGCGGTGCACGTGCAGCGTGCAGAACGGCGCATAGCCGGCGAGCACTGACAATGGGGGATGGGTGTTGACGTAATGCTCGAATTCCTCGGCGGTGCAGCCGACGATGGCATTGCGCCGGCCAGAAGCCGGAAACAAGCGGCTGCGGGCAAACCGGGTGAGCACGATGTTCATACGATCCATTCAACGAGAAGGCACAACCACGCCGTGCGCGTGCAGCGCAGACGGCCGGTAGAATACCCGCCTTCCCAAGTCTGTCGTCGAACGCCATGACCCCTCCCGATCCGATCGTCATCACGGGTATCGCCCGCACGCCAATGGGCGGCATGCTGGGTGTGCTCGCGCCGTTGAGCGGCGCCGAACTCGGTGCAGTCGCCATCAAGGCTGCCGTCGAACGTAGCGGGCTTGCGGCCGATGCCGTCGATGAGGTGATCATGGGCTGCTGCCTGCCAGCCGGCCAGGGGCAGGCACCGGCGCGCCAGGCGGCACGCAAGGCCGGCCTGTCCGACGCCACTGGTGCGCTGACGATCAACAAGATGTGCGGCTCGGGCATGAAGGCGATCATGCTCGCCCACGATTTGCTGCGCGCCGGCACGGCACGCGTCATGGTCGCCGGCGGCATGGAGAGCATGACCAACGCGCCTTATCTGTTACCCAAGGCACGCGGTGGCTATCGTTACGGCCACGGCGAGATCCTCGACCACATGGCGCTCGACGGTCTCGAGGACGCCTACGAAAAGCGAACACCGATGGGCCTGTTCGCCGAGCGCACCGCCGAACGCTATGGCTTCTCGCGCGCGCAGCAGGATGCGTTCGCCGTCGCCTCGCTGACGCGGGCACAACGGGCGAACGAGGACGGCAGTTTTGCCTTCGAGATGGCGGCGGTCGAAGTACCCGGCAAGTCGGGCAGTGAGCGCATCGAGCGCGACGAACAGCCCTTCAAGGCGCGCATTGACAAAATCCCCGCGCTCAAGCCGGCATTCAAAAAGGACGGCACGATCACTGCCGCGAACGCCAGCTCGATCTCCGATGGCGCGGCAGCGGCGGTACTGATGCCGCTATCGGAAGCGCAGCGCCGCGGCATCGCTCCGCTGGCCCGCATCGTCGCGCACGCCAGCCATTCACGCCTGCCGGCCGAATTCACGATCGCGCCAGTCAATGCCATTGCCAGCGTCCTGGAGAAAGCCGGCTGGAGCGCAGCCCAGGTCGATGCCTGGGAAATCAACGAGGCTTTTGCCGTCGTCACGATGGCGGCGATGCAGGAACACCGGCTGCCGCACGAAAAGGTCAACGTCCACGGCGGCGCCTGCGCACTCGGTCATCCGATCGGCGCCAGCGGCGCGCGCATCGTCGCCACCTTGATCGGCGTCTTGAAGAAAACCGGCGGCCGGCGCGGCGTCGCTACCCTGTGCATCGGCGGCGGCGAAGCCGTGGCGCTTGCCCTTGAGATGTACTGATAAGCAGCGGCATATCGCGGCTGCTGGCCGCGCTCGCACTCCCCGCGTGCGCTGACAGCGACGGGAAACATCCGCTTCCGCGGATCGACGCGACGGCGCTGTGCGTGCGCAGCGACTGCGGCAGCAGAACTCCCCTGGTCACCATCCCGGATGCGGAAAACCGGTTGTTCGCCCCGGATGGGTGTCTGTTCGTCTCCGGTGGGACCAACGTCTTCTCGATCGTCCGCGCAGGCGATGACTACACTGCCCGCCCGCTCTACGACGGCCGCTGCCACTTCATCCGGCCGAGGCTCGCGGCGACATGCTGTATGCCAACTGCCTCGACGGCCGGCCGCAGGCTCAGCCTCGCCGGCAGAGCATCTGCTCGCGACCTGGCATGTCAACGGTTAGATCGCGCTGATTGCACCGACCGGCGAGATTCTGAAGAACACAGAGCCGGCGAGCTTCGCGTCGCCTCACAGGTCCGCACGAGTCATCCGCCGCTGCTTGCACCGAGCGATCTGCTGGCCACGGAAAAAACCTGATCGGCGAAACGGCATCGACTTACGGCAACCGCCTGTCGCTGTTCCGCGTCATGCCATGACGGCCTTGTTTCAAGGCATCGACCAACCGCCGCCGAGCGCGCGGTACAAATCGATGACCGCGCGCCGCGCGCTCAACCGTGCCAACGCCAACGCCTGCTCGGCGTCGAACAAGTTGCGGTCGGCGTTGATCACGTCGAAATATGACGAATATCCGGCGCGGTACCGGGCTTGTGCGATCTCCTCGGCACGACGCAGCGCATCGACCTGGCGCTGCTGCGCTTCCAGCGCCTCGAGGCTGCGCGCCTGCGCCACCAAGGCATCGGCGACTTCGCGCAGTGCGGTGCGCACGGTCTTTTCGTACGCAAGCAACGCCTCGCGCTTGCGCGCCTGCGCCAGATCGACCTGATAAGCGTTGCGGTCCGCTGCCAGGAGTGGCTGCAACAAATCGACGCCGACCGACCATTGCTGCGCCGGGCGGCTCAGCAGCTCGGAAACATCGGTACTCAGCGCGCCGAATGCACCGGTCAGCGCCAGATTCGGGAACAGTGCCGCCTTCGCCGCCCCGACACGAGCATTGGCGGCGATCAAGACCTGCTCGGCCTGCAGCACATCGGGCCGTCGCTCGAGCAGTCGCGACGGCAGACCGGCGGGAACCTGCGCAGGCGCGCGGCAATCCCCCGGCGCCAATGCCTGCGGTGGACGGGCGAGCAGCAATGCCAGTGCGTTTTCCGCCTGCTCGCGCGCCCGCGCGATGTCGTGCACGCTGGCCTGCGCTGCGGCGAGTTGTGCCTCGGCGCTGACGACATCCAATGCGCTGATGACGCCACGCTGCAACTGGGCGCGGGTCAGCTCGAGAAAGGCCTCGCGCGACTGCACGCCGCGCTGCGCCGCGGCCGCGCGCTCGTCGAGCGCACACAGGCTGTAGTAGGCGCTGGCCACATCGGCGATCAAGCCGACGTGCAGGGCACGGGCGGCATACTGCGTGGCCAGCAGCTCCGCACGCGCCGCCTCGCTGAGCCGCCGCAGACGGCCCCAGAAATCCAGTTCCCAGGACAGCGTCAACGACAGCTCGGCACGCTCACCGATGCGCGGCTGTCCAGCCGCACGCGCATATGCGGACGTTTCCCCGCGCGACAGCGCGCCGCTGCCCTCGATCCGGGGCCACTGCCCGATGCCGGCAACACCGAGCTGCGCGCGCGCCTGCTCGATCCGCGTCACGGCGATGCGCAGATCCAGATTGGCATGCAGCGCCTCTTCGATCAGTGCCTGCAAGGCGGGCTCGGTATAGACGGTGCGCCAGTCAACATCACCGAACGAAGCCTCCGATGCCTCGGCGTCGCCACGGTATCGCGCCGGCACATCCGGGGTCGGCCGCACATAATCGGGCCCCAGCGTGCAGCCGGCGAGCATCCCCACGACGATGCACATGCAGACACGCCGGTTCATACGCGTGACTCCGCCGCGGGCGCACCGCGCCAGCGTTCCACCGCACCCTGGATCAGCACATAAAACATCGGCACGAGGAAGATGCCGATCAAGGTAGCCGCCGACATGCCCCAGACCACGACCGTCCCCAGCACCTGGCGCGCGGCCGCACCCGCACCGGTTGCGAGCATCATCGGCACCGCACCGAAAATGAAAGCGAACGAGGTCATCAGGATCGGCCGCAGGCGCAGGCGCGCCGCGGCAACGGCCGCCTCCAGCAACGGTTTGCCGCGTTCATGCTCGAGCTTGGCGAATTCCACGATGAGAATCGCATTCTTCGCCGCCAGGCCGACGAGCATGACCAGGCCGATCTGGGCATAGATGTCATTGGCCATGCCGCGTACCGCAAGCGCGGCAAAAGCCCCCACGATCGCGAATGGGATCGACAGCAGTACGGCGAACGGGATTGCCCAGCTTTCGTACAACGCCGCCAGCACGAGAAAAACGAACATCACCGCTGCCGCGAAAATATACGGTGTCTGCCCAGCGGACCGTTTCTGCTGATACATGACCCCGGACCACTCATAGCCATAGCCCGGCGGCAGCGCATCGCCGATGCGTTCCATGACCGCCGCGGCATCGCCGGAACTCACGCCCGGCGCCGCCGAGCCGAGCACGGTCACCGCGCGATAGACGTTGAAACGCTCGATGTAATCGGGAGTCTGCCGGGGATGGATACGCACCAGCGTCGACAACGGCACCATTTCGCCAGCCGTGGAGCGGACGTAGAGCTGGTTTACTGCATCGGGGGTTGCCCGCGCGCGAGGCTCGGCCTGCGCAGTCACGCGGTAAGTGCGTCCGTACAGGTTGAAGTCATTGATATAGCTGCCGCCGAGAAACATCTGCAGCGACGAAAAAATATCGGAGAGCGGGATGCCGAGCGCCTTGGCGCGCTCGCGGTCGATCACATACTCGATCTGCGGTGTGCTGGCATTGAACTGCGTGAACACGCGCGTCAGTTCCGGCTGTCGCTGCGCCTGCGCGATGACGTCCTGTGCCGCGGCGACGAGTCCGGACAGATCGCTGCCGCTGCGCGACTGTACGATGAACTCGAACCCTCCGGCCGAACCGATGCCCGGAATCGCCGTCGGATTGATCAGCACGAAGTTCGCCTCGCGTAAACGCGCGGTCTGTGCGCTGAGCTGGGCGATCGTCTGCTGCGCGCTCACTTCGCGTTCGGACCACGGCTTGAGCACGAGGAAAACAGTTGCCGTCGAAGGCGAAGCCACACCGCTGAGCAGCGAAAAACCGCTGATCGCGACCGTCGATTCGATCTGCGGCATCTGCGCGGTGATTTCACGGAAACGATCGAGAACGGCCTCGGTGCGCTGCAGCGAGGATCCCGGTGGCAGTGTCACCGCTGCCAGCAGATAACCCTGATCTTCCTCCGGCACGAAGCCACTCGGACGTGTCGCGACGAGCCAAACCAGTGCGACGACAACACCCGCAAACACGGCGAGTCCGACCGCAGGCCGGCTGGCGCGGCGGCGCACCGCCTCGGTGTAGCGTTCGGTGCCGCGCCGGAATAAACGATTGAAGCCCGTGAATAATCGGCCGAGCGGGCCGTGCCAGTGCGACTGCGCGCTCGGCCGCAGCAGGAGCGCGCACAACGCCGGGGTGAAGGTCAGCGCAACCAGCGCCGAGATCAGTACGGAGACCGACAGCGTCAGTGCGAACTGCCGGTAGAACTCGCCGGTGAGCCCCGGGATGAACGCCACCGGCACGAATACGGCGGTGAGAGCAAGCGCGATCGCAACCACCGGGCCGGAAACGTCCCGCATCGCCGCATAGGCGGCCTCACGCGGCGACAAACCGTGGCTGTCCATTTTTTCGGTGATCGCCTCGACGACGACGATGGCATCGTCGACGACCAGACCGATCGCCAGCACCATCGCGAACAGCGTCAGCGTATTGATCGAGAACCCAAAGACGACGAAGGCAGAGAAGGTGCCGATCAGCGCGATCGGAACGGTCAGCATCGGGATCAGGGTCGCACGCCAGCTCTCCAGGAACAGGAAAACGACGAGCAGCACGAGTACGCCAGCCTCGAACAGCGTTTTGATCACCTCATGCAGCGATTCGGACACGAACAGCGTCGTATCGAATGGAATCGAGTAAGTGATGCCTTCCGGGAAGCTGCGCGCCAGCCGCTCCATGGTCTCGCGGACACCGCGCGCGACATCCAGCGCGTTGGCATCCGCGGACTGGAAGATGCCGATGTTGGCGACCGGCTCGCCGTTGAGACGGCTGGAGCGCGTGTAATCGGTGGCTGCGAGCTCGACGCGGGCGATGTCGCGCAGCTTCACCGACGCGCCGTCGTGACGGGCGCGCACGATGATGTTCTCGTACTCCGCCGGATCGCTCAGGCGACCGCGCACGCTGACCGCATACTGCTTTTGCTGACCCGGCGGCGCTGGCTCGCCACCGATCGTGCCGGCAGGGGCAACCACGTTTTGCTCCTGGAGCACGGCACTGACGTCCTGTGTGGTGACCCCCAGGCGTGCCATCTTCTCCGGATCGAGCCAGATACGCATGCCGTAGTCGCGTGCACCAAACACGGTGACCTGGCCGACACCGGGAATCCGCGCGAGGGCATCGACGAGATTGAGCGTCGCGTAATTCGACAGGAACAGATAGTCATAGCGCGGATCGGTCGCACGCAGCGCGATGAACAGCAATGGTTGTGGCTGGCGCTTGATGACGGTGATGCCCTGACGCAGGACCTCCTGCGGCAGGCTACGCTGCGCAATGGCGACGCGATTCTGCACCTCGACGGCAGCGAGATCCTGATTGGTACCGACCTCGAAAGTGACCGTCAGATTGTAAGAGCCGTCGTTGCCGCTCTTGCTGCTCATGTACAGCATGTTCGGAGCGCCGTTAACCTGCTGCTCGATCGGCGCTGCCACCGACTGCTCGACGGTGGCGGCATCGGCGCCGGGGAAGCTCGCGCTGACGACGATCGACGGTGGGGTGATCTGCGGATAGCGGGCGATCGGCAACTGCGCCAGCGCGATCGCACCGGTAAGCGTGATGACGATTGATACGACCGTCGCGAAAATCGGCCGGTCGATGAAGAAGCGGCTCACGTCGAATCTCCGGCCGGTGCGGACAGAGACTCCGGTTTGACCTCGATCCCGGGGCGCAGACGCTGCAGTCCATCGACGACGATGGTCTCCCCCGGCTTCAGGCCTTCGGCAACGAGCCAGTCCGCGCCGATGCGTGGCCCCATGCGCACATCACGGTTGTGTACGTGATTGTCGGCTGAAACCACCCAGAGCGAGGTCTTGCCCTGCAGCTCCTGCACGGCACGCTGGGGCACGAGCAACGCATCGTCGATATGATCGACGGCGACGATCACCCGCGCGAACTGGCCATCGCGCAGACGGCCATCGGGATTGGCGACCTCAAGGCGGACCGGCAGTGTACCGGTTCGGCGATCGACGGCGGCATCGACCAGGGTCAGCCGTGCCGGATGGGGATAGACCGAACCATCGGCGAGCAGGATGCGAAAGCTGTCCGGATTGCGGTAGTGATCCGCCGCATCCGCGCCAAAACGGCGCTGCAGCTCCAGCATGCGCTGCTCGCTGATGCTGAAATTGACGTACATCGGATCGGTGTCATAGAGCGTCGTCAGCAACGACTGATAGGCGGTGACCAGACCGCCGACGCGGAACTGCGCACGTCCGACGATCCCATCGACCGGCGCCGACACGACGGTGTATTCGAGATTGAGCTCCGCAGTCCTGACCGCAGCGCGCGCGGCAATAACCGCGGCGCGGCTCGCGCGCTCGCGCGCGACCGCTGCGTCGAGTTCTTGCTGGCTGACCGCCTCCAGCTCGGACAGCGGTTGCACGCGGGCCAGATCCCGCTCGGCCTGCTGCAGCGTGGCCTCGGCCTGCGCAAGTGCTGCCTTGGCCTGCTCGAGCGCGGCGACATAAGGCTGACGGTCGATGACGAACAACACCTGCCCTTTCTTCACCGCCTGCCCCTCCACGGCCACCTGCCGTTCAAGCAGCCCGCTGACACGCGGGCGGATCTCGACGGTGTTGGATGCCGCCAGCTCGGCGACGTATTCGGCCTCCACCGTCGCCGGGCGAGGCAAGACGGTCATCACCGTGACCGCAACCGGGGGCGGCGCCGGTGGCGTGGGCGCCGTGCAGGCGGCCAGAACGGACAATGCCGCGATCGACATCCATGAACGAGACGACACGGGAAAACTCCTGCGGGCAGGCTTGCGGCACCGCGGCAATAATGTTAGCGTGCTAATAGTTAGCCGGCAAGCATAACCCATGATGGTCGCCAGCACACCTGAGCAACGTTTCGGTTATCTCGTGCGCGAGGTTTCGGCGCTATGGCGCGGCGTGATCGACCGCCGACTCGAACCGCTCGGACTGTCGGCCTCGCGTTGGGAACCGCTGGTCGTGTTGCTGCGCAGTGGTGAGCCGATGACGCAGGCGATGCTCGCCGACGCGCTCAAGATCGAGGCCCCCAGTGTCGTCCGCCTGATCGACCGTCTTGCCGACGATGGCTGGGTCGAGCGCCGACAGAATCCGCTGGACCGACGCGCCTATCACATCGTCCTGACTACCAAAGCGCGCAAGGCGTGTACCGAAATCGAACGGGTGCTCGCGGCGACCCGCGCGGAGATCCTCGGCGTGTTGACGCAGCGCGAGATCCGCGCGTGCATCGACGCGCTGAGCCGCGTGCGAGACCAGGTGGCGCGCCTCGCCGGCGACGGGGCACATCCGGCGGCGCGCCGCAGCTCCAGGTAAGCACGGCCGGGGCACGCGTGCCTCGGGCCTTGAGCGCCGCTCGATCAGGGCTGCACGACGAGCTCGCGCAGCAGGGCTTTTGCCCCGTAAACCTTGTCGAGCGCCTCGATCATCGCCGCGCTGTGCACACCCACGCAGCGGTTGCGCGCCTCGTCATACCAGAAACTGCCGCCGAGGGAATGGATGTTGCCGTCGAACGCCAGCCCGACGATACGGCCCGCACGGTCGATGATCGGGCTGCCGGAGTTGCCGCCGATGATGTCGTTGGTGGTAACGAAGTTGAACGGCGTCTGGCCATCGAGCCGGGTCTGTGCCTTGAGCCAGGATTCCGGCAGCGCGAACGGATCGGTACCGGTGGCTCGCTGGAACAGACCCGCGAACGTCGTGAACGGCGGAATCGTGCGTCCGTCTTCCTGCCAGCCGCGCACCTCGCCGTAGGATAGCCGCAGCGTGAACGTCGCATCCGGATAGACCTGCATCCCGTCGTGCGCAAAGCGCACGCGGGCGATCGTCGCCGCCTGCTTGTTTTCGACCGCCTCGACCTCCGACTCGTACCGTTTGCGCAACTCGCGGGAAGGCGCATCGATGGCGCGGGCGAGCTGGATGAAAGGATCGGTGGACGCCGATATCGCTTCGAAACCACCTTCCCACAGCCGACGACGCTCCGCCGGATCCGACAACCGCGTCCCGTCGACGAGCTTGGCTGCCAGCACCTCGGGCGATTCGTTTCCAAGCACCAGCTTGACCAGCGGATCGTCGACACCGAGCTGCTCGCGCAGCTTGGTCAAGGACCAGGCCAGCTTGGTTTTTTCATACGCCGGGTAGATCGGCTCGGGTGACAAAAGCGTCTGCTGCAGCCGTGGCAAAGCCGCGTCCTGATACTCCGGCAGGCGCTCGTGATTGGGCTTGGTACGCTCCTCGGCCGCCCGCACCAGATGTCGCGCGATGCGGAAATGCTCTGAATAAAACCCACGGCGGTTCTCCAGCAATGTGTAGGGCCGGCGCAAGGTGCGGTAGACCTGTTGCGCCTGCGCGATCGCCGCCCACGGGTCCGGCTGTAATGCCCCGGCAATTTGTCGCAGGCGCTCTTCCTCCATGCGCTTGTGCGCCAGCAGCGCCGGCTCGAGCAGCGCGTCGAGCTGGCCGCGGATCACCTTGAGGCTGTTCTCCGTATAGGTCAGGTCCGATTGCGCCTGGCGCGCTGCCTCGGCGCTCTGGCGGCCGTACTGCCACAGCAACGCGCGGCGCTCGGAATAGTAGGCGAGCAGGTCGATCAGGTCGGCATCGCGCAGCCGTTCGAGCTGGGCCACCGTGAGCTGGCGCTTGGTGTTGCCTGGATGCCCGGTGACCATGACCAGCTCGCCGACGGCGGCACCCTCGCGCCGGATCGGAAAGAACTGCGGCGTGGTTGCCGGCTTGCCATCCTCGTACACGCGCAGCAAGCCCATGTCGAGGTTGTAGCGCGGAAAATTGAAGTTGTCCGGGTCGCCACCGAAGAAACCGATGCGGTACTCCGGCGCAAACACCAGGCGCACGTCGGCATAGCGTCGGTAGCGGTACAGGTGGTAAAGCCCGCCGCCGTAAAGCTCGACGACATCACAGCGCCGCGTCGCCGCAGCCGCACCGACGCACTCGGATTCGATCCGGGCTGTCTCGGCATTGCGCGCATCGATGAAGGCCTGGCCGGACAAGCCTGCCGTCGCCTTGCGGACGCGCTCGGTGACATCGCTGATCGCTTCGAGCTGGTTCAGCTCCTCGGACGGGCACTGGCGTTCGGCCTCCCGCCGGTGCGCGATGAAGCCACGATTGACATAGTCACTCTGCGGACCCGACAAGGCCTGCACGCAGTCGAGCACGCAGTGCGCATTGGTCAGCACCAGACCGTTGGCGGAAACGAAAGAGCCCGAGCAGCCGCTGGCGAGCCGGACCGAGGCCTTCATCACATGATCGACCCATTGCGCGTCTGGCGTGAAGTCGTAGCGCTCCTTGAGCGCCGCGCGCGGCAGGTTGTCGAGCGTCCACATACCCTCGGCGGCGGACAGCGGCCCCGCCACAACGGCGAGCAGCAGGAAAACGCAGGCTTGCTTCATCGGCATCTCTCGCAGGATCGGCAGGCGCGGACCAACAGGATATCCTGACTCATCCGCGCTGCTGGAAGTTCGGGAATCGCATGGATCTGCGTTGGTTCGCCTGGTCGACGGCACTCATACCCATCGTCGCCGCGCATCTTGCGTATTTCGTCTCGGCCACTGCCGGATACGTGGATTGGTGCGTGCCCTACTGGGACGGCTGCACCTCGATCAGCCGCGCCGGGCGCCATGGGCTGGCCAACCATTTGTTCCGTGCGCTGATGCTGCCGCATGCCGCGCAGCTGATGATGTTCTGGGGCCTGACCTGGCTGTGGCTGGGAGCCTTGCGCCCGGACGCCCCCCGCCGGCGCACTGCGGTGCTGACGCTCGGACTGATCGCGGCGGTCTTCTTGATCCTGTATGCGACCTTCCTCGGCGTCGAAGGAACGATCTACCAGTGGCTGCGCCGCTACGGCATTACCGTGTTTTTCGCCTTTGGTGTGCTCGCTCAGATGCTGGTCGTCGCCCTGTTGCAACCGGTCGCACCGTTGCCGCAGGGGCTGCGGCGCACGATGCTCGGCTTCGCCGGCGCCTTGCTCGGACTCGGCCTGGCCAGCATTCCGTTGCAGCACTTCGCAAGCGATGCAGACCGCGCGATGAATGCCCTTGAATGGGTGTATGCCTTGCTGATGACCTTGTTCCACGGCCTGATTGGCCTGGCCTGGGGCGCCACCGGCTTTCGCTTGCACACGCGTGTTCTGTGATCCGGTTCACAGCTCGTGGGGCGCGCAGGTCTGCTCCATATGCCGCGCCCCTCGATAATGGCTCGCTGAACCTTGACGACAACAACAACCATTCACAGCAAACCATGGCTGGGGGCAAGCGGACACAGGTGCGCCGGCCGCTGCGCGGACGCAGCCGCCTGGGCACGCGCGGCATGCCGCGTGACCAGCGCATGGAAGAGATGCTGCACGCGGCCGCACGGGTATTCGCGCGCCGTGGCTATCACGCCGCATCGATGGATGAGATCGCCCGCGAAGCGGATATCAGCAAACCGCTGCTATACCGCTATTACGCGTCCAAGGAAGGGCTCTACATAGCGTTGATCGAGCGCGCGGGCCGGCATTTGATGGACGACGTCGCCCGCATCCGCCGCGAGCCCGACCCGGCATACCGGCTCGAACAGGCGATCGGCGCACTGCTCGGCTTCGTCGATCGTTACCGCGATCTCTGGCGGGTGCTGTTCAACGAAGTGGTGGGCTGCGACTCGCCGGTATCGCGCAGCGTGCAGGCATTCCGCGCACAGATGATCGCCGGCGCCTGCACGACCATCGCCGAATTGATCGGCGACCCGACACCCGCAGGCCGCCGTGCCGCCGAACCACTGTCGTATGCCTTGTTCGGGGCCGGCGAGGCGCTGTCGCGCTGGTGGCTGGAGCATCCGGAAGTCCCGGTCGAGCGGGTGCGCGAGCTATTCTTGGCATTTTCTCTGCCCGCTTTCCGGCACTGGCGCGGTCAGCGCGAACGGCGCAACGCCCGGTGCGCCGATGCACGCTGATGGTGGCGCGTCAACCGTATTTTTTCTCGATGGCCTCGACCTCGGCGATGTACTGCCTCATCGCCTCTTCCCGGCTCATGCCCTTGAGCCGGGCCCAGGCGTCGTACTTGAACCGGCCGACCACATCGAGCATACCGGGACGCTTGCCCTGGACGTCACCATCGGTGGCCTGCCGGTAGAGCGCATACATGCGCAGCTTGAATTCGTTGTCGGGCTTGAACGGCCCATCGGCTGGCGCATTGCGCACTTTCTCGACCGCGATCTCGAATTGTTGCTGCAGATTCTTGCTCATCGTCATCCTCGGCATCGGCGAGGGCTCGCAGCTTGCCACGGACTAGCATGGGTCGCATCGGTTGCGCCGCCAGCACTCCGCACCGCGATCCCAACCCGTGGTCACCCAGCCGCGACGGGGGATCATAATCACGCCAGACTCCACCGGAGATTTCAACGTGGATGAAAACGGCACGCAACGACGCCTGGCATCAGGCGAGATGCTGTTCCACGAAGGTGCGCGTGGGAGCGAAGCCTATCTGGTGGAATCGGGCCTGATCGAAATCTTCGTCGATCGGCCAGACGGCCGTCACGTCCTCGCGCGCCTGGGCCCCGACGAGATCTTCGGCGAACTTGCACTGATCGGCGACCAGACGCGCAGCGCCAGTGCGCGCGCCCTCGAACCGACGGTCCTGACCGTGATCACGCACGAAACCCTGACCGACCAGCTCGCGCGCACATCGCCGGTGCTGCGACATCTGTTGCGCGTTGCGCTCGGCCGTTGGCGCGACACGCTGCGGCGGGTCGGCACCGCCGGGGACGGGCATCAGACCTTGCCGATCACGCGCCCGTCCGCCCCCACGGAGGCGCCGGCCGACCGCGACCTCGCCGTCAAACGGCTGCGCCTGGAACAGGCACTCACCGACGCGCTGCAGCGCGGGGAACTGGAGTTGTTCTACCAGCCGATCGTCGATCTTGCGGCCGGCTGCACTGCCGGCTTCGAAGCCCTGGTCCGCTGGCACCGCAGCGGCCAACCGGTTTCTCCGGCCGAATTCATGTGGGTCATCGAGGATTCGAACCTGATTCTCGCCTTCGGCCGCTGGACCCTGCGCGCCGCGGCCGAAGGGCTGCGCACGCTGCAGGCCGTGCACCGCCCCACCCGGTGCGGCGAAGAACGTCTGTTCTGCTCGGTCAATCTCTCGGCCCGGCAGTTCGGCGACCGCAGCCTGTTCGCGACGATCGAACGGGCGCTGGACGACAACGGCCTTGCCCCCGAACAGCTCCGCCTGGAGATCACCGAATCGGCGGTGCTCGACGACTTCGAGACCGCAGTCGAACTGCTGACGCGCTGCCGCAGCCTCGGCTGCAAACTCGTCGTCGACGATTTCGGCACCGGTTACAGCGCGCTGTCTTACCTGCATCGGCTGCCGGTCCATGGCCTCAAACTGGATCGTTCGTTCATCAAGGACCTGGCGATGAACGAACGCGGCCTGCACATCGTCCGTGCGATTGGCCGGCTCGCCGCGGATCTGGATATGTATGCCGTGGCCGAGGGCATCGAAACCCCGGAGCAGGCGGCACTGTGCCGGAACATCGGCATCGGCTATGGCCAGGGCTATTTCTTCGGCCGCCCGCTGGCACTCGCCGATGCCCAGGCCGCGCTCGCCGCCGGGCGCTGATCCCGCGCCTAGTCCTGCGCCCGCGCCTGGGCACGCAGTAAACGCCAGCCGAGCGTGAACATACCGATGCAGCCGGCCATCGCATAGACCAGCGTGTCCCGCGCGCGCGTTCCGACCGGCAAGTGCATGATCACCCAGAGCGCGGCACCGGCAAGGCCGAACAGGCCATAGAGCAGCAGCATCGGCATGCGCACGAAAGCCGCGCGGACGCGTCGTACCGACAATCGCCGATGCCCGATCCGATCCGCCATCATCGATACCGTTCCATTCATGACACGCTCCACATGCGCTGGCGACTGATCACAGCTTTCGCTTCATCTGCTTCCATTCAACGGCACGCCGGCATCGGGCGGCAGACCATCGGCGCGGTTGGAGCCTGCCGTTGATCGGACCGCCACCGGCAGCGGTCGCGCGCACACGACGAGCGGCGCAGACACCGGCGCTTTCGTAGCGCCGCAACCCGCCGTCGCATCAGCCAATGGTCCCTGCCGCTGTGCCGTCTAAGCTGCCGGCCACGACAACCGGACAAACATACATGGTGGGTTTCTGGCGAACGATCTGGGTGCTGCTGAGCTGGCGCCTGCGCGGCCCTGTCGGTCTGTTCGACCCCAGCAGCATCACGCTGCGCGTGATGCCGGGTGAGATCGACTTCAACCTGCACATGAACAACGGCCGTTACTTCTCCGCCGCCGACATCGGCCGGCTCGACTGGGGCCTGCGCTCGGGGCTCTGGCGTCGCGCGCTGCGCCACGGCTGGCGCGCGGTTGCAGGCGATTCCAATGCGCGCTTCAGCATCTCGCTGCAACCGCTGCAACGCTACCGGCTGGACTCGCGCCTGCTCGGCTGGAACGAGAAATGGTTCTTCTGCGAACACTGCTTCGTACGTAACGGGCGCGTCTGCGCCGTCGTACTGGTGCGCTATCTCTTCCTCAGCCGCCGCGGCAAGGTACCGCCGACCAAGGTGTTGCAGATGTGCGGCTACGACGCGGTGTCACCGCCACTACCGGACTGGGTTCTGCACTGGCACCAAGCGCAGGAACAACTGACCGCATCGCTCAAAGCCGGATCGGCATGAGCGCACGGCGAGAGTGCCCTGTGTGCCGGTGCCGACACCCGTCCGCATCTGACTGCGGGGGTCAGACACTGCGCGGCGCGAACCGCGGCGGGCGTTTTTCCATGTTCGCGCGTACCGCCTCCCGATGATTGCGGCCGAGCAGCAGCTTGAGCTGTAGCGCACTCTCGATGCGCAAGGCGCGGCGCTCGGAGGCATGCCAGCTCTGCTGGAACAGCCGCTTGGCCAGCGCAACCGCATCCGGCGAACGCGCCGCGATCGCGCGCGCGAGCGCCTGTGCCGCGCCGAGCGGATCGTCGGCGACTTCGGTGACCAGACCGAGCTCGCGGGCGCGCAGGCCCGAGAAACGTTCCGCGGTCATGGTCAGCTTGAGCGCCTGATCCATCGGCAGAAGGTCGCGCAGCGTGATGCTGCCGGTCATGTCGGGAATCAAGCCCCACTTCGCCTCCATGATCGACAGCTCGGCATCCGGTGCGGCGATGCGGATGTCTGCGGCCAGGGCGATCTGCAGACCGCCGCCATAGCAAACGCCGTGGATGGCGGCGATCACCGGCACCGGCAGGCGGCGCCATCCATAAGCCGCCTCCTGGTAGAGATTGGTCTTCTTCACGCCCCATTTCATGAAGCTGTGCAGCATGCGCAGACGCTGTTCGCCCCAGGATTTGAAGTCGAGTCCAGCGCAAAAGCCGCGGCCCGCACCGTGCAGCACGACGGCGCGCACCGCCCGGTCGCGCCCGATCCGCCGGGCCGCATCGACCAAACCGGCGAACATCGCATAATCCAGGCCGTTGAGCTTGTCCGGCCGGTCCATCGTCACGGTGGCGACGCCATCTTCCACCTCGACGCGCACGCGCGCTTGCATCGATTGTCTCCAGATCAAAATGGATGCCTCATTGTCGCCGAGCGCAGGCCGGCCTGCGCGCGCCGGTAAGCGGCATTACAGCCAATCTGCCAGTACCATGCGCGCCCCAGAGTGCCATGACGACTCCAGGAGCCGCCGGTGTCTGCATCTCCCTACCCCCATTTGCTCGCCCCGCTGGATTTGGGATTCACCACGCTGAAGAACCGCGTGCTGATGGGCTCGATGCACACGGGCCTGGAAGACCGCACCAAGCACTTCCCCCGCCTGGCCGCCTATTTCGCCGAGCGCGCACGCGGCGAGGTCGGCCTGATCGTCACCGGCGGCTTTGCGCCGAACATCGAAGGCTGGCTGTTTCCGTTCGCATCCAAGCTCACCACGCATGCGGAGGCGCGCGCGCACCGCCAGATCACCGCCGCGGTGCATGCCGAGGGCGGGAAGATCGCCTTGCAAATCCTGCATGCCGGCCGCTACGGCTATACGCCGATCTCGGTCTCGGCCTCGCGCGTGAAATCGCCGATCACGCCGTTCACGCCGCGCGAGCTGAGTCCCAGGGGCATCGAGCGCCAGATCCGGGCTTTCGTGCGCTGCGCATGCCTGGCGCGCGAAGCCGGCTATGACGGCGTCGAGATCATGGGTTCGGAGGGATACTTCATCAACCAATTCCTCGTCGAACACGTCAACCGGCGCACCGATGCCTGGGGCGGATCTTTCGAGAACCGCATGCGCCTGCCGGTGGAGATCGTCACGCGTGTGCGCGAAGCGGTGGGGCGCGACTTCATCCTCATCTACCGTCTGTCGATCCTGGATTTGATTCCCAACGGTCAGTCCTGGGATGAAACGGTCCGGCTCGCCAAGGCCATCGAGAAAGCCGGTGCCACCCTCCTCAACAGCGGCATCGGCTGGCACGAAGCTCGCATCCCGACGATTGCGACATCGGTGCCGCGCGCCGCTTTTGCCTGGGTCACCCACAAACTCAAAGGCGAGGTCGGCATCCCGGTATGCGCGACCAACCGCATCAACGATCCAGCAGTCGCCGAGCACATCCTCGCCAGCGGTCAGGCCGATCTGGTGTCGATGGCGCGGCCTCTGCTCGCCGACCCGGAGTTCGTGAAGAAAGCGCGCGAGAACCGCGCCGACGAAATCAACACCTGCATCGCCTGCAACCAGGCCTGCCTGGATCACACCTTCCAGGGCAAGACCGCGAGTTGCCTGGTCAATCCGCGTGCCTGCCGGGAAACCGAACTGGTCTACCGGCCGGCTGCGCGCAAAAAACGCATCGCCGTCGTCGGTGCCGGACCCTCCGGGCTTGCGGCCGCCACCGTGCTCGCCGAACGCGGCCACCGCGTCGAACTGTTCGAAGCCGCCGACGCGATCGGCGGTCAGTTCAACATGGCCAAGCGCATTCCGGGCAAGGAGGAATTCCACGAAACCCTGCGCTATTTCCGCCGCAGGCTGGAAATCACCGGTGTCGATGTGCGGCTGTCCACGCGCGTCGATGCGCAACGGCTCATCGCCGGCGGTTATGACGAGGTCATTCTCGCCACCGGTGTTGTGCCGCGCAACCCGCGCATCCCGGGGCAGGCCGAGCAACAGGCCCGGGGCAAGGTCTTGAGCTATGTGGACGTACTGCGCGAGGGCAAACCGGTCGGCCGGCGGGTCGCCGTGGTCGGTGCCGGCGGCATTGGCTTTGACGTCGCCGAGTTTTTGGTCCACGACGGACATTCGCCCACACTGGATGCCGCCGGCTGGAACCGCGAGTGGGGCGTCACCGATCCCGCCATCGCGCGTAGCGGGCTGGCCCGGCCGCAGATCGCACCGCCGGCGCGCCAGGTGATCCTGCTGCAGCGCAAAGCCGAAACCCTGGGCAAGCGCCTGGGCAAGACCACGGGCTGGATCCACCGCACGCAACTGAAAATGAAGCAGGTCGAAATGATCGGCGGCGTCAATTATGAGCGCATCGACGATCGCGGGCTTTGGATCAGTTTTGGCGAAAAGCGCGAAAAACCGACGCTGCTCGAGGTGGACACGATCGTGCTGTGTACAGGCCAGGAACCGCTGCGGGAGCTACACGAGCCACTGCGCAGCGCCGGCGTGCCGGTGCATCTGATCGGCGGGGCAGATCTCGCCGCCGAACTCGACGCCAAGCGCGCCATCGAACAGGGGTCGCGGCTCGCGGCGACGCTGTAGCCGCCCCGGCGCGGGTTCGCGCATCGCGTCAGTGGGTCAGCGCCGCCAGCAGCTCGTGGTACTGATCGGCGAAGCCGGGCTGCGCGAACCAGTCTGTGTCGGCATCGAAACCGAGCCTGGCGAAGGCTCCGACGCGGCGGCGGTCGATTCCGGAATAGGGGCCTTCGTACTGCCGATCGAGCACGAGCACGGCGACCCCGACCAGATCAGCATAATCGGCCGCGCCGTGATGGCTGCGGCCGAACTCCAAGCTTCGTACAGGTACTGCAAGCAGCGCTGCCGGGAACCCCCAACTCGATAGCACCAGCTCGCCCGCCCGGCCGCCCAGGCTGGCCAGCACCGCATCGACGGCATCGGCGGATGCGGGTAAGGTCCGGATGCTGCTCGAGCAAGCGCAGCAGCGGCAGCGCGCCGATGCGATGCACGAGCCCTGCGAGCAACCCCGTTTCCGGATCGAGCCTTCGACATTGCCGCGCCAGCAGCTGCGCGCAAACCGCGACTTCGAGGCTCTCCGCCCAGATCGCGTGCAGGCGCGACTGCAGCACGACCGACGCCGACGCGAACAGTTGCCGCAGCGCAAGGCCCGACACGAGCTGGCGCGTCGCCTCGACACCGATCCGGGTCACGGCGGCCTGCAGTTGACTGACCGGAACGCCGCCGCGGTAAGCCGCACTGTTGGCCATACGCACAACCTGCGCGGCGATGGCCGGATCCTTACGGATTTCGTCGGCGAGATGGCGGGCGTCGAGCCGCTCGCGCCGGGCCAGCGCATCCAGACGCAGCGCCAGGTCCGGTAGCGTCGGCAAACGAACTGCATCGTCGAGCAACTGCTGCCAGAGCCGTGACAGCAGGGACTCGGAAACATCGGCCTCGGCCATGCGCATCTCCCGCCTCCCGTGACCGCGATGCTGCCGGCAGGCCGATCCGGCGCTCAAGGCCGTACCCGACCACCGGAGGTATCGGGGCGCACGAACCGCCGGTACCGCCCAAGCCCCGCGTTCAGAGCCGGTTCATGCCTGCCCGTTTACAACATCCACGGACCGACGGCCGGTGGCGGATTGCGGTCCACACGCTCCAGGGAACAGAGACCCTGCCCGACGATCCCCAGCGCGTATGCTGGTCGCCCCCGCCCCCGCCGGTGTCCTTCGTCTCCATATCCCCCCGGAGAATGCACATGCGGTTTGAATCGATGATCGCCGCCGGGTTCGCAGCCTTGTTCTTGAGCGCCTGCGCCACACCGGCTGTGCTGCGTGGCGAATTCGCCGAACTCACTCCCCAGCAGGTCGCGCAGAACCAGCGCAATGACACCGCGACCACGCCGAGCCGGGTCCGCTGGGGCGGAACGATTCTGTCGATGAAGAATTCGCAGGAGGAGAGCTGCTTCGAAATCCTGGGTCGCCCGCTCGACTACTCGGGGCGGCCGGTCGAGGGCGACCAGGAGCAAGGGCGCTTCTTGGCCTATTACAAGGGCTTCAAGGATCCCGAGGTGTTCAAGCCCGGACGCGAGGTCACCATCGTCGGCACGCTCGCGGGCGTGGAGACGCGCAAGATCGGCGAGTTTTCCTACACCTACCCGAAGGTCACGGCCGCGGACATTTACCTGTGGCGCGAACGTCGGGATCCGCCGGCCACATACATCGTGGATCCGTTCTTCTACGGTCCTTTTTTCTATCCTTATCCGTACTATTACCCGGCCTTCCGTCCGGTCGCACGTTACGCTCAGACGTCTGCGCCCGAATCCAAGGCTGCTGCGACTTCACCGGAGCCGAGCGGTTGCTGATGTGACGTTCCGCATCAACGTCGAGGGCGCCCACAGGCGCCCTCGACGTTTCCAGCGTCAGTGTCTCAGTAATCGAAGGAGAATGCCTCAACCGGCAGCTTCATCACCGACTTGCTCGGCTTGACCATCGACGTCGCATGGCCCTTGGCACGCGGCAGCAGATGGTCGAAATAAAACCGCGCGGTGGCGATCTTGGCTTTGTAAAACTCCGGCTTCTCTTCACCGCCCTGCGCGAGTTTCTGGCTCGCGACCGCAGCCTGCAGCGCCCAGAAATAGGCCATGGTCACGTAACCGGAATACATCAGGAAGTGATGGGAAGCGGCGCTGACCGAATCGCGGTCCTTGCGCGCCGCGAGCATCACACGCATGGTCAGCACGTTCCACTCCGCGGCATAGCGCGCCAGATCCGCGGCGAAACGGCGCAGCTTGGCATTGCGCATGTGCTCGACGGCGAACTTGGCGATCTGCGCAGTGAACTCGCGCACCGCCTTGCCCCGGGTCATCAGCAGCACCTTGCGGCCGAGCAGATCGAGTGCCTGGATGCCGGTCGTGCCCTCGTAGAGCGTGGAGATTCGCGCATCCCGCGCGATCTGCTCCATGCCGTGCTCCTTGATGTAGCCGTGGCCGCCGTAGATCTGGATACCGAGGTTTGCGGCCTCGAGCCCCATCTCGGTGAGAAACCCTTTGAGGATCGGCGTGAGAAAGCCGAGCTTGTCGTCCCAGTACTTGTACTTCTTCTGGTCACCTTCGAGGATGCCGTTGACCATGTGGTCGGCGTACTGCGCGGCGAAATAGATCATCGCGCGGCCACCCTCGGCGATCGCCTTCTGCGTCAGCAGCATGCGGCGCACGTCGGCGTGATGGATGATGGCGTCGGCGACCTTGTCCGGCTCTTTCTTGCCGGACAGCGCGCGCATCGAGCGGCGCTCCTTGGCATAGGCCAGAGCGCCCTGGTAGGACAGCTCGGCATGGCAGACACCCTGGATCGCGGTGCCGATGCGCGCCGAGTTCATGAACGTGAACATCGCCTCCAGGCCCTTGTTGGGCTCGGCGATCATGTACCCCGTCGCGTTCTCGAAGTTGAGCACGGCGGTGGCCGAGGCGCGGATACCCATCTTGTGCTCGATCGCGCTGCACACGACGCTGTTACGCTCGCCCAGCGAGCCGTCGGCATTGACCTTGATCTTGGGCACGATGAACAGCGAAATGCCCTTGGTACCCGGCGGCGCGTCCGGCAGGCGTGCGAGCACGATGTGGATGATGTTCTCGGCCAGATCGTGCTCGCCGGCGGAAATGAAGATCTTGGTGCCGGTGATGCGATACGTGCCATCGGCCTGCGGCTCGGCGCGGGTCTTGATCTGCCCGAGGTCGGTGCCGCATTGCGGCTCGGTCAGGCACATCGTGCCGGTCCAGCGGCCTTCGGTCAGCGGCGGCATGTACAACGCCTTCTGCGCGGCGTCGCCGTATTGCATGATCGTGTTCATCGCGCCGAGCGAAAGCCCGGGGTACATGTTGAACGACCAGTTCGCGCTACCCAGCATTTCGGTCTTGATCACGCCGAGCGACATCGGCATGCCCTGACCGCCGTATTCGGTCGGGTGTGAAAGCCCCTGCCAGCCGCCGGCCACGTATTCGGCATAGGCTTCCTTGAAGCCCTTGGGCGTGGTCACGGTGCCATTGTCGAAATGACAGCCCTCCTCGTCACCGGAACGGTTCAGCGGCGAGAGCACTTGCTCGCAGAACTTGGCGCACTCTTCGAGGATCGCATTGACGGTGTCGGGATCGGCATCCTTGCCGTTCGACAACCCGGCGTAATGCTTGGGGTAATCGAACACCTCGTTGAGCAGGAAGCGTATGTCGCGCAGCGGAGCTTTGTAAGCCGGCATTTCTGACCTCGGAATCGGATCCGGAAAGAACCGTAGAACACCACCAGTCTGGCCGATCGCCAGAGACGCGCCATTGGCCGCGGCGAAGCACGCGCGCGTCTGCGCGGTAAGTCGGAAGCACAGCCCCCGCACGGCCCAGGCGACGCGGGGTACACTGCGCCCCCTCTTGGTCTCGACGATTCGACCGTGGCAGGTTGCTGTCTGGAATTCTGGTTTGAGTTCGCCAGCAGTTACTCCTACCCGGCGGCGCTGCGCATCGAGCAGCTGGCGCGCTCTGCCGGTGTCCGGGTGCTGTGGCGGCCCTTCTTGCTCGGACCGCTGTTCCAGGCACAGGGATATGCCAGCTCGCCCTTCGTACAGTTCCCGGCCAAGGGGCGGTACATGTGGCGTGACATCGAACGTATCTGCGCGCGCACCGGCATTCCTTTTCGAAAGCCGTCGGCGTTTCCACGCACGAGCGTGCTCGGGGCCCGCATCGCCTGCGCCTTCCAGGACGAGCCCTGGGTCCCGCGTTTTGTGTGCGCGCTGTTCACGGCGAACTTTGCCCACGACCGCGACATCGGCGATGACCGTGTCGTCGCCGACTGCCTGACTGCCTGCGGCGAAAGCGCCCCAGCCCGGATCGCCGCAGTGCAAACCGACCCCCTGAAAAGCCGCCTGCGCACGCAGACCGAGCGCGCCGCGGCCCTGGGCCTGTTCGGTGCCCCGAGCTTTCTCGTGGACGGCGAGTTGTTCTGGGGCAATGACCGGCTCGAGGACGCCCTCGCCTGGGCGCGTGGCGAACATCCCCTGCAGCGCTGATGCGGCGGATCAGGCTTTTCGTTTACGGCAGCCTCTTGGTCGGACCGGTCGCCTGCGCGGTGCTCGGCCGCACGCCGGCCTATCGCCCTGCAGTGCTCGATGGCTACCGCCGCTGCAGTTTGCGCGGCCAACGCTTCCCGGGCCTGTTGCCGGATCCGGCGGCACAGACGCCCGGCGCGCTGATCGAAGTCAGCCCGCGCGAGCTGCGCCGCCTCGACCGCTACGAGGACGACTTTTACCTGCGGCGCTGCGTGCAGGTGCGCTGCGCGCAAGGCCATCTGCCGGCGCAGACCTACGTGCTCGACCCACGCTGCCGGCGCTATGCCCTGGCGCGCCCCTGGCAGATACCGCGCCACGCCACCAGCGCGCGCGGCCTTCCGGACACAAGTCCAAGGCCATAACGACGTCGCGCAACAAAGCTTCTGCGTCGCCGCCACAAAGCGGCGATCAACGCCTGCTCTCGCGGCGACGATGGCCGGCTTTGTCCCCGCCGAGCAGCCCGCGCCAGAACTGAATGCGCGGCAAACCGCTGGCGATGTCGCCGGTGTGCCCGGCCATCTCGCTGACATTGACCGCGATGCGGAACACGACCAGCAGAAACTCCAGGGTCACCCGCACCACCGTGACCAGAACGATGAACCCGACCGGGGCGACCACGAGCAGGCGGAATGTGCCGAGCCACGGCGAGCGTGCGAAACCCTCGATCGCATGCAGGATCACGGCGCCCGCACAGGCAGCAATGGCCAGCAGATAAATCGTCGGCAGCAACCGCGGCGCCAGCAGCTGCTGGAATTGCAGATCGAACAACCCGCGACTGAATTCGCGCAGGCGCGCACGCAAGGAGACGGCGCCTTCGTCGAACCCAGGATCGGAATCAGACATCGGCATCAGGCGGCAAAGATCAAAATGAGTTGCATAAACCCAGCGGCGGCACCGAGCGCGGCGCCCACGAGAATCAGCTTGAGCTCGTCTTCCTGGAAGCAGGGTCGCAGCAAATCCTGGAATTCGGCCGGCGGCAGCTTCTCCATGCGCGACTGGATCACCTGCTGCATCTCGGCGCCGCGGTCGCGCAGGAAATCCCGATCCTCGAATGGTAGCTGCGCCTCGGCCTGGGCCTTGTTCGCGACCGACTCCTTGATCTGGGCGAATCCGCTGGGCCCGAGCGCGGTCTGCACCGCGAGCTTGGTCACCCCACCCAGACCGCCCACGACGTGATCGACCAGCGGCTTGACGTGCCGGCGCAGCAGCGCGCGCGAACGCTCCTTGTACGTGCCGTTGAGCATTGCGTCGATCAACCGCGGCAGCGTGACGATCTCCTCGATGACGATGCGGCAGAATGCCTCCGACACCTGCTTCTGCCGCTTGAGAAACAAACCCTGCACGGTGACCGGTCCGATTTTCACCGGTTCGAGCGGCCGGAAAATCAGGTTCAACGCGATCCAGTTGGTGGCATAGCCGACGATCAACCCGGCCAGCGGCAGCGTCCACCAGACCGGGAAGAAATGCCACTGCAGCGCCTGGATCACGCCGAACAATGCCCCAAACCACCAGCCGGAGCGTACGAGAAAGCGGAACTCCCGCGCCCCGCATTCGAGAAAAATGCGGTTGAGCAGGGCTTTGTTGCGCTCCAGATGATCCTCGACCATCGGCTTGAGATCGAGCAGATGGTCGATGTTGAGGGCGATGTCCTGCATCAAGGCATCGACGCGGCGGGGGAGCTCCGCGCGCACACGCGCATAGACCTGGCGCCGCACGAACACCGGCAGATTGTCCCAGAGCACCGGGTAGTGCTCGTGCATCAGTTCATCGACCCAGGGTTCGAGCAGCGGATCGAAGGATTCGACCACCTGGGCGGCAAGCTTGCGCGGATCGAGCACTTCGATGATTTCGCGCTGGGAAATCAGCTTGGAGAGAATCGACTGCACGGCAAGACCCGCCATGCGCCGCGCCTTCGACGGGATAATCCCCTGCCAACCCAGGTACGGGCGGATGCCGACGAATTCGATCGGATGGAAGGTCATCCACACCGCAAGCCAGTTCGTCGACCAGCCGACGAAGCCCGCGACCACGGGGATGCTCAATGTTTTCCAGATCGAGGGATCGGCGGCGACGTCCAGCATGGCAGGTGCGGGCGGCTGGCGCACAAAGCACCGCCGCTCATGGGTCATGGCGGCTTTGGCGGGCGCCGACAACGGTATCCCCATCCCCTGCGCCCTTGCCCAAGGTAACACCACAAACCGGATCCGCCAATTGACCGCGCCATGACCGCATACTGTCATTCCGGCAAACTAAGCAGCCGACGCACCGGATCAAGCGAACAAGGCGACAGGGCGATGCGCGACTCGGGTCAGTTTCTGCTGGTCGTACACGAGGCCATGGTCAAGGCCGGCCTGGACGTGAACGCGATCTACACGCGTCTGGGCTACGATGCCGAAAAGCTGCCACTCAAAGAACTGCGCACCCCACACCAGCAACAGGCGCTGTTCTGGCAGGTCGTCGAGGGGGTCTCCGGTGATCCGGACATCGGCCTGCATCTGTGCCCGCACCTGCCGCTGTTCCGCGGCGAAGTGCTCGAATACCTGATGTTCAGCAGCCCGACCTTCGGCGAGGGCATCCTGCGTGCGCTCAAATACGTCCGTCTGGTCAGCGACGCCCTGTCGGTGCGACTGATCCACGACGCAGACGGCGCCCGCATCGGCGTGATCGGCAGCACCCTGGATGCGCCGCAGCTGCGGCACACCGAAATCTGCGTGGTTTACGAGCTGATCCAGTTTGCCCGCTCGGTCACCGAAGGTCGTTTCGCGCCGCTGCGCATCAAGCTGCGCTGCAGCCGGCGCAGTCCGCAGACGGAGTACGAGACGGTATTCGGCTGCCCGGTGGCCTTCGACGGCTCGGAAAGCGAGATCTGGTTCGACCCCGCGCTGCTGGAATACCGCTCGCCGCGCTGGGATCCGGATCTACTCAGGCTGCACGAAGAATTCGCACAAAAACGTTTGTCCGACCTGCACCGACGTGATCTGATCGAAAAAATCCGCACCGTCCTGTCGCAGCGGCTGGAACTGGAATCCTGCGACCTGGAAGACGTGGCCCGCGAGGTCGGTCTGCCGCCGCGGCGGCTGCGCTTTGAGCTGTCGCGCGCCGGCACGAGCTTCAGCCAGATCGTCGCCGATTTCCGTTACGCCCTGGCGCGCCGGCTGCTCGCGCGCACCGACGAGCCGATCGACAACATCGTCTACTTGACCGGGTTTTCGGAGCCGAGCACGTTCTACCGCGCGTTCAAGCGCTGGTGCGGAATGACGCCGGTGCAATACCGGGAAAAGCATCGCCAGTCGCCATCGGCCTGAGCCGACCGGCCAGGCGGACATCGGGGTCTGCCCTACGGTCAATGCACGATACACGGGCGCCGTCTTAGGCTCGGCGGATGCAAGCGTAGCCGCCGCATCCGCTGCCGCGATCACTGGAGGAGCCGCCGATGTCAAAACCGCGCGCATTGCCCGCCGAGCTGCGTGGCCGACCGATGCCCGCGCTCGATACACTCGACGATGCGCAGATCGACACCCTTGCCCAGTTGATCCGCGAGGCCCGCCGGCACCAGCAGCAGCAACTCCGGCACGCCCTCGATGCTGCGCTGACCCATGTCCCGCTGCTGCTGCGCGGTGCCGTGCGCAAGATCCTGTCGCCCTGATCCAGATGGCCACTCTCGCCCAACAGGCCGAGCTGCTCAAACTCGCACGGCTGCTGCGCACGACGCCCGAGCGGCTCGGCTTTCTCGCCAAGCTCGATGTCATGGCACTGCGCGCCCTGCGCGCGCACGTAACCGCAACGCTGTTCGACGCCGACCGCGATCTGTTCCAGCGCCTGGCCGCGTCGAGCAAGCTGCTGCCCGCCGCAGTGACTGCGCTGATCGCCGAAAAAGCGCTCGGGCCTTTGCTGTGTGCACGCATCGCCGGCCTGCTGCCGGCCCAGCGTGCCGCCGACATCGCCACGCGTCTGGACGACCGCTTTCTCGCCGACGTGTGCATCGAACTCGACCCGCGCCAGGTACGCGCGCTGATCGCCGATGTGCCGGTGAACCGCGTAGTCGCCGTGGCGCTGGAACTGGCGCGCCGGCGTGAGTACATCACGATGGCGCGTTTCGTCGACTGTCTGCCGCAACCGGCGCTGCGCGGCATCATCGAGGCGCTGCGCGACGATACCGTGCTGCTGCGGATCGGCTTTTTCGTCGAGGATCCGGCGGCGCTCGGCGCGGTCATCGACCTACTTCCCGCCACGCGCCTGCGCAACATGATCGTCGCCGCGCTCGACGACGATGCCGCCCTCTGGGCCGAAGCGCTGGCCCTGATCAACGCCATTCCTGCCGAGCAGCGGCGACGCGTGGCATCGATCGCCGCCGCGCTCGACGACGCCCATCTTGCGCACCTGATCGAGCGCACGCAGGCGCAGGACCTGTGGGAATGGCTGCTGCCGATCGTCGCTGAGATGGATGCCGCGCATCACGACCGTCTGGCACACGTACCGGCGCTGGCCGACGACGGTGTGCTCGAGGCGCTGATCCTCGCCGCCGACCGCAAGGGGCTTTATCCACAACTGCTGCCGCTGGTCGCGCGCATGGATGCCGCCGTCCAGACGCGGGCGGCACGCGTGGCCGAACGTCTGGGTCCCGCCGTCGTGCAGCATCTCAATCAAGCACTGCGCGGCGTCGCGGCAACGGCGTAGAATCCTCGCCATCGGTGGATGACAGTGTCATTGAACGATGTCATAGTGATTCGATCACCATCGCGGCGGGGGTCATCGGACGGCCAGATCGTCCGAACCTGAGATAGCTGAGGAGACACGATGCAAAAACGGGATTTGTTGGGTTTGGGCCTTGCCGTCGCGCTCGCCAGCGGACCGGCCGTCGCCATCGACTTCGAGTACGGCGAAATCAGCGGCAGTGTGCGCACCCGCATCTCGCTCGGTGCATCCTGGCGCGTCGATGGGCGCGACAACCGGATGATCGACAAGAACAACCTCAACCCCACGCTGTGCGGCACCGGCGTCGACGACGCCTGCCTGTCGTTCAACGAGGATCCCAACCCCAACGCCAAGCTGATCGCCGCGCCCGGGGCCTATTTCGCCATCAACAAGGACGACGGCAACCTCAACTACGACCCCGGCGACCTCGTCGCCGCCGTGTCCAAGCTCAGCAGCGAACTGTCGGCAAGCTGGGGCGACTGGGCGTTCAAGGCCGGCGGTACGGTGTTCTTCGATCCGGTCAACTACGACTTCGACGAATTCCATCCGGATACGACATACCAGCCGCGGCGTACCCCGCGCGACCGCGCCGTGAAGGAAAACGTCGGCTTTGACTATACGATCGGCAATCTGCTGGTCAGCCGCGTCTTCGACGTCTTCGACCACGAAGTGGCCGCGGCGATCGGCTACCAGCAGATCCGCTGGGGCGAATCGACCCTGATCGCGCTCAACAGCATCAACGAGATCAACGCCCCCGATGCCCGCTACCTGTACCAGCCGGGCACCCAGATCGCCGCGGTGTTCCAGACCACGCCGGCGGCGGTGCTGTCGACGGCGCTGTCTGACAGCATCACGCTGGACCTGGTCTACCTGCTCGGCTGGCGCGGGGTCAAGGTGCCCAAGGGCGGTAGCTTCTTTGCGCCCTTCGACGTCATCGGGCAGAACTACGCGATGTTCACGCTCGGCCAGTTCCACGAGGATCCGGATCGCCGGCAGCGCCTGCCCGGCATCGCCAAGGACATCTCGGAGACCTCGGTGACCGTGCCCGTTGCCCAGCACGAAGGCGAACCCCGCGACAGCGGCCAGTTCGGCTTCAAGCTGACGACTTATCTCGCCGACATCAGCACCGAGCTGAGCTTTTACGCGCTCAATTATCACAGCCGCTTGCCGTACCTGAGCATGTATGCGGCGGATCACACCTGCATCCAGGACACGACCACCGACGTGCTGCAGGCGACGGTGGACTGCCGCGGCATGAAACTGACGCCGGACGGCCTTGAACCCTTACCGATCGACAGCGCCCGCATCTTCCTCGACTACCCCGAGGACATCCAGATGTACGGCGCAAGCTTCAACACCACGGTCGGCAAGTGGTCGCTCGCCGGAGAGGTGTCGTACCGGCCGAACCTGCCCGCGCAAATCCACATCACCGACGTGGGCTTCACCGCGCTACAGCCGGCGCTGCCCAAGAACGAGATCCTGCTCGGCCTGGGCACGGTCGGCCAACTCAATCCGGCCAGCCTGATCGCTGCCGGGCTCGATCCGGGCACGGCCCTGGCCGTGCTGACGTCGGAACGCACCCTCGATCTGCTGAGCCAGCTCATCGCCAACCCCGAAAACGATTTCGCCCTGCCGCCGCGCGACCGGGCCGTGCCGAGCTATCTGAAAGCCTACCGCGGCTGGGACACGGTGCAGCCCAACCAGCTCATCCGCGGTTACGAACGCCTGCAAGTGATGCAGGTCGACCTCACCGGCATCCGTATCTTCGGCAGCAGCGAAAACCCGATCGGCGCCGATCAGGTGCAGCTGATCACCGAAGCCGGGTTCACCTGGGTACTCGACATGCCGGACCGCGACGTCCTGCAATTCGAGGGCGGCGACTACAACAACACGCACTACAGCCCGGGCGCCGACGGCAGCGGCGATCCGCCCGGGTCCGATCCGGCCACGACCAAACCCACGCAGCGCCTGAACCCGACCCAGCAGCGCAAGGGCTTTGCCGACGAATTCGCCGCCGGTTACCGCATCATCATGCGCATGGAATACAACCAGCTCCTGTTCGGCTGGACCTTCAAGCCGCAACTGGTGTGGTCGCACGACATCAACGGCATCGCCATCACGCCTGCCCAAAACTTCATCGAGGGCACCAAGCTCTGGCAGATCGCCACCGACATCGAAATTACGCAGAAGCTCGGCGCACAGTTGTTCTACCAGGGCTGGACGGGTGGCGGCACGGTCAACGGCTATCGTGACCGGGATTTTGCGGGTTTTGCGGTTTTTTATACGTTCTAGGTGAGTAGGCGCCCAGGACCGCGGCAGGCAACGGCACGGCAGCGTCGGTGCATGTCGCGGCACGCGCTTTGATGAGATAGCAGCGAGGAATACGACATGCGTAAGACGGGATGGTGGTTGACACTGGCCGCGACGGCCGGCATCGGCATCAATGCCGGAGCCTGGGCCAAGGCATCGCCGGATGAGGTGGCCAAACTCGGCAAGGAACTCACGCCGATCGGCGCCGTGCGCGCCGGCAATGCCGACGGCACCATTGGCGAATGGGTCGGCGGCAAGTATTTCGACGAGGTCGTGCGCACGCAGACACCGCAGAGCCTCGAAGACGTACGGCAGCAGTTCGAGGCAGCCCGCGCCAAAAATCCCGCCGACTTCGACGCGCTGCTCAAGTACCTCGATACGTTCAAGATCGAAGACTATCCGACGATCAAGAAACAGATCGACACGATCATCTCCAAGCTGCCTCCGGAACAGCGGGCGCTTGCGCAGAAGCAGCGCGAGCAGATCGGCGGCGGCGGCAAATACGAAGCGCCGCTGTTTATCATCACCAAGGACAACATGTCCCAGTACGCGGACAAGCTGACCGAAGGGCACAAGGCGATGTTCGCCAAGTACCCCGGTTACAAGATGATCGTCTATCCGACGCTGCGCACCGCGTTCTTTCCGCCGGAAATCGAGCAGGCGACGATCAAGAATGCGTCCACGGCGGTGCTCAAGGGCACCGACGAGGTCGAAGGCGCGGTGCTCGGCTTCCCCTTCCCCATCCCCAAGAGCGGCGCCGAGGTGCTGTGGAACCACAAGATGCGCTTCCGCGGCTCGGCAGTGCGCCGTTTCAACAACCAGGCGATCGTCAAGCTCGACGGCAGTTACAAGATCAGCAAGCTGATCGAGGACGTGAAGTTCAAATACGCCAACCTCGAGGAACCCAATCCCGGCACCAAGATCCTGTTGTACTACCTCTCCGAAGTGCTGTCGCCGCCCCGCGTGGCCGGGCAATTGCTGCTCGTGCACGAAACCTCCGGCGCCGGTGGCAGCGGCCGCGACGCCTGGATCTACAACCCGGGCCTGGGCCGCGTGAACCGTGCGCCCGATGTCGGCTACGACAACCCTTACATCGGCACCGACGGCGAGCAGTTCAACGACCAGGTCGACATGTTCAACGGCGCGCTCGACCGCTACGACTGGAAACTGGTCGGCAAAAAAGAGATGTTCATTGCGTACAACTCCTTCCTGATCAATGCGCCGCTGATCAAGTACAAGGACATCATCCGGCCGGGACACATCAACCAGAACCTGTCGCGCTACGAGCTGCACCGCGTCTGGATCGTCGAGGCCACGCTGCGTCCGGGGCTGCGTCACCAGTTCAAGAAGCGCCGCTTCTACGTCGACGAAGACAGCTGGGCCGTGGCCGTGGTCGATTGCTACGACAACCGCGATCAGCTGTGGAAAGTGCAGGAAGCGCAGCTGCTGACCGTGCCTTTCGTACCGACGGTCACCGGCATCCCGGAGATCATCTATGACCTGCAAAGCGGCCGCTACTTCGTCACCGCATTGCAGAACGAGGACCGCATCAGCGACTTCAAGATCAAGCTCGAGGACAAGGATTTCGCCCCCAACGGCCTTACGCGCCGGGCACAGAGCCGCTGATATGGACGCTCACGCACTGCTTTTCGGCCGGCACGGGATTGCTGGCCCAAACAGCCGTGCGGCGACGTACGGCCGGCGCATGCGCACGGCGCTGCGCCGGTTCGTGCTCGCCTGCCTTTGGGCTGTCTCGCTGCCTGCTGCCGCCCAGCACGCGGCGGACATTGACCCCACGCTCGCTCCCCGCCCTGCGGTCATGGCACCGCGCGCGGCCACTTCGCTGTTGCTGGACATCGCGCGTGCCGGCGAACACTGGATCGTCGTCGGCCAGCGCGGCGTCATCCTGCGTTCGTCCGACGGCCAGCACTGGCAGCAAATGCCGTCTCCGGTCGATGTGATGCTCACCCGCGTCCGCTTTTTCGACGACACGCGCGGCTGGGCGCTCGGTTATGACGGCGCCGTCCTCGAAACACGCGATGGTGGCCGCAGCTGGACGCTGCTGCGCTTCGATCCGCAATGGGGAAAGCCGTGGTTCGATGTGTTGTTTCTCGACGCCGAACACATCTTGCTCGCCGGCACCAATGGCGCGCTGATGATCACCGCGGATGGCGGACAAACCTGGCAGAGCATCGACACACCGGTGCTCGAGGACGGTCCCAACCTGTACAGTCTTGCGGCTCTGGGCGATGGCAGCCTGCTGCTGGCCGGAGAACGGGGCTTTCTGGCGCGATCGACCGATCGCGGCACCACCTGGCAGCGGCTGCGTTCGCCGTATAGCGGGTCTTACTTTGGCGCGCTGCCCGTCGGTGAACAGGGCGTGGTGATCTTCGGCCTGCGCGGCCATGCTTTTTATGCCGCTGACCTGCGGGCAGCGGAAGTCCTCAGCGCTGAGGCGGCACAAGCGCTGCGCGAAGCCGCGCTCGACCCCACGGCCGCCGCCGCCCACATCAATCCCGTAAGCGAGGTCAGCGGTTGGACCAGGCTGGAGAACGATGATTACGAGAGTCTGTTTGGCGGCACAGTGACCGCGGATGGCCGCGTGCTGCTATTTGGCATGAATGGCCATGTGATGCAGGTGGATTTGACATCAAGGCGCCTTCACCGTCTGCCCGCCGCGCCAGAGAGCAACTTGAACGCCGGTCGCCTCGCCGGCAGTGATTTGATCGTCGTCGGCACCGCGGGCGTGCAGCGCCTGCCGCTCACACGCTGAACCATTTCCGGGGGATATCGACATGGCTGGAGCCGCCATCAGCGGACCGATCACCGAACGCATCCTGCGCGTCGTCGAGCCGATCGTCTATGGCCGGCGTCATCTGACGCACGCGATTCTGATCGCACTGACTGCCTTCTTCCTGGTACAGACCTTCCGGCTCGAACCGGACGCTGGCTGGCTCAAGTCGGTGCCGCTCAACCATCCGTACATGCAGAAGTTCCGCGAGTACTACCGCGACTTCGGCGGCGCCAATACGGTGCTGTTCGCGCTGATCCAGAAAGAGGGCGACATCTACAACCCACACTTCATGGACATCCTCCAGAAGGCGACCGATGACGTCTTCTTCACGCCCGGCGTGGACCGGGCGCGCGTGATGTCGCTGTTCACGCCCAACGTCAACTACGTCGAGAACGTCGAGGGTGGACTGTCCGGCGCCACCGTGATCCCGCCGGACTACCAGCCCACCCCGGAAATGCTGGAGAAAGTGCGATCCAACGTCGCCAAGGCCCAGGTCATCGGCCGGCTGGTCACCAACGACCAGCGCGGCGCGATGATCATGGCCGAGCTCCTCGAGATCGATCCGCGCACCGGCGAGAAGCTCGACTACCGCGAAGTCGGCAACTACCTCGAACAGTTGCGCGCAAAGTATGAAAAAGACGGGATCACCGTTCACATCATCGGCTTCGCCAAGATCGTCGACGACATGACCAAGGCGTCGCTGGAAATCGCCGCCTTCTTTGGTCTGACGCTGGTGATCACCGGCATCCTGCTGTGGTTGTACTGTGGCTCGTTTGTGCTCGGGCTGATCCCACTGGGCTCGTCGATCATCGCCGTGATCTGGGAAATGGGTCTTTTGCGGACCCTCGGCTACGGCCTGGATCCATTCGCCATCCTCGTTCCCTTCCTGATTCTCGCAGTCTCGGTGAGCCACGGCGTGCAGTACGTCAACGCCTGGGTCGATGAGATCCATGCCGGCCGCTCCAACTACGATGCGTCCCTGGAGACCTTCCGGCGCCTGGCCATCGCCGGCACCATCGCGCTCGCCACCGACGTCGCCGGGTTTGCGACGATCTACCTGATCGAGATCCAGATCATCCGGGAGATGTCGATCAACGCCGTGCTCGGCGGACTTGCGATCATCGTCGCCAACAAGCTGTTCGTGCCGATCTGGCTGACGATGATCCGCATCAAGAACGTCGATGCCTTCATCGCGCGGCAGAACAAGCGCGACGCCGTCCTCGACAAAGCCTGGTGGTGGATGTCCGGCGTGACGCGCACTCCCGTGGCGGCTGCGGTCATCGTCGTCTGCGCCATCGTCGCCGGCTGGTCGTTCTGGGCGGCCAAGGATCTCAAAATCGGTGATGCCCTGAAGGGCGTGCCCGAGTTCCGTCCGGATTCGCGCTTCAACCAAGACTTCAACGCGATCACCGACAACTTCCAGATCGCCGTCGACATCTTCAAGGTCATCGCGGAAACACGCCCCAACGGCTGCATCGACTATGAGCTGATGGAACAAGTGGACCGCTTCGCCTGGCAGATGGAAAACACCGCAGGCGTGCAATCCACACTGTCGCTGCTGACCTTCGCCAAGCTCGTCTATCAAGGGTTGTCCGAAGGTCGCCTCAACGCACTGGTGCTCCCGCGCAACCAGTACGCACTGGCCCAGGCCACCGCACTGGTGCCGACCAGCACCGGATTGCTCAACGACGACTGCGACGCGCTCGCCGTCTTCATGTTCACCAAGGACCACCGGGCGGAGACGATCAGCCACATCGTGGACGAGGTGAAGAAGTTCAACGCCGCCAACCGCGAGGATTTCTTCGCGCGCCATCCCGAGGTCACTCCCGAGTACTGCGACCGCAAGTACGCCGCATTCCAGGCTTACAAGAAGGCCCATGCGCGCGTCTTCGAGCTGGTGGACCAAAGCGGCATCGATGCCGAGGCGCAGCGCGCCGCCAGCGCCGAGCGCGACCGCCTGCTCGCCGAATACGAAGCCTTCGACCAGAACTGCCCGGTCAATTTCGCCCTCGCCACCGGCAATGTCGGCGTGATGGCGGCGACCAATGAGGTCGTCAAGGACAAGGAAAGCGAGATCGTGCTGTGGGTCTACGCCGTGATCCTGGTGCTGCTGTGGCTGTCATTCCGCGACTGGCGCGCGATCGCCTGCATCGTCATCCCACTGGCGCTGGTGTCGCAGTTGGGCTATGGCGTCATGGCCACACTGGATATCGGCATGAAAGTGGCGACGCTGCCGGTGCTGGCCCTGGCCGTCGGCATCGGCGTCGACTACGGCATCTACGTCTATGGCGTGATGATCAGCGCTCTCAACGAAGGCAAGTCCCTGCGTCAGGCCTATTACGAGACGCTGCGCAGCACCGGCAAGGCCGTGATCTTCACCGGCGCGACGCTGGGCGCCTCGGTGCTGACCTGGCTGATATCCGAGCTGCAGTTCCAGATCGACATGGGCCGGCTGCTGCTGTTCATGTTCACTGCAAACATGCTCGGCGCCATCTTCGTGTTGCCGGCGATCGCATCTTTCCTGTACCCGCATGCGCCGCGGGACCAAGCCCAGCCGGCCGGGGACCGCCCAGCATCCTGAAACGATCCTGCGGGTACCTGCGGCTTATGCGGTACCCGCTCTCTTTGCCGCCTTGCGCCCCGGCTGCGAGAGCCGGTCGAGAATGGCGGCAAGCCGGTCGCCCAGATGGCGTGTCGCCGCGAGCTCCATCGCGCGCGCAACCTCGGCATGCACCGCCATCTCGACCAGCGGACGCAGACGCCAAATGATGCGGCCGAGCTCCGGCGCGTCCTGCGGTGGCGGCAGCGCCTTGCCATAGCGGTCGAACAGGTAATGCTCGACCAGTTGCACCATGCGGTCGGCTGCTTGCTCCACGTTCGCGCGCAGTTGGGCGACGACGTCGAGCATTTCATCGAGGGGAATGCCGGCCTTCACCAGCTCGGCACCCGCCTGGATCATGCGCGGGCTTTGCGCGCGAAAGCGCGCACCCTCGGGCACGAGGATTTGCAGGTCCGCCGCCTTGACCAGCCAGCGCAGATCGAAATGGCCGCCGAACATCTCGACCAGTTCGGCGAGCGAATAGTCCCGGGGGACTTCGTCGGTCCACGGGCTCGACACCGCAGACTCCAGCCCGAACAGGCCGTTCAGGTCCGAACCGCGCTCCCAGGCCTCCAGCAATTCCCCGATGCTGCTGAGCGTGTAACCGCGTGCAAGCAACTGACCGATGATGCGCAGCCGGGACAAATGCCCCTCGTTGTAGACACCGATGCGCCCGCGCCGCTCGGGCGGCGGAATCAATCCGCGGTCCTGGTAGGCGCGGATGTTGCGCACCGTCGTGCGCGCCGCGCGCGCCAGTTCGGCAATGCTGTATTCCAGCGCCGGACGCGCAGGATCCCCAGCTACGGCTGGCGGCTGTTGCTCCCCCGCCGGGTTCTTCGATCTTCGTGCATTGGCCATCCGGTCATGATAGCCGACAGCCCCGTCTCGAGAATCCACGTCAACCTTGCCAGCATTCACTGACAAGGTTTCCCGGCAGCCGCGGAGAAGTCTGCTCAAAACAAGCCGCCCCCGCCGGCGCGGCAGCGGCAGCCACGGGATTGACAGGCCGGCGGTTATTTGACATCGTTTGATGTAACAATTACCTCAAGCACGGAGCACGATCATGCAGCCGATCCGCCGCGACATCCGCTTCCAGCTCGACCCCGCCCGTGTCTGCGACTGGCATCCCGATGACCGCAAGATCACGCACTTCTACAACGCGCTGTCGATCTTCTTTCCGGAAGGCGAGCGCTTCTTCATCCACAGCGTGCGCCACTACCGCGACCGCATCGCCGATCCGGAATTGCAGGCTGCCGTCACCGCGTTCATCGGCCAGGAAGCGATGCATGGGCGCGAGCACAGCGACTACAACCGCGCGCTGGTCGAGGCCGGCCTGCCCGTTCAACAGCTCGAGGGCATCGTCATCCGCCTGCTCGAGCGCCTGAAGCGACGCCTGCCGCCGCAACTGCAACTGTCGGCGACGATCGCACTCGAACACCTGACCGCGATCATGGCCGACGCGCTGCTGCGCAACCCGCACTTCATCGAAGGGGCGGATCCGCGCTATACGGCGCTGTGGCGCTGGCATGCACTCGAAGAAACCGAGCACAAGGCGGTTGCCTTCGATGTTTACGACTCGGTGTTCGGGCGCGGCGTGCGCGCTTATGTGGTGCGCGCGATCGGGCTGCTCGGCGCCTCGCTGGTGTTCTGGCCGCTGGTGTTCGCCTTCCACCTGCGCCTGATCGCGGCCGACCGCAAGACCCCGCGGCTGCGCGGCTGGGGACGCATGCTCGCCTTCCTCTACGGCCCCCGCCGCGGCCTGTTCCCGAAGCTGCTGCGGCCGTGGCTGGATTACTTCCGGCCCAGCTTCCACCCCTGGGATCACGACAACCGCGCGCTGCTGCGCGAGGTCGATGCGGTCGTCGCCGCCGTGGACGGCAGGCTGCCCGCAGCCGCGTGATGCGGTTGCGGGCTTACTTCAATTCCGCGGAGGTCTTGCCGAGCAGGCGGCGCGCGACGATCAGCTGCTGGATCTGCTGGGTGCCTTCGAAGATGTCGATGATCTTCGCATCGCGCGCCCATTTTTCCAGCAGCTCGGTCTCGGCATAGCCGAGCGCGCCGCACAGCTCCACGCACTTGAGCGCGATCTCCACACAGCTGCGGCCGGCCTTGGCCTTGGCCATCGAAGCCTGTAGCGAATTGGGCTTACGGTTGTCGGCCATCCAGGCTGCCTGCAGGGTCAGCAGACGCGCGGCCTCGAAGTCGGCCTCCAGCCGCAACAGTTCGGCGGCGGCGGCATGCTGCGCGTAGGCCGGCCGGTCCGGATCGAGATCGACACCGGCCTGCTGCAGCAACTGCCGCGTCTGCTCGAGGCAGGCGCGCGCCAGCCCCACCCCCATCGCCGCAACCAGCGGGCGGGTGTTGTCGAACGTCTGCATGACGCCGGCGAAGCCCTTGTCGGTGCGGATTTCCGGATCACCGAGCAGGTTTTCCTTGGGCACACGGCAGTCGCGCAGTGCGAACTGCGCGGTATCGGATGCGCGGATCCCGAGCTTGTGTTCGAGCCGCACCAGCTCGAGCCCTGGTGTGCCTTTCTCGACGACGAAGGACTTGATCGCTGCGCGGCCGGCGTTGCGGTCGAGCGTGGCCCAGACCACGATCAGATCGGCCCGCTCGCCGGCAGTGACGAAGATTTTGTCGCCATTGAGCACGTAGTGATCGCCGTCGAGCCGTGCCGTGGTGCGGATTGCCGCCGAATCCGATCCGCAGTGCGGCTCGGTGATGGCCATCGCCGCCCATTTGCCCTTGAAGCGCTCGAGCTGCTCATCGGTGGCGACGCTGGCGATCGCAGCATTGCCCAGACCCTGCCGGGGCATGGTCAGCAGAAACCCGACATCGCCCCAGCACAACTCGATCGTGCCGAGCACGGTCGCCAGGTTGCTGCCGTTGCGGTTGCCGGTGTCGCCATCGCCAGAACGGCGCACCCCGGCTGCGCCGGCGCCCTCGCCGCTGCCGCTGGCGTTCATGCCATCGAGCAGGGCACCGAGCATGTCCAGTTCTTTGGGATATTGGTGCTCGGCGCGGTCATAGCGGCGCGAGTTGGGCCGGAAAATTTCCTCGGCGACGCGGTGCGCCTGCTCGACGAGCATGCGGAACTTCTTCGGGGTTTCGAGATTGATCATCGCGTATCCCTCACACCAGCAGCACGCCTTCCATCACTGCGGCAGCGCGCAGATCGCGGTACCAGCGTTCGACCGGATGTTCCTTGACGAAACCGTGTCCACCGAGCAGTTGCACGGCCTGCGAGCCGATCATCATCCCCTTGTCGGCGCACAGCCGCCGGGCGAGCGCAGCCTCACGGGCAAAATCCAGCCCTTGCTCGGCGCGGCTGGCCGCGCGCCAGGTGGCAAGCCGCATGCCTTCGAGCTCGATCGCGATGTCAGCGACGGCGAACGCAACCGACTGCCGGTGACTGATCGGCTCGCCGAACGCGACGCGCTCGTTGACGTACGGGATGACATAGTCAAGGGCCGCCTGCGCGGTGCCGACCGCGAGTGCACACCAGCCCACCCTGCCCAGGCGCAGACAGTCGCGGTAGATCGCCGCGTCGGCCTGACCGAGCAGGGCATTTCCCGGAAGCCGCACACCCTCCAGATGCAGCCGGGCGGTCGATGCCGCGCGCAGCCCCATCGCGGGGTCCGGCTCGACGCTGAGCCCCGCGCTCGACGATTCGACGATGAACAGCGCCGGCCCCTGGCCTTCGAGCTCGGCCGCGACGACGAATAGCTCCGCGGCCTGCGCACGCGGCACCAGAGCCTTGACGCCGTCGAGCACATAGTCGGTGCCACTGCGGCGGGCGCGTGTCTGCAACACCAGGGGATCGAACAGCGGCCGCGGTTCGAGCACGGCCAAGGCCGCGGCCGGCGCTCGTTCGCCGACGAACGCGGGCAGATACGTCGCCTGCTGATGTTCGTCGCCCCAGAGCACGAGCGCCGTCGAAACCGCAACCGGCGCCAGGGCCGCCACCGCAAGCCCCATGTCGCCCTGCGCGAGCGCCTCGGCGATCAACACGTTGGTGATGGCCGAACGCTCGCCGCCGACACCGCCCAGCGCCTCGGGAATCGCCATCTGCGCGATTCCCAGCTCGGCGATACCCGCGAGGATGTCGTCGGGTGCGGCGCCCGCCGTGTCCGCGCCCTGCGCGGCCGGCCGCATGCGCTCGAGGGCAAACCCGAGCGCGGCCTCGCGCAGCATCTGCTGCTCCTCGGTCGGCGTCAGATCGAACAATGCGGGCGCTTGCGCCGGCGCCGGCCGCACCGGCGCAAGCAGTTGCTGCGTCGCGCGGAAACGGCGCGCCAGCGCGCCTGCGGTGCGAAAGCCGAGTTTTGCGCCGTGGAAGAGCACGCGCTCGGCGGGCTTGCGCAAACCGAAGCGGTCGACCCACGGCAGACCCGCGAACCGGTTGAGCGCCCGCAACCCCAGTCCCATCGCCTTGCCGCTGATGCTCATCGTCGTGTTCCGCTATCGCTCAAGATCAATGCATCGCGCGTCTGTTCGAGAAACACATCCACCAGCCGCGTGAACGTGCCCTGGATGAACGGCGGCGCGACCAGGCGGTACATGAACGGCACCGGCACGTCGCGCAGCTCGCCGCGCACATCGAAGAACAGCCGCGTGGACGGCCCGCGCTCTTCGAGCCGCATCTGGCCTTCGATCGTCGCATTGCCATGCCCAGGCAGCGGCTCCCAGCGCAGCACACCGGCGCGCAGATCGACGTGGTAGCGCGCCGCATAGCTGACCTCGTGCGCGATCCCCGCAGTGCGCGATCCGATCGGCGCCATCTCCCACAGGTAAGTGTTGGGGGCCAGCGCCGTGAGCTTGCGCAGCTTGGGGAAACGGCGGATCGCGCTTTCGTAATCCTGCAGCAGGGTCCGCACGCGCTCACCGGGCGCCGGCACCTCGACGCTGCGCGCGATGCTGATGCTGACCTTCATGACCATCTCGCTTGACTACCTGCAGTGAGCATGGCAGTTGCCGCCCCCCGCGCCTTTGGCCGCCAGAACAGGCGCATCTGCGACGCGGCCAATCGCGAGTAACCGGTGTGCTCAGAACCGCAGCTCGCCGGCGACGATCGCGGCGTAGAGTTCCGGCGTCAGCGGTTCGTAGCCGGATTTGCGGTCGCGTAGCACGAACAGGGGCTCGTCGATACGGCCGGGATCGAAGCCCTCACGCTTGAGCTCGACCTTGCGCGCCTTGAGCGTCGCCGTCAGCGTATGCGCGCGGCGGATACGCACAAACAGCGGCACCGCATACGGCGGCAAGACCTGCACGAGGTGCTGCGCCAGCGCCTGCATCAACGCGGCGTCGGGCGCACGTTCGAGGGTGAGCGCCGCCATGCCGGCGCGGCCGTCGGCGTGCGGGACCTGCACGCCATAGACCACGGCCTGCCCGACGCCGGGGAAACCGGCGAATGCTGCCTCGACCTCGGTGGTCGCCACGTTCTCGCCCTTCCAGCGGAAGGTATCGCCAAGACGGTCCACGAACTGGATGTGGCGAAATCCCTGATCGCGCACCAGATCGCCAGTATTGAACCAGCAATCACCGGGCTTGAAGACGTTGCGCAGCAGCTTGGCGGCGCTGGCTGCCTCGTCGGTATAGCCGTCGAACGGCGCCTTGTCGGTGACCTCCGTGATCAGCAGACCCACCTCGCCGCGCCGCACCTTGCGCATATAGCCATCGGCGCCGCGCAGCGGTGCCTCGCTGTCGGCGTCGTAGGCCACGATCGCAAACGGCAACGGGCAAAACCCGGCGGTGCGCGCAAGACCAAAGCCGTTGGCAAAGGCGAGATTGCTCTCGCTGGCGCCGTAGAACTCGCAGATCCGCTCAATCCCAAAGCGCGTCTGGAAAGCTTCCCAGATTTCCGGGCGCAAACCATTGCCGACGATCACCCGCACGCGGTGCGCGCGATCGTCCGGCGACGGCGGACGGTTGAGCAGATAACGGCACAGCTCGCCGATGTAACAAAACGCCGTCGCATCATGCCGGCGGATCTCGTCCCAGAAACGCGAGGCCGAGAATTTGCGGCCGAGTGCGAGCGCTGCACCGCTGCCGAGCACCGCGCCCCAGGACACGGTCAGGGCATTGTTGTGGTAAAGCGGCAGACAGCAATAGAGCACGTCGTCGCGCTTCAGGCGCAGCGTCGCCTGGCCCAGACCCGCCATGCCACGCAGCCAGCGGTAATGGGTCATCACCGAAGCCTTGGGCAAACCCGTGGTCCCGGACGTAAAGATATAAAAGCAAGGGTCGCGCAGTTTCACCAGGGCGGTTTCCGGCGGATCGGCGTCGTCCGCCCCGGCGGTCAGGGCACGCAGGTCGATCCAGCCCTCGGGGCAAGGTCCGTCGCCGTCGTAGAGTCCGCACAGCCCGCCGACCCGGCCCGGGACGTAACCGCAATCCTGCAGAGCCTCGAGACATTCCGCGCCGGCGATGAGCACGCGCGCCCGGGTCAACCGCAGACTGTGTGCGAGCACCTCGCCGCGCTGCTGGTGGTTGAGCATGCCGGCGATCGCACCGAGCTTGACCGTGGCCGCGACACAGGCCAGGACCTCGGCACGGTTCTCCATGAGGATCGCCACCGCCTCGCCGCGGCGCACGCCGTGGCGGCGCAGCACGGCGGCGATGCGGTTGGCCCAGGCGTTGAACTCCGCGTAAGTCCAGCACCGATCCTCAAAGCGCAGGGCCAGTGCCTGCGGCTGCCGCCGTGCGAGCGTGGCGAGCACGCTGCCGATCGAATGCGCCTTGTCCGGCTTGAGTAGCGCCAGGTTGAGCAGGCCGCGCTGGACGGTCAGCGCATCGGGCAATCCCTTGAGCGCACCGCGCACGAGATCACGGAAACGCACGATATCTTCGGAACGGCGCATGGGCGTCCTGGCTCCTCGACTGATCCGACACAAAGCCAGCAGACTGCGCGGATGCATGCGCACGTGCAAGGGCTGCGCCGACGCCGGCGCGTGGCGGCATTGCCAGCGTACCCGCGGGCGTTCAGCCGACCGGCTCCACCGCCAGTGGCGAAGCCGTGCGCACCGTTGCCCGCAGCCAGGCGAAGAAGCGCTCGCGCAGCGCAGGCTGCGCCCGACCCAGGCGCGCCTCCTCCTGGGCCACGGCCAGCAGGCGGCCCATCACTTCGTCCAGGATGGAATCGGGCCGGGCAATGCCGCAGTGGATCAGCTCGGAGCGCAGCATCAGTCGCACCGGCACGAGCAATCCCCGCTGCGGATGATCGGGCCGCGCATACGTCGACCAGGGCACTGGCTGCTCGCCGGCCTTTGTTTCCAACGCGGCGTACCAGAACACCTCGATGGCCAGTTCCAGGCGCTGCACGCCTGGACGCATCGCCAGCGTCACCCTCAGCACGCGGTTGCGTAGCGCCTCGAGAAAACCGCGCGCGTCGAATCCGGTGTGCAAAACCTCCTGCGGCGACGAAGTGACGCCCATCATGGACTCGTGGATATGCAGCAGACGGCAGACGACGCACGATTCTCGCCACAGCGCCGCCACCGGCGCATGCCCCCAAATGGGGCGGGCAGCGGGTCCGCGCGGACCGGATCAGGCGGCGACACGATGCGCGTCTCCGGGATGTGGCACCAGGCGTGACAGCGCCAGCTCGCGTGCAAGCGCGAGCGTCTCGACATAGCCGCAGGCACGCAATCCCCCGCCCGTCATGGGCACCGCGGCCAGCGGTTCGAACTGCGCCGGCGCCTGCCGACCCAGGCGACCGGCACAGCGTTGTCCGCTGCCGGCTTCGACGGCCACCCAGCCGAACGCAAGGGCGGCGTAGCGCTCGCCGAGGCGGCGCAGCACGCCCACTGGCGCACCATCGACGGTTTCGAACTGATAAACCGCCAAGCAGACATCCGCCGCCACGCGCTCGACGTGGTGCGTGACCCGCTGCGCATCCTCGGGCGTGCCCCAGTGGCGCCGGCACCAGCTACGGCCCGCGTAACGGTAAGACCCCTGCAAGACCCGGTACGGCGGCAAGACGATCCGCGCCAGCGAAAACCCCTCGCGGAACGGCCCGCCGGCGGCTGACGCACGCACCGCCGCGGCCACATCACCGGGGCGCCGTGCGAGCAAACCCCGCATGAAGTACCTGCAATACGCGCTCGAGATATGCCACAAACTGCGGAAATGGCGTGCGATGGCGCCATCCTCGATCAGATGCCGTGCCTCGACTTCCTCGCAGGCGCGCAGCACGTCCTCGATATCCAGCGTCTCGATGCGGCGTCCGCAACGACGCAGTGCGAGATAAACGACCTCGCGCTCGACTTCCTCGGCAGAGCGCCAGGGCAGCACCTGGGCATGACCGAGCACCCGCTGCAGGGGCTGTATCTCAGCCTCGTGGCCGGCGGCGACGAGGACGTTGAACCACAGCCGCTGGGCAGCGGCATCCTCGGCCGCACACGCGGCCCACGTGGCAGGGGTGGGCGAAAAACGGGCGGACTGCGCGCAAGCATCACGGCTCATGCCGCGACTGTACGGCCGCACGACAGCGCACCGGCCGTGGCACCATCCGGCCGGCTCACATCGGCGGACGAACGGCGGCTAGTTGGACTCGCCGTGCGGTCTGCGCCGGCCGGCACGCTGCACGGTGATGCTCACCGGTGCCGGCATTCGCGGTCGGATACCGAACTGCGGCGCGCGAAACGACGGATGATGCACGAGCGAGTCGTCCGGATCCCACGGCTGGAGATCCGCGGGCGATGCGCGTTCACCGGCATCGCCCTGCTGCGGGGGCGGCGCGGAGGGCGCGGCAGGGCGCTTGCGCAGCATCGCAGCGGTGATTCGGGGTTTGGTCATGGATGCATCGAAAAACCGGCGGCTTTCTCTTAAGGGGCCGCCAAGGGCTGCGCACCATATCACCTTTGGCATCGCCGCGGCAGATCCGTCCACACGATGCGCCTTCAAGTCCACGAATCGTCAGGGAAACCCTGATCCATCAGACGGATTTCTCCGACAGCTCTGGTCGCATCCCGGCTGGCGCGGGCACAAGTCCATACCGCTTATAATATAAAACTCTGGCATAACGCCGTGCCGCACGGTGACCAGGTTCGGTGGATCCGCGTGTTCCCCTGCGGCACGCCCCCCAACTGTCCAGGGAATCCCGCATGAAAACGAAAACGACACCATCCGCCTGCATCGCCGGTGCACTGGTTGCGGCCGCATCGGTCACGGCGTTCGCCCAGACCACTTCGCAACTGGTCGCCCCCGCCCATCTCGCCGCCCTCGGGACCTACACCCTCGCCGACGACCAGCGCGGCAGCAATGATCTCGACTATGCCACCGGCATCCATTTGCTCTACGGACAGATGTTCGAGAACAGCCGCTGGGGCTACGAAATCGGTTACTTTTTCGACAATTTCGAAACCGACAAGACGGTTTCGGTCGATTACTACCGGCACGGGCTGGGGCTCGACGCAACCTATGCCTTCGGCGACCGCAGCGCGTTCACGCCCTATCTGATCGCCGGCATCGGCGGCGCCTACAACGACGCCTTACCAGACAGCCAGGATGACTGGTCCTGGTTCGTCAACGCAGGCGTGGGCTTTGTCACCAAGCCAGTGACCCGGCGCGGCCAGATCCGCATCCGCGGTGAGGGCCGCTATGTCTACGATGACTTCGGTGAAGGCTATGCCGAGCCGCGTCTTGCCCTGGGCATCGAAATCCCGCTGTTCGAGGAACGCGAAATCGCGCTACCCCCGATGCGCGAGGAAACCCGGGTCGTACAAGTCCCCACCGGATTGCTCGACACCGATGGCGACGGTGTGATCGATGAGAAAGACCAGTGTCCCGACACACCCGCCGGCGATCGCGTCGACGGCAACGGCTGCACCCTGGAAAAGATCATTGAACTCAAGGGTGTGACCTTCGAGTTCGACAAGACCCGCCTGCGTCCGGATGCCCAGACCATCCTCGACTGGGCGGTCGAGATCCTGAAGAAGTATCCGGACATGCAGGTGGAGATCGCCGGCCACACCGACAGCATCGGCACGGAGACCTACAACCGGCGGCTTTCCGAGGCCCGTGCGCAGGCCGTGAAGGATTACTTCGTCGAGCACGGCGTGCCGGAGACGCAGCTCAGCGTGAAGGGGTACGGCGAATCCGAGCCTCGCGCCAGCAACGACACCGCGGAAGGCCGCGAGCGCAACCGTCGCGTCGAACTGCGCATCCTCAACTGAGCAGAACGCCCGCTCGATCAACCATCAACCGAAGAACACCGGACCATGAACACCCATCGACTGATCAAGACCTCTCTGGCCGTGGCGCTGCTCACGCTGGGGATCGCGGGCTGCCGGGCCGACAGCGACGGCTCGCTGACGGCTGGCCCGAATGGCAATGGCACGGCGCCGGTCGATCCGGACGACGGCATCGACGACAACGGCAACCCCACGGGAGACGGCGGCAATACCGATACCGGCTTCCCCAACGACGGCAGCGTCGATGGCGGCACCGTCGTCGAGGGCGACACCCCGATCGCCGGCGACGGCACCAACGGCCGTTTCATCTGCACGGCGACGGCGCAGTCGTTCTTTGGCGCGACGACCTCGGTCGGCGCCAACGGCCTGGTCGGCGGCCCGCTGACCGATCTGCTGAACCTGCTCGGCGGCGCCAGTGCGACGGCCCTGCTCAACAGCGTCCGCGACAAGGAGCTGGCGATCGACGGCACGCTGCGCACCGCATCGACGTTCACACTGACCGCCAGCCTGCTCGGCGGGATCGTCGACAGCGTCGACCAGACGATCCGTCTGCCGAACGGCACCCGTGTGAACGCGGGCGATTACGCCGTCTTTGCCGTCTCGTTCCCACCGGGGCTGCTCAACTTGGGGCTGCTCACCTCCGTCACAGTGACGACCTATCTCGGCGACGCACAGCAGGAACCGCCGGTGACACTCGATGCCACGGCGCTCGACCTGCTCGGTCAGGGCGTCGCCGGCCCGCGGTATGCCTTCATCGGCCGCAAGGTCACCCGCCCCTACGACCGCGCGACGATCGGCCTGCAGGCGGATCTGCTCGCCGCAGACATCGGCGAAGCCATGTACGTCCACGAACTGTGCACTGGCGGCCGCATCATCAGTGCGCCCTGAGCGCCGCGCCGCGATGCACGAAGCACCCGGCTACGGCCGGGTGTTTTTTTGCCCGACGCTTTGCACGGCGCTCGCCGCGTTTCCGGGTTCTCCCCGACGGCATCCCTGACGATCCGTGTCGGAAAAAGCCGGAAGCGGCCATTGCTCGGCCGACGAAATGCAGCCAGCAACGGATCGATGGCATTGACAACAGCCGAAACGACCGCTGAGGAACGCAATGCGACCGTTCGCGGCAGGATCTGCGCTTTCCTACACCCTCCCTTCGTAAGGTGGTGACGCGCAAATCCAGCGTGCTCATTTCAGGGAGCAGTCATGTTCAAGCGATGCATGTATGCCGTCACGATTGGCAGCTTCATTCTCCTGGCCGGCTGCGGCGGAGGCGGATCGGATCCGTCGAACAACGGTCCGCGGCCGGGCGGTGGGGATATCGCTGTCCAGCGTGTCCAGGGTCCGCTCGACCCATTGCAAGATCAATTGAGCGACGCGGTCTTCAGCCCGCTGGGCGATACGCTCGCAGGCACGCCGCTCGCAGGCGTGATCCGCTGCACCGACGCAACGGTCACCTACGGCACGCTCGACATCGCGGATGCCCTGCTCGCCGCGTTGCAGTCTGGCGCAGCCGCACCGACGCCCGATCCCGCACGGCTCACCGCCGCGCTGCAGACGCTCGCGGTCAGCCTGCAAGGCCTGCTCGAAGCGCTCGCCGGCGATGCCCAGGCCTGTCTGACCGGCTCGCTGCCGGCCAGCAGTCTGGGCAGCAATCCGCTCGCCGGCACGCCGCTGGCGCCGCTGGGCGAGCAACTCGCCCCGATCCTTGCACAGATCGCCGCACTCGGTAGCGGCAGCAGCGGCACGGGAGGCGGCGGCGTACAGCTCAACACCCTCGCCCAACTGTTCGATCAGCTGCACGCGGCGCTGCAGCTGGCGCTTGCACAAATTCCGGCGCAGGCACAGGCCGCACCCGTCGTCGGCGGGGCGCTGGATACGCTCTCGACCGCGCTCGACGACACCCGCAGCCTCGTGCATGCAGTGATCGCCTACGACAGCAACGCGACGCGCACAGGGCTTCAGCACCTGCTCGACCACGCCCTCGTCGGCCTGCTCACCCACGTCGTGCCGCTGCGCACGATCGAAGAGCAGGCAGGCCAGCCCGGCGTCATTTCCGGCCGGATCGAATCGGCGGCGGCACAACTCGCCACCCAGGTCGCCACCGTGGCCGGCACCGTCACCGCGCCGGTGTTCGCGCAACTGCTCGCTGGCGCGCTGGATCCGGTGCTCGGCCCAATCGAGAACGAACTGCTGCCGACCCTGCTCGGCGCGCTCGCCGATGCGCTCGCCAGCGGTGGACTCGACGATCTCAGCGGCATCTTCGCCGGGACCCCGCTGGCGTCGGTCGTCAACCTCGTCGACAGCCTGCTGGGCACACTCCTCGGCGGCCTGCCAGGCGGCGGCACCACTTGCCCGTTCGCCGGTCTGCCGCTGTTGTCCCTGCTCTGCGGACAGGCGTAAATCCCTGCGCGCCCACGCCGGGCGCCACCGGCCGGTGGCGCCCGGTTTTTCATGCGCGCAATCCGGCGGCCGGCCCAGCACCTCGCGCGGCCGGGCACACACCCATCGCCACCTGTCATCCCCGCTTCATCCGGCTGTCATGTGCCGATCATCTTGTGCTGCGATCCTACCGGCGCCATGAACGGCCAGCCCACACCCATCTCCGGCAAGCGACGCTACCGCACGATCTGGATCTCGGACGTGCATCTGGGAACGCCCGGCTGTCAGGCGGATCATCTGGTCGATTTTCTCAAGCAGCACGAGTGCGAGCGGCTGTATCTGGTCGGCGACATCATCGACGGCTGGAAGCTGCGCACGGCCTGGTACTGGCCGCAGGAGCACACCAACGTCGTGCGCAAGGTGCTGACCAAGGCCAAGCGCGGCACCCGGGTGATCTACGTCACCGGCAACCACGACGAGTTCCTGCGCAAGTTCGTCGGTTACCGGCTCGAGATCGGCCACATTGCCCTCGTCAACGAGGCCGTGCATGAGACCGCGGACGGCCGGCGCCTGCTCGTCACGCACGGCGATGCCTTCGACGTGATCACGCGCTATCACAAATGGATCGCGCTCGCCGGCGACGCTCTCTACGAGGGCACGATGCGCTTCAACTTCTGGTTCAACCGGGCGCGGGCGATGCTCGGCATGCGGTACTGGTCGCTGTCGGCCTTCGCCAAGCAGCACGTGAAGGCCGCGGTGAACATCGTCTCGGCGTTCGAGACCTCGCTGGCACGCGAATGCCGCCGGCGCGGTCTGGATGGCGTCGTCTGCGGACACATCCATCACGCCGAGGTGCGCAGCATCGACGGCGTGGCCTACTACAACTGCGGCGACTGGGTGGAGTCGTGCACGGCCCTGGGCGAGGACATGAACGGGCGCATCGAGGTGATCCGCTGGACGCGGATCGATCACGGACAGTCCTCGGCCAAAGTCACGCCGCTGCGCCGCGGTCGTGCGGTCGCGGCCTGAATGACCGGCGGGCAAACCGCCGCTCAATCCCAGGTCTGGGTGTCTGGATCGGCCAGGCGCCAGAGATACCAGCTCGCCACCGACCGGTAGGGTGCCCATGTGCGCGTGATCTTGAGCGTACGCGCATCGGACAGCCGGCGGCCGTTGCCATAGAGCGTGTCGACGCCGCGGCGCAGGCCCAGATCGTCCATCGCGAAGATGTCGAGGCGGTGCAGGGCGAAGATCAGAAACATCTCCGCGGTCCAGCGGCCGATGCCGGGCAAGGCATCGAGCTGGGCGATCGCGGATTCGTCGTCCATCGCGCGCAGCCGGGCGAAATCCAGGGCCCCGCTCGCCGTCGCCGCGCCCAGATGCTGCAACCACCTCGCCTTGGAATGCGACAGCCCGCAGGCGCGCAGCGCCTCGGTTGAAGCCTCGGCCAGACGCTCGGGGCGGATACGGCCACGCTCGCCAAAAGCAGCCGTGATGCGGGCCAGGATGGCATCCGCCGCGCGGCTCGAAATCTGCTGGCTGACGATCGAGGCGCACAGCACCTGAAATGGTTCGCGCCGACGGGCGGCGAGCTGGCAGGGGCCATAGCGCGCGATCAGGCCGCCGATGACGGGGTCGACCTCGGCGAGCCGACGCTCGGCCAGACGCAGGGTCTGATGAATCGAAGGCATGGATGGGCGGTTGGTGCGACGTCCGCCGCCCAAGCCGGAGCGGCGCGGGGACGATCCACAACAAAACAACGCGGACGGGGCGTCGCGGCCCCGTCCGCGCCGGTACCTCGCCGGATCAGACGCTCACAGCGTCTTGGAGCCCTTGAAGCGAACGGTGTACGTCGCGCCCACGGCCAGGTTGTTCGACTGCTCGGGGGCAGCATCGCGGTCGGTGTAACGCGCGGCCGCATACACCTCAAAGCCCGTGAACAGCTTGTGGAAGACACCGAGTGTCGCGCTGTTGCCTTCGAACGGGGTGTTGTCGGTGTACCCCAGCGCCAGGGCCACGCGCGTCTGCTCGGTCAACCCCAGCCAGCCGGCGGCGAACACATAGTCGCGATCGGCGGCGCCGGACTTGAGATCCAGCGGCTCCCAGGAGGCACTCAGCCCCCAATCGTTGCGCCCATACGCGGCATACACCCGCGTCGCCTTGACCGCACCGCTGCCAGGAATGCCGATCGCCGAGAAGTTCGCAGATGAGCGCACATCGAGATACTGCACGCCGGCGGTGGCCTCGCCGCCCATCCAGTCGCCGCTCCATTCGGCGCCCAGACCATAATCGTGATCGTCCGCGGGTGCGGGATTTTCGTTCATGAAGAACGCCGCATTGACACGCAGCCCGCCGAACGCCGGCGAGACATAGGCGAGCTGGTTGGCGACAAAGCCATTGCCGCGCGCATCGCTGGTCAGCGCGGAAAGGCCATAGCTCGGCCCGCGCACGACGGCCGTGGCTGCGCCAAAGGCCGCACCGTTGATCGTGCCGACGGCGGTGTTGTAGAAGGGGTCGAGGGCCTCGCCGGAGAGCTTGTACGCCGTCGGCGCGCGGCCATAGAGCGCGGTACCGACCGGCGTCGAGACGCGCACATAGGACTGACGCACCAGATCCGCGTTGCTGACGCTATCGGCATCGAGGGCGCGCTCGTAAACCAGTGTCGCCGAGTACGCCCCCTCGCGGGTGGTCAAGGCCACGCCGGCGTGCGAGTTCGTGTCATCGAAAAGATTGCTGCGCGGCGCCGCGCCCTTGTCGTCATAGTGGCTGTAGGCATAGCCGAGATCGGCATACACCTCGCCTTCGACCGTGGCTGCCGCCTGTACGGCCGCCGGCAGCACCGCCAGCGCCAAAGGCGCGAGTCCAATCGTCTTCGACATCCTCATCCAAGCATTGATCCGTTTCATCTTGTTCTTCCCCAGTGGTTCCGAGCAGAAGTGCTCGCCGACGGATCATACGCGATACGTGGCCCCATGGATACACACGGCACAGCGCCGGATGCGCCGCTACAATGGCCCAGGCCTGCAAGCGTGCGCTGCCGTGCTCTTGAGCTTTTTCTTCACTCTGCGAGCTGCCGGACTCAAACCGTCCTTGAGCGAGTTTTTGACGCTGCTCGAAGCGCTGTCCAGGCATGTGGCGATTTTCTCTCTCGAGGATTTCTACCATCTGGCGCGTGCGGCGCTGGTCAAGGACGAAACTCAGTTCGACCGCTTCGACCGCGCCTTTACCGCGTATTTCAAGGGGGTCGAGACGCTCACCGGCGAGCTGTTCGGGGACATCCCCGAGGAATGGCTGCGCAAGATGGCGGACCGCCATTTCAGCGACGAGGAAAAAGCCAAGATCCGGGCGCTCGGCGGACTCGACCAGTTGATCGAGACGCTCAGGCGACGGCTGGAAGAGCAAAAGGGCCGGCACCAGGGCGGCAGCAAATGGATCGGCACCGGCGGCACTTCGCCGTTCGGCCACGGCGGCTACAACCCCGAGGGCATCCGCATCGGCGGTCCCGGCGGGCAGCGTTCCGCCGTCAAGGTCTGGGAGCGGCGCGAGTATCGCAATCTCGACGACTCCGTCGAGCTGGGCACGCGCAACATCAAGCTCGCGCTGCGCCGGCTGCGCCGCTTCGCGCGCGAGGGCGCCCCTGCGGTGCTCGACCTCGACGACACCATCCAGGCCACCGCGCGCAACGCCGGCTACCTGGACATCAAAATGGTCCCGGAACGGCGCAACGCCGTAAAAGTGCTGCTGTTTTTCGACGTAGGCGGGTCGATGGACCCGCACGTGCGCGTCTGCGAAGAACTGTTCAGCGCGTGCAAGACCGAGTTCAAGCACCTTGAGTATTTTTACTTCCACAACTTCCTCTACGAGGCGGTGTGGAAGGACAACGCGCGCCGGCATTCGGAGAAAATCCCGGTGTTCGACATCCTCCACAAGTACACGCCGGACTACAAGGTGATCTTCGTCGGCGATGCGACGATGAGCCCGTATGAGATCGTGCATCCCGGCGGCAGCGTGGAACACTGGAACGAAGAGCCCGGCGCCGTCTGGTTCAAGCGTGTGCTGGATGTCTTCCCACATCTGGTCTGGCTCAATCCCGAACCGGAATCGCACTGGGACTACACCCCATCGATCCAGCTCACCCAGGAACTGCTCGGCAAAGCGCGCATGTTCCCACTGACCTTGTCCGGGCTGGAGCAGGCAATGCGCCGGCTGGCGCACTGACCGCGCAACCGACGCAGGGAGACGATGATGACAGCCACCCGACCCAGCGCGATGCTCGGCATCGCACTCATGCTCGCCGCCTGCGGCCAGGGCGACGGCAAGCCCCGCGCGCCGGTACAGCCAGCCGGCGGCAGCGCGCGGTGCGCCGCGATCGCTGCCGAGGACTACGTCACCCGCACCGAGCTCGCGCCTGGACAGCGGCGCGACGACGCTCGGCTCGTACTGCGCTTCGTGCAGTTCAGCGACGACCACATCCTCGACGACGACGGCCAGGCGATCAACGGCGCCTCCATCCTCGACCCGCTACACCCGAGCTTCGAGGCGGCGCAGCGGCTGCAGGAGGAGTACACCGATGAAGTACTCAACGACATGATCATCCAGGTCAACGAGTGCCACCGGCAGTATCCGGCCGAATTCATGATCGTCACCGGCGACAGTGCCGATCTGACCACCGTCGCCGAAACCCGGCGGTTCATCGACAACCTCGACGGGCGCTTCGATCAGATGAGCGCCTTCGAGACGGCCTGCGTGGCCGCACTGGGCGCCGGGGCTTCCGCCGAGCAGATCGCGCTGCAGTGCACACGTTTCACCGGCCGCGGCGTCGCCGACACGCAGACCCCCGACCCGGATCCGTCGGATCCGAGCTTCCAGCTGATCCTCAGCCGCAGCCTGCGCCAGCTGCTCGCCACCGAGCAGGCTGCGCTGGCCGGGCGTGCCGCCGACGGTTCCACCGACCCGGCACGGCAGACGGCGACACGCTCGCCGGGCTTGCCCGAGGTGCTGCGCTGCAATGCCGGTCCCGGCTGTGCCAATGTCGCCCTGCAGATGCCGTGGTATGTCGCTTTCGGCAATCACGACGGCTATCTGCGCGGCACTGTCGCGCTGGTGCTCGGCGTCAATGAGCTGTCGCAGCTCACCGGGCGCCATTACATGTTCGATGCGCACGAATTCATCGACGAGTTCTTCTTTACCCAACCCATCCCCGGGCCGGTCGGCCATGGCTTCAACTTCGCCGACATGGCGCGGCGCCTCGACGACGACCGGCGCAACGATGGCCATTACGCCACCGACGCCGCTGGCGGATCCGTACGCCTGATCGTGCTCAACACGATCATCGATGGCGTCGACCCACGCATACCGCTCGACGTGCTGCGCAACCCGTTTGCCCTGTCCGACGGCTCGATCGACCGCGCCCAGTTCGACTGGCTCAAGAACGAGCTGGCGATGTCGTGGGCGCGTGGCCAACTCGCGCTGGTGTTCTCCCACCATCCGGATTTGACGTTCGCCGAGTACGGCATGTTCTCGAGCCTCGTGCCGATCGAGGTCACCGCCGCCGAACTCGACGCCGAACTGGCGAGCTGGCCTCACCTGATCGCGTGGATCGCCGGACATACGCACCAACACCGCATCCGCGCGTTCAAGGTCGAAACCGGCATCGGCCGCAATGGTACCGTCGAAGTTCCGGTCCAGTGCAAACGGGAGGGTGCCTGCAGCGGTTTCTGGCAGATCGAGACCGCCTCGCTGATCGATCATCCACAGGAACAACGTCTGATCGAAATCTTCGACAACGGTGACGGCACCGGCACGATCCGCGCCTCGGTGCTGCAACACCGCTTCGAACGCGCCAAGGCGCTGGCTGCGGCCGACGATCGCTGCGCGCTGTATTTGAGCGATCCCGCGGCGGTCGCGGCTGCGATCAGCGAGGCCGGCCTCGCCGGATTGTGCCTGCAAGGTGGTATCCGCCCGGGCACGCCGGGTGACCGCAACGTCGAGCTGATGTTCCGCATGCCGGACCGGTAGAATGCGACCGTCCACCCAACGGAGAACACGGATATGAGCGGCATGATGGCGCTGGTCGGGTTCGCGGCATGGACGCTGGTGTTGGTTGCGCTCGTCGTGGTCTGGCGCGTGATCGAGGTGCTGCGCGGCAAACCCGCCAACAGCTGGACGCGTGGCGCCGCCGCGCAAACCCCGGATTTCGTCAAGCGCGCCGAACATGCGCACCTCAACTGCCTGGAGAACCTGCCGGTGTTCGCGGTGATCGTGCTCGTCGCACAGGCCATCGGCAAATCGCCGATGGTCGATGCCGTCGCCGCCTGGGTGCTGTATGCGCGCATCGCCCAGAGCGTCACCCACCTGGTCGGCACCTCGCATATCCTCGTGCTGATTCGGGCGACGTTCTTCGCGATCCAGATCGCGCTGTTCGCCTATCTGCTGTGGGGTCTGGCCGCTTGAAGCCCTCGACACGTCGGCTGTTGCGCCGCTGGATCATCGGCGGCGCCGTCGCCTTTGTCCTGGTCGTGCTGCTGAGCAATCGCTGGGTCATCAACAGCACGGACGCCTATGTATTCAAGAGCTGGGCGCTGTTGCCGTTCAACGATGTGGGGCTGGTGCTCGGCACCAGCAAGTACCTGGAAAACGGCAGACCCAGCCCCGAATTCCGCGGCCGCATCGAGGCGGCCGCAGAGCTGTACCGCAACGGCAAGGTCAAGCATCTGATCGTCAGCGGCGCCAATCCGGACGAGACCTACAACGAACCGAGGTTCATGTATCAGGAGCTGGTCAAGCTCGGCGTCCCGGAGCGGGCGATCACGATGGACTTTGCCGGTTTCCGCACGCTCGATTCGATCGTGCGCGCACAAGCCGTATTCGGACTCGATCGCTTCACCGTTATCACCCAGCGCTATCACAGTTACCGCGCCGTGTTCATCGGCCGCAAACTCGGGCTCAACGTGGTCGCCTACCTCGCACCGGCGACCAGCGACGGCGGCATGGGGATGCGCAATCCACCGCGCGAAATCTTTGCGCGCACCAAGGCCGTGCTCGACATCTTTCTGCTGCGCACCTCGCCGCGTTTCCTCGGTGAACCACAACCGATCCGGATCTCGCCGGAAGCCGAGCAGACCTGAGCACGCAGACCAGATCCGACCGCGCACCCCCAGCATGCTCTTGATCCGTCGCGGGGCAGGTCGCGGCCATCCGGGCATGCGCCGGACATGAACGCGCAAAGGCCGGCAAGGCCGGCCTTTGCAGAGTGCCCGGCCGACCCGCTTCAGAACGAATACTTGACGACCAGATCGACGAAGTCGCGATCGGCCAGCAGGTTGCGGCGACCGGCTCCGAAGTAGTTGGTATAGCCGGCCTCGAACGACCATTCCTGCAGGTAGTGCACGGCCAGGGTGGTCGTGAGCATCATGCGGTCTTCGATGAAATTGGTGATCGGCGTCGGCGTCACGCCGCGCACGTCGTGATCGAACCGCAGGCCGGGTTCGACCCGCAATACGCCGAAAACGTTGTTGTACTGCGCCCGCACAACGAGCTTGTAGCCCCAGGAGAAATCCGTCGCATAGCCGCCGGTTTCCTGCGGCACGGCGGAGCCGAAGGCCGGCACCGTCGAGGCCGATACCAGCGCGGCGGTGGCGGCATCGCCCGGCGTGTAGGTGGCGGGTCCCTCGTAGCGCAGCACGCTCGACGGCGGCAGGTCATGGACGTACACGGCTCCCACCTCGCCGAGGAACAGGAGCTGATCCCACCCCGCCCAGGCCGACGGCCCGAACAGATAAGTCACGCCCAGGTCAGCCTGGCTGACGTCGTGCCGCCGCCAGCCGCGCAGATACTTGCCGCCGAGCGCGGAGCCGAAGGCCGGGGCCGGCGGCGGCGTCAGCTGGCTGGGCAAGCCGACGCCGGCGAGCAGAACCTCGACGTCGTCGATCTGCAGCGGCTGATCGACCTTGTAGCTGTATTCCCCCTGCAGCGACCAGTCACCGATCGCAGTATTGAACGACAGGCCGTAGAGCTGGATGTCCTCGGGGTATTCGATGAAATAACTGCCGGTGCTCGCCGGTGCCGCAAAGCTCGCCTTCGACGTGCCGCTGACCAGCGGTAGCCGGCTGTGGTAGTTCATCGCATACAGCGACAGGTCGAGGTCGTTGAGCGCCGGAATCAGGAAGCTGAGCTTGCCGCCGTACTGGCCGTCGTCGCCGGGCTTGCGGTCGGGCGCGCGCGGAATCGTCGTGCCGGGGAAGTTCTCCGGCGGCAGGCCGAAGGTGATGTTGGCGCGCTTGCCGCCGATGCCGGCGAAATCGTTCGTCGACCAGTAGGTGCCAGCGGCATCGATGGTCGTGTGATCCCAATCGAGCTGGTAGAACGCCTCGGCCGAGACACCCTCGAACAAGGTCATCGAGAACCAGGCCATCGACGTCGGCAGCAGCAGCTCCTCGATCTCGAACCCAGGAACACGCTGCTGGTTCTGGTCGAAGGTCAGAATGCTGTTGATGCCGTGCAGGACGAAGGTCGATTCGCCCCAGTTGATCACCTGGCGCCCGATCTTGAACGCGAGCTGACGGACGCCGAGATCGAGGCTGCCGAACACGTACGCGTCGAGCAGGTCGGCGTCGCTGCCGACGGCATCGCGCACCTCGGCGGTGCGCGCGTGGTAGACGGCGATCGGCACCTCCGACGGGCGGCCGGTCGGGGTCAACCCCACGCCGGGGTCCACCGCGCCGGGTGTGTAGTAGTTGTCGGGATTGAAGAAGTCGTAGTTGTGGAGACGGTCATTGAACAGATAGCTGCCGCGCACGAAGATCCCGAAAGCGCCCCTGGTCAGGGTCAGATCGGACGTGATCTTGGCGGCGGCGGAGACGACGTCGCCCGGATCGAATGCCAGGTTGCCGTCGTCGCTGTTCGTGGAATAGGCGTTGCCGCCATTGCCCTTGCCGACGAGATCCGGATCGCGTGAGGCCACGCGCCAGGCGACACCGGCCGACAGCTTGTTGTCGAGCTGGATGTTGACCCCGGCGCGCTCGGTGCTGAACGCCGCGACACTGCCGCTCGCCGTGCACAGGGACGCCGCGGCGAGCACGATGAGATTCCGCTTCATGTTGTCGTTCTCCTCTCAGTTCGCACAGGTGCCGAGCGCAAGCTGCGCACCGTTGCTGGCCAGATACACCGCTGTTTGTTTCTGCATCTCGCAGGTCACCAGGGGATTGGCGACCGGACTCAGGATCGAACCGTGATCGCCCTGGTTGAAACGCACGACGGCATCGATGCCGGCGGCATCGACCAGGGTCTGCGCCGCGAGCGGCACGTCATAACCGTCGAACTGTGTCGGTCCGGGCAGGAAGTCAAGCCCCATTACGCGCGCGAGCGGATCGGTGCCGGACAGCCAGGCGGAGATCGGCAGCGTGTCGATCGCCGGGCAGTTGGGGTCGCCGGCGATCGTGCAGTTGGGGACGACGGTGTCGCCGCGCACCTCGAACATCAGCGTGGCACGATGGGCCGTGGCCGCCGCGGCGTAGTTGATCGGATCGCCATCGTCGACGATGGTCTGGGCGAAGCGCAGGAAGGTTTCGTAGGTGTCGTGTCCCGGATGATTGGTTAATTGGTTCACGCCGTGGTTTACTCTTGGCGCGAGAGGTCATGCTGGAGCTGAAACGATGCATCTGAGGCTGCACAAGAACGCCACCACGACACCCAGGATCCGCGCCGAGATCCAGGTCAGCAAGGAGCCCATGAGGGTTCTGGCCCAGCGCTTTGGCGTGAGTGTCTCCACCATCGCTCGCTGGAAGAAGCGTGCATCGGTTCATGACGCCTCCCATACCCCTCATCGACTGCAAACCACGCTGACGCCGGCCCAGGAGTCCATCGTGCTCGTCTTGCGTAAAAGCCTGGGCCTTTCGCTGGATGACCTGCTGGCAGT
>NZ_FOOC01000017.1 GCF_900113085.1 Fontimonas thermophila | reverse complement strand
CGTACGACTGCCAGCAGGTCATCCAGCGAAAGGCCCAGGCTTTTACGCAAGACGAGCACGATGGACTCCTGGGCCGGCGTCAGCGTGGTTTGCAGTCGATGAGGGGTATGGGAGGCGTCATGAACCGATGCACGCTTCTTCCAGCGAGCGATGGTGGAGACACTCACGCCAAAGCGCTGGGCCAGAACCCTCATGGGCTCCTTGCTGACCTGGATCTCGGCGCGGATCCTGGGTGTCGTGGTGGCGTTCTTGTGCAGCCTCAGATGCATCGTTTCAGCTCCAGCATGACCTCTCGCGCCAAGAGTAAACCACGGCGTGAACCAATTAACCAATCATCCGGGACACGACAGATACTGCTGCAATGGTGGCGAACGCACCGCCCATAGCCGACGGATGCCGGTTGCGGCTTCTCCGGTGCGTTGCGCCGCGGCGTCTTCGAGGTCGTAACAGCCGGCGCCGCCGTGGGTGTCCACATATGCCCACGGTGCAGCCTTGGCATTGAGCGCATCGAGCAAGGCGACCAGCAGGACGTGCTTGAAAACGTCGGCGAAATTTCCGGCGTGGTAGCGGTGTTGGTAATGCACGGCGCCATTATCCCGGACACCGGGCGGATCGGTCACGCCAATTCGCCGCAACAAAAAAAGACCGCGGCCGGCACTTCCGACGAGGAAACGCAGCAACCGCGGTCCAGCATACCCGGCCCAAGGGAGGGAAAGCGACCGGGCAGTCACTTTGTACATCAGACGTTGTGTTTTTTCGAGACCTCCCGTCGCAGGCTCATGACTCGACAGGCATTTGTTTTCAGTGCATGCGCGCGGCGCTGGCACCGCGCGGCACACGGATGTGCTCGACGATCTCCTGCACGCGCCGCAGCGGCGGCTTGGTCAGCGCCGCGACGGCGGTGGCCACCGCAACGTTCACCAGCATGCCGATAGCGCCGAAGCCCTCCGGCGAGATGCCCAAAAACCAGTTGGCGGGCACGTTCGCGGCCGGGTTCAGGAACTTGAAGTAGATGATGTAGGCCGCGGTGACGGTGATGCCCGAGATCATGCCGGCGATCGCGCCTTCCTTGTTCATGCGGCGCGAGAAAATGCCGAGGATGATCGCCGGGAAGAACGACGAGGCCGCAAGGCCGAACGCAAAGGCGACCACCTGGGCGACGAAGCCCGGTGGGTGGATGCCGAGATAGCCGGCGATGCCGATCGCCACCGCCGCGGCCAGGCGCGCGAACAGCAGCTCCTGCTTGTCGGTAATGCCGGGCATCAGCGTCTTCTTCAGCAGGTCGTGCGAGATCGAGGTCGAGATCACCAGCAGCAGGCCCGCCGCGGTCGACAAGGCGGCGGCGAGGCCGCCGGCGGCAACCAGGGCGATGACCCAGTTCGGCAGCTTCGCGATCTCCGGATTCGCCAGCACCATGATGTCGCGGTCGATGGTCATCTCGTTCTTGTCCGGCGCGGCGAGGTACTGCATGACGCCGTCGGCATTCTTGTCCTTCCACTCAATCAGTCCGGTCTTCTCCCAGCTCCGTACCCAGCCCGGCGCTTCGGCGTAAGGCTTGTTGTGGATGGTTTCGATCAGATTGGTGCGGGCGAAGGCGGCGACGGCCGGCGCCGTGGTATAGAGAATGGCGATGAATACCAACGCCCAACCGGCGGATACGCGGGCGTCGCGCACCTTGGGCACGGTGAAAAAGCGCACGATCACGTGCGGCAGGCCGGCGGTGCCAACCATCAGCGCCAGCGTGATGCAGAACACGTCGATCGTCGGCTTGACCCCCGCGGTGTAGGCCGCAAAGCCGAGTTCGGTCACCAGGCCGTCGAGCTTGTCGAGCAGATAGACACCGTCCGCGGTCTTGGCGCCAAAGCCAAGCTGCGGAATCGGATTACCGGTCAGCATCAGCGAAATGAAGATCGCCGGCACCATGTAGGCGAAGATCAGCACGCAGTACTGCGCTACCTGGGTATAGGTGATGCCCTTCATGCCGCCGAGCACGGCGTAGAAAAACACGATCGCCATGCCGATGATCACACCGGTATTGATATCCACCTCGAGAAAGCGCGAGAACACGATGCCGACGCCACGCATCTGCCCGGCGACATAGGTGAACGACACGAAGATCGCGCAGACCACCGCAACCATGCGCGCGGTCTGCGAGTAGTAGCGGTCGCCGACGAAGTCCGGCACGGTGAATTTGCCGAACTTGCGCAGATAGGGCGCGAGCAAAAGCGCCAGCAGGACGTAGCCGCCGGTCCAGCCCATCAGATACACCGAGCCGTCGCGGCCCATGAAGGCGATCAGACCAGCCATCGAGATGAACGAGGCGGCGCTCATCCAGTCGGCGGCCGTGGCCATGCCGTTGGCCACCGGCGAAACCCCGCGACCGGCAATGTAGTAGTCTGCCGTCGAGCTGGCGCGCGACCAGATCGCAATCCCGATGTACAGCGCAAAACTCGCACCGACGATCAGGTAAGCCCAGGTCATGCCATCCATGGGATTGGCTCCTAGTCCTCGTGGACGTCGTACTCGCGATCGAGCCGGTTCATGCGCCAGGCGTAGTAGAAAATCAGGCCGATGAAGACGTAGATCGAACCCTGCTGCGCGAACCAGAACCCCAGCTTGAAGCCGAAGAACCGGAACTGGTCGAGCCAGTCCGCGAACAAAATGCCGGCGCCATAAGACACCGCGAACCAGATCGCGAGCAGTACCAGCACCAGGCGGATGTTGGCCTTCCAGTAAGCAGAGGATGATGGGTGACTGCGCATCGCTGTTCACCCATGAAGTCGACTCAAATGGTCGCAGCGGTATGATTCGATCCGCGCGGGTCGGGTCATACCGTGTCCACGGCGGCAAGGCAAGGCCTATTTCGGCGAGGCGCCCTGTGGCACGACATGCGCTTTGTCGTACCATCGCGGCCGGGCCGCATCGATCGCGGCCCGGCCTGTGCAGCCGTTGGAGATCGCCGTGAGTCAAAACGACACCCGCCTGGATGGCGGAAAACATCTTCAATCCGTGCTCAGCGAAACGCGCCTGTTCCCTCCGCCCCCTGATTTTGCTGCGCGCGCGCGCCTGGATGCGGCCAAGCTCGATGCGCTACACGCGGCAGCGGCAAAAGACCCCGTTGGCTTCTGGGCCGATCTGGCGCGCAAGACACTGGCCTGGCAAACCCCGTTCACCCAGACGCTCGATGAGTCCAGCGCGCCGAACTATCGCTGGTTCGCCGACGGCAAGACCAATGTCTCGGTGAACTGCCTGGACCGCCACCTGGCGGCGCGCGGCGACAAGATCGCGATCCGCTTCGAAGGCGAACCGGGGGACGTCCGCATGCTGACCTACCGGGAACTGCATGCGCGGGTGTGCCAGCTCGCCAATGCGCTCAAATCCTTGGGCATTGGCCGCGGCGACCGTGTCGTGATCTATATGCCGATGGTGCCGGAAGCAATCGTCGCGATGCAGGCCTGCGCGCGCATCGGCGCGATCCACTCCGTGGTCTTCGGCGGCTTCTCCGCGGTCTCGCTCAAGGACCGCATCGAAGATGCAGGAGCCAGGCTCTTGATCACCGCCGATGGCGGACATCGCGGCGGCCATATCGTGGAACTCAAGAAAGCGGCCGACGATGCCCTATCCCAGGGCTGCCCGACGATCGAGCATGTGCTCGTCCTGCGCCGCACTGGGCATCCGGTACCCTTCACCGCTGGCCGCGATCTGTGGTGGCACGAGCTCGTGCCGCACCAGTCCGAGCGCTGTGATCCGGAGTGGATCGACGCCGAGCACCCCCTGTTTTTGCTCTACACCTCCGGCTCCACGGGCAAGCCCAAGGGCATCCAGCACTCGTCGGCCGGTTATCTGCTCGGCGCGACGCTGACCTGCCAGTGGGTGTTCGATCTGCGTGACGATGATGTCTTCTGGTGCACCGCCGACGTCGGCTGGGTCACCGGGCATAGCTATGTCTGCTACGGCCCGCTCGCGAATGGCGCGACGATTCTGATGTACGAGGGCGCGCCGACGGTGCCCGACGCCGGCCGTTTCTGGAAGCTCTGCCAGGATCACGGCGTGACCATCTTCTACACCGCGCCGACGGCGATCCGCGCGCTGATGAAGCTGGGTGAGGAATGGCCCGCGCGCTACGACCTGTCCAAGCTGCGCCTGCTCGGCAGCGTCGGTGAGCCGATCAATCCCGAGGCGTGGATGTGGTATCACCGCGTCATCGGCAAGGAAAAACTGCCGATCGTCGATACCTGGTGGCAGACCGAGACCGGCAGCATCATGATCGCGCCGGTGCCGGGGGCGATCGCGACCAAGCCCGGCTCCTGCACCAAGCCCCTGCCCGGCATCTTCGCCGACGTGGTCGACGAATCCGGCGCGCCGGTCCAAGACCCGCATCAGGGCGGCTACCTGGTCATCCGCAAGCCCTGGCCGTCGATGCTGCGCACGATCTGGGGCGACAATGCGCGCTACATCAAGACCTACTGGGCACAGTTCGGCAACCGCTACTACGTCGCCGGCGACTCGGCGCACCGCGACGCCGACGGCTACTTCTGGATCATGGGCCGCGTCGATGACGTGCTCAACGTCTCCGGACACCGCCTCGGCACGATGGAAATCGAAAGCGCGCTGGTTGCGCATCCGCGCGTCGCCGAAGCGGCCGTCGTCGGCCGCCCGCACGAGATCAAGGGCGAATCCGTCTTTGCCTTCGTCATCTGCAAGGGCCCGCGCCCGACCGGTGCCGAGGCCGAGGCGCTGGCGAAGGAATTGCGCGAATGGGTGGCGCGCGAAATCGGCCCGCTCGCCAAGCCCGACGACATCCGCTTCGCCGACAACCTGCCGAAGACCCGCAGCGGCAAGATCATGCGCCGGCTGCTGCGCGCGATCGCCAGGGGCGAGGCCATCACCCAGGACGTTTCGACGCTGGAAAACCCGGCCATCGTCGATCAACTCGCCGGCAAGGCCTGAGCGCCTCACCCGGCACTGCGCCCGCGCCGTGCGGCCGTAGAAGCAACCGCGGGGGCAAAAGCCTCACGGGCAAGGCACGAACGCAACCAGGGTGGCCGCATCGATCACCGCAGCCGCAACAGCGCGGTTCCGGTGTACTACATGCCTAATCGCCAACCGCGCTCATCAATGCTTGGCTGCATCATCCGGGACACTGACCGCCGGCGGGCCGTGGCCTGCGGCGGCAACGCAATTGAACCGAACCGCGCTCTTCAAGCGAAGCGTGCCCGAGCCGCGCTGCCGAACCGGCGCGTGGACTCGCCGTTCCCGCTTGTCTGACGACTGATCGGCGGCTGGCCAAGCGCTCAATTCGAGCGCCGTGCCATGAAGGCCACGCGCTCGAACAAATGGACGTCGGCCTCGTTTTTCAGCAGCGCTCCATAAAGCGGCGGCAACGTCTTTTTGCTGCTGGATTCGCGCAACACGGCCGGGTCGATGTCTTCGGCGAGCAGCAGCTTGAGCCAGTCGAGCAGCTCCGAGGTCGAAGGTTTTTTCTTCAGTCCCGGCAACTCGCGCAGGCCAAAAAACACTTCCATCGCCTCCTTGACCAGATTCTTTTTTATATCCGGGAAATGGACATCGACGATCTTCTGCATCGTCTCTCGATCCGGAAAGCGGATGTAGTGGAAAAAACACCGGCGCAAAAAAGCATCCGGCAGCTCTTTTTCGTTGTTGCTGGTGATGATGATGATCGGGCGGTGCCGTGCGCGCACCGTCTCGCGCGTCTCGTGGACGTAGAACTCCATCTGGTCGAGCTCGCGCAGCAGATCGTTGGGGAATTCGATGTCGGCCTTGTCGATCTCATCGATCAGCAAAACCGGCTGCTTTTCCGATTCGAACGCCTCCCACAGCTTGCCCTTGATGATGTAGTTGCGAATGTCCTTGACACGCTCGCTGCCCAGCTGCGAATCGCGCAGCCGGGATACCGCGTCGTACTCATAAAGGCCGTGCTGCGCCTTGGTCGTCGACTTGATTGCCCAGTCATAAAACGGCAAGCCCAGCGCCGCGGCGATCTCGCGCGCGAGCTGGGTCTTGCCGGTGCCGGGCTCACCCTTGACGAGCAGCGGCCGCTGCAAGGTCACGGCAGCGTTCACCGCCATCATCAGATCGTCAGTGGCGACATAGTTTTGGGTGCCTTGGAAACGCACGGCAGGCCTCGCGGAAGAGTCGGAAATTTTTCAAGTCTACAGAACCACGGGCGCATCCGGCAGTTCGTTGGCCGGACCTTTGCGCCCCGGTGGATGCCGGCGCAGCACCTCGGCAACAGCCTCGATACCGGCAATCGCTCCTTGGAGAAAACGGCCCTCGCGGAAATGCTGCTCCATTACCCGGCAGCAGGCTTCCCACTCGGCAGCGGCGACCCGTCCTCCGGCGACACCGCGATCGGCGACGATCTCGACGTCGCGGTCGGCGAGCAGAACGAAGATCAGCACGCCGTTGTTGTGCTCGGTATCCCAGACACCCTGCAGCGCGAACACCTCCAGCGCGCGTTCACGCGGGGTGACGCCACGGCGCAGCGCCGCCCATGGCAGCGCGGTTTCGACGACGAACCGGATCTCACCGGCATGACGCTCCTCGCAGGCGCGAATCGCGCGTTCGATGGCGGCCAGCGCCGACGGCGGAAACGTGCGTCGCAGCCACCAGTCGCCGACGCATAGATGCCGCAGCATCCGTAGCACGTCCATCACCAGCTCCCCGATGCCCCACCGCCACCAAAGCGCCCACCGCCGCCACGGAATCCACCCCCTGCGTAACCGCCGCCACCCCACCGACCTCCACCGAGGCTGCTCACCCTGCCGGCAACCCCGCCCAACACGAGCGCGAAAGTAACCAGACCGACGATGCTGCTGAGCAGCACGATGCCGCTGGCCACCCAGACGACGACAGCAGCCAGCGCGCCCATCAGCAAAGCTGCGGGCAAGGCCCCGAACAAGCGGCGCAAACCATGGCCGATCAGAAGCGGAATGGCCAAAAGGATGGCGAGGAGATCGCCGTCATCTTCCTGCAGCGCAGAGAATTTCGGGGCGGGCAAAGGTTCGCCCTCGATCGTCGCAAGCATCTGCTCGATTCCCGCACGAATGCCGCCATACCAGTCGCCATCGCGAAAGCGCGGTGCAATCGTCTCGGCAATGATGCGTTTGGCCACCGCATCCGGCAGGATGCCCTCGAGTCCGTAACCGACTTCGATCCGCATCCGGCGGTCATTCTTCGCGATGACCAGCAGCGCCCCGTCGTCGATGCCTTTGCGCCCGAGCTGCCAGGTTTCGGCGACTCGCAGCGCGTATTGTTCGATCGTCTCCGGCGCGGTCGTGGGCACGATCAGCACGGCGACTTGCGCGCCCTTCTTCGCCTCGAATTCGGCCAACCGCTGCGTCAGCTCGGCCTGTTGCGCGGACGAAAGCGTGCCGGTGAGATCGGTGACGCGCGCAACCGGAGGCACCGGCACCTGCGCAGCTGCAATCGATCCGCAGACGACAGCGATGGCAGCGAGTGCGGCGCGCAACAGCATGGCACTACCTACTTCAGCCGCCGTTGCCGAAATTCACTTCCGGCGGCCTGGCGAGCGCTTTCTCGTCCTCAACGGTGAAACTCGGTTTCACCGTCATGCCGAACAGCATCGCGGTGAGGTTGCTCGGGAACGAGCGGACCGTCGTGTTGTAGTTCTGCACCGCCTGGATATAGCGGTTGCGCGCAACGGCGATGCGGTTTTCGGTGCCCTCAAGCTGGGCCTGCAGGTCGCGGAACAGGGCATCGGACTTGAGCTGCGGATAGCTCTCGGCGACGACGAGCAAACGCGACAGTGCGCTGGACAGCGCTCCTTGTGCCTGCGCGAATTCCTGTAGCTTGGCTGCATCGTCGACAGTGTCTGCCGAAACCCGGATCTGGCCGACGCGTGCGCGTGCCTCGGTGACCTCGGTGAGCACACGCTCCTCCTGGGCCGCATAGCCCTTCACCGTGTTGACCAGATTGGGCACAAGATCGGCCCGGCGCTGATACTGGTTCAGCACTTCGGCCCAGGCGGCCTTGACCTGTTCGTCCTGTCTTTGCAGCGTGTTGTAGCCGCAAGCGGACAACAGCAGCGCGGTGGGCAGCAGGCACAGCACGAGGATGCGTTTCATCGGACGGTCTTCCCAGCAAGCACAGGGTAACGTCTGGCTATCGTAGGTCCGCACCCGCGGGTTTCAAGCGGGTCGGCACCGCGCCACATCGGATGGCGAAAACCACCGCCTCCGCGGCGCCGATCTGAACTCACATGCCGCGCGCTGCCAGCGCCGCCACCGCCGGCAGGGTCTTGCCTTCGAGAAACTCGAGGAAAGCGCCGCCGCCGGTGGAGATGTAGCCAATCTTGTCGGCAACACCAAACTTGTCGATGGCCGCAAGCGTGTCGCCGCCACCGGCGAGCGAAAACGCCGGCGCCTCGGCGATCGCCTGCGCCAGAGCTTGGGTGCCACCGGCAAAGGCGTCGTATTCGAACACGCCCACCGGCCCATTCCAGACGATGGTGCCGGCACGCTTGAGCGCGACTGCGAGTCTGGCACGCGTCTTCGGCCCGATGTCGAGAATCATCTCGTCATCGTGGATATCGCCGACTGCACGCACCTCGGCACGCGCCTCCGCAGAAATTTCGGTGGCGACGACGACGTCCTCGGGCAGCGGAATGTCGCCGCCACGGGCCTGGATCTTGGCGCGGATCGCGCGTGCGGTGTCGAGCATGTCGGGCTCGTACAAGGATTTGCCGACGCGGTGTCCGGCAGCGGCGAGAAAGGTGTTGGCGATGCCGCCGCCGATGATCAGCTGGTCGGCCTTGTCGGCGAGGTTGTGGAGCAGATCGAGCTTGGTCGAAACCTTGCTGCCGCCGACGATCACGGCAAGTGGCCGCTGCGGATTCGCCAACGCCTTGCCGAGCGCATCAAGTTCTGCGGCGAGCAGCGGACCGGCGCAGGCCACCGGCGCGAAGCGGGCCACGCCATGTGTCGAAGCCTCGGCGCGATGCGCCGTGCCAAAGGCATCCATCACATAGACATCGCACAGCGCGGCCATTTTCCTGGCCAGCGTCTCGTCGTCTTCTTTCTCGCCCTTGAGAAAACGCGTGTTCTCGCCGACTGCGATCTGGCCGGGCTCGAGGTTCACCCCATCGATCCAGTTGCTGATCAGCGGCACCGTCCGTCCCAGCGCATTAGATAGCCAGGCCGCGACCGGCGTCAGCGAAGCGTCCGGATCGAGGCGGCCGGCCTTGGGGCGGCCCAGATGCGAAATCACCAGCACCGCAGCACCTTTCTCCAGCGCGAGCTTGAGGGTCGGCAGCGACGCACGCAGACGCGCATCGGAGGTGATCCGGCCGTTGTGGATCGGTACGTTGAGGTCCTGGCGGATCAGCACACGCTTGCCGGCCAGATCGAGATCGGACATGCGCAGGATGGGCATCGGATGCTCCAGGAATCGTGAACCGTGAGAGTAAAACGGAAACGAAAACGGGGAATCGGGCATCCGTCCCGGCAAACCCGATTCCCCATGCGCTCGCGTCTTTACTTGCCGGCGACGACGCAGGCCATCTCCAGGCACTTGTTGGAGTAACCCCACTCGTTGTCATACCAGGCGACGAGCTTGACGAAGGTGGGGTCGAGCTGGATACCGGCGTCGGCGTCGAAGATCGAGGTCCGCGCATCGCCGCGGAAATCGGTGGCGACGACCTTGTCCTCCGTATAGCCGAGAATGCCCTTGAGCGGACCCTGACTCTGCGCTTTCATCTCCTCGCAGATTTCCTTGTACGTAGCCGGCTTCTCCAGCTCGCAGGTCAGATCGACGACGGAGACATCCGACGTCGGCACGCGAAAGCTCATGCCGGTGAGTTTCTTGTTCAGCGCCGGAATCACGACCCCGACGGCCTTGGCCGCGCCAGTCGATGAAGGGATGATGTTCTCGAGAATGCCGCGGCCGCCGCGCCAGTCTTTTGCGCTCGGGCCATCGACGGTCTTCTGCGTTGCGGTCGCGGCGTGCACGGTGGTCATCAGTCCGCGCTTGATCCCCCACTTGTCGTGGACGACCTTGGCGAGCGGCGCGAGGCAGTTGGTCGTGCACGAGGCATTGGAGATGATCGCCTCACCGGCATAGGTCGTGTGGTTGACGCCGAAAACAAACATCGGCGTGTCGTCCTTCGACGGCGCCGACATGATCACTTTCTTCGCGCCAGCCGCCAGATGCTTGCCGGCCGACGCCTTGTCCAGGAACAAGCCGGTGGACTCGATGACGACCTCGGCACCGACCTCGTTCCACTTCAGATTGGCCGGGTCGCGCTCCTGTGTCAGGCGGATCTTGCGCCCGTTGACGATCAGCGTATGGCCTTCGACGGCAAGCTCGCCCTTGAAATGCCCATGCACGGAGTCGTACTTGAGCATGTAGGCGAGGTAATCCGGCTCGAGCAGATCGTTGATGCCGACGATCTCGATATCGCCGAAATTCTGAACGGCGGCGCGCAGCACGTTGCGTCCGATGCGGCCGAAGCCGTTGATACCGACCTTGACTGCCATTTCGAGCTTCCTCTCGATGCTTGAATGATGTGCGGTTTCAACCCGTCATGCCCCCGCACATGGGCATTGTTCAATCCACGTCTCGGGACTCGGCCTGCACGCGCAGGCGATTCCATCATTTTACGCCGCCAGCAGCTTCTCCGCCCTGGCGACGATGGCATCGACGGTCACGCCCAGATACTCGAACACGGCCTGCGCCGGCGCCGATTCTCCGAAGCGATCGACTCCGACGACATCGCCGTCGAGCCCAACGAACAGGCGCCAGTACGCGCTCACCCCGGCCTCGACGGCGAGCCGCCGGCGCAGCTGCGGCGGCAGCACGGATTCCCGGTACGCCGCATCCTGCGCCAGAAAAACCTCGACACAGGGCATGGAGACCACGCGCACGCACCGCCCGGCAGCGGCGAGCCGTTGTGCCGCGGCAAAAGCGAGCTGCACCTCCGAGCCGGTCGCGATCAGAATCAGCGCCCGCGCCGCCGGTGCCTGCAAAAAATCTTCCGACTGCCACAGCACATAGCCACCGCGGCGTGCGTCGTGCATGTGGGCTTCGTCGTGCGCCTGCGGCTGCAGATTCTGGCGTGACAGGGCCAGCACGCTCGGCCCGTCCTTACGCTCGATCGCCGCGGCCCAGGCGATCGCGGTTTCGAACGGATCGGCCGGACGCCAGACGTGCATGCCGGGAATCAGCCGCAATGAGGCCAGGTGCTCGACGGCCTGGTGCGTCGGTCCATCCTCGCCGAGACCGATCGAATCGTGCGTGAGCACAAAGATCGCACGCTGCTTCATCAGCGCCGCCATGCGCAGCGCATTGCGCGCGTAGTCGGAGAACACGAGGAAAGTCCCGCCGAACGGGATCAGTCCACCGTGCAGGGCGATGCCATTCATGATCGCGGCCATGCCGAACTCACGCACGCCGTAATGCACGTAGTTACCGGCAAAGCTGCGGTAGCCTATCGCCTGATGCTGTTTGAAATCGGTGCAGTTGGATTCGGACAGATCTGCCGAGCCGCCGAACAGCTCGGGCAAGCGCGGTGCGAGCCGGTCGAGCACGTTCTTGGACGCCTTGCGCGTCGCCACGGGCGTGTCGGCGGTGCGTGTCTCGGCGAGCAGGGCCGCAACCTGCGCCGGCCAGTCCGCCGGCAGCTCGCCCTTCATCCGGCGTTCGAACTCCGCCGCTTCGGCCGGATAGGCCGCGGCATAATCCCGCAGCAACGCCAGCCAGCGCTGTTCGCGCGCCGCGCCGGCGGCACGCGCATCCCAACCGGATCGGATCTCGGACGGGATCTCGAACGGCGCATACGGCCACTCGAGCTGCGCACGCGCACGGGCGATTTCCGCTTCTCCCAGGGGTGCGCCGTGACATTTTTCCTTGCCCTGCAGCGTCGGCGCGCCAAAACCGATGATGGTCTTGCAGCAGATCAGCGTCGGCCTGTCGGCGGATGCGCGGGCCGTCTCGATCGCGCGCTTGATCTCGCTCGGATTGTGACCATCGACATTGCGCACGACCTGCCAGCCATAGGCCTCGAAACGTGCCGGCGTATCGTCGCGGAACCAGCCGTGCACTTCGCCGTCGATGGAAATGTTGTTGTCGTCGTAGAAAACGACGAGCTTGTTCAAGCCCAGTGTCCCGGCCAGCGAACACGCCTCGTGCGAAATACCCTCCATCAGGCAGCCATCGCCGGCGAAAACGTACGTCCAGTGATCGACGATCGGGAAACCCTCGCGGTTGAACTGCCGGGCGAGCACCGCCTCGGCGAGCGCCATGCCCACGGCATTGGCGAGGCCCTGGCCGAGCGGCCCCGTCGTGGTCTCGACCCCCGGTGTCAGCCCGTGTTCCGGATGCCCTGGCGTTTTCGAGTGCAACTGGCGAAACTGCTGGAGCTCCTCCATCGGCAGGTCATAGCCGGTCAGATGCAGCAGGGCATACAGCAGCATCGACCCGTGCCCGTTGGAGACGACGAAGCGGTCGCGGTTCACCCACTGCGGATTCGCAGGATTGTGCGAGAGGTAGTCGTTCCAGAGCACCTCGGCGATGTCGGCCATGCCCATCGGCATGCCGGGATGTCCGGAATTGGCTTTCTGCACGGCATCCATCGCGAGGGCGCGGATGGCATTGGCCAGCTGGAAACGCGTCGGCATCGAAAACGCACCGGAAGGGGGCAAAAGGGGCGCGTATTGTCCGGATTTGGCGGGACCCGAGCAACCAACGGTCGCGTGCCGGGAATCGACGGCAGGCGCCGGGTTGCCGCAGAGCGGCCGGTTCCGGGAAAGCAAACGGCCCCGGTGAAGCATCACCGGGGCCTGCGAGGAAGAAACTGGCTCCGCGAGTTGGACTCGAACCAACGACCCGCTGATTAACAGTCAGCTGCTCTACCGACTGAGCTATCGCGGAAGCGGTAGGGGAGGCGAATTGTAGTGATCTGCACCCGGCGCTGCAATCGCGGCGCCGTTGCGGGAGACGCCGGGCTGCCTATCCGCAGACGAGCGTCTTCATGCGCTCGACGCTGCGCTTGAGCACCTGCTCGGAGGTGGCAAAGGACAGGCGCAGATGTCCGGGTGCACCGAAGGCAGACCCAGGCACGACGGCGACCAGCGCCTTCTCCAGCAGTAGATCCGACAGTTCGAGGTCGGTCTTGCACCCGAGTCTGGCCATCAACCCTTCGACGTTGGGGAAGGCGTAAAAGGTGCCGTCACCCGGCAGGCAGCGCACACCGGGCACGGTGTTGAGATCGGCCACCAGCGCGTCATGCCGGGCCTTGAAGGCCTTGACCATGTCGCTGACGCAGGTCTGGTCGCCGGTCAGCGCGGCCTCGGCGGCAACCTGCGCGATCGAATTGGGGTTGGACGTCGACTGCGACTGGATATCGGCCATCGCGGTGATCAGCTTGGCCGGACCGCACGCCCAGCCGATCCGCCAACCGGTCATCGAATAGGTCTTGGATACGGCATGGATGACGACGGTGCGATCGTACAAATCCGGACAGGCGTTGACGATGTTGCTGTAGGGCTCGCCGGTCCACAGGATTTTTTCGTACATGTCATCGGTGGCGATGACGACCTGTGGATGCTTGCGCAGCACCTCGCCGAGCGCGGCCAGCTCGGCCTTGGAATAAGCCATGCCAGACGGGTTGGAGGGCGAGTTCAGCCAGATCATGCGCGTGCGCGGGCCGATCGCGCGCTCGAGCTGCTCCGGCGTGATCTTGAACCGCGTCGCGGCCGTCGTTTCGATGAACACTGGCGTGGCATCGGCGAGCAGCACCATGTCCGGATAGCTGACCCAGTACGGCGCCGGCACGATGACCTCGTCGGTGGCATTGAGCAGCGCCTGGCAGAGGTTGTAGCAGGCCTGCTTGCCGCCATTGGAGACGAGAACCTGGTTCGGTTTGTAATCGAGCCCGTTGTCCCGCCGCATCTTGTCGATGATCGCTTTCTTCAGCGACGGCGTACCGCCGACGGCGGTGTACTTGGTGAAACCCTTGCGGATCGCCTCGTGCGCCGCATCCTTGATGTGCGCCGGCGTGTCGAAATCCGGCTCGCCGGCCCCCAGCGAGAGCACGTCCTTGCCTTGCGCCTTGAGCTCGGCGGCCTTGGCGGTGACGGCGAGGGTCGGCGATGGTTTGATGCGGCCAACGCGCTGGGCAAGCGAAAGTTCCACGGCAGGATCCCGGTAGATGTGCGCAAACGGGGCGGGATGATACTTGAACCCAGCCACAACGGGCATCGGGCGGCTCGATCCGCCGTGCAGCCCAAGCCGGCGTGGCGCGGTCTTCACTTGTGATCGCTGCGGCGATCGCGCAACAAAAAACCGCGGCCTTGCGGCCGCGGTCTGGTCGGTGCGGGATGACGCCGGGCTCTCAGAGCGGGCGGATCTGCGTCGCCTGCATGCCCTTGGGACCGCGCTGCGGCTTGTACTCGACCCGCTGGCCCTCGGTCAGGGTCTTGAATCCCGTGCCCTGGATTTCCTTGAAGTGGGCGAAGAGATCCTCGCCGCCGCCGGCGGGTGTGATGAAGCCGAAGCCCTTGGCCTCGTTGAACCATTTGACGGTTCCGGTGGAAACATTGCTCATGTGATGACAACCTTGTCGATGGATGGATAGAACAGGCCAACCCGCCTGCAGGGTGCATGCGATCAAGGAAGGCATCGGGAGGCACACTTGCCGGCGATACGACGGCCGGGCAACCACACGGAAGTCCAAAACTTGAAACGACTGCGGTGCGCAGCGTACGCGAATTCGTTCCCGCTGTCGAATCCGCCGTGGCCGCCGGTCGCCCGGATTCCTGCGTTCGTCGTCCTCGGCACACCTGCGACACCGGCCCCAAGTCGGCGCTTGCTGGACGTCGCACCATACTGCGCAGACCGATCAGAATCGCCAGCGCACATTGATTTGCCAGACGCGGGTGTCGGTGTACCGGTCGGTGACCGCGTCACGCCAGTTGGCGTTCTGCAGAGTCAGTTGCGCACTGCCCGCCAGACCAGCCAGCCGGTCCATGTCGAGAATGAGCTGTGGTGCGAGCATGAGCGTACGGTCGGTATAGAGGCGTTCGAGCGCCTGCGCCCGCTGGGGCTGCGTGCGCACGATATCGACGCTGCCACCGAGTGACCACCATCGATCGCGCATGCCATCGGGGTGCGTCCACAGCAGCCACCGACGACCCCGCTGCGGATCGTCTTCGTCGGGGAACAGGCTTAAGTGCAGATTGCCGGTATCTGTGAGCTCGACATCGAATCCGACGCCCCCGCGCAGGCTCAGCACGCTGTCGCTGAGCGTCCAGGTGCGCTTGCGCAGATGCTCGGCAGCTTTTTGCAAGGGCGCCCCGATGCGCGGATCCGCCGCCACGAATTGGATGCGGTAACTCGAAAGACCATCCAGCGCTGCACCGGGCGATGCTTCGATTCGCAAATCTGCGGACAGTACCCGCCCCGGATCACTGGCCTCGATGCGGGCACTCAAGCCGAGCAGAACGGCGTATAGCAGCCGGCGGATCCGGTTGACCACATCTCGACGCCGCCGCTCTCGACCGGGAAATCCCATCTGCCGCACCCATGACCACATGCCCATTTAGCGGCACAGAGGCGACGGCCAGAGCCGTCACACGGCCGGCGGTGGGCCAGCGCCGATGAATGGCCACTGTTCACTCCGACGCCGCCAGCACACGCTCGACCGCTCCGGAGCGATAAAAACCTTCGAGCTGGCGCCGGACGAAAGCGCGCAACACCTTCTTGCGCTTGAGCTGGGTGAGCACATGGGGTGCGTAATGCAGGCACTCGGTGAGAATCGTGTCGCGGTCGATCCCCAGATCGTCGAGCAGCACCGTCAGCGGCTGGCTGCCGTAAGCGTCGAAGAAAGCATCGATACCGGCTTCGATCAGCCCGGTATAAAACTCCGTGCGCCGCAACTCGCGCCAGTATTCGTAGCCAATCACGAACAGCTCTTCGACGTCGTCGGCGGTGATGTCGGCGCGCAGGGTGCCGATCGGTTCGAACTTGATGCGGTCCCAGATTTCGCGCGCCATCTTCCGCAAGCCGGCGTCATCGAGATGACGCAACACGGCCTCGGCACTGCGGCGCGCCGTTGCCTCGACGCTGCGTGTGACGTATTTGCGCAGGTTTTCATCCAGCGTGGCCTCGATACCGGGTGAGGCCTTGTTGATGACGCTGCGGCCGAGCTTCATCACCGAGCGCGCACCAGGAATCGATCGCGTGAGCTCGCCGCTGCGCGACAGATAATCCTTGATCCCCTGATACAGCAAGTCGGAGGCAAAGGCGGTATAGATCGGGCTCGTCACCACCGTGCGCACGAGTTTCTCGCGTAGCGACTTGAACTCCAGCAGCTTGTCGATTGCCTCGGTCCAGCGGGCATGGCTGACGATGTCCTTGAGCGCCGTGCGGTCGTGGATCCGGTGCGCGTACACCGCGCGAGCGACGGCAGCAACGAGTTCCGGCAGGCCACCGCCCAGCTCGATTTCGGATGCATAACGCCGTGCCGTGCGCTTGATCATCGTCGGCGTCACCACCTCCTCGAGTGTGAGTCTGCCGGCCTCATCCAGCAGTGCGTCGAGCTCTTGTGCCAGAAAGTCCGCGAAGGTCGGCCCCGTCAAGCGGTCCATGAGATATTCGACGTGGGCCTCGAGCAGGGCTTCGGCGACCGTGGGGCTTTTCTTCGGCATGACGGCGGCAAGGGGGCGACAGGAAGCGCCACGGTAACCGCTCCGGTGCGGCCGTGCATTGCCGGACCGCCAGAACGGGATGGCCCAACGGCGAGCCGGTCGTGGATGCTGCGCACACCCGCGCCGGAAGTGGATCGCCTGCACCGGATATCAGCCTTGCCGTGGCCAGGTCAGCATTGCAAATGCTGCGATGATCGCCGCCATGAGCGTAAGCCAGCCGGCAAATCCATATTCACCGGCGAGGAAGCCGAGCAGTGCCAACACGGCGAATACCAGCGCGAGTGCCCCCTCGACCCGCTTGCCCAGCGGCCATTCGGCCACGCGCCAATGCATGCCGCGCGTGCGGGCTCGGCCGAAGATGAGCAGCAAAACGCCGAGCGCGGCGATGGCGGTCAAAATTTCGGCCACGCCACGCAACATCAGCCGTCGGGTGCGATGTCATCCGCCGCCGTGGCCTTGGGCAGACCTTCATCACGGCGTGCAACACGGCTTGCGAGCTCGCGCAAAGCGCGTTCGAGCTGATCGAGGCGTCGCTGCTGTGCGGTCACGATGTCGTTGAGCTGTTGCAGCGTGGCTTCCTGGTAGGCCATGCGCGTTTCCAGTTCGATCAGCCGATCCTCGCTCATGGCGCGGAGCATAGCGCAGCCGGCCCCGCGGCTCACCAGCGCAGCAGCACTGCACCCCAGGTCATGCCGCCGCCGACGCCTTCGAGCAAGACGAGATGGCCGGGCTGGATGCGTCCATCACGAACGGCGCTGTCGAGGGCAAGCGGGACCGAAGCCGCCGACGTGTTGCCGTGCCGCGCGACGGTGGTGACGACGCGCTCGCGGGGCACCCCGATCTTGTCTGCGGTGGCGTTGATGATGCGCAAATTGGCCTGGTGCGGCACGAACCAGTCGAGCTCACTACCGGTGAAGCCGTTGCGCTCCAAGGCCTCGCGCGCGCACTCGTCGAGCACGCGCACGGCGAACTTGAACACGGCCTGCCCGTCCATTTCCAGAAACGGATTACCACGCAGCTTGCCTTCGGCGATGCCGCCGGCGACGCGCAGGATATGGCTGTAATGACCGTCGGCATGCAGATGGCTGGAATAGATGCCGGGTGTATCCGCCGGCTTGAGCACGACGGCTCCGGCGCCGTCACCGAACAGCACGCAGGTGCGCCGGTCGTTCCAGTCGAGCAGGCGCGAGAAGACTTCCGCTCCGACGACGAGCGCACACCGGTGCGCGCCGCTGGCGACGAACTTGTCGGCCGTGGCCAGCGCATAGATGAATCCGGTGCATACCGCCTGTACGTCGAAAGCCGCACCGCGCTTGATACCGAGTTTGGCCTGTAGCAGGCAGGCCGTGGACGGGAACACCATGTCGGGTGTCGTCGTCGCGACGATGATCAAGTCGATGTCGTCGGGACCCACGCCGGCCGAGACCATGGCCCGCTGCGCCGCCTTGAGCGCAAGATCGCTGGTGAGCTCATCGTCCGCGGCGACGTGACGCGCCTCGATTCCTGTGCGCGAGACGATCCACTCGTCGCTGGTGTCGATGCGCGACTGCAGTTCGCGGTTCGTGACGATCCGCTCCGGCAAGTAGCTGCCGGTGCCGACGATGCGGGAGTAAGTCATAGACAATGAAGCTTACCGGATCGGCCGGCATCCGTGCCGCAACGGGCGGCACCTGCCCGTCTGCCAATGAAAACCGCCCGGAGCGCAGGCCAGCAACGGCCCGCGATCCGGGCGGATGGGAGTGACGGTGGTTTTAGAACCGGGTGACGAAGCGCAAGTACGGCGTGCGGCTCCCCGGCAAGTCGTAGGTCGTCGGATCGTAAGTGCTGGCAAAGGCGGTAAATACCTTGGGCGGGTCTTGATCGAGCACGTTGATCACGCCCAACACCAGCTGGGTTCCCCAGTTCGCAATCTGGTATCCGAACTGGACGTCGTGATAGAACGTCGTGTCGATCTTGTTGAGCAGCCCGTAGCGCGGATGCTCCGGCCCCGAGCACAAACCATACTCCTCGAGGGAGAGAATCGGCGTGGGGTTGGCGCCGCCATTGGCCGCGCCGGGATCCTGACGGCCATCGTCGCAGATCTCGACGACATGGTAGATGAAGCGCGTGCTCCAGCTCGCCTGCCACGGACCATTGTTCCAGAGCAGCTCGGCCTTGGCCTTGAAGCGCGGAATCGCCCCCTGCCCGCCGAATTCGAAGCCGGCCAGATTCGTGCGCACATCTTCGCCGCTCGCCGACGGCACAATGGTGTCGTAACGCGTCACATAGGCGCCATCAAAGAGGAAGCGGAGAGTACCGATACGGTCAAGCCAGCCCCCCTGGATCTTCCAATCGATGTTGAAGTCGACCCCCTCCACCTCGAGCGCGGAGAAGTTGGTCGCCGTATTGTCGATGCGCGTAATCTGCCCGTCCGGGCCGCGCTGGACTTTCTCGCAGAGGGAACGCTGTCCCGGATCAGCCCGATAGCACAAATCGAAGATCTGATCCGTGCCGATGAACGAGATGAAGTCGTCGAGTTCGATGCGGTACCAGTCGACCGCGACATTGAAGTCCGGCAGGAAGTCCGGGCTGTACACCAGGCCCGCCGTCAGCGACGTCGCCGTCTCCGGGTCCAGATTCGGGTTGCCGCCGAACACGGTCGGCAACTGCGCGTTGGTCTGCGTGGTCGATGCGTTGTCGGCATCGCAGTTCGCAGCGACGTTGGGGTCCTCGTCACGCTCCGAGGAGGCGCAGGGATCGGTGACTTCCGGGAAGCTGACGACGGCGCCAAGAAAGAGTTCCGTGATCGATGGCGCCCGGAACCCCTCCGACCAAGTGCTGCGCAGCAGCAAGTCGTCGAACATGCGCCATTCGACGCCGACCTTGGAGCTGACGTTGGAGCCAAGCTCGCCGTAGTCGGAATACCGCGTCGCCAGGCTCAGGTTGAGGCTGTCCACCAGCATGACGTTGGCGACCAACGGCAGCGCCAGCTCGGCATAGGCCTCGAAGGCATCGTAGCTCCCCTTGGTCGGCGACGAGGCGTTGGTGCTGCTCGTGCCAGCGACCTTGAGCGGATCGGGCTGGCTCTCGAACGCCTCCGTACGTAGCTCAAGGCCCGTGGCGAAACCCACCGTATCCGGCAACCATTCACCCACCGAGAAGCGCGTCGAGGCATTGCCGTAGAACAGACGCTGGCGCTGGCGCGCGGTGTCGTGGGCGGTATAGGCGACGTAAGCCAGCATCTCGGGCGTGATCGTGCCGGGTCCGCCGAAGAAATCGAACGGCACACAGCCCGCGGCCGACGGCGGCGGCGGGTTGACACCATCGCCGGTGCAGTTGGCGATCGGACCGACCGCGCGTGCCAGCCGCTCCATGTTCACCAGACCCGCCTCGGTCGTGGCCAGCTTGCTCTCCGAGTAAGCCCCGCCGGCTTCCCAGTTCACCAGGGTTCCGGCCAGACTCCACTGGCCATCGAACCCGCCGCCGATGCGCAGCGTATCCACGTCCTGCTGGAACTTGCGGGGCCCCAGCTCCACCATGCGCCGGAGCACGGCGCCGAGACCGATCAGGCCGGCGGCGGCATCGGCACGGCCGATGTCTTGTGGCATCGTGCCCGGAATGTAGTACGGGCTCTGCGGGTTGGTCGGGTTGAAGGGATTGTCGGCGGCGACGTAGCCGAGGTTGAACGGCGCCGGCAAGGCGTCACCGACGGCCAGCGGCGTCTCGGCCAGCTGTTGTGCCGACTTGCGCAGGTTGTAGAGCGCCTCGCTGGTGAAGCGGATGTCGTTCTCAAACTGATGTGAGATCTGCGCAAAGATGCTGGTGCGCTCGTTGGGCGTCAGCAGGTAGTTGATCGGCGCGAAGTTGTACGCATCGATATTCTGATCCCAGCGCGCATAGTTGCCGGTGGGATCTGCGCCGGCATCCGGACGGCGGGCCAGATCGCAGAGCGTCAGCGGCGAGCCGAAGGGCAAATTGAGCGCCGGCTCCCCCGGCACGCCCGCGGTACCAACCACCACGCCGCCGGCAAGATCGCGGCAAAGCGCAGCCGGGCCGGTGTCGAAATTCGAGATGGCATTGCCGTTGGTCGGCGTCGGCACGAACAGAATACGGCCCTGTGGCGTGAATGCGCTCCCACGGGATATGCCGGTGCCGAAGGTCGGCAGCGCGGACAGCGCACGGTCGCCCGCAAACAGCTCGCCCTGCGTGACATAGCTGACGTCCATGAACACGCCGGTCGTGCCATTGAACGAGCCGGCCGAGTAGTTGTACGCCTGGGTCAGCCCCTTGCCATCGTCGTAAACCTGGGCATGGCCGCGCAGCTCGGCGCCGTTGAAATCACGGCGGGTCTTGATGTTGACCACCCCGGCGATGGCATCGGAACCATACACCGCGGACGCACCGTCCTTGAGGACTTCGATGCTTTCGATGATCGAGATCGGAATCGTGTTCAGATCGACCGAGTTCGTGCGCAGTTGAGACAAACCACCGACCCAGCGCCGACCATTGACCAGCACCAGCACGCGGTTGGACCCAAGGTTACGCAGATCGATTTCGACCGAACCGTCGCCACCGTTGTTGAATGCGGTGTTCAACGCCGCGCCGGCCTGCGGCAGATTCTGCAGTAGATCGCCGATGGCGGTCAGGCCGCTGCGCTCGATGTCCTGGCGGCTGATCACCAGCACCGGTTGCGCGGTTTCATAATCGCTGCGGCGGATGCGTGAGCCAGTGACTTCGATCGTCTCCAGACGCGTACCCTTGGTTTCCGGCAGATCCGCGGCGGCGGGAGCTTCATCGCGCAAAGGCTCGACCGCAACCGTCTCCTCGACCGTTGGTGGCTCCGGACCCGGCTCGACCGATTCAGCCGTGGCCTCTGGCTGTGCCTGTTCACCTGAAACCGCCAGACCCGCATCCTCGGGCGCGGTCATGGTCATGGGTTCGTCGCGCTCCGGCGCCGGCGGTGCGCCATCCGGTTCTTGCGCCGCCGCACCTTGGATCCCTGCGCACACACACAGCGCCAGCAGCAGCGCGCGCTGCCCGATCGTCCATCTGGTCATTCCCCAACCCTCTTTCGTTGCCATCGATCACGGCCGCCGTCACCGACTTGCCGCGTAAGAATCCACTTACCCTATATCAATCTTTTCTGACCTGTCACGGGGTTTTCACCCAATACCTGGAGAGTCGGAAACCAGAAACCTCCTATGATGCGCAGCCCGGCACATGTTCGCGTGCCGCTTTTTCCGGAGAATCGGATGCTATTCAGTGAAGCCCTTGCCACCCTGCGCGCGGCAGATGGCGGCTGGCAGGCTCTGATCGGTGAGGACTGGCTGCAAGGGCGGACGCTCTTCGGGGGCCTGCAAGCGGCGCTCGCGGTGCGTGCGCTGCGTCAGTGCATACCGCAGCAATGGCCGCTACGCGTCGTCCAGACCACGTTCATCGCGCCGGTGCCTCCCGGACCAGTGCGGATCGAAGGTCACGTGCTGCGCACCGGCCAATCCGCGATCCACGCCCAGGCCCGCATCGTCGAACGCGGCCAGACTCTGTGCAGCGTGCTCGCGATCTTTGGCCAAGGCCGCGCATCGGCACTGCGACTGACGCCAGCACAGCCGGATCGCGGCGAACGCGCCGATGAGAAGACAGAGCTGCCCTACGGCGCCGGCACCGCACCGCCGTTCACGCAGCACTTCGTGATGCGCTGGACCGGCGGACGCCCGCCGTTCAGCGGCGCGACTGCGAACACCACGCGTATCCACGTCCGTCATCGCGAGGCACAAGTACTCGACGAAACCCACGCAATCGCCTTGGCCGACACCGTGCCGAGCCCGGGGTTGTCGATGCTCACGCAGCCGGCGATGGCCAGTTCGCTGACCTGGATGCTGGAATTCGTCGATCATCGTTTCGGCTTCCCGCACGAGGCCTTCTGGCGCATGGACACCGAGGTCACCGCCGGCGGCGACGGCTATCTTGCGCAGAGCGCGCTGCTCTGGAACCCTGATGGGGTACTCTGTGCGCTCAGCCGGCAGTCCGTCGCCGTTTTTGGTTGACTGATTTTGGTTGACTCACCGCTTTTTCCTGCACGGAGCATACAGATGTCGATCGTCCGCAGTCTGCGCATCGGCGTCATGGCCGCAGCACCGGCATTGGCCGCCCCCGGTCTTGCTGCCGAAAAAATCGCCGACTACGTCATCGACGGCCAGATCCACCGCGGCTACTTCTATTACGACGAGCGTATCGACGCTGCCCGTCCACTGGTGGTGCTCGTTCCCAACTGGCTCGGCACGACCGCGGCGAACCGCCGGCAGGCGGCGGACATCGCCGGCCGCGATTACGTCGTGTTCGTTGCCGACATGTTTGGGAAAGATGCGCAGCCGGCGGATGCCGAGGCAGCCAGCAAGGCCGTGCGCGCGCTCTATGCCGACCGCCCGCTGTTGCGTAAACGCATCGTCGCCGCCAAGGCCGCGGCACTGGCGCAGGCACACACGGCGAAGCTGCCGGTCGATCCGACGAAAGTCGCGGCGATCGGCTTCTGCTTTGGCGGCGCCACCGTGCTCGAGCTGGCACGCACCGGCGAGGCCTTGGCCGCCGTCGTTTCATTCCACGGCAATCTGTCGCTGCCCGGTGAGATGCCGGCCGCGCCGATCCGCACGCGCATCCTGGCCCTGCACGGCGATGCCGATCCCTACGTGCCCGCCGAGCAAGTCGAGGCTTTCACTGCGGAGATGCGCGCATCCGCTGCCGACTGGCAGCTGGTGCGCTTCGGTGGCGCAGTGCACTCGTTCACGGACCCCGAGGCGAACCGGCCGGGTCAGGCCATGTATGACGCCAAGATCGCGCGCCGCGCGTTTGCCATGATGCGGGATTTCCTCGCCGAGGCCTTTGCCCAGGCAGCGCATTGACACGCACCGGTCGGCTGCTTACGAGAGCAAGGTCCGCGCACGGCGTGCGGCCGTTTCACGCCCACCCGTGATCGGATATGAAATCGCTCCGTGCACAGCGTATCGCGGGGAGGTCGCGCCGGATGGACAGCACCCGTGCGGTCGCCAAGAATGGAGCCGTCGCGGGCACCGGAGAGCGGTATGGATCGGCAACGCTTGCATCAGGATCTGACCGAGCTGCGTCAGGAACTCGAAGGGCTGCCGACGGACGCCGAAGCACGTCAGCGCCTGCTTGCGCTGATCCGGCGCATCGAGACTCGACTCGACGTCCCCTCCGCAGCCGAATCACGCGAATCACTCGTCGGTGGCATCGACGAGGCCATCGCCGAATTCGAGGTCGAACATCCACGCGCAGCCCTGTTGCTGCAGCGCATCGTCCATACGCTCAGCTCGATGGGCATCTGAGCATCATCGCTCAGACCCGCGTCTCTTGCGCGGCCACAACCGTCGATGGCGTACCCGCGCACCTGCCGCGGCGCTCGCGTGCCAGACCGCGCTCACCGGCGATGCGCTCCGCCTCTCCGACGTGCTCCAGAATCAGCGCCTCGATGCGCGGCAGCAGTGCGCGCGGCAGGTCGTGCCCCATGCCGTCGATGATCTCGAGCCGTGCCTGCGGCAGATGGCGCACAAGATCATGGGCCGCTGCCACCGGAACCAGCGGATCCTGCTTGCCGTGGATGATCAGCGTCGGGACCTGGATACACCGCAGCAGCGGCACACGGCTTTTCGATGCCATGATGGCCGTCATCTGCCGCACGAAGCCGGCGGGATGGACGTTGCGATCGATCTGGCGGGCAACCTTCTCACGCAGCTCGGCCTCCGTATCCGGATAGCCAGGGCTGCCAATCAGCCGCCACGTACGGATACCGTGCGCGATCAGTCCCTCACGGTCGCGCCGCGCAGGCCGTCGGATCATGTGCAGGCGCACCGGCAGCGTCGGCCCCGGCAAGCGCGGATTGCCACTGCTCGACATGATCGAAGTCAGGCTGCGGACACGTGCCAGATGCCGTCCGGCGAGCAGCTGCGCGATCATGCCTCCCATCGAAATTCCGACGACATGCGCAGATTCGATCGACAACGCATCCATCAGACCCAGGGTGTCGAGCGCCATGTCGTCGAGCGTATACGGCGCGCGGACCGGCAGCCCCAGGGTATAGGCCAGACTTGCACGCAGCAGCGCCGGCTTGCCCAGATGATCGAGTTTCGTCGACAAGCCGACATCACGGTTGTCGAAACGGATCACGCGATAGCCGGCGCGCGCCAGGCCCGCGCAGAATCCATCCGGCCACATCACCAGCTGGCCGCCGAGTCCCATGATCAGCAGGATCGCGGGATGGGTGGCCTCTCCAAAGCTCTCGTACTCGATCTGAAGACCGTTGGCGCGGACGCTGGGCATGAGAAGGCGCGGGATGAGAACCTGGCGCATTGTCGCATGCGCCCGCCGCGCCCGCGCGCTATCGATCGCGCTTGCGGCTGAAGACGTAATCGTGCCCTGCCTGGCTGGCGTGACAGTCGAAGCACGCGGTCTTGGCATTCTCCCCGACCACGCGCTGCTTGGGATCACCGCCAGCGAATCCCTCGAATCCCCAGCCTCCGGTTGCGGCATATCTGCGCGCGTCCTTGTGCATCACACCCAGCACCTTGCGTGGCCCTTCGACGAGCGCATGTCCATCCGCCTGCGCTTCCAGCAGATCGAAGACGATCACCGCCCCGTCCTCGAAACGACCGGCTTCGTAACCGGCGATGGCTTTGGCGTTACCGTAGATGTGATGGATCCCTCCGAAAGAGGCAAACAGTGGATGCCCCTCCTGAATGACCATGCTCTTGACATGCACCCAGTTCCGGTATCCTTGCGGATACGGCACCTGGTCCGCTCCGGCAAAGGCAGTCGTGACACCGAGCACAGCAGCTGAGAGGGTCAAACGGCGCTTCATGGCAGACTCCGGCGAAAAAACCCGTACCACGATAGCGGCGCGCAACGCCCGCGCACAGCAGGCACTTTCCGGTGCCTCGGACACCAAACGGTCTGCATCGTTGAAAACGCGCAGAATCCATCGCGCCGCCGCCACGCCGAGCGTCCATCGCATTGTCGAGGACATCATCGGCTGCAAGTGGTCGCTCGCCGTACTTGCGCAGGTACGCGCCGGGGTCTTACGCCCCGGCGCGCTGGAACAAGCCATCCCGGGGATCAGCGCCAAGGTGCTCAACGAACGCTTGAAGAAACTGACCCGCTACGGGATTCTCGAACGCACGAGCTATGCGGAAATTCCGCCGCGCGTGGAATACCGTCTATCGGCCTTTGGCGCGCAGCTCGGCGCGATCCTCGATCAGATCACGGCGCTCGAACTGCAGCGCACACGACAATAAAGCGCTCGCCTCTTTTCGTACGCGCTTTCGAGCGTGCGATCAGCCCAGTTGGGCGAGGAGCGTCTCGGCGTTGGAGACCTCGAATTTGCCGGGCGCCTCGACGTTGAGCCGCTTGACCACGCCGTCCTCGATCAGCATCGAGTAGCGCTGCGACCGCACGCCCATCCCGCGCGCGGTCAGATCCAGCCCCAAACCCATCGCCTGGGTCCAGATCGCGCTGCCGTCAGCGAGCATGCGCAGCTTGCCGAGCGCGCCCTGCTCGCGTCCCCATGCCGCCATCACGAAGGCATCGTTGGTCGCCACACACCAGATTTCATCGACGCCACGCGCCTTGAATGCATCGAAATGCTGTAAATACCCGGGCAGATGCTGCATCGAGCAGGTCGGGGTATAGGCCCCGGGCACGGCGAACACCACGATGCGCTTGCCGCGGGTCGCCGTTTCCACATCGACTTCCTTGGGGGGAAGCGGGCAGCCCGTCTTGGATTCGAACTCCAGGGTCTCGTAAAGCTTGCCGCCGGGAATGCGATCACCCACCTTGATCATGGTCCTGCTCCTATGCGGAGATGTAGGCGCATCATAAACGGGTAGATCGCCGTTGCCACGCCAGGACGAGCCTTGAATGGCAGCAGCGGCGGCTCCATTTGAAACCCGTCAAGAGATATCCTGCCATGAGCCATCGCAGTGAAAATCCGTTTTCGATGTGGGCCGAAGCCTGCGCGCTCATCGAGCGCGCGGAACGCCTGCACCGCGCGTTTTTCCAGCCGATCGGCGCAGCGTCGCCGGCCTGGGAACCGCCGATGGATCTGTTCGAAGCGCAGGATGGATTCCTGATCGTGGTCGCCCTGCCGGGGGTACACCCCGCGCAGATCCAGTTGCTGTTCGACGGCACCGACTTGATCGTCGCGGGGGAACGCCGCCTACCCGCAGAATCGGCAGGCCTTGCCCTGCGCCGACTGGAAATTCCGGCGGGCCGTTTCGAGCGCCGCATTCCGCTGCCGCCAGGTCGCTTCGACGTCGCCGAGCAGCGGCTCGCCGATGGCTGCCTGACCGTCATCCTACGGCGCCTGTGAGCAGGAGTCGATCATGAGCGAGCGCCTGCCTCTGCCCAACCACCGCAGCGCCGAAAACGCCGGCACGCCACCACCCGCCGGCCCGACATCCGCCGGCGCTGCCGCCGCTGACGCGACCACAACCAAGGTCCCGGACGATGCGCTCATCCTGCTGCCGATGCGCAACTTCGTGCTGTTCCCCGGCATCGTCGCGCCGCTGACCATCGGCCGCGCACGCAGTATTGCCGGTGCACAGGAAGCGGTGCGCACACAGCGTCCGGTCGGCATCGTCATGCAACGCGATCCGGAGGTCGAGGAACCGACGATCACCGATCTACACGAGATCGGCACGATCGCGAACCTGCTGCGCTACATCACCGCGCGCGACGGGACACACCATATCGTCGTGCAGGGTACACAGCGCTTTCGGGTGCTCGAATTGCTCGAAGGCCATCCGTTCCCGCTCGCACGCATCGAGCGCATCGAGGAGCCTCCCGCCACCGGCACCGAAGTGGAAGCACAGTTCCACGCGCTCAAACAGCGCGCGCTCGAGGGCCTGCAGCTGATTCCCGAGGCGCCAGCGGAGCTGGCCGCAACCGTGCAGGCCATGGAATCACCCAGCCAGCTCGCCGATTTCGTCGCCGGTTTCCTCGACATCAAGCCGGCCGAAAAGCAAGAAGTGCTCGAAACCATCGACGTGCTCAAGCGCCTGCAACGTCTGCAGTGGATGCTGGCGCACCGCGTCGAGGTGCTGCGCCTATCGCAGGATATCGGCAAGCAGACGCGTGAGGCGATGGAGCAACGCCAGCGTCAGTTCATGCTACGCGAGCAGCTCAAGGCGATCCAAAAAGAGCTGGGCGAACAAGACGAAACCGAGGCCGAGCTCGCCGAACTGGAAAAAGCCATCGCCGCGGCAGGCATGCCGGAAGAGGTGGAAAAGCATGCGCGCAAGGAACTGAACCGTCTGCGCACGATGGCCAGCGGTGGCAGTGAATACGCGATGGTGCGCACTTATCTCGACTGGCTGATCGAGCTGCCGTGGTCGAAAACCGGGGCGCAGCCGGTGGATCTCCATCACGCGCGCGCCGTGCTCGATGCCGACCACTATGGTCTGACCAAGGTCAAGCGGCGCATTCTCGAATTTCTCGCTGTCCAGAAACTCAAGCCCGATGGCAAAAGCCCGATCCTGTGCCTGGTCGGCCCGCCCGGTGTCGGCAAGACCTCGCTCGGCCAGAGCATCGCACGCGCCACCGGGCGCAAATTCGCACGTGTCGCGCTCGGCGGCACCCACGACGAAGCTGAAATCCGCGGGCATCGGCGCACCTATGTCGGCGCCCTGCCCGGCATCATCATCCAGGCGATCCGCAGGGCCGGTGAACGCGACTGCGTGATGATGCTCGACGAGATCGACAAACTCGGCGCCGGCGGCTTCCACGGCGACCCCTCGTCGGCGCTGCTCGAAGTGCTCGATCCGGAACAGAACGCGAGTTTCCGCGACAACTACCTGGCCGTGCCCTTCGACTTGTCGCGCGTAATGTTCATCGCCACGGCCAACCAGCTCGACACGATTCCCGGACCCTTGCTCGACCGCATGGAAGTGATCGAGCTGTCCGGCTATACGGAATCGGAGAAACTCGAAATCGCGCGGCGTTACCTGATCAAACGCCAGCTCGAAGCCAATGGCCTCAGCGCCGCGCAGTGCCAGATCACCGAACCCGCGCTGGTGACGATCGTGCGCAGCTACACACGCGAATCGGGCGTGCGCAATCTCGAACGGCAGATCGGCGCGGTGTTCCGCCACGCAGCGATGCGCATCGCCGAGGGCACGGCGCAGCAGATCACCGTGGACAGCGGCGATCTGACGGCGATTCTCGGCCCGGCGCGTTACGAAAACGAAACCGCGCAGCGTACCAGCGTGCCGGGCGTGGCCACCGGCCTTGCATGGACACCGGTTGGCGGCGACATCCTGTTCATCGAGGCCAGCCGCGTTCCGGGCAACGGTCACCTGGTCCTGACCGGGCATCTCGGCGAGGTCATGAAGGAAAGCGCACAGGCCGCGCTGACGCTGGTGAAATCCCGCCTGCAGTCCCTGGGGGTGCCCGAAGGCGACAACCTGTCCAAGTCCGACATCCATATCCACGTGCCGGCGGGCGCAACGCCCAAGGATGGCCCCAGCGCGGGCATTGCGATCTACACCGCGCTTGCGTCCTTGCTGTCCGGGCGTACCGTCAAAAACGATGTGGCCATGACTGGCGAAATCAGTCTGCGCGGCCTGGTCTTGCCGGTCGGCGGGATCAAGGAGAAGGTCATCGCCGCGCATCGCGCCGGCATCCGCACGGTGATACTGCCAGCACGCAACCAGCGCGATCTCGAGGAGATCCCGGACGACGTGCGCGCGGATCTGCACCTGGTCTGGATCGAGCGTGTGGAGCAGGCATTGGACATCGCGCTCGATCCTTCCGCCGCATGAGCACAGCGGCACACACGACCCACGGATATGCTGTCGAGCCTCCGTCGTAGCGCACAGGGGGTCTTGCAACCGACATCTGCCGCCGATCCAGACTCGTGAAACACCTGCTGCTGATCTGGCACAGCCAGTCCGGACGCACCCGCAGTCTCGCCGAAGCGGCGGCCGAGGGCATCCGCGCGCTCGCCGGCGAGGTCGAGCTGCGCATGCTGCGCGCCGCTGAAGCCGGACTCGACGATCTACTGTGGGCACACGGGCTTTTGCTCGCCACACCGGAGAATTTCGGCTATATGAGCGGGGCGCTGAAGGATTTCATGGATCGCACGTATTACCCGGCCGCGGGCAAGACCTTGGGGCTGCCATATGCCCTGATCATCAGTTGCGACACCGACGGCAGCGGCGCGGTCCGGTCGATTCAACGCATCGCCATCGGCTATGGCTGGACCGCCGTGGCCGAGCCGTTGATCCATCGCGGCGCCTGCACGCCGCAAGCGCTCGCACAGGCGCGGGAGCTCGGCGAGGGACTGGCCGCCGGAATTGCGCTGGGCGTGTTCTAACAATCGGACGGGTGCGCGGGCGCGCACTGCCTCACCCGCACACCCCCCATCCGCTCAGCGACGACGACCCGCCGGCGCAAAGCTATACCGCACTCCGGCCTCGAAGCGATCGTCGTCGCCTCCCTGCAACGCCGCCTGTATGGCGAAGTCGGGCGTGAAACTAAACAGCCCGGCAAGCCGCAAGGACACGCCGGCGTCGTCGAAGACATCGAGATACCGGATCTCCGGATTGAGCTCGAAAGCCTGGGCAAAGCGCCAGCGCAACCCGCCGCGCAGACCCCAACCGGTGTCGTCGTTCAAGCCCGTGTCGGCGAATTCCAGCGTCGCCCCTGCGGTCCAATCGAGATCGCGGGTGATCGGCGCATGAAAAATGCCGCCCGCACTGAGCTGCTCGAAATCACCGGTGTCGGCATATTCGCCGATCAGCGCGACCGAATGCGTCACTGCGCCCGAACCGGCGAGGCGCAGACCCGAGTCATCGATCTTGCCCTCGTCACGGTTCAGATATCCCCCTTCGAGAAAGGTATAGCGGTGCCCGGCCATCGCCGCCGCCGGAACCGCCAGGACCACGGCCACACACAACTGCCGGATGATGGAACGCATGTTGGATCTCCTTATCGTCATGACGCACCCCGATTGATGGGCGGACGCAGTCTCGTCATGGCGGGCTGACCGCCGTCTGAACACGCCCAACCCGGCGCCGAGCCTGCGGCATAATTTTGTTCCTTTCGAGCCGATCCGTATGCCCCGCAATATCGTCCTTCGCCGCTCGCCGATCCACGGCAACGGCGTCTTTGCCGCGCGGCGTCTACCCAAAGGTCTGCGCGTGATCCAATACCGCGGCATGTTGCGCCCGCACGATGAGGTCGACCGCTGCTACGGCGGCGATGCCGACAGCGGCCATACGTTCTTGTTCACGCTCAACGAGGACTATGTCATCGACGCCAATGTCGGCGGCAACATGGCGCGCTGGATCAATCACAGCTGCGACCCGAACTGTGAAGCCGTGTTGTACGAGCATCCCAGCGGCGACCGCCGCAGGGATCGCATCTTCATCGAGACGATCCGGGTCATCGAAGCAGGCGAAGAGCTGACCTACGACTACGGCATCACGCTCGACGAGCCCCATACGCCGCGCCTGAAAAAAATCTGGTCCTGTCGCTGCGGGGCGCCCAACTGCAGCGGAACCCTGCTCAAACCCAAGCGCCGCCGCTGAAGTGCTCGTGAATAGGCCGCATCAGCCCACGCGTGGCGAATGCATGCACAAAGACACCTTCAGCTCACCCGACGAAACCCACACCGATCAGATCCCGCAAAAAACTCGGCCCCGCGCATGACGGGGCCGAGGCTCACAGGCAAGCGCGTTTTCAGCGCACGAATTCGACGCGACGGTTCTTCGACCAGGCGCTCTCGTCGTGACCCTGAACCGCAGGGCGGGTCTCGCCATAGCTGACCACGCTGAGCTGACCGGCCGGGACACCGAGATTGATCAGCGCGCGACGCACCGCGTTGGCACGGCGCTCACCCAACGCCTGGTTGTACTCGGTCGTGCCGCGCTCGTCCGCATGGCCTTCCAGGCGCACGTGAACGGCGGAATTGGCCGACAGATAGCGCGCCCAGGCTTCGATCGTTTGCTGCGCATCGGCGCTGATCTCATCGCTGTCGAAAGCAAAGTAAACGACTGTGTTCTGCACGCCAGGCGGCAGGGCGCTGTCCGACGACAGCTCGACGGCGCCCGTGGCGGGGCCGGTCGCCACTGCGCTGGTGGAACCAGCCGGCGTCGTCGCAGCGCTCTGGTCGCGGGTACTGGCACAGCCAGTGAGACTGGCGGCGAGAAGAAGCAGGACACAGGGAAGGGTTTTGCTAGCCATGGTCATGACTGCCTTGGAATTGTTAGGGGATGGACGGATGGGAAGAATCGCGCCAATCGGCGCGGCGGCGGATTAAACCATAAAGTCTTTCAGACTCGACATGGCAAGAACAATGATATTTTTTAATCGTCATGGCGGCTCGGCTTTGCCTTTATTAGCGATGAGCCGCCTGGAGGGAGTCCCTGAACATACGACCGGCGGTGGATGATATGCGTCCATGCCCGAGCCACGGCCCATGGCACCAGAGTATTCAAGCGCCCAGGGCGCCGGCATCGAGACCATATCCCACGCCGTAAACGCTGCGGATCGGATCACAGCCGGCCAAATGCTCGCGCAGCTTGCGGCGCAGATTTTTGATGTGGCCGTCGATGTTGCGCTCGTAGCCGGGGAAGTCAGTCCCGCGCACGCGCTCGAGCAGCTGCGCCCGCGACCAGACCCTCTGTGGCTGTTCGAGCAGCGCGGCCAGCAGGCCGAACTCGATCGGGGTCAGGTTCAGCTCGTGCCCGGCGGCACGCGCGACATGCGCGATGGGATCCAGCTCGAGCGGCCCCACGCGCAAACACCCCCCGGCATCGAGCTGCGGCCGCAAACGGCGCAGAATCGCCTTGGCGCGCGCAACCACCTCGCGCGGGCTAAACGGCTTGCAGACATAATCATCCGCCCCCAGCTCGAGCCCGAGCAGGCGATCCACCTCATCGACACGCGCGGTCAGCATCATGATCGCCGGCCCGCCTCCCGTGCCCCGCAATTCGCGACAGACGGTCAAGCCATCTTTGCCGGGTAGCTGCAGGTCGAGGACGACCAGATCGGCCGGGCGCCGGCGCAGGGCATCGGCCACCTCGTCGCCTCGGTGCAGCACCTCGACGTCGTAACCGGCGTGCATGAAGTAATCACGCAGCAGCGCAGCAATCTTGGTCTCGTCCTCGACGATGAGAATCCGCTCGCTCATGCCGATCCATCGTCCGGCAACCAAAAACCGATCGAAAGTCCGCCCAGCGCGCCAGCGCGCGCCTCGATGCCGCCGCCATGGGCTTCGACAATGGACCGGCAGATCGCCAGTCCCAGGCCGGCACCGCCACTACCACGCGAACGCGCGGCCTCGACGCGATAGAGCCGGTCGAATAGTCGCGGCAAGGCCGCTGCCGGCACACCCGGCCCCGAATCTTCGACGACGATCCGACCGCCGCCCGCAGCCATGGGCGAGAGCGCTACACGCACGATGCCCGGTTGCGCATGCTGCAGCAGGTTCTGGAACAGATTGCCCAGCACTTGCCCGATGCGCTGGGCATCGGCGAAGACCCTGACGGGCTGCGCTGGGAACACACGCTCGACGACGAAACCCGCCGCACGCAGGCGATCATCGAAACGATCGAGCGCCTCACGCAGCGGCGTCGCCAGATCGATGCGCTCGCGCAGCAGACGCAAACCGCCGGACTCGGCCAGCGACAGCAGATGCAAATCGTCGATCAAGGAATTGAGCCGGAGCACCTCCTGCTGCAAGGACCGCAGCCGCACCGGATCGGCGCTGCGCACCCCATCGAGCATCGCGTCGAGCTCACCGCGCAGCACGGCGACCGGCGTGCGTAGCTCGTGCGCGATATCGGCCAGCCACTGCCGCTGGCGCGCGTCATAGCGCTCCAGTGCCTCGGCGAGCCGGTTGAAATCGGCCGCGAGCTGACCCAACTCATCCCGGCGGCGCACCTCGATCCGCGTACCGAATTCCCGCCGGCCCAGCGCCGCAGTGCCCGCGGACAGCCGCCGGATCGGGCGCAGGATCAACGCACTATTCATGAGCGCGAACAGCGCCGCCAGCGGCAGACTCAATGCGGTGATACGCGCCAGAATTTCGCTCTGGCGCCGCCGGAACCCAATCTCCTCTGGAGCCGCCCAGGCCGGCAACGGCGGGCGCACGAGGTAACCCACCACCGAATCACCGACACGGACCGCCACGCGCAGCGGCTCACCCGGCCCCTCGGGCAACGGCGGACCGGCGACATATGCGCCTTGCGCATCGAACAAGGTCAGCGGCGCACGCAACGGCAGTGGGCGCATCGACACATCCCCGTCTCCATCGCCCATACGCCCCGCACGCAACTCGGCACGGCGGCGGAATTCCCGCACCGCGAGCGCCGCGCTGCGCAAATCCGGGAACTGCGCATAGCGCTCGGCGATACGATCGGCCACATCCTCCATCCGCTGCCGCTCACGGGCTTCGACATAGGCTGCAAAGCTCTCGGCGGTCTGATGGCGGATCACCAGCAACACTCCCCCGATCAACACCGCAGCGGCGATGAGCTGTACGGCAAACAGCTTCCAGAACAGGGAAATGCGCATGACCGTATCTTAAGCGCCATCCCCGCCCGCCCGGATCCAATTACCCCGAATCCGCGGCATTTCCACACGGATTCCGCACATTTGCGGTCTAAGGTGATGTCGGCACCGGGGATGTCCATCCCCGTTCGCAAACCCATTCGACGGAGCACCACATGAAAGCGATCAAATCCTTAACGGCAGCCTTGCTCGCCGGCCTGACCCTGACCGCAGCAGCGACCTACGCGCGCGACATTCCGGAAAACGACGGCCATCCCGAGTACGAACGTCCGATGCGTATGCCCACGCTAGAGCGCATGGCCATCGGCAACGCACTCGCTGCCGAGCTTGCAGCGCGCAGCGGCCGCCCGGCTGCAGAAATCGAAACCCTGCTCAGGGAACAAGGCCTCCGTAAAACGGCAGAGACGCTGGGGTTCGACCGTGACACGATGAAGCAAGCCTTGCGCAGCGCGCGCGAAAAAGTCATCGATCAAGCCGTGCAGGCGCAGCTGATCACGGCCGCGCAGGCGCAGACACTCAAGGAAGCGCCGGCGGCATGGGCACACGCCCGGCATGCCCGCCGCGAAGACAAACAAGCGCCACAAATACGTCAGCCGAAACAATAAAACGGCAACGCTCAAACAACACCGCCCTGCGCTCTGCCCGGGCGATGCGACCGATCTCCGCATCGCCCGGATCACAGAGCCGAAACAACCCATCCCCGCTTCAAAAAAGAAGGCGAGCCAAAGCTCGCCTGCAACCCTCCCTCGAGGCCGTTTTGCTTCAGTCCTTGACCTTGATGTTGTCCTTGTTCTGCTCGTAAATCGCCGGACCTATCCCCTCCACACGCGTGATCTCCTGCGGCGCCTTGAACAAACCCCGCTCCGCACGGTCCTTCACAATCGCCTCCGCCTTCGCAGGACCCACACCCTTGAGCTCTTTCGCCAGGGTCTTCGCATCCGCCGTGTTGATGTTGACCACACCCGCATGGGCCACACCCACCACCAAACCCGCACCCACCAGCACCGCCTTGAACCACGTATTCATGTCTTGTCCCTCCACTCTTGCGTCTTCTTGCCACGCCCACACCAGGCGCATGCCCACCCTACCCCAGCACGCCGCGCAACACACTTCCCCAATCGGCTAGTCCTCACCCCACCAAACGGA
>NZ_FOOC01000022.1 GCF_900113085.1 Fontimonas thermophila | reverse complement strand
CGCGCCTGGCCGGTGCGGTCACCACTTTTTTCGCAGGGCGTCCTTGATCACGTCGTTCTCGAACATCTGTTCGGCCAGCAGCTTCTTCAGCCGGGTGTTCTCCGCCTCCAGCTCCTTGAGCCGCTTGGCCTCCGGCACGCTCATGCCGCCGAACTTGCTGCGCCACAGGTAGTACGAGGCTTCGCTGAAGCCGTGCCGGCGGCACAGGTCCTTGACCGGCAGGCCGGCCTCCGCCTCACGCAGGAAGCCGATGATCTGCTCTTCGGTAAAACGCTTCTTCACGTCCAATCTCCTTGTCGTTGGGGATTGGACTCCAGATCGCCGTGCTACTCAAAGGCGGGGGGACGTCGCCACCGTGGACTTCCTTCAGGCGATGGTGACCTGGATATCCGGGTCTCCGCATACTGGATTGTCTGCCGAAATGCTTCGGGATCTGCTACAGAAGGACGAGGCGCATGTCGAGAACGGAAAAGAGAAAGTTCAATCGCTCCTTGCCACTTCGCCCGACGTCGATCTCGCCGGCATCCGCTACAGCAGGCACGACAATGATCTGGAATGGCTGACGACCGTCGTGTTTTCGAGAACGTCGTCCGACGCCTGGGTGGGTGTTCGTGTCGAGTGCGAGTCTCAGCATGCCGCGGCTCGGCTGCCGTCAGCGAAGAAACCTGTCGTGGTAAGGACCGTGCTGGAATCCCTTGGCGGAGCAGCGGATGGTCCTCTGCCGATTCGCGATACTGCGCACATACTGACCAATACCGACATTGATCTTGCCGCCAAGCTGATTCGCGGCGACGCCGGCTGCCGACTTCCCATCGTCTACGTCAGCGCACGGTTTCAAGGCGGGTACATTCTTGACGTTAATCGTCTCGCAGCAGACCTGTCGGGCATGGCGCATGTCGTCGTCGAGCCCAACAGGCCGTTTTCGGTGCGCCTGCAACTCGAAGTCGATTCCGAGAACGTCTATGGCGGCACGATCGGCATCTACTGGCCCGAGGGTGGCGGGCGTCGAGCCTTCTTCCTGGGCGGCGATTACTCGACACCGGGTCATCTGGCGGGCGCCATCAAAGATGAAGTCCGGGCTGCGTTACTGAATCGACGTCCGATCGCCCGGTGCACTTGGGCTTACGTCCGTGAAACCGCGTCACGACAGGCCATTCTGTCGCTCAAAGCCTCGGGTTCCAAGGCGATCGACGAGTATGTCGAGAAATTTGACCAAGAGATCGAAGCCAAGAATCAGCGCCTCGAAGAGGCCGAAAGTGAGATTCAACGCCTACGGAACGAACTCCGGGTGTATGAGGCTCGTGCAGGGACCGCGAGTGGTGGCCTGCTCAGGCTTGGGCGGGAGCGAGATCTCTATCCGAACGAGGTCCTCGGCATACTCCTCGACGCGATCGAAGATGCCGCCACCCGGGTTCAGCACGACAGTCGCCGACAACATGTGCTGAGGTCGATCCTCGAAGCCAACCGACTGGAGGAGAATCCCCTTGAAGGTCGTCGAGAGCAACTGAAGAGACTGCTCCGAGGGACGAGCACCATTGACGGAAAATTGAGACGCGAGTTGGAGGACATGGGTTTCTCCATCTCGGAAGACGGAAAGCACTTCAAGATCGTTTTTCAAGGAGACGACCGGTACACCTTCACGCTATCCAAGAGTGGTAGCGATTGGCGAGGCGGACGGAACGCAGCCAGCGACATCGGAAGGCTGTTGTTCTGAAGTCCAAAGTCCGCAGCGGCGCGCGCCTCCCGTTCAAATGGCGTGGTTGCATTTGAAGTATCGGTCAGGGCAAGCCCGCGTATCCCCGCCAAAACCCGTTACGCGGAGCCCCTCGATTCCTAGCATGAGCGGCGTTTCCCATCGAAACGCCGACCATGCGCGAACCCGAACCCCTCTCCCCGGCCCTCGAGGCTGATCGGCCTCGGCACGCGCACCAAGAGATCGTCGATCTGTTGGCCTGCGCCCTGCTGCGGCTGCGCGCACGCCCCTTTCCGCCACCTGGCCGTCCCGCCACCGACAGCGACTCGGTTGGCCTTGGCTTGTGCGGTCCACAGCGCGTGAATGCGAACCCCGATCACGCACGAGGAGTTCGCCGATGACGACACACGCAAGCCCTGCAGACCCGACCACCGTCGCCGCCCGCGTCGCCCAGTTGCCCCACCTGCCGATGGACAGCCTCTGGGCGCTGTGGGACGAGTACTTCGAGGAGCGGCCCAAGCATCACCACCGCACGTGGCTGGAGAGCCGGCTCGCCTACAGGATCCAGGAGCGCGCCTTTGGCGGGTTGAAGCCCGCGACCCGCCGCAAGCTCGAGGAGATCGGTGAGACGGGCATCCTGCCACACCAACTGCGCCGTGACGCGAGTCGGCTGCTACCGGGCACCGTGCTCACGCGGATCTTCGACGACGTCGAGCACCGCGTCCTGGTGCGCGGGCCCAATGACTTCGAGTATCAGGGGCAGCGGTTCAAGAGCCTGACGGCGATTGCCCGCCACATCACCGGCACGCATTGGTCGGGCCCCGCGTTCTTCGGCCTCAAGACCCAGGACGGTCAGAAGGAGCCGGCATGAGATCACAACGGCCCGTGTCCTCGTCGGCCACGCCGACCCCTGGTCCCGTCACGCCATCGAGGCGCTGCGCGGTCTACACGCGCAAGTCCACCGACGAGGGACTGGACCAGGAGTACAACAGCCTGGAGGCCCAACGCGACGCGGGGCTGGCCTTCATCGCCAGCCAACGTCATGAGGGCTGGATCGCCATCGAGGAGGGTTATGACGACGGCGGCTACTCCGGCGGCAATCTCGACCGCCCTGCGCTCAAGCGCTTGCTGGCCGACATCGAGGCCGGCAGGATCGACATCGTGGTCGTCTACAAGATCGATCGCCTCACGCGCAGCCTGGCGGACTTCGCCAAGCTGGTGGAGGTGTTCGACCGCAACGGCGTCTCCTTCGTCTCGGTCACGCAGCAGTTCAACACCACCACCTCGATGGGGCGGCTCACGCTCAACATCCTGCTGTCCTTCGCGCAGTTCGAGCGCGAGGTCACCGGCGAGCGCATCCGCGACAAGATCGCCGCCTCCAAGGCCAAGGGCATGTGGATGGGTGGCATGCCGCCGCTGGGCTACGACGTCGTCGATCGCAAGCTCGTCGTCAACGAACGCGAGGCCGCACTCGTGCGTGACATCTTCCTGCGCTACGCCGAGCATGGCTCGGCTGCGCGGCTGGTGCGAGAGATGGCGGTCCAGGGGCACACCACCAAGGCCTGGGTGACCCAAGGCGGGCGCCGGCGCACGGGCCGACCCATCGACCAGCAATACATCTTCGCGTTGCTGCGCAACCGCATCTACCTCGGTGAGATCCGCAACCACGGCACGTGGTATCCCGGCCAACACGAAGCGATCGTGCCACGAGACCTGTGGGACGCCGCGCACGCTTTCATCGCGCGCCGCAAGCAGGCGCCGCGTGAACACCGGGCCCAACACCCGGCGCTGCTCGCGGGGCTGCTGTTCGCGCCCGACGGCCAGCGCATGCTGCACACCTTCGTCAAGAAAAAGAGCGGGCGCACCTACCGCTACTACGTCCCCTACCTGCACAAGCGTCGTAACGCGGGCGCGAGCCTGGCGCCGGACGCCCCGGACGTCGGCCACCTGCCCGCGGCCGAGATCGAGAACGCGGTGCTGACGCAGATCCACGCGGCGCTCTCGGCGCCGGAGGTGCTGATCGGCACCTGGCGGGCGTGCCAGCGCCACCCGGCCGGTGCCGCCCTCGATGAGGCGCAGGTGGTGGTGGCGATGCGGCGCATCGGCGACGTGTGGGCGCAGTTGTTCCCGGCCGAGCAGCAACGCATCGCGCGGCTGCTGATCGAGCGGGTGCAACTGCATGAGCACGGACTCGACATCCTCTGGCGCGAGGACGGCTGGCTGGGATTGGGGCCCGAGATCGGCGCGCATCCGCTGGTCGAGGAATCCAGCGCACAGACCGAGGAAACACCGGCATGAGCACCACGACGAACCCGCGCAAGCGCGCTATCCGCGTCGAGGTCGGAACCGATGCCCGCAGCTACGTCAGCGACGGGCAGCGGGTGACCCTGGTGCCCCTGACGATCAAGCGGAGGCACAACCGCAAGCTCCTGATCCCGCCGACGCCCGAGACCTCCGCTGCGACCGCGGGCGGCCTGGATGCGCCGATGATCAAGACGCTCGGCAAGGCGTTCTACTGGAAGCGGCTGATCGACGAAGGCGTCTATCCGACGACCGCCGACCTGGCGCGCGCACTGAAACTGGAGCCAGGCTGGGCGGCCGAGGTGCTGCGCCTGACCCTCTTGGCCCCCGACATCGTCGAGGCCATCCTGGACGGACGCCAGCCCCGGCATCTGAATCTGCACACGCTGCGTGGCCGCCAAGACCTGCTGCCTCGCGACTGGGGCGAGCAGCGTCGGCTGCTGGGTTTTCCTTCAGCTTGAGACTGGCGCTCAGCTGGCGCAACAACTACCTCTGCCACGCTCCTGGATTGGTGGGCACGGCACAGTGCCGTAGGAGCAATAGACGCAGCAGTCCCCGGGCTTGGGCTTGAGTATGGCGTGGCAGGCCTCGCACTCATAGAACCACTGGCAGGCATCGGTAGGCATGGTCTCGGTCTTGGTGTGACCGCACTCCGGACAAGTCAACGTCGATTCCAGAACGACGGCAGTCACTTCACGCTCCCGACCACCGTCGAGGGGTAGCCAGCATCCTGGGTCGCCCGCGTCAGCGCCTCTACATTCGCCCGCGCGTCGTCGAACGTCACGGTCGCCTGTCGTTTGTCGAGGTTCACGTCCGTCTTGGCCACGCCCGGCACCTTGCCGAGCGCCTTCTTGACCGTAATCGGGCAGGCGGCGCAGTTCATGCCCGGCACTGACAGGGTGACGGTCTTTGTCGCGGCGATGACTGGCACGCTCACGATCAGGGCGAGCGTCAGCATCGGAAAACCAAGCAATCTCTTCATAAAACCTCCGTTCAGTAAAACCAGGGCGCGACCAGCGGGAAGCCGAGCGCCACGATCACCAGGGCGACCACGATCCCGAACAGCAGCTCGTAGCCGCGCCGAACCGACGGCACCGCGCAGGCCTGTCCGGGTTCGCACGCCGGGGCTTTCGCCCATATGCGTCGCCCGGCGAGGAACAACGCGACGAGGGCCGCGCCGATGAAGATCGGGCGGTAGGGTTCGAGGGCCGTCAGGTTGCTGATCCATGCCCCTGAGAAGCCCAGCGTGATCAGCACCAATGGCCCGAGGCAGCAGGTCGATGCGAGGATGGCCGAGACGAATCCGGCCGCGAGCGCCGCACGGCCGCCTCCGGTACTGCCTTGCGCAGTTGGGGTGTCTGGTTTCATGGAGTAAGCTTACTTCCGTACTTAAGTACGGAGTCAAGACCATGAACAGCACGCCCGAGATCGAGGCGATGACGATCGGCGCGCTGGCGCGCGCGGCTGGCGTCAATGTCGAAACCATCCGCTTCTACCAGCGCAAGGGGCTGTTGCCCGAACCAGATCGGCCGCAGGGAAGTATCCGCCGTTACGGCGCCGACGAGCTTGGCCGCGTCCGCTTCATCAAGTCGGCACAGCGGCTGGGCTTCAGTCTCGACGAGGTGTCCGAACTGCTCAAGCTCGAGGACGGATCGCACTGCGCCGAGGCGCGTGCGCAGGCTCAGCGCAAACTCGTTGACGTTCGCGAACGACTGGCTGACCTGCAGCGCATCGAAGCGGCGCTGTCCGAGCTCGTGCAGCGCTGCAATGCCATTCGCGGCCGGGTGCGCTGCCCCTTGATCGCCGCCTTGCAGGCGGAGTGACGCACAGCCGTCCTTGACTGATCCTCGACCATGACGGCGGGCCTTGTGCCCGCCGTTTTCGTATCGGCGAGAACTTTGGCGAACCCGAAGTTCCCGCGTGGTTCGCCATTCGGTCCCTCCAAGGTTCGCCACCCGAAGCCTGCAATGACACCTGTTCCTCAACAGCGTCATAGGAGGCTTCCATGCCGACAACGGCAAGCACCATCCCCCGGTCGCCGGTCGATGCGATCAACAGCCTGTCTCCCGGCGACCGTCGGGTCCTCAACGAGAACGAGCTCGCGCAGCGCTGGGGCCTGAGCCCCAAGACCCTGCAGCGCTGGCGCAGCGAAGGGCGGGGCCCGCGCTACCTGAAGCTGTCCAAGCGCGTCAGCTACCCCCTGGAGTCGGTCATCGAGTTCGAGCGTGGCGCCCTGCACGACTCGACCTCCGAGCGCGCGGCGCGCTGAAGGGGGTGCGATGAGCGATTTGACCCTCTACCCCGCCGACATCGCCGCGATGTCCGTCGGCCAGCTGGCTCAACTTCCGCCCGCCCAGAAGGCGCAGATCAGCCGCCACCTGGACGAAGCGCTCGCCTGGCTCAAACAAGCCCGCGCCAAGTTCGACGCGGCGCTCGATGCCGCCTATGGCGAACGGGCCAAGGCCGCGCGCATTGAGGCCGGCAAGGACTTCGGCGTCGTGCACCTGAAGGACGGACCGCTGCGCGTGACGGTCGATGTCCCGAAGCGCGTGTCCTGGGACCAGGTGCAACTGGCCGCCATCGCCCGGCGCATCGCCGCCGCCGGCGAGAAGGTCGAGGACTACCTGGACGTCGAGTACTCCGTCTCGGAATCGCGCTTCTCCAACTGGCCGCCGGCACTGCGCGCCGGGTTCGAGGCCGCCCGCACCGTCAAGCCCGGCAAGCCCACGTTCCGGCTGGCCCTCGTCTCGGAGGAGTGATCCATGAGCACCGAACTGATCCCGTTTGATTTCGAGGGCCGTCCGGTCCGGGTCGTTACCGATGCCCAAGGCGAACCGTGGTTCGTCGCGGCGGATGTGTGCGCGGTTCTTGAACTGCCGAACACCACCCGCGCCCTGGCGCGACTGGACCCTGACGAGCAAGCCCTGATCTCAATTCAGGGCATCTCGCGCGGCAATGACCAGGTCAACGTCGTCAACGAGCCCGGCCTCTACAGCCTGGTGCTGGGTAGCCGCAAGCGCGAGGCCAAGCACTTCAAGCGCTGGGTGACACACGAGGTGCTGCCGGCGATCCGCAAGACGGGCAGCTACACGGCGCCAAGTGCACGCCCGACCCTGCCGGCACCCACCCAGGACCGCGTCGCCGCTCTGCTGCTGATCGGCGAGGCCGTGGCCAAGGTGCCGGGGGTCAAGCCCGGCATCGCGATGGCGGCCACGCTCACCTGCATCCAGGAGAACACGGGCTTGGCGGTCGAGACGCTGCGCCGCGCCCTTCCTGCCAGGGACACTGCCGCGAACGAGGCGATCTGCTCGCTCAACGCCACCCAGCTCGGCAGGCTGCTCGGCCTGTCGGCCAAGGCCACCAACCAGCGCCTGGCCCAACACGGCCTGCAGTTGCGCAACGAGCGGGACGAGTGGGAACTGACCGAAGCCGGCGAGGCTTGGGCCGAAGCCATGCCGTACTCGCGCAACGGGCACAGCGGCTACCAGATCCTCTGGAACCCGGCGGTCGCGGAGCGGCTGAAGGAGGTGGCGTGATGGCCCTCCCCATCATCACCGCCGACCAGCGGCTGCGCGAGAAGCAGGGCGTCAAGCTCGTGCTGCTGGGCAAGAGCGGCATCGGCAAGACCAGCCAGCTCAAGACGCTGCCGGAAGGATCGACCCTGTTCGTCGACCTCGAGGCCGGGGATCTGGCCGTCAAGGACTGGCGCGGCGACTGCGTGCGCCCGAGCACCTGGCCGGAGTTCCGCGATCTCGTGGTGTTCCTCGCCGGCCCGAACCCGGCGCTGCCCGTGGACGCACCGTTCTCCGAGGCGCACTACCGGCATGTGTGCGAGCGCTACGGCGATCCCGCGCAACTAGCGAAGTACGACACCTACTTCGTCGACAGCATCACCGTACTCGCGCGCCTGGCGCTCGTCTGGGCCAAGACCCAGCCGCAGGCCTACAGCGAGCGCACTGGCAAGCCCGACACCCGGGGCGCCTACGGCCTGCTCGGCTCGGAACTCATCGGGGCGCTGACCCACCTGCAGCACGCGCGCGGCAAGCACGTGGTGTTCGTGGCCATCCTCGACGAGCGCCTGGACGACTTCAACCGCAAGGTCTTCGTGCCGCAGATCGAGGGCGCCAAGACCGCAGCCGAGTTGCCCGGCATCGTCGATGAAGTCGTCACCTTGGCCGAGATCAAGGCCGAGGACGGCAGCGCCTACCGCGCCTTCGTCACCCACACCCTGAACCCCTACGGCTATCCGGCCAAGGACCGCAGCGGCCAGCTCGAGTTGCTGGAGCCGCCGAACCTGCGCGCGCTGATCGACAAGTGCGCCGCTGCCACCCGAATCCCGCCATCCCCCACTGCATCCAAGGAGTAAGCCATGTCCGCATGGAACGATTTCAACGACGCCGAACAGCAGCAGCACTTCGACCTCATCCCCAAGGGCACGCTCGCCCGCGTGCGCATGACGCTCAAGCCCGGGGGCTTCGATGACCCGGCCCAGGGGTGGACCGGCGGCTACGCCACGCAGAGCTTTGGAACTGGCTCGGTCTATCTGGCGGCCGAGTTCGTGGTGCTGGAGGGCGAGTACGCCCGGCGCAAGCTCTGGAGCAACATCGGCCTGCATTCCCCGAAGGGCCCGGCCTGGGGCCAGATGGGGCGCAGCTTCGTGCGCGCCGTGCTCAATTCCGCCCGCAACGTCCATCCCCAGGACATGAGCCCGCAGGCGGCCGCCGCGCGGCGCATCCAGGGCTTTCATGAGCTGGATGGCATCGAGTTCCTCGCCCGCATCGACATCGAGAAGGACGGCCGCGGCGACTTGAAGAACGTCATCCGAAACGCCGTCGAGCCCGACCACCCGGACTACGTCCGCCTGATGGGCGTGCCGCCGAAGGCCCCCGGTACCGGCAACGGTGGCGCCCCGGCGGCGGTCGCCCCGCCCCGTGCGATCCCCACGCCGCCCGCCCCGCAACGCCCCGCCGTGCCGGGCAAGCCGGCCTGGGCGCAGTGAGAGGAGGGGCGATGAAAACGAGCGAAGCGAAGTTTCGCGAAGCCGAAGGCGAGAGCGAATGCAATGAGCGGCAAGTGCTGGGTCTGCAAACGACAGGCGCGCGGCTACGGCCACACGGACCTTCGGCATCCGGTGGGCGACGCCCGGCGCTATCCGATCGACTGGGTGTTCTGCTCGCGGCGTTGCCAGCAGGCGTTTCATGCGCTCTACGGCCACTGGCTGCGCGTGCAGGAAGGACACACGCCCAAGACGGAGGTGGCCATGATCGACCCGTCTGACGTCGAACTGGCCGCGATGAAGAAGTGCCTCAAGGCCTTCGGCGAGGTCGCGGGCGAGATCGGCTTTGCCAAGCCGCTGGGCGAGTATTCCGAGGCCGAGGCGCTCCAGGTGGTCGACGCCATCGTCACCTGCTACACGGAGGCGATGGTCGAGCACCACGAGGCGACCAAGTATCCGCCGGTGCGGGGCTTGAAAGACCCGGTGTCCGACCCCTTCGCCGACCTCGAGGACGATCTGCCGTGGGAGGAGCCGAAGGCTCAAGCGCAGACGGCACGCACGGCAGCACCCAAGGAGGCGCGGCGATGATGGACTTCAACGCCTCCAAGAGCCTGTCGGGTCAGCTCACGGCGCTGATCGATGCCGGGATGCAGCAGTCTCGCGCGGCGCAGCCTCGCCGCACCTACCTGGGCGCCTCGCGCCTCGGGGCCGCCTGCGAGCGCGCGCTGCAGTACGAGTTTGCCGACGCCCCGGTCGATCCGGGTCGCGAGACCGACGGCCGCTTGCTGCGCGTCTTCGAGCGCGGCCACCTCATCAAGGACTGCATGGTCGGATGGCTGCGCGCGGCGGGCTTCGATCTGCGCACGCGTAACGACGCGGGGGAGCAATTCGGCTTCTCGGCGCTGGACGGGCGCCTGCAGGGCCACGTCGATGGGGTGCTCGTCGCCGGGCCCGACCTGGGGTTCGGTTCCGGCTACCCGGCGCTGTGGGAGAACAAGTGCCTGGGCGCCAAATCGTGGCGCGAGTTGGAGAGGCACCGACTCGCGGTGGCCAAGCCGGTCTACGCCGCGCAAGTGGCGCTCTACCAGGCCTACCTGGGGCTGCACGCGCACCCGGCGCTGTTCACGGCGGTGAACGCCGACACGATGGAGATCCACGCCGAGCTGGTGCCGTTCGATGCGGCGTTGGCGCAGCGCATGTCCGACCGGGCCGTGAAGGTCATCACGGCCGCCGAGGCGGGCGAACTGCTGCCGCGCTCGTTCTCCGATCCCACCCATGTCGAGTGCCGGATGTGCCCGTGGCAGGACCGGTGCTGGAGGGCCGCGGCATGAACGAGACACCGCTGCACCCGGTGCTCGGGGAGCGCCTGATCGACGCACGCGAGGCGGCACTGGCGCTCAATCTGCCGCACTACTGGCTCACGCACGCGAAGGAGCGCCGACGTCTGCGCCTGCCGCACTACCGGGTGGGCAAGCTGCTGCGTTTCAAGCTCTCCGAACTGATGGCGTGGATGGAGGAACGTCAAGCCCTGCTCACGGCCGACGCAGGGCACGAGGAGGAGTCGGATGCTGGACTTCAATGACACCGCACCCGCGCCCGAGATCCCGGCGTCCGAACGCCGCGAGGCCGTGCGCGCCGCGCTGCTCGCGAGGCTGGAGTCGGTGCTGTTCACCCTGTTCCCCGCTGGAAAGAAGCGCCGCGGCAAGTTCGTCATCGGCGACGTGCTCGGCAGCCCGGGCGACAGCCTGGAAGTCGTGCTCATTGGGGACAAGGCGGGACTGTGGACCGACCGCGCCGAAGGCTCCGGCGGCGATGTGTTCCACCTGATCGGCGCCCACTTCGGCGTGGACGTGCACGGCGACTTCGCCCGCGTCCTCGACCTGGCCGAGGACCTCGTCGGCCGAGCGCCCACGGCACCGCCGCGCAAGGCGGCCAAGAAGGCCTCGATCGACGACCTCGGCCCGGCCACCGCCAAGTGGGACTATCTGGATGCGCAAGGGCGCCTCATCGCCGTCGTCTACCGCTACGACCCGCCCGGGCGCAAGAAGGAATTCCGGCCCTGGGACGCCAAACGGCGCAAGATGGCCCCGCCCGAGCCGCGGCCGCTGTACAACCAGCCGGGGATCCAGGACGCCGCCCAGGTCGTGCTGGTCGAGGGCGAGAAATGCGCCCAGGCCTTGATCGACGCCGGCGTGTGCGCCACCACCGCGATGCACGGGGCTAACGCCCCGGTGGACAAGACCGACTGGACGCCGCTGGCAGGCAAGGCGGTGCTGATCTGGCCCGACCGCGACAAGCCGGGCTGGGAGTACGCGGTGCAAGCGGCTCAGGCCATCCTGTCCGCCGGCGCGAAGTCCTGCCACATCCTCTACCCACCCGAGGAAACCGCCGAGGGCTGGGATGCGGCCGATGCCGTGGCCGAGGGCTTCGACGTCGCGGCCTTCCTCGCCCACGGTCCGCGTGTGCAGGTGCATGACATTGCGGACCCCGGCGAGCCGGTGATCGGCGCGGATGAATCGGTGTGGGGCACCGAAGATGCCCTGGCGCTGGCCTTCACCCGGCGCTACCACCGCGACTGGCGCTACGTGGCGGCCTGGGGCCGCTGGCTGGTGTGGGACGGCCGGCGCTGGCAGGCGGACGAGACGCTGCTGGTGCACCACCTCATCCGCACGATCTGCCGCGAGGCCGCCCTCGAGGCCGACTCGCACCGGCTCGCGGCCAAGCTCGCCGCCAGCAGCACGGTGGGCGGCGTGGAGCGGCTCGCCCGCACCGACCGGCGACATGCCTCCACCTCCGACGAGTGGGATGCCGATCCCTTCGCGCTCAACACGCCGGGCGGCGTGGTCGACCTCAGGACGGGGCGCCTGCGCGCACACGACCGCGCCGACCGCATGACCAAGATCACCACCGCCACGCCCGGCGGCGACTGCCCGACCTGGCGGCGCTTCCTTGCCGAAGTCACCGGCGGCGACGCGGACCTGCAAGCCTATTTGCAGCGCGTCAGCGGCTACTGCCTGACCGGCTCGACCCAGGAGCATGCGCTGTTCTTCCTCTACGGCACCGGCGCCAACGGCAAGTCGGTGTTCGTCAACACCTTGGCCACGATCCTCGGCGATTACGCCGCCAGCGCGCCGATGGACACCTTCATGGAGGCGCGCGGCGACCGCCATCCGACCGACATGGCGGGCCTGCGCGGGGCGCGCTTCGTGGCCTCGATCGAAACCGAGCAGGGCCGGCGCTGGAACGAGTCCAAGGTCAAGGCCATCACCGGCGGCGACAAGGTCTCGGCGCGCTTCATGCGCCAGGACTTCTTCGAGTACACGCCCCAGTTCAAGCTGGTCATCGCCGGCAACCACAAGCCCGCGATCCGCAACGTGGACGAGGCGATGAAGCGCCGGCTGCACCTGATCCCCTTCACGATCACCGTGCCGCCCGAGCGGCGCGACAAACACCTGCAGCAGAAGTTGCTGGCCGAGCGGGACGGCATCCTGGCCTGGGCGCTGGAAGGGTGCCTGGCCTGGCAGCGCCTGGGCCGGCTCGATCCGCCGCCGCAGGTCGTGGCCGCCACCGAGGAGTACTTCGAAGCCGAGGACGCGCTGGGCCGCTGGCTGGAGGAGCGCTGCGTGCGCGAGGCCAATGCCAAGTCACTGACCGCCGAACTGTTCACCGACTGGAAGCAGTGGGCGGAGGCCGCCGGCGAGTTCGTCGGCTCACAGCGCCGCTTCTCCGACCTCTTGATCACCCGCGGCGTCGAGAAATGGCGCAACGCCGCCGGCATCCGGGGCTTCCGTGGCGTGGGTCTCAAGCACCCGATGCAGCCCGCCTACACCCCCTATGCCGACGACTGAACACCCGTGACCACCGACAGGACTGACGCATCTGACGCTGTCCATCGTAAGTCTCTACGCGCGCGCGCGTGCGCGCGCCTCACGGGAACTATCGATATCGTGCGTCGGATGCGTCAGTCCCCACCGAACGAGGACTGACACCATGCACACCACGATCCTGGCCCTGGACCTGGGCACCACCACCGGCTGGGCGCTGCGCGACCGCACGGGCCGAATCACCAGCGGCAGCCAATCCTTCAAGCCCCGACGCTTCGAAGGCGGCGGCATGCGTTTCCTGCGCTTCAAGCGCTGGATCACCGAACTGAAGGCCCACGCCGACGGGATCGACGCGCTGGTCTTCGAGGAAGTGCGCCGCCACGTCTCGACCGACGCGGCGCACGCCTACGGCGGGTTCCTGGCCACGCTCACGGCCTGGTGCGAGCACCACGGCATTCCCTACCAGGGCGTGCCGGTGGGCACGATCAAGAAGCACGCCACCGGCTCTGGCCGCGCCGGTAAGGACGCGGTGATGGCGGCCGTGCGTCGCCGGGGTCACGCCCCGGCGGACGACAACGAGGCCGACGCCTTGGCGCTGTTGCACTGGGCCCTCCCGCTCCACGACGCGGCGCAGGAGGCGTGAGATGGACATCCCGACCCCTCGCTACCGCTGCCCGCTGGCACGCCTGCAGCCCGAGCCGATGGACGTGGAAGCCGTCAAGCGCCAGGGCTGGCGCGAACAGCGCCTGCTCGTGGTCGGCCTGGACGATGAACGGCTTCACTGGACGGAGCGCGAGCTGATCCGCCGCATCGGCGAGCGGCTCTATGGACCACGGGATGGAGCCCGGGAGGCGCGCCATGGCTGAGTGGACCATCGAGCAGGTGGCCGAGCGCTTCCGGGAGGCCGCCATCACCGCCCACCGCCTGCCGCCCGTGCGCGTGCAGGGCTACTTCAACACCTGGCCGGCGATTCGGCGCATGCCCTGGGAGACGCTGGGGGCCGAACCCACGATCCGGCGCTTCCCGCCTGCACCCGAGACGGTCGAGCGGATGCTCGAGACCATGCGCTGGGTCTTGTGGCTGGAGGAAGAGGAACGGCATCTCGTGTGGATGCGTGCCGAGCGCCACCGCTGGCGCGACATCTGCGCCCGCTTCGGCTGCGATCGGACCACAGCGTGGCGGCGCTGGCAGCGGGCGCTCTCGATCGTGGCCGACCGTCTGAACGGGTGAGTTCCACCCAGCGTCATGTATCAATAGGTGATAAAATGCGGTTCTCGGCGGAGCGGGTTTGAGCCGGGCGATCCGGATCGAGCGGAGGACATGTGATGAAACAGACCGTGAAAGCCATCATCGACGAACAGGGGCATGTCCGTCTGGCCGAGCCCGTCAAGATCAAAGGCCTGCATCGCGCCTTGGTGACCATCCTCGACGAGGCGCCGGTGGAGATCGACGAGGTCACTCAGCTGGCTGAAACGGCCCTCGCGGAGGATTGGCTGAAACCGGAAGAGGATGAGGCATGGACGCACCTGCAATAGGCGACGTGGTCCTCGTGCCTTTCCCGTTCTCCGATTTATCGACATCCAAGCTTCGGCCAGCACTCGTTCTTGCCCATGCAGGACGGGAGGACTGGCTGTGCCTGCAGATCACCAGCCGGCCCTACGCCGACCCTTTCGCGATCGAACTGGCGGATGGGGACTTCTCCCGGGGCTCCCTCCAGCGGACCAGCTTCATCCGTCCCGGAAAACTGTTTACCGCGCATCAAGGCCTGTTCCAACGCGTGGCAGGACGAATCAGGGACGAGAAGCTGGAGCAGGTGCGAAACCGGGTCGTCGAGCTGGTACGTAAAGGCCGACTATCCGAGTGATGGGCGATCGGAAGGATCGCCCTGCGCAGCAAGGTGGAATGACGATGAAACCGATCGTGATCGGGATCCTGCCGCAGGACAAGATCCGCGAGCGTGCGCTCGCGATCGCGCGCGGCGAGCACAAGCCCAAGCCGGGCGAGCCGAAGATCTGGTTCACCTCGATGAAGTCGCTGGCCGAGGTGCTCAGCGACGACAACCGGGCGTTGATCCGGGTGATCGCCGAGACACGGCCCGGCTCGATCTCGGAACTGGCCGAGGCCACCGGGCGCAAACCGAGCAACCTCTCGCGCACGCTCAAGACGATGTCGCGCTACGGCATCGTCGAGCTCCAGCGCGAGAAGAACCACGTCCGTCCTGTGGCCAAGGCGACGGAGTTTCGGATCGTCGCGGCTTGAGCGCTTTTTGTCGGCACACAACGAAGAATCGACCATGGCCGTGAAGAGAGGCAAGAGTCGCATCCTGCAAGAGGTTCATGAGACGGCCTCCGATCTGCATCGCCTGGGCTTCATCGACAAGCGCAAGATGCGCAAGTACGACGTGCTGTGCCTGGAGCCGGTGCATGAATACGACGCTGAGAAAGTGCGCGCCTTGCGCGAACGCCTGCACTTGAGTCAGGCCGTGCTGGCATCGGTCCTCAACACCAGCGTCTCGACCGTGCGCAAGTGGGAAGTGGGCGACAAGAAGCCCAGCGGTCCCTCGCAGAAGCTGCTCGACCTCATCGAACGCAAGGGGCTGGAGGCCGTGCTCTGAAGTCGCTGGGCACGAACGCATGCCACCGCGCCTGCGTGTTTTGGCGTGATTTGGCGGGTGCGGTCGCGCATCCGCGCGCATCGGCGGCGAAATGCGGCTTTCGCCACTGCAACAGATCCGCCCGTTTGGGGGTAGCATTTCGGCTAAGGTCTGGACAGCGGTGACGGTCGAGGAAGCCGCCCGGCCATTCACGGGTCCTTCCTGGCGACCCAGCCATGCGGGGGGCGCGAGCGCGGCGCTTCGATAGCGTCAGGGTGCAAACCGAGGTTTGCAGGGTTTGCGGTTTGCAGCCCTCCAGCCCGAGACCTTCTCCCCGACACTCCCAGCCCGCCCACGGTCCGCCGTCGGCGGGCTTCTTCGTTTCCGAGGCACCGATTCTGGACACGCTCGCCGTCACGTACCGCAAGGTCGAGACGCTGATCCCCTACGCCCGCAATCCGCGCACGCACAGCGACGAGCAGGTCGCGCGCATCGCCGCCAGCATCGCCGAGTTCGGCTGGACCAACCCGATCCTGGTCGATGGCGAGCACGGTGTGATCGCCGGCCATGGCCGGCTGCTGGCCGCACGCAAGCTGGGGCTCGCCGAGGTGCCGGTGATCGAGCTTGCGCACCTGACGCCTGCGCAGAAGCGCGCCTACGTGATCGCCGACAACCGGCTCGCACTCGACGCCGGCTGGGACCAGGCGATGTTGGCGCTGGAGTTCGCCGAACTGGCCGACGCCGGCTTCGATCTGGACCTGACCGGCTTCTCGGCCTCCGAGATCGAAGGCCTGCTCGACGCCATCGAGAAGACGGAACCGTCCGCCGAAGAGGACACGAGCGCTTTGGTCCGCGACCCGGACGAGGACGACGTCACACCGCCCACGGTGGCGGTCACGCGCCCCGGCGATCTGTGGCTGCTCGGTGAACACCGGCTGCTATGCGCCGACAGCCGCGACGCGGCCGCCGTCGCGCGCCTCATCGAGGGCGATCGGGCGCACCTGCTCTTCACCAGCCCGCCGTATGCCAATCAGCGCGACTACACCACCGGCGGCATCGCGGACTGGGACGCGCTGATGCAAGGCGTGTTCGGCGCTGCTCGCGCGGCACTGCGCGAGGACGCGCAACTCGGCTCCATGTCGTTTCGTGTGGAAAGCAACACTGTCACTGGGGCATCGCCGGCGCGAACGGACTGGCCGGCAGGTGCTTGAGCTTGGACATGCGCAGGTAGGCGATGGCGATGAAGTTCTGGCTCGTCCTGAAGCCGCGCGCGGCGCGCTTGGCCTGCTGCAGCAGCCCGTTCATCGCCTCGACGAAGGCGTTGCTGCGGTGATCGACCATGCCGCGCACCACCGCGTCGAACCGCTCCTTGAGCGTGGCGGCCAGCTTCTTGAACGGCTCGAGCCGACAGCGCCGCG
>NZ_FOOC01000019.1 GCF_900113085.1 Fontimonas thermophila | reverse complement strand
GCGCGGGCGTGGCGGCTGAAGATGGCGCTGCGCGAGGTGTACGCGCGGGCCACAGCGCACAACAGCATCGAACAGGCCGCTTCCGATCTCGGGGCCTGGCTGAGCTGGGCGCGGCGCTGTCGGCTCGAGCCGTTCAAGAAGCTGGCCGCCACGCTCAAGGAGCGGTTCGACGCGGTGGTGCGCGGCATGGTCGATCACCGCAGCAACGCCTTCGTCGAGGCGATGAACGGGCTGCTGCAGCAGGCCAAGCGCGCCGCGCGCGGCTTCAGGACGAGCCAGAACTTCATCGCCATCGCCTACCTGCGCATGTCCAAGCTCAAGCACCTGCCGGCAAGTCCGTTCGCGCCGGCGATGCCCCAGTGACAGTGTTGCTTTCCACACGAAACGACATGGAGCCGATCTGCGTGGCATCGCACGGCAGGCGCGGCTCGTAGTACTCCTGCCCGCTGAAGAACTGCCACACCACGTTCTCGGCCCAGCGCTCGACCACGGCCTCGTCGCTCAAACCATAGGCATGCTTCAGGTACAGCAGCGACACCATCAAGCGGATCGCCAGGCGCGGGCGCCCCGCAGCGCTCACGCCTGCGCCGACCACCTGCAGCGTGGGGCCGAACAGGTCTGCACCTTCGATACTGCGCCCGCGCCGGTCCTTGCGCGCCAGCAGCGGCGCCACGCTGGCTTCGATCTGCTGCCACGGCATCCGCGTGGCCAGCACCGCCAGCGGATGGCGCAGGTCGATCATCTGGTCCAGTCGGGCGCGGAAAAAGTCCGGCGTGCTCATCGAAATCCGTCTCCAAACTCCCAGGAATTCCCATCGAGCCGATTCATCTTCGGGAGTTCCAACCCCGCAACATCACCTCACCAACTCAGTATCTATGCGGCTTGAGGTCGTTTTGCAGGGCCGACTACGTCATCCCTGCCTTCTTCGGCGGCGTCCTTGCGCAGCGGATCGACCGGAATCGGTTCCGGTTCGGCAGGTTCGGCGAACAAGGCATCGACGATGGCCTGGTCCGACGCCGCGGGGTTTGCCGATGGAGTCTGTGGCGGGTTTTGTGCGAATGCCGGAAGGCTGGCCGAGGCCAGCACAGCCGCGATGGCCGTCAGACGCAAGATGCCTGCCGGCCGCTCGTGCCGATCGATGAACATCATTTGTAGCTCCCTGAGATCAGATGAATGCCGCGGCAGAGAGGCCATCCACCGAGCCTGGAGACCGAGTTAGATCGGAGATGTCCTACACTGGCATGCCGATGCTACCGCTATCGTGCCGTAGCAAAAAGAGTGTTCTTCAGGACGGGCAGTGGGACGGGCAGTCGCCGTGTCCGCAGGACACGAAAAAGCGGGCCGTGGCCCGCTTTCGGATACCCCCGGTGAACGCAAAGCTCGGGTCAGGCCAATGCCTTGATCCGTGCGGCCAGACGCGATTTGTGGCGCGCGGCCTTGTTCTTGTGGATGATGCCTTTGGTCACGTAGCGGTCCAGAATCGGCACCATGTCCTTGTAGGCGGCGAGGGCAGCGGCTTTGTCGTTGGCCTCGATGGCCTTGACGACCTTCTTGATCGTGGTGCGCACCATGGAGCGCTGCGCGGCGTTGCGGGCGCGGCGTTTCTCGGCTTGACGGGCGCGCTTCTTTGCGCTGGCGATGTTGGCCAAAGGAAACTCCTGGGGATCGGCGCGATGGCCGGGTGTCTTCGAAAGGCCGCGAAGTATGGTCAGTGCCCCGCGCTTTGTCAATCCGTTGTGCCCGGCGAGAAGCGGCTGAAAAGCCACGCGTTTCCGCCACAAACCGGTACACTGCGCCGCCTATGTCTGTTGCCCTGCTGAAATCCTCCGGCGTCGTCGGTTTGATGACCCTGATGTCGCGCATCCTCGGGTTCGTCCGCGATGTCATGTTCGCAACCGCCTTCGGTGCCGGGGCGGCGATGGATGCGTTCCTGATTGCGCTGAAGATTCCCAATTTTGGCCGGCGCATGTTCGCGGAAGGCGCGTTCTCGCAGGCCTTCGTGCCGGTCTTCACCGAGACGAAAACCACCGGCACGCATGCACAGGCGCGCGATCTCGTCGCCGTGGTCATGGGCACGCTCGCCGGTGTGTTGTCGCTGGTCACGCTCCTCGGCTGCCTGGCCGCGCCCGTCTTGATCTGGCTGTTCGCGCCGGGGTTTGGCACCGATCCGGACAAACATGCGCTCGGCACCGAGCTCTTGCGCTGGACGTTCCCGTACCTGATGTTCATCTCGCTGACGGCGATGGCTTCGGGCGTGCTCAATGCCTACGGCCGTTTCGCGGTGCCGGCGTTCACGCCGGTGATTCTCAATGCCTGTCTGATCGCGACGGTGTTCATCGACGCCAGTTCGGTGATGGTGCTGGCGTATGCGGTGTTCATCGCCGGAATCCTGCAGTTTGCGTTTCAGCTACCTTTGCTGCTGCGGCTCGGTTTACTGCCGCCGCCGCGCTGGGGCTGGCGCGATGTGCGGGTGCGCCGCATCGTCGGTTTGATGGTGCCGGTGATGATCGGTTCGTCGGTGGCCCAGATCAGCCTGCTGCTGGATTCGGCGCTCGCCAGTCTTTTGGGTGACGGCTCGGTGAGCTGGCTTTACTACGCCGACCGTTTGATGGAGTTTCCACTCGGCATCTTCAGCATTGCCATCGGCACGGTGATCCTGCCGGCATTGTCGGCCCAGTATGCGCGCCGCTCCGGTGACGAGTTCTCGCATACCCTGGACTGGGGATTGCGCACGATTCTGGTGATCGGTGTGCCTGCCGCCCTGGGGTTGATGATCTTCGCCGGGCCGCTGGTCGCGACACTGTTCGGCCATGGCGCGTTCGATGCGTATGACGTCCGTATGACGATGTATGCGCTGTGGGCTTATGCCGCCGGTTTTATGGGATTCTCGCTGGTCAAGGTGCTGGTTCCCGGTTTTTACGCACGCCAGGAAACGCGCATTCCGGTGCGCTACGGTATCGTGGCGCTGTGCTGTGGCATGGCAATGAGTCTTGGCCTGTTTGTCTGTGCGCAGTGGCTGCAGTGGCCGGCCGCGCATGCCGGGCTGGCCGCGGCGACGTCCGCTTCGGCCTGGATCAACGCCTTGCTGTTGTTGCGTCGCCTGCGGCGCGACGGGGCCTACCGGCCGCAGCCCGGCTGGCCGGCATTTGCGCTGCGTCTGCTGACCGCCAATGCCGCGATGGCGCTGCTGCTCGTGGGTCTGTCGGGTACGCTGGAAACCTGGCTGGCGCTCGGTGTGCATGCGCGGGGTGTGCGTCTGGCCGCGATCGTGGTGACGGCGGCCGCGGTGTACTTTGGCTGTCTGTGGCTTGTGGGGCTGAGGCCTGCGCATTTCCGGCGTGCGCAGGGGCAGCGATGAAACTGGTTCGCGGAATACAGAACTGGCCAGCCGACGAACGTGGTTGCGCCTTGACCATCGGCAATTTCGACGGCATCCATCGTGGTCACCAGCAACTGGTGCGCCGCACCGTCGAGCTGGGTCATGAGCTGGGTGTGCCGTCGGCGATTCTGAGCTTCGAGCCGACACCCCGCGAGTACTTTTGCGCATCTGGCGCGCCCGGTCGCATCGGCACGCTGCGCGGCAAGCTGCGGGATCTGGAGGCGCTCGGACTCGACCGGCTGATCGTGCAGCGTTTCGGCCGGGCATTTGCGACGCTCGAGGCGCCGGTCTTCATACACGAGGTGCTGGTGCAGCGGCTCGGGGTGCGCGCGCTGGTCGTCGGCGACGATTTTCGGTTCGGGGCGCGGCGTGCTGGCGATCTCGATTTATTACGTCAGGCCGGGCAGCGGCATGGGTTTCACGTCGAGGCCATAGCCAGCGTGGTTCACGCCGGAGTGCGCTGCAGCTCGACTGCGGTGCGCGAGGCGCTCGCGTGCGCCGATCTGGAGCGCGCCGAAGATTTGCTCGGCCGTCCCTACGCCCTCGTCGGGCGTGTGCGTGGCGGGCTCAAGCTCGGTCGCCGGTTGGGCATGCCGACGGCCAACGTCGTGCTGCGCCGCATGCCCGCATTGCGCATGGGGGTGTACGCAGTGACGCTGCGCGTGCTCAACTGGGCAGGCGCGCCGGCCTGGCCGGGGGTGGCCAATCTCGGCGTGCGCCCGACGCTGGGGTTGACACGCTGTCTGCTGGAAACCCATGTACTAGGCGAGTGCCGTGATCTGTATGGCCTGACGGTGGAGATTTGCTTTCGGCGGTTTTTGCGGCCGGAGGCGCGTTTCGACTCGCTCGAGGCGCTGGGTGCGCAGATGCAGCGGGACAAGGCTGCAGCGTTGGCGTTTTTTGCCAGCAAACCCGCATAATCCAGCGTCTTTGTGGCCGCCGCCATGCCGGCAGCGCCTCGAATCGTTCTTCCGCGTTCAACCGTGACCGACTACAAATCCACGATCAACCTGCCTCAAACCGAGTTTCCGATGCAGGCCAACCTGGCCAAGCGCGAACCCGAGATGCTGGCGCGCTGGCTCAAGGAGGACCTCTACGGTGCGGTGCAGGCTGCATCGCAAGGCCGGCCGGTGTTCTGGCTGGTCGATGGCCCCCCGTACGCCAACGGCGACATTCACATCGGACATGCCGTCAACAAGGTGCTCAAGGACATCGTCGTCAAGGCTGCGCGTCTGGACGGTTACCATGCCCCGTTCACGCCGGGCTGGGATTGTCACGGCTTGCCGATCGAGCTGCAGGTCGAAAAAAAGTTCGGCAAGGTCGGCGAACGGCTCGACGCCAGGACTTTTCGCGAAAAGTGCCGCGAGTATGCGGCCGAGCAGATTGCGCGTCAGCGCGAGGATTTCAAACGGCTGGGCGTGCTCGCGGACTGGGACCGGCCCTACCTGACGATGCATCCGGCCTTCGAGGCCGAGCAGTTGCGCGCGCTCGCACAAATCATCGAAAACGGTCATGTCGTGCGCGGATTCAAACCCGTGCACTGGTGCCTGGATTGTGCGTCTTCTCTGGCCGAGGCCGAGGTCGAATACCAGGACAAGGTCTCGCATTCGATCGATGTCCGCTTTCTCGCCGCCGACGCCGGCGAGCTGGCGCGCCGGTTCGGCGTGGCCGAGGCCGACGGCGCGGCCTTCGTGATCTGGACGACGACGCCATGGACGCTGCCGGCGAACCAGGCCATCGCCGTCGGTCCGCACATCACCTATGTGCTGGCCGAGTTTCCGCGCGCCGGGCGGCTCGTGGTCGCGGCCGATCTGCTCGAGCCACTCGCCCGGCGGCTTGGGCAGGTTGCGCGCGTGCTCGGCTCGGCCACTGGTGCGGCGCTGGAGGGCATGCGCGCGCACCATCCGTTTGCATCGCGCGAAGTGCCAGTGATTCTCGGTGAGCATGTCACCCTCGACGCTGGTACCGGGCTTGTGCACACCGCACCGGCGCACGGGCAGGAGGACTATGTCGTCGGCCTGCGCTACCGGCTGCCGGTCGATAACCCCGTGGGCAGCGATGGCGTCTTCGTCGAGGGCACGCCCGTCGTCGCCGGACATCATGTGCGCAAAGCCGATGCGCTGATCCTCGATGTGCTCAAGGCGCGGGATGCCTTGCTCGCCCACGACTCGATCACGCATAGCTACCCGCACTGCTGGCGGCACAAGACGCCGCTGATTTTCCGGGCGACGCCGCAGTGGTTCGTATCGATGGATGCCAACGGTCTGCGTGAGAAGGCCGTGCGTGCGATCGGGCAGACGCAGTGGATTCCGGACTGGGGTGAGAGTCGCATCCGCGAGATGGTCGCCGGCCGTCCCGACTGGTGTATCTCGCGGCAACGCTACTGGGGGGTGCCGCTCGCCCTGTTCGTCGATCGAAAGACGCAGGACATGCATCCGCAGACGGCGGAGCTTCTGCGCAGAATCGCCGACCGGGTCGAGCGCGAGGGCCTCGAGGTCTGGTTTGGTTCCACCCCGGAGGACTGGGGAGTTGATTCCGCGCGCTACGAGAAATGCACCGATACGCTGGATGTCTGGTTCGACTCCGGCGTCGTGCACCAGTGCGCTTTCCGCTCGGTGATCCCGGACGCCCTGGTCGATGGCGTTGCGCCGCAGGCCGATATTTATCTTGAGGGTTCGGACCAGCATCGCGGCTGGTTCCAGTCCTCGCTGCTCACCAGCGTCGCAATGCGGGACCGCGCGCCGTACAAATCGGTGCTCACGCACGGATTCACGGTCGACGAGCAGGGACGCAAGATGTCCAAGTCCCTCGGCAACGTGGTTTCACCACAGCAGGTGACCAAGACGCTCGGCGCCGACGTGCTGCGGCTGTGGGTCGCCGCCAGCGATTATTCCGGCGAGATTGCGATCTCCGACAAACTGCTCGCGCGCATGGCCGATGCTTACCGGCGGATCCGCAACACCGCGCGTTTTCTGCTCGGCAACCTCGACGGCTTCGATCCGATCCACGACCGCGTGCCGCCGGAGCGTCTGGTGGCCGTCGATGCCTGGGCCATCGCCGAGGCGGCCAAGCTGCAGGACGAGCTGCGCGCTGCCTATGCCCGGCGCGAGTTCCATGTCGTTTATCACAAGCTGCACAACTACTGTGTCGTCGATCTCGGCGGCCGTTATCTCGATCTGCTCAAGGACCGGCTTTATACGACACCGCGCAAATCGCTGGCGCGGCGTTCGGCGCAAACCGCCCTGCTGCATATCGCGGAAGCCTTGGTGCGCTGGATTGCGCCGATTTTGTCATTCACCGCCGACGAGATCTGGCGGCTGTTGCCGGGGGACCGCAGCGCGCCGCTGTTCGCGCAGCGCTGGCACGCTTTCCCGCAGGTCGCGCCGGATGCACTCGACTGGCCGCTCTTGTGCGCCCTGCGCGAGGGCGTGAAGAAAGTGCTCGAGGATTTGCGCGTGGCCGGCCAGATCGGCTCCGGACTCAATGCCGAGGTCACACTCTATGCCGACGATGCGCAGGCCGAAGCCTTGCGCAAGGTCGGCGCAGAGCTGCGCTTCTGGTTCATCACCTCGGATGTCGAAATCGCGCCGGTTGCTGCGCGCAGCGCCGAGGCTCTCGAGGTCAAGCACGGCGACGCCAGCATCTGGGTGGCGGCGCGGGTAAGCCCGCATCCCAAATGCGAGCGCTGCTGGCATCAGCGCAGCGATGTCGGCCGTGACGTTCGCCATCCGAGTCTGTGCGGACGCTGCATCGAGAACATCGACGGACCCGGCGAGACCCGGCGTTATTTCTGATGCGCCGATACATGTGTTGCCCGGATTGCGGACGCCTGCCGATTCCATTTCGGTTAGTCTGTTGGTGTGCGCCGGGGTTGCGGATGCGGATGGGCACACGCCCTGGCGGCGCTGGTTTTCGATGCGGCAGATCTGGAGCGCGGTCAGGGCCCTGCAGTTTCAGATTGGATGATGGGACGCGGATGTCTTTCCAGTACAAGAACGTCTATCTGCTGTGGATCTCGATGGCGGTGATTCTCATCGACCAGATCACCAAGCAGCTCGTCGTGCGCCATCTGGACTGGTACGAAACAGTACCGGTGATGCCGCACCTGAATCTCGTGCACATGAAGAACACGGGCGCGGCGTTTTCGATGCTGTCGGACGCTCCTCCTGCGTTCTTCGTGCTGCTCGGCACGGCCGTGAGCATAGGTATTCTGCTGTGGCTGCGTCGCCATCCGCGCGGCCAGACGCTGCTGGCCGTCGCACTGTCGTTGATCATGGGCGGCGCACTGGGGAATGTCATCGACCGCGTCACCCGCGGGCATGTCGTCGATTTCATCGATTTCTACGTCGGCAGCTGGCATTTCGCCGCGTTCAACGTCGCCGACATCGCGATTTCGACCGGGACGGGTTTGCTGCTGCTCGACATGCTGCTCGATGCCCGGCGTGCGCGCCGGGTTCACCCGGCGGGGGGCGGTTGATGGAAATCCTGCTTGCCAATCCGCGCGGGTTCTGCGCCGGCGTCGATCGTGCGATCGAAATCGTCGAGCGTGCCCTCGAGGCTTTGGGCGCGCCGATCTACGTCCGTCACGAGGTGGTGCACAACCGCTTCGTCGTCGATGATCTGCGTGCCAAGGGCGCGGTCTTCGTCGAAGAAATCGACGAGATTCCCGACGGCGCGACCTGCATTTTCTCCGCACACGGCGTCTCCCAGGCGGTGCGCGCGCGCGCCGCCGCGCGTGGGCTCACCGTGTTCGACGCGACCTGCCCACTGGTCACCAAGGTCCATATCGAGGTCCAGCGATATTCCCGCGAAGGGCGGGACGTGGTCTTGATCGGCCACGCCGGCCATCCCGAAGTCGAGGGCACGATGGGCCAGTTCGATCCTTCACACGGCGGCAGCATTCACCTGGTCGAGACGCCGGAGGACGTCGCGCGGCTGTCGATCCGCGATCCCTCGCGCATGGCCTATGTGACGCAGACGACGTTGTCGATGGACGACACCGCGCGCGTCATCGATGCGCTGCGCGCACGCTTTCCCGAGGTGCGTGGGCCGCGCAAGGACGATATCTGTTACGCCACGCAGAACCGCCAGGATGCGGTCAAGGAGCTCGCCGGTCGCTGCGAGGTCGTGCTCGTGGTCGGCTCGCGCAATAGTTCCAATTCCAACCGCTTGCGTGAGCTCGCGGAGCAGCGCGGCGTGCGCGCTTACTTGATCGACGGGGCGGCCGACATCCGCCCGGAATGGCTGGCCGGCTGCACGCGCGTCGGCGTGACGGCCGGGGCCTCTGCACCGGAGGTGCTCGTGCGCGATGTCGTCGCCCGTCTGCAAACGCTCGGCGGGACCACCGTCGCCGAACTGCCAGGACGTGCGGAACACATCGTCTTTTCCCTGCCGCCCGCGCTGCGCCGGGCAGTGCATGCAGCGCGATCGCCGTAGCCATCTCCATCTCCGTGCGCGTGAAGCGCATCACACGGTTTCGTCCCCAACCAGCCGTGATGCGGCTAGCATCCGCACAAAAGGGAGGGATCGGCGATGGCAAGCCGCAGGTGGTGCGCGCGCTGCGCGCAGTGTCAATCCGCCACCGCAGGCGGGCACGCACAGACGGGCCTGACGCTGCTCGAATTACTGATCGTGCTGGTCATTGCAGGCGTGCTGCTGGGGCAGGTCGTTCCTGCATTTGCGCGCATGGCTGCACGCAACACACTGGCGGCCACGGCCAACGAGTTGCTCTCTGTCTTGCACACGGCGCGGCATACCGCCGTAAGCCGTAACCGCGCGGTGACGTTTTGCGCCGGCACGCCGCAGCAGGGCTGTCACGGCGACTGGGCGCGCGGGCAGTGGATTGTTTTTCTGGACCGCGAAGCCAATGGCCGGCTCGATGCCGGCGAGACGCTACTCATCGCCGGCGCTCTGCCGAGTGACTCGGGCATCGGTCTGCAGGGCAATGGTCCATTCGCAGCGGCGGTCGTGTTCAGGCCCGATGGCAGCGCGCGAACCGCCAACGGTGCCTGGGCGATGGGGCGTTTGCGGGTTTGTGTGCGATCACCGTCGTCGGTGCCCGCCACCGATCTCGTGCTGATCGCCAGCGGACGGACTGTCGCGCAGCCGCTGGCCGATTCACCGCCTGGGTGCATCCCGCTCTGAGAAGCAGCGGGGATTCGATCACCAGCACTGACTGACGCCGCCGCTGCCGGTGACGCCCCGCGTGCCCGTGTGATTCAGCGTGAGCGTGCCGCACTGGGCGTCGCGCGTGGCCTGCCGGCCGCGCGGAGCCGCCTGCAAGGTGTAAGTGGTGGCCGTGGGGCTGCCTGCGGCGAAGCCAAACGTGTAATCGGCGCCGGCGTTCTGCGCCGAGGCGCAGTCCAGTGCGGGCAGAACCGGCGGGTTGTTGCTGGCATCGACGTAGCGCAGATTCGTCGTGTAGTAACGCTCCATGAACGTCGCGAACTCGGCGAGGCAGGCCTGCGCGGCCCGCCGCTTGGATTTGGTCACCGAGTTCGTGTATGACGGATACGCGATGGCGGCGAGGATGCCGATGACGGCCACGACGATCATCAATTCGATCAGCGAGAACCCCTTGCGGTGCCGGGCCGTCTGCAGGTGGCTCTGGAATGCGGATGGCATCGCCATGGTTACTGTCCTACCCATTCACGCCATGAAATGCGGCGCAGTTGACCGACCGTCCCCGATGTGCGGACGCTGCTCGTGGTGGCGTTGTCGAAGCTGACCAGCATCGTGTTGCCGACGAAGATCGGGTTGTTGGGCACGGAGGAGAAGCCCACGCCGGCGGCGACTTGTCCGCCGACCTTGTCGCTGTCATTGAACCGGCCGTCGCCGTTGACATCGAAGAAATTCGCATCCGGTGCGGTGCCATCGAAGGGATCGACGGCCATGATCCAGCCGCTGCCCGAAGGATTACAGGGGTCGGAGGAGACCGGGATGCGGGTAGTACCGAGCAGCAGCGAACCCTGGAACTGGTTGGGCGTGACCATGCGCTCGCCCTGGGCGGTTCCACCTTGGACCACCAGGTCGATGTACCAGCCTTGCCGGCCGCTCATGTCGCCGGCCGTGCCGGCCGAAATCGTGCGCGCACCGAGCCGTGGCGGATTTGCATCGGGATCGGCGGCGGTCTCGGACAAGATCTGACGCTGCCGCAGCAGGCCTCTGCCCGAGCCCGGAGCATCGCCGAAGTCGCTGCCCGCACTGTCGACGATGATGCCGTACCAGGTCTGCACGGTGGTGTCGGACAGATCGCTTTGCGTCAGATAACGCCCGGTACCGAAGAACAGCCAGAGATTGCCGGTCGCCGGATCCTTGCCGGCGAGCATGCCGCCAGTGATCGGTTGCGCGGTGCCGCCCGCCGTCGTCGCGGTGTAGAGCAATGTGCCGTTGCTTGCAGCATTGGTGAGGTCGAATTTCCAGACACGGCCGCGCAGATCGCCGGCATACGCCTGGGTGCCGATGCCGGTGGTCGGATCGGAGATCCAGACGGCCGCCTGGGCCAAGCCATTGTCGGTGCTGGCGTCGGTTTGATAAACGCTCAGCGCGCCGGTGGCGAGGTCGAATTGCAGCAGCGCCGCCTTGTTCTGCGCGCTGTTGTAGCCATTGCCGACGAGTACGACCCAGCTCGGCGAGCTGGCGTTGCCGACCAGGGCGACGACCGGCTTGCCGGTGGTCTGGCCGATCCAGTTGCTGCCAGAGAGGCCATCCGTGGCATTGCGCTCCCACAGCAGCGTGGGATTGGCGGGATCGGTGATGTCGAGCGCATAGACGGACTTGGCCGTTCCGCGGCCGGTGGTGCCGACCAGCACCGTGCGCCAGGCGTTGTTCAGATAGGCATCGGCGACGGTGAGTTCGCCGTCATTGAAGAACTGATGCGGCTGGCTGGCGGTGCCATAGTTCGGATCGGCCAGTACCTTGATGCCGCTGCGGATCACGGCATCGGGCAGGAAGGCGAAAGTTTCCTCGCCGGGGGCGGGGCTGCTGCCGCTGTTTGCCGCGTTGAAGGCATGGACCATGCCGTCATTGGCCGCGACCCAGATCCGGGGTTCGCGCGTGCTCTGCGCGGCGGCGAAAGCCGCGTAATCACTCGAGCCGGGGAAGGTGCGGTCGCGGAACAGGTTGGGATCCGGTGCGCCGACATAGACCGGCTGCGAGCTGACGATATCCCCGAGCGCCGTGTCACGGTCGCGGAAGGTGCCGCCATTGCGTCGCTCAAGGCTCGCGTCCCCGCGCAGGTAGTCGATGATGGCCTGGCGTTCGGTGGCAGTGGATCCGAGTGCGCTTTGCTGGGCACTGGAGAGCACCGTCGGTGAGGTCAGCGCAGGGAAGCGCGCGCTGCTGCTGGTGCCGGTCGGGTTGTAGGTTTTGATGGTACGCGCCGACGCCGCTGGCAGGCGCGTCGATGCCACCCACAGCGGCACGCTGGAAATGGCGCCGCTCGCCGGATCCACGGCAAAGGCTTTGAGATCGCCTTTCCACTTGCCGCTGAAGTACATGGACTGATACGTGGTCGTGCCGGTATCCAGGCGCGTGCTGTTGGCGGCCAGGCTCGCGCCGGTGCCCACGCGCTCGCTGATGCGCAGCATCGCCGTGCGTAGGCCGCTCTCGAACTGCTCGGGATTGCCGGCGGAGAAGAAGCCGCCGCGGCCGTTGATGCCGGCGTGGACCAGGTCGGCGATGTTGTTGATGGAGTCCGCGCTCGGTGTCGGCCAGGCGAAATTGTTCGGGGCCCCGCCTGCGCTGGCCCAGAGCGCAACGTCCTGGGCCGTGGTGCCGTTTGGGGTCACGTTGGGCAGGTTGTCGTCGCGGCCGAACAGGCCGACCGTGAACGTGGTCATGTGCTGCCAGAACGCCGGGTCACCGCTGCTGGTCGGCACGTTGTTCGGCGTGCTGGGGCGCAGATCCGTGAGCCAGTACTGCATCGCGACGTCGGCCAGCGTATTGGAGGCATCGTCCACGAAGGGTACGGGCGAGATCGGCGCGTCGCAGACCGAGCTCGATGAGGATTTGCGCGGATACTCAAAGCACTGGCCATTGGGGCCGTCCCGACGCACGATGCTGCGGTTGGCTGGCCCATCGACATTGCCGAGGCTCGGAACGGTGCCGTTCCAGTAGCCGTCGGTGGTCAGGATCGCATAGGCCTGTCGGCAGGAGAGCTCCTGGCTCGGGTTGTTGGGGTTTTCGACGCTGCCGGACTGCCAGGGCTGGGCCTCGCCCTGGTAGTAGTCGCCGACGGCCTTGAGCGCTGCCTGCAGCGGGGTGCCGCCCACGGCCTCGGCCCGCACGAGCCAGTCCCAGAACGCGGCTCGCTGGGTGGACGCGCTGCCGTCACCGTAGGGTTTGACACGGGCGATCGCCGGACGGGTGTTGGTGGAGCCGCTGACCCGGTCGGCCGGCAGATTGTTGGCATTTGTGTTGGAGCTGTTGTAACCGCCATTGATCGAGGCAAAGCCGAAACGGATAGAGGGCTCCAGGCCAGCCAGCGCGTTCATCAGGCCGGATTTGGCCATGTACAGGCGCTTGCGGTAGTAGCTGAACCAGTTGGCGACGTTCTGGCCGAAGGTGATGACGTTGCCGTTGGGATCGCGCAGGCCAGTGTCGTCATCGGCATTGTGGCAGCGGGCGGCCGGAAAGCCGCTGGCGAAGGATTCGCCGGTGGTCAGATTGCTGCTCGAGTTGCCGGTCAGCTCCGCGCAGGTTCCGGCAATGGGCGCGCTCGATGAGCCGGCTGCCGTCGAGGCGGCGCCCGAGACACCGACGTAATGCCGCAGGTTGGTGCTCGGCTCGATGTACACGAAATAGCCGCGGTGCCGGCTGCCGCCGGCATCGATCAGCTGGCGGCAATCCTCGCCGGCCGGACCGGCATCGAGGGCGAATTCGTAGCCATCTGGGCAATTGGGCGGGACGCTGGGGGTGCGGCAGCGGTCGTTCTGCAACACGAGCCCGGCGCTGTTGACGTTGCCGGACCCGCCGGGGGCAAGTGTGTCGCCACAGGCCTCCGGGCGGAAGCGCTGTTGATTGCAGCGGTTCCGGCTGCTGTCGTAGCCGCCGTATCCCTGGCAGCGGGGCGCTTCGGACGGGCGCCCGCTGGCGCGGCACTGGTCGTTGGAGAGTGTCAGCCCCGGCGAATTGGGGGCGCCCGGCGCGCCCGGTGCCGGGATGCTGCTGCAGGGATCGGGGCGCGCCTGGACTTCGTTGCAGCGGTCTTGTGTGGCGGCATAGTTGTTATGGCCCTGGCAGTAAGGCGGCTCGTCGATGGCGGCACCGCCGGCCGTGCACAGGCCTTGCGCGTTGGGGCCCGAGGTTCCCGGCGGACAGCCGGTGTGGTGGGCGTATCGGTATTGCGGCGCGACATCGATCCGGAAGGTGTGAGAAAACCGCGGCGTCGCATTGCCGATCGCACTGGGGCCGTCGGCGAAACTGTTGGCCGGCTGGTAGGTGGCGATGTTGATGAGGCTGCCACTGGTAGGATTGAAGCCGTCGTACCAGGCTGCGGTGAACGAGGCATTGGGGTAGCGCGAGGTCGTCGGGTTCACCGCATTGGGCTGCGCCGTGACCGTATAAGGCGGCAGATAGCGAACGTCCGGATGGTAGTAGACGCCATTGACGTTGGCGTTGATCAGCTCGGTGTCGCGGCCGTCATTGCCCGGCGGGTCATCGGGCATGACCGTCCACTGCATCGAGCCGGAGTCGTCGAGGATGAGGGTGACGTTGGGCGGCAGCGGATTGCGCACCGTCAGTGGGCTTTGGTCGACGGTCACCACCGCATGCGCCGTGCCCGCTCCCAGCAGCATGGCACCGATCAGCACGCGGACGGGCCGCAGGCTCGAAGATGACAAACGATGAACAGGCATGAGGCGGCCTCCGTGCAAGGTCATTGTCGGTACATCGTCTGCAGGGTGACCACGGCGCGCTCGCCGGCGGTGGCGGGATCGGCACTGCGCGCGGTGATCCGGTAGTAAAGCGCCATGATGTTCGTGCCCTGGGCGCCGTACTGCGCCGCATTGGCGGTCTGGTTGAAGCCCGTATTGAGCTCCGGATTCGGGAATTCGCCCATGAACTCGATCACATATTGCGGCTGGCCGGCGGCGGCGATGCCGTCGTAGACACTGGTGGGCACGGTCTGGATGCGGCTGTTGTCCAGGTTGGGGTCGGCGAACGGATTGCTGCGGCAGATCGTGCCGCCGGCGCCGCAATTGCGGGCGATGACCTGGGTGCCGGCAACGAAGCTCTGCACGGCCGCGTTCAAGGCGGCTTCGGCGGCTTGGAAAGCCAGATTACGGTCATAGAAATTGGCGGTCATGCGCTGCTGCACGGTGGTGCCGCGCACCGCCGCAAGGCCGATCAACGTGACGATGATCAGCAGGATCAGCGCGGTTGCCAGCGCCACCCCGCGTTGTCGCAGCAGCGGGCAGACGTGAGTGTGGGAACGGGATCGAGTCGGTCGCTGCATCTCAGCTCACCCGGTTACGCAACGTGACGATGGTCGTGAACGAGCGCCGGATCGGCTGCCCATCGGTGCCGGTGAAGGCTTCGCTGCCCTGCGCCGTCAAGATGATCCGCACGGCAATGACCTGCCGCCAATCGGTGATGGCGCTCGCGGGAACATAGTCGATGCCACCCTGGGTCAGATATTCCAGTTGCAGGTCGGTGACATCGCGCACCATTTCCATCGCCGTCGTGACCGCGGCGCCGCTGTTTGTGCCCAGTGCCAGACGATACAGCGAGCGCCCGCCCATAGGGTTGTTGCCGATGTACCAGTCCGCGGCGCTCAGTTTGGCGATCTGCGAATTGGCGCCGAAGGTGTAAGGGTTGCCATTGACGGTGCACTGGGTCGGGAAGCCCAGGCCCTTGGAGCAGTTGCCCGGAGAGGCCGTGCCGGTGTTGTGCACGAGTGTGACGTTGCTGCTGTTGTAGTTGGTGACCTGCGTGATCGCCGCGTGATCGGGATCGCAGACGATGATGATGTCGCCATCCTGCAGATCCGCGCTCGGTTCATTGAGCTTGAAGTTTGCGGCCGTGGGGTTGTGGCTTTGCACGCTCAGGCCAGATTCGCCGGCGCCGATGAGCTGGATCGAATCGGTGCCGACCACGCGCTGGGCCGTGCCCGTGCCCTCGACCACGGCGGGATCGTCCTGATTGCCGTCGTAGCCGCGGATGGCGTTGCCGAAATTGGCCCACCAGGTGGTGGCCTGGTTATTCAACGTGTTGGCAACGCGCGTGGTATTGCCGCAGCCGGTGAGGCCGGCCTGGCGCAGATCGCGCGCGAGCAGCTCGAAGGCGATGCGCGAAGCCTCCTGGACCTGCCCCAGGGCATAGTTGGTGCGGTAGGACTGCTTGTTGGACAGAAACACGCCGACCGCGGCGCCGATGACCACGAGACCCAAGACCAGCGCCACCATCAGCTCGATCAGGCTGAATCCACGCGCGCGTCGGATCCCGCGCCCGCAGGTACCAATCGCAGGGTGATGGAAGGGGGGTCTCATAGCATCGCCCTGGTCACGACGGTCTGCGTACTGGTGCCGGCGGCGCCGATGCGGCTGTCGTCGTATGTGATCGTCACGGTGCACAGCGAGCCCGTGCAGCGGATCTCTCCGCGGGTGGACGCAGCGGCGCCGAGGCGTGCGCCGAGTTCCGTGCACCAGGCGATGATTTGCCGCATCGCCCGCGTGCTGCCGCCCGTCGGGCAGCTGTTGGCAGTGACCGAAACGCCGTCATAAGCGGCCAGATTGGCGCGGTCGGCCCGCATGGCATCAAGAATCGAATACGTTGCGACGACGGCCATCGAACGCGCCATCGAACTGTTGTTGCCCGAAAGAGACCGGGTCTGCACGAACGCGATGCCCAGAAGGCCGATCGACAGGATCAATACGGCGATCAGGACCTCGATCAGTCCCACGCCGTGGTGCCGGGTCCTTGGCGCCCTACTGTGAACGACAATCGGTCGGTTCATTGGTCGGACATCCGCTAGTACTGGTGACGGCGCAGCTGCTGACGATACTGCCGGTCGTCATATAGATACACCGCCGGTTGTTGCGGCTGATGGCCGTGGAGTACAGATCGGCGACGAGCCCGGTATAGGGAACCGTGGCGTTGGGCCGGCGCGCCAGCCCTTGGCCGGTATAACGCAGCGCGACGACGCCCGTGCCGCTGCTGTTGAGCACGATGCCAGGCGGTGGTTGCGGGGCCGAAACCAGGAGTGTCGTCGTGCCGTCGGCATTGAGCACGTAAACGGCACCGCCCGCCGTGCCACAGGCCGTCGCCAGCGCCCCAGAACCGTTGGTTGTCGCTACGTTGCTGCAGAACTGGGTCGTCGTATTGCGGCGCACCGCCTCCAGGCGCGCCTGGAGCAGCGACTCGACGATGGCATTGGCCGCGGTGGTCAGGCGATTGGCGGTGACGAGCTGGCGGAAGCCGGGCACCGCCACGGCCAGGAGGATACCGGCGACGGCGATGACCACGACCAGCTCGATCAGCGTCAAGCCCAGTGCGGCAACAGGCGGGGTGCGCGGCAGGCGGGTGGCGGAGTGAAGAATGGACGGCATGGGCTGACTAAATACCCTCGTGCCGGCCACCGCTGCCCGGACAGGCTGAGCGGCCCGTCGATGCCGACGAATGGTTTCGTTCGCGCACTGCACTCCCCCAATCCATGGTTTCGTTTCCGTCGAAGACAGGCGGACGCGCGCCATCCGCACAACCGTCGGAAGGCTAGCACAACAGCCCAGTGGAAACGCCAGACAGCAGTCGCTGTGCTACGGGGCAGGAATGGTGCCGGGAACAGGAATCGAACCTGCGACCTACTGATTACGAATCAGTCGCTCTACCGACTGAGCTATCCCGGCGAGGGGCGCGCATTATAGGGAGGCGCGGCTGTGTCCGACAACGCACTGCAGCCGGCGCGCGGTGCATCCGGCATCGATCCGTTCGCCATAGCAGGGTTTCGACGGCAAGGGCTTGGTTCCCCCGGATATGCCCATACTCTGGCCCCACGGTTTGCGCGGAGCACCGCACATGGACAGGAAACATCAATGGAACGTCGGTTACTGGCTCGTCGCCGCGCTGATGCTGCTGATGCTGCAGAACTACTGGCAGGCGGCGAAGACGGTGGAGCCGGTGCCGTACAGCGAATTCGAAAAAGCGCTGGCAGAAGGACGCATCGCCGAGGTGCTGGTATCAGACCGCATGGTGACCGGGCGCCTGAAGTTACCGGACAGCCGCGGTAAAACCACGATCGTCGCCACCCGGGTCGAGCCCGAGCTCGCCGAGCGCCTATCGAAATACGACGTGCCCTACACGCGGGTGGTGGAAAGCACCTGGCTGCGCGATCTGCTGTCCTGGATCGTGCCGGCGGTCGCATTCTTCGGCGTCTGGTTTTTCCTGTTTCGCCGCTTCGCCGAGAAGCAGGGCATGGGCGGCTTCATGAGCATCGGCAAGAGCCGCGCCAAGGTTTATGTCGAAAAAAACACGGGCGTGACGTTTGCCGACATCGCCGGCGTGGACGAAGCCAAGGCGGAGTTGGTCGAGATCGTCGAGTTTCTGAAAAATCCGCAGGACTATGGCCGGCTCGGGGCGCGTATTCCCAAGGGCGTGCTGCTCGTCGGGCCGCCCGGCACCGGCAAGACCTTGCTCGCCAAAGCCGTCGCGGGCGAAGCCGGCGTGCCGTTCTTTTCCATCTCCGGCTCGGAATTCGTCGAGATGTTCGTCGGCGTGGGGGCGGCGCGCGTGCGTGACCTGTTCGAACAGGCGCGCGGTCAGGCGCCCGCCATCATCTTCATCGACGAGCTCGATGCGCTCGGCCGCGCGCGCGGCGTCGGCGGCCCCATCGGCGGCCACGACGAGCGCGAGCAGACCTTGAACCAGTTGCTCACCGAAATGGACGGCTTCGATGCTTCGGTGGGTCTCATCATCCTCGCCGCCACCAACCGGCCCGAGATTCTCGATCCGGCACTGCTGCGCGCCGGTCGCTTCGACCGTCAGGTGCTGGTGGACCGGCCCGACAAGAAAGGGCGCCTGGACATCCTCAAGGTCCACGTCAAGAAAGTGAAGCTGGGCTCTAATGTCGATCTCGAACAAGTGGCCGCGCTGACCACGGGTTTTTCCGGTGCGGACCTCGCGAACCTGGTCAACGAGGCCGCGCTGGTCGCGACCCGGCGCAAAGCGTCCGCCGTGGAGTTGCAGGACTTCACCGCCGCCATCGAACGCATCATCGCCGGGTTGGAAAAGAAAAACCGCGTGCTCAACCCCAGGGAACGGGAAGTCGTGGCCTATCACGAGATGGGGCATGCGCTGGTGGCACTGGCGTTGCCCGGCACCGACCCGGTGCACAAGATCTCGATCATCCCGCGCGGTATCGGTGCGCTCGGCTATACGCTGCAACGGCCCACCGAAGACCGCTACTTGATGACGCGCGCCGATCTGGAACACAAGATCGCGGTGCTTCTCGGCGGGCGTGCGGCAGAGAAGCTCGTGTTTGGTGAGTTATCCACCGGAGCCGCCGATGATCTCGCACGGGCCACCGACATCGCCCGCGACATGATCACCCGCTTTGGCATGGACGAGGATCTAGGCTACATCGCCTTCGAGCCGCAACGGCCCCGCTTCCTGGACGTGCCGGAACTCGCGCAGGGAGGCTGCCGGGTGGCGGAATCGACCCAGGCGCGCATCGATCGGGCGATCCGCGACATCGTGATGGGTGCCTTTGCACGCGCCTTTCACATCCTTCAATCCAACCGGGATATGCTCGAACGCTGCGCGCGCGAGCTGTTGGCGCGGGAAACCTTGGATGAAGGCGACATCCGCGCGTTGACGAGGGGGCTCAAGCCCGTGCACGGCGCAGCAGCACCCGCAGCGGAGCAGCCTGCGGCTGCCCAGGAGAGCGCGCCGTGAGCGAAACACTGCACATCGTCTGCCCGCACTGCGATGCCATCAACCGCGTGCCGGCCGAAAGACTCGTCGACCAGCCTCGGTGCGGCCGCTGTCGGCAGGGTTTGTTGACCGGCAAGCCCATCGAGTTGACCACGCAGACGTTCTCGCGTCACGTGGAGCGCGGTGATCTACCCGTGCTGGTTGATTTCTGGGCGCCGTGGTGCGGGCCGTGCCAGATGATGGCGCCGCAGTTCGAGCACGCCGCGCGCTTGCTCGAACCGCGGCTACGGCTGGCGAAAGTAAACACCGAGGCCGAGCCCCACCTGGCCGCGCAGTTCGGTATCCGCAGCATTCCGACGCTCGTTCTCTTCCAGGGCGGGCGTGAGATCGCCCGGCAGAGTGGGGCGATGGGGGCACAGGACATCGCACGCTGGGCGGCATCGCAGATCGGGCGCTGATCGATGCAGGACCTGCTCAGCACGACACTGGGTTTACTGGCCGCGTGCAGCCTGGCGGCCGTGGTCACCGCTGCACTGCGCGTGCCGACCGTGTTGGGTTATCTCGCGGTCGGCGCTGCGCTCGGTCCCTCAGTCAGTGGTGTGATCGCGCCCGGCGACACCCTGAACTTTCTGTCCGAGCTCGGAGTGGCCTTGTTGCTGTTCTTCGTAGGGCTCGAGTTCTCGCTGGCACATGTCTGGCTCATTCGCAGGACGGTGCTGGCCGCGGGTAGCTTGCAGATGGCAATCGTGGCGGTGCCCCTGACCCTGGTTTTGATCAGGCTGGGCATGCCGGCCGAAAGTGCGGCGCTGCTGGCGGCTGCTGCGGCCATGTCGTCCACGGCTTTGGTCAGCCGGCAACTGGCCGACCAGGGCGAGCTCACCACGCGGCACGGCCGCAGCGCGATCGCTGTGCTGCTGTTCCAGGATCTCGCCGCCGTTCCCCTGTTGGCCTTGCTCGCGATCTGGGCACGCGGCGAAGTCCCGAGAGCAGAGCGCGTGTTGCTCGAAGTGCTCGGGGTACTTCTCCTGTTCGCAGCCGCGGCTATCGCTTCGCGTCACGTGTTGCGCGGCGTGTTGGGTTGGGTTGCACGGCGCGGTCATGAGGAATCATTTGTTCTGGTTTCCTTGTGCGTGGTGGTCGCGGCAGCCGCTGCAGCGCATGCTGTCGGTGTATCGGCTGCCTTGGGCGCTTTCCTCGCCGGCATGGTGTTGGGCGAGAGCGACTTCAAACACCATATGGAGAACCATCTAAAGCCTTTCCGCGACGTGCTGTCGGGCCTGTTCTTTGTGACTATCGGCCTGCAGCTTGACGGCGCGCTGGTGTTCTCGGCACCGCTGGCGGTGCTGGCATGGCTGCTGGTGCTGGTGCCGGTCAAGATCGTGCTCAATACCCTGGCCTTGCGCATAACGCGTTTGTCTGCACTCGATGCCTGGCGCACAGGGCTCGTGCTCGGGCACGGCGGAGAATTCGCGCTGTTGCTGCTGGGACTGGCCTTGCAGCAGCAACTGATTCCGGCTGCAGTTGTGCAACCGATGTTGGTGGCGCTGGTACTGAGTATGGCCATGGCGCCCCTAGTGATCCGCCACCACGACGCATTGGCGCAATTCCTGAGCAGCGCCCGCGGCTTTGCCCAGCCACCACAGGCCGAGGAGGCGGACATTGCGACACAGGCGCAATCGTTACGCGATCACGTTATCGTCTGCGGTGCGGGCGAGTATGGTCTGACTGTTAGTCGAACCCTGATGCGGGCCGGCGTGCCGCATCTGTTGCTCGAGTCAGACGAGCAGAGAGTCAAGGCCGCGCGTGTATTCGGTGTCCCTGTGCTGTATGGGGACGCCAGCCGGCCCGATACCTTACTGGCTGCAGGTTTGAAGCACGCGCGTCTGGTCGTTCTGACCTTCGCGCAGATTCAGCCGGCCCTGCGTATTGCCCGGACCGTGGCTCGGCAACGGCCTGATCTGACCGTGTTGGCCGCGTGTGCACACGCCACCGCGGCCAGCACTTTGCGCAACGTGCCCAACGTGCGCATATTTCCGCACTCATTTGCTGCTGCCCTTGGTCTGGCTGAGCAGGTGATGCTGCTTGTGGGTATTCCGGCTGATGTGGCCGACCACATGATTAGCGAGCTGCGCGACTGTCTCGAAGAGAGTGGTCAGATTCAATAAAAGTCTGAGCGAGCTCTGGCAGTACTAATCAAAAAAATCGCTGTGTGTCTTTTTCGCTTATGCAATTTTGTTTTTTTCGTATAGCTTGGCCAGATACTCAGCGCTTGAGCGCCAGCGTACTTTTTAGGCCAGAAGTGATCCGACTATCATCCAGCCGACTTATTTTGAATCTTCATCGATTTTCGGGTTATCCAGAGGTCTGCGATCGACGGTTGGCAACGGAGATGGCGATGGCACTGTCTTTTGATGAAAGCGGAGTACGTTCATCGGACGAAATCGCTTGGATGAGGGACGCAGCGTTTTTGGAGACCTTGCGCAGACAAATGCTGAAGTTCGCAACACAGCAACTGTCCGATACGCATCTGGCTGAAGATGCAGTGCAGGAAGCCTTCATCGGCGCGATGAAGAATGCGCAGAAGTTTGCAGGTCGAGCCGCATTCAAGACCTGGGTTTTTGCAATTCTCAAGAACAAGATTGCCGATGCCTTGCGGCAACGTCATCGTGCGGTTGAGGTCAGCCAGCTTCCGTATGCCGACGACGAAGAGGACAATGCCCATCAATTATTCGATCACCGTGGCTTTTGGCAGGCCGATGAGCAACCAAAGGCTTGGATGGAACCTGAGACGGCCATCAAGAACGCACAATTCTGGCGCGTGTTTGAGGTCTGTCTCGAACACTTGCCTGGTCGGCAGGGGCGCGTGTTCATGATGCGCGAATTCATCGAACTGGAAACGAATGAGATCTGCGCCGCGCTGGGCCTGACTGTGAGCAATGTGAATGTCATGCTGCACCGCGCCCGCCTGCGTTTGCGCAAATGCCTGGAAAAGAACTGGTTTGTGGAGGGTGAATCGTGCTGAACTGCCGCGACGCCACCCGCTTGATGTCGGAAGCACAGGATCGCCCACTCAGATGGGGCGAAACAATCTCACTTAAGATGCACGTGATGATGTGCAGCGGCTGCCGCCACTTTGGCGACCAAATGCATGTGCTGCGTCGCATCGTGCGCGCCTATGCCGATGGCGCTGATGAGTCGGCAACGACGTCGCAGCGGAGCGATCAGGACGCGGCGCGTTGATCCGGATCTGGCTCGCGGTGCAACCAGTGTAGGCGCTTGTAGTCGAATCCTTCCGCCAAAGTGGGTTTGACGACAGCAAAATAGGGGGAGACGTCAAAGTCGCGCGGCACGAACAGGCTATGGTGGCGCATCCGCAAAATTTCCTCGACACAGGCTGGACAATCCGGTCGTTCCGCCGAATGCTGTTCGACGATGGGCAGGATCGGGTATTGGATAGCTTGAAACGCCTGCGCAATCAGTGTGGAGCAAATCGCCCGTGTCGGATCGCCGCTGCCGAGCTGGATCAGCCTGCGGCGTAGGCCAAGTGGCACCGGCGGGGTGGGCAGCAGATAACGCGCCAGGTCGAAAACGTTACGCAGGTCATAGCGATGCCCGAGGCGCTGGATGACGTGTGCGATGAGGCGTTGAAGATCGGGCTCGCTCAGCCCCACCGGGCGGCAGATGCGCGTGTGCAGCCCGGTGAATTCGTCGATGCCCACACTGCGCACGCCTTCATTGATATCCGCCTCGACGAAGCAATGCGAAGGATCACGCCCGGCTCGCTGCAGCGATTCGAAGCCAACGTAGAGCGCGGCATGCGACCAGGTCGATTGGGTGAGGTACTTGATCGCCGTGCTGATGCGGCTGTGGCCCTCAACAAGCAGCACATCGCCAGGCTGCAAGACGGCCAACAGACGTTCGCCGGTGATCGCAGGCGCTGTGCTATGAACGTGAGCCGGACGGGACAGATAGGCGGCGAGCGCCGCCCCGATCCGGCCAAGCAGTGCATTCATGGCCCACTCACCGCGCCTTGGCCTGCTGTGCACAACGCCGGGCGATCAGATGATCCAGCGAACATACGCCCGGGCCCTTGGCGATCAGGTACAACAGGACAGCCGCCCATGTTCCATGCGTCGGATAGGCATCCGGATAGACGAAGATCTGAATCACCGCCGTCATCGCCAGCAAGCCCAGTGCCGAAAAGCGCGTGGCCAGGCCGAACAGCAACAGCAGCGGGAACAGGTGTTCGGCAAAGGCCGCCAAGTGCGCGGCCAGTTCCGGCGGTATCAAGGGCAAACGGTATTCCGTGCGAAACAGCTCCAGCGCGCCTTCCGACAGATGCGGCCAGCCCCAGTGAAACTCGCCATCCACCAGGTTCACGGACAGGCCTTCGACCTTGGTCTGCCCGGAAAGCCAGAACACCGCCGCGATCGAAAACCGTCCGACAAAGGCAATCAACGAGTGTGGCGACGTCCCCCCGCTTTCAGTAGCGGTTCGATCTAGAGTCCGGGTTGGATGGTAGCCGATGCCAGTTGCCTGGCGTAGGCGCTCGGTGTCAGTCCGCCCAATGCCTTCTTTGGTCGCTCCTCGTTGTACTCCCGGCGCCAGGTCTCGATGACGGTCCGGGCGTGCAGCAGGTGGGTGAACCAGTGTTCGTTGAGGCACTCGTCGCGCAGGCGGCCGTTGAAGGATTCGACGTAGGCGTTCTGGTTCGG
>NZ_FOOC01000015.1 GCF_900113085.1 Fontimonas thermophila | reverse complement strand
GGCATGTCAGCCCCATCCAGGCCATGAAACAATGGCAGCGATCACACCCCGAACTGTTCAACAGACGTGTTACCAATCAGCCGGGACACGACACAGTATCTCGATCTGGTGCGGGCCGTCAACGGCGATGGCCCACTGCGGCGGTATCCCGGCTCCCCGCTGCTGGCGCTGCAGCTTGCGCGCGCGCAAGACCGTATCCTCGTCTGCGAACAAGTCCCCGCTACGGCCAATCTGTTGCGCACGGCTCTGGCCGGCGATGCGCGGGCGAGCGTGCACCTGCGCGATGGCTATGAGGCGGTGGCGCTGTTGCCGCCACGGCAGAGGCGCGGCCTTGTATTGGTCGATCCGCCGTTTGAGCGTGCCGATGAGTTCGACGCCATCACCGACTTCACCATGACGGCGCTGCGCCGCTTCGGCCACGGTGTTTATGCGCTGTGGTACCCGTACAAGAATCGCTGGCAGACCGAACGCTGGTTGCGGCGCATGCGCGCCATGGTGGACGTCGAAGCGCTCGATTTGCAGCTCGACACCGGCGCGCCCAGCATCGGGCAGATGCATGCCTGCGGCTTGCTCGTGCTCAACCCGCCGTTTGCATTTGCTGCGGCGGCTCCGGGTCTGCTCGACGCTCTGTGCCCGCTGCTGGCGCAGGGCAGTGGTGCCCGCGTCGCATCGACCCCCTGGCCACGCCGTATGACGAGGAGCGCAATCCGATGAGCGCGATTCAGGAATTGCATACCGGTGATTTCCTGCGCCTGCTGCGCGATGGGCACTGGGAGTACGTCGCCCGCACCAATAGCACGGGCGCCGTGTTCATCGTCGCGATCACGCCGCACCAGGAGCTGGTGTTGGTCGAGCAATACCGCGTGCCTTTGCGCGCGCGTACGATCGAGCTGCCGGCCGGCATGATCGGCGACGAGGCACATCTGCGGGACGAGACCCTGTTCGACTCGGCGCTACGCGAGCTCGAGGAGGAGACCGGCTATCGCGGCCGTCGCGCCGAACTGCTCATGTCCGGCCCGGTGGCGGCTGGCCTTACTTCAGAAATCCTGCATCTGGTACGGGTGCACGACCTCGAGCGCGTCCATGCCGGCGGCGGCGTCGGGCACGAGGATATCCAGGTGCATGTCGTGCCGCTCACCGAGATCGATGCTTGGCTGGAGCGTCAGCGCGATGCCGGCCGGCTGATCGAGCCGCGCATCTATGCTGGCCTTTATTTCGTGCTGCGCGCACATCGGCCTGGTTCGGGATAACGCGGGCGGCTCGCACACCGGGAATGGGGCTGGTGCTTGCGGTTTCGCGTGGCGGCAGGTCGGCCGCATGCCCCGACCCCTGTGCTTGCACCAGCGGGCAGGCGCGGCTAGAATCCGCGGCCTTTCGAAGTTGGCCGGCCATGGCCGGCCAACCGAACGATAACCAGCCCCCAAGGGGCCGACATAGGACAGGACCGATGAAGACCGTCTTCGCGAAGTCCGAGACCGTCAAGCGTGATTGGTACGTCATTGACGCAACGGACAAGACGCTGGGCCGGCTGGCGAGCGAAATCGCCTTCCGCCTGCGCGGCAAGCACAAGCCCGAGTACACCCCGAATGCCGATACGGGCGACTACATCGTCGTCATCAACGCCGAGAAGGTGCGGGTCACGGGCAACAAACGTCAGGACAAGCTCTACTACCGGCACACCGAGTATCCGGGTGGGCTTCGCGTGCAGAATCTGGATGAGGTGCTCGCCCGGCATCCCGAGCGCGTGATCGAGAAGGCGGTCAAGGGCATGCTGCCCAAGGGGCCGCTGGGCTATGCCCAGTTCCGCAAGCTGAAAGTCTACGCGGGGCCCACGCACCCGCATGCCGCACAGCAGCCGAAAGCCCTCACTCTCTAATTCCCGGATCCCGTCCCATGGCCAAGACCATCGATTACAAGTACGGCACGGGTCGCCGCAAGACCGCGACGGCGCGTGTGTTCCTCAAGCCCGGCAAGGGCACGATCACGATCAACGGCAAGAGCGTCGAGGCGTATTTTGGCCGCGAGACTTCGCGCATGCTGGTGCGCCAGCCGCTCGAAGTCACCGAGTCGGTCGGCCGCTTTGATATCATGGTCACGGTGGCCGGCGGCGGGCCCTCCGGCCAGGCCGGCGCGATCCGTCACGGCATCACCCGCGCGCTGATCGATTATGACGAGAACCTGCGCAAGCCCCTGCGCGCCGCCGGTCTCGTCACCCGGGACGCGCGCGAGGTCGAGCGCAAGAAAGTCGGTTTCCACAAGGCGCGCCGCGGAACTCAGTACTCCAAGCGCTGATCTATCGGAGGCGGCGGGGTATACTCACCGCCTCCCGACGCGGCTTTCGCTTGGGGGATCGTCTAACGGTAGGACCGCGGACTCTGACTCCGCTAGTCTAGGTTCGAATCCTAGTCCCCCAGCCAATACGCAAAACCCCTTGAATCCGAGAGGATTCAAGGGGTTTTTCATGGGGCCGGGCCGGGCGATGCGGCCATAAGTCCGCAGTGGTTGCTGCCGGCCGTCTCGGCTCGACCGTGCCGGCAGTGATCAGTGCGATCAGTCCCAGCTCAGGGCACCGCCGGTCTGATATTCGGTCACGCGTGCTTCGAAGAAGTTCTTTTCTTTCTTCAGATCCAGAACCTCGCTCATCCACGGGAACGGATTGCTGGCTCCGGGATAGATCTCTTTGACGCCGATCTGGGCGCAGCGGCGGTTGGCGATGAAAGCCATGTATTCGTTGAACATGGCGGCATTTAGGCCCAGCACGCCACGCGGCATGGTGTCGTGGGCGTAGCGGATCTCCAGTTGGGTCGCCTCATGGATCATGGTGCGCGCTTCTTCCTGGAAGTCGGCGGTCCACAGGTGCGGATTTTCGAGCTTGATCTGGTTGATCACGTCGATGCCAAAGTTCATGTGCATGGCCTCATCGCGCATGATGTACTGGATCTGCTCGGTGGCTCCCGGCAGGCGGTTACGGCGGCCGAAGCTCAAAAGCTGCACGAAGCCGACGTAGAAGAAAATGCCCTCGAACACGACGTAGAACGCGACGAGATCGCGCAGCAGGCGCCGGTCCGCTTCCGGCGTGCCGGTGTGGAAGTTGGGGTCGGCGAGGCTCTGGGTATAGGGCAGGCTCCATGCCGCCTTGTCGTGGATGGACGGAATTTCCCGGTACATGTTGAAGACCTCGGCTTCGTCCATGCCGAGGCTCTCGATGATGTACTGGTAGGCGTGGGTGTGGATCGCTTCCTCGAAGGCCTGGCGCAGCAGGTACTGGCGGCATTCCGGGTTGGTGAGGTGGCGATACACGGCCAGCACCAGGTTGTTGGCGACCAGGCTATCGGCGGTGGAGAAAAAGCCCAGCGCGCGCTTGATGATGATGCGCTCGTCCTCGGTGAACCCCTTGGGGTCTTGCCACTGGGCGATGTCCGTGGTCATCGCGATTTCCTGCGGCATCCAGTGGTTGTTGCAGGCGGCGAGGTATTTCTCCCAGGCCCACTTGTACTTGAACGGGACGAGCTGGTTTAAGTCCGCCCGGCAGTTGATGATTCTCTTGTCGTCCACGTGGATGCGGCGGGCGCCCATTTCCAGATCCTCGAGGCCGGTGGCGCCGGCGATGGCGGGTCCCGAGCCATGCACCGCACGTTCGACGACAGCGGGATGCGGTTTGCGCGCGCCCGCCGTCGAGGTCGGTTCGACCGTGGTGCTCGGGGTGTCGTCCCAGGTCAGCATGAGTCTGGCTCCTTGATTTCGAGTTCGAACACGCGGATGCAATGTCCGCGCGCGGTGTCGGGTTGTTGTTCAGTGCGGTTCGGACGGGGTGGACGCCACGGGCGTCACACCGGGCCGAGCGTGCCCCCAAGCGTGCGCCTGTGCGCGCAGAACGTCAAGAGGAAACACGATAGCTTGTGATTGTCCAGGTGGGACACCGCAACATATAGTGATTCACACCGCTTGTCCGGCGGTTATGCACAGGCTTTGCGGGGGTGCGGCGCACAGCCTGCGCACGGCCTTGTCCAAGGCTTTGTGCACAGCGCCCAGCTGCCAGCGCGGAAGGTGTTCAAGGCCTTCCGCGCCAGTCGCTGCGGGGCTTACTGGCAGGCTTCGCAGTCCGGGTCGAGGATCGAGCAGACCTTGGCGGCGCCGACGTCGGTTGCCGATGCGACCGCCACCGGCGGAGCGATGATCGGTTCCGGTGTTTTCGGCTTGGCGGCGGCTTTGGTCGCGGCACCGTGACCGGCCGCGTTGCTGACGGCATTGAGGCGGTGATCGCTGATCGTGGTTTTCTCGGCGTGGGTGGCGCCCAGGGTGCGCAGGTAATACGTGGTCTTGAGCCCCGAGATCCAGGCGTGCTTGTAGAGCTCGTCGAGCTTCTTGCCCGAGGGCTCGCGCATGTAGAGGTTGAGGCTCTGGGCCTGGTCGATCCACTTCTGACGGCGGCTGGCCGCATCGACCAGGCGTTTGGGGTCGATCTCGAAGGCGCACTTGTAGAGCGCCTTGAGCTCATCCGGGATGCGGTCGATGTGCTGCACGGAGCCATCGAAGTACTTGAGATCGTGGACCATGACCTCGTCCCACAGTCCGAGCTTTTTGAGATCGTTGACCAGATACTCGTTGACCACGGTGAATTCGCCCGAGAGGTTCGATTTCACGTAGAGGTTCTGGTAGGTGGGTTCGATCGATTGGGAGACGCCGGTGATGTTGGCGATGGTGGCGGTCGGTGCGATCGCCATCGTGTTGGAGTTGCGCATGCCCACGGTCATCACGCGCTGGCGCAGGGCGTCCCAGTCGAATTTGCCGGAGGTGCTCGTGTCCTGCTTGAGATAGCCGCCCCGCTGCTCGGCGAGGATTTTGATCGAGTCGATCGGCAAAATCCCTTTGCTCCACAGCGAGCCCTCGAAGCTCGAGTAACGGCCACGTTCGGCGGCGAGATCCGTCGATGCCTTGATCGCGAAATAGCTGATCGCTTCCATCGACTCGTCGGCGAACTGGATCGCGGCGTCCGATTCGTACGGCAGGCGCAGTTTGTACAGCGCATCGGCAAAGCCCATCACGCCCAGGCCCACCGGGCGGTGGCGCAGGTTGGAGTTGCGCGCCGCGGCGACCGCGTAATAGTTGTAGTCGATGACGTTGTCGAGCATGCGCATCGCCGTCGTCACCGTTTTTTCCAGCTTGGCGAGGTCGAGCTGGCCGTCCGCGGTGATGTGCGCCGGCAGATTGATGGACCCCAGGTTGCAGACCGCGATCTCGGAGCCGGCCTTGGTGTTGAGTGTGATCTCGGTGCAGAGATTGGAGCTGTGCACCACACCGGCGTGCTGCTGGGGTGAGCGTAGGTTGCACGGGTCCTTGAACGTGATCCAGGGGTGCCCGGTTTCGAACAGCATGGAGAGCATCTTGCGCCAGAGCTGGACGGCGGGCAGGCGCTTGAAGTTCTTGATCCGCCCCTCGTCGGCGAGCCGCTCATACTCGACGTAACGCCTCTCGAAGGCGGTCCCGACCAGGTCGTGCAGATCCGGCGTCTCGTCGGGCGAGAACAGCGTCCACTGGCCGTCTTCCATCACGCGCTTCATGAACAGGTCCGGCACCCAGTTGGCGGTGTTCATGTCGTGCGTGCGGCGGCGATCGTCGCCGGTGTTCTTGCGCAGCTCCAAGAATTCCTCGATGTCGCGGTGCCAGGTTTCGAGATACGCGCAGACCGCGCCCTTGCGCTTGCCGCCCTGGTTGACGGCCACGGCGGTGTCGTTGGCCACTTTGAGAAACGGCACGACGCCATTGGATTTGCCGTTGGTCCCCTTGATGTGGGAGCCCATGCCGCGCACCGGCGTCCAGTCGTTGCCCAGGCCCCCGGCATACTTGGAGAGCATGGCGTTGTCGTGGATGGCGCCGAAGATACCGTGCAGATCGTCCGGCACCTGGGTGAGATAGCAGCTCGACAACTGCGGACGCAGCGTGCCGGAGTTGAACAGTGTCGGCGTGCTGCTCATGAAATCGAACGAGGAGAGCAGCTCGTAGAATTCGATCGCCTTGGTTTCGCGCTCGACCTCGTTGATGGCAAGCCCCATCGCGACGCGCATGAAGAACGCCTGCGGCAGCTCGAAGCGCGTCTTGTTGCTGTGAATGAAGTAGCGGTCGTAGAGCGTCTGCAGGCCGAGGTAGTCGAACTTGCCGTCGCGCTCGGCGATCAGCGCGCGACCGAGCCTGTCGAGGTCGTAGAGCGCAAGCCGAGGGTCGAGAAGTTCGAGCTCGACCGCTTTGTGGATGTAGGCTCGGAAATATTCGGGATACAGCGCCTTCATCTCCTCGAAGGTCGGGCGAGTCTCGCTCATGCCCAGGAACTTGAGCGCCTCGTGGCGCAGGGCATCGAGGAGCAGGCGCGCCGAGACGTAGGTGTAGTTGGGCTCCTTCTCGATGCGCGCGCGCGCCGACAGCATCAGGGCCTGCGACAGCTCGGCTTCCGGCATGCCGTCGTAGAGGTCGCGCAAGGCCGCCGTGACGATCTCATCGACGTTCACGCCACTCAAGCCCGCGCAGGCTTCGGTGACGAGCCGGCGCATGCGGGCCTCGTCGAGCGGGACAATGGCGCCGTCGTCGCGGGTAATCGACAGGCGCGGTTTCTCGCTGGCCGGCTGGGCGGCGGCCGCGGCGGCGCGCTGCTTGGCCCGTTCTTCGCGGTACAGCACGTAGGCGCGCGCGACCTTGTGTTCGCCGGCGCGCATCAAGGCGAGCTCCACCTGATCCTGGATGTCCTCGATGTGCAAGGTGCCGCCGCCGCTCATGTGGCGGGTGAGCGCCTGCACCACCTGTTGGGTCAGGGCTTCGACTTTCTGGCGGATGGCCGTCGATGCGGCCGCGCCGGCCCCCTCGACGGCGAGGAAGGCCTTGGTCATCGCGATCTGGATTTTGGACGCATCGAAAGCCGTGACCTTGCCGTTGCGGCGGATGACCCTCACCGCGCCGGGCGCGGTGGCGGCAAGCTCGGCAGTGCTTGCGGGGGTCGGTGCCGGGGCTGGGCGGCGGGATTCGGGCGGAGCAACCATGGATTCGGTCTGCATTTTTCGGGCTCCCCGTTTAAGCGGAATTTTCTGGAAACAACCCTGCCACGGGTGCTGCGCTCAAGGCAGCGGTGGCAGTCTGCGGACCATATCTTGTGGTCGGCATCACCGTCAACCCCAACCCCTTGTGTCCATCCGGTGAATCAGGGCTATGATGGCTTGTGCATAAGCCGGGGATGAAAGGCAAAGCTTGGCGCAAATCCAAGCACTTGGCCACGATGGCTCTTTTCGCACGGTGCGGCGGTCGCGTAAGCCGACCCCAGATAGGCTTTTGCCCAACACTGTTTGAACGCCCATGGCCAATGCGACACTGATCGCGCCGTGCCGGCAGGTCGTCTGTTCCCACCGTCGGTTTTGTTGCGGTGGCGCGGATATGGGGGCGCAGGCGGGTCCAGGATCCGGGCATGGGTCGCCGGGCGCCGATCGATACGGATGTCCCTAGGTATTGTCCAGACCCGTTGTACAGATTTAGGAGTTGAAATGCCGCTGAACCGGTTATGGTCCCTGTCGTCCTCCGAGCGCACGCGGCGCGCGCTCGACGCTGCACTGGTCCGTTTGCAGGCTAACGCGCCGGATGATGCCGAGCGTCTCGCCGCGATCGCTGCGCTCGTTACATGGTTGCGGCCACGCCGCTTGCGCCGTCTCGATGAGGCCTGTGATCGGCTGCGCATGCTGACCGAGCGTATGCGCGAGGATGCGGCAGCGCGCGCAGCGGTGCGTAACGCCCTGTTGTGGTTGATTTTCGAAAAACAGCCACTGCGTTTGCTCAGCGATTCCGGCATCCTCACCGGCGAGAGTTTTTTCGGTGGCCTGTGGCGGCGTTTCTGGCAGGGCCGCTTGTTGCCGGAGGCGCTCGATCCGGCCCAGCTCAAGGATGTCGTCAGCCTGCTGTTTACGCGCGACGATGATTATTGCTGGGTCGAAGGCATCAGCGACGCCGACTGGGTCGCCTTTCTCGACGCGCTGGACTGGAGCGCTGCCGGCACGGTGCAGGGTGCGCGCATGCCGCTGCAAATCCTCGAAGCGCTGCTGATCGTCTCGTATCGCATCGCTGCGCTCGGTCTGGAACCAGAGCTGGTCCGCAACTATCCGGACATCGAGCGCTATGAATCCCCATTTCTGACGCAGAACGTCGAAATGCGTTCGTTTATCGATGAACGCCAGCGCGCGTTCGCCGAGAAGCGCGCGCCCCAGATCGACGATCGGCACTTATTGGTGCTGCTCGATCAGTGCGAGGAAATCGTCGCCAAGGTGCGCAAGCAGGCGGCGCAGACCGGCGCCAGCGTGAGCCTTACGGTTCTGCTCGTGCGGCTGACGCAGAACATCGAGCGCTTAAAGCTCCTGCTCGAATTGCTCGAGGAACGTCCCGTGCATGAGCTCAACGTGTTGCGCGTGCGCTTCTTCAAGCAGGTGGTACGCGCCGAGAACACGCGCCACAGCATCGGCGAGTTGTGGCGGCGCACGGTGGAGCTCCTGGCCACGCGTATCACGCAAAACGCCGGCAAGGCCGGCGAACACTACGTAACGACGACGCGCAAGGAGTATTTCGAGATGCTGCGCTCGGCGCTGGGGGCCGGCATGATCGTGCCATTGATGGCGATGATCAAGATCGCGCTGGGAAGTGAACCCCACGCCCCCATTGTCGCGGCACTGCTTTACAGCCTGAACTATGGGCTCGGTTTCGTGCTGATCTATCTGCTGCACTTTACGATCGCGACCAAGCAGCCGGCGATGACGGCTTCGTATCTTGCATCCTGTCTGGCCGCGGCCGAGAACCGTAGTGCGCGCATCCAGATCGGCGCCGATCTGATCGTGCGCACGCTGCGCAGCCAGTTCGTGGCCATCGTCGGCAATGTCGTGCCGGCCTTCGTGTTACCGGTCTTGATTGCCACTGCGATTTATCTCAATACCGGCGCCCATTATCTCGATCGCCAGACTGCCGAGAAGCTGCTTTTGGATCAGCATCCCGTGCAGAGCCTGGCCTGGCTGCATGCCGCGATTGCCGGCGTGTTTTTGTTCCTGGCGGGTTTGATTTCCGGATACTTCGATAACAAGGCGGTTTACAACCGCATTCCCCAACGCATCCTGCAGCTGCGCTGGCTGACGCGTCTGCTGGGACGTGCGCGCAGCGAGCGCCTGGCACGCTATGTCGAGAATAATCTCGGTGGCTTGGCCGGCAACTTCTTCTTCGGTTGCATGCTTGGTTCGGCCGGCACTTTGGGTTTCATCCTCGGTTTGCCGATTGACATCCGTCACGTCACCTTCTCGTCGGCCTTCCTTGGTTATTCGATCGTCGCACTCGAAGGGGCGGTGGCGCCGGGGACGGTGGCCATGGCCATCGTGGGTGTCGTGGGGATTGGATTGATCAACTTGTTCGTCAGTTTCAGTCTGGCTTTCTTCGTTGCGCTGCGTGCACAGAAGGTGTCGCTGGGCGACCGCCGGGCGCTGGTGCGCGAAGTCGTAAACCGGTTCTGGCGCGAGCCGCGCGCGTTCTTCCTGCCGCCGCGCGAGCCCGCACCAGCGCCCGATGCAGGTGTGGCGCGCGGGGAGTCGTGATCGGGGGATCAGGTTTTGTATGAAGGATCGATGCGGTCGAGCCGGCGCAGCAGACCCGGCCAGGCGAGCTGACCACCAAGGCCGCGCGTGACCATCGCGGCGGCTTGCCGGACTCCGGCGACGATTTGCGGGTCTACGGCGATCAGCTCGCCACCGCCAGACAGGGCGCGGATCTGGATCATGCAGGCGGCCTCGAAGACGTACATCGCCAGGAACGCATCCGCCGGTGTTGCGCCCACGGTCAGCAGGCCGTGGTTACGCAGCATCAGAAAGGTCTTGTCGCCGAGATCGGCGACCAGCCGCGGTTTTTCGTCGTCGCGCAGGGCGATGCCTTCATAGTCGTGGTAGGCGAGGGAGGCGAGGACCAGTGTCGCCTGCTGGGAGATCGGCAGCAGACCGTGTTTTTGTGCCGATACCGCGACACCGTTGAGCGAGTGCGTGTGCATGACGCAGTGCGCGTCGGCGCGGGCGGCGTGGATGGCGCTGTGGATGGTGAAGCCGGCCGGGTTGATGTCGTAAGGCGAATCCATGACCTTGCGCCCGTCGAGATCGACTTTGACCAGGCTCGATGCCGTGATCTCGTCGAACAGCCAGCCATAGGGATTGATCAGGAAATGGTGCTCCGAGCCCGGTACGCGGGCGGAAATGTGGGTGAACACGAGATCATCCCACCCGAAATGGGCGACGAGCCGGTAGGCTGCTGCGAGGTTGACGCGCATTGCCCATTCCTCGGGGGAGACGCGGTTGCGGACGTTCAGGCTAGGATGCTCGGCAGGGGTCGTCATGATCGGGCTCCGCTGGCAGGGATTCCACTCTAGCCCAGAGTGTGGTCGGCCGATCACCATCAGTAAAAATTTCCCCGATCGGGAGTCTGGGTGGACGTACAAGACGTGCAATTAGTGCTCGCGTCGCAGTCGCCGCGCCGGCAGGCCTTGCTGGCCCAGCTTGGCCTCAGGTTCCGGGTGTGTCCGGCCGACGTCGTGGAGATCGCGCGTCCCGGCGAGCCGCCGGCCGACTATGCCGGGCGTATCGCGCTCGCAAAAGCCCGGGCCGGAGCCGCGCGCAGTGGGGCCGATCTGCCGGTACTCGGCGCCGATACCGACGTCGTTCTTGACGGCCGGATTCTCGGCAAGCCGGTTTCGCGGGCGCATGCGCTCGAGCTGCTGCAGCAGCTGTCCGATCGCCCACACGAGGTGTATTCGGCCGTGGCGCTGGTGCACCAAAACCGTGAGGCAGTGCGCGTGTCGGTCACCCAGGTATGGATGGGGCCGATCGCGCCGGAGCAGGCCGAGGCCTACTGGGCCAGCGGCGAGCCGGCCGACAAGGCGGGTGCCTACGGCATCCAGGGTCTGGGCGCGGTTTTCGTCCGCGAGATCCGCGGCAGCTATAGCGGTGTCGTCGGTTTGCCGCTGTACGAGACCTGCGCGCTGCTGCGCGAGTTCGGGATCGATGTGCTGGCGCCGAACGTTTCGAGGGCCGGATCTGCCCGATGAGCACGGAAATCCTGGTCAACATCGGTCCACAGGAAACCCGTGTCGCGCTGGTCGAGGGCGGCGCTGCGCAGGAGATCCACGTGCAGCGCGCCTCGCGCCACGGCCTGACCGGCAATATCTACAAGGGCACGGTACAGCGCGTGCTGCCGGGCATGCAGGCGGCCTTCGTCGAGATCGGCCTGGCGCGCACTGCGTTCCTGCACGTCGCCGACATGGTGCCGCTGACGCCCAACGGCGAGATCCAACCGAGCATCACCCAGTTGCTCCACGAGGGTCAGCAGGTGCTCGTGCAGGTGCTCAAGGATCCTCTCGGGACCAAGGGCGCGCGCCTGACCACCTTGCTGTCGATCCCGTCGCGCTATCTGGTGTTGCTGCCGCACGAGAAACACGTCGGCGTATCGGCGCGCATCGAGGATGAAACCGAGCGTGAGCGGCTCAAGTCCATCCTCGATGAGCTTCGGCAGCGCATGGTTCCACAATACGGCCTCATCGCGCGCACTGCCGCCGAGGGCGCCGATGCCAAGGCGCTGGAGGACGACGTCGCTTTCCTGCTGCGCCTGTGGAAGGCGATCAGCGACAAGGCGGCAGTTGCCAAGCCCGGCACGCTCGTGCACGGCGATCTGCCGCTGTCGATGCGCATCCTGCGCGATCTGCTCGGGACCGACGTCGAGCGCGTGCGCATCGACAATGCCGAGGAATGCCGGCGCGTGAAACAATTCGCGCAACTGTTCGTGCCGCAGGCGGCACCTCTGATCGAGTTGTACGAGGGTCCGGCCCCGATCTTCGATTTGTACGGCGTCGAAGACGACATCGACCGCGCACTCAAGCGCCGGGTCGAGCTCAAATCCGGCGGGCATCTGGTCATCGACCAGACCGAGGCGATGACGACCATCGACGTCAACACCGGCGCCTATACCGGGCACCGCACGCTCGAGGAGACGGTGCTCAAGACCAACCTCGAGGCGGCACAGGCGATCGCGCGCCAACTGCGGCTACGCAATCTCGGCGGCATCATCATCATCGATTTCATCGACATGAAGTCCGAGGATCATCGTGCCCAGGTGCTGCGAACCTTGGAACGCGCCCTGGCCGCGGATCATGCGCGGACACAGGTGTACCCCTTTTCGCCGCTTGGCCTGGTCGAGATGACACGCAAGCGCACGCGCGAGTCGCTCGGCCACATTCTGTGCGAGCCGTGCCCGACCTGCGCCGGTAGCGGCATGATCAAGACCGTCGAGACCGTCTGTCACGAAATCATGCGCGAGATCCAGCGCGCATCGCGCCAGTTCGAGGCCAAAGGGTTTCTGGTACTGGCCGCAGCCAACGTGATCCAGCGCCTGGTCGAGGAGCAGTCGCTCGGGCTCGCCGATCTTGAGGCCGCGCTCAACCGTCCGATTCGCCTGCAGGCCGAGTCGGCATACGGCCAGGAGACCTTCGACGTGGTGCCGCTTTGAACGCAGCACCTACCGTCCAGATCGCCCTGGCGTGACAATAGCGCACCCGTCATTCCCTTTCTGCTGCTTTTCTCGAATCACCCGGACAGCCGTCGATGGAGCGCGTCAAACGTCGTTGGTGGACCTGGGGGGTTTCGCTGATCGCCCTTGTGGTCATCGCCGGTGCGGTCCTAAGCGGTGCATTCCAGCTCGCCGTGCTCACCGTGCCGAGTTATCGCGAGCAGCTCGCGGATTGGGTCAGCGGCGTCGCCGGTCGGCCGGTGCAGATCGGGGGGATCAGTCTTGCCTGGCGCGGGCTTGCCCCCCGCCTCGAGCTCAATGACATCACGCTCTACAGCACCGATGGCAGCGAGGAATTGCGCCTTGAACGGCTGAGCCTCGGGATCGGTCTGCGCCGCCTGCTCGCCGGCGAGTTTCTGCCGTCGCATCTGGAAATCTCCGGTATACGCGTGACCGCCGAGGTCGACGCACAGGGCCGTCTGCGGATCGCCGGCTTCGAACCGGGCGAGACCCAGCAAGCCGCCGCCCACGAGCAGTGGCTGGACGGTCTCGAGCGCTTCGAGCACGTGGCCATCGAAGGCAGCGAACTGCGCATTGCCCATCACGCGTTCGGCCCAACTCCGCTGAACGTGCGCATCGAAGCGCTCGATCTGGACAAGACCGCCAGCGGCTTTGAGCTCGCCGGTGAGCTGCGACTGCCCGCCGACCGCGGGGGCGTGTTCACCATCGAAGCCCGGATCGACGGCGCGGTGGCGCAGTTCAGCAGCTGGAGAGGGCGTTTCGAGGCGAACATCCAGGGATTGCGGCCGCAGGGCTGGTTGCGGCCATATCTGCTGCCCGGCACGCAGATCCTCGCCCAGGAACTGGAAGCGCACATCAGCGGGGAGATCGAGCGCGGACACATCGCCCACGCGCATGTCGAGCTCAACACGGGTGCTCTCGTGTTGGCCCGCGCCGGCGTGCTGTCGAGCGCGCTGCGCAGCGCCGCGGTCTTTGATTACACGCGTACCCCACAGGGTTGGCACATCGATGTCACCGAGCTCGATTTCGACGGTGAATCCCTGCTGCGGGGCAGTGTGCGGTACGCGAATGCCGATGGCGTATCCGCCTACGACGTTGACGCCGACCGTATCGATCTGACCCGGCTTTCGCCGTGGAGCGGGATCTGGCGCCATGCGCCCGACTGGGTGCAGAAGCTGGCGCGCACCGGCGGTGTGGTCGAGGGGTTGGTGCTGCGCTGGCGCGATGGTGCGCAGGGTGCGCGCTGGTCGGCGCGTGCCCGGCTGTCCGGCCTTGCACTGCGCGCCGACTCCAGGGTTGGCCTGGCCGGTGTCCAAGGCGAGTTCAGTGCCGACGAAAGCGGCGGGCGGCTGCATCTGGTCCAGGCCCCGCTGGTGGTCGAGCTGCCGGCGACGCTGGAGGAACCGCTTGCTTTCGATGCGGTCGATGCCGAACTGCGCTGGGCGCGCGCTGGCGACGGCTGGCGTATCGGCAGCGAGGCGTTTGGATGGCGGCTTGCGAGCCTGGCCGGCAGCGGGCGTTTCGAGCTGCGGCTGCCGCAGGCCGAGGGTGCATCGCCCGTGCTCGATCTGGCCATGGACTTTGCAGGCGAGAACGCGCTCGATGCCCGGCGGTACATGCCGCGGCATTGGTCCGATGGCCTCAAGACCTGGCTGGCGCGGGGCATCGTCGGTGCCCGCATCCCGCGCGCGGAGCTGCGCATCCGCGGTCCACTCGCCGACTTTCCCTTCGATACCCGGCCGACCGGGGAGTGGCGGCTGGACATCGACACAGCCGATACCGTGCTTAACTACGCGCCGGACTGGCCGCGCATCACGGGCTTGCGCGCCCACCTGCTGTTCCGGGGTAATAGCCTCGTGATCACCGCGGATGCGGGGCGCATCGGCAGTAGCCGCATCGTCGGTGCCGAGGTGCGCTTCGACGATTTTCACGAACATCTGCTCACGGTGGCGGGCACGGTCGAGGGCGATCTGGCGCGCCATTACGATTTTCTGCGCGACTCGCCGTTGCGCAAGCCGCTCCGCGGCCTGCTCGACTACACCCAGGCGCGCGGGGCTGCGCGCGTTGATCTGACGCTGCGCATCCCGCTCGATCATGCCCAGCCGGTGTCCGTGCAAGGTAGCGTTGCGATCGCCGACGGCGAGCTGCGCTATGCGAATCTTTCCCCGGTCACCGGTTTGCGCGGCACTCTGGCTTTCACCGAGCATGGGGTCACCGCCGAGGCACTGCACGGTCAGTTCGAGGATCTGCCGCTTACCCTGCGCATCGATGCCCAGGAGGGGACCTACGGGGTCGTGCGTGGCCGTTTCCCGTTTGCGCCGCGCGCCGATGGCAGTGGTGCGGCGCAGTTCCTGCCCGGTTTTCTGCGGCCGGCGCTGCAGGGACAAAGCGTCTGGGAACTGGCGCTGCCGCTACGTGACGGCGATGCCGCGCTCACGCTCAGCTCGGATCTGGTCGGCACCGCCATCGAGCTGCCGGCGCCGCTGGGGAAAACGATGGACGCCGCCGCGCCGGTTCGGGTGCGCATCACCGGCGGGACGCCGATGCGGGTCGATGTCGGCTACGCCGGACGGCTCGGCGTCAGCGTCGCAATCGCGCCGGATGCCGAGTCGCCCGCACGCATCGCAGGGTTGTCGGCCCGGCTGGGTCGCGACGAGGCGCCGCCCGCGCGTGTCGGCGGCTTCGTGCTCGATGGGCGGATCGGGCGTTTTGAGCCGGCCGCGTGGCTGCCGCTGCTCGTGGGTGCGCGCGGCGACGGCGCGGCTGGGGAATCCCTGCACCTGGATGCGATCGACCTCGACGTCGACAGTCTGGTGTGGAAAGGGTATGCGCTGCGCCCCTCGCGCTTGCGCTACCGGCCGACGGCCGATGGCTGGTTGATCGATCTCGCCGGTGAGGGTGCGCTCGGCCGGGTGCACTGGCAGGCCGGCGATGCCAACCATCTGCGCGTCGAGCTCGATCACCTGCAGGCCGATGCCCTGCCTGCATCGACAGATGACGACTCCCCGCCGGAGCAGACCGCACAAGCCACGACAGCGTCACCGCTTGAACCGGCGTCTTGGCCGACGGTGGATGCGGTTTGCGAACGGCTGATCATCGGAGAGGTCGCACTCGGTCGCGCCGAGCTCGTCACCGCGCAGGTGCCGGGAGGCCAGGTTTTGCAACGCCTGCAGATCGGCGGCGGGGCGGTGGACCTGGCGGCCAGTGGTGCCTGGCGGCGGATTGGCGGGCGCTCGTCGGGTGAGCTGCGTTTTACGTCCGAGATTCGCCGGATCGATGCCCTGCTCGCCGCCCTGGGGTATGCGCCCAATCTCGCGGCCGAGCGCGCCCGTTTCAACGGCGAGCTGCGCTGGCTGCCGGCATCCGAGGGCATACGCTGGGAAATGGCCGCCGGCACGATCGACGTCGAGGCCGCCAACGGTCAGTTGCGCGCGGTGCGCCCCGGTGCGAGCCGCGTCCTCGGCCTGATCAACTTCTACGCCTTGCCGCGGCGGCTGACGCTCGATTTCGACGACGTTGTCGGCCGCGGCCTGGCTTTCGACGGCATCAAGGGTCGGTTCACGCTCGCCGGCGGTGATGCGACAACCGACGATCTGACTATCGATGGACCTTCGCTGCGGATGGACATCCGCGGCCGGGTAGGGCTGCTCGCGCGCGATTACGATCAGCGGGTCACCGTTTATCCCGATCTTTCTTCCGGCGTGACCTTGGGTGCGGCATTGGTCGGTGGTCCGGCGGTGGGGGCGCTGGTGCTGCTGGCGCAGGAGCTGCTCGACAAGCCGCTCGATCAGGTCAGCCAGTTCAGCTATCACATCAGCGGACCGTGGGACAATCCCAAGGTCGAGCGCCTCGAGACACAGATTCTGAGCGAGATCCGATGAACGACAGCACCATGCGGGCCGCCGTGATCCAGATGACCTCCGGCGCCGAGCGCGATGCCAACCTCGAAGCGGCTGCACGCCTGCTGCGCGCGGCAGCCGAGGCCGGGGCGTGCCTGGCCGTGCTGCCGGAAAACTTCGCGCTGATGGGGGCGCGGGAGACCGACAAGCTGGCCATCGCCGAGGCCGAGGGAGACGGGCCGATCCAGGATTTTCTCGCGCAGAGCGCACGTGCGCTCGGTCTGTGGATCGTCGGCGGCACGATTCCGCTCAGAGTGCCGGGCGATCCCGGACACGTCTATGCCAGCTGCGGAGTCTGGAACGCGCGGGGCGAGCGTATCGCGCGCTACGACAAGATCCACCTGTTCGATGTCGAGCTGCCGGGCGCCACGGCCGAGGCGGGTGATGGCGATACTCCCGCACCCGAAAGTTACCGCGAATCGGCAACGATCGCCCCGGGCGCACCGAATCCGGTGGTCGTCGATACGCCCATCGGACGGTTGGGATTGTCCGTTTGTTACGATCTGCGCTTTCCCGAGCTGTATCGCCGCCTGGTCGCACAAGGTGCCGAGGTGCTGTGCGTGCCCTCGGCATTCACGGCGCGTACCGGGCAGGCGCACTGGGAGGTGTTGCTGCGCGCGCGTGCGGTCGAGAACCTGTGCCACGTGCTGGCGTCCAACCAGTGCGGGACGCATGCCGGCGGCCGGCGCACCTGGGGGCATAGCTGCATCGTCGAACCCTGGGGGCACGTGATCGCAAGCTGTGCGGACACGCCGGGATTGGCGGTGGCGGTGCTCGATGCGCAGGCGCGCCGGCAATACCGCCGCAGCTTTCCGGTCCTCGACCACCGTCGCCTGTAGCGCGTTTTGAGGCTGCGCATTCGATTAAGCTGCCCCTGGGCCATTTCACCCCACATTCACTTTGCCCGATGACCGATACGCTCGCGCTCGCACGCCGCACCTTGCTCGAACCCGCTGGCCTGGATGAACACGCTCTCGATCGCGTGCTCGGGCGGCTGATGAAGCCGGGCGTGGACGCGGCCGATCTGTATTTCCAGCAAGCGCTGACCGAGACCTGGGCGTTCGAGGACGGATTGGTCAAGTCCGGTTCGCATCACGTCGAACAGGGTGTGGGGGTGCGTGCCTGTGCCGGGGAGAAGCAGGGGCTTGCGTATTCGGACGCGCTCGAGTTGCCGGCGCTGATCGACGCTGCGCAGGCGGCTGGTGCGATCGTGCGTCACGGCAGCCAGGGGCGGGTGCAGGCGCGCCACGCGGTCGCGGTGCGGTCTTTGTATCCGGCGATCGATCCGCTGCATACGCTCGAAGTGCCGGCCAAGCTCGAGCTCCTGCACCGCGCCGATCGCGCGGCGCGCGATGCCGACACGCGCGTGATCCAGGTCAATGTCGCGCTCGCCGCCCATGCCGAGACGGTGCTGATCGTATCCAGCGATGGCACGTTCGCGGCCGATATCCGCCCGCTCGTGCGCATGGATGTCAGTGTGATCGTCGAGCACCACGGGCGCCGCGAACAAGGGCATGCCGGTGCCGGCGGCCGCGGGTCGTACATGGATTTTTTCGGCGGTGATACGCCCGAACGCCTGGCCCGCGAGGCCGTCCGCATGGCGCTGGTCCAGCTCGAGGCGGTGCCGGCACCGGCCGGCACCTTGACCGTCGTGCTCGGCCCGGGCTGGCCGGGCGTGCTGCTGCACGAGGCCGTCGGGCACGGTCTTGAGGGCGATTTCAACCGTCGCGGCACCTCGGCGTTCTCCGGCCGTATCGGTGAGCGTGTGGCCTCGACGCTGTGCACGATCGTCGATGACGGTACCCTGCCGGGCCGCCGCGGCTCTCTGACTCTCGACGACGAGGGAACGCCGACCCGGTGCACGGTGCTGATCGAGAACGGCATCCTGCGCGGCTACCTGCAGGACAAACTCAACGCACGCCTGATGGGCGTTGAATCCACCGGCAACGGTCGCCGCGAGTCTTACGCCGCCTTGCCGATGCCGCGCATGACCAACACCTACATGCTGCCGGGCGCACACGATCCGCAGGAGATCATCGCCTCGGTCGACAACGGGCTGTACGCGGTCAACTTCGGCGGCGGCCAGGTGGACATCACCAGCGGCAATTTCGTGTTCTCGACCTCCGAGGCCTATCTCATCGAGCACGGCCGCATCACGCGCCCGGTCAAGGGGGCGACACTGATCGGCAACGGTCCCGAGGTACTCGCGCGCGTGTCGATGGTCGGCAACGATCTCAAGCTCGACGCCGGGATCGGCATCTGCGGCAAGGATGGTCAGAGCGTGCCGGTGGGTGTCGGCCAGCCGAGCTTGCGCATCGACGGCATCACGGTCGGCGGCACGGGCTGATCGCTGGCGGCGGTTGCCGCAGGCCGCGTGCACGAGCGCATCTGTGATGCGTATGCCGCGTCTGCCATTGCGCCTCCGGGGTTGACGGCGCATGCCGTGCGGATAAAGTCGGCGCCATGGCAACCCGGACGGAAGGCAAGCTGCGCGTCATCGGCGGGCAATGGCGCTCGCGTATCATTGATTTCGACGCCCGCGACGGCGTGCGCGCAACACCGGATCGCGTGCGCCAGACCGTGTTCGACTGGCTGGCACCGGTCATCGAGGGGGCGCGCTGTCTCGACTTGTTCGCCGGCAGCGGCGCGATGGGCATCGAGGCGCTGTCGCGCGGTGCCGCACACTGTACGTTCGTCGAACAAGGGTCGCGCCAGTGCACACGCATCAAGGCCGCGCTGCTCGCGCTCAAAGCGCAGCACACCGATGTCGTGATGATGGATGCGATCTATTTCCTGCAGCAGACCTGGCATCGCTATCACGTCGTTTTCCTCGACCCGCCGTTCGAGTCGGATCTGCTCGGCAAGGCGCTCGATGAACTGCCCAAGGTGCTGCATCCGAGCAATCGGATTTTCCTCGAATGGCCAGCGCGCAAGCGGCCGGAGTTGCCCGAGCGCTTCGAGTGGCTGCGCGAAAAGCAGGCCGGGCAGGTCGGTTTCGGGCTCGTCACCTATCGCCATCCGGTCGAGCAAAAGAAGTGAAACGACCGGCGCATGCGGCGGTACGCTGCTGCTACCATGCGTGCTGAACCACGGGGGTTGTCATGATCACGGCTGCGTACAGCGGCACTTTCGACCCGATCACCTACGGGCACTATGACATCATCCAGCGCGCTGCGCGCATGTTCCCGCGCCTGATCGTCGCCGTCGGACTCAATCCGGCGAAGAATCCACGGTTCAATCTCGACGAACGCTGCGCGCTGATCCGCGAGGTCGTCCGCGATTTGCACAATGTCGATGTGAAAGGCTTTTCCGGTCTGGTGGTCGATTTCGCCCGGGAGAACGGCGTCACCGTGCTCGTGCGTGGTGTGCGCACCGTCGGTGATTTCGACTATGAAAAGCAGATGGCGGTGATGAATCGCGATCTGTATGCCGAGCTCGACACGGTGATGCTGGCGCCCTCGCCGCAGTACGCCCATCTGTCGTCCTCGCTCGTGCGCGAGCTGGCCGCGCTCGGTGCACCCCTGGAAAAGCTGGTGCCGCCGGCGGTGATTCCGGCGCTGCGCGCACGCATCGGTCAATGATCGGATCCGGTCAGTGGCGGTGCATCGTCCTACAATGACGGCATGGCGCTGAAGATCACCCACGAGTGCATCAACTGCGACGTTTGCGAGCCGGTCTGCCCGAATCACGCGATCTACCAGGGTGTGGAGATCTACGAGATCGATCCGCAGCTGTGTACGGAGTGTGTCGGTCACTTCGACAGGCCGCAATGCCGCGCCGTGTGCCCGGTGGACTGCATTCCACTCGATCCCGATCACGTCGAAACCCACGAACAGCTGATGGCGAAATACCAACGGCTGACCAGCGGTCTGAAAAAATGAATAAGCGCCGACAACCGCAACCGCCCACGACCGGCCTTGCGATGGGTAGAACGGTTGGCGCGCGCATGCCTGCACGTTCATGGGCAGGGTGTTGGTGTGTGGTCTGGCTGGGATGGGCGGCGTCCGCTGCCGCGGCATTGCCCGCGCGTCCACCCGGTTATGCCTGTGCCACCGCCCATCCCCTGGCGACCCAGGCGTGCATGCAGGTCATGGCCGAGGGTGGCAATGCCTTCGACGCGGCGGTGGCGGCCAGTGCGGCGCTCGCCGTCGTCGAGCCGACGGGATCCGGTCTTGGCGGCGGTGGCTTCTGGCTGTTACACCGGGCGAGCGACGGCTTCGAAGTCTTCGTGGACGGTCGTGAGACCGCACCCGGCCGCGCTCACCGCGATATGTATCTCGATGCCGAGGGCAAGCCGGATGAGCGCCGCTCGCGCGATGGCGTGCTGGCCGCGGCGATTCCGGGCGAGCCGGCGGCGCTCGCGTGGATCGCGCAGCGCTATGGCAGCAAGCCGCTCGCCGAGTTGCTCGCCCCCGCGATCGGCTACGCGCGCGATGGCTTTACCGTCGACGGCAAACTTGCGGCTGCGATCGCAGCCCAGCGCGACCGCCTGTCGTGGGCGGCGCGCAAGGTGTTCATGCCGGAGGGTGAACCCCTACCAGCCGGTGCGCTGCTGCGCCAGCCGGATCTGGCGTGGACGCTCACGCAGATCGCCGAGCGCGGACATGCCGGTTTCTACGAAGGCGCGGTCGCACAGCGCCTGGTGCAGGCGGTTGAACGCACCGGCGGCCTGTGGACTGCCGAGGACCTTCGCCGTTATCGCGTGGTCGAGCGCACGCCGCTGGTGACCTGGTTCCGCGCTCACCGCATCGTCACCGCGCCGCCGCCGTCCGCGGGTGGTGTCGCTCTGGCCCAGGTGTTCCAGCAGCTCGAAGTGCTGGGCTGGCGCGACGACGGCAGCGTCGAGGCCCATCACCTGTTGATCGAAGCGCTGCGCCGCGCTTATCGCGATCGCGCCGCGTATCTGGGCGACCCGGATTTCGTGCCTGTGCCCCTCATGCGGTTGTCCGGGCGCAGCCATGCCGTCGCGCTGGCCAGCAGTATCGACCGCGCACGCGCCACCCCGAGCGCGGCGCTGCCGCCAGCGCCACTGTTCACGGAAGGCACCCACACCACCCATTTGTCGGTGCTCGATGCGCAGGGCAATCGCGTTGCTGCGACGCTGTCGATCAACCTGCCGTTCGGATCGGGCTTCATGGCGCCTGGCACCGGCGTGCTGCTCAACGATGAAATGGACGATTTCGCCGCATCGCCCGGCGCGCCCAACGCCTACGGCCTCGTCGGCGCGCAGGCCAATGCGATCGCGCCGTACAAGCGGCCGCTGTCGTCGATGACGCCGAGCTTCGTCGAAGGGCCGCGCGGCCTGCTCGTGATCGGCACGCCCGGCGGCAGCCGCATCATCACGATGGTGATCCAGGGCATCCTCGCCTGGATCGCGGGCTTGGATGCCGACAGCATCGTTGCGCTGCCACGCCTGCATCACCAGTACCTGCCCGATGTCGTGCAGCTCGAGGCGGATGCGCTCGATCCCGCGCAGCGGATGGCGCTGGCGGCGCTTGGCCACCGTCTGCAGCCGAGCGATGGCCGTTGGGGCAATCTGCAGATCGTCAGCTGGGAGCCCGCCCGGGACGTGCTGCAGGCGGCGAGCGATCCACGCGGGGTCGGTCACGGCGCCGTGGCTATCACGATGCCAGCACCGTAGGCCATGCTCGCGCAGTGGCTGCAACTGGGTGGGGTGGCGATGCTGCTGCTCGTCGCGCTGTCGCTGGTCGCATCCACGTTGATCCTGGTCAAGCTCTGGGAATTCTGGGAATGGCGTTTGCCGCGCGGCGATCGCGTCGCGCGGGCGCTGGATGCCTGGCGTCGGCGCTGTCCCGAACAGGCTCTGGCCCAGCTCGCCGGTGAGCGCACGCCGCTGGCCGGAGTTCTCGCCACCGCGATCGCCGCACTGGCCGAACCAGGTGTGCGCGAAGAACAGGCACGCGAGCGCGCCGCACAGGATGCCGTGGCCCGGCTCGAGCGCATGCGCAGCGGGCTGGGTGCCCTGGAGCTGATCGGCCAGATCGCGCCGCTGCTCGGGTTGTTCGGTACCGTGCTCGGCATGATCGAAGCATTCCGCGCGCTCGAAGCCAGCGGCGGCGAGGTCCGACCGGAGCTGCTCGCCGGCGGTATCTGGCAGGCGCTGCTGACCACCGCGGCGGGGCTTGCGATCGCGATGCCGGTGCTCGCCGTGCAGAACGCGCTCGAACGCGTCGTCGAACGTCATCGCTTGGCGATGGAGGCGGCGCTGACGCAACTTTTCACCCGACCGCGCGCCGATGCGGCTTGAGTGGGCAAGGCGCCGGCACAGCCGTTTGGCACTGACCGCGCTGGTCGATGTCGTTTTCATCCTGCTGTTCTTCTTCATGCTCGCCGGGCGGGCCGCGCCGCCGCGCGCGATCGAGCTGCACGTGGCATCCGGTATGACCGGGATGGAAACGGTTGCCGAGGTCATCGTGCGCGCGGGCGGCTACGTCGAGCTGGATGGCCGCAGACTTGCAATCGATGCGCTCGTGCACGAATCGCGCGGGCGCGCGCTGCAGCTGCGCGCCGGTGCTGACGCACGGCTCCAGGATCTGGTCGATGTGCTCGACCGTTTGCGCGACGCCGGTGTGCGGATCCACGTGCGGCCATGAAGCTGTCCTACCCACGCCGCTTGACCACCGGCATGTCGATGCTGCCGGTGCTCAATGTGATCTTGCTGCTGCTGGCTTTCTTTGTGATGCTCGCGCAGGTCGGCGCGCCGGACCGTGCCGGTGTGCTTGCGCGCAGCAGCGCAGCGACGGTGGCCGATTCCAGCGCGATGCTGCTCGAGATGGACGCGCGGGGTGCGGTGTACGCAGACGGGGTCGCGATCGAGGATGCGCGGCTCGCCGATTGGCGGCTACGCAGTGGGGCGACCCGGCTGCGGCTGCGCGCGGATGCGCGTGCACCGGCGGCGCGTGTTCTTGCCGTGCTCGCCGATCTGCAGGCCGGTGGTGCCGACCGTGTGCAACTGCTGGTGGTGCGACGCTGATGGCAGGACCGACGACCGCATCCCCGTGGCGCTGGCCTTGTGCAGCCGTCCTTGCCCTGCTGTTGCATGCGCTGCTGCTGGGTGGAATGAGCACCGGTGCCGAGCCGCACGATCAGAACAGCAGCGGGCCCCGGCACGGCGCCGGGCAGGCTGCTGAATCGGTGCTCGAACTGCGCTTGCATCCGTCCGCTTCGTCATCGCCCGGACCAGCGTCGGTGGCTGCCGCCGCCACAGAGCCGGGCGAGGTCGGCGGCGGCGGACGCGATGGGTATTACGCGCGCGTGCGCGCGCATCTGCAGCGCCATCGCCAGCCGCTCATCGGCAGCGATGTGCGCGGCACGGCGGTGGTCGCCTTCCATGTGGCAGCCGACGGCAGGGTGTCGGCACTGGTGCTGCAGCGCAGCGCCGGTGCAGCGATGCTCGATGCCGAGGCGCTGGATCTGGTGCACCGGGCCTCGCCGTTGCCGCCACCGCCAGACGGCCGCGCGCGCCGGCTTGCGGTGCCGATCGCGTTCGAATAGAGCGCCGAACGGGCGTCGGCGCCCGGGTGCGGGTCAACGTGTTGCGCGTGATCTGCGCCGCATCGCCCGGGATGCGCCGCGCCGACGCGCCCGATGCATGAGTCTTTGCGGCCGGCGCGCACGCTCGGGCTGTCGCACGCTCAGGATCTTGCGTAGGGCCTGGGCGCCGATGGCGACCGGCCGCAGGCGCAGTGCATCGAGCCGGTTCTCACGGACGAGGCAATCGATGCGCACGAGATGGGCGTGGATTTGTTCGACATATGGGTTGCGTCCGCCGAAATGGGCATCGAGGTAGCGGTGTACGCTCTGGAAATAGCCGTCGAGCCGCTCCTGCCACAGCTTGCGGTTGAAGTCGACCGTTTTCGCCAGCAAGTCCTCGGGTGAGCGGTACACCGCATCGTGGCCGTCGCCGGCGAGTCCGCACAGCGCGAACTCGCGGAACAGGAAGTCGCGGCATTTTTCCAGGTAACAGCGATCGGCGGTCTGTGCCAGGACGTCGGCAGTGCCGAGCATGAAGCCAAGCCGCCGGTCTTTGGGATGGCGCACCTGGATCTGGTCGAGCGCGATCTCGTACCCGGTGAAATGCACGATTCGCCGTGCAAGCTCGGCATCGGCCGCAAGCCCGACCGTCGGCAGGAAATGGGCCAGGAAATCGCCGCTGCGGCGCACGTGGGTGAGCGTGTATTCGGCGCCGTTGCGGGCCTTGTCGTCGCTGCGGCGGATGTAACCGGCATCGTGGAACAGCGCGACGATCACGCCGAGCACGGCACGGCGTGCGCCCAGGCGTTCGCGCGCGGGCACGCTGCGCTCATAGCCGTCGAGCAGCCGGACCATCGCCAGCGTGCAGTCCAGACTGTGCTGGGCATCGTGATACCAGGTGTCGCACCCGAGATAGCCCGGCAAGGTGCCGGTGTACAGACGGCCGAAGGTCTCAAAAGCGCACCTGACCGGCTGCAAGTCGGCATCCGGATATAGTGCGCCGAGCAGATCGCAGACCGCATTGCAGACAGTGCGCGGGTCACAGATGCAGACCGTGTTGGTGACGTCGTAGTGGTTGCGTCTGCGTGCGCTCATGATCAGCCTGCGCGAAGACGGGATAGGCCAATGTTAAATCGGCGCAGGATGGGTTGAACAGTGAACGGCTGCTCAGGCGGTTGCCGGCGAATCGAGTTCCACGATCAGCGGTGCGTGGTCGGAGGGGCGCTCGTGTTTGCGCAGTGCAACATCGATACGGCAGGACCGGCAGCGCGCCGCGAGCGCCGGCGACAGCAGGATGTGGTCGATCCGCAGGCCCATGTTGCGGCGGAAAGCGCCCTGCCGGTAATCCCACCAGGTAAAACTCTTGGGTGGCTGCTCGAACAGGCGGAAGCTGTCCTTGAGCCCTAAGTCAAACAAGGCGCGCAGCCCGGATCGTTCGGGTTCCGAGCAAAGGATCTGGCCTTCCCAGAGCTGGGGGTCGTGTGTGTCCTCTGGCGCCGGGGCGATGTTGAAGTCGCCGGTCACCGCAAGCAGCGGGTGGCGCTGCAATTCTTCGGCGAGATAGGCCCGCAGGGCGTCGAGGAAGCGCAGTTTGTGGGCGTATTTGTCACTGCCGACGGCCTGACCGTTGACGACATAGACATTGATGATGCGAATGCCGGCGATGGTCGCGGCGATGACGCGTTTCTGCTCGCATGCGAAACCGGGTATGTCCCGCACGACGTCTTCCGGCGGCTGCCGTGCCAGCAAGGCCACGCCGTTGTAGGTCTTTTGCCCATTGTGCACCGCATGGTAACCGGCGTCCCGCAATTCAGCGTACGGAAAGTCGGCATCGACGAGCTTGGTTTCCTGCAAGCCCAGGATATCGACGGGTTGGGTTTTCAGCCAGTCCAGCAGCTGCGGCAGGCGTACGCGCAAGGAGTTGACGTTCCAGGTGGCGATTTTCATCACAAGGCGGCGGTGCAGGCAGGAATTCGCAGCATACACCGCCGTGTCCGCGAGGACGGCGCGGCGCCGTTGGTCAGGTGATTGCGCAAAGTCGTCCTGCCGACGCGAACCACGGGCGTGCGGCATGGTCTTCTGGCATGGAGGATGCAGGGTGCTGCGTGGCGCCTGTATCGGATGCGCGCTGCGCAGGCAGATGCAGAGCCCGCGGATGCGGCGTAACCTGATGGCTACGCGCGAGATCCGGAATCGTCATCGAGCGGAGGTCGCTGATGAGTATCGTGGAGAGTTTCCGTAGCCACTACCTGAAGGCGCGCGAGGAGGAGATGTCGCTGATCGACTATCTCCAGCTATGCCAGCGCGATCCGATGGCCTATGCGACGCCTGCCGAGCGCATGCTCGCCGCCATCGGTGAACCCGAGATCATCGATACGCGCAACGATCCGCGGCTATCGCGCATCTTCTCCAACCGTATCATCCGGCGGTATCCGGCGTTCCGCGAGTTCTACGGCATGGAGGACGTGATCGCGCAGATCGTCGCGTACTTCAAGCATGCCGCCCAGGGGCTGGAGGAGCGCAAGCAGATTCTCTATCTGCTCGGGCCGGTCGGTGGTGGTAAATCGTCGATCGCCGAGCGGCTGAAAAGCCTGATGGAGGTGTATCCGATCTACGCGCTCAAGGGCTCGCCGATCAATGAATCCCCGCTGGGTCTGTTCTCACCCGAGCGCGATGGGCCCATTCTCGAGAAAGAATACGGCATTCCGCGCCGGTATCTGACCGGGATCGCCTCGCCGTGGGCAATCAAGCGTCTCGCCGAATTCGACGGCGACATCACGCGCTTCAAGGTCGTGCGCATCCAGCCGTCGGTGCTCAAGCAGATCGCCATCACCAAGACCGAACCCGGCGACGAGAACAATCAGGACATCTCGTCGCTGGTCGGCAAGGTGGACATCCGCAAACTCGAAACCTATGCCCAGGACGATCCGGATGCCTACAGCTACTCCGGCGGTCTGTGCCTGGCGAATCAGGGTCTGCTCGAGTTCGTCGAGATGTTCAAGGCGCCGATCAAGATGCTGCATCCGCTGCTCACGGCGACGCAGGAGGGCAATTACAAAGGCACGGAAGGATTCTCGGCGATTCCTTTCAACGGCATCATCCTGGCGCACTCCAACGAGAGCGAGTGGCAGAGCTTCCGCAACAACAAGCACAACGAAGCCTTCCTCGACCGTGTCTATATCGTCAAGGTGCCGTACTGCCTGCAGGTCTCCGAGGAGGTGAAGATCTACCAAAAGCTTCTGCGCAACAGCTCGCTGGCGAACGCACCGTGCGCCCCGGGCACGCTCGAAATGATGGCGCAGTGGTCGGTGCTCACCCGGCTCAAGGAGCCGGAGAATTCGAGCATCTATTCGAAAATGCGGGTGTACGACGGCGAGAACCTCAAAGACACCGACCCCGCCGCCAAATCCATACAGGAATACCGCGACTACGCCGGTGTCGACGAGGGCATGGACGGCATGTCCACGCGTTTTGCCTACAAGGTGTTGTCGGCGACCTTCAACTACGACCAGACCGAGGTGGCGGCCAATCCCGTGCACCTGATGTACGTGCTCGAGCAACGCATCCTGCGCGAGCATCTGCCGGAGGACAAGAAGCGTCGCTATCTCGAATTCATCAAGGCCTGGCTCGCGCCACGCTACGCCGAATTCATCGGCAAGGAAATCCAGACCGCTTATCTCGAGTCCTACAGCGAGTATGGCCAGAACATCTTCGACCGCTACGTGACCTTCGCCGACTACTGGATCCAGGACGAAGACTACCGCGATCCAGAGACGGGAGAGTGCTTCGACCGCAACGCCCTCAACGCCGAGCTGGAGAAGATCGAAAAACCGGCCGGCATCGCCAACCCCAAGGACTTCCGCAACGAGATCGTCAATTTCGTGCTGCGCGCCCGTGCCCAGTCCGGCGGCAAGAACCCGCACTGGACCAGCTACGAAAAGCTGCGCGAAGTCATCGAAAAGAAGATGTTCTCGTCCACGGAGGAGCTGCTGCCGGTGATCTCGTTCAACGCCAAGGCCTCGGCCGAGGATCAGAAAAAGCACGAGAACTTCGTCAGCCGCATGGTCGCCAAGGGTTATACGGAAAAGCAGGTGCGTCTGCTCTCCGAGTGGTACCTGCGCGTCCGCAAGAGTTCGTGACGACCCATGCGTACTGCACGGCCGCAGGCATGGCACCGTCCCAATGCACCGGCTTTGCAAGCGCGCTCGCCCATCAATCCTGATGACGGCCGACCAAACCCATGAGCATCATCATCGACCGCAGGCTCAACGACCGGAACAAGAACGCGGTCAACCGTCAGCGCTTTCTGCGTCGATACAAGGCGCAGATCCAGCGCGCGGTCGATCAGATGGTGTCGAAGCGTTCGATCACCGACATGGAGCGTGGCGGCACCGTCAATATCCCGATCAAGGACATTTCCGAGCCGAGTTTCCGTCACGGCAAGGGTGGTGATCGCGAGATCGTGCACGCCGGCAACCACAGCTTCTCGCCCGGCGATCGCATTCCGAGGCCACCGCCAGAGCGCGGTACAGCAGGCGGGCAGGGCGAGGGCGATGCGCAGGACGATTTCGTCTTCAGCCTGTCGCGCGAAGAATTCATGAATCTGTTTTTCGACGACCTGGAGTTGCCGCGGCTCGTGCGCAATGTCCTGGGCGACGTGCGCGAGTACAAATGGCGGCGTGCCGGTTATACGCCGAGCGGCGTGCCGGCGAATTTGTCCATTTTGCGCTCGCTGCGCAATGCGACTGCTAGGCGGATCGCGCTGCGCGGCGCACTCCAGCGCGAGCTTTGCGAGGTCGAGGCGGCATTGCAGAGGGCGCCGACGCCCGAGCTGCTGCGACGGGCGGAGCGTCTGCGCGCCCGGATTCGCCATCTACCGTTTCTCGATGAGGTCGATCTGCGGTTCCGCCACCGCGTGCGCGAGCCGCAACCGGTCGCGCGCGCGGCGATGTTCTGTCTGATGGACGTCTCGGCGTCGATGACCGAGGAAAAAAAAGATCTGGCCAAACGCTTTTTTGCACTGCTCTATCTGTTCCTGAGCCGCAAGTACGAGCGTGTCGATCTGATTTTCATCCGCCATACGGACAACGCGCAGGAGGTGGACGAGCAGACTTTCTTCTATGGCACGCAAAGCGGCGGTACGGTCGTGCTGTCCGCGCTCAAGCTGATGGACGAGATTATCGCGTCACGTTACGACGCCTCGACCTGGAATCTCTACGGCGCACAGGTTTCCGATGGTGATGCCTTTGGTGCCGATCCCGAGAAGAGCCGGGCTTTTCTCGAGGAGAAGCTGTTGCCGCGACTGCGCTATTTCGCCTACGTCGAAGTTCCCGACGAGCCCGGACGTACCGGTTCGCTGGCGCATACCTACGGCCGTATCGAGGATGAACGTTTCGCGATGAGAAGCGTGAGTGCGCGCAACGGCATATATCCGGTGCTGCGCGAACTGTTCGCGCGGGAGGCAGCGTGATTTCTGCAACGGTGGATGAGCGGAAAACCGCTGCGGGCCAGGCGACCGATGTGGCCCAGACGGCCGGTGCAGCCGGTGCCGTGGCTGCGGCGCGGCCGCTGTCCACCGGCGCCGAGTGGACTTTCGATCTGATCGATGCCTATGACCGCGCGATCCGCGAGATTGCCGTCGGCGAATTCGGCCTCGACTGCTATCCGAACCAGATCGAGATCATCGCCTCCGAGCAGATGCTCGACGCCTATGCCTCGCTGGGTCTGCCGATCGGTTACTCCCACTGGAGCTTTGGCAAGGAATTCATCCGCAACGAGCATCTCTACCGCAAGGGGCACCAGGGCCTGGCCTATGAGATCGTCATCAACTCCAACCCCTGCATCGCCTATCTGATGGAGGAGAACACGATGGCGATGCAGGCCCTGGTGATCGCACATGCCTGCTACGGCCACAACTCTTTTTTCAAGGGCAATTATCTGTTCCGTCAGTGGACCGACGCCGAGGCGATCATCGATTACATGGTGTTCGCCAAAAAATACGTCGCGCAGTGCGAGGAGCGGTATGGCCTCGAGGCAGTGGAGGAAGTACTCGATTCCTGTCATGCGCTGATGAGTCATGGCGTCGATCGCTATCACCATCCGGCCCCGCTGTCGGTCGAGGAGGAACGCAGACGGCAGATCGAACGCGAAAGGCACGCATGGAAACAGTTCGATGAGATCTGGCGCACGCTGCCGGCAAAATCGCGCGGACGCGAGCGCAAGGGGATGCGTGCCGAGCCCTCATTTCCGGCCGAGCCGCAGGAAAACCTGCTGTATTTCATCGAGAAACATTCGCCGTGCCTCGAGCCCTGGCAAGCCGAGATCGTGCGCATCGTGCGCAAGATGGCGCAGTACTTCTATCCGCAGGGCCAGACCAAGGTGATGAACGAAGGCTGGGCCACGTTCTGGCATTACACCATCCTCAATCGCCTGTTCGACAAAGGTCTCGTCGACAGCGGCTTCATGCTCGAGGTGCTTGCCGCGCACACCAACGTCATCGCCCAGCGTGGCTACGATCAGCGCGGTTATGCAGGCATCAATCCATATGCGCTCGGTTATGCGATGTTCACCGAGTTGCGCCGCATCTGCGAGACGCCGAGCGAGGAAGACCGTCACTGGTTCCCGGACATCGCCGGATGCCGTAACTGGCGCAAGGTGCTGGATTTTGCGATGCGCAACTACAAGGACGAGTCTTTCATCGCCCAGTACCTGAGTCCGCGGCTGATGCGCGAATTCCGGTTGTTCGCGATCGCGGATCACGAAGGCGAAGACAGCCTCTTCGTCGACGTGATCCACAATGATCAGGGTTACCGGCGCCTGCGCCGGCTGCTGGCGGCGCAGTACAACCGCGACTACCAGATTCCCGACGTGCAGATCGTGCGCTACGAGCGCCGCGGGGATCGTTCACTGACGCTGCGCCACCGTCGTCATCGCGGCCGGCCGCTCGACGAGGCCGCCGAGCAGGTGCTCAAGCACGTGCACCGCCTCTGGGGTTTTACGGTGCGTCTTGTCACCGTCGACGAAAACGACAAGCAAGTCGGCATGCTCGAGGTGAAATAGATTCGCAGAATCCCCCTTCTTGGCACTGTGCCGGTATAAGCGCGTGACGTCACAGGCGCGCGTCGTGGCCGCTGGCCGGCACGCGGATTGGCGGTGGCGGGTCGTCGAGCAGCCCGCTGTGGCGCAGTAGCGGCTCGACGCTCGGTTTGCGGCCGCGGAATTCGATGAACAATTCCATCGCTTCCTTGGAACCGCCTTGGGCGAGCACGGTGTCGCGGAAGCGGATGCCGGTTTCCGGCGCAAAGCCCGCTTCCTCGAAGGCCGCGAAGGCATCGGCGGAGAGCACTTCCGCCCATTTGTAGCTGTAATAACCCGCCGCGTAGCCGCCGGCGAAGATGTGCGAGAAGCTCCACGGCATGCGGTTGAATGCCGGCGGTTTGATCACCGCCACTTCGTTGCGTACCGCATCGATCGTCTCCAGCAGGCGCGCTCCCCGGGCCGGGTCATAGTCGCGATGCAGACGCAGATCGAACAGGCCGAATTCGAGCTGGCGCACCGTCGCCAGGCCCGACTGGAACGTGCGGGAGGCGCGCAATTTTTCGATCAGCTCGTCCGGCAGCGGTTCACCGGTCTGCCAATGGCGCGCGAAACTGCGCAGCGTCGTCGGGTCATAGGCCCAGTTTTCCATGAACTGACTCGGCAGCTCGACGGCATCCCAGGCCACTCCGCGGATGCCGGAGACCGAGGCCTCATCGACCCGTGTCATCAGGTGGTGCAGGCCGTGCCCGAACTCGTGGAATAGCGTCAGCACTTCCTCGTGTGTCAGCAGCGCCGGCTGGCCGGGCAGCGGAGGCGTGAAATTACAGACGAGATAGGCAGACGGGTTTTGCACGCGCTCGCCGATCCGGCGGCGGCCGATGCATTCGTCCATCCAGGCGCCGCTGCGCTTTTCGGGACGCGCATACGGGTCGAGATAAAACAGGCCGAATTCGGCGCCCTGGCTGTCCTTGAGTGCCCAGGTGCTGACGTCGGGATGCCATACCGCGATTCCGGGTGCCGGTTCAATGCGAATGCCGTAGAGCCGTTCGACAAGGCCGAACATGCCGCGCAGCACCGCCGGCAGCGGGAAGTACGGCCGCAGGGTTTCCTCGTTGAGACCGAGCTGCCGTTCCTTGAGCTTTTCGGAGTAATAGGCGATGTCCCAGGGCTGCAGGTCGGCCAGACCGTCGGTCTGTGCGGCGAAGCGTCGCAGCTCCTCGAGTTCGGCGACGGCGCGCGGTTTGGCGCGCTGCGCCAGTTCGCAGAGAAATTCTTCGACTTGCGCGGTCGATTCGGCCATCTTCGTGGCCAGCGACAGCTCGGCATAGTTGGCAAAGCCGAGCAGCCGTGCGAGTTCGTGGCGCAGGGCCAGAATCTCTTCGATCAGCGGACCGTTGTCGTACTGCCCGGCATGGGGGCCCTGATCGGAAGCGCGCGTGGCATAGGCGGTGTAGATCTCCCGGCGCAGCTCGCGGTCGTCGGCATAGGTGATGACCGCATCGTAGCTGGGGAAATCCAGCGTCAGCAGCCAGCCGCCCAGGTTCTTGGCGGCGGCTTTCTCGCGCGCGGCCTGCTTGGCGGAGTCGCTCATACCGGCGAGCAGCGCCTCGTCCTCGACGTGCTTGCTCCACGCCTGGATCGCATCCATCAGGTTCTCTTCGAATTTGGTCTGCAGCTCGGACAGCCGCAGCGACAATGCCTTGTAACGCGCTTTTTCCGCTTCCGGCAGGCCGATGCCGGAGAGGCGGAAATCGCGCAACGCATCGCTGACGACTTTGCGCCGCGCCGCGCTGAAGGTGCCAAAGTCCGGGCTTTCGGCGATCGCCTTATAGGCTTGGTACAGCGGCTCGGATTGCGACAGCTCGATGCTGTAGGCGGTGAGCTTGGGCAGACAGGCGTTGTAGGCCTTGCGCCATTGTGCAGTGCTGCACACGCTGAACAAGTGGGCCACCGGCCCCCAGACTCGCTGCAACCGGTCGTTGAGTTCCTCGAGTGGTTCGATCAGGTTTTCCCAGCTCGGTGTGCGCCCGGGCTGCAGGAGCTGATCCAGGGCATCGCGGTTTTGCGCGAGCACCTGATCCAGCGCAGGCTCCGCGTGCTCCGGGCGGATGCGGTCGAAGGGGGGCAGGGGGGTGCTGATGGGGTCCGCGAGCAGGGGGTTGTCCATGGCCGGCTACGGAGGCAAACGGGGGGCATATCCTGGGGATCGGGCCGGCCGATTTCCAGTGAGTATTTTCTAAGCACCTGATTGACGGACGCTTTGGGCGTTTCACCCGGCTCGCTATGGCCACCCCCGCGCAAGCACGGCAAAAATACTGCAAGTCCAAGAAATAATTGAAAAAACAAACAGAATCGCAAAGCCGGCGCGGTACCGCCGGGCGAGCGCTGCCTGGGTCAGGGTGGAGAGCAGGTAGGGGCGGCGGTCCGGTGGGCGGCAGAGGACGTGCAGATCGGGATCCAGCGCGCGCTGCAGTCGTTCGGCGCGCACTTCCTCAAGCGCGGCGCGCCGCGCCTGTTCCCACTCCTGCGCATCGATGTACCCATTGCCATCGGCGTCGAAGCGGGCGAGCAGCGTGTTGCGATCGCGCTTGTACTGCTGGAGCCGTTCGATGAGTGCGGAGGTTTCGTCGAGCGATTCATAAGTGGATGGGGTGTGGAACCAGCCCAGCGCGTACACCGGGTCGCCGACCTGCAGCAACTCCTCGTGATAGCGATAGTCGCCGAATTGCAGCCACGACGGTCCGTCCGGCCTGCGTCCGGGCCGCGGTGTCGGGCCGCGCCAGGTTCGCCTGACGCTGGGATGCACGCGGGCGCCGTGCGGATCGACGATGCATTCGCCGGTGGCGTCGGTCAGCAGGAACAACTCATCGGAGACGCCGGATGCAATGGTCCGCCAGCGCGTCGTACGCCGTCCGTACCACGTGTGTGTCTGTCGTTGTTCGATGCGGTAGCGCCACCAGCAGCAAGGCTCGCCAGAAAGCGGCGAGCGGATCTGCGGTCCGGGCAGCCAGCGGGCATCGCCCTCGAGTTCGACATAGCCTTGCGCGGCCGAGCGGATGCGGGAAGTCGGCGTGTTTTCGATCAGGCGCGCCCTGTGCAAGGCGGCAAAGGCGGTGATAAAGCTCGCGATCGCGGCGATGAGCCCGAGGGTGGTCCACAGCCAGAACGTTCCAGGGCTGGTCGCGGCGAGATCCTGCGCGAGCAGCGCCAGGACGTCGGTGTTCGCGCTCACGCGGGATCAGTTGCGGAACAGCTCGCGCACATCCACGTCTTTTTTTTCTTCTTCGCTGAACACGAGCAGCTCCGCCGGGCCGAAACCGAACAGCCGGGCGACGATCACGTCCGGAAACTGTTCGATGCGCATGTTGTTGAGATTGACTGCCTCGTTATAGAACTCGCGACGGTCGGCGATCGCGTTTTCCAATCCGGTGATGCGGCCGAGTAGCTGCTGGATCGACGCGTTCGCCTTGAGATCCGGATAAGCCTCGACCGTGGCGATGATGTTGCCCAGGCCCAGGCGCATCGCGCTCTCGGCCTGGCCGACGCCCTTGACGTCTCCTTTCTCGCGCGCGGCATTGGCCGCGGCGCGCGCCGCCATGATTTTCTCCAGCGCCTTGCGCTCGAACTGCATGTACTGCTTGCAGGTTTCCACCAATTTGGGCAACTCGTCGTGGCGCTGCTTGAGCAGCACGTCGATATTGCTCCAGGCTTTGGCGACGCCGTGCTTGAGCGCGACCAGCCCGTTGTAGAGCAGGATGACGTAGACGCCCAGCGCTGCGGCGATTGCCAGCCAGATGAATGTCGTGATCATGGTGACCAGCCCCCACCGGTCATCTTTTAGAGAAGACGAAAGAAGCATGCGGCAATTCGGTTGCGCGCGCTACCATTATGCCGTCCATGGGATGATCCAACACGATGATTTCACGCCGACTTGCCGTATTTGCAGTGTTCGCCGCAGCGGTCCTGGGAGGCTGCGCTACGCCGCAGATGCTCAACCGTTTCTCGGCCGACACCGGGTACCGGCTGACGCCCGGTTTGTTGTACGACCGCACCCTCAATCTGGCCCTGGACGTCTATCAGCCCGAGCAGGCCAGTGGCGCGCCGGTCGTCGTGTTTTTCCACGGCGGGCGTTGGAGTGAGGGCGACAAGAACCAGTACAAGTTCGTCGGTCAGGCGCTGGCTTCGCGCGGCTTTGTCGCAGTGATTCCGGATTTCCGCCAATACCCCGCGGTGCGGTTTCCGGCGTTCGTCGAGGATGCCGCACGGGCGGTGCGTTGGGCGCGTAATGCCGCACGTGCCTACGGTGGCGATCCCGCGCAGTTGTTCGTCATGGGCCATTCCTCCGGCGCGCACATCGCTGCGCTGCTCGCGCTCAACGAAGACTATCTCAAGGCCGTTGGCGGTAGCCGCACCTGGCTGCGCGGCATGATCGGCCTCGCCGGCGCCTATGACTTCATGCCGATCACCGCGCCGGATCTGCGCGACATCTTCGGCCCGGTGGAGAAGTTCGCACTGTCCCAGCCGATCTACTATGTCGATGGCCAGAATCCTCCGCTGCTGCTGATCCATGGCCGTGACGACAAGGTGGTGCCGGTGAAGAACACCGAGAATCTCGCGCGTGCGGTGGCCAAGGCCGGCGGTCCGGTGGAGACAGTGATCTACGAGTCGCTGTCGCACGCGATGGTCATCGGTTCGCTGGCGTCTTATCTGCGTGGCCGCGCCGATGTCCTCGACAACATCGAGGATTTCATCCAGCGCACGGTCAAGACGCCGCAGGCCGTCCGGCGCCCGGTCGAGATTCAGGCGACGCCGCTGATCATCGAAGACACCCGCGATCTGCGCACGCAGGAACTGCCGCCGTCACCGGCCGGACCGATCGAGGATTCTGGTGCCGATCCAGCGCGGCCGGTCCCGGTTGCGCCATGATCCGGCCATATCGCGGACGGCGCCCGCGTCTGAGCACCGGTGTCTGGATCGACCCCTCGGCGCAAGTCGTCGGCGATGTCGAACTCGGTGCGGATGCTTCGGTATGGCCGCTCGTTGCAATCCGCGGCGACGTCAACGCCGTGCGCATCGGGGCACGTACGAACGTGCAGGATCTGAGCGTGCTGCATGTGACGCATGATGGTCCTTATTCGCCTGGCGGCGTGCCGCTGGTGATCGGCGATGACGTCACCATCGGCCATCATGTCGTGCTGCATGCCTGTACGATCGGCAGCCGTGTGCTGGTCGGCATGGGTGCGATTGTCATGGATCGGGTGGTGATCGAGGATGACGTGCTCGTCGCCGCCGGTAGCGTCGTGCCGCCAGGCAAGCATCTGCACTCGGGATGGCTCTACCGCGGCGCGCCAGCACAGCCCGCGCGCGCGTTGACTGCCGCCGAGCGCGAGCAGTTGCTGTACTCGGCACGGCACTATGTGCGTCTGAAAAATCAGTATCTCGAAGACGCACGCGACGGGGCGGTGTCGTGACCGGCGCGACAACGACGGCGGCCGTGCGCATCGTCGAGGTCGGGCCGCGCGATGGGCTGCAAAACGAGAAACAGCCCGTGCCCGCGGCCACCAAGATCGAGCTGATCGAGCGGCTGGCGGCATGCGGTCTGCCCGTCGTCGAGGCAACCAGCTTCGTGTCGCCGAAGTGGGTGCCGCAGATGGCCGATGCCGCCGAGGTGCTCGCCGGCCTGCGCCGTCGGGCCGGCGTGGCGTATCCGGTGCTGGTCCCCAATCTGCAGGGTCTGGAACGCGCCCGCGCCGCCGGCGCCGAGGTGATCGCCGTGTTCATCGCCGCGAGCGATGCCTTCAACCGCCGGAACATCAATGCAACGACCGACGAAGCGCTACAGCGGCTCACTCCGGTCGTCGCCGAGGCAATCCGTGCCGGGCTCAAGGTCCGCGCCTATGTCTCAACCGTGCTGGGTTGTCCCTACCAGGGCGCGGTTGCGCCCGCCGAGGTCGTGCGCCTGGTGCGCGCGCTGGCCGATCTCGGTTGTTATGAAATTTCACTGGGCGACACCATCGGCGTCGGCACGCCAGGCCGTGCACGCGCGCTGTTCCGCGCCTGCGCCGATGCGGTCGGGACAGCCCGTCTGGCACTGCATTTTCACGACACCTATGGACAGGCGCTCGCCAACGTTTACGCCTGTCTGGAAGAAGGCGCGCGCGTGGTCGATGCCAGTGTCGCCGGTCTCGGCGGTTGTCCCTATGCCCAGGGGGCATCGGGGAATCTCGCGACCGAAGATCTCGTTTACATGCTGCATGGACTGGGGATCGATACCGGTGTCGATCTCGACCGTCTCGTCGAGACCGGACGCTGGATCAGTGCCGTGCTCGGCCGTGCGCCGGCGAGCCGGCTCGGCCGGATCGAGCGGCGCGTGACCTGTGTGTAAGCCCGCCCGGTGCGCCAAAGCCTCTTGCCACTGCCGCTCGGGCAGGCCGATTCTTGCGTGCACTGTGTGCTGAAGCAAAACCGGTGCCTCGATGAAAACGGATTCCCGACCTCTTTGGACGCCCCCGGCCGAGCGTATCGCATCGTCCGCGCTGACGCGGTTTGCGCGCCCGCTCGGATTCTCGCCGCCGGACTACGAAGCCCTGTGGCGCTGGTCGATCGACCAGCCCGAGCGCTTCTGGCGTGCGGTTTGGGAATTCTGCGCGCTGCGTGCGGCAAGTCCGCCGCGGGCGATTCTCGAAGACGCCCAGTGCATGCCCGGCGCCCGCTGGTTTCCCGGATCGACCCTGAATTTTGCCGAGCATCTGCTGCGACACGCCGGGTCGGCGCCGGCGGTGATCGCCATCGATGAACGCGGCCGCCGTCGCGAACTCAGCCGCGATGATCTGCGCGGGCGTGTGGCCGAAGTCGCCGCGGCGCTGGCATCGGACGGTGTCGGCGTCGGCGATCGTGTCGCCGGTTTTTTGCCGAATACGCTCGAGGCCGTCATCGCGATGCTGGCGACGACGAGCCTGGGCGCCGTGTGGTCGTCCTGTTCTCCGGACTTCGGCGAATCCGGCGTACTCGAACGCTTTGGCCAGATCGAACCCAAGGTTTTGTTCGCCTGCGACGGCTATACCTACGCTGGCAAACCGGTCGATACGCGCACGCGCGTGGCCCGGATCGCCGCTGGATTACCGGGCCTCAAGCGCCTGGTGCTCGTGCCGTTTCTCGACGAGGTGCCGGATTCATCGATGCTGCCCGCTGCGGTGTCGATGCCGGATTACCGCGTGCGCGGTGCATCGCTGCGTTTTGCGCCAGTGCCTTTCGATGCGCCGCTGTACATTCTTTACTCCTCGGGCACGACCGGCAAACCCAAATGCATCGTCCACGGTGTCGGCGGCACGCTGCTGCAGCACCTCAAGGAACTGGTCTTGCAGTCCGACGTCGCGCCGGGCGACCGCCTGTTCTTTTTCACGACCTGCGGCTGGATGATGTGGAACTGGCTGGTGTCCGGGCTCGCTGCCGGTGCGACCGTGGTGCTCTACGATGGCTCGCCGTTTCACCCCGGTCCCGAGGCTTTGTGGCGGCTCGCCGAACGCGAGCGCCTGAACCAGTTCGGCACCAGCCCGAAATACCTCTCCGCGCTCGAGAAATCCGGCTATGAGCCGATGCGGATGCACGATCTCGGTTCCTTGCGCACAGTGTTCTCCACCGGCTCGCCGCTGATGCCCGAGCAGTTCGATTACGCGTACCGCGCGGTCAAGGCCGATGTGCAGCTCGCGTCGATCTCCGGGGGCACCGACATCATCTCCTGCTTTGCACTCGGCAACCCATGGACGCCGGTTTACCGCGGCGAGCTCCAGGGGCCTGGCCTGGGCATGGCGGTGGAGGTCTTCGACGATGCCGGCCGGCCGCGGCGCGGCGCTCCGGGCGAGCTGGTATGCACACGGCCGTTTCCATCGATGCCGATCGGCTTTTGGAACGATCCCGACGGCAGTCGCTACCGCGCCGCCTATTTCGCCCGCTTCCCAGGCGTCTGGCATCACGGTGACTTTGCCGAAATCACGGCGCATGGCGGTTTCATCATCAGCGGGCGCTCGGATGCGACGCTCAATCCCGGCGGCGTGCGCATCGGCACCGCCGAGATTTACCGCATCGTCGATGCACAACCGGAAGTGTTGGAATCGGTGGTCGTCGGTTACCGCCACGATGGTGACGAAGACGTGATCCTGTTTGTGCGGCTGCGCGAGGGGTGCGTGCTCGACGATGCGCTCGTGCGCCGCATCAAGGAGGCGATCCGCAGCGCCCTGACTCCCCGCCACGTGCCGGCCCGGATCCTCGCGTGCCCCGAGGTTCCGCGCACGATCAGCGGTAAAATCACCGAGCTTGCGGTGCGCAGCCTGCTGCATGGCGAACCGGTGAAAAATACCGAGGCCTTGGCCAATCCGCAGGCGCTCGATTATTTCCGCTCGCTGGCTGCCGATTGGCGACGCTAGACGGTAGTCCCGCGATGCTCGACAGACGATGACCATCACACGCACAGGGAGCGATGCCATGCGCAAGCTCGTATTACTCCGCCACGGCCAGAGCCAGTGGAATCTCGAAAACCGCTTCACCGGCTGGGTCGACGTGGATCTCACCGAACAGGGGCGTCAGGAGGCCATCAAGGCCGGCGAGCTGATGCGCGAGGAAGGCTTGCTGTTCGACGTCGCCCACACTTCCGTCCTGCGCCGGGCGATCCGAACCCTCTACACCGCACTCGACGTGATGGACCAGATGTGGCTGCCGGTGCACAAGACCTGGCGGCTCAACGAGCGGCACTATGGTGCCTTGCAGGGGCTGGACAAGGCCGAGACCACGGCCAAGCACGGCGAGGCGCAGGTGAAGATCTGGCGCCGCTCTTACGACATCCCGCCGCCGCCACTGGGCGACAACGACGGCGGCCATCCGAAGTACGACCGCCGCTACGCCAAGCTCGATCTGAACGTTCTGCCGGCGACCGAATCGCTCAAGACCACACTCGACCGCGTCCTGCCGTACTGGCACGACGTGATCGCGCCGCAGCTCAAGGCGGGCCAGACCGTGCTGATCACCGCGCACGGCAATTCGCTGCGCGCGCTCTACAAATATCTCAATAACGTATCCGACAAGGACATCATCGATCTCAACATCCCGACCGGCATTCCGTTGCTGTTCGAGCTGCGCGAGGATTTGAGCGTGAAGTCCCACCGTTATCTCGGCGATGCCGAGGCCGCGCGCAAGGCCGCCGAGGCGGTGGCCAACCAGGCCAAGGCGCGCACCTGACGCGAACCGGCTTGCATACAGAATTGGGTGCATCGCTGCCTCGACGGCAGGCGTTTTCAGAAGACGTAGCGCAATCCGGCGTACAGCGAACGGCCTGGTGCCGGAACGTCGTCTTTCGTGAACGAGGTGTGCCGGCGAATCTCCGCATCGGTCAGATTCGTGCCACGCAGGTAGAGCTCGGCGCGGTCGCCGTGGTCGGCAGCGCCGAAGATGCGCACGGACAGATCGGCGTTGACCAGATCGTAGCCTGCCGTGGGCGTTTCCAGTGCGGCGACACGATCCTGTTTGTCCACGCGCACGTAGCGCAGTCCGGCGCGGATGCGCCCGCTCTGGCCTTCGAGGGCAAGGCCGTGACGGCGCGGCGTGATCCGCGGCAGGTTGCCGCCGCTTTCGAACGTGCCGCGCACGGCATCGGTGAAGGCATTGACGGTGAGCATGAGCGGGCCGTCGCGCAGCAGGGCATAGCCCACTTCCAGCTCGTAGCCCCACAGCCTCGCGTCGGCCTGCCGATAATCGACGAGCAGGAACTCGCCTTGGGGATCGAACAGCCCCTCCTCGTCGACGAAGTCGGCCATGCCATCCGCATTCCCGGTGCCGCTGCCATCGGCGTTGAGGCCGGCGTCGACCTCGGCGAGATAGATGTAGTCGCGGGCGCGGTTGTAGAAGAAGCTGGCATCGAGCGTCCAGCGACCGTCGTGGTAGTCGAATCCCAGTTCGATGTTATCGAAGCGTTCTTTTCCAAGATCGATGTTGCCGCGCTCGTAGGTCGCCGTCGCCGCATGCGGGCCAAAGGCATACAGCTCCTCCTGCACCGGTGAACGTTCCGATTGCGTCAGATAGAGCTTGACATGACCCTGCGCGCCGACATCGATGACGGCACCGGCAGCGAGTGAAAGCGGCGTGAAGTCACGCGCCGGTGCGTCCTGCGGATCGTTCTGGTTACGTTCGATGCGCCCTCCGAACTCGATTCGGCCGAAGCGGACCGGTAGCTCCTCCACCACAAACAGCCCCGTCGAACGGCTGCGTACCGGCGGGACATAGGCCTCTTCGCCGAGCGCCTGGAAATCGCGGTCCTTGAACTGCACGCCGACGACACCGCGCAGGCCGGCGAGCGGCGTATGGACCGCTTCCAGGCGCCCTTGTACCTGCTCGTTGTCGAACACGGTACCGATCACGCCAGGCGCTTCGAACTCGGTGTGTGTGTAGTCGGCGTAGCCCAGACGCAGGCTCAACGATTCCAGACTGGCCAGCGGCTGGTCGAGCACGCCGCGTACGTCGTAGCGGTTCTGGGTGAGCTCGATGAATCCCTGCGGGGTTTCGGCATGATGACCGAACGGCAGACCGTAGCGGGTTTCGAAGCGGCTGTACGACAGCCCCAGGATGTCTCCGTCGTTCCCGACGAAGCTGTAGGAAAGGGCGCCGGAGCGTGCGCGCGCGAAGCTGTTGGGCAAGGTTCCGGTGGGGCCATCGCCGTCGGCGTGCTGGGCGCCGGGGATGTCGTAGTCGCTTGCCTCGCGCCAGCCGAAGTCGGCATGGAGCTGGTGCTCGCCGACCCCGTAATCGAACTCGCTGTGCGTGCGGCGGGCATCGCCGTTGCTGCCGTAGTCGGCTTCGAGCGTGGCATGGAAGCCCGGCGTCACCATATCGGGCAGGCGGTCGTCCTTGACGTTGATCGCGCCGCCGGAAGCCGCATTGCCGTAGAGCAGCGTCGAAGGACCCTTGAGCACCTCGATCTGGCGCGCATGGGCCGTGTCGAGCGCGACGGCGTGGTCGGGGCTCAAGTCGGACACATCCATCGTGGACAAGCCGTTGTCGAGGATCTCGACACGGGGTCCGGCAAGGCCGCGGATCACCGGCCGACCGGCGCCGGTGCCGAGATCGGTGCTGGATACGCCCGGTTCGAGCTCAAGCGTTTCGCCCAGCGTGGCGCGGCGCTTGGCGTCGAGTTCGTCGCCGGTGAGCACGCTCACCGGCTGCACCAGGTCATCGGCGGTGCGTCCCAGCGGGTTTGCGGTGACGATGATCGTCTCGAGCTGGGTCGGTGGCCCGGCAGGCGTGGCGCCGTCACTCTGTGCGGCTGCAGGCAGGGTCAGTGCCGCGCACAGCGCGGGCAGGGAAAAGGCAAACAGGCTCGGGCGCCGCAGGTGGGCGCCCCGAATGATCAGATGCATCGGAAATCCTCGTCAAATGCGCGCATCGCCCCCGGGCGATGCGCAGGTCGGTCGTGGTTCGGAAAGTTCAGACAGACCGGTCTGGAGGACCCCGGATGGGTTGGTGCACCGGCGCTGCGGTGCACGTGCGAGCGGGTGGCGCGGCCTCGGGTACGGCGCCGAGGGCAGGTGTCGGCGGCAGTGTTGGCGCCGCGCCGGGGAGTGCGCCGTGGTGACCCTGCGCGTGCAGGCAGATCGCGCAGTCGAGATCGAGGGCGAGAGCCGGATGGGCGGCGGCATGCGCAATCGCCAGCCACTGGCTCAAGACCAGCGCCAGGATGAACAGCGATTGTCGCAAGGCCGATCCACGCATCGACGGCATTGTAGCCAAGGAATGTGCTCGATTCGCTAGGCGATGCGCGGCCTGCCGGTGGGCCGGTCTGCGGCGTCGATCAGGCCGTGCCGCCGCAGCCATGTGCGCGCATCCTCGGCATCGTGCGCGAACCAGGCATCCGCACGGCCGAGCGCGAAATGGTATCCCCAGGCGTCCATGTCGGCGAACAGGCGCGCGCGTGAATAGCCGGGCAACCGCTCGGCGAGCAGGGCCTGCAGGTAGCAGACACCACGTTCTTCGAGCTCGTCGCTATGCGCGTCGGTGTGCAGTCTGGCGCGGCGGGTAGAGTCGGCGCAGATCCAGTGGCCGGCTTCGTGCAGGGCCGAGTGCACCGGCGTGTCCGCGCGCAGATAAAGGACATCGCCGATGAGGCCGGCTTCGCGTCCACCCCAGTAGCTGCCGGGGATGGGTGTACCCTCGGCGACGTGGGCGATGCGCAGGCCATAGCCGGCGAGCAAAGCCTCCAGTGCGCCGTTGGGCAGGGCGCAGACCGGCACGACGTTGGACGCATCGTCCAGGGCTTGGCCAGCGGTATCCATCTGCGGTGAAATGTCGAGCTGCGGAATAGGTGTGGGCCGCCGGACCTGCAGCCTCGTTTTGTCGGGGGAGACGATGGATCATTTTAGGTGGCAAGCGCGTATCGCTGTGTTAGGTCTTGTGGTGTTCCTGCACGCCTGCGGGAGCAGCGAACGGCCGATCGGGACCACCGCTGGCGGCAGCGGGGGCGGCAGCAGCGGTGGCGAAAGCATTTTCCTGAATGCCATTCCGCCGGGCAGCAATGGCAATTCCGCGGGCGGCGTCGGTGCGCCGCAGCAGGAGCCGACTGTCCCGCCGCCAAACTTCAACGACCAACTCGAGCTTTACGGCAATCTTGCCTACGCCCGATCCCCGCTCAAGGCGGCGCCGTGCACGCCGCCCAACAACCTCGACGAACACATCGAACAGTCGGATCTCGTCTGCAATTACTACAAGCACGAGGGTCTTGAGCCAGATGTCGTGGTCTCGACGCTGGAGTTGACCACGCCGGAAGGCAAGAGGGTGACGATCCGGCGCGATGGCTGGGGCGTGCCGTTTGTCGAAGGCGAGGATCGGGATGCGGCGCAGTTCGGTCTCGGCTATGCCTCGGCGCAGGACCGCCTCTGGTTGCACGACTTGCTGCGCCACATTGGCCGCGGCCGCTTCTCGGAGTATCTGGGCGGCTTTGCCGATACCTATGCGTTCGATGCCGATCTCGCCGTCGTCGCCGGTTATTCGGAGGAGGAGCTGACCGCGATGGTCGAGAGCGCGCGGGCCAAGTTCGGTCCGCTCGGCGAGCGCATTCTCCGCGATCTCGACATGATGGTCGCCGGCATCAATGCCTACATCGAGGATGTCGCCAACACCTCGGCGGTGCCGCCGGAGTATTCCAGCCTGGCGCTGCAGGTGCCGCCGGTCGATGGGCCGCGTTTTCCGCCGGCACCGTGGACACGCAATGACATCGTCGCCTCGGCGATTCTGATCCAGTCGATCTTCGCCGTCGGCGGCGGCGGAGAGCACGAGAACCTGCGCCTGCTGCAACATCTGGATCCGAGCATCGGACCGGGCACGACGAGCCTGCCGGAAGCCGCCTGCCGGCTGTGGCGCGATCTGCGCCACGCCGATGACCCGGATACGCCGCGCACGATCGAGCAGTCGTTTGCGACCCAGTCGCCGGCGCGCGTCAGCGAGGACTGCCCGCAGGCCTTGCCGCCCGGTACTGCGATCTGGGATGCCGGCAGCCTGCAGACGCGCGTGGTGTTCCGCGTCAACGGCAGTGGTTTACCTGGCGCCGGTAATCCCGGCGGCCTGCCCCAGGGCTTGCCGGGCTTGCCCGCGCTCGCCCGCACCGGGCTGCCGCAGATTGTCGGCTGGGGGCTTGCTCCACGGCGCGGTCTGGCTGCCCCGACGGCGGGGTCGCGGGTTGCGCTGCGCGCTGCGGCGCCGCGCGTGCTGCGTGCTTCGCTCGATCCCTTCGAGGGCGCACGTCTGGCCTTGGCGCGCGCCGGCCTGCCGTTGCCGCGGCGCATGTCCAATTTCATCGCAGTGACGGCCGAGCACACGCAGGACGGCCATCCGATCGCGGTGATGGGCCCCCAGGCGGCGTATTTTCTGCCGCAGCTGCTGTGGGAGGTTGCGGTCAAGTCCAATGGTGGCACCGATCTCGATTTTGCCGGCCGCGGCGTGGTCTTCGGCGATCTGCCCTATATCAACATCGGCCGCGGGATCGACTACGCGTTCTCCGCCACGTCCGGGGGTTCGGATCTGATCGACATTCGCGTCTCGCGGATGTGCAACCTCGATGGTTCACCGGCCTCGCGCGAGGATGGGGACGGCGATGGTTTCCCCGACGCCGACGGCTACCTCTTCGACGCTGGCGACGGGAACGGGCCGCAGTGCCGCCGGTTCTACCGGCGCACGGATACCTGGACCGCGTACCCCACGGTTGCCAGCGGCGCTTCCGGCGGCAGCCCGCTGCCGGAACAGGTCGAGCGCTTCATCCTGCGTACCCACTACGGCCCGGTGTTCGCGACCGCGACCGTGGCGGGGGCGCCGGTGGCCCTGTCGATCCAGCGCTCGACCTTCTTCGGCGAGCTGGAAACCGCACCGCCGTTCGCGTTGGCGACGACTCCCACGGTCAAGGATGCCCGGAGCTTTCAGCAGCTCTTCAACAGCGTCACCGGCACGTTCAACTGGCTGTATGTCGACAAGCGCGATGTCGGCTACATCCACAGCGGCCTGTATCCGATCCGCCATCCGCAGGCGCATCCCGAGCTGCCGGTGTGGGGCGATGGCCGCTTCGAATGGCGTTCGATGCAGAACCTGCCGCCGGGCTTCTTCGCAAGTTTTGGCGGCAATATGCCGTATCCGAATCTGGCGACGCCGATCGCGCAGGGCGACCCGATGAAGGGCTATTTCGAATGGCGGGATTATCTGCCGCTGTCCGCACACCCGCAGGTGATCAATCCACCAAGCGGCATGATCCAGAGCTGGAACAACTCCCCGGCGCGGGACTGGTGGGCGGCCGACAGCAACGGTTCTTTCGGCCCGATTCACCGCGCCGATCTATTGGTCAAGCGTCTGCAGGCGTTTGCCGCAACCGGCCGCAAGCATGACATCGCGACGATGACCGAAATCGCCGCCGATGCGGCCTTTGCCGATCTGCGCGCCCAGGAAGTCGTGCCCGAGCTGCTGGCCATCATGCGATTCGGTGAGCTCAACGCCGATCAGCAGGCCGTTGCCGATCTGCTGGAGGCCTGGCTCGCCGACGGCTCCCACGGCTGGATCGGGGCCGAGGGGCCCGGCGGCGTCAGGCTCGGCGGCTACCGCCGCGACCGCGACCACGACGGTGTTTATGACCACCGCGCCGCCGTCGTGCTGATGGACGCCTGGTATCCGGAGCTGCACCGGACGATTCTGCCCCAGGTGCGGCAGCTCGCCGATGCCGGCATTCCCGTTTTACAGGGCGAGTACGACGCACCGCGCCAGCAGGGCTCGGCCTTCCAGTTCGGTTGGTTTCAGATGCACAAGCGCGTGTTGCAGATGGCGCTCGGCCGACCGGGGCATACACCGTACCGCGCGCTCAAATGTGCGGGCAGTGATGATCCGCAGGCCTGCCGCGCGGCCGTGCTCGCGGCGCTCGACGCCGCGCTCCAAAAACTGGGGGGTCTGTCCAACCAGGCGAACTGGGATGGTTCGCAGTTACCCAACCAAGCGGGCAAGGACGGCGCAGTCGTCGAAGACTACGACGCCGTCGAGCACACGGCGATCAGCTTCTACAAGGTTGCACCGATCCACTGGACCAATCGGCCGACGTTCCAGCAGGTCGTGCAGGTCAAACAATCGCGGAACGAGTGATGCGCATCGGCATTGATCTGGGAGGGCGAGTCGGATTTTTCGTCGATTGCCGGTGGCAATCGACGCCGACGAGCGCTGCGCCACGGATGGCGCAG
>NZ_FOOC01000014.1 GCF_900113085.1 Fontimonas thermophila | reverse complement strand
CGACCAGGTCGAGCAGCTCCGCGTCCTCCACCAGGTCGCACTTGTTCAGCCACACCACGATCTTCGGCACGTTCACCTGCTTGGCCAGCAGCACGTGCTCGCGCGTCTGCGGCATCGGACCGTCCACCGCCGATACCACCAAAATCGCACCGTCCATCTGCGCCGCGCCCGTGATCATGTTCTTCACAAAGTCCGCGTGCCCAGGACAGTCCACGTGCGCATAGTGACGGTTCGCCGTCTCATATTCCACGTGCGACGTCGCAATCGTCAGAATCTTCGTCGCATCACGACGACCCTGCGCCTCCGACGCCTTCGCCACCTGGTCGTACGGCACGTACGTCCCACCGTACTTGTCCGCAGACACCTTCGTCAGCGCCGCCGTCGTCGTCGTCTTCCCATGGTCCACGTGCCCAATCGTCCCCACGTTCACGTGCGGCTTCTTGCGTTCAAACTTTTCCTTTGCCATGTCTTGCGACTCCAGTCTCGGTGTACCACGCGGTTTTCAAAAGACGCCTACTGCCAGTGGCGGAAAACGCCACCTCACAACTGGTGCCCACCATCGGAATCGAACCGATGACCTCACCCTTACCAAGGGTGTGCTCTACCGACTGAGCTAGGTGGGCGAATCGGTGCGGCCACGCTATCTGGAGCGGGTGAAGGGAATCGAACCCTCGTCGTAAGCTTGGAAGGCTTCTGCTCTACCATTGAGCTACACCCGCTTCACACGCTTTTCGAAAACGGCCACGCCGGGACACAAACGCGCCCCAGCGGCAATCGCTGTTGGTGGAGGGGGTAGGATTCGAACCTACGTAGGCGTAAAGCCAGCAGATTTACAGTCTGCCCTCGTTGGCCGCTTGAGTACCCCTCCGCCAGCCCATCGGAGTGCAATGCGCCCCGAAAGGGCCGCGTATTGTCCGCGCGCGCACCGGTTGCGTCAAGAAAAACCCTGCATCCGCAACGCACGGCTAACGCGGCTTGGTCTTGCGGGTGGCAATGGCGGTGAGCGGATCGTCCGGCCAGGGATGTTTGGGATAGCGGCCGCGCAGATCTTTCTTGACCTCGGCATATCCCTTGGCCCAGAAACTGGCCAGATCCGCGGTGATGGCGACCGGGCGCTGGGCCGGCGACAACAACTGCAGCCGTACGACCGTGCGCCCTTCGTTCACCGTCGGGGTCTGCGCGCACCCGAACATCTCCTGCAGCTTGACCGCCAGCACGGGCGGCTCCGGTGGGCTGTAGTGCAGACGGATACGGGCACCGCTCGGCACTTCGAGATGGGTGGGCGCCAGTTGCGCCAGCCGGCGCCGGGCCACGGGATCAAGCTGCGCATCGAGGATCGCGAGCACGTCGAGCCGCGCCAGATGCTCCCGGCGCGTGCTGCCGTCCAGGTACGGCAGCAGCCAGTCCTCCATGCTGGCCAGCAAGGCCGTATCGCTGACGTCCGGCCAGTTTTCCTGCGGCCGCCAGGCACGCAGCGACAGCACGCGCGCCTGCCATTGGCGCGCCGCCTCGGTCCACGGCAAGGCCTGTAGCCCGAGGGCGCGCAGGCCGTCGAGCAGTGCGCGCGCGCTGCGCGTGCCGGCATCGGGTAACGGCGAGCGTGCCAGCACGAGCGCGCCCAGCCGCTGCTGGCGCTCAGCGACGACGGCCTCGCTCGTTGCGTCCCAGGCGACCACGTCCTCGCTGCGGATGGCATCGGCGTGGTCGCGCAGCAGCGCGGCTTCGTCGAGCGCGGCGGCAAGGCGGATGCGCCGCGGCGGGCCGGGATCCCAGTGTGCGATCGCCAGCCATTCACGCGTCGCCAGCGGGTGGTCTTCGGCGAGTCGCGCCTCACCGCCCTCCGCGCACTGGTAGGCGACTTCGCGGGCACCACGGAATCCCGGCCGGCGGCGGGCGATGCGCTCGGGATAGGCCCAGGCGACGATGCGGGCACTGTCGGCGGGATCGAAATCCGCGGCACCGTCCGGCTCCCGCCCGAGCAACCGCAGCATCTGGCGCACGGTCTCGGTGACACGGCGTTGTGCGCCGGGCTCACCGCCGCCGCGGCGATAGCGCTCGACGACGTCGGCAAGATCGCCCGATTCACGCTCGTCGAGCACCGCGGCGACCCAGGCCGCGCACGTCTCCAGCCCCCGTTCACGCGCGCGCAGCAGCATGTGGGCACGCCGCGGCGCCGTCGGCAGGCGCACCAGCGCACGGCCATGCGCGGTGATACGACCCTGGTCGTCGAGCGCGCCGAGCTCACGCAGCAGGCTCGTCGCGTACTGCCAGCTCGCCGGCGGCGGCGGATCGAGCAGGGCCAGTGCCCGCGGATCGCGCACACCCCAGGCGGCGAGTTCCAGCGCAAACCGCGTCAGATCGACGGCGAGGATCTCGGGTGTGTCGTGGACGGCGAGCATGCCGTGCTGCTCGCGGCTCCACAGACGGTAACAGACACCGGGCCCCAGCCGGCCGGCACGGCCGGCGCGCTGGTCTGCTGCCGCCTTGGACACCCGCTCGGTGTCGAGCCGGTCGGCGCCGGCGCCGAGATCGAAGCGGGCGACGCGCACCCACCCACCATCGACCACCGTCGTCACGCCTTCGACGGTGAGGCTGGTCTGCGCGATGTTGGTGGCGAGAATTACCTTGCGGCGCCCCGCGGGATCGGGGCAGAGCGCCGCATCCTGCTCCCGGGAACCGAGCTCGCCATAGAGCGGATAAAGGCCGACCGTAGCCCCCACGCGCTGTGCGAGCAAAGCCTGCGCGGCACGGATCTCGCGCGCACCGGGCAAAAAAGCGAGTACGTCCCCTTGGGTTTCGCGCAGCGCCGCCAGCACTCCGTGGGCCACTGCAGTGCCGTGGTCGGCATCGGCGCGCGCCGGCGTATAGCGCACATCCACCGGGAACAGCCGGCCGGCGCTGCGCACCACCGGCGCATCGCCGAGCAGCGCGGCGACGCGTTCGGTATCCAGTGTCGCCGACATCACCAGCACACGCAGATCGGGGCGCAGATTGGCGCGCACATCGAGAGCGAGCGCGAGTGCAAGATCGGCATCGAGCGAGCGCTCGTGAAACTCATCGAGGATCACAAGCCCTACCCCCGGCAATTCCGGATCGGCGTGCAGCCGGCGCGCGAGCAGACCCTCGGTGACGACCTCGATGCGCGTGTGCGCGGATACGCGCCGCTCGAAGCGGATCTGATAGCCCACGGTCTGGCCGACGGTCTCGCCCAGCAGGCTCGCCATGCGCGCTGCCGCCGCACGGGCGGCGACGCGCCGCGGCTCGAGCATGACGATGCGCTGCCCGGCGAGCCAGGGTTCATCGAGCAGGGCGAGCGGCACGAGCGTGGTCTTGCCCGACCCCGGCGGCGACGACAGCACCGCGCAGCCACGCGAAAGCGCCGCGCGCAAAGCGGGCAGCGCGTCGATGACCGGCAAAGCCGGCAATACCGAAGAATCCGTGCGGCGGGACATGGGCCGTGCAGTGTACGGCCAGGCCCGGATCGGCGTTACGGCAGCGCGGTGGTCACGAGCCGGGGGGTATCGACCGTCACCGTGTTCATCGTCACCGTCGCCGAACCGACGTCGATGCCGAGCATGTCGAGCAACGGATCGAGCAGCGAATCCACCAGCGCACCGGTGGGCGAGAGAATCGAGCCGAGTAGCGCGACCACCGGATTGAGCACCGCATTGAGGAGGCTGCCGACCGGAATCGACAGCGTGCAGACATTCAGCACCTTGAGCAGACAGATGCTGCTGCTCGCATCCGGATGTGCCGGATCGGTGGCGGTGATGCGGGCCGACGCGAACAGACTCGAAAGCGCGCCGCCGAGAATATTCGTCGTGCCCACGGTCTGCGGATTGTCGGCTGCCGGCGCGTCCGGCGGCACGCCCTCGGCCTGCCAATAGGGCACTTGCGTTGCGTCCTCGATCCGCGTGAACTCGGTCACCGCATGCGGCAGCGGCCGGGCCGCGCCACTGCCGGCCGTGGTAGTGACGGCGTTCTCCAGAAACAGATTCACCTGGATCGTGCTGATCAGGCCGCCAAGCAACTTGATCGTCGTCCCGAGCAGTTGGGCGCTGCCCTGGGTGATGGCCGGCGCAGTCGCTGGGCTACCGCTGAAGGTGCCGAGCCGGAGCTGGGCGACGGCCGGCCGCGCGCTCAGTTCCGTGGCGAGTGTCGGATCGGCGCTGCGCGGGCAGCGGATGCGGTCGAGAAAGGCCTCGGCCTTGGCAACTTCGAGGTCAATCCCCAGGTTGAGTGGCGTGACGGTGACCTGGCCGAGGAGTCCGCCGCCGAGCAGCAGCGTCAGAGCATTGGAGACGGTATTCAAGGCATTAACCTGCAGCCGCACCATCAGCCGGATCTGTGCCGATTCAGCGCGCGCGATGCCGGCGCGACCCATGCCGCTGAAACGCGGCGGCTCCAGCACCTGCAGGAACACCTGAAGCGAACTGACACCGGGAATACTAATCCCCACCGGCAGCCGGATCGGCGCGACACCCCCCCCTGCGTCGGCATGGGTGGCAGCGCCGAGCGCGATGAGTAAATCCAGTAGGTTGACCATCGGCACGTCTGCGGCCGTGTCGCCGACTGGTCCGAACAGCGCCCCCAGCGGGACAGTCGCATCGGCACCGGCCCGGGCAACGGCCGCAAGCTGGCGCAGCAGCCCGGTGACCGCACCACTGACCTGCCCGGACAAGGCATCGGCCAGTCCATCGATGGTGTCGGACAGCAGCGGCGTCTGCGTATCCAGCACCAGCGGGTCGGATAAATCCTGGACCTCCAGACCGATGGCGATGGCGAGATCGGCCAGCGATACACCGACACCGGCCAATCCGGTGTAATCCACCAGCCGGAGATTGACATTGCCGCCGAGCAGCCCGGATAGCAGCGCGTTGAGCATCCCCTCGTTGAGCGAGAGCAGGCCGCTGCCGACGTAGAAACTCCCCAGCGCCGCCTGCTCGGCCGTCGCCGAGGCGACCATCAGCCGGTCGCTGCGCGTCGGCCACAGCGGCAGGATCGGTGTCGGAAACGGCCGCTCCAGGGTCACGCGCACGGCATCGGGGGGCTCGCTGCTGGTACTGGCGAGGCGGCGCTGCCCCTGGGCATCGGTCTGGATCACGCCAAGATCGACACCCGCCGGCTGACCGTTACCATCGACACGGCGGCGGATGGTCTCGCCCAGGCCGCTGGTCGCGAGGATTTGATCGACGAGGGTCTGGATCTCGGCCGTGAGCACGGCTGGATCGGTCTCGACCGGGGCGGTATCGTCCACCGAACAGCCGCCGACCAGGCGTGTGGCATCGAGTGCGGCAATCACGGCCTGCTTCTGCAGCTCGCGCTTGGCCCAGTACAGGCGCCCGACGTCGATCGCGAGCACGACCGCCGCCAGCGCCGCGAGCAGCGCAAACGCCGCCACGATGGCCACCGCACCTCGTTGCTGACGCCGCCCCGTGTGCCACGATGGATGGGACATATCCCGGCTTCCTGCTCCGATCCGCGCACAGCCTCGCAGCGGAACGACCGGAATGCCGGCGCCGGCCGCCAAGCGGCGCAGCGCAGCCGGCGGATCGGCATCCCCCCGCGCGTCAGCGGTCGGTGGCGAGGCGCAGCAGGCCCTCGAGCACGAGATGCGGCCGGTGTTGCCAGCGACGCCCGAGATGGGGCAAAAGGACTTCGGCATCACCGCCGGTCAGCAGGCAGCGGGCGTCCGGCCCCACGGCCAGGGCTGCGCGATCGATTGCGCCCAGGCAGGCGAGCAGTGCGCCCTGGCGCACGCAGGTTTCGGTATCCCCTCCCAGTCCGCCGCCATAGGCTGCGGCGCCATCGCGCATGGCAAAACGGGTATGCCCCAGCACCGCGCGCTGGTGGGTGTGGAGCCCGGCGGCGATGATGCCGCCCAGATGCTGGCCCTTCGCATCGATGCAATCCACCGTCAGCGCGGTTCCGGCATCGGCGATACATACCGCTGCGCGCTGCTCACCCCAGGCCGCGATCATCGCCAGCCAGCGGTCGATGCCCAGGCGCTCGGGCTCGTCATAGGCATTGTGCAGATCGCGCCACCGCGCTGCGCTGCGCGCATAGCGCGGCGGGCGGCCGAACAGCGCCTGCAGAGTCTGGCTCAGGCGCGTCTCGTGCGCCGCGCCGGTCACGTGGGCAACCCACAGCTCGGCGGGTTGCGGCAGATGCAGTGCGCGCAGCGCCGCCGCCGGCTCACCGTCGTGCACCACCGCGCCGCTCTCGCGCAAGCCCTGCGCATCGGCCAGCCCCCACTTCAGGCGCGTGTTGCCGACGTCGAGCAATAGCATCGGCGCGGTCATGACAAGAGCCTCAGGCTGATCTCACCGGAATGCAGATGGTGGCGCACACCATGCGCCTCGACGATCAGCGCGCCGTGCGCATCGATGCCGCAGGCGATGCCATCGAGTGGACGCTCACCGATGAGCACCCGCACGGCATGGCCGGCAGCGACGTCGAACCGCGCCCAGTCCGCGGCCAGTGGCGCAAAGCCGGTCTGTGGGTATTCCGCCAGCATCCGCTCCAGTGCCTGCAGCAGGTCGATGGCCAGGCGGTTGCGCCGCACCGGCACGAGCTCGGCGAGATTGATCCACGGCTGCGCGACCGTCGCCGCCTGCCCGGGCGGAACCGACAGATTGATGCCGATTCCGACGACGACACGGCACCCTCCTCCACCCTCACCGCGGTGTTCGAGCAGGATGCCGCCGAGTTTGCGCAGCTCCCCATTCTCGCCGCGGACGACGAGATCGTTCGGCCATTTCAGCGCCACGGCGGCGCCCTGCGCCTGCAGGACGCGCGCACAGATGACGCCGACCGCGAGCGGCAGTGCTGTCAGCTGCGGCGGTAGCGCGTCGTAAGACCAGGCCAGCGACAGCGCCAGTTGCGTACCGAACGGCGACAGCCAACTCCGGCCACGGCGGCCGCGACCTGCAGTCTGGAATTCCGCGAGCAGCGCCTGCGGATCGTTCTGCGCCGGGGTTTCGAGCAGGCGCGAACTGGTCGAATCGGTGACCGGCACGACACGCACGCGCAGCCGCTCTCCGAGCGCATGCTGCAGCGCGGCCTCGTCGAGCCGCTCGATCGGCGTCGACAGCCGGTAACCCAATCCCTGCCGCGCCTCCACGGTGAGCTGCCAGTCGGCCAGCCGGTCGATGCGCTTGGCCAGCGCCGCGCGGGTGATCCCGCTGGCCGCGGCGAGCTGCTCGCCCGAATGCCAGGCGCCATCGGCGAGCCGGTCGACGAGCGCCAGCAGCTCGGTTTCGCTCAGGACCTGCGCCATCGTGCCAACACCCGCGCCTTTTCGAAGCGATGTTCGGTCCCCGCCGCGAGCCGGCGCAGATTGTCGCGGTGTTTCCAGACCACCAGCAACGCCATCGCCAGCGTGAACACCCCAGCACTGGAAAACAGCCCCGCTGCGCTCAGGCAGGTGACGTAAAACACGGCGACCAGCGTCGCGACGATGGTGGCCAGGCTGACATAGCCGCTGAGCATCACCACCAGGGCAAACGCGCCGAGCAGCCACGGCAGTGCCGCCGGCATCAGCGCCGCGAACACGCCCGCGAGTGTGGCCACTCCCTTGCCGCCACGGAAACCCGAAAACACCGGATAACAATGCCCAAGGACGACGGCGGCTCCGCACACATAGGCCTGCACAGCGGGCTTGAGGATGGGGGCGCTGAACTGCGGCAACGCCGGCACCAGGGACACGGCGATGACACCCTTGAGCACATCGATCGCAAGCACGGCGAGCGCGAAGGAAACACCCTGCGTGCGCAGCGCATTGGTCGCGCCGATGTTGCCACTGCCGAGCTTGCGCAAATCCACACCGCCGCGCAGGGCGCCGACGATCCGTCCACCCATGATCGTGCCCAGCAGATAGGCGATCAGCGTGCGCAGTACCAGATCGAGCATGCCCACCTCAGACGCCGAGCCAGGCCTTGCGGCGCGCCAGGCGCTCGCCGTCGGCTTCGGCGAGCGTCAAGGTCCAGGTATCGAGCGGGGCTTGCGCCGGCTCGATGTCGAGCTCGATCAGTTCATCGTCGCGGAAAACGTGCAGAGGGTAGCGGCGGCCGGGCACAAGTCGCGCCAGCGCACTGTCCCAGTTGGCCGCGCCCACACGCAAACCATCGAGGGCGACGACTTGATCGCCCGGATGGACACCGGCCTGGGCAGCCGGGCTGCCGGCGAGCACGTGGGCGACCCGCGTCTCCTGCGCACGCAGTTGCAGCCCGAGCCAGGCCGGTGCCGGCCCGTCTTCGGCGCTGCGGCCGCCCGCATCCTTGCTGCCGCGTGCAGCGCGTCGCTCGGCACGCACACCGAAGGCTGCGAGCAGCTCGGCCAGCGGCAGCGGCTCGGTGGAACGCAACGCGCGGTCGAAGAAGGCGCGCAGGTCCAGACCGGACACCGTCTGGGCCAAGGCCTCGAGCCCGCCTTCGGGCACCGGCACCCCCGTCCGTCCCCACCGCTGCCAGGCACTGCGCATGACATCGTCGAGAGTCATGTGCGCATGCAGGCGCAGCATCAGGTCCAGGCACAGCGCGACGAGGGCACCTTTGACGTAGTAACTGACCGTCGCATTCGGGCTGTTCTCATCCGGCTGGTAGTACTTGACCCAGGCTTCGAAGCTGGCATCGGCGAGGGTCTGGATGCGCGCACCCGGCGTCCGCTCGATGCGCGTCATGTTCTCGGCGACGAGATCGAGGTAAGCCGGCGCCTCGATCAGGCCGGCACGCAGCAGGAACAGATCGTCGTAGTACGAGGTCACGCCCTCGTAGTGCCACAGATCGGCGGTGTAGGCCTCCGCACCCAGATCCGACTCGGCCAGACGCTGGGCGGTGATGCGCTTGACGTTCCACAGATGGAAGTACTCGTGGCTGCACAGGCCCAGAAAAGCGCGATAGCCGGGTTTGACGCCGGTTTCGCCGGGGCGCGGAAGATCGGTGCGGGCGCAGATCAAGGCCGTGGAGCTGCGGTGCTCAAGTCCGCCGTAACCGCTGGCCACGACATGGGTCAGGAACAGGTATTGCGCGAACTCCGGCCCCCGGGCCGGCTCCTGCCGGAACAGCTCACGCTGAACCCGGCAGATGCGGGCAAGATCGCGCACGATACGGTCACCATCGACCTCGCAGCGGCCCGACAGCACGAGCGCGTGCGCAATCCCGTCGACGTCGAAATCATGGCGCACGAAGCGCCCCATCTCGACCGGATGGTCGATCAACTCCTCGTAGTCAGCGGCCGCATAGCAGCCGAAGCCATCGGCGTCGATCTGGGTGGCACGTAGCGTCGTCGCCACGCGCCAGTGCCCGCAGTCCGGATCCTGCGGCCGTTCGATCGTGAGCGCAAAGCCGGCGCGCTCATGCCCCGCCGGGCAGTAAAACAATGCGCTGCCGTTGAAAAAACCGCGGCTGAGATCGAGATAAGCCTTGCGTACCGAGACATCGAAGGCATAGACACGGTAGCGCAGCGTCAACGCTCCGCTGGCCGGCGCGACGCGCAGCGTGCGCTTGTCGAGCCGCTCGAGGGCAAGCGGACCGCGCGCGTCCTGCGCCCGCACGTCGATGACGTGCTTGGCGAAATCGCGCACCAGATAACTCCCACGGATCCACGACGGCAGCCAGAATCGCTGGCCCTGCGGATCGGGGTGATCGAGCTGGCAGTCGATCTCGAACCAGTGCTCGCGCGGCGAAGCCGGGCGCACGCAATAGCGAACGGCAGTCATGGGTGAACGATTCTGAGCAGGCTTTCATTATGCCTGCCGCCGGACGCAACATCAGTGCCCGGGCGCACGCCACAATCGCTCGGTACTACGCATCCGCAGGTCGCGGCGAATCCGCCGCCCCCGGCAGCGATCCGGAGAAACAAACCCTCGGCCGCGCGGTCACGTAACCGTCGAAATCGGTGTTCTGCGAGACCCGCGCGGCGCAACACCGCCCAGTCGTCACGCATCAGTGCCCTGTACTCCTGGGTGGCGCCGGTGCTCTGCGTCACCGCCTCATCATGGGCCACCTGCGCACGGCGAACGCCGCAGCGGCATTGGCACGCGAATACGCAGTCAGGGCATCAGCGCCGCCATCGCAGGCCGGTACGAGCAGACACAAAAACAGGCGCAAGCTCGGACGCACGGGCGGATTCTATCGCCGCGTTGATGATGGCTTTATGCTGCGCAGCCATGAACACTTTTGCCCGCCCATCCTTGCGATCGCATTTGTTGCGGCTGGCCGTGCGCTGGCTGATCGCGCCGACCGTCAACGGCGATGCACCGGTTGCGCGCCGGCGGCAGCGCCTCGAACGCATCGCGCGCCTGTCGCGCCTGCCGCTGCCGCCATGCACGCGCATCGAATCGACGACGCTACGCGGCGTACCGGCCGACTGGGTGCGCAATCCGCGTGTGGGTCACCCGCGCACGGTGCTTTACTTTCATGGCGGCGCCTATGCGCTGGGTTCACCGCAGGTTTACCGGGAATTCGCGGCACATCTGGCACGTGCCTGGCAGGCCGCAGTCGCCCTCGTCGATTACCGACTGGCGCCCGAACATCCGTATCCCGCCGCGGCGAAGGACGCACTTAATGCCTATCAGGCCCTGCTCGAGCAGGGCATCCCCGCACAGACGATCGTCATCGCCGGGGATTCAGCCGGGGGTGGCCTCACGCTGGCCTGCGCCCTACAAGCCCGCGATGGTGGCCTGCCGCTACCGGCGGCGCTGGTGCTGTTTTCACCGTGGGTCGATCTCGCCGTCGGCGGGGAGTCGGCACGGCGCATGGGGCGCGATGACATGCTCGACGCACAGCGCCTGCGCGCCGCCGGCGCCGACTACCTCGCCGGCGCACCGGCGGATACGCCCCTGGCCTCGCCGCTGTTCGCCGACCTGCGCGGCCTGCCGCGCACGCTGACCGTGGTCACCGACCATGAAATCCTCTACGACGACGCCGTGCGCCTGCACGACGCCCTGATCAAGTCAGGCAGTCCATCCGAACTGCGGGTGTACCAAGGCCTGTGGCATGTCTGGCCGTTGTTCGCCGGCAAACTGCCGGAGGCCGATGCCGCCCTCGCCGACGCCGCAGCGTTCCTTGCGCGGGGGGCGGCGTGAATTTCAGCCGCTGGCGCGATAGCGGACGGCGCTTCGCGTTCGGCCCTCACTCGATCTTTTACCAGCGCCACGGCGAGGGTTCTTGCGCGCTGCTGCTGATCCACGGCTTTCCGACCGCCTCATGGGACTGGGAACCGATCTGGTCGACGCTGTGCGCACACTTCCCGCAGGTGCTGGCACCGGATCTGCTCGGCTTTGGCTTCTCGGACAAGCCGCCGCACCACCGCTACTCGCTGATGGAACAGGCGGACCTGTGCGAGGCACTGCTCGCCCACTGCGGCGTCAACGAGGTCCACCTGCTCGCTCACGATTACGGCGTCAGCGTCGCCCAGGAACTGCTTGCACGCGATCTCGAGCGCCACGGCCACGGCCTGCGCCTGCGCTCCGTCGCGTTCCTCAACGGCGGCCTGTTCCCGGAGGTGCACCGGGCCACCGCCATGCAAAAACTGCTGCACAGCCCGCTCGCCCCCCTGCTCACCCGCTTCATCCGCGAGCGTGGATTCGGACGCGCGCTGGCGAAAGTCTTCGGGCCGCAGACGCAACCGACACCGATCGAGCTACACGACTTCTGGCGCCTCGTCGCCGAAAACGACGGTGTGCGTGTGATGCCCCGGCTGATCCGCTACCTCGACGAGCGCCGAAAGTATCGCACCCGCTGGGTCGGCGCACTGATCCACACGCGCGTGCCGCTGCGGCTGATCAATGGTCCCGAAGATCCGGTTTCGGGCGCGCACATGGCCGAGCGCTACCGCGAACTGGTGCCCGCTGCCGATGTGGTCCTGCTGCCGGGCATCGGACACTACCCGCAGGTCGAAGCCCCGGACCGCACGCTCGCCGCATTTCTGGCCTTCCATCGCGAGCGCGTACCTTCGCCGTCCTGAAGACGCTGGCGGGCATGATGGCGCGTGGCTATGCTGCGGGCAGGGTTTGCGTCGCGTGCGGAGGACATACGCCCCCATGACCGAGCAGACGGCCGTCACCGAACCCGGACAGAGCAAGCTGCCCGGATCGATTCCGCAACGCATCGGCAAGTACATCCTGCGCGGCGAGCTCGGCCGCGGCGCCTGCGGCGTCGTTTACAAGGGATTCGATCCGTTCGTGCAACGGGATGTCGCGATCAAGCTGGCGCTGCAGGATGCAGCCTTCCGCGACAGTCCGGCGCAGGAGCACAATTTTTTCGCCGAGGCGCGCGCCGCCGGCATGCTGCAGCATCCGCACATCGTCGCCCTCTACGACGCCGGCGTGGAGAACAACCTCAGCTACATCGTCATGGAGTTCGTCGATGGCGAGACCCTGGTGCCGCTGTGCCGGCCCAAGGGCCCCCGCATACCGCTCGAACAGGTCATCGACATCGGCTACAAGTGCGCGCGCGCCCTCGAGTACGCACATAACAAGGGTGTCCTGCACCGGGACATCAAACCCAGCAATGTCATGCTCACCCGCGACGGCACGCCCAAGCTGATGGATTTCTCGATCGCGCAAATCCTCGGCGGCGAACCGGAGCAAAGACCGGATAGCGTCCTCGGCTCGCCGCTGTACATGTCGCCGGAGCAGGTGCGCCGCGCACCGCTCGGGCCGCAGAGCGATCTGTATTCCCTGGGTGCGGTGCTGTTTCAGCTGCTCACGGGCACGCCGCCATTCGCCAACGCTCCGATCCCCGAGCTGTTCCGCGCCATCCGCCACGATCCGGCACCGCGCGTGCGCAGCCTGCGCCCCGACCTTCCGGAAGCCTTGTCCGAGATCGTCGCGCGGCTGTTGCTCAAAGACCCGGCACAGCGCTTCCAGTCCGGTGGCGAGCTGGCGATCGCGTTGGCCCGCCTCGGCGACCAGCTGCGCCTGGCCGGCGCGCAAACCCAGCGCCGCGAATCGCGCGATGCGCTGCGCCGCCTGCATTTCTTCAACGGTTTTTCCGACGACGAGATCGACGAGATCCTCAACGCGAGCACGATGGCGACCTACGCCGCCGGTGCAACGATCATCAAAGAAGGCGAAGTCGACAACGCGTGCTACATCATCGCCGTCGGCAGCGCCGAAGTACTCAAGGGCGGCAAACCCATCCACCGTCTGGAGCGCGGTGACTGCTTCGGCGAGATCGGTTTTCTCACCGCGGCGCGGCGCACGGCATCGGTCGTCGCGGCAACCCAGGTGCTCGCGCTCAAGATCAATGCGACGCTGATGGAGCAGGTGTCGCGCGATTGCCAGCTGCATTTCTACAAAGTGTTCACGGAAACGCTCATCTACCGGCTCTCGCTCACCAGCGCGAAACTGTCTGCGCTGTCGACGTGAGCACGTCGTGATCGTCCACGGTTGCCGCAGCGGGCAACGGTTTTTATAGTCACGACCACACCCGTTGCGGCGCGCGCAAACCCGCCGTCGCGGCGGCCTTCCGCCGGAGAGGAGATCCTGATGCACCTGGGTGTGCGCGAGGCACTAATTTTTCACGTTGTCTTCTTCATCGCTGCGAGTGTCACGCTGTGGTGGATCCCGCCCGCAACGCTCGGCTGTGCCCTGCTCTGGCTCACCATCGCCTATCACATCGGACTGCTGGGCTGGGCCCTGCTGCGCGCGCAGACCGAGTGGCTGACCCTGTGGCTGTTCCTGTTGCCTCTGTCAGTTGCACAGCTATTGCCGGACTGGGCCTTGGTCGCCATCACAAAGACGCTGGTGTTCCCGGATCACGGCATCGCGCGCCTGGGCGGAGCCGTGCCGCTGTATCTCGCCGGCATGTGGACGATGCTGCTGTTCCCGATCGTGCTCGTCGCACAATCGACCCGTCATCCGTTCCTCATCGCCGCCTTGCTGGGGTTTGTGCTGTTCGCCATCGCCGAGTGGGCCGCACGCCCCTTGCAGCTCTGGTATGCGCAAAACGTCGCGATGGTGGGCGGTGTCGCGCTCTATGTGCTGGTGGCCGAAGTGCTCCTGGTGCTCGCAACCCTGCGTGCATACCGCCAGCATCGCCGGGATGGAATCGCAGCGCGGGTTTTCGCGGCACTCGGCGTGTCCGTGTTCTATGCCGGCGCGCTGTTTCTGTCGCTGCTGCTCATCGATCCAGTATTCAGCGGGGGCTAAGCCGATGAGCCTAGGCTTGCGCCCATCCAGATTCATCGGGGAATCGCCATGAAACATCAGCATTGTCTGCGCACCCTGACCGGTGCCTGCGTCTTTCTCTTTCTGTTGGCGGGCTGTGCGCCGGATGCATCCGAGAGCCAGACGCAGCCCACGGCCTCCGCCGAGCAGACAGAGCCCGCAAGCACTGCCGAAAAACCCGCCGCGGACACCGCACAAGCTGCGCCGCCGACCCAGGCCCAGGCTCCGGCGCCTGCACCCACCCCGGCCAAACCGCGACCGCCGGCGCCAGCCAAACCGGCGCAGCCGGTGATCTGCGCCGACTGCGGCACGGTGGCCGCGATCACCGAGGTGCAGCAGAAAGGCCAGGGAACCGGCGCAGGCGCGGTGATCGGTGCCGTCGCCGGCGGGGTCGCCGGACACCAGGTCGGCGGCGGTCGAGGCAAGGATGTCGCCACCGTCGCCGGTGCGATCCTCGGCGCCATGGCGGGACACGAGGTCGAAAAACGGGTGCGCTCGACCACCACCTACGACGTCCGTGTCGCGATGGAAGACGGTAGCCAGCGCGTCATCAACGTCAGCGAGCTCGGCGGCCTCACCGTGGGTGCCAAGGTCCGCGTCGACGGCAACACGATCTATCTGCGCTGAACAACGCCCGTCAGACACAGCCTTCAGACCCCGCGCACCGGCGCGGGGTTTTTGTTTGCCGGCTGCGCTTTGGCTACGCTATCGCCCCTTTTCGACCGACCCAACCCCATGTCGCAGCCCATGAAAGTCCTCGTGATCGGCAGTGGCGGGCGCGAACACGCCCTGGCGTGGAAACTGGCGCAATCGCCGCGTGTACGCGAGGTGCTAATCGCCCCTGGCAACGCCGGCACCGCACGCGAACCGCGCTGCCGCAACGTCGCCGTCGCCGCCGACGATCTCGCTGGCCTGGTCGCACTGGCCCAACGCGAGGGCATTGATTTCACCGTCGTCGGACCCGAGGCGCCGCTCGCGCTCGGTGTCGTCGATGCCTTTGCCGCCGCCGGCCTGCGCATCTTCGGCCCGCGCCGCAATGCCGCCCAGCTCGAAGCCTCCAAAGCGTTCGCCAAGGACTTCCTCGCGCGCCACCGCATTCCCACCGCGCAGTACCGGGTTTTCACCGAAATCGAGCCGGCGCTCGCCTACATCGCCGAGCGTGGCGCACCGATCGTGATCAAGGCCGATGGCCTGGCAGCCGGCAAGGGCGTGGTCGTCGCCCAGGACATCGCCGAAGCCCAGGCCGCAGTACGCGACATGCTCAGTGGCACGCTGCTCGGGCAGGCCGGCGGACGCGTCGTCGTCGAGGATTTCCTCGAGGGGGAAGAAGCGAGCTTCATCGTCGTCGCTGCCGGCACACAGTACGTCGCGCTGGCGACGAGCCAGGACCACAAGCGCATCGGTGACGGCGATACAGGACCGAACACCGGAGGCATGGGGGCGTATTCACCGGCGCCGGTGGTCACACCCGAGGTGCACGCGCGCATCTGCCGCGAAGTGATCGAACCGACGCTCGCCGGCATGGTGGCCGAAGGCGCGTCGTTCACGGGTTTTCTCTATGCCGGCCTGATGATCGACCGCGACGGAACACCGCGTGTGCTCGAGTTCAACGTGCGCATGGGCGACCCGGAAACACAGCCGATCCTGATGCGGCTCGAATCCGATCTGCTCGATCTGCTCGAAGCGGCGGTCGAGAACCGGCTCGCAGGCGTGCAACCGCGATGGTCGCCACAACCGGCGCTCGGCGTGGTCATGGCCGCGGCGGGCTATCCGGGCACGCCGCGCAAACACGACGTGATCCACGGACTCGACGCCGACCTGGGAACGGCCAAGGTGTTCCACGCCGGTACCGTCGAGCAGCAGGGAAGAATCGTCACCAACGGTGGCCGTGTGCTGTGCGTCGTGGCCCGTGGCGACAGCGTACGCCAGGCGCAGCAGATGGCGTATGCCGCCGTGCAGAAAATCCACTGGGATGGGGTGCAGTATCGCCGCGACATCGGTCATCGCGCGATCAGCCGCGAGGGCTAGCACTCCCGCATCGCGCCCCGTGCGGGACATCACCACCCGCATACGAAAAAGGCGCCACAACGGCGCCTTTTTCCGCTGCATGCACTGTGCTCGCTTTTTTAGTTGCGCTTCATCGACTCGAAGAACGCGGCGTTGGTCTTGGTCTGCTTCATGCGGTCGATCAGCAGCTCGATCGCGGCGATCTCGTCCATATCGTGCAGCAGCTTGCGCAGGATCCAGACCTTGTTGAGATCGTTTGGATCCAGCATCAGCTCTTCCTTGCGCGTGCCGGAGCGGTTGATGTTGATGGCCGGGAACACGCGTTTTTCGGCGATACGGCGCTCGAGATGCAGCTCCATGTTGCCGGTGCCCTTGAACTCTTCGTAGATGACTTCGTCCATCTTCGAGCCGGTATCGATCAGCGCGGTGGCGATGATCGTCAGCGAGCCGCCCTCTTCGATGTTGCGCGCGGCACCGAAGAAACGTTTGGGTTTTTGCAGGGCATTGGCATCGACGCCACCGGTGAGCACCTTGCCGGAACTCGGCGCCACCGTGTTATAGGCGCGTGCCAGACGCGTGATCGAATCGAGCAGGATGACCACGTCGCGCTTGTGCTCGACCAGGCGCTTGGCCTTCTCGATGACCATTTCGGCAACCTGCACGTGCCGTGCGGCCGGTTCGTCGAAAGTCGAGGCCACCACTTCGCCGCGCACCGTGCGCTGCATGTCGGTGACTTCTTCCGGACGCTCGTCGATCAGCAGAACGATGAGATAGATGTCCGGATAATTGGCCGCGATCGACTGCGCGATGTTCTGCAGCATGATCGTCTTGCCCGCCTTGGGCGGCGAAACGATGAGGCCGCGCTGGCCTTTGCCGAAGGGCGCGATGATGTCGATGATGCGCGCGGTGATGTCCTCGGTGGTCCCGTTGCCGCGCTCCATCTTCAGTTGCTGGTCGGCAAACAGCGGCGTCAGGTTCTCGAAACTGACCTTGCGCTTGGAGACCTCTGGCGGCTCGTAGTTGATCGTATCGACCTTGAGCAGCGCGAAATAGCGCTCGTTGTCCTTGGGGGAACGCACCCGCCCGGCGATCGTATCGCCGGTACGCAGCGCAAACCGCCGGATCTGGCTCGGCGAGATGTAGACATCGTCGGGACCGGCCAGATAAGAGCTGTCGGCTCCGCGCAGGAATCCATATCCGTCGGGCATGATCTCGAGTACGCCCTCGGTGTAGATGTGATCTCCACGCCGCGCCGCCGCGCGCAACAGCGACACGACGAGGTCGTGCTTCTTGGCGCGCGCGATGTTCTCGAGTCCCTCGGCCTCGGCGAGCGCCATCAGCTCCGCCGCGGTTTTACGCTTGAGATCCTGGACGCGGATGATTCTCGGCGGCGCGGCAGGCAGTTGTGGACGCACCTGCCCCTCTCCGCCGTCCTCGGCGGTGGCGTCGTCCGGCATGCCGGGCAAGCCCTGGGGTGCACCGCCCTCGGCGAGTGCGGCGGCCTCGGCTTCGGCCTCGGCCATTTCTTCCTCGAGTGCCAGATCGTCGGGGAAGCCGCCTTGTGGGCCGCCGCCCCCCTGGTTGGCGTTGCCGCCGCGGTTCTTGCCGGAATGGAAGCGCCGACGATGTTTCATGTTGCTCGTTTGCTGCGATCAGGCGACGTTGAGATGGGGAGCGACGAACGCATTGAGCTGCGCCTTGTGCACGGCGCCGACCTGGGTCGCCACCGGCGCGCCGTTCTTGAACAGAATCAGGGTCGGAATGCCGCGGATACCCAGGGCCGCCGGGGTTTGCGGATTCTCATCGACATTGAGCTTGACCACCTTGAGCTTGCCGGCGTGCTCGGCTGCGACCTGATCGAGAATCGGCGCGATCATGCGGCAGGGGCCGCACCACTCGGCCCAGAAATCGACCAGCACGGGCTGTGTCTGGCTGGCCTGCTTGACTTCCTGCTCGAAGCTGGCGTCGGTAACTGCAGAGATGTGTTCACTCATGGGATGATGACCTCGGAATGAAGGTGGAATCGCAGGCACACGCCCGCTCGATCGGTAGTGGGGCCGAGGATCCCGGGCCTCAAGCCGCGCGAAAAAAACGACAGAAGGTTATGATTCTTTCAGTCGGGGAATGACTGCGGGCCAAAAACGGCGGCGTCAGTTCGAGATTCGCCGTGCAGCCGTGACGGCTCTTATTTGAGCCGATCCTTCCGCTGCTTGCAAGAGCAGCGAGTTCTTTGTTTCTACCGTTCATGCACCCCAGCCACCTTTCAGACCTCCGCTTCCACGATCTTGAACTCCATCCGAGCCTGCTCGCCGGGCTCGATGCCCTCGGCTATACGCATTGCACCCCGATCCAGGCCGCTGCACTGCCGCGCGCCTTGCGCGGCGAGGATCTGGCCGGCCAGGCGCAGACGGGCACCGGGAAATCGGCCGCGTTTCTGCTGGCGACGATGCACTGGCTGCTCACGCATCCGCGCAAACCCGGCGACGATCCCCGCCAGCCGCGCGCACTCGTTCTGGCACCGACGCGCGAGCTTGCCGTGCAGATCCACAAGGATGCCGAAGCCTTGGGTGCGAAGACCGGATTGCGCATGACCGTCTGCTATGGCGGCGCCGGCTACGAAACACAGCGCGCCGCGATCGAATCCGGCGTCGATCTGCTCATCGGCACACCGGGCCGGCTCATCGACTACTACAAGCAGCGCACCTACACGCTCAGCCAGATCGAAGTCCTGGTTCTCGACGAAGCGGACCGCATGTTCGATCTGGGATTCATCGCCGACATCCGCTACCTGATCCGCAAGATGCCGCCGCCATCGGCGCGGCGCAACTACTTGTTCTCGGCGACGCTGTCGCACCGTGTGCTCGAGCTCGCCTACGAGCACATGAACAATCCGCAGAGAATCGCGATCGAGCCGGAACAGGTCACCGCGGACAAAATCCGCCAGGCCATGATTCATGTCGCCAATGACGAGAAATTGCCGCTGCTGGTGGGTTTGTTGCGCAGCCGTAGCACCGTGCGCACGCTGATCTTCGTCAACACCAAGCGCGAGGCGGAAACGGTCGAGCGCGGCCTGCGTGCCAACGGCTTCGAGGCGCGCGTGCTCTCCGGCGACGTCTCCCAAGGCAAACGCCTGCGCCTGCTCGAAGAATTCAAGGCGGGCCGACTGCCGGTGCTGGTCGCCACCGATGTCGCCGCCCGCGGCCTGCACATTCCGGGCGTCGATCTGGTCGTCAACTACGATCTCCCCCAGGACCCGGAAGACTATGTCCACCGCATCGGCCGCACCGCGCGCGCCGGTGCCTCGGGCGACGCCATCTCGTTGTGCTGTGAAACCTGGGTTTACTCGCTGCCGGAAATCGAAAAATACATCGGCATGCGCATTCCCCCGCTCGAAGGCGGATACAACCTGATCGCCCAGGATTACATCGCCCCACGCCGGGAGAGCGATCGCCGGCATCACGGCGGATCTTCCGACCGCATCGGCCGGCGAGGGCGCGGCAGACGCTGAGCCGACAGCACACCCGCCGATACGGCGCCGGCAACCTCAGGACCGCGCCGCGGCAGAAGCATCCGCAGCGGTCAGCGCCGGGGTCAGGTCGGCGAGCGTGCGCACCGACGGCACCGCATCCAGCGGCCGTTCCGGCTGGGTACCGTCGGGTTTGCGGATACCGATCACCTGGCCGATGCCGAAGGCCCGTGCCGCCAGCAGTACGGGCAGGCTGTCATCGACGAACAGCGTGCGTGTGCGCGCGAACGGATGCGCCTCGCAGACGGCGCTCCAGAATCGCAGATCCTCCTTGGGATAACCCACGTCGTGCGAGCAGATCACCCGCTCGAAATACCGGCCGAAACCGGTGTATTCGAGCTTGAGCCGCCAGCTGTCGGGATGGGCATTGGTCGCCAGCCACAAGCGCCGGCCGCTGCGCCGCACCGCCTGCAGGAACGCTTCCGCGCCTGGAACCGGCCCGATACGGTGCTTGACCTCCGCCTTGAGCGCCGCCATGTCGAGCCCGGTGAGTGCGCTCCAGTAGTCGGTGCAATACCACGGCAGCGTGTGCATCACCGCCTCGAACTTGGGCTTGAGCACGGCACGCGCATGCTCGAGGGTCAGGCCGTTCTTCTGCGCATACCGCTGCGGCACCAGCTCGCGCCAGAAGTAGTTGTCGAAAGCAAGGTCGAGGACGGTGCCGTCCATATCGAGCAGCACCCACTCGACCTCCGTCCAATTCACGGAAGCATCCATGGCACAGCTATCATAGCCGCTCATTCCACCAGGACTCTCGCGTGGGTTTGCATCCCGATTCCTCCCTGCTCGACGAGGTCATCGCCCTGGCCCGCGCGGCCGGCGAGCGCATCCTCGACATCTACGCATCCGACTTCACCGTTTCCCACAAGGACGATGCATCGCCGCTGACCCAGGCCGATCTCGCCTCGCACCGGACCCTGAGCGCAGGTCTGGCAAAGCTGACGCCGGGCATACCGGTGCTGTCCGAAGAAGGCGCCGATACGCCCTTTGAAACGCGCCAGCGCTGGCGGCAGTACTGGCTCATAGACCCGCTCGACGGCACCAAGGAATTCATCCAGCGCAATGGCGAATTCACGGTCAATGTCGCGCTGATCGAGAATCACACGCCAGTCCTCGGCGTGGTGTACGCGCCAGTGCTGAACACGGTCTTTGCCGGTGCGCGCGAGCTGGGCGCGGTGCGTATTCTCGGCACGACGCGCGAGGCCGTGCGCACGCGCGCCTGCGCCGATCGTCCGGTGTTCGTCGTCAGCCGCTCACACAAGGACGCCGCACTCGATGCGCTGCTCGCGAAACTGCCGGACCATGCGGCCGTCAGCAAGGGCAGTTCGCTGAAGTTTTGCCTCGTCGCCAGCGGGGAAGCGGATCTGTACCCGCGCACCGGTCCGACTTCCGAGTGGGATACCGCCGCTGGCCAATGTGTCGTCGAGTGCGCAGGCGGTGAGGTGCTGCGGCTGCCGGATCTCGCGCCGCTGCGCTACAACCAGAAGGATTCGTTGCTCAACCCGGGCTTCGTCGTCATCGGCGACCCTCATGCCGGATGGCGCGAACGCCTGCGCGCAGCCGGGTGACCCTTGGCAAACGCCGACGCCGATTCTGCACGCATCCGTGCCGTATTGAGCGCGCTGGGCATTCCGCCGGATCTGCCCGCGCGGCGCGGGCTACCGCTCTGCAGACAGGCCCGACGGCTGACGCCGGTCGGCCTGGGCGCGGACGGACGCGACAAGCTGCTCTCGCCGGCCGCGGCACGGGCCTGGCTCAAGCTGCGTGAGCGCGCCAGCGCCGACGGTGTCCAGCTCACGCTCATCTCGGCGTTCCGCAGCATCGACTTCCAGGCGGCGCTGATCCGCTCCAAGCTCGAGCGCGGCATGGCGCTCGCGGAAGTCCTGCGCATCAATGCGCCACCCGGTTATAGCGAGCACCACAGCGGCCGCGCCGTGGACATCGGCACCGACAAAATCCCCGCCCTCGACGAAGCCTTCGAGTCCACGGATGCCTTTCGCTGGCTAAGCCAGCATGCAGGTCGCTTTGGCTTTCGGTTGTCGTATCCGCGCGGCAATGCCGTCGGGTTCGCATACGAACCCTGGCACTGGTACTACACCGGGCACCGGTAGCCAGGCAGCGCCTGGCCTCATACCACGATGTCGGCAAAGCTGCGCGCCTGTGGATGGGCACGGGCCGGAACCGCCTTGTCGTCGCGCAGCAGCTGGCAGGTCTGCATGCCTGCGGCACGGGCGGCATCCAGCTCCTCGCCGACGTCCGACAAAAACAAAACGTCCGCGCCTGGCAAGGCGAGGTGCTCCAGTATCCTGCGATACGAATCCACCTCGCGTTTACCGCCTATCTGCGTATCGAAATACCCGGAGAACAGCGGCGTCAGATCGCCGTAATCGGTATGCGCGAAAATCAGCTTTTGCGCCTCCACCGAGCCCGAGGAATAGACGTACAAGCGCTTACCCTGGGCCTGCCAGCGACGCAGATACTCCGGTGTATCGGGGTAAACATGACCCTTGAGCGCACCGCTTTCGTAGCCGGTCCGCCAGATCATGCCCTGCAGCGCCTTGAGCGGCGTGAGCTTGCGGTCCTCGTCGATCCAGCGCTCGAGCACATCGGCAGCCGCGTCCACCGAGAGCGTGCGGTTTTCGATCCGCTCGACCTCGGCGAGCAGGCGGCGCACCGCCGCGTCACCGGCATGCGTATGCAAGAACGCGCGCAGGTGCGCCTTGGCATACGGAAACAGCGTGCGATGCACGAAATCGATCGAGGAGGTGGTTCCCTCGATATCCGTCACGATGGCCTTGATCATCGGTTCTCCAGAAAGCCGTCCGTGGCGCTGTGTCCGGCCGGATCACGGATGGTCTGGATCAGACCATCGCCTCGTATTTGGGGAACCGGTCGGCGATCGGATCGCCGGTGAAGTGGCCGACCCAGCCGTCCGGGATGCGGAAAAAGCGGATCGCCTTGAAGTTGGGGCGGGGCCCCATGTCGAACCAGTGCGTGGTGTTCGCCGGCAGGTTGACCAGATCGCCGCGCGTGCATACGAGCATGTACACCTTGCCGTTCTTGCGGATGTAAAACGCCCCGGAGCCGTCGACGAAGAAGCGGGTCTCGAAATCCGTGTGGGTGTGCTCGGATAAGAATTTGCCGCGCGCGGCCTCGGCCTGTGGATGGTCCGGATGCATACTGACCACATCGACCGACTGAAAGCCGTATTTGCGGACGAGTGTGTCGATGGACGTGCGATAGGCGGCCATGACTTCCTCCTGGCTCGCCGTCGGCGACAGCGGCTGGCTCGCCTCCCAGCGCTCGAACTCCACGCCGATTTGCGCGAGCGCATCGCGGATCGCAGCGAACTCGGTGTGCCGCGCGAGCGGGGTTTTCGCATCGTGTTCGGCATAAATAGTCAGGGTCGTCATCGCATCACTCCTTGAGAAGGCGAGCGCGCAACTCGCATTCGAACATGAATTCCAGGGCCTCGACGCGCCAACGCGCCTGCGCGACCGTCGCGCCCCAGGCGTAGAGACCATGGCCGGCGATCAGATAGGCGGGCATTTGCGGATGGCGGTGCATGTGTGCGTCCACGGCCGCGGCCAGCCGGGCGATGTCCTGGTCGTTCTCGAACACCGGCACGACGACCTCGGCATCGTGCGTTGCGATCCCGGGCAGCAGCTTGAGCAGCTCGTAACCGGACAGACGAATCCCCTCGTAGCGCCGCGACAGCACGGTATTGGCGACCGAATGGGTGTGCAGCACCGCGCCAATGCCGCGATCGAAGCGGTAGAGCTGGCAGTGCAGCAGCGTCTCGTACGAGGCCTTGCGCGTGGCCTGGAGGGGTCGGCCATCGAGGTCGGCGACGAGAAAATCGGCTGCCGCCAGCTCGCCCTTGTGACAGCCGGAGGCGGTGATCAGCATGTGCGCGGCGTCCAGACGCGCGGAGAAATTGCCGCCGGTCGCCGGCACCCAGCCGCGCCGGTGGAACAGGCGACCGGCGCCGATCAAGTCTTCGATGAGCTGTGCGTCGTTGGCCATGGATGCAACCGTCAGGGCCGGGCACTCTAGGACAAATGCCGCCGGGGCTCAATTCAAACCAGGAAGGCCGCGGCAAGACCAAGGAAGATGAAAAAGCCCATACTGTCGGTCGTCGCCGTCAGAATGATGCTGGACCCCATCGCCGGGTCACGCCCGAAGCGATGCAGGGCCACCGGCGTCAGCACACCAACGAGCGCGGCGACCAACATGTTGAGCAGCAGCGCGGCGGCGATCACCGCGGCCAGCGGCAGGTGGTGATAAATCGCCAGCGTCACCAGACCCAGCACTGCGCCCCAGAGGGCACCGTTGATCGCGTTGATCTGCAGCTCGCGCAGCAGGATCTGGCGCAACTGCGAGGGCCCGAGCTGGTTGAGCGCAAGCCCGCGGATCACCAGCGCAACCGATTGGTTGCCGGTGTTGCCGCCGATGCTGGCGACGATCGGCATCAATGTGGCGAGCGCGACCAGCTCGGCGATGATGTCCTCGAAAGCGCCGATCACCCGCGAGGCGAAGAACGCGGTCAGCAGATTGAGCACGAGCCACGGCCAGCGGCGCCGCGCACTGCGCGCGATCGGCGCGAACAGATCTTCGTCTTCCTCGGACAAACCGACCTGGCGCAGCGACTCGCTCTGCGCGCGTGCATTGATCTCGTCGACGACGGCATCGACGGTGATCCGTCCCACCACCTGCTGGTGCAGGTTGACGACCGGCGCCGAGATCAGATCGTACTTCTCGAAGGCATCGACCGCATCGCGGACCTCGTCGTCGGTATAGAAATAAACCGGCTGGCGGATCATCACCTCGCCGACCGAAGTCTCCGGCTCCTCCAGCAGCAGCCGTGACAGCGGCAGCAAACCCTTGAGCGTGTTGCTGCGATCGACGACGAACAATTGGTTCGTATGCGCCGGCAGCGTCTTGCGGCGGCGCAGAAGCCGCTGCACGGCCTCGAGCGTCGTATCCTCGCGCACGGCGATGAAATCCATGTCCATGATCGCGCCGACGGTGCCGGGCGGGAACGACAGCACCGACCGCACCTCGTCCTGGTCGGTGCGGTCGAGCCGCTCGACGACGGCGTGACGCAAATCTTCGGGCAGGCTGCTGACGAGATCGGCGATGTCGTCGGAATCGAGCGTGCGCACGACGGCGGCGATCTCGTCCGGGGACATGCCCAGCGCGATCGACCGGCGCACCGCATCGGAGGCCTCCAGCAGCACGGCGCCGCGCCGTTCCGGCTTGACCAGCGACCAGGCCATCGCACGTGCATCCGGCGGCAGACTTTCCAGCACGAAGGCGATGTCTGCCGGATGAAAATGCGCCAGGCGCTGCTCCAGCGCCGCCTGGTGCTGCCGCGCGACGAGCTGGGCGACGACATCCTGCCGGCGGCTCTCGGAGCGCGACACCAGCTCCTTTTCCACCGCCTGGCGCAGCAGCAGTTCGATCACCTGGGCGCGGGCCTGCTCCAGGTGCCGGTGGTGGGGACGGGCTTCGGAGACGTCACTCATCCGGGCATCATAAGTGACTTTATGTGCCGCCGACCGGATACCGGCGCGCATGCCGCCACGATCCGGCGCGAGGGCAGACGCGCGGCATCGACAGCGGCGGTTTCAAGCGAGCAGCGGCACACCGACCGATCGCGGGCACAAAAAACCCCGGCCTTGCGCCGGGGTCGTCGAATCGATGCCGCAGGGTGCGGCGGAGGTCTTCAGAGAGGGCGGATCTGGGCCGCCTGCAGCCCCTTGGGACCACGGCGAACCTCGAACTGCACCTTCTGGCCTTCCTTCAGAGTCTTAAAGCCCGTCCCCTGGATTTCGCGGAAATGGGCGAAGAGGTCTTCCCCGCCGCCTTCCGGGGTGATGAAGCCAAAGCCCTTGGTTTCGTTGAACCACTTCACCGTGCCAGTAGCAACATTCGACATACGACATTCCTTTCAAAACAGATTGGGAGCGGGCCTAACCGCCCGTAGGTGCAAGCGATCAAGAAAGGTAGCCGGGAACTTACACAGCACCGCCACGAGGACGGGTAAGAAAAACCGCGGTGAATACACTGCTTGAAACGGATGCACGTCGGACTGTACACGGTCCTTCGCGGCCTGTCGAATCGCAGCTTTTCGCACCGCCAGCAAGGCGATGACCCGGACCCGACCCCATGCCATCCGCTGCCGGCGCGGCGCTTGCTATCATCCGCGCCCTTTTTCCCGGCTTTCCGCACCGGGAACTGCTCCCTGCCTCCTGCCATGTGGTTCAAGAACCTCACGATCTACCGCCTGCCGCCGGGCTGGTCGCGCACCCCCGGCGAGATCGAAGCCACGCTGCGCGCATTTCCGCTACAGCCTTGCACCGGCCTTGCGCTGGTCAGCCGCGGCTTCGTGCCGGTCAATGACACCGGTCAGTTCGCCTACGGCCAGGAGCAGCAGGTGCTGATCGCGCTGGGCATCGAAGAAAAACTGCTGCCGGGCGCGATCGTCAGCCAGGCTGCATCCGAGCGCATCCAGCGGCTTGAGCAGGACAAAGGCTTCAAACTCGGACGCAAGGCCCGCGCCGAAATCAAAGAGCAGGTCGCTGCCGAGTTGGCCCCGCGCGCGTTCGCGCGCCGACGCGAAATCCGCGGCTGGTTCGACTTCGCCGGCGGCTGGCTCGTCCTCGACACCGGTTCGCCGACACGCGCCGACGACTTCACGCACACCCTGCGCAATGCGCTCGGCGAACTGCCGGTGACCCCGCTGCAATCCGAACCCTCGATGAGCGCACTGATGACGCAGTGGCTGAGCGCCCAGCAAGCACCCGGTGCGTTCGACCTCGACGACGAATGCGAGCTCACCAGCACCGACGCGCACAAATCCACGGTGCGCTACCTGCGCCACGCGCTCGACGGCAAGGACATCGCCGGCCATCTCGCCGACGGCAAGCTCGTCACCCGGTTGGCCCTGACCTGGAAGGATCGGGTGAGCTTCGTCATCGACGACAAGCTGCAGATCCGCCGTTTCAAGTTTCTCGACATCGACCGCATCCGCGAGGAGTCGGACGGCCTTGCCCCCGAGCGGCAGTTCGAAATCGACTTCGCCCTCGCCGGCGGCACGTATGCCGCACTGCTCGCGGACCTGGCAACCGCCGTCAATGTGCCGCGATGAGCAAACCGCGATTCATGGCCGATAGACGCGGATATCGGCGTCGGCCTTGAGTTCGCCCTCTGTGTTCCGCGCCGTCGCCCGCACGGTCGCCAGACCCTCTGCGCCCTGCGGCGTCACTTTGCCGATCTCGCTGCCCGCCGTCGCGACGCTGACGAGATCTGCATCGAGGCTGGTCCAAGTGACATCGCGTCGCACCGGGCGCTCGTACCCGTCTTCGAACCATCCGAACGCCTGCAGCTGCAGCGTATCTGGATAGAACAGTTCGCTGCGCTCGGGGGTCACGCGCAGGCCCAGGATCTCGGCATCGGTGAAATCGAAGATGCGCGTGGGCACTTCCAAGCGCCAGCGGCTCATAGCGCAGCCGGAATTGCGCAGATGCACCGCTCTTCGCGCCCCGGATCGTGAGGTATTCGTCGGCGACGATCGAAGCCTCGTCGGCATCGCCCAGGATCTGCTCAATTCCGACCTGGGCAGACAGATTCTGCGGCGGCGCGTCGTCGTCTTCGAAGATGGCCTCGACACGGATTTCGTCGCTGTACCCGAGCGGCAGCGGCACGTCCTGAGGCTGTTCGTAGCTCAAGCGCAGCACACGGACGGCATCCAGTGCCAGTTCACGCTCGACCTTGCGGTCGCAAGTGAACAATTGCGCCTCGAGCACGAATGGCTGATCCAAGGGATCGGTCAGCGCCTGCACCGTGGATCCGCTGGACAGCTCAACCGGCGCACCGGCGGTGGGAATGCGCCACACCGCCGATGCGGTGAGATCCTGCTCGGGAGTGTCGTCCTCCAAGGTCACTCGCAGCGCGAAGGTCTGCTTCGACCCGGGCGCCATGCGCGTCAGTTCTGGAGTGATGCGCAAATGACCGATCGGGTCGGCGGTGACACCGAAGCTGTCAGACAGGCCGACATAATCCGCGCGGATCACGGCCGTCCCCGCCGTGCGCGCGATGACGGTGCCGGCCGGGAAGTATGTCCCGGATCCGGGTTCGGCCTCGATGTCGCCGTTGCTGACATCAATCACCCCGGGATTGCTCGAGCGCCAGGTCACCCGCGTGGTGACGTCGCCGTCGGTCTCGCGCTCGCCCTCGAAATGCGCGGTCGCGGTGAGCTGGAACGCGGCGCACTCATAGGTCTGATACCCCCCCCTCGATACCGTTGTAGTGGATCGTGAGCCGTGTCGGCGCCGTACCTTCGCCGATATCCAGGTCGCCGCAACCCGCGAGCACGCTGGCCGCGGCGGCCAGTGCCGCGGCAATGACGCGAACTCTCCTCATTGCGGAAACATCAAGACGCGGTGATTGTTGCGGTCGGTCACGTAGAGCACGCCGCTGTACACGAAAGCCCCTGTCGCACCGCTGAGCGTGCGTGCACTCGGGCGGTCGTCGGCCGTGCCATCCTGATCGTCGTCATTGGCCGTCGCCGCGGAGAAATTGTTTTTCTCCTGACCGAAGACCGCACTGGCTGCGACACCGTTTGCGATCGGAAAGGCGTCGAACTCGAGCACGCGGTTGTTGCCGGAGTCGGCGACGTAGATGCGCGTGCCGTCGCTGCTGACGCCAAAAGGCGTGCGCAGCGTCGACGACGAAGTCCCGGGACTGGAGCGACTGAACCCGCTCTGGCCAATGACGTAATCGGCCTCGGCGCCCGATTCGTTGGGGAACAGCGACCAGTAGAGCACGCGATGGTTTCCGGAATCGGCGACGAGCAGGCGGAAACCGTCGCTCCACACCGCGGCAGGCCGATTCATCTCGTCAGCCTCGTCGTCGGCGATGCGCGAGACGAAATCACGCTGGCCCAGGACCAGATCGGCCGGCGTACCGTTGTCAGTGGGGACTGCATTCCAGACCAGCACGCGGTTGTTGTTCTGGTCGGCGACGATAAGACGGCCATTGGCGATGATTGCCGACGTGGGGAAAGCCAACTGCGTCTGCGACGTCCCCGATCCGCCGGTGGTGAAATCGGCCTGACCGACGACGACGTCCGGTAATTCGCCGCTCGTGGCCGGAATGGTGTTCCAGATCAGCACACGGTTGTTGCCGGAGTCGGCGACGACCAAGCGACCACCGCCGATGAAGACCGAGGCCGGCAAAGCCATCCGGTTCTGGGCCGTGCCGGCAGCCGTGCCGCCAAAGTCGTCCTGCCCGAGCACCAGATCGGCGGCAGCGCCGTTGGCGACCGGCACGCGGGCATAGCCGAGCACGCGGTTGTTCGCGGTATCGGCGATGAACAGGCGTGTGCCATCGGTGGCCACATTACCGAGCGGCTGTGCCAGTGTTGCTGCGCTGGCGGCCCCACCACGGTTGGGGCTGCCGCTGTCGAACGCGGCCTGTCCGATCACCGTGAATGCTGCGACCAGATCCGCCCCATCGTCGCCGCCGCCACTGTCGCTGCAGCCTGCGAACACGACAGCGGACATAAGCGCGAGCGCCGGAATCCAGCGGCGCGAGAACAGACTTCTGGGGATGCGCGTAACCGCGGCGGACATGCGTGAGTCTCCTGCAAAGCCGAGTGTAGAGACGCACAAGCTTGGCGCAGCGGTTTGGTGAGTGTCCGCTTCGAGTTGTTTCAAACCGTAACCAGCGGCGTAACGCGTCTGGGCTTTTCATCGCTGCCGTGAGCGCTCCGCCTCCGATCGCGACGCCAGCGGCAGATGCAGCGCGATCGCGAACCGCTGCTGCGCGCTGCGCGGATGCAGCTGCAGGCTGCCGTCGTGCATGTCGGCGACACGCTGGACGATCGCCAATCCCAGACCGCAGCCACGGGGACTGCGCGCCGAACTGGCGCGCGCAAACGGCCGCCGCAGCCGATCCCAGGCTTCCGGCGCGATCCCTTCGCCGCCATCCTCCACTGCCAGCACGGCCGTGCCGCCCTGGACATAGGTTCGCACGACGATGGGCGGTTGTCCGTGCACGCGGGCGTTATCGACGAGATTGAGCAAGGCCCGGCGCAGCGCACAGACACGCACGGGTAGCGGCTGGGGTGCTGCGAGTTCGAGCCGCAGATCCGGTCCGGCGGACGCCCCCAGCGCGGCGGCGACGATGCCGTCGAGACTCGCTTGCTGGACCGGCTCGTCCTGACCATCGCGTGCAAAGTCGATGCATTGGCCGACGATGTGGTCGATCTCGCGCACGTCATTGAGCGTCTCGCTCCAATCCTCGCCGTCGGCGGCACGCAGCTCCAGCGCGGCCTGGATGCGGGCAAGCGGCGAGCGCAAGTCATGCGACAGCCCGGCGAGCATCAGTTCGCGCTCCTGGACGTTGCTGCGCAACTGCCGGCCGAGCCGCTCCAGGGCTCGGCCGACGCGCTGGAACTCTACCGGACCGCTGAATGCCCAGGCCGGCGGCACGGCGCCGCGTTCGATGTCGCCGATGGCATCGAGCAAGGCACGGAATGGCCGGCTCAACATCAGCGACATCAGGACGACGGCGGCGCCGACGACCACGATCAGGCTGATCAGATTGATCATCAGGAAATGCCGCCGCACCGGTCCTGCGTCGGCACCGCCGAAGCGGACCGTACGCACGAAAGGCTCCACGCCACCGGGCGGACTGCCGGCCATGGTGTGCGGAGGCGGCAGGGGGCCGATCAACCCGCCTGCTTGCGGCGCCGCGCCGTGCCATTGCCGACCGGCGTCGGCGGCCGGATCGCCGTCACGCCGGTCGGCTGCGGGTGCAGGCAACCGCAGGGTATGGCGTGCTAGGACATCTGCGCGCACACATGGCCCATCTTCGGATCTTTGTGTGTCGCAGGGGCGCAGATGCACGGCGAAATCGGGCGGCGGCCACCACCGCAGCAGCAGTGCATTTGTTGCTGGCACCATGACTACGGCGGCGGCGACGAGCAGGCCGATAAGAATGCGCAGGCTCATGGCGTACGCTCGGCAAGCGGTGCATCGGGCACGAACATGTAACCGCGCCCCCAGACCGTCTGGATGTAGCGCGGCACGGCCGGATCTGGCTCGAGTACCTGGCGCAGGCGTGAGATCAGGATATCGATGCTGCGTGAAAAACCGTCGTTGCGCCGGCCGCAGGAGAGTGCCATCAACTCATCGCGGCTGAGCACACGCCGGGCATGTGTGACCAGCACTTCCAGCAACTGGTATTCGCCCGTGGTGATGCGGATCACTTCGCCATTACGGCGCAGGCTGCGCGCCCACAAATCGACTTCGAATTCGCCGATGCGTACGACCGCCGCATCGCTGCGCACGGCGACCCCGGCACGCCCGCTCGCACGCCGCAGCACGGTGAAGATGCGCGCCACCAGCTCGCGCAGATTGCACGGCTTGGCCAGATAATCGTCCGCTCCGATCTCCAATCCGACGATGCGGTCCACGTCGTCGCCCCTGGCCGAGAGCATGATCACCGGCATCTGCGCCGACTCTTGGCGCAGGCGCCGGCACAGGGCGATGCCGTCGTCGTCGGGCAACATCAGATCGAGCACGACCAGATCGTAGTGCCCGCGCTGCAGGCAGCGGCGGGCGGCAGCGGCGGTGCCGACCCCTTCGCTGTCGATGCCATGCCGGCGCAAATACTCGGCCACCATTTGCCGCAGCCGCTGATCGTCATCCACCAACAATACTTTCGCTTTCATCCCCGAGGTCCCTGGCGGTTCGGCCGCCCGCGGCGCCGGGCCGGCTCCGGACCTTCCGACCACGCCGGTTTGCGACTCGTTCCGCCGCGAAACAATTCGATACAGTTCGGTACACACTCGAAAGGATTCCGCACCCGGCCGCCGCGCACGATCCGTTTCCATTCCGACTGTACGCCGATTTGCCATGCCGAATGCCTCACGCCTCTGCCTCGTCGCCGTCACCCTGCTGCTCTGTGCCTGCGAAAGCGAGCTGTCCATCGATCTGACCGATGCGCCGATCGATGGCGCAACGCGCGTGCAGCTCGCGGTCAGTGCGGTGGAGCTGCTGGGCAGCGACGGCACCGTCACGCGAATCGACTCGCAGTACACGGACGATTTCGACATGCTCGACTACCGCGACGGCGAGCGTCTGCGGCTGGTCGATGCCAGCGGCGAGCTCAAGGGCCGTCATGTCGGCCTGCGCCTGCGCCTCGACGATGACAATGCCTTCCTGCGCAAGGACGAAGACTCGACCCCGATCGAACTGCTGTCCGCCGGCGAGTACGCCACCGTCGATCTCGACCTCGACGACGGTGACGCCAGGACGCTGATCGTCGATCTCGATCTGCGCTTTTCCCTCATCGACCGGCGCGACACGCTCGGCGTCTATCAGATGATTCCCGTGATCCGTGTGATCGATGCCGATCGCGCCGGCCGCATCGAGGGCACGATCGACGCCAACGCCATCGCCGACGCGGACTGTCGCGATGGCCGTGCGATCGGCACCGGCGTCGCCGTCTATCTCTACACAGGCACTGGCGTGACACCGGGCGATTACGATGCCGACGCCACCGTCACCCCGCTCGCCCAGCCGCTCGCCGCCGCCGACGTACGCGAGGATGCCGCCAGCGGTGCCTGGACTTATCGTTTCCATTACGTCCAGCCCGGCCGCTACACCCTGGCCTGGACCTGCGAAGCCGACCGCGAGCACCCGCAGCAAGACGACGATCTGTCATTCCGCGACGCTGCCGATGTCGAAGTCGGCGAGGCGCAGACCGTCACCGTGAATTTCTGATCGAGAACAGCACCGGCAGCGGAAGCGGGGGGCAAGATAAGAGGACGACCCATGCAGCACATGCATGGATCGTCATGCACAATCATCAGTAGCGTGCACACCCAAACGCCGCTACCGTGTGCGCCGGACGCCTGATTGGCCTGGCCGATCCGGTATGCAGCCGCCCGTCGCTGCGGCGGTCGCCGGCGTGCGCAGATCACCCGGCCGGCCCGCGCGCGCCGCTGTTCGCCGCCGATGCCAGGCACCATGACCCGCCGCCCATTTTCGAAGACCGTACCGATGAGTTGGCACATCCCACCGTCCTTGCCCCAGCGGCGCCGGCCGCCGGGCACGTCCATCCTCTGACATGGGCGCCATTCTTCTGATCCGTCACGGCCAGGCCTCGTTCGGCACCGGCGATTACGACCGGCTCTCGGAAACCGGCTTTGCGCAGGCGCGTGTGCTCGGAGCGCGTCTGCGGCGCCATCTGCCGCAGGTCGATCTCGTGCTGTGCGGCGGCATGCGCCGCCACCGCGAAACCGCGCAGACCGCGCTCGACGCCGCCGGACTATCCATCGGCTGGGAAGACGATCCCGGCTGGGCCGAGTACGATCACGTCGCCGTGCTCGCCGCGTACAAACCGCACTGGGCCGACCCCGCGCGGATGCAAACCGAGCTGGCGGCGACCGCCGATCCGCGCCGCATCTTCCAGCAGGAGTTCGCAAAAGCCATCACCCGCTGGGTGAGCGGTGCGCACGATGCCGATTACCCGGAGAGCTGGACGGCGTTTCGCGCGCGCATCGCCGGGGCGCTGACGCGCCTGCGCCAGCGCCTGGATAAATCGCAGACCGCGCTGGTCTTCACCTCCGGCGGGCCGATCAGTGTCGTCGTGCAACGGCTCCTACAGCTGTCCGACGAAACCACCTTGCGCCTGAACTGGACGCTGGCCAATGCCGCGATCACCAAGCTCATCTACTCCGACCGCGGACTGTACCTGTCAACGGTCAATGATCATGCCCATTTCGAGGGCGTGCATCCCGACTTGATCACCTACCGCTAGGACAAGCCATGCGCAAGAACATTCTCATCACCGGCGCCAGCTCCGGCCTCGGCCGCGGCATGGCGCGCGAGTTTGCCGCACGCGGCTGCAATCTCGCGCTGTGCGCGCGCCGCACCGACCGACTCGAAGCGCTCAAAGCCGAGCTCAGCGCGCGCCATCCCGGTATCCATGTCGCCATCCGCGCGCTGGACGTCAATCAGCACGACGAAGTGTTCAGGGTCTTCCGCAGCTTCCGCGAGGAACTGGGTACGCTGGACCGCGTCATCGTCAACGCCGGGCTCGGCAAAGGGCAACCGATCGGCACCGGTTATTTCCACGCCAACCGCCAGACCGCGGAAACCAACTTCGTCGCCGCGCTGGCGCAATGCGAAGCCGCCGTCGAGATCTTCCGCGAACAGAATGCCGGCCATCTGGTGACGATCTCGTCGATGAGCGCCTTGCGCGGCATGCCGCGCAACCTCACCACCTACGCCGCCACCAAGGCCGGACTCGCCGCGCTCAGCGAAGGCATCCGCGCCGACCTGATCCGCACGCCGATCCGGGTCACGACGATTTTCCCTGGCTACATCCGTTCCGAGATCAACGAAAAACTCAAGAACACGCCTTTTATCGTGGACACCGAGACTGGCTGCCGCGCGCTGGTCAGGGCCATCGAGAAGGAACCGGCGAGCGCCTGCGTGCCGTGGTGGCCGTGGGCGGTGCTGGCGGTGCTGATGCGCCGGCTGCCGCTGGCGATCATCGCCCGGATGATCTGATCGAAAACGCGCTGCCATGCCGTCGCATCGGCGTGCGCCCAGAACCCATGCATGCAGAACCACGGTGCACAGCTTTGCGCCGGTCGCAGACGCTGACGCGCGTGTACTCGTGCTCGGCAGCATGCCGGGCAGTGCCTCGCTCGCAGCACAGGAGTATTACGCGCATCCGCGCAACGCGTTCTGGCCGATCATGTCGGTGCTGACGGGTGTGCCGGCACAGGCGCCATATGCGCAGCGTCTCGCCGCGCTCAAGACCCAGGGCATCGCGCTGTGGGACGTGCTGCGCGTCTGTGTGCGCACCGGCAGCCTCGACACTGCGATCGAAGAAGATTCCATCGTGCCCAACGACTTTGCCACCTTCCTGCGCCGCCACCCGGCGATCACGCACGTATTCTTCAACGGCAGCAAGGCTGCGGCTGCGTTTGCCCGTTACGTGCGCCCGCATCTGCCCGCGCGCCACGCCGATCTGCAGTACCGGCGGCTGCCCTCGACCAGCCCCGCGAACGCCACTTACGATTTTGCGCGCAAACTCGAATGCTGGCGTGCCATCACCGATGCACTGCGTCGCTGATGGCCGCCGTCGTGCACACCGGCGGCAGACGCCGCCACCGTATCCACGCTTCTCCAGGAGTCCAGAAAAATGCGCATCCTGCACACGATGATCCGCGTCGGCGATCTCGACCGCTCGATTGCGTTCTACACCGAAGTGCTGGGCATGAAACTGCTCAGCCGCAAGGATTACCCCGAGGGCCGTTTCACGCTTGCCTTCGTCGGCTATGGCGACGGCGGCGCCGAAATCGAACTGACCTACAACTACGGCGTCGAGCGCTACGAACCCGGCACCGGATTTGGGCATATCGCCATCGAAGTCGATGACGCCTACGCCGCCTGCGCACGTGTCAAGGCGCGCGGCGGCAAGGTCACCCGCGAGGCCGGGCCCATGAAACACGGCACCACCGTCATCGCCTTCGTCGAGGATCCGGACGGGTATAAGATCGAGTTCATCCAGAAAAAGCATTGAGGCCAGACGGCACGGAGGAGAACATGGACGCGCGGCAACTGGCGTTCCGCGCCGAATACCAGGCGAAGATCTCGCCGTATTACAACGGTTGGCTGCACGGCGCGTGGATCTTCGGTTTCGGCCTCGCCTACATCGGGCTGACCCTGTCTCGGGTCGAAACCGCCGGCTGGGCCTGGCTCAGCGCCGTGCCGGCGCTCGTCGTCTCCAACCTCGGTGAATGGTGGCTGCACAAATACGCGCTGCACCGACGCATCGATGCGTTGCGCGCGCTCTGGCACCGGCACACGGTCGAGCATCACAGCTATTTCACCGAGGCGCGCATGACGGTGGATTCGCACCGCGAATACCGCATCATTTTCTTTCCACCGTATGCGATCGTCGGCATCGGCCTGATCCACGCGCTGTTCGGGCTGGTGTGGGGTCTTGCGTTCGGAGTCGATGCGATGTGGATCTGGATGGCCGGCGGCATGCTGCACTACCTCGCCTACGAAGTCCTGCACACGGCTGCGCATCTGCCGGAAAACCGGTGGCTCGCGCGCCTGCCGCTGGTCAGCACCATGCGCCGCAACCACTGGGTACACCATCACCAGGCGCTGATGACCGACTACAACCTCAATCTCACCGTCCCGTTCGCCGACTGGCTGTTCGGCACCAGCGACCTCACCTGCGGCCTGTGGGGCATCCTGTGCAACGGTTACCGTATGGACCGTCTCAAGCCCGAGGTGGCCGAGCGCCTGCGCGGTGAACGATTCCCGTAAATGAGCCCGCGCGCAGGCGCTGGTTCGTCGCGCGCGCCTGCCCGTGCCCAGTCGCCTCAGCGCAGCAGATTCTCCACCGGCTCGGGGCGATGGAAGTAAAACCCCTGGGCCATGCCGATATCCTTGGCGGCGACTCCGCGCCAGGCTTCGGGATCTTCCACACCCTCCGCGATCGCGAAGATGTCCAGCCGGTGGGCCAGCTCGGCAACCATGGACACGACCGGGTCGTTGATCGGGTCCGCAGACAGATTGCGGGTGAAATCCTGCGCGATCTTGAGTCCATCGACATGCATGTTGCGCAGATACTCGAACGAGGTGAATCCGGATCCGAAGTCGTCGAGCAGCACGCGCGAGCCGTGCGCGCGCAGCAGTTCGATACCCTGCCGCGTCATCGCCCAGCTCGCCGGCGCCGCCGATTCGGTGATCTCGAAACAGATACGCTCACGCAAGGCACGATCGCCGTAGACCACCTCTGAAATCGTGCGATGGAAGCGCGGATCGGAGATCGACCGCGCCGAGACGTTGATGGTCACGAACCAGTCGTCCGGCAGGTGGCCGTCCTCCCCGCGTATCAGGCGCGCCGCATGCCGGAGCATCCAGTCGTCGAGGCGCGTGACCACGTCATGGCGCTCCGCGATGGACAGGAAACGATCCGGCGCGACGATCGATCCGTCGGGCCTGATCATGCGCACCAACAGCTCCAGCCCCACCGGACGTGCGCTGGTGACATCGACGATCTTCTGCGCGTAAACCCGCAGGCGGTCGCGATCCAGCGCGCGCTGCAGCTCGTGCAGCAGGTCGAACTCGGTCGAGGGCGATACCCCCTCGATCGCCTGTTCGTTGTACACGCAGGCACGGTTGCGGCCGGTGCGCTTGGCGACATAACAAGCCGTATCGGCCATGCGCATGAGATCGGCGATCGTGAGCCCTTCCGCGCCACGGACGATCCCGATGCTCAGGCCGATCTGGAACTCGTCCTCGCCGCGCCGGAAACGGAAGCGGTCGACGGCGTCGATCAGCTTGATGGCGATTCGTTCGGCATTTTCCAGATTGCAGTTGTCCAGAATCACGCCGAATTCGTCGCCGCCGAGCCGCGCGAGCGTGTCGGTCGCACGCAGCACGGCACGCATGCGCACCGCGATCGCACGCAGCAATTCATCGCCGATGACATGACCGGCCGTGTCGTTGACGGTCTTAAACCGGTCCAGATCGAGATAAAGCAGACACCAGTTGCGCAGCGTACCGGCAGCGGACTGGCGCTGCTGCTCCAGTGCGCGCTCGAAGCCGCTGCGATTGGGCAGGCCGGTGAGGGCATCGTGCGTGGCCTGATGCTCGAGCGCATGGGTCAGCGCTCGCGCCTGCGTGACATCGTGCAGGGTGACCACATAGCCCATCAATTCGCCTGCTTCGTCCTTGAGCGGCGCGAGTGCGTACTCGACGAAGACCGGCAGGGCGTCGGGGCGATGCAGGTAACCGCAGCCCTGGATGAAGGATGCATGCTGCCCGGGCAAGGCCTCCAGCGCCGCGACCCTGCGTCCGGACTGCTCGTCGCGCAGATCGACGATCTCGGCAACCATCGCCCCGATGGCCTGCCGCGGCGCGCATCCGAGCAGGCGCTCGGCGATCGGGTTGAAGAACTTGATGCGGCCCTCGACATCGGTGATCAGCACGGCATCGGTGATTGCCGACAGCGCGACCTGGAGCCGCTCCTTCTCCGCAGACAGCAAACGATCCAGGGCCACGCGCTCGGACACGTCCTGGATCTGGGACACGAAATATTTCGGCTCACCTTCGGGCGTGCGGATCAGCGAGACATCGAGCTGGATATGGACGATGTGTCCGCGCTTGTGGAAATAGCGCTTCATCATCCGGTAACGCGGAATCTCGCCGGCGAGCAGCCGTTGCACCAGCGCCAGATCGGGTTCGAGGTCGTCGGGATGCGTGATGTCCTGGAAGCGCAGCGCCATCAGCTCTTCGGCCTCGTAGCCCACGATGCTGCACAGCGCCTCGTTGACCTCGAGGAAGCGGCCATCCGTGGACACGAGCGCGATGCCGATCGGCGCTTCGGAAAACATCGTGCGGAAGCGGTCCTCGCTTTCGCGCAGGATCTGCTCGCTCAGGCGGCGTTCGGAAATGTCGCGCCCTTCGGGCACAAGCATGACGATTTCGCCACGCTCGTCGTACACGGGCTTGATCGAGAAATCCACCGGCATCGTGCGGCCGCCGGCACCGAGAATCTCGATCTCGCAGCGCACGATCTCGCCGCAGGCCGAGCGCTGCACGGCCTGACGCGCCAGCTCGCGGGTCGCCTCGGACGTCTGGAAGTACAAGGTGTCCCACATTTTCCGGCCGATGACATCGGCCGCAGCCAGTCCGGCGAAGCGCAGTGCCGCCTCGTTGACATCGATCACCGTGCCGTCGGGCATGACCACGCCCATCAGCTCGAACATGGCATCGAACACCGCGCGGAACCGCCGCTCGCTCAGCTGCAATTCCGCCGCCGCGCGCTTGGCATCGTCGATGTCGATCTGCACCCCGATGAAGCGCCGCGGTCTGCCATCGGCATCGCGCTCGGTGACGCGCCCGCGCTCGGCCACCCAGCGGTAGCGGCCGTCGGCGCCGCGCATGCGATGCTCGTGCACATAGACCTCGCTCCGGCCGTCGAGGTGCTGTTGCAAAGCCGCGGCAGCGGAGGCCGCGTCCTCCGGGTGGATCCGTGCCGAACGAAACTCCGGGGAGTCGCCGATCGAAGCGCCGGCATATCCGAGCATCCGTTTCCAGTCGCTTGAATAAGTCACCCGCCCGGCGGCGAGGTTCCAGTCCCAGAAACCCAGACCGACGCCGTCGATCGGCAGACAAGCCGACTCGACGTCGGCCGGCCGGCAACATGAGCCGCGCGGATCGGCGACGGTCAGGCAAAGATCCGCCGTCCCGGCCGGGGCGGCGGAGGCGGCAGTGAGATATCCGTCCATGACCTCTGCAGCATGGGGGCATGCCGCCATTCCCGCCAGTAAGGAAAAACCACACCGAGATTTCTTGACCCGTCGCCTGTGAATATCGGCAGCCGGCGTCTGCACGCGGGTCTGGCTCAGCGCGGCACGGCCTCTTCCAGATACTGCGCCAGGCGCTGCTCCAGCCAGTAAACCGGCCGACCGTGCGGCCCGGCGGCGACGAAACCGACGTGGCCGCCGCGGCGCGCGATCTCCAGGGTCACGTATGGCGACAGCGCTGCCTCGGTCGGCAACACTGCCGGGGTCATGAACGGGTCGTCGCGCGCGTTGACGATCAGCGTCGGCCGCCGGATGGCGCCGACGAAACGTCCGCTCTCGCAGCGCGCGTAGTAATCCCGCGCATCGCGAAAGCCGTTCATCGGCGCGGTGTAAGCGTCGTCGAACTCGATGAAATCGGCGGCGCGCAGGGCGCGTGCGAGATCGACCTGCGGCGGCACCGGCACGACGGCATGCTTGCGGGCGACGAGCGCTTTCAGGCCCCGCAGCAGGTGCGCCTGATAGAGCCGCGCCGTACCGGTGCGCAGCTTTTCTGCGCACGGCAGCAGCCGGAACGGGGCGCAGGCCGCCGCCGCGGCGGCGACGGGAGCGGCATCGCCCTCCTCGCCCAGGGCCTTGAGCAGCACGTTGGCCCCCAACGACCAGCCGACCGTCGCCAGGCGCACCGCTGGCTCGCGATCGCGCAGCACCCGCCAGAGATAACGCAGGTCGCCCGTATCGCCATGGTGGTAACAACGCGGATGCCGGTTGGGTTCGGGGCCACCACCGCGTAGCTGCAGGATCACCGTGCGCCAGTTACGCGCGAGGAGCTGCCGCGCCAGTCCGCGCAGATACTTGGATTCGAATCCGCCGGTCAGTCCGTGGACGAGCACGGCGATGCGGTCGCCGCCGCTGCCGCTCCAGCCCAGATCGACGAAATCGCCATCCGGCAATTCGAGCCGCTCGCGGCGGAGCTCGAGCGGCGGCAGCCTGCGGAACAAGCTTGGGTACACGGTCTGCGCATGCGGTCCGCGCAACCATGGATGCGGCACGAAATCGGCCGCCACGATACGGCCGTGGGCTTTTTCCGGCGCCTGCATTCTCGGCTCCAATGCAAGGATGCCGCGCGCACCGAGGCTGCGCCGCGGCGGTGCCATTGTGCCACGCCATCTGCGTGTCGAAAGCCTTCAACCACTCGACGACGAAGCCGCACGCGAGCCACGCAGGACGGAAGAGAACCGCCTAAGGCGCGCTGCCAGCGGATGGCGGCATGGTCCGCGTGGGTTTTGTCGTCGGCACACGCTGGCTCATGCCGCCTGCGCCACGAAGGTCTCGACCAGGAACTCGGCCACGGCCCGTCGCTGCGCGGCGGCATCGGTTAGCCGGTTGACACGTTGCCAGAACTCCGCGCTGCCGGGATGATCCTGGCAATACCACTGGATATGCTTGCGCGCGACGCGCACGCCACGATCCTCGCCATAAAAAGCGTAGAGCGCATCGAGATGCTCCAGCAGCCAGCGCCGGATTTCTTCCGGCGCCGGTGGCGCCAGGTGCTGCCCGGTGGCCAGAAAATGGGCGATCTCGCGGAACAGCCATGGCCGACCCTGCGCGGCGCGGCCCACCATCAACGCGTCGGCCCCCGTGGCGGCGCGCACGTCGCGCGCTTTCTGCGGTGAATCGATGTCGCCGTTGGCGATCACCGGAATGCGCACGGCCTGCTTGATCGCGGCGATGGTGTCGTATTCCGCCGACCCCCGGAAATGATCCTCGCGCGTGCGCCCGTGAACGGCGAGCGCCTGAATCCCGCAATCCTCGGCGATGCGCGCGATGGCGACACCGTTGCGCTGCGCGCGCGTGTAGCCGGTGCGAATCTTGAGCGTCACCGGCACATCCACGGCCGCGACGACGGCGGCGCAGATGCGTGCGACCAGGCCTTCGTCGCGCAGCAACGCCGACCCGGCATCGACGCGGCAAACTTTCTTCGCCGGGCAACCCATGTTGATGTCGATGATCTGCGCGCCGTGTGCGACGTTGAAGCGCGCCGCCTCCGCCATCTGGCGCGGGTCATACCCGGCGATCTGCACGGCGATCGGCCCGGCCTCGCCGGCGTGATCGCGGCGCAGGCGCGACTTGTCGGTGTGCCAGAGACGGGCATCGGACGTCGTCATCTCCGAGACCGCGAGCCCGGCACCGAGTCGCCGGCATAGCTGACGGAACGGCCGGTCGGTCACACCGGCCATCGGCGCGAGCACGAGCGGAGGATCGACGAGGTAAGGTCCGATACGCATGCGGCGCGCATTCTCGCCGATCCGATCGCACCGTGCGCTGCCCGCCGTCAGTGCGCCGGCGCCCCTGTGAATGCCGCCGGCAAGGTCTGCATCAGGCGCCGGTCGTGCGCCGGCAGAATCACCAGATCCGGGTTCGCCTGTTGCAGCCGGTGCAGGTGGGTCAGCGCCGCGCGCACGGCCCGGGCATCGTGATCCACGAGCAGCCGCGACAGCCACGGACGTTCGGCCGGCCGATCGATACCCTCGCGCTGCCAGGCCAGATCACCGACCAGCGCATAACGCCCCTGCGGCGCCTGCACGAAGGCGATGACCGATCCCGGGGTGTGCCCACCGGCCGGCACGAGCACGACGGTGCCATCGCCAAAGACATCGTGACTGGCGTCGAATCCGGCATACGGAGGACCGTCGAAGGCATAGACCCGGTAATCCAGCTCGCCCAGCTCACGCGCCAGCCGCGCCGCAGGATGGCCGCTGCGGATGAAATCCAGCTCCGCCTGCGTGACCCAGACTGGCACACCGCGCAAATCCTCAAGACCAGAGACGTGATCCCAGTGCGCGTGCGTGAGCACGACGCCGGCCAGTTGCTCCGGTGCAATGTGCGCACGCTGAAGCTGTTCGATCACCGGCACCTCCGGCGTGATGCTCGAAAGCGTGCGCATCAAGTACGGGATCGTGTGCGCATGAGCCTGGACATTGCGCCCGAATCCCGCATCGAACAGCAGTGTACCGGCCGGATGCTCGACCACGACGACGTCCATGCCAAACACGCGATCCTCCAAGCCGCCGCCGCGATAGGCGAACACGGCTTTCGAATCCATGCGCCCGGTGTGCAGGACACCGACACGCATCTGCGGCGGCACCTGCGCGCGCTCGAGCAGTGGATACACGGCCTCATCATCGACCGGCAGCGTCTGCGGTGCGAAGCTCCAGACCAGTGCGGCGACGCCGGCACCCAGGCCCAGCACGACGAGAGTCGAAACACGCATCGTCATACTCCTCAGAAGGCAGACGGCGGCATGGTCAGGCAGGTGTCGTCCAGGCGCAGCAGCAACTCGGCCAGACGCGCGGCGCGCGGCAGCTCGTAGCGATAGAAATACCGCGCGGCACGCAGCTTGCCCTCGTAGAAATCGGCATCCGCACCGTATGCGGCCGCACGGGCGGCCTGTGCACACCGCACCTGGCGCAGCCATTGCCAGGCGATGACGGTGTGTCCGAGCATTTCCAGATAGGCGCTGGCATTGGCGAGGAACAGATCGACCTTGCCCTGCGCACCGACGCGTGAGAGTGCCTGCGTGACCTGCACCACCGTATCGAGTATCGCACGCAGCGCATCCACGAACTCGGCGAGTTCGGGAATACCGGCGGCGGACTCGGCATCCTGCAGCATGCGCCCGACCAGCAGATGGAATGCGGCGCCGTCGTTCATCATCACTTTGCGCCCGAGCAGATCCAGGGCCTGGATGCCGTTGGTGCCCTCATGGATCGGATTGAGCCGGTTGTCGCGGTAGAAGCGCTCGACCGGATAGTCGCGCGTATAGCCATACCCGCCGAGCACCTGGATGGCGAGCTTGTTCGCCTCCAGGCAAAACTCACTGGGCCAGGCCTTGGCGATCGGCGTGAGAATGTCGAGCAGCAGCGCCAGCTCCTTGCGCTGCGCCGCATCGCCGCTGACCGCCTGCTCATCGACCAGGCGCGCACAGTACAGACACAACGCCAGCGCCCCTTCGACATAGGCTTTCTGCTGCAGCAGCATGCGCCGCACATCGGTGTGCTCGATGATCATCACCGGCGGCGCGGTCGGATCCTTGGCTGAAGGCGGCCAGCCTTGCGGGCGATTGCGCGCGTATTCGAGGGACACCAGATAACCGGCATAACCGAGCATGGTCGCGCCAAGGCCGACCCCGATGCGGGCCTCGTTCATCATGTGGAACATGTAGGCCAGCCCCTGATTCGGCGATCCGACGATGTCGCCGATGCACGGCTCGTTCTCGCCGAAGCTCAGGACCGTGTTGACGGTGCCGCGGTAGCCCATCTTGTGGTTCAGCCCGACGAGGCGCACACCGTTGCGCCGGCCCAGGGTGCCGTCCGCCTGCACCTCGAACTTGGGCACGATGAACAGCGAGATCCCCTTGGTGCCGGGCGGCGCGCCTTCGATCCGCGCGAGCACGAGGTGGACGATGTTCTCCGCCAGCTCGTGCTCGCCACCGGAGATCCACATCTTGTTGCCGACGATACGGTAACGGCCGTCAGGCTGCGGGATCGCGCGCGTGCGGATGTCCGCGAGCGAGGAACCGGCCTGCGGCTCCGACAGGCACATCGTTCCGAAGAAGCGCCCGGCGATCATCGGCTTCATGTAGCGCGCCTGCTGCTGTGGCGTGCCATGCGCGCGCAGCAGGTTGGCCGCAGCGACGGTCAGAAACGGATAGCCGGCGGTACCGGCGTTGGCGGCGGTGAAAATGCCCTGCACCGCCGAAGTCACCGTGTACGGCAGTTGCAAGCCGCCGTGCTCGGCATCGAAAGATGCGGCGAGGAATCCGCCGTCGATATAGGCATCGAGTGCGGCCTTGACTTCCGCGATGATATGGACGCGCTCGCCATCGAAATACGGCTCCTGCGCATCGAGCTTCGCGGCATGCGGCTGAAACCGCTCCTCGGCCAGCCGGTACGCGGCATCGATGATGGCATCGAAGGTCCCGCGATCGTGCTGGGCGTAACGCGGCTTTTCCGTCAGCGACTCGACGTCGAGCAGTTCATAGAGCATGAACGCAAGATCGCGGCGGTTGATCAGCTGCGGCATGGGAGATTCCCGGATGGCCCGCCACGCACGGTAACGGCAGCCACGTCTCGCGGCAACGGTCAAGCACGCACCGATAAAAAACCCGCGCACGGCGCGGGTTTTCGTCAGCCATCGATGGTGACTTCAAGCGTCGAAAGACGGGTCGAGTGCCTCGAGCTCCATCTTCGGCTGCTGTACCGCCGGCAGGTCGGCCTCGTCGAGTACCTCGCGGCCGACGTGCCCCTCGGCGATTTCACGCAGGGCCAGCACCGTCGATTTGTGATTGCCCCATGGCAGATGCGATTCGGCGCCACGGGCGAGCTGACGCGCGCGCTTGGCCGCCACCAGCGTCAGATCGAACTGGTTGGGAATCTTGACGAGGCAGTCTTCTACCGTGACTCGGGCCATGATTTCACCGCAGGTCCATCGAAAAGGGGCGGGAGTTTAACGGAAATGGCGCTTATTTGGCCAGCAGCGCCGTGATCAGCGGGGCCAGGACGCGGGTCTGGCGCGCACACCGCAGCCGCCCGGCAATGAACACGGCCGCGAGCTGCTCGAGCGCGCGGTCGAAATCGTCATTGACGATCACATAGTCATACTCACCGTAATGGGACATCTCCTGGCACGCCTCGCGCATTCGCCGCGCGATCGTCGCCTCGTCGTCCTGGCTGCGCGCGCGCAACCGCCGCTCCAGCTCGGACAGCGACGGCGGCAGGATGAAAATACCCTGGGCACTGGGAATACGGCTGCGGACCTGACGGGCGCCCTGCCAGTCGATGTCGAGAATCACATCGTAGCCGGATGCCAGCAGTTGCTCGGTGCGCTGGCGTCCCGTGCCGTAGCGCCGCCCGAAAACCTCGGCATGCTCCAGAAACGCGCCGGCGTCGATCATCGAAACGAACGTGGCCTCATCGACGAAGTGATAGTGCACCCCTTCCTGCTCGCCGGGACGGGGCGCACGCGTCGTGTACGACACCGAGATCACGGCTTCGATCCCGCTCTGCGCGAGCCGCGGCAAAAGCGCGCGGGTCAGGCTGGTCTTGCCCCCGCCGCTCGGCGCGGAAACGATGTAGAGATTGCCCTCAACCATGCTCTGGGTCGCTCATAGCGCGGCTGTTCTACTACGCTCACTCAATGTTCTGAACCTGCTCGCGCATCTGCTCGATGATCACTTTCATCTCCACGGCCAGCCGCGTCATCTCGGCATCCTGCGATTTCGACGCCGTGGTATTGGCTTCGCGATTGAGTTCCTGCATCAGAAAGTCCAGTTTGCGCCCGACCGCGTCCTCGCGCGCAAGCGCTTGTCGCACTTCCTCGATATGGCTCACCAGGCGCGACATCTCCTCTTCGATGTCGAGCCGCTGCGCGGTGAGTACGACTTCCTGTGCCAGACGCTGCGGCTCGACTTCGACGCCCAGCTCCAGACAACGGGCGCGCAAGCGTGCGAGCCACTGGTCGCGCACCAGCCCATGCCGTGCACGTATCTGCTGCACGAGCACCAGCAGCGCCTCGCAGCGTTCGAGAAGAAACTGCGCCAGACGCCGGCCCTCGCTGACACGGAAAGCCGTGAACTCATCGAGCGCATCGACAAACAGAGCGCGCGCCTGCGCGAGCAACGGCGCGAGATCGGGCCGCTCCTCACGCACCACGCCAGGGAAACTCAGCACGCGCATCGGCTCGGGCGCCGTGGTGGCGCCGAACTCGGCGTTGACGGTGTCGAGTGCCTGGCGTAGCTGCGCAAGGCGACGGTAATCCAGCTCGATACGCTCGCCCGGCATACTCTCACGTTGATAGCGCAACAAACATTCGACCTTGCCGCGGGACAGACGCGCGCCGGCGAGCTGCCGCAGCTCGCTTTCGATGATGCGGAACTCCTCGGGCATCTTGAACTGCACGTCGAGATAGCGGTGGTTGACGGCGCGCAGTTCCCAGCCGATACGCCCCCACTCGTCCGCGCGCTCGACACGCGCATATCCGGTCATGCTCTTGGTCATCGGAAAATCTTCTTGACAGACTCTGCCACCGCACAAGCGATGCCTGGATCGATCGGGGGATAGAGAAGAGAAAACGCCCATTGCGGGCTGAAAGAAGGCGCGGCCACTCCTGTGGGCGGGCAGCCGCGGCGCAAGTGGTGCAGCGTGTACAACCTGCTTTTGAAAACGGGCGGCAAGCGGTCGATGTCGCGAAGCTGACGTGCGGGCCGCCCGTCGGCGGTGAGCCGATTACTTCCTCGCCGCAGCCTTCTTGACCGCCTTCTTGGCGGCTTTCTTCGTCGCTTTCTTGGCCACTTTCTTCGCGACCTTCTTCGCGATCTTCTTCGCCGCCGGTTTCTTCGCTGCCTTCTTCGTCGCCTTCTTCATCACCATCTCACATCCTCCGTGCAGGACAGTCGCGGAACACTCCGCTCAGGTTTGGAAACGCACAATGCATTTCCACGCTGTGAATTTTTACCGATAAAAAAAAATTAAAGCAAACGCCTTTTTGCGCACACAATGAGGCACATCACCGACGCACCGTGCCATGTACCGACACTCGATACTGATCATTGCGCTGTTGTGCTGTTGCTGCACGGCAGTGAGCGCACGCGCACAACCACCGCCGATGCTGCAATGGCGCGTGCTGCGCACGCTCACACACGACATCGCGCATTACACGCAAGGACTCGAACTGCACGAAGGCAAACTCTTCGAGAGCGCGGGGCTGTATGGCCGCTCCGCGCTCTACATAAAGGAACTAGAGACCGGCACGATTCTGCGTGAAACGCGCCTTGCGCCTCACTTCTTCGCCGAGGGCATCACCATCTGGCGCGACCGCGTGATGCTGTTGACGTGGCTCGAGCGCATCGCGTTGGTCTTCGATCTCGACTTGGTCCCAGTCGGCCGGCATACCTACTCGGGTCAGGGCTGGGGACTCACGCACGACGCTGCGCATCTGATCATGAGCGACGGCAGCGCCACCTTGCGCTACCGTCATCCGGATGACTTCCGGATCGTGCGCGAACTGCAGGTGACCGCGGAAGGACGTGCGGTCGATCGGCTCAACGAGCTGGAATACGCGCGTGGCCTGATCTTCGCCAACGTCTGGAAGAGTGATCGCATCGCCGCCATCGACCCGGCCGATGGCCGCGTGCGCGCATGGCTCGACCTCGCACCGCTCAAATCGCGTTTCGACAAACCCGCCGGTTGGGACGAACACGAGCATGTGCTCAACGGCATTGCGCACGATCCGGCATCGGATCGCTTCTACGTCACCGGCAAATGCTGGCCGGTCCTGTTCGAGCTCGACGTCGCCCCGCTTCACTCACCTTAAGCAGGCGCGTTGTGGAACGCGAGATTACCGATACCCAAGCCAGGCGGCGCGCAAGTTTGACCCACATGCACAACACGCCTATAAATGCCGGCACGAAAAGCGCAGCGGAGAACGGAAATGCAGATTACCCATGAGCACCAGGAGCTGTATCGGACGGTGAAGAAATTCGTCGAAGACGAGATCAATCCACATGTCGACGAATGGGAGGCTGCCGGCATCTGGCCCGCGCACGAGGTACTGCGCAAGATGGGCACACTCGGCTTGCTTGGCATCACCAAACCAACCGAGCACGGCGGTCTGGGTCTGGATTACTCCTTCGAGGTGATGTTCGCGCAGGCGCTGGGCAACTGCACTTGCGGTGCCGTGCCGATGGGCATCGGCGTGCAGACCGACATGGCCACACCGGCTCTCGCGCGCTTCGGCTCCAAAGAACTGAAGAAGGAGTATCTGGAACCCGCGATCCGCGGCGAGATGGTCGTATCGATCGCGGTATCGGAAGCCGGTGCCGGCTCCGACGTCGCCGGTATCAAGACCTGGGCACGCAAGGAAGATGGCGACTACGTGATCAACGGCTCGAAGATGTGGATCACGAACGGCACGCAGTCGGACTGGGCCTGCGTGCTGGTGAATACCTCTGAGGGCAAGCCGCACCAGAACAAGAGCCTGATCATCGTGCCGATGGACGCCAAAGGCATCGACCGCAAGACCAAACTCGACAAACTCGGCATGCGTGCGTCCGACACGGCGATGATCTTCTTCGACAACGTCCGCGTCCCACGCCGCAACCTCATCGGCCAGGAGGGCCTGGGCTTCATGTACCAGATGATGCAGTTCCAGGAAGAGCGGCTGTTCGGCGCCGCGAGCGGTATCGACGGACTGCTCAATCTGATCCAAGAGACGATCGACTACACCGCGCAACGCCAGGCGTTCGGCCAGTCGATCCTCGACAATCAGTACGTGCACTTCCGCATTGCCGAGCTGCGCACCGAGGTCGAGGCACTCAAGGCGCTCATCTACCAGACCACGGAAGAGTACATCTCCGGCAAGCACACACCCGAGCACATCGCGATGCTGGCGTCGATGTGCAAACTCAAGGTCGGCCGCGTCTCCCGTGAAGTCACCGACGCGCTGCTCCAGTTCTGGGGCGGACAAGGCTTCATGTGGGAAAACAAAGTCGCACGCGCCTATCGCGACACCCGTCTGGTGTCGATCGGCGGCGGCGCCGACGAAATTATGCTCGGCATCATCTGCAAGGCGATGGGCATCCTGCCCGGCAAGCGCAAGAACGAGCAGCGCAAAGCCCCGCAAGCCGCCTGAGCACACCGCCCGCCATTCGCTGGCGGGCGGTGTACCGTCACGTGCGGGATGCGCGGACGGTGCCTAAAGAACAGAATAGATGCTCGCACCGCGCCGAGTTTCTTCGGGAGCCGCCACCCCACACCCATTCCGGCTGAGACCCAGCCGAGCCTCAGTCAGCACCGCGTCCACACGCGGGTCGCGCGCCCTGTGATCGCATGACACTTCATGACGCTCGCCGGCTTGAGCGTGTCGGTGGGTATTTTCGTCCCCGATGGACGTTCTCGATGTCTTCAGGTCGATGGCCACGAATGACTGCGGCCAAGGACGGCGCGCACCCACCCGCATCGTGAACACCGGCAGCGGCGCTCAGTTTGCAGCCGCTATCCTGCGCAGTCTTTCGTAATCGAGCTGGTCATCTGCAGCAGCGTCGCGTTCATGCGTTGAGCAGCGAGTGGGGCCGCGCCTTCGTCGATGGACAAGACGAAGTTGGGCACGATCTGCCAGGACACGCCGAAGCGGTCGCGAATCCAGCGGCAGGGTTCGGCCTGCCCCTCTTCGCTCAAGCGCGCATGCAGGCGATCGATCTGCGCCTGCGTCTGGCAGTTCACATACAGCGAGAAAGTTTCGTGGAAACACCCGAAGTAGGCTCCGACGTTGAGCGCCAGCAACTCCAGGCCGTTCAGTTGGAAGCGGATCGTCTTGACCGCCCCGCGGGTCCAGGCAGTTGCTCAGCCGGGCGGTCTCCGGAGCTTCGAGGGGGTGAGGTGCGGAATGATGTTCGTGCGCGATCCACCAGGCGCCATTGCGCCGGATGAGCCCTAGGGTCAGCCGACATAGAGAGTGAAGAACTGCTGCCAGCTCGGACGGCAGGCTTGCGCAGGGATGGCACCGGGTAGCCCCGTTTGCTCCACCGTCAGCTCGGTGCCGACCGACACGGCGCGCAAGGTGTACGCGAGCGTCCGCCCGACAGTCGTTCGTCGTCGAAGCTGTCTTCGAGGTAACGACCGCCGAAGCTGTGACCTTGCCCGGTACCGAGATTGATGAAGCTCATCTGATCGCGCCCACCCTCGCGCAGGTCGAGTTCGTGCACCTCGGCGACAAAGCCGCCGGGTCGATCCCCCGGGCCAGCAGGCGCCGGGCTTCCTCGCGCCGCTGGCGGGCCTCGGCAAGACCAACGTCCGGCCAGACGCCCAAGGAGATCATGTTCTCCTTCCCGGCGTAGCGGTAGCGCAGACGCCACCAGTGCCGACCGTTCTCTCTCAGCCAGAGCACCAGGCCGCCGCCGTCGGTGAGCCGGCCCGGAGCACGGGCGGACTTGATCTGCAGAACCGTGAGCATGTGCGGGTAACTGTCGCGGCCAGGCGCTGGGTTACCCGCAAAGCTCCCGCAAAACGTGCGCGCTGGCAAGGGATTTTCTGCCATCCGCTGACACGAGAAATCAGCCTATGTTGCTGATTTACATAGGATCACGTTGTCGGCAGAGACAGCAGGAAGTCAAGGGGTGGTGGTGCAGAGGCGACCGGAATCCAACCCACTCTCTCAACGATTGAGCAATCCCGGGCAATCCTGCGGGTTGTTGTGGACGCAATGGCCTCGGCAATGAACGCCGGTCAGTCAGTGCAGGGCGGACTCTCACCTTGTGCGGCGCCGATTGACCGGTAGCGTCGCAGCCTACCATCGAGTGGTTAGCCCCAGCTATGACCGATGGCCCGCCAGCGCGTGTTGGTCAACGAGTTGGCCCGACATCCGCTGGCGTGCAGTTCACGAATTGAATCGAGTAGTCAACCGCCGGAATGACCCTGACGGAGAAGACCATCGAGTCGAGCGACCTCGTTGCCGTTGGCTGTAATCTTCTGGCCATCGACCGTTTCGAGCGATTGCCCCTCTTTCAGGTGGATAGCCCGTCCGAACTTGTCTTCCAGCGCCGTCTTGCCGTCCTCGAATACATACAGGGTTCCACCGTCTTTGAGGAGGAACATTTTCTTGGCGCTGGCCGCTGCCGCGTCACCAGCGAACGATGGGGTTACGATGGCGCTCAGCACGGTGGCGGCGACAACAGCGGTAATCCTGGCTTTCATCTCTACACTCCTTTCAATCAAACGTGAAGGCATTTCTGTCAATGCCTTGTGCGACTGCACAGTATGTATTCTGCGAAGCCACCGCTGACGGGAAGATGAGACGGCCGTTACGTATATGTCAGATTCCATTCGGGATGGGATCGGGATTAATCGTGTGCCCGACGTCCCCCCTCATTTGAGTAGCACCGCGATCTGGAGTCCAATCCCCATCGACAAGGAGATTGGACGTGAAGAAGCGGTTTACCGAAGAACAGATCATCGGCTTTCTGCGTGAGGCCGAGGCTGGCGTGGCGGTCAAGGACCTGTGCCGCCGG
>NZ_FOOC01000001.1 GCF_900113085.1 Fontimonas thermophila | reverse complement strand
GGCGCAATGGGTTCATTTCCGCGGCGAATTCGCTGCGGCCTCATTGAAGCAACGGCTGGGTGTAGTGCCCGCCAGTGGTATCGCCGCCGTGCCGACGTCGGTCAGTCCAGCCACGGCGGCGGGTGCGGTGATCCGGGTCGCCGCGCGCAGGATGGCCAGCACCACGTCCCGGTCGCCGGTGCCCAGCCAGCCGCCGGACGCGGCGACCGGCAGGAAGGGCCGCGCGGGGATGGTGACCTTGCGTCCGCGCCCGGCCCGGCCGCCGAACTGGTGGATGGCGGCGTAGGGGGCGGTGCTCGCCAGCACCACCGAGTGCCGGTCCGCGCGCACGTAGAACTGGCGGGAGAGCGTGCGAGTCTCGCCGATCAGCGGTTTCTTGGCGGCGGCGCGGGCCGCGCCGCGCTTGGAGAGGCTGCCGTCTTTCCTGCGCATGCCGCCGTAGGGCTTGAGGTAAGCGGCGATGGTGGCCGGGGCGTTGGGCTGCCACGGCGTGCCGTCGGGCGCGGTGCTGGTCACGAAGCGCTGCCTGGTGCGGTCCAGCAGCGCATCGCCGATCTGCTGCATCACCGGGGTCATATCGGATACGCGCGCTTGCAGGCGGGCGAGCGCCTGCTGCACGTCGCGGTCGTCGAGGGTGAGGGTGATCATTTGTCACTCCTTGTCGCGCGCGCAGGCGCGGTTTGAGGCAGGGGCAGGGTAGGCTATACTGCAAGCGTCCGCTGCGCTCATCGAGGCGCCGTCTCATACACGGAACGGTCATGGCCGTTGAGCGCGGGGAGCGCGGCGGATGATCCGCATGGACTTGAGCGTGACCATGCGGCGTTTTTTTTGCACCGCGAACGCTGCGACGACACGCTCTCCTTCATCTTCAAACCACTTATCCAGTAGCAACGTCGCGCCGCCATCTTCCACCCAGCGGCGATCTGGCTCCAGGATCACCGACGGGAGTCGGGCATAGTCTGCGGCGGTGACGGCCCTCTGCCCGCGCGCGGATTCCGTTGCCTCGTCGCCATGTTCGGTTCGGACGTGCAGAGGCGCATATTGCCCAACCGTCCAGTCATACAACTCCCGCCGCAAGGCCTCCACGCCGGTCATGCCCGCGATGGCTTCGGCCTCGGCCTGCGTGAGCAGGCCCATGGTGCGATATGGCTCGACCGGCTGCCCGGAGAGCACAGCGCGCGCGTAGCGGGCCACGGCCTCGCCGGTCTCGGGCTGGCTGCGGATGGCCACGGCCAGCGCGTCGCGCTGCGCGGCAGGCAGCTCATGGGGTTGTTTTTCGCTCCGTACAAGCATGCAAAGGTGCGGGTTGCGGTGGTGAATCTGGAGCGGCTGGCGATTGTGACGCACCACATTCGCAAAGGCCTCGAGAGCCAGGCCTATGAAATCCAGCCCATCGTACAACCGAAGTCGGAACGCATCGTCAAGGGGGCGCTATGGCCGTGGTGACTGTGGATGAGCCGTTCGAGGCGGAGGTCGAATTCCTCCTGGATCGGCTGTCGTGGTTCGATTTCGTCGCCGAGGACAACATCCCCGCCTGGGACGACTGGGCCTGGGCGGTGGTGGATCACGAGGTGCTGCTGGCGCGCTCGGCGCTGGAGCTGTTGCGCGATCGGCTGTCCGAGCGTGCGCTGGCGATGATGGCGGCGGCCGACGCGCAGTGGCGCGCGCACCCCAAGGCCTTCGATCACATGTTCCGCCGCGCGATCGACTGGGCGCGACCAGACGACATACTGACGGACTGGGTGCGCGATGAGACCGGTGCAACACCGCCGATACCACCGTCGCACTGGTGGTGGCGGCTGTCCAAGAATTGGTGATGGGGAAAATATCGACGACTTCAATCTGGGCTGCGCGCGCATCCTGGCGCGGTTTTACCAGCGTTTCCCGGAGCCTTGCGTGCTTAAGGAGGCGCTCGACAATGGATCGGACGTGCTGCCCGAAGAGCGTGCGGAACGCCTAGCAAAGCGGCTGAGGGTCTTTACGGCCGCGGCAAAGTTTTTGGCCGACAAGGGCTATATCACGGTGGGGCAGGCCGTCGGGCTGCCGCAGCGGGAGCCTTTCACGGGCGCGCCTTACGGCTAAGGGGGTTGGCTGCGCTTTCGCGCACGCCGGAAGCGCTCAAACCTGCACAAGCCCATCGGCGAGTGGCTCGCCGAGGCCGCGCAGCGGGCATGGCGGCGGCTGGACAGGAAACGGTGCGCGCGCGAGCCGGTGGGCCGCGCCCAGCTCAACAGCCTCATTGAGCGGGCGCTCATGGCCCGCGGGGCAATGAACGAAACGATCGAACCCCCGGCCATGAATCTGCCGGCTGTGGCAGCCTGACAGCCGTCGCCCAACCAGGCGAGTAGCCAGCGATCAAATCAAACCACTACACCGCGTCACGGGACACGATCCGGAGCAGGTGAGAATCGGCGCCGGCATTATCTTTCGCGATATATCGTGCCCCATGAACGGCAAAGAGGTCATCAAGTGGTTACAGCGGGCGAGGTTCCGGGTCGAGCGGGTGCGCGGCAGCCGCCACCTGCTCACCGACGGGCGACGCAAGGTGACCGTGCCGGTGCAGGTACATGGCGCGTCCGACATCAGGATCGGCACGCTCAAGTCCATCGAAAAACAATCCGGAGTGAAACTGACATGACCGACACCGTGCGCTACATGGCGCTGCTGGAGCCGCAACCCGAGGGCGGCTACACCGTGACCTTCCCCGACCTGCCCGAGGCCATCACCGAGGGCGACGACATCGAGCAGGCGCTGTTCAACGCCGCCGAGGTCTTGAGCCTGGTGCTGGAGCAGCGGCTGGCCGATGGCGCCCCAATCCCTAGCCCCACGCAGACCGAAGGCGGCCACTGGGTGGAGCCTTCGGCCAGCGTGCAGGCGGCGGTGCTGCTCGCACGCGCCCGCGCCGGCCACACCATCTCTGAACTGGCCCGCGCGATGGGCACGTCCTGGCCTGCCGCGCAGCGGCTGATGAAGCCGGGCAACCCAACGATCAAGCAACTGGAGCGCGCGGCGGCTGCGCTGGGCAAGCGGCTGGTGCTCTCGCTGGAGTGAGCCATGCGCGGGGCGCTGCAGGCCGCAGTCGCCGCGATTTAGAAGAGCGTGAGGCGCACTGATTCACCTTCGACCGCGATACTGGCAGCCTCTTGCGCCTGGTGATGGCAGCCCAGAGGGACAACCCGTGCCGCCCTGCCGCTTCATCCTGCACCAGCCGCCGCTGGCCGCCGGCATCCCGCTGCTGGGCGGGGTGGCGCGAAGCGCGCTGTGGGCCTGGTGTTCAAGAGCTACGCCCTGCGCGACTGGGCGCGCTTTGGCGAACTCTTCGGCCAGCCCATCCGCGTGGGCAAGTACCACCAGGGCGCATCGCCCGAGGATGTGGCCGTGCTCAAGCAGGCCGCCTTCAGCCTGGGGTCGGACGCTGCCGCCGTGATCCCGCAGGAGATGGTGCTGGAGCTGGTGGAGTCCGGAGCCAAGAGCGCCTCCACCAAGCTGTACCACAAGCTCATCGACTACCTGGACCGGCAGGCGAGCAAGGCCGTGCTGGGCCAGACCATGACCACGGACGACGGCTCCAGCCTGGCGCAGGCCCGCGTGCACGCCGAGGTGCGCGCCGACATCCTGCGCGCCGCCACCACATGCGCATGCTGGCCGAGACCAGCACCCGCAGGAAATCTGGGAGCAATGGGAGTGGATCGCCGCGCGCGAATGGATGGGCGCGCGCGAGGCGATGGCGCTGCGCCGCCGCTACATCGCGCTGTGGGATGTGGGCGGCGACGAGCGCCCGGCACTGTCGGTGTTCGAGTTCAGTCCAAAGCGCTGGTGGACAGGAGTGACGACGTTCGTGCCAAGAGACAGGGAAACCATGACGGCGCTCGAATACATCGAGCAGCAGCGATCCGGCAGGCGCAGGTGGCCAAAATGAAAACGCCACGGCGCGGCGTCACCGTGGCGTACCCGGCAGTCCTTGGGGGCGCTCGCCGCGCAGTGGCTGCCGATGGCTGTCGGCAGTATAGCCTACCGCGCCCCTGCCTCAAACCGCGCCTGTGCGCGCGGCGGCCCTGTTGCCCGCAAAGCGGTGACTCTAGACTGGGCACACCATAAGCGACGTCCGCCTGACTTACGACGGCCCCGAGGCGCACACCATGGACGTTGCCCGCCAAGCCGCCGACCACGCCCGCGCCCCGGAAGACGAGATAGAACGACTCGCCAGCCGCTGCATGGCCGCCAGCTGGTGCGAGATCGAGTCCATACCCTCGCCCAGGTACTAACGCATATTGCGCCCGGCGTCCGACAGGCGGTCGAATTCGCGGCGCAGCCCGACCACCGAGGAGGCGATCTGCGCGATGTTCTGCAAGACGCTGTCCTGCTGTAGTTTCAACTTGATTGAGACTTCGAGGTTCGATGTCATGGATCGATCCAACCTCCGTCAGCTCTTCGGCAGCCTGTTCTGGCTGATGGCCATCTTTGCCGCGCTGGGCCAAACCTGGGCCGTGTGGCCGATGACCATCGCAGGACTCGGCTGGCTCGTCCTGTGGCTCGCGCTGCCCGGGGCGGCGCTCGGCGCGTTGCTCGCTGTCATCGCGGCCGTCACCGGTCGCTGATCGCCGTTATCCACACTTTCCACCTCTTCTGCTGCCATTGCACCAGCGCGCGATACCGCCACATGATCGCCTCGAACGACAGATCGATGGCGCCCTCGGCCAACTGCGCAGCCCGGAGATGGACTTGTCGATGCCCGAAAGCGTAAAAGCGGTTAAGTCGTTGTGCTCGATGTGGCGCAACGCTTCGGCAATGCGATCCGCACCTTGCGTCACACCCTGCATCTCGGCACGCACCTGCTGCGTGCCCTGTGTATAACTTCTTCATAAACCTTTGGCACTTCTTCGGACGGCAGGACGTGCCATGCGGGTGCACTTGGCTGGCGCATCCAGGATTTTTGCCGTGTAGCCGTCTTGGGTCATCGTATCGCCTCGCCCTCGGCCGCCTTATCGGCCGCACCCCGACAAGATGCGCGCAAGCCCCGCGCGCATCGACATGGCCTGGGCCAGCTGGGTGGAGATCGACTTTAGCGCCGTGCGTGTGGTCGAGAACGCCCTGCTGTCGACGTCGGCGGCACGCTTCATGTCCGCGGCAAACGCGCGCAGCTGCTCGCGCGACAGGCCTGCGGCGCGCTGCACGCCCACCATGGCAGACTCGAAGGCAGCCGCGTTGCGCACGCCGAGCCCAAACGCCGCCACGCCAGCGGCCATCCCGGCCAGCCCGGTCTTGACCTTGTCCAGGGCATCGGCCCAGCCGTTGGTCTGGCTTTTAAGCTCGACCAGCTTGCTTTGCAGATGCGCGAACGCCTGTGCTTTCTCGCCAATGGAAGCGCTCGATGCGGCGACGCGATTGAACGCCGCGCGCACCTGATCCATCTCGCGCTGGATGTCGCGCCACGGGCGCACGTCGAGGAGGGTGCGCGCGTAGTCGATGCGGGCCGAATCACGCAATTTTCCGAGCTTGCCGATGGCCTGCTCGATCTCGCGGCCCGCGGCCTTGAGCGCCTCGACCCTGAGCGGATCGCCAGCCGCCTGCGCGGCTTTGACCGCCGCGCCGATTTCGGCGAGCTTGCCCTTGAGTTCCGTGCTGATGCGGGCAATGTCGCCAAAGCGCGCATTGACGGTTTCCGCGCCGTCGAGTTTGACTCTGATCGACAGATTCGTTATTGCTTCAGCCATGCTTGGAACACGTCATACATTCATTGTCTGGCACGCCATCGGGCCGACGCTGGCCGTGCTGTTCGGCGCTGGCGTGGTCATCGGCCTGCTGTTTCCATCGCTCGCCGGTCTGGCAGGATGGTTGATGCTGGGGCCGATCCTGCTGGTCGGCGGCGCGCTGGTGTTTGCCGTGGTCACCAACGTCATCGGGCGTCTCATACGCTGACCGTCTTAACCCACGCCTTCCACCCCTTCTCGTCGGCCTGCGCCGCGCGCCGCCTTCTGGGTCAGCCTGAGGGCATCGCGTGCGCCGAGCGCAACCGCTTTCCCACGGTCATGGCTCAGCGCCCCGGCGGTCCACCGTCTTTTTCCCCTGCCCGGCCGCAAGGCCCAGCGGGCTCGACCTCGCGGCTCTGGTGCTGCGTGCGCTGTTCGGGCTGCTTTCAGCCTGCTCATGGGTCGCTGAGGCGGCGCGTCTGTCTCCCCGTCGCGCGGGCTGGTCTGGGGTAGATGTGCACCTCCCCACCCGCAAGGAATCGCGTGGCACCGTGGTCACGCCGGTCGCGGGAAGAATGAGGCAGACACCGTGCAATGCACGGGTGCCGATGCGGATCACCGCAGGTCGTCGGCCTCGATCATCGACAGGATGCGCCGCACGTCCTTTAGAATCGCAGTCCTTCGTCGTCGGGGTGTTCCACGAGCCTTTGTTCGAGGCGGCGCTCCCACTCGCGCGCCGCGGGGCATGCGCCTGCGGTGTGGGTCCGTGATCGACCAGCGTCCCGCTCACGGCAAACCTCGCCGCGCTGGCCGCCCATGATGGCGCAGCCCCGAGAGGCCGGCCTGATCAAGCCGGAATTGCTCGGCAAGGTGGTGCAGAACCGGCAGGGCCTCTGCCAGAGGATTGGGTCGGCGGACAGCGCGGCGACCGATGCCGGTTGTATGCCGTCAGTCGAGCAGCGGCAGTTCGAGAGCACCGGCCACGGTGACCGTAAACGGTATCCGGGAAGCCGACGAGAAGTACTGCCCGTGGCTGGTGTACAGCGCAAGGCCGACGGTATCGCCTGCCGCCAGCCGGGTCGCGATGACGGGGAGCAGCAGCTCGCGCGCGCCCACACCGCGCAACGGCCGCAGTTGATCGTCGATCAGCTCGAAGGCGCCGCCGGCGCGCTGCACGCCGATGCCGACAAAGAGGATGGGATCGACCGCCGGCACCGTCGCGGTGATCGATAACGAAAGGCGCGGCAGCCCGGCGAGATGCTGTGGCCGGTCGATCGTGGCCAAGGGGACGAACTGGGCGTCTTCGTTGTAGAGCGTGCCGGGCGTCCACACCACCGGCGTTGCGGGTATCTCGAAACGCAGGCCGCCGATCGGCATCTGTGCCGGGAAAACGGCTTCGGTGTCGGTCACCGGCAGGCAGAGGCCGGGAATGTGCGCCGCGGCGCCAGGGATGCCGCGCAGCTTCTCGTCATACCAGGCGACGACCGCTTCGAATGGATCAAGCGGCCCGCACAAGCTCGTGGTCGGGTTGCTCTGGACGCCCTGCTGCGTGAACAGGTGCCCGTTGGGGACGTAGATCAGGCGCACGTCGGCGCCCTGCGCACGCAGACACTCGGCGTTCTGCCAGCCTTCAAGGCCATCGAAGAGTGTATCGCGCGTCCCCTGGACGATGAGGGCATCGACCTTCGGCCCTGCGCCCTGTTCGCAGAATTCGATCGGCGAGTGGTGCTTGAGTGTGTCGAGCACGTCCTGGGGTGGCGTGTTGGTCGCCAGCGTCTGGGTATAGGCGCGCGGGATGAACGGATCGACGCGCGCGAGCAAAAGCCCCGCCAGGTTGAGCAATGTGACGTGCCCGCTGCGCATGACCGTGTCCGGGGCGAGCGAGTAGCGCAGGTCGTGCCAGGTCACCCACGGGGCAATGGCCTTGATGCGCGGATCGCGATGCGCGAGCGGAATCTGGAAGCCGCCGCCATAAGAACCGCCGACGGCGCCGACCTTGGCGCGTCCCTGTTCGAGCGCGATTGGCAGGTTCACCTCCGCCCAGTCGATCACCACCGAGTAGTCGCGGATTTCTTTATCCGGGTCCATGATCCGCGCCTGTCCGCCGGAATCGCCCCAGCCGCGGTTGTCCAGGGAGATCACCACGTAGCCGGCCCGCCACATCCGCGTGACCATGCCGTGGTGCATGTCGCCGTAGAAATTGTTGGGATCGTAGGTGAGTTCGGTCGGCTGCTTAGTGCGGGTATCGCCCCAGCCGTTGCTGTGCAGAATCAAGGGCGCGCGCTCACCTTCGGCAAGCGGCGGCACAAAGACCGTGGTCGCGATCGGCGTGCCGTCGAACGAGGGAATCACCTGGGTGAAATACCGCGCCTCGGCGCGTGGCACGGAATCGCCAGGGGGATTGGAGTTGCCGCAGCCAGCCAACAGGATGGCCGCACCGGCGGCAAGACAACGAATGATCGAGATACGCATCGGCAGGCACATGGCGCAGCGGAATTTCAGACGGATCGACAGAGTCGGCGGCGGCGCGCGATCCCGGCAAGCAACGCCAGCACGCCCAGGGTCAGCGGCATCAGCGCACCGCCAGAGGCCGGCGAACCGTCGCCGGGGCGCGGGGCATCTGCGGTCTGTGGCCAGGCAGCGAGCATGCCCTGGATGGCGAATGCATGCGCCCAGGAATGCGGTGCGCCATAAGATTGCGGGTAGAGCCGATCCAGGGTGGTGACCTCGCCGATGAGCGCCGTCTCCGGCGCGGCATGTTGCGCGAGCCAGCGCAGGATGATGCGCGCGCGGGCGCGGCCATCGGCGAGCAGACCCTGATCCTCAAGACCCGACAGCGAGGTCGCAAACCAGCCGAGTCCGGTGTTGTACGGCTCGGTGAGCAACCGGCCGCCGGGCTCGCCCTCCCACATCAGGCTCCAGAAGTAATCCATGTGCTGAGCGGTTTTGTGCGCATCGGCATGCGGCGGCGCGAACAGCCGTCCCGGCCAGATGAGATTGCTGTGATCCCACATGATGGGGTCGTACGACGGGTCGGCGGTGAGCGGGTATTCACCACCCAGCAGCGGCGTGGTCAGCCAGGCGAAGTAACCTGGATCCGGACGCCAGTAGTTGGGCGCGAGAGAGGCTTCGATGTCATCGGCGCGCTGCGCCCAGCCGGGGGCCGGCGTCTCACCCAGGACTGTGGCGAGCGCTCCTGCCGCGCGCAGCCCCATGATCACGGCCACGTCGCCGGCAATGGTCTGCCCGGGCAGGAAGCGGTCTTCTTCGTTGCTGGCCAGATGCCCGCCATTGCCCGGATCGCGCCACGCGGCGAGAAAATCCGCAGCCTTGCGCACGGACGGCCAGATCGCCTGCAAAAACGCACGGTCCTGCGTCCGCGCATAGTGCTGCTGCGCGCTCCAGACGAACCATCCGGCACCATCGACCTGCCCGCCGAAATAGGTGAGCGGCAAACCCTCATTGAACGGCCAGGGTGCGCCGTTGTTGTACGACGCGCCGCCAAAGCCGCCGTCCGGCCTTTGCAGGGCGGCGGTACCGAGCAAGGCGCGCTGCGCCTCTTGCCGATAGCCGAGCTCGCCGAGGATGTAGGCGGTGACTGCGGTGTCGCGCGGCCAGGAAGCACCATACGGCGGCTGGCGGAAGGCGCCGGCCGACAGCAGGCCGGTTCCGCGGTCCAGGTTCATGCCGAGCACGAGCAGGCCGCGCCAGAACAGCCGTTCCAAGCGCTCGGCATCCGCCGGCGCCTCTGCCGCCAGCGCGGGGCGGCGCGCGGCGCGCTCGGTAAACGTCCACCAGTGCGCATCCACCGTCGCGCGCAACTCGGCGAGTGCCGTCCCCCGCACGGCACGCAGCGCATCGCGCGCGGCCGCCGCGGTGGACCCTGCAGCGGCATAGACGGTCACCTCGGCGCTACCACCGGCGGGCAGCGCCAGCGGCCATTGCTGGGCCGCGTTCGCAGGGCCGATCACTTGCGTCACCGGCAGCCAGCGATTGCCCGTGGCCGCGGTATAAGCATCCGGTGCATTCGCAGGCAGCGTGCCGGTGGCGAGCGGCAGGCCATTGACCGTGACCGCGACACCATCGGACAACGCGCTGGTGTCGAGCCCGGCCATGCGCTGCGCCGGTTGCGGCTGCGCATCCCAGATGAACGCAACCGGTACACCCAGGGCACCGTGCTCGATGCCATTGGCGGTGACCGTCACCTGCTCCAGGGGCGCGTCGATGACGGTATCGCTGATCGTGCTCGTGGTCAGCGGCAAGGCCAGATCGGTGGGCGTCAGGTTCTCGTAATGCACCAGGGCGAGGTTGCGCGCACGGCCGCTCGTATCGGTGATCCGCAGATGCTGCACGAGCACGTCGTGGCGGGGATCGACGAACGACTCGATCGTGACCGCCGCATCGAGCTCGGGGATCGAAACCTCCTGCAGCAGCCGCAGGCTGCGCGCGCCGGCATAACGGGTGCGCTGCACGAACCGGGCATCGTCGAGCCAGACGAAGCGCTCCCCGTCACGGATGCCATAGCGCACGCCGCTCGCGGCGCCGCGGCCGCGGTCGGGCGCCTGCGGCTGGGTCTCGTACCCGAAGGCTCCGCCGTTGTGGTCGTACAGAATCGGGCTCGGCCAGAACACACCGATCAGACGTGCCCCTTCGGCGAGGGTGACGGTCAGCCCGCCGTTGCCGACCTGCCCGCGGATCGGCGAATACGTCCAGTAGATCAGACCCAGAGCATCGGGAATGCCGGCGACACAACCCTCGCCGGCGGCAAACGGCCCCAGATGCGCACCGGCGGCGTACAGGCGGATCGCCAGCGAACCCGTGCAGGCCGCATCCTCGGCACGCACCGCGGACCACGGTGCACCCGAAAGCAGCACGGCCAGCATCAGCGCCGGACCCATCCGCCGCAGGAGCGCATGGACAGCCCCGATCATCGCTCGGGTCCGCGTGAGCGCGGGTCGGCACACATGCCCTACGAAGGTCATGGCTCCTCTCACTCGCGCAGCGTGTACTGCGCAATCTTCTGCGCCTCGATCTCTTCCGGCGTGAACGGGAATTTGTGCCAGCGCTTGCCGGCGTATTCCCGGGTGAAGTCGGCGTAGTGCGGGCTGGCCGGGTCGGTGGACTGGGAATAGGTGACGAAGCCCTCGGCGTGGACTTTGCCGTCGCGCCAGGTGACGGCCTGAATGTAGCTGTTGCCGTAGGTGATCTCGTAGCCGCTCTCGCCGAGGGGACCCGACGGTGAAACGATTGTGAACGCGCCTTCGGTGCCGGTGCCGCCGAAGACCGGGATGTACTCGTCATGGATGCCGGAGTGCTGAACCTCGCCGAGCGGAGCGTCGAGTGCAAAGCCGGCGGCCTCGACGGCGGTCACGGCATCGGCGAGCGCCGCCTGCACGGTCGGCAGCAGCGTATTGAGGTCGCGCGGGGTATTGACCGGATCGTCCGCGGAGAACGGGGTGTTCCAGATCGCTGGTGCGAGCGGGTTGACTGGAAGGCCACCGGGAGCGCCGATCGCGCGCCGCCAGAATTCGCGCCACAGGTGGGCGCCCTTGGAATCGAGGTTGGCGCGACCGTCCCAGGCGGCGAGCACGGCGCAGGCGGGGCCGATGTCCACCGGTCCGGTCGTGCCGATGGCAAACCCCAGCGGGCAAATCGTGTCGAGCACGGTCTGGCGCGCAAGCTCCACCGACAGCAGGTCGCTGGCGAGAACGATGTCCTTGAGCTGCTCGAAGGTGAACTTGCGACCCTCACGGCCGTCGGTGCCGGCGATGCGGCGGTCGGCCTGCAGCAGGCACAGGCGCGTGCGCAGCGAGCGCGGTGTCTCTTCTTCACCGATGATGCGGTTGTATCCGGTGATGCGCTCGTGACTGTTGACCAGCCAGTAGCTGTCGTTGCAGTTGGTGACGTAATCGTCGCGCTCCAGACTCGGCAGGTTGGACGGGCCGAAGATGCCCGGAGCCGGCGCGTCGGCGTCGGTGCCCCATTCGCAGGCGCTGTTCGAGCCGTCGAGCAGCGGCACGCCGGGAACGAGCTGGTCGAACACGCTCGCCAGCGGCTGGGCATCGCAGGTCGTGCGCTGCTCATCGGTGACGTTGGGGACGACGGTGATGTCGGCGTAATACGCGCGCTCGCCCGGCCCCGATGCGACGGTATTGACCCAGGGAATGCCGAGAATGCTCTTCTGCAGCGCCTTGAACTCGGTGAGCGATTTCGCCTGGTTCCATTTGGCGAACTGGTTGAGCAGTCGGTCGTTCTCGGCGTTGACGTCGCGGATCGTAAAGCCGACGAGGTTGGTCCACGGCAAGACGTTGACCGGCCCGATGCCCGGCGCATTGATCTTGAGCCCCACCATCGGCCCGTAGTGGGTGCGGTAGAGCGTGCGCTCGACGGTTTGCAGGCTGCCGTCGTCTTGCTTGACCTGGATCGACAGCGGCACCGGCTGCATGTCGCGGAATTCGCCGTCGTAGAGATACTGCGTCGGGTTCTGCGGGTTGAGCGTGAGCTGGTAGAGCGTGAAGCGGTAAGCGGTGGAAACGGTGTGGCTCCACGCGAGATGATCGTTGAAGCCGATGAGAATCGCCGGCACGCCGTAGAGCGATGCGCCCATGATGTCGAGCTTGCCGGGAATCGTCGCATGCGCGATGTACAGGCGCTCGCTGCCCTCCCAGGGGAAGTGCGGGTTGCCGAAGACCATGGATTCGCCGGTCGCCGAGCCTTGCGGGCCGATCGCATACATGTTGCTGCCGAACGGCCGGTCCTGACGGAAGAAAGCGAGCGGACCGAGGTCGTGGGCGAGCGCGGCGCGCAGTTCGTCCGCACCGAGCACCGGACCGACGGGATTGGTCGGCGACGGTGGCTGCGCAGAGCCGATGCCGTCGGCGAAGACGGAGGTGCCGGCGAGCACCGCCAGGCGGAAGTAGCGCCGGTACATGTCGTCCTCTCGGATCGGTTGCAGATATTCGGCGTCGCGGCAGGCGGCATGCCGATTCGGATGTCCGCCGGCGCGGATTTCACGGATATAGCGGTTGAAGCCGGCGACGAAGCCGCGCGTGGCGTCACGGATCTCGGGCACGCTCGCAGCCTTCAGGCGCGCGATCGCCTCGTCGTTGGCCATCAGCTTCCAGAAGAAATCGCTGGTGACGTTATCGGTCACCGAATCGTTGGCCGGGATCGTGTAGGTGCCATTGGGGCCGAGATAGCGGGCGCGCTCGCCGCGGATCGTCAGCAGATCGTCGTAGAGCACGCAGAGATTGTCCTCGGCAAATGCATAGCCGTAGCCATAGCCGATGCCGGCGAAGTCGTTGGCACGGATGTGCGGAATGCCCAGCGCCGTGCGTGTGACGGTGGCGCTGTAACCGGTAGTGCCGGCGCCCACCGGCGTCGATGATCCATTGCAGGCCGAAAACAGCAGGCTAAGTCCTGCGAGCGACACGAAACTCCAGGTGCGCACGGTTTCTCCCCCGATCGATCCAACGGCTGTCGGCGTAAAGACTATAGCGCTGCGCAGCCGTGCCGGGACGCCTCACACACCCCTACAGAGCGGATTTACTATTGCCGCGGCGACATCCGGTGCTACCTTGCGCCGGGTCGTACACGACAGGTGCGGCAGCGGGCGGTGCTTGCCCGGTGCTAGGAGGATGAGACCATGACACACGCAAAGATGGCCATGGGGATGCTGCTGGCGGCGCTGCTGCTGGCGGGATGCGGCAACAGCAGCGCGCCGAGCGTGATTCCGGGCGCAGCGGTGCCGACCCAAACGTTCCGCATCTGTCCGGGGCCGGATGCGCAAAAGCAGGCGATCATCGCCTTCTTCGAAGCCCGCGAGGGCGACATCATCGAATTTTGCGAGGGCAAGTTCGACTTCGATACCGGCCTGGTGATGTTCGGCAAAAAGGGCATCACGATCAGAGGGGCCGGCAAGGACAAAACCTATCTGCGATTCAAAAACAGCGTTGATCAGGACGGCTTCAACCTCAACCGCATGACCGGCATCACGGTCGAGGGGCTCACGATCTACGACGCCCCGGGCAACGGCCTGCGCGTGTTTCGCTCGGAAGACGTCGTCATCCGCGATGTGCGGATTGGCTGGACCATCTCCGATCCGCATGCCGACAGTGTTTACGGGCCTGGCACCTACAACCCGGATCCGCAGAGCTGGAGTGCCAACGGCGCGTATGCGTTCTACCCGGTGATCTGCCACCGGGTGCTGATCGAGGATTCGATCTCGGTGGGTTCCAGCGATGCCGGTGTCTATGTCGGCCAGTCCTCGGACATCCTCGTGCGCCGCACCGAGGCCTTCCACAATGTCGCGGGTTTTGAGTTCGAAAACACTTACCGCGCCGAGTTCATCGACAACTACGCACACGACAACGTTGCCGGCTTCCTCGTGTTCGATCTGCCCGGCCGCGTGCAGTTCGGCGAGAAGAATCTCGTTCACCGCAACCGCTCGTACAACAACAACATCCCGCAGTTTGCGCCGCGCGGGGCGATCGTGTCCTACGTGCCCTCGGGAACCGGCGCGCTGGTGCTCGCCTCCGACCAGCTCGAGTTTTATGACAACGACATCAAGGACAACAACACCGTCGGTCTGGTCATCGTCAACTACGGCCTGGTGGATCCCAACCAGCCGCAGAATCGCTACGACTTCTATCCGGAGGGCATGCACATCTACAGCAACACGTTCACCAACAACGGCACGAGTCCGCAGGTGCCGGATCCGGAACGCAGCACGTGCACCGGCCCCGGCGGCCTGCCCGGGCCGGGCGACGATCCGGCCTGTCTCGCCGACAACGCCGGTCTTTTGGTGACCATCATCCAACTCAAGAATGGCGGCAAATCCGCGCAAATCATCTGGGACGGCGCGGTTGACGGACCCAACGATTGCACACAGGTCCCGGTGGACCGCTATGGCATTCCGCTGAACCAGCCCAACCCGAACGAAACGCGCGAAGAGCGCTACGAAGCCCGCATGGACGAGCGGGGCCGGCCCAATCTCTACCAGTACGACCCCGAGCCGGTGTGCAAGTACAACGCGTGGAAATTCAATGCCGACGGCACGCTCAAAAAGCCGCAGAACGGCATGTGCATCGAAAACAACGTCTTCAACAAGACCACGCCGCAGGCGCTGCTCGTCGATGACTACGCGAACATCAAATTCGGCACGCCGGACCCGACCGATCCAGCCAATCTGCAGCCGGTCGATCATACGATCCCGACCGAGTGCCCAATTGTCGAGCCGGCGCTGCTGCCGCAGTTCGTGCCCGTGTTGCCGCGCTACGTGCCCAACCCGGCCAATGATCCGCGGCCGAGTGACGCCGAGCTTGCGCGCGTCTGTGCCAGCGTGCAGCCGGGGCAGATCAATCATGCGGCGCTGTCACGCTACAACTGCCCGCGGCTGGATCAGTACAACCTGTTCGCCGATCCGGAAGATCCGACCCGCAACCCGAACGGCTTTGCCGTGCCCTTCGATTTAAACACGATCCTGTTCTCGGACTACGCGCTCAAATACCGTTTCGTCTTCTTCCCGCCCGATGCTGCCGGTCGGCCGCAGAAAGCGACTTACATGGATCACACGGACTGCGAAACGCTCAACATCTACGACTGCTACACCGCGACACTCGGATTCCCGGTGGGCACGGTGTTTGCCAAGACGTTCGCATTCAAGGACGGCGATCGGGAAGACATCGTCGAGACGCGTCTGCTGATCAAGCGCCAGAACGCCGACGGCCGGCCGGTGTGGGTCGGCCTTGCTTACGAATGGAAGCAGGGTGCGGACGGCCGCCGCTACGCCGAGCTGAAAATCGAAGGCAGCACGCGCAGCGTGCGCTGGGACTACGCCGATCCAGATCCCGAGGCGGTGGACGCGCAGGGCCAGCGGCTGCACTACCGCGGTGCCACCGATCACTACGCCATACCCAGTGCCGCCGCCTGCCTGCTCTGCCACGGCGGTGACGACCGCGAAGCCGGCGCGGCGCCGATCGGCCCGAAGGTGCGCAATCTCAACCGCAACTACGACTATCCGGGCGTGGGCTCGATGAACCAGCTCGCCTATCTGCAGGCACAGGGCTATCTCGACCTGCCGGCCGGCCGCACGCCGGAGCAGCTGGAGAAAATGGTGCGCTGGAACGTGCCGGGCAGCGGCGGCGATACCCCCGGCTCGGCCGTGGACGTGCACAAGCGCGCGCGGGCCTTCCTCGAAGTCAATTGCATGCACTGTCACAACCCGGCGGGTGGCGCGCAGAACTCGGGCCTGCGGCTCGACGCCTTCACCGAGCCAATGGGGCAGGCGCATGGCATCTGCAAACCCCCCATCGCCGCCGGCCGTGGCGCCGACGCCGGCGATTACGACATCCAGCCGGGCGATGCCGGAGTCTCGATTCTCGTCAACCGCGTCGCCTCCACCGCGCCCGGCATCAAGATGCCGCCGCTCGCCCGCAGCGTGATGCAGACCGAGGCGGTGAATCTGCTCAGCGAATGGATCGACCAATACGTCGGTATGTTCGCCGACCCGCAGGCCAACACCTGCGGCCGCAACGCCAGCCCGCTGCCCGTGCCATTGATGGCCCCGCTGCCGCCGACACCGGCGCAAACCGCGCCCTGGGGTTGAGGTGCGGGGCGTCGCCTGGCTGCTGCGCGCCGGCGCGCTGGCCTGCGCCGCGCTGTCTGCGGGATGCGGGGACAGCACCCTGCCGCCTTCCGTGCGTCCGGAGCCATCGGCGTGGGCGGTCGATGCCGGCGCGCTCAAGCTGCGGGTGGATGAAAACCCCTGGCGCCTGCGCTTCTTCGATGCCGAGGGAAACGCGTTGCTGAACGAGGCCGCAGCCTCGAGCGCCGCGCTGGGCGGACTCGCCGTCTTTCCGGGACCACCGTCCGCGGGTGCGGGCGCAGCGCCCCTGCTTCCCCCGGTCGTGCTCGGCACGCCAGCCGCCCCTGTTGCGCGCGAACAGGGCTGGACCGCGGCGATGCGCCTGGTGGCCGAGCGGCGCGACGGCGATGTCTGGATCGGCAGCGTGGCCACGGCAAATCCAGAGCTTTCCCTGGAAGTGCGCGCATTCGCACAAGCCGACGGCGTGATCGCCATCGAGGTGTTGCCGGATACGAGCCTGGGCATCCAGGCGATGCGGGTCGGCTTTGAGGCTGCGCCGGGCGAGGGATTCTTTGGCTTCGGGCAGCGTTCGCAGGCGGTGAATCAGGCCGGTGAGGTGCTGGAGCACTATGTGGGCGAAGGACCCTACCAGGATGAGGAGTATCCGTTCATCACCGCAGTTGTACCCAAGTGGGGCATCCGCTGGCGGCGCGATGCCAGCTACTACCCCATCCCCTGGCTGCTGTCTTCACGCGGATACGGCGTGCTGCTCGACCACGACGAGCTGAGCTACCACCGGCTGGATGCGACGGTATGGAGCGCCGAGGTCGAGGCGGCCGCGCTGCGGTTTCGCGTTTTCGCGGGGCCCACGCCCGCCGAAGCGCTGCGCCGCTACACCGAGGCGACGGGGCGTCAGCCGGATACGCTGGCGCCCTGGGCCTTCGGCCCCTGGGTGCAGGCGCAGGGCGGCAATCTCGACGCGCGCAGCGTCGAGCAGATCACACGCTTCGTCGCGGCCGACGTGCCGACCTCGGTCACTGCCGGCTACACGCACTATCTGCCCTGCGGCGATCAGCGCGGCGTCGAGGATCAGCAGCGCCAGCACGTGCGCGCGCTCAACGCACTCGGTACGGCGGTGCACGCCTACTTCAACCCGATGCTCTGCGCCGACTACCAGCCGGTCTTCGACCAGGCGATCGAGCAGGGCGTGTTGATCCGCGATCGGCTCGGCCAGACCTATCGCTATCCGTACACGACCTCGACGGTCTTCGAAGTCAGTCAGTTCGATTTCACCGCGCCGGGAACGGTCGCGTTCGTCCGCCGCCTGCTGGATGAGGCCATCGGCCACGGCTACGAGGGCTGGATGGAGGACTTCGGCGAGTACACGCCGCTCGACGCGGTCGATCGCAACGGCGTCACCGGCACGGCCTTCCACAACCGCTACCCGCGCGACTATCACTGCGGCTTTGCCGCTGCCACCGCCCACCATCGCAAGCCGCTCGCACGCTTCGTGCGCTCCGGCTGGACCGGCTCGGCGGCGTGTTCGCCGATCGTCTGGGGCGGGGATCCCAGTACGGTCTTTGGCTTCGACGGCCTGGAGTCCTCGATTTATCAGGCGCTGTCGATGGGGCTGTCCGGCGTGGGCATCTGGGGCTCGGACATCGGCGGCTTTTTCGCGCTGGGCTTCACCCGGCGCACGCCCGAGCTGCTCGACCGCTGGATCGCCTTCGGTGCCTTTTCGGTGATCTTCCGCAACCAGGCCGGCGGCATCGTCATTCCGGACAAAGACCAGCCCGAGATCTGGGACGAACCTCATCTGCCGATCTGGCGCCGCTACGCCAAGCTGCGCACCCAGCTCTATCCCTATGTACGCGCAGCGGTCGATACGTATTACCGAACCGGCCTGCCGGTCATGCGCCATCACGTGCTCACCCACCCGCAGGATCCGCAGGCAATTGCGCTGGACGACCAATACCTGTTCGGCCCCGACCTGCTGGTCGCGCCGGTGTATCAGGCCGGGGCGACCGAACGCCGGCTGTACCTGCCGCACGGCCGCTGGGTGAACTTCTGGGATGCCGTGATCTACGAGGAGCCCACGGGTGCGTTTCGCCTGCGCGAAGGCACGATCCCCATCGTCGAGGGCGGCCAGTGGGTCACCGTACCCGCACCGCGCGAGCAGATTCCGCTGTTCGTACGCGCCGGCGCCCGGATTCCGGTGTTACCGCCGGATGTGCAAACCCTCGCCGACCACGGCGGGCCGGACATCGTCCGGCTGCGCGACCGCGAGAATCAGATTCGGGAGCTGCACTTCCCCTCTTGAACGGCGCCTGCTTGTCCAGGCGAGCACCGCGGGCTGCTCCCGCACTGTCGGATACCCCGGCGCACGGCGTGCATGCGCGGATGGATCGAGGAGCGGACGGAGCGATCCTCGCGCCGTCGATACGCCGCCGCAGGGAAACGCGCAGACGCCCATTCCGTCATGAACACCGGCGCGGTTTGCCGGTGCAACCCCCCGCCTTGGACCCTGCCCCACGGGTCGATCGGCCGCAGCGCGCATGAGGCCCAGCCCAGCCGGCCGCGCGGCGCCGCCGATGAGGGCCGATGAACCTTGCATCGAATCCGAATCAGGTTCAAAATCCGCGCTCGTTTCGAGCCGTTGGGTGTGTTGCCGTGGGGACCAAGGAGCGCCGCCAGCGCCAGTTCGCGGAACGCGAGCAGCTGTTTCTCGATACCGCGCGCGAGCTGATCCGCGAGAGCGGGCTGCTCAACCTGCAGATGTCGCGGATCGCCGAAAAGTGCGAATACGCCGTCGGCACGCTGTATCAGCATTTCGCGAGCAAGGAAGACTTGCTGCTGGCACTGACCACACTGCAGGCGCAGGAGCATACGGAGTTGTTCCGCCGCGTCCGCGACTGGAACGCCTCGGCGCGCGATCGCATGATCGCAATCGGCGTGGCCGACCTGATCTTCGTGCGCCGCCACCCGGATCACTTCCGCATCGCCCAGTACGCGCTGTGCGAGGTGGTGTGGCGCGCGGCCTCGCCAGACCGGCGCGCGGAATTTCTGGAGGCGTGCCAGCCGGTGGCGCGCATCGTCGCCGACATCGTTCGCGATGCCGTCGCTGCCGGCGATCTGGTGCTCGGGCGCTTGACGCCGGAGCAGCTTTGCACCGGCCTGTGGGCGCTGTGCAACGGCACGCACAATCTGGTCCATGCCGAAGGCGTGCTCGAGGAATTCGCCGGCCACGACGCCTATCGCCTGATGTTCCGGCACATGCACGCGATGCTCAACGGCTTCAACTGGAAGCCGCTGGTCGACGTCACCGATGACCGCACGATCGACCGGCTGAACGAACGTATAAGAAACGAGGTGTTCCATGATTTGTGCAGCGCGGCTTAGCCCCACCGCCGTCGCCCTGCTGGCCGTGCTCGCCGCAAGCCCGGCAGCGGCGATGACGCTCAGCGAAGCCTATGGGCGCGCCGCTGGCCACGATCCCGCAATCGCAGTCTCACAGGCGCAGTACGCTGCCGCGCGCCAATCCGGGGCCATCGAGCGGGGCACGCTGCTGCCGACGGTGTCCGCGGGCGGTCATTACGGCTACGCCAGGACGCAATCCGACGGCGTCTTCGGGCGGTCCCAGGACCGGTATCCGAGCTGGGGGGCGCAGGTGACGGCGCGCCAGCCCCTGTTCCGGCTCGACTGGTTCGCGCGGCGTGAGCGCGCACGCGCGCTCGACGACCAGGCGGAAACCGCCTTCCGCGACCGGGAGCAGCAGACGCTGGTGCGCGTCGCCGAGCGCTATTTCGCGGTACTCGTCGCCCAGGATCAGCTCGCCCAGGCCGAGGCCGAGGCGGCGGCGGTGCGCGAGTCGCTCGAAGACACGCGCAAACGCTACGCGGTCGAACTCGTTCCGGGCACGGATCTCAAGGAGGCCCAGGCCCGCGACGATCTCGCGCAGGCGCGCGTGCTGTCGGCGCAGACCGCGCTCGAAACCGCGCGCGAGGCGCTCGATGAGATCACCGGCAACGGCCATGTCGCGCTGCCGGTGCTGCCCGAGGACGTGGTCTTTCCGCCGCTGCAGCCTGCCGACGCCGAGCAGTGGGTGGAGGCCGCGCGCGCACAAAGCCCGCGCATCGCGCTGGCCGCGCAGGCCTTGCGCATCGCCGAAGCCGATCGCGAGCGGGCGCGTTCCGCGGCGATGCCGGCGCTGGATCTGGTGGCGTCCGCGGGCCGCGAGGACACCAGCGAGTTCGATTTCGGCCAGCGCACGGACGATGCCCGCATCGGCGTCGAACTCAGCGTGCCGATCTATGCCGGCGGCATCAACCATGCGGCCTGGCAGCAGGCCATCGCCAACGCCCAGGCCGCGCAAGCCGAGCTGCGCCGCGTGACGCTGGAGACCGAACGCACGACACGCCAGCTTTTCCGCCAGGTGGCGACCGCGTATGCCGAGGTCGGCGCCTATGCGCGCGCGCTCGAGTCGGCGCGGGCCGCCGAGGCGGCGACCCGCGCCGGCTATGACGCCGGCACGCGCACGATCACCGATGTGCTCGATGCCAAGTCACGGGTCGTGCAGGCGCAACGCGACTTGAACGGCACCCGCTATCGCCTGCTGCTGAACCTGCTGCAGCTCAAGCAGCTCGCCGGCGAGCTGTCGGCGCAGGACTTCGCCCAGATCGACCAATTGCTCCGTTACCCACCGGCACGCTGATGCCGGCACAAAAACTTCCAGGAATCCGGTCATGAACGATTTCACTTCCCGGTCCAATCCGATGTCTTCCGGCACCCACGGCGCCGCGCACCGGCGCAAGACCGTCGTGCGCCTTGCCGTGCTGCTGTTGCTCGCCCTCGTGCTGTTCGGCGGCGTGTTCGCAATGAAGTGGTTCGGCAACAAGATGATGGTGCAATACCTCGAGAACATGCCGATTCCGCCGGCGACGATCAGCGCCGCCGAAGCCCAGATCATGCGCTGGGACAACCGCCTGGAAGCCATCGGCACGCTCGTGCCCGTGCAGGGCGCTGATCTCACGACCGAGGTCGGCGGTGTGGTCGAGGCGATCCACTTCGAATCCGGCGATCGGGTCGAAAAAGGGGCGCTGCTGGTCACGCTCGATGCCCAAGAGCAGCTCGGCGAGCTCAAGCGACTGCAGGCGCAGGCGGAACTCGCCGAACTCAACCGCAAGCGCCGTGAGCAGTTGTTCAAGCTCGAAGCCATTTCCAAGGCCGATTACGACGCCGCGGTCGCTGAATCCAACGCCGCCCGCGCCGCCGCCGAGGCCCAGGCCGGCCGCGTCGCGCAAAAGCAGCTGCGCGCGCCGTTTGCGGGGGTGCTCGGCATCCGCCGCATCAACGTCGGCCAGTACGTCGCACCCGGCACGCCGATCGTCACGCTGCAGTCGCTGGATCCGATCGACATCGATTTCAGCCTGCCCGAGCAGTACGTCGGCCATGTGCGGCCCGGATATGCCGTGAGCGTGCGCGTGGACGCGCAGCCGGAACGGGTGTTCGAAGGCCGCGTGCTCGCGGTGGAACCGAAAATCGATACGTCCACCCGCAACTTCGGCGTGCGCGCGCGTCTGGCCAATGCCGATGGCGTGCTGCGCGCCGGCCAGTTCGGACGCGTGGCGCTGCGCCTGCCCGGGGAGCGCGAGGTGCTCGCGATTCCGCGCACGGCGGTGAACTACAGCTCCTACGGAACCTCGGTCTTCGTCGTGCAGAAGAAGGCCTCCGCCACGACCGCGCCGGCCGCCGGCACGGCGGGCCAGACGCCGGCGACCGATCTGGAAGTCGTGCAGCGCTTCGTCCGCATCGGCGAAAGCCGCGGTGACTTCGTCGCCGTGCTCGAGGGACTCAAGGCCGGTGAGCAGGTGGCCACTTCCGGGCTGATCAAGCTCGGCAACCAGCATCCGGTGATCATCAACAACTCGCTCGCGCCCAAGGCCACGCTCGACCCCACGCCGCCGCAGACGTGACCGGGGGACGCATCCAAAGACGGTCAGATACGCACAGGAGCGGCTCACGCCATGCCAGCCCCCATCCCGGCCGAGGTCGCTGCTTTTGCCATCTCAGGGTATGCCCATGCACTTCACTGACATCTTCATCAAGCGGCCGGTGCTCGCCACCGTCGTCAGCCTGATCATTCTGCTGCTGGGCCTGCGCGCCGGCTCCGAGCTGACGGTCCGCGAATATCCCAAGCTGCAGAACGCGCAGATCACGATCAGCGTCGCCTACCCCGGTGCCGAGGCCGCGCTGATGGACGGATTCATCACCACGCCGCTGGAGCGCGAGATCGCCTCTGCCGATGGCATCGATTTCATGACCTCGAGCACGGCGCAGGGCATCACGACGATCACTGCCAACCTGCGCCTGGACAAGGATCCGAACGAGGCACTCACCGAGATTTCGGCCAAGGTCAACAAGCTGCGCAACCAGCTCCCGGAGGGCTCCGAGGATCCGATCATCGCCATCGCCGAAGGCGGCGGTACGGCGGCGATGTACATGTCGTTTTATTCGAAGCTGCTCGACAAAAGCCAGATCACCGATTACCTGATCCGCATCGTCGAACCGCAGCTCGCGGCGATCCCTGGCGTCGAGCGCGCCGAGATCATGGGCGCGCGCACCTACGCGATGCGCATCTGGCTCAAGCCGGACCGGCTCGCCGCGCACAACCTCACCGCCAGCGAGGTCTATGCCCGCATCCGCAACCAGAACGTGCTGTCGGCAGTCGGCGAGGCCAAGGGCAATTACGTGCGCATCGGCCTGTCGGCGCGCACCGACCTGCGCAGCGCCGAGGAATTCCGCCAGCTCGTGTTGCGTGCCGAAGGAGAAGACGTCGTGCGCCTGGGCGATGTCGCCAACGTCGTCCTCGGTGCCGAGGATTACGACGGCGGCGCCGGCTGGGACGGCGACCAGGCCTTGTTCATCGGGATCCGCGTACGTCCGGAAGCCAACGTGCTCGACGTCATCGAAAACGTGCGCAAGATCTGGCCGCAGATCGTGCAGGCCCTGCCCGAGGGCCTCGAGGCGACGATCGGCTACGACAGCACCGAGTACATCCGCGAGGCGATCAACGAGGTGCGCACGACGCTGGCCGAGGCGGTGGTGATCGTCCTCGTCGTGATCTTCCTGTTCCTGGGATCGGTGCGCAGCGCGCTGATTCCGGCGGTCACCGTGCCGCTGTCGCTGATCGGCGCGCTGTTCATCATGTATGCGATGGGGTACTCCATCAACTTGCTGACCTTGCTGGCGATGGTGCTGGCGATCGGCATGGTCGTGGACGATGCGATCATCGTGCTGGAGAACGTGCACCGCCACATCGAGGAGGGCATGAAGCCTTTCGATGCGGCGGTCAAGGGCGCGCGCGAGCTCGTCGGCCCGGTGATCGCGATGACGATCACGCTGGTTGCGGTCTATGCGCCGATCGGCTTTCTCACCGGTATCACCGGCAAGCTGTTCAGCGAATTCGCTTTCACTCTCGCCGGCGCGGTGTTGATCTCGGGCGTGATCGCCCTGACGCTGACGCCGATGATGTGCGCGCGCATCCTCAAGCCGACGCACGGTGAAGGCGCCGCGCCGAACCGGCTCGCCGACTATCTCGACCGCAAGTTCGAGCAATGGCGCAACGCCTACAAGCGCCGCCTGCATAGCGCGCTCGACACGCGCCACGTCATCGGTGTATTCGGCCTGATCGTGCTCGCCTCCTGCTACTTCCTGTACGTGTTGACGCCACGGGAGCTCGCGCCCAAGGAAGACTTCGGCTTTGCGTTCTCGATCAACGAGGTCGATGGTTATGCCTCGCCCGAATATCTCGAGGAGCAGTTCCAGGCCGCGCAGAAAATCGTGCTCGACGATCCCGACGTCGAGCACATCTTCACCTTCAGCCTGTCCCAGGGCAACGCGACCAACACCGCGTTCATGGGGCTGGTGATGCGCGAATGGACCGAGCGCGAGCGCTCGACGGAAACCATCCTCGCCGATCTCAACCACAAGCTCGCCGCCGTACCGGGACTGCGCTGGGCCGGCATCCAGCCGCCGGCGCTGCCCACGCCCGGACAGGGCTATCCGGTCGAATTCGTACTCAAGTCCACGGCCAGCCCGGAGACGATCGCCGAGATCACCGAGCAAATCATCGAGCGCGCCCGCGCGACGAAGAAGTTCTTCTTCGTCGAAAAGCGCGTCAACATCGACCGGCCCGAGGTCCGCATCCACATCGACCGCGACAAGGCCGCGCTGCTCGGCGTGGACATGGGCCAGTTGTCGGCGGACCTCGCCGCCCTGCTCGCCGGCGGCGAGGTCAACCGCTTCGCCTACGACGGGCGCTCATACAAGGTGATCCAGCAGGTCACACGCAACGAGCGGCTGAACCCGGAGCAGATCCAGGGCTATTACACCCGCGCGCGCAACGGCGATCTGATCCCGCTGTCCACGCTGATCTCGCTGGAGCCGCACGTGGTGCCGCGCGCGATCGAGCATTTCCAGCAGCTCAACTCGAATACGATCATCGCCGTGCCGCGGCCCGACATTCCGCAGGGCGAGGCGTTGAAGATCTTCGAGGATCTGTTCGCCGAACTCGCGCCGTCGAACTTTCTTCCCGACTACGCCGGACCGTCGCGGCAGTTCAAGCAGGAGGGGGCCGCGCTGGCAACGACCTTCGTGTTTGCGCTGATCATCATCTACCTGGTGCTGGCAGCGCAGTTCGAATCGTTCCGCGATCCGATCATCATGCTGGTGACGGTGCCGATGTCGGTCTGCGGCGCGCTGCTGTTCCTCAACATTTTTGCGATCACCAACGGCATGCAGTTGACCCATTTCCCGGGCATGACGCTGAACATCTACACGCAGGTCGGCCTGGTGACGCTGATCGGCGTCATCTCCAAACACGGCATCCTGATCGTGGAGTTCGCCAACAAGCTGCAGGAACAGGGCCTGGACAAGCGTGCGGCGATCGAGGAGGCGGCGTCGATCCGCCTGCGTCCGGTGCTGATGACGACGGCGGCCCTGGTGATCGCGATGGTGCCGCTGCTGCTGGCCGAGGGCCCCGGTGCGGGTGCGCGTTTCTCGATCGGTCTGGTCATCGCCGCCGGCATGACCATCGGCACGCTGTTCACGCTCTACGTGGTGCCGGCGATGTATCTGTACATCGGCCGCGATTACAAAGCTGCCCAAACCGCACCTGCGGCTGCCGCCGTACCCGCCGGGCACTGAGCGCACGTCGCGCCGCCCAAACGGCGGCTTTCGAATCAAAAACGCCGGCGGTGACGCCGGCGTTTGTCTGTGCGCATGTCTGTGCGCACGCGCATGCCCGCGCGTCAGCGTCCCATGCAGAAGAAATTGAGCTTGTTGCCGTCGAGGTCGCGGAAATAGGCAGCGTAGAACCCTTTCATGCGCTCGCCGGGCTTGCCCTCGTCGGTCGCGCCCAGTGCGATCGCCTTGTGGTACAGCGCATCGACCTTCTCGGGGCTGTCCACTGCCAAGGCAACCATCACGCCGTTGCCGACCGTCGCCGGCTTGCCGTCGTAGGGCTTGATCACCGCCAGACCCGGCGCCTGCGGCGTCACCGACCACATGACCAGACGGTCGTTGTGGAAGCTGCGCTTGGCGCCAAGCGCACCGAGCAGGGCATCGTAGAAAGCCGCGGCGCGCGGCAAATCGTTGGTCCCAAGAGTGACGTAACCGATCATCGGAAGGCTCCGGATTGGGGAGGTCAGGAAAACTGATAGTACTCCGGCCGGCCGGCGGTCCACAGCTCGCCCCAGAGCCGGCCGCCGCCATCGACGGTGAGCACCTCGCCGGTGATGAAACTGCCGCTCGGCGCACTCAGATAGACCACCGCCTCGGCGATTTCCATCGGCGTGCCTGGCCGTTTCATCGGGTTGGCGAGCGGAAATTCCTTCTGCGCCGCGGGCGGATAGACACGCAAACCCTCGGTCGCGGTCAACCCCGGCGCGACGCAGTTGACGCGGATACCGAGCGGCGCCCATTCGACGGCGACCGTGCGCGAGGCACCGATGATGCCGGCGCGCGCGGCGACGGTATGCGCCACCCCTGGCATGCCACGCTCGGTGACGACGACGATGTTGCAGATCGAGCGCAGCATCGATGCCGATGCCGCGCCCTGGTCGCGCCAGTACCGAGCCGCCCGCTGCATCATCAGCCAGGTGCCGGTGAGATTGTTGTGAATGACGGCGCTCCAGCCCTTGGGCGTGAAGTCGATGGCGTGCTGGGGAAACTGGCCGCCGGCGTTGTTCACCACACAGTCGATACGGCCATAGTGCGCATGCGCCTGCGCGAACAGGTTCTCGACCTGGTCCGGTTCGCGGACATTGGTCGGCACGGCCAGCACCTCGCCGCCTTTGGCGCGGACGAAATCGGCAACGGCGTCGAGCTTTTCCAGCGTGCGGCCGCAGATCACGAGCCGGGCACCCAGACGCGCGAACAGCAGCGCCACCGCGCGGCCGATGCCGCTGCCCGCGCCGGAAACCAGCGCGACCCGGTCCCTGAACAAATCGGCGCGGTAAACGGTGTCAGCGGCCCAGAGGGCTTCCGGGGCATTGAGTGCGTCGATGTCGAGCCTCATCCGCCGAGCAGCTCCTTGGCGATGATCATCTTGCGCACCTCCGAGGTGCCGGCGCCGATCTCCAGCAGCTTGTTGGCGCGGTACAAGCGGTTGATCTCCGATTCCCAGATATAGCCGGACCCGCCGTGCACCTGTACGGCGTCGTTCAAGACCTGGTTCATCGTCTCGGCCACGTACAGCACGCCGGCGGCGGTCAGCTTGTGGATCTCGCCGCGGCCGCCTTCGTCCTCGCCGATGACGTTGGCCGCGCGCAGCACCTGGTAGGTGAACAGGCGCATCGATTCCACGCGCGTGTACATCTCGGCGAGCTTGGCCTGGATCATCTGGAAATCGGCGATCGGACGGCCGAACTGCTTGCGCTGCCGGGCGTAGTCCAGCGCCAGCGCAAAGGCGCGCTCGGCGATGCCCAGGCAGATCGGCGAGATCATCGCGCGCTCCAGATCGAGCCCCGACATCACCACCTTGACGCCGCGGTTCTCCTCACCGACCAGGTTTTGTGCCGGCACGCGGCAGTCGTCGAACACGAGTTCTGCGGTCTGGCTGCCGCGAAAACCCATCTTGATGAGCTTTTGCGCGACGCGAAAGCCAGGGAAATCTTTCTCGACGATGAAGGCGCTGATGCCCTGGGCGCCGCGGTCCTTGTCGGTCTTGGCATAGACCAGCAGCACGTCGGCGACGGGGCCATTGGTGATGTAGATCTTGCGGCCGTTGAGGATGTAGTAATCGCCCTCGCGGCGCGCGGTCGTGCGCATGGAGCCGAGTGCATCGGAGCCGGCGCCCGGTTCGGTCAAACCCAGCGCGCCGATCGCCGTACCCTTGACCAGGGCGGGGATGTATTTTGCCTTCTGCTCTTCGTTGGCGTTGCGCAGGATGTTGTGCAGGCACAGGTTCTCATGCGCGACCCAGGCGAGCGCAAGCGCATGGTTCCAGCGCGCGAACGCCTGCAGGATGAGTCCGGACGTGAAGATGTCGAGCCCGGCGCCGCCGAAGCGCTCCGGCGCGGTGATGCCGAGATAACCGGTGGCGCCGATCTTCGGAAAGATGTCGGCGGGCCACCATTCCTCGTCGTCCATCTTCTGCGCCAGTGGATACAGCTCGGCCTGCGCGAAGCGGTCGGCCTGGGCAAGAACCTCGAGTTCGTCCTGCGACAGGCCGGTGAAGGCCTGCATCACGGAAGCGGGTGCGGACATGGTGATACGTCGGTGAGTCTGACTTACCGACGATAGCAAAGCGTATCTGCGCTGCGCTCGTCCGATGAGGTGAGATCGGCGACATCCGCGACCAGTTCGGCGAGCAGCGTCGGCAAGCCGGCCTGCAGCGCGCGGGCATGGCGCGGCCAGTCGGATGCTGCCGCGAGCAAAGGCGCGGGCGCGCGCAGGCGCCGGGCAATGCGCGCGAACGCCTGATCGATGCCGGACGGCTCGGCATACGAACGCAGAAGCGCGGCGAAGCGCTCGGCATCGGGGGCACAACCGCCGGCGTATTCGAACCAGCGCGCCTGCCGGGCGACGGCAACCGCCGCACGCTGGCAGAACACCGCCAGCGGTTCGGCCGAATGGCTTGACCAGTCCGCCGCCAGCGCATGGTCACAGGCCAGATCGATGACGATGCCGGCGTACCGCCGCGCACCCGCGGCAAACCCGCTGCGCAGCGCGCGGATCTGCGGATGGCGATCGGTCCGCGCATCGATGCGCCGGTGCAGGCGGATCCCGAGGGCCAGCTCCGGCGGGTACGCCGACAAATCGGCGCCGCGCACGACATCGCCGAGGATTGCGCCGGCCAGCGAGGTGCCGGTGCGCTCGGCGAGCCACAGATGGGCGAGAAAGTTCACTGGCGGCTCATGCACTCAGCGCATCGACCAGACCCCAGTCGAGCGCCGTCTGTGCGTTGATGCGCTGGCCGGTGAGCACCAGCCAGGCGGTGCGCTGGCGGCCGATCCGGCGCGGCAGACTCACACAGCCACCGGCGCCGGGGATGAGGCCATACCGCAGTTCCGGCAACTGGAACCAGGCATCGCGGCGTGCCACCAGACGCGCAGCAAAGGCCGGAAATTCGATGCCGGAGCCGATGCAGGCGCCGTGGACGTACACCGTGGCGCGATCCGCGCAGGCCGCGAGCAGACGGCCGGGCAGAGCCAGCGTGCGCACGATGTGCGCCGTCGCCGGATCGGGCGTGCTGCCGAACTCGGTCAGATCGCCGCCGGTGGAGAAGCACTTGCCGCGGCCGCGGATGTGCACCTGCGCGATGCCGGTGTCGGCGACGGCCAGCGCCAGCGCCTCGCACAGCGCATCGCGCATCTCCACGGTCATGGCATTGCGGTTGGAGGCCCGGTTCAGCTCGAGCCGCAAGACCTCGCCCTCGCGGTCGAGGACCACGGCAGGCCCGGTGTCGGTGGCACGCGCCGGCGCCACGGCGCGATGCGCGGCGAGCCAGCGCCCGTATTCGGGGCCGGCCTGCAGCGTCGAGTAAGCCAGCGATTCCGCAAACAGCGCCGACTCCAGATCCAAGTGCGCACTGCTGCGCAGCAGGCGTACGAAAACCGCGGCCGCGATCGGCGACCGGCGGATGCCGTCGAGCAGCGGTTCGGCCTCGGTTTCCGTGGCCACGTGCACGTCGCAGGCCCCGGCGATGGCCGGCGCCGCGGCGCAGGGGCCGATCGCCAGCGTCGGCACCGGCACGCGCTGCAGCCATGCGACGCTGGCCGCGGTATCCAGATCCGGCGCGCCAGATGCCAGATCCAGCGCAAGCCACGGCGTCGGCGACAGCGGCGAGCAGTCGGGCGCCGCCGCCGGCAGGGCGACCCATTTGCGCAGGCAATCGAGACGGTACGGCGTCACAGACACACCGCGCACTCTAGCGCAGGGCCTTTCAGCGCGCGCCGAACGTAAACAGCGAGAAGAAACGGTAGGAGGGATCATCCGGCCCCGGCTTGCCGAGATAGGCACCGGAGAGGAACGGATGGTCCAGCCGCACCGCCGAGGGATGCGCCGGGTAGGCCCAGTCGGCGACGATCGCGCGGTGGCTGAATTTCCAGACACCGTTGCGCTTTTCGTATTTGTCGAAATAACGCCCGCCGATCAGCACGTCGTAGCTGCCGCCGGGGTCCTTCACCTTGTGGAATGCCAGGATATAAACCTCGCCCTCGGCGTAGTTGCCGTTGAGCTTGAGATTCACCGTCGTCACGTTGTGGTGGAGGATGTCCATGTTTGCCTGGATCGCCGGCAGCTTGTCGATGAAGTCCATCGCCGGGCCGCTGGCGAAATGGCCGTGATCGTCGATCGCATCCTCGTGATAGAGCGTGCGCATCTTGGCGTGGTCGTGACGGTCGGCGGCATTGGCATAGGCCATGATCAGTTCGTAGATGGCCTGCTTGTCGAGCAGCTCGTCGAGCAGTTGTTCGCGGGTCTTGTCCATGCGTGGCCCTCCGTCAGAGGTGACGAGGCGAGTCTGGCGCGCACGACCGGGCCATGCCTCATCCGAACGCTGCAGGAATCCAAGGCGCCGGCCTGGTCTCCCGCATTTGGGTGAGGCAGACTCACCACAGGCTTCTTAGCCTGCGCACACCCTCACCGATCCGGTCCCGTGGACGGAGCCGGATCGCCTGTCCGTGGAGATTTTTGCGATGTCCGAACCCGTGCTGATCGAGCGCCGCGGTGCGGTGCAATGGATCATCATCAATCGCGAGGAACGCCGTAACGCGCTCAACGAAGAGGTCGTGCGCACGATCGACCGCGGCATCGCCGAGGCGGTGTCCGGCAACGAGGTGCGCGCGATCGTCATCACCGGCGCCGGCGACAAGGCGTTCTGCGCCGGCGCCGATCTGGCCAAGAACACCAAAGGCTTTGCGTTCGCCGTCGATTTCGCGCGCCCCAAGCACTACATCGTCGATTTGTTCAAGCGGCTGCAGGAATGCACGCTGCCGGTGATCGCGCGCGTCAACGGCCACGTCATGGCCGGCGGCTTTGGGCTGCTGTGCGCCTGCGACCTGGCAGTGGCCGCCGACGACATCCGCATCGGCACCACCGAGGCCAAGATCGGCGTCACGCCGATGATGATCCTGCCGTACATGATGCGCGTGCTGCCCGCGCGCCGGCTGCAGGAGATGTGCATCACCGGCGAGCCGTTCACCGCGCACGAGGCACTCGCCTGGGGTGTGGTCAATTACGTCGTACCGCGTGCCGAGCTGGATGCCAAGCTCGACTGGCTGCTCGCGCGCATCCTCGACAAATCGCCGACCGCGATCCGGCTCGGCAAGCAGGCGTTCAACGCGATGCGCGACATGAGCCTGCGCGAGGCGCTCGAATACGCGCAGGTCATGGTGCCGGTGATGTCCTCGACCGAGGACGCCAAGGAAGGCATGGCCGCGTTCCAGGAGAAGCGGCCGGCGCGCTTCACGGGGAACTGACATATGCGCGATCTCGTCCGCATCGGCTGCGGTGCCGGTTTCTGGGGCGATTCGGCCGAGGGCCCCAGGCAGCTCGTGAACTCCGGCCAGATCGACTATCTCGTGCTCGACTATCTCGCCGAGATCACGATGTCGCTGCTCGCGCGGGCGCGCGCCAAAGATCCGAACGCCGGCTACGCCACCGATTTTCCGGCCGTGCTCGCCGAGCTTGCGCCGCAGCTCAAGACGCGCGGGATCCGCGTCGTCACCAATGCCGGCGGCGTCAATCCGCAGGCCTGCAAGGCGGCGATCGACGAGAAACTCAAGGCGCTCGGCATCGCGCTCAAGGTCGCCGTCGTCACCGGCGACGACTTGCTGCCGCGCGCCGAGGCATTGCGCGACGCCGGCATCCGCGAGATGTTCAGCGGCGCGCCGATGCCGCCGAAGCTGTGGAGCATGAACGCGTACCTGGGGGCGTTCCCGATCGCCGCGGCGCTCGACGCCGGCGCCGACATCGTCCTCACGGGCCGCTGTGTGGATTCCGCGATCGTGCTCGGTCCGCTGATCCACGAGTTCAAGTGGCGGGCCGATGAATTCGACAAGCTCTCCGCCGGCAGTCTCGCCGGGCACGTGCTCGAATGCGGCGTGCAGGCCACCGGCGGCATCTGCACGGATTGGGAGGCAGTCGCCGCCGACTGGGACCGCATGGGTTTCCCGATCGCCGAATGCCGGCCCGATGGATCCTTCGTCCTCACCAAACCGGCGGGCACTGGCGGGCGCATCGTGCCGGAAACGGTGGCCGAGCAAATCGTCTACGAAGTCGGTGATCCATCCGCCTATGTGCTGCCCGACGTGATCTGCGACTGGCGCGACGTGCGCCTTGCGCCAGTCGGTCCCGACCGCGTCGAGGTCCGCGGTGCCAAAGGCCGCGCGCCGAGTGCTTACTACAAGGTTTCCGCCACTTATCAGGATGGCTTTCGCGCCACCGGCACGATGCTGATCGGTGGGATCGATGCGGTCAGAAAAGCCCACGCCGTGGCCGAGGCGATTCTCAAGCGCACACGGCGGATGTTCGCCGAGCGCAACTGGCCCGATTATCAGCGCACCGACGTCGAAGTGCTCGGCGCCGAAGCCAACTGGGGCGCGCACGCGCGCCGCGGCGACACCCGCGAGGTCATCCTCAAGATCGCCGTGCATCACGCCGACGCCAAGGCGCTGGAACTGTTCGGCCGCGAATTCATTCCGCCGGCGACGGCGATGGCGCAGGGCATCACCGGGTTTTCCGGCGGACGGCCGTCGCCCACGCCCCTGGTGCGCTTGTTTTCATGCCTGGTGCCCAAGCACGAGGTGCGCATCGAGGTCGATGGCCAGCCCTTTCGGGAGAATCTGCAGATCGCACACGCCAGCGCCGATGCGCCGCCGCCAGCACCCGTAGCCGCGCCGCCGCCAGCGCCCGCGCCGGTGGCGGACGGAACCTGCGTGCCGTTGATCCGGCTCGCCTATGGCCGCTCCGGCGACAAGGGCGATACGGCGAACATCGGCGTGCTCGCGCGCAAGCCGGACTATCTGCCGATCCTGCGCGAGCAGCTCACCGCCGCGGCGGTGCAGGCGTATTTCGCGCATTTCGTACACGGCCGCGTCGAGCGCTACGAGTGGCCGGGGCTGTGCGGATTCAATTTCGTCCTGCACGAGGCCCTCGGCGGCGGCGGCATGGCCAGCCTGCGTTACGACCCACAGGGCAAGATGCTGGCGCAGATCCTGATGGATTTTCCGATCCGCGTGCCCGCCGGCTGGCTGTAGCACGATGGCCGCTGCGCGCAAACCAGCCCGCACCCACGCCATCCGGCGCGCGCGCGCCCAGCGCGTCGACGAGATCCTCGTCAGCGCCCGCGACGTGTTCTGCGAGAAGGGCTATGACGCGGCCTCGGTCGCGGAAATCGCCGCACGCATCGGCGTCGTCGAGGGGCTCGTCTACAAATACTTCTCGACCAAGCGCGAGCTTCTGCTGCAGGTGCTCGAACGCTGGTACGACGAGTTGTTCGGCGACACCGAGCGCGCACTCGCGGGCATCAGCGACCGCCGCGCCCGTGTGCGCATGCTGGTACGTCACCATCTGCGTGCGGTGCGCGACTATCCGCAGCTGTGCAAGCTGATGTTCCGCGAAGTCCAGGGTGAAAGCGGTTATCACGGCTCCTCGCTGCATGCCCGCAACCGCCGTTACACGCAGTATCTGGTCGATGAGATCGAAGCCGGCCAGCGCGACGGCAGCTTCCGCGCCGACATCCCGCCGCGGCTGGTGCGCGATCTCGTCTATGGCGGCATCGAACACGCCACCTGGCATTACCTGCGCGGGCGCGGATCGCTCGACATCGACCGGCTCGCCGAACAGATCACCTCCCTGCTGTGCGAGGGCCTGCTGCCGCGCGCTGCGGCGGCCATGAGCCCCGTGCGCAACAAACCCCGGTGAACCGCATGATGACCGACTCCCGCTCCCGCCTCGATGCGGTCCGCGCCCGGATCGCGCACTGGCCGTTCTCCACCGTGCTCGTCGCCAACCGCGGCGAGATCGCCGTGCGTATCCTGCGCACGGTGCAGGCGCTGGGCTTGAAAGGCGCCGTCGTCTATCACGCCGCCGACCGGAACACGCCGGCGGTGCACATGGCCGACGCGGCGATCGAAATCACCGGGCCCACGCCGGTGGCGGCGTATCTCGACGGCGCGCAGATCATCGCCGCGGCCCACGCCTGCAAGGCCGGTGCGATCCACCCGGGTTATGGCTTTCTCTCCGAGAACGGGGATTTCTGCGCAGCGGTCGAAGCCGCGGGCATCCGCTTCGTCGGACCGACACCGGCGCAGATTGAACTCATGGGCGACAAGGTGCGCGCACGTAACTTCGTGGCCCAGGCCGGCTTTCCGGTCGCACCGAGCGCGATCGAGGACGACGATCCGAATACCTTCGTCGAGCGTGCGCGACGACTGGGCGCGCCGCTGTTGATCAAGCCATCCGCCGGCGGCGGCGGCAAGGGCATGCGCATCGTGCGCGACCTCGCCTTGCTCGAAGCCGAGATCGCGCGCGCGCGCAGCGAGGGCCAGCGCTACTTCGGCGATGGCCGGCTCTATGTCGAGCGCTATGTCGAACGGCCGCGCCACATCGAGGTGCAGGTGCTCGGCGACGGGCAGGGCAACGTCGTCCACGTCTTCGAGCGCGAGTGCTCGGTGCAGCGGCGGTTCCAGAAAATCGTCGAGGAATCGCCATCGCCGGCGCTCACCGCCGCGCAGCGGCGCGACATCTGCGAGACCGCCGCCGGCATCGCCCGCGCCATCGGCTACCGCAACGCCGGCACCGTCGAGTTCATCTTCGGCCAGAACGGCGAGTTTTATTTCCTGGAGATGAACACGCGCCTGCAGGTCGAGCATCCGGTGACCGAGGCGATCACCGGCCTCGATCTGGTGCTCGAACAACTGTGCGTGGCCGCCGGCGAGCCGCTGCCGTATCGCCAGTCCGATCTGCATACGCGCGGGCATGCGATCGAGTTCCGTCTCTACGCCGAGGATCCGGCGCGCGGCTATACCCCGACCACCGGTCCGGTCCTGGTCTGGCAGCCGGCGCAGGGCGAAGGCATCCGCATGGACGCCGGCATCGTCCAGGGTGGCGAGGTCACCGCGAACTTCGATCCGATGCTCGCCAAACTGATCGTGCACGGCACCGACCGCGCCAACGCGATCGCCAAGGCCGATCGGGCGCTGCGCGAGACGGTGCTGCTCGGCTGCAAGACCAACATCGCGTTCCTGCGCCGGCTGATCGCGCATCCGGCCTTCGTCGCCGGCGATGTGCACACCGGTTTTCTCGACGCCCACCCCGAGATCGCCGCCGAACCACCGCTTGCCGCCGACACACTGGAGCGGCTGCTGGCGGTCGCGAGCCTGAGCACCCGGCCGATGCGCGACCTCGCCGACGCCATACCGGACATGCACGCGGCGATGGGCGGATGGAGGAACTGAGCCATGGCCGGCACACACCAGACGTCCGCTGCACGGGTACAGAACCGCGTTCAGGGGGGAGCCTAGGCATGCACCACGCGTTCCAGATCGCAGACCGCGAGATCAACGTCGCCCTCTCGCGCGCACGCACCGGCTACCGCCTGCACCTCGGCGAGCGCATCGTCCCCGTCGATCTGCGCACCGGCGCCGACGGGCGCGCCTGGCTGACGCTCGGCGATGCGCACATCGAGGTCGTCGTCGCCACGCGCGGCGACGATGTCTTCGTCCACCTCGACGGCGAAGCCCACCATCTGCGTTACCGTCATCCGCTCGACCGCCTCGCCGCTGCCGCGGCCGGGCACGCCGAGGATCAGATCCGTGCGCCGATGCCCGGCAGCATCGTCTCGGTGGCGGTTGCACCCGGCGATGCCGTGACGCAGGGGCAGGTGCTGCTGGTCATGGAGAGCATGAAGATGGAAACCACGATCACCGCGCCGCGCGACGGCGTGATCGCCACCGTCAACTACCAGCCCGGGCAGACCTTCGACCGCGACGCCCTGCTGCTGAGCCTGGAACCGATGGAGACCTGTGCGTGAAGCGCATCGAAAGCAGACTCAACACCGCCTCCGCCGAATTCCGCGCCAACGCCGCACACAACCGGCGCCTGGCGGCCGAACTCAAGGAAAAGCAGCGCGCCGCGCGCCATGAACGCCCGGCGCGCGATCTCGAGCGCCTGAGCGCGCAAAACAAAATGACGGTGCGCGAACGGCTCGAGCTCTTGCTCGATCCGGGCACGCCGTTCCTGGAGCTGTCCACGCTCGCGGCCTGCGAGGCCTATGGCGGCGAGGTGCCGTCGGCGGCCTGCGTCACCGGCATCGGCATCGTCTCCGGCCGCGAGGTGCTGGTGAACGCCGGCGATCCGAGCGTCAAGGGCGGCGCCTGGTACCCGCTCACGGTGAAGAAGACGGTGCGCGCGCTCGACATCGCCATCGAGAACCGCCTGCCGGTGGTGCACCTGTGCGACTCCGCCGGCGGTTTTCTGCCGTTGCAGGCGGAACTGTTCGCCGACAAGTATTACGCGGGGCGCATCTTCCGCAACCAGTGCATCCTCTCCAAGATGGGCGTGCAGCAGGTCGCCGTCGTGCTCGGCCACTGCACCGCGGGCGGCGCCTACGTGCCGGCGCTGTCCGATTACAACGTCATCGTGCGCGGCACCGGCGCGATCTTTCTCGCCGGACCGCCGCTCGTCAAAGCGGCGACGGGCGAGGAGAACACGGTGGATGAACTCGGCGGCTGCGACATGCACACCTCGGTGTCCGGCACCGCCGACTATCCGGCCGGCAGCGAGGAGGAGGCGATCGCGATCGCACGCGACATCGTCGCGCAGTTCAAGCGTCCGCAGAAGACGCCCATCGAATGGCAGGCACCGGAAGACCCCTACTACGACCCCAGCGAGCTCTACGGCATCCTGCCGCAGGACATCAAGCAGCAGTTCGACATGAAAGAGGTGATCGCCCGTCTCGTCGACGGCTCGCGCTTCCACGAATACCAGCCCAACTACGGCAAGACCCTGGTCTGCGGCTATGCGCACCTGTGGGGTTACAAGATCGGCATCCTCGCCAACAACGGCGTGCTGTTCAACGACTCCGCGCTCAAGGGCGCGCATTTCATCGAGCTGTGCAACCAGAACCGCGTGCCGATCCTGTTTCTGCAGAACATCACCGGCTTCATGGTCGGGCGCGAATACGAGCGCCGCGGCATCACCAAGGACGGTGCCAAGATGATCATGGCGGTCGCCTGCTCGGAAGTGCCCAAGTTCACCGTCATGTGTCACGGCAGCTTTGGCGCCGGCAACTACGGCATGTCCGGGCGCGCCTTCGACTCGCGCTTTTTGTTCTCCTGGCCGCAGTCGCAGATCAGCGTGATGGGCGCCGAGCAGGCGGCGAACACGCTCGCCGACGTCAAGATCCGCCAGCTCCAGCGCCAGGGCCGGCAACTCACCCAGGCCGAGATCGACGCGATCCGCGAGCCAGTGCTCGCCGAGTTCCGGCGCAAGCAGAGCGCCTACTGGAGCACCTCCGAGATCTGGGACGATGGCATTCTCGATCCGGTGGATACGCGCAACGCGCTGGGCATCGCGCTGTCGGCGGCGCTGAATACTCCGTTCGCGGATCCCCGCTATGGCATCTTCCGGATGTAAGCTCGCACCATGAAACCCGCATCGCCCGATCCGCGACAACCCCTTCTTGCGGCCGCCGACGCGGCGCCGTCCCTGCGCGCCGTGCGCATCGGCCTGCGCAGCCGCTTCATCGTTTGGCTGATGCGCCGCTTTTTGCGGCCGTGGCTCGGTTGGGTTGTGCGCGGATCCACGGTGCGCATCGCGCGCGTGCAGTTGTGGCTCGCGCGCCAGACCTGCCACGACACCAGTGGCCTGCCGCTCGACTACACCGTCGTCGGCCGCGTGCCCGGCCACGTCTTTGGCCATCTCACCGAGACCCACAAGACCGCCATCCTGTATCTGCATGGCGGCGCGTTCCTGATGCCGGCGGTGCCGCGCGCGCATGTGTGGATGCTCGGCCGCTGGTGCCGCGATCTCGATGCGGTCGGCTTCATGCCGGATTACCGGCTCGCACCCGGGGCGCGCTTCCCGGCTGCACTGGACGACTGCGAACGTGCCTATCGCGCGCTGCTCGATCTGGGCTTCGATCCCCGGCGCATCGTGCTCGCCGGCGAGTCCGCCGGTGGCAATCTGGCGCTGGGCGTGCTGCAGCGTATCCGCAAGGCCGGCCTGCCGATGCCCTGCTGCGCGGTGCCGATCTCGCCGGCGACCGAGCTCGGACGCATCCATGCGCCGCCATCGCGCGCGGTCAAGATGCACGCCGATCCGCTGCTGCCGATCGCAGCGCTTGCCCGGGTCGATGAGCTTTATGCCGGCGACTGGGATGCGTCCGATCCGGAACTCTCACCGCTGTACGCGGACTGCACCGGCTTTCCGCCGCTGTACCTGCTCGCCAGCGACAACGAGGTCTTGCTCGACGACACCGTGCTGCTGGCGCGGCGTGCGCGCGCTGCCGGCGTGCCGGTGAAACTCGACATCTGGCCGGTCTTGCCGCACGCCTTTCCGCTGTTCGAAAGCGTTTTTCCGGAAGTCAGGCAGGCGCGCAAGGACATCGTGGCCTTCATCCGCGAGCATCTGCCGGCGCCATGACGCCGGCCTGGACAGGAGTCGATCATGGGTCGCTACCGGGATGAATACCGCCGTGCACTGACCGATCCCGCCGCCTTCTGGGCCGAGCAGGCCGAACATCTGCGCTGGGAGCGCCGCTGGGATCGGGTGCTCGACGATCGCGCGGCACCCGCCTACCGCTGGTTCAGCGGCGCGCGCTTGAACATCTGCTACAACGCGCTCGACCGCCACGTCGAAGATGGCCGCGCCGAGCAGGCTGCGCTGATCTACGACAGCCCGGTCACGGGCACCATCCAGACCTACACCTACCGCGCCTTGCGCGATGCGGTGGCGCGGTTCGCCGGCGCCCTGCGCGCCCAGGGCGTGCAAACCGGCGACCGCGTCGTCATCTACATGCCGATGGTGCCAGAGGCGGTGATCGCGATGCTCGCCTGTGCGCGCATCGGCGCGATCCACTCGGTGGTGTTCGGCGGCTTCGCGGCGCCGGAGCTGGCCAAGCGCATCGACGATGCCCGCCCGGTGCTGGTCGTCTGCGCGTCGTGCGGCATCGAACCGGGGCGGACGGTTGCGTACAAACCGCTGCTCGATCAGGCGATCGCGCTGGCGTCGCACACACCGGCGCGCTGCATCGTCCTGCAGCGGCCGCAACTCGCCGCCGAGCTCACGCCCGGACGCGATCTCGACTGGAACGAAGTGATGGCGGCCGCCACGCCGGCCGATTGCGTGAGCATGGCGGCCACCGATCCGCTGTACGTGCTTTACACCTCGGGGACTACCGGCAAGCCCAAGGGCGTGGTGCGCGACCACGGCGGGCACGCGGTGGCATTGCACTACTCGATGCGCGCGGTGTACGACGCGCGGCCCGGCGAGACGTTCTGGGCGGCGTCCGACGTCGGCTGGGTGGTCGGCCATTCGTACATCGTCTATGCGCCGCTGCTGCTCGGCGCCACGACGGTGCTCTACGAAGGCAAGCCGGTGGGCACGCCGGATGCCGGCGCGTTCTGGCGGGTGATCGCGCAGCACCGCGTGCGGACGTTTTTCACCGCACCGACCGCGCTGCGCGCGATCAAGAAGGAGGACCCGCAGGGTGAGTGGCTCAAGCGCCACGACATCGGCTGCCTGCGCGCGCTGTTCCTCGCCGGCGAGCGCTCGGACCCGGACACGATCCGCTGGGCCCAGACCATGCTCGCGGTGCCGGTCGTGGATCACTGGTGGCAGACCGAGCTCGGCTGGGCCGCGATCGCCAACTGCCGGGGACTCGAACCGATGCCGGTCAAGCCCGGCTCGGCCACGGTGCCGGTGCCGGGCTTCGACCTGCGCGTGCTCGATGCCGACGGCAAACCCCAGCGGCCCGGGGAAATCGGCAATCTGGTGCTCAAGCTACCCCTGCCGCCGGGCACGCTGCTGACCCTGTGGAACAACGAGCAGGGCTACCGCGACGCGTATCTGTCGCGCTATCCGGGCTACTACCTCACCGGAGACGCCGGTTATGTCGATGAGGATGGCTATGTCTGGATCATGTCGCGCATCGACGACATCATCAACGTCGCGGGTCACCGGCTGTCCACCGGCGCGATGGAGGAAGTGCTCGCCGGCCATCCGGATGTGGCCGAGTGTGCGGTGATCGGCGTCGCCGATGCCCTCAAGGGGCAGTTGCCGGTGGGGCTGGTCGTCCTCAAGGCCGGAGTCAACCGGCCGCACGCCGAGATCGAGCAGGAACTGATCGCGCGTGTGCGCGAACAAATCGGCGCGGTGGCCGCGTTCAAGCGTGCGATCATCGTGCAGCGCCTGCCCAAGACCCGCTCCGGCAAGGTGCTGCGCGCGACGATGCGCGCGATCGCCGACGGCGTGCCGTACACGGTGCCGCCGACGATCGACGATCCGCGCATCCTCGACGAAATCGCCGCCGCGCTGAAACCCTGAGCCGGCTTGTGCCGGCCGGTGAATCTGCGAGTTTCGGCCCTGCGCGTGCGACAATCGGGTGCATGCAACACGAACCACGGCGTGTTTTCATCACCGGCGGCGGCAGCGGGCTTGGCGCCGCGGTCGCGCGCCAGCTCGTCGGCCGCGGCTGGTGCGTCGTGCTCGCCGGCCGGCGGGCCGCACCGCTGCACGCCCTCGCCGCCGAGCTGGGCGCATCGGCGCAGGCGCTGGTGCTCGACGTCACCGATGCCGAGGCGGTCGAGGCGGCGATCCAGGCCTGCGTCCCCGATGCGCTGGTATGCAGCGCGGCGATACTCGGCCGCGGCGCGGTGTGGGATGAGCTGACCCCCGCGCGCTTTGCCGAGGTGATGGCGATCAACGTCGCCGGGACTTTCCACGCCTGTCGCGCGGCGATGCGCCTGTGGCGCGCACGTGGGATCGCCGGCGACATCGTCAACGTCTCCTCGCTCGGCGGCTTGCGCGGCATGCAGCGCTTCCCCGGTTTCGGCGCCTACGCCGCGTCCAAGCATGCGGTCGTCGGACTGACCGAGGCGCTGGCGCTGGAGGGCAAGCCCTACGGCATCCGCGTCAATGCCATCGCGCCGGGCACGATGCGCACGGACATGGTCGCGGCGCTGGGACTGGCGCCCAAGACGCTGCCGGAGGACATCGCCCCGACCGTCGAATTTTTGCTCGACCGCACGCGCGCACAGCCGATCACCGGCACGATCGTGGAGATCCACTGCAATGACGAGTGAGGCGCGCCCGATCGTCTATCTGACACGGCGGGAAACCTTCTGCGCCGGCCACCGGCTGTGGTCGGATGCACTCAGCGCGGACGAAAACCGGCGGCTGTTCGGCCCCTGCGCATACGAGCACGGCCACGGTCACAATTACGTGCTCGAGGTGACGCTGCGCGGGCCGGTCGACCCGAAAACCGGCGTCGTCGTCAACTTGACCGAAGTGCGCGACGCCATCCGCACGCTGGTGCTCGACGACGTCGATCACCGTTTCCTCAACCATGATTCGGTCCTGTGCCGGGGGATCAATCCCAGCGTGGAAAATCTCGCGGTGCTGTTCTGGGACGTGCTGCACGCGCGCTTTGGCGATCTGCTCTACGAGGTGCGGCTGCACGAAACCGAGAAGAACTGGGCGGTGTACCGCGGGGAGCGCAGGTCGTGATCGCCCGGCTGCCACAGGCGGCGGGAGCTCTGCTGCTCGCCCTGTTCGTGCTGATCGGCTGCGGCGACGGCGACGACGTGCACGCCGTACCCCTTTCCGAACCGGCGCTGGAAACCGACACCGCGCAGCTCGACGCGGCGCTGCGCTGCACCCCGCTGACCCATGCCGACAAACCGCCCGTGCTACTCGTGCACGGCAGTTTCACGGCCGGCTACGAGCAGTACGACTGGAGCTGGCTGCCGCTGCTGGCCGAACGCGGCTTCGATGTCTGCACCGTGACCTACCCGGACCGCGGCCTCGGCGACATGCAAGTCTCGGCCGAGTTCGTCGTGCATGCCCTGCGCCGCCTGCGCGCCGAAACCGGCCGCAAGATCGCACTGATCGGGCACAGCCAGGGGGTCGCGGTGTCGCGCTGGGCGGTGAAGTGGTGGCCGTCGGCGCGCGACGCGGTCAGTGACTTCGTGATGCTCGCCGGCCCCAATCATGGCACCACGCAAGCCACCAACGGCGGCCTGCTGCCGCTGCTCAGCGCCGTTGGGCTCGTGCCGGAGGCGATCTACCAGTTCGCGCCGGACTCGCATTTCATCGCAGCGACCAATGCCGGCGACGAAACACCCGGCGAGATCGACTACACGGCCTTGTACACGCAGTTCGACGAGCTGGTGCAGCCGGTTTCCCCGGTGCCGACGTCGGCGGTGGATTACGGGCTCGGCAATCCGCGTGTCGCGAACATCCTGCTGCAAGACGTCTGTCCCGGACGGTTCGTCGATCATGTCACCATCGGGCTCACCGACCGCCTCGCCTTCGAGCTTGCGCTCGACGCCCTGCAACACGAGGGGCCTGCCGACGTCGCGCGCGCCGGCGGCGAGACGCTGTGCGGTCTTGCCCCGATCGTGCCCGATCAAATCGTCTCGCCGCAGGCGGTGCAGGGGCTGCTCGCGGCGCTGCGCGCATCGGCGCAGGGTGGCTTGCCGGATCCGCATTTCGCCGCCGCCGAGCCGCCGCTCAAACCCTATGCCCGGGGTGGCGGATGACAACGGGCTTGACCGGTGACGGCAGTGCTGCGGAGGATGCGCGCACGCAGAACGCGACATGGACCTCGGCGCTCTTGCCGCCGATTCGGTGACGCTACGCCAAACGGCCGATGAGCCGGAATGGGTGGCGCGGTGACACTAGCGGATATCGACAGCAAAGGTGGTGGTGATGACACAAGCCAAGGGCACGGTGCTGATCATCGGCGGAGGACAGGCCGGTGCCGAAACGGCAGTTGAGCTACGCAAACTCGGCCATGACGGCCGCATCCTCATCGTTGGCGAAGAGCCGTTCCTGCCCTACAAGCGGCCGCCGCTGTCCAAGGCTTATCTCGCCGGCGACTGCACTGAAACCCAGCTCTACATGATGCAGGCCGCGAACCTGGAGAAGGCCGGCATCGAATACCACGGCGGGGTTCCGGTGACGCGGATCGACCGCGCTGCCCACACCGTCGAGCGCGCCGACGGCACGCAGTTGCGCTACGACAAGCTCGTGCTCGCCACCGGCGGCCGCGCACGACCACTACCCGTGCCCGGCGCCGACAAACCCAACGTGTTCCTGCTGCGCACGATCGCCGACGTGCAAAAGATCCGCGCGCACTGCCAGCCGGGCAAGCGCGTCGCCATCGTCGGCGGCGGCTTCATCGGACTCGAGGCAGCGGCAGTGCTGGTGAAAAAAGGCCTCGCGGTCACGGTGCTCGAAGGCCTGCCGCGCGTGCTCGCGCGCGTGACCTGTCCGCAGGTGTCCGCGTTCTTCGAACGCGTGCACCGGCAGGCCGGCGTCGATCTGCGCACCGGCGTGCAAGTCGCCGGCTTCGACGGCGACGCCGAAGTCAAGCGCGTCTGCCTGAGCGATGGCAGCACGATCGAGACGGATTTCGTCGTCGTCGGCATCGGGCTGATCCCGAACACCGAGCTCGCCGCATCCGCCGGGCTGGCCGTGGACAACGGCATCGTCGTCGATGAATACACCCGCACCGCCGATCCGGACATCTACGCCGCCGGCGACTGCACCCACCATCCGAGCCGTTTTCTCGGCCGATACGTGCGCCTGGAATCGGTGCAGAATGCGATGGAGCAGGGCCGCGCCGCCGCACGCAACATCATGGGCAGGCAGGAGCCTTACCAGATGGTGCCGTGGTTCTGGTCCGATCAGTACGACCTCAAACTACAGATGGTCGGAATCTCCAGCGGCTACGATCAACTGGTGCTGCGCGGCGATCCGGCGACGCAGCGCCATTTCGCGGTGTTCTATCTCAAGAACGGCCGCATCATCGCCGCCGACACCGTCAGCCGGCCGCAGGAATTCATGTTGGCCAAAAAGCTCGTTGCCGAGAACGCGACGGTCGATCCGGCCCGCCTCGCCGACGAGACGCTGCCGCTGAAAACGCTGGTGGGCTGACCGGCGATGCCCACGCTCAAATTCATCGAAGCCAGCGGCCAGACCCATGTCGTCGAGGCAGTGGTCGGTCAATCGGTGATGGAAGCCGCGACCGGCCATCTGGTGCCCGGCATCGTCGGCGAATGCGGCGGATGCTGCGCTTGCGCGACCTGCCACGTGTATGTGGAAGAACCCTGGTGCGGCCAGCTCGATCCACCGGATGAGATGGAGCGCGGCATGCTCGACGGCACACCCGGCGTCACCGCCCGGAGCCGCCTGTCCTGCCAGATCAAGGTCAGCGCAGCGCTCGATGGCCTTGTACTGCGCATCCCGGCTGCTTCGTGATGCGCTTCTCGCTCCCCGTCCTGCCCATGTTGCGGCACACCCGCGTTGCCGTACCGCGCCGGCTCGCGCCGCTGGTTCGCATCGACCATGCCGCGGAATGCGATCCGCGCGATCTCGATCTCGATCCCAAGGCCATCGGCGCGGTCTGGCGTGCGGTCGAGCGGCTTTATCGCACCGGCCTGCATCCGGCGATCACGCTGGTGCTGCGCCGCCATGGCCGCATCGTACTCAAGCGCGCGATCGGCTGCCTGCGCGGCAACGGCCCTGGCGAACGCGGGCCGCAGGTTCCGCTGTCGCCGGACGCCCCGCTGTGCCTGTTCTCCGCGTCGAAATCGGTTAGCGCCCTGCTGATCCACAAACTCGCCGAACAGCGCCGCCTGCGCCTCGATGACCTCGTCGTCGATTACGTGCCCGAGTTCGGCGCACACGGCAAGCACCGGGTGACGATCCGCCAACTGCTCGCGCACCGGGCCGGTGTGCCCGCGTTGCCCGATGTCGAGCCGACGCCCGAGCTGCTGCGCGACTGGGACCGCGCCGTGCAACTGCTGTGTGCCGCCCGGCCCTTCGACCAGCACTTCGAGCGTCAGGCCTATCATGCCCTCACCGCCGGATACATCGTCGGCGAGATCGTGCGCCGTGTCGGCCGCATCGACCTGCGCGATGCCCTGCGGCAGTGGCTGGCGCAGCCGCTCGGCTGCCGCTACCTGACCTACGGCCTGCCCGAAGCCCAGCGTGACGATGCGCCGCGGCACTGGATGACCGGCCCGCGTCCGATCGGCCCGCTGGCGCGCTATGTGAGAAACGTCATCGGCGTCGAGTTTGCGGCCGCGGTTGCCGCCTCGAACACCGACGCCTTCCTGTCCTCGATCGTACCGGCGGGGAACATCTACGCCAGTGCCGACGACGCCAGCCGCGTATTCCAGATGCTACTCGCCGGCGGCGAATTCGAGGGCAGGCGCGTGCTACACGCCCAGACCGTCGCCGAAGCCGTGCACCCGGTCGGCCGGATCCAGATCGACGGCACACTGCGCGTGCCGATCCGGTTCTCGGCCGGATTCATGCTCGGCGAGGAACCGTTCGGCCTGTTCGGACCGCACTGCGGCCAGGCGTTCGGTCATCTCGGCTTTGTCTCGGTACTGTGCTGGGCCGATCCACAGCGCGACATCGCGGTCGCGCTGCTCAACACCGGCAAATCGGTAGCCCCTTCCGGGCTACTGCGCCTGATCGGCGTACTCACGGCCATTGCCAGAGCCTGCCCGCCGCTGCGCTGAACGTCGGACACCGCGCTTTACCGCTCAGGTGCCGCCCGACGTCGGCGCGCCGTCTGGCTGGGGCCAATAAATGCACGGTAAATGCACGCTCGCTTCAATGACGACGCCGCGTCCGGATCCGCCGAGCGCGCGCCGGCTGCGCTTGCACCGCGCGTTCCAGTTCATCGAGCGCATCGCTGGAATACACCGCCAGCCGCTGCAGGTGCGGGATCGCATCGCGGCAGCCGAGAAAGCCGACCGCCACGCGGTCGCAGTAACCCACCAGCGTGATGTTCAGCGCATACCCATCGAACAGGAACGACACCGGATACATCGCCTCCAGCTCCGCGCCCATCAGATAGAGCGGCTTTTTCGACAGCACGACGTTGGAGACGACGACGTTGAACAGCGGCGGCAGTTTCGGCAGCGCGCCGGTCATCTGGCCGAGGATCAGCGGCGATAAGCCGAGCAGCGCGAACTGCGCGAGCGCATCCGGCGGCATCGCACCCAGCTCCTGCTTGGCGCGCGCGGTGACGCGGTGGATCAGTTGCAGGCGCGCGCGCGGATCCTCGATATGCGTGCCGAGCGGCGCGACGAAACCGACGACGGCATTGCCCGGCGTACCGTCCGGGCGCTGGAGCCCGACCGGCACGGAGGCGAGCAGCGTCTTCTCCGGCAGCGCCTGCTGCTCAAGCAGATAGCGCCGGATGGCGCCGCCGCAGATCGCCATCAGCACGTCGTTGGTGCTCGCCCCCACCGCTTCGGCGATCGCCTTGATCCGCTGCAGGCTCAGGATCTGTGTTCCCAAGCGACGCTGCTGGGTGACCGGCACGTTAAACAGGCTGCGCGGCACCGCGAGCGCCGCGCGCACGCTGCTGTCCTCGCCCTGGCTCATCTGCACCAGTGCCTTGGCGAGATCACCGAGCGAGCGGATTTGCCGGCCGGCGAACGCAATCGGCTTGCGCAGGCGCTCGACCAGACCTGTGTGCGCCCGCGGCGGCTCCGGATCGGCCCGCGTGGCGACGACCCAAGGACCGTCCACGCGCGGATCCTGCGGATCTTCGGACAGCCAGCGCTGCACCATGCGCATCGCGCCAATACCGTCGATCGCGCAGTGATGCGCCTTGAAGTAAAGCGCGAAGCGGTCGCCAGCCAAGCCCTCGATGACGTGGCATTCCCACAGCGGCCGGCTCAAATCGAGCGGGTGCGAGTGCAGCCGCGCGACGAGCTGACCCAGCTCGCGTTCGCCGCCGGGATACGGCAACGCCGAATGGCGCAGGTGGTAGTCCATGTCGAGCTCGGTCTGTTCCCAGGCAGGCGCGAGACGGGACCAGCGCGTGCGTGCAAGCCGGCAGTTGAACGGCTCCGGCATGAAGGGATGCTTGCGCATCCGCGCCAGCAGACGCTGCAGAAAATCCCGCGGCGCACCCTGCGGCAGCCGAAACGTCATCATCGCACCGACGTGCATCGGCGTGCGGGCCGACTCCATCCGCAGGAAAGCGGCATCGAGCGGACTGAGATATCGCATGTTCTCTCCCCCTCTTGAGCAGGACGGCAGCGCCTCTGTTACTGATACGGTGCCTGATTTCTCTGACACAAGCCACTGCGCAGGGCGTACGCCGGGCAAGCAACAACTGACCACACCCCGGCATCCGCCTCAACGCTTTTCTCGGCACCCCCGACTTCAAGAAACGCCCGTATGCCGACCGCGATTACACCGCGTTCACCATGAAGTACACGTTCTGACAATCCGTTTCCATCGCCGCAGCGCATCCGCACCCCTAATCAATTCGGGTGATGCTGTTTGCCGCCCATGCCTCTACGGTGTCGCTGCGGCGATCCAGAACGATTCGGGGGAGTGACGATGGCGCGGCGTTCGGCAGTGATCATGGGCTGCAAATCCGGTGCGAAAGTATTGTGCTTCGGCGCAGCGATGCTGCAGGCGCCGGCCTGGGCCGGTTCCTTCGATTTGTTCGCCGGCATCGAGGGCACCTATAAGCTCACGACGACCTACAGCCTCGCCGTGCGCATGCAAAAACCGCACGGCGCGCTCATCGACGGACCGGTCGATCCGTTTCAATCGGTGGTTTACATCCCGCCGGAATTCGGTCAGACGATCGGCTTCATCCACACCGGCTTGCCGACGACGATCAATCTCGATGACGGTAACCGTGCTTTCGAGCGGTACAGCCCGATCAACAATCGTCTGAGCGCTTTCTACGAAGTCCAGCTACGGCGCGAGAATCTCGGCGCCGTGGTCAGCGGCACGGCTTTCTACGACCGGGTGTTCCACGAAAAGAACGACCGTGATCCGGTCAATCCGGACGATCCGAACGACTACGGTCCAAACACCTTCGAATGCTCGGCGGATCGCGTCAACTGCGACCACAACCGCTTCACCGACGGCGCCCGCTATTACAACGGCAGGCGCTCGCGCCTGCTCGAAGCCTACGTCTACGGCGATTTCATGCTCACCGATGAGATCGCCGTCAACGTCCGCTTCGGCAAGCATCTGGTGGCCTGGGGCGAGAGCCTGTTCTTCCCCGGCATCGTCAGCGCACAGGGACCGAACGACGCCACCAAGGCCTTCGTGCCGGGCGCCGAAATCAAGGAGATCCTGCTGCCGGTACACCAGATCTCGGCGACGATCGCTTTTGGCTACGACCTGTCGGTCATGGGCTATTACCAGCTCGATTACAAACCCACCGAGGTCTTTCCGGTCGGCGACTTCTTCTCGGTGGCCGATGTCGTTGGCCCCGGTGCACAAATGGCCTATGGCTCCGGCAACCCGGCCTATGCCGACAACTGTCCCGGACTGCTCGCCGTTCCCGGAACCGGCATCGACTTGAGCTTTCTGTGCCTGGCCGGTGGCGGCATCGGCGGGTCGCTGATCAACGCACCGCGCACGATCGACGTGCCGCGCCTGGACGACATCCGCCCCGACGACGACGGCCAGTGGGGCGTGGGCGCCAAGTACCAGCTGACGCCGCAGACCAGCGTCGGCGCGTACTACATCCGCTATCACAACCACAACCCGACGGTGAACCTCAACTTCGGCTTCGCGTTCATCGGCGAGCTCGGGGGGCAGCCGATCACGACCGAGATCATCCAGCAGTCGGTGCCGGTCAGTTACAACGTCAAGTACTTCGGCGACATCGAGATGATCGCCGGCAGCTGGTCGACGACGCTGTTCGGCCTCAACCTCGCCGGTGACCTGATCTTCCGCAACGGCGTCGACGTCTCCGCCGCCGCCGAGATCTCGGGTGTGCTCAGCCCGGTGTTCACGCGCGCCGAGACCTACCAGGCCAACGTCTCCTCGCTGTTCGTGGCCAACCCGAAGTTTGCGTTCTACGACGAGATCGCGATCGTTTCCGAAGTGGCGTATCTGTATGTGGACAAGGTCGATCCGATCGAGGCGAAAAACGGCCAGCGTCCGCGTGGCAATGGCACCGCGCTGTTCTATGACCGCAACGCCTGGGCCTATCAGATCCTGATGCTGCCCAAGGGCCGAAATGTCTTTCCAGGCTGGGACATCGGCACGCCGATCGCATTTGCACACGCCGCCAATGGCTACGCCTCTACCGCCGGCACCTTTGGTGCACTGTTCGGCGAGGGCGACAAGCGCGTCGGTCTGTCGATCACTGCGCAGTATTTGCAAAACCTCGAATTCGCGATCGGCTACAACTGGTTCCTCGGCAATCCGCGCCGTCTGGTGCGCGACAGCCCGATCCCGGCCAATCCGGTCACCGACCGCGACTACGCGACGTTCTCGATCAAATACAACCTGTGACGAGCCTGCACGCCCGCAGCGCCGACGGCGCTGCTGCGATCCGACCGAGCATGAGCACGAGCGCCACCTTCGATCCCCTGGAGTTCCGCAAAGCGCTTGGCACGTTCGCGACCGGCGTCACCATCATCACCACGCGCGCAGATGACGGCACGCCGCTCGGACTGACGGTGAACAGCTTCAACTCGGTGTCGCTGGACCCGCCGCTGGTGCTGTGGAGCCTGGCCAACAGCGCACTGTCCTTCGATGCCTTCCGCAAGGCGGGGCATTGGGCGGTGCATGTGCTCGCCGCCGACCAGGAAGAACTGTCCGCGCGCTTTGCGCGCCGCGGCGAAGACAAATTCGGCGGACTCGACCTCGAGCAGGGCATCGGCGGCGTCCCACTGCTCAAGGGCTGTGCCGCCCGCTTCCAGTGCCGCACCGCCTCGCAGTATCAGGGCGGCGACCATCTGATCTTCATCGGCGAGGTGCTCGCGTTCGACCGCGACGAAACGGCGCCACTGGTGTTCCACGGCGGCCGCTATGCGCATGCGACGCGCCGCGATCCGGCCGGCATCAAGCCGCGCAGCGCGTATCTGGCCGGCAGTTTCGGCGAGGACTTCCTCGGCTATCTGCTCGGGCGCAGTCACTTCCGTTTCTTTGCGCAGATCCGCCCCTATCTCGCCGAGGCCGGGCTCAGCGACGAGGAGTTCTACGTGCTCGCTTCGCTCACGCTCAAGCCGCAGATGAGCGCCGAGGATCTGGCCATCGGCATGCAAGGCGTGCTCGACGAACAAAGCCAGGCCGCCGTGCAGGCGCTCGTCGACCGCGGCCTTGCCCGCATCGTCACGCCGGCGCCTTCGACTGCGGGCACCGCCTACGAGCTCAGCGACGATGGACGCAACCTCGCACTGCGCCTGATCGCGCAGGCCAAATCGGTGGAATCACAGGTGCTCGAGCGCCTCGGCCACGCCGACGCCGTCGTCATCAAATCCCTGCTCAATCGACTGCTCGCCGTGATCGATCCTCAAGCCGCGGTGCTGTGGGGAGAGCCACCACGATAGCGCGACTGTCGCGATAACACTTGCGCCTAGGCATCAGGGCATGTAGTGCCCGCCATTGACGTCCAGGGATGCCCCGGTGACGACGCTGGCGTAGTCCGAGACCATGAACAGCGCGGCGCGCGCACATTCCTCGTCCGGCGGGATGCGGCCGAGCGGGATTTGCGCGGCAACCTGGGCGATGAGGGTTTCGACGGGCACGTTGTGCTGCCGAGCCTGCCATTCCATGTAGCTTTGCACGGGGACGCCCCACATCCAGCCCATGTGTACGGTGTTGACGCGGATGCCGTCGGGCCCCAGTTCCTTGGCCAGCCATTTGACGGCATTGGCGAGCGCGGCCTTGGAAACCGCATAGCCGGCCTCACCCAGCGGCGGCACTTGGCGCACGGCCATGGTGTTGATCATGACGATCGCCCCCTGTCTCTGCTGTTTCATCTGCGGGATCACGGCCTGGGTCAGCTTGAGCGTGCCGATCAGATTGGTCGCGATCGGACCGCTCATCCACGCATCGAGATCCGCGGTGGAAACGTAGTCCATGTCGCCATGGAAGAACGCGCTGTTGACCAGCGCGTCGATGCGGCCAAAGGTTTTGACCGTCGCCTCCACCAGCGCCGCACAGGAACGGCGGTCGGTGATGTCGCAGACCTGCTTGAGTACCCGGGTCTTCACGCCGAGCGCCTCGATGCGCCGTTGCGCGTCGTCGAGCTTTTCCGCCGTCCGCGCGGCGCAGACGACACCCGCGGCACCCTCGCGCGCGGCCTCGATGGCGAGCTTGACGCCGAGACCAGGGCCGATGCCCGAGACGATCACGATCTTGTCCTTAAGCAGCATGAGCTTCTCCTGAAGAATGGTTCAGACTGGACGGCCGGCGCAGGCGTGGGTCTGCGGCATGGCGTGTGTCGGCGCGCCGGTGCCTCTCGCATGGGTCATGAGAGGTAGCGCGCGCGGTATTCGGCGAAATCCTGCTTCAGCCGTTCCGGATCGAGGCCGAAGGTGGCGCTGTCATAGACATGTTCCGCGCGATTGCTGCGGCGGTTGTCCGCAAGCCAGCGCTGCATCGCGGCTTCGGCCTCCGGCCCGAGCTGATAACCGGCCCAGGCGTAGATCGCACGCACCACCGCCAGCGGCTGGCTGACCGTGTCTTCGAAGCGCACGTCGAAGAATGCCTGCGGCTGGGCGTCGCGCACGCGCATGGTGTGGCGAAAGGCACGCGCCATCAGCGTGCTCCACTCGCGCCCGGCAGCGGTGGGATCGACATCATTGCTGTAGATGCGCCAGAGCGTGTCGAGAAAGCTGGCGATCGACGGGATGGTCTCGACCGGATCGCGATGCGTCTGGATCACGCACGCACCAGGGAACAGCTCGAGCAGAATGTACATGCGCAGCAAATGGTGCGGCGACTTGAGCACCCAGCGCTGCGCCGTGATGCCGCGTGCGCGCTTTTGCCATTGCAGAAACTTGAGCATGCGCCGCAGGTAGGCATAGGCCGGGCGTTCATCGGCCTTCGCCAGCCAGTCCATGTAACTGGGGATGCAGGCGTAAGTGTTCAGCGCCGCGATGAAGCTGTGCTCCATCAGCATCACTTCTTCGTCGGCCTGGTCGGCGTCCATCGGATGGATGGTCAGCAGCTTGGGCATGGCCTCGACCATGACCTTGACCTCGGCGCGCGCCTGTTCGATCCGCCGGATGGGGTGACGCAGGTCCTCGTCCGGGAACGGAACCGGATAGCGCGATTCCCACCACGGCATCGAGTAGAACTGCGCATCCTGGGCAAGCAAACGCTGCAGCAGGGTCGTGCCGGTGCGCGGCAACCCGACGATGACCAGCGGCGCTTCGATGGTTTCATGCTCGATCTCGGGATGGCGTCGGTACCAATCCTCGACGCCGAGCCGGTTGCACAGCAGCTCGATGATCTTCTGGTGCAGCAGGGTGCGCCCGAAGTCCGACAGCTTCGCTTCGGTCTCGAGGGCGCGGCAGAACACGGCGAGACCTTCGCGAAAACTCGGCTCGCCGAAGTCGGAAAGGCCGGTTTTCGCTGCGGCCTCCTGCAGCAGGGCTTCGGGTTCGAAACGGATTGCCGGGGCGTTCATCGGCGAGCCTCCCGGATGAAGTCGTCGAGACGGACGAGCCGCGTCGTCGGATGGACGTGTTCTTTTGCGGCGACCCAGCGCATGCACATCGTGCCGCGCGTGTGTCCGGCGGTTTCGAGCCAGTTCGGATGGCCGGGGTCACGGTGGGCGAGGACGAGCGTGATGCCGCCGTCGGCGTCACGGTTCACCGTATGCTGGTTGAAGTGCACGCGGTGATAGCGGTAGTCCAGCGATTCCATCCACCAGTTGTTGATCTGCAGATTCCAGAACCGGCATTCGGGCATGCGCGCGATATGGATCACCAGTGCCTCATCCGGCGCCAGTTGCCAGGCAGAGTGGTAGTAGAAGATGTTGGGATCGCCGCCGGCGCGCTGGCACACCGCCTGGTCGGCGGGCGGCAGCTGGTTGACGTGCGCGAGATAGCCTTGCGCCCAGTCCGCGAACAAAGCCGCGGTGTTCTGGACGAAACCTGCGGCGCGTAACAGCCCCTGGGCGATGCGTGCGGCATCGAGCGGAGCCGGCCGCTGATCGGTGTCGCACCGGCGGATCGTCAGCCGCGCCGGTTGTTCGCTGCGCCGGTCGAGAAAAGTCTGGCGCACGAGCACGGCATTGCTCGCCGGTTCGATGCGTAACCAGTTCGCGCACTGCGCCGGCCGTTCGGCAGAAACGACGATCTCGAAGCGGCCGTCGGCATCGGTCACCAGCGCGTGATGATCGAGAAATCCGGTCTGCTCCAGTTTGCCGTCGCGTTCGTAACCGCCCTTCTGCGTGCCGAAAGACAGATAGTGCACCGTACCGCGGGTGCCTTCGATGACATAGGCGTGCGCGCCATTGATGCGCGCCATCAGATAGAGATTGTCCGGATTGTCGGCACCGATCTTGCCGGTCTCGTGCGAGGGCATGAAGAACGACGGAAAATCCGCGTCGGCAAATTCCAGGTGCCACTCCAGCGCAATGCGGATCAGGCGCGAGAGATAGCGCCAGCCCTCGGCGCGGTCGAGTTCGGTCGCCGGTGCCTCGGGTCGCAGAATCGTGCGGCCGGCCTGCTTGAGGCCCTCGCAGAACTGATCCCACAGCTCGCCGCTGAAGACCGCCTCGCGTGCGTCCATCGTCTCCTCGCCGGTCAATCGTGCTCTGGCGGACGAACTTATGCCGCGTGATGAGAACCGGCTTCGTCCGTTCGGGCGGGGCGCCCGGCGTGCGCCGCTTCAGACCCAGCGCTTGACCACCGTGCGCAGCGTGCGGATGCGATCCATCAATTTGGCCTGGGGCGATTCGGCTGCTGCGGGCTGAGCCTTGGGCGCAGCCACTTCGTAACGCTGATGCAGCTCCGGGCTTTGCGCCAGACGATGGTGCTGGCGCAGCGCCGAGCTGACGGTGATCTTGCACTGGCTGTCGTGAATCGGCTTGGTGATGAAGCGGTAGATCTGCCCCTGGTTGATCAGCTCGATCGCGGTGCCGGCGTCGGCACGCTCGGTCAGAATCACCGAGACCAGTTCGGGATGATGCTGCTTGAGCGTGCTGATCAGGCCGAGCACCGGGCTATCGGCGACGCGCGTGTCGGAAATGATGACGCCGATGCGCTCTTTTTCCAGCAGGTTCACGGCCTCTTCCATCGACCGCGCAGCGACGACGCGGAAATCCGCGCCCAGGATCGTCTGGATGCGGGCCGGCACTTGCGGATCGTCGTCGAGCACGAGCACACCCGGCGGTGGACCGATCGGCGCACTGCCGTCGCCGGCCTGTGCAGCGGCGGCGCTGGCGCGCGCCGCCGCGACCGCGCGCGCCACCGTCGCCGTCAGATCGTCGTTGGACCAAGGCTTGTTGATGAAGCGGAAAATCTCGCCTTCGTTGATCGAGCCGATGATCGCATTGAGATCCGAATACCCGGTGAGCAGGATGCGCATCGCGGCCGGATTGAGTTCACGCGCGGCGCGCAGCATCTCGATCCCGGTCATGCCGGGCATGCGCTGGTCGCTGACGATGACGTCCACCGCCTGGGTCTTGAGCAACTCGAGGGCGGCCTGGCCGCTGTCGGCCGTAAGCACGTCGTATTGATTGCGGAACAGCATGCGCATCGTCGTCAGCACGCGGGGCTCGTCATCGACGAACAGGACGCGCGCCTTGGGGGGGTGTTGGCTCATCGCTGCGTCTCTCCTTCTGAATCTCAGGCGGCCGCGAGCGCGGCGTCGACGGCCGGTCCGGATGCGGCTGCCGCCGTACCGGCGCGGTTCTGGCGTAGCGGCAGCCGGATTTTGAATTCGCTGCCCTTGCCGGGCGCGGAGCGGACCTCGATGCGGCCGCCGTGGTCTTCGACAATGCGGTAGACGATCGATAGCCCCAGCCCGGTCCCTTTGCCCACCGGTTTGGTCGTGAAGAACGGCTCGAAAATGCGCGCGCGCACTTCTTCGGTCATGCCGCATCCGGTATCGAGGATGCGGATCGTGACGCCTTCGGCATCCGCTGCGGTGTGGATGTAGATGCGCCCGGTATCGGCGATCGCCTGCGCGGCATTGGTGATCAGGTTGAGGAAAACCTGATTGAGCTGGGACGGCGAGCATTCGATCGGCGGCAGCTGGCCATAGGCCTTGATCACCTCGATGCGGTGCTTGAGCTGGTTGTGGCAGATCTTGAGTGCGGATTCGATGCCGTCGTTGACGTTGAACAAATCGGTGCGCGAGCGGTCCACGCGCGAGAAATCCTTGAGGCTCGCAACCAGCTCGGCGATCTGCTGCAGGCCGTGGTCGGCGTCGGCGAGCAGCGTGTCGAGTTCGGTGGTCAGTTGTTCGGCGTCGATCGACTCGGCGATGCCGTGGGCCGCGGTGAGTGCCTGCGCGACCTCCTCGTCGGAAGCGTTCTCGCTGGTCATCAACTGCAGCGCGCGGGTCTGCGCAGCGACCAGGCCGCGGATTTCGGCGAGGGCATTGCGCACGATCTCGGCATTGCTGCGTGCGTACCCGAGCGGCGTGTTGATCTCATGGGCGACGCCGGCGACCATCTGGCCGAGCGAGGCCATTTTCTCGGACTGGATCAACTGCGCCTGCGACTCCTGCAGTCTCTTGAGGGTCTCGCTGAGATCGCGCGTGCGCGCCTGGACCTGTTCCTCCAGGTGCTCGTTGGCGCGCGCCAGCTCGGCGTTGGCTCGATCGAGCAGGCGATAGCTGCGGCGCAGGCGGATGCCCAGCCAGGCGAGAACCAGGAGCAGGACTGCCGCGTAGGCTGCGAGCAGCAGCCGGTATTCGTTGGCGATGGCGACTTGCTGGCCATGCCAGCCCATGTACGCCTTCTCGAGTTCTTCGAGGTGCTCGGCCGTCGGACGGGCGAGAAAATCGGAGATACGGCGCACGAGCTCGTTCTTGTCGGCGATGACGTCGTTGACACGCGCACGCAGCCTGTGCAGGGCCTCCTGGGTCGCTTCAGGGCCACCGGCAGCGAGCGCCTCGAACTGTTCGAGCAGCGCGCGGATGTTGTCCTCGTTGACCGGGGTCTGTACGACGCCGTACGTGGTCACCTCGGTCTTGAGCTGAGTGGCGAGCGCGCGCGCCGGCTCGGCTTTGTCCGCGCCGAGCCGCGCAACGAGTTCGTCGGCCGCCACCGGCACGGCATCCAGACCGGCGATCAGGCGCTGGTTGACGAGAATGTTGCGCGCCTCGAAATCGAAGGCCAGCTCGAATTTGGATTCGATCGTATCGAGGAAACGATCCAGCGCCGTATCGATTTCCGGGCTCAGGCCGCGCAGCGCCGCCGGTCCGTTCTCGAGCGCATCGAGGGCATTGCCGAGCTGCGCCGTGGTCACGGCGCGCTTGTCGGCGACATTGACCATCGTGCTGACGCCGACCTGGGTGACGGCGCGGTTGAGCCCGACGTCGAGCGCATCGACCGTACGAATGTTCTTGAGCCGCTCCAGGTGCAGTGCGTTATCGACCGTCTGCGTCTTGCGCACCAGAAATGCCAGTACGCCGATCGCAGCCACCGCCAGCACTGCCGCGAAAAGCGGCAGCATCTTGCGCCATGTCATCCTCACGCCCCCATCCCGGATTTCCCCACCATGCCGGCTGCGGATGTCGGGTCCGCTCCCGGACATCCTCTACGCCTGCCTGCCGGTGTCGCACTGCCGGACCTGATTCTGGATATACCGATGCCCGCAGCGTAGCCCGGCCGGGTCAGCCGGGACGTCACCTATTTGCAGTAGGGGCGGCACCCGGATCTCAGCCGAACGGAGGATTCGCAACCACTGCCGCCTGCGTTCAACTGCGGTCCGTCCACACCGTGAGGACTCCATGGCACCGGTCGATCTGGCGCAGCGCCTGCAAGCGCTCGAAGACATCGAGGCGATCCGCACCCTCAAGGCCCGCTACCTGTTTTGCTGCGACCGCAAGGATCCGCAGGGGATGCGCGCCTGCTTCGCGGACGGGCCTGTCGAGATCGACTATGGCGTGGTCGGACGCTTTGAGACCGCCGATGCGCTGGTCCAGGTCTTCGTCGAGATCGGTTGTCGCGATCACATGGTCGAGATGCACCACGGCGCCAACCCACAGATCGAACTGCTCGGCCCCGACCACGCGCGCGGGATCTGGAGCCTGCATTACTTCCTGATCAATACCCAGGAGCGTAGCCTGACCCAGCTCGGCGGGTACTACGAGGACGAATACCGTCGCATCGCCGGTGCCTGGAAAATCACGAAAACCCGTTTCGTCGCCACTTCGACGCTGGTGCTGGACATCGCCTCGCCGGCCGCCAAGGCCTTGTTCGCCGGCCGCGCGCCGCCGCAGGGCAAGTAGTAGCAAGTAATCCCGCGATCCGGTCTCACTCGTGTCGGGGCGCAGAAAAATCACACAAACTGATGCGCCGTCCCCGCGATCCGCGGCGTGGCCGCCCCGTAATTGCTCTGGCTGAGCCTTTGGCTACAATCGGCGCCGTTTTACCCAAGGCTTTTGCAACACCCCATGTCGAAAGACACCGCACCGCAGCTGGGCCCGTTGCCGGCGCTGATCTTCTCGTCGCGCTGGCTCCAGTTGCCGCTTTATCTCGGCCTGATCGTCGCGCAAGGCGTGTACGTCGTCTTGTTTCTCAAGGAACTGTGGCATCTGATCCACGGCGCCTTCGAGCTCAGCGAGCAGGCGATCATGCTGATCGTGCTCGCGCTGATCGACGTGGTGATGATCTCCAATCTGCTGGTGATGGTCATCGTCGGCGGCTACGAGACCTTCGTGTCGCGCCTGCGCCTGGAAGGACATCCCGACCAGCCGGAATGGCTCAGCCACGTCAACGCCTCGGTGCTCAAGGTCAAGCTGGCGATGGCGATCATCGGCATCTCGTCGATCCACCTGCTCAAGACCTTCATCGAGGCCGGAACGATCGGCGGTGGCCTGCCGCTGTGTTCCACCGTCGAAGCCGGCGTGCGCTGCACCACCGCGACCGAGGCGGGCGTCATGTGGCAAACCCTGATCCACCTCGCCTTCATCGCCTCGGCGATCGGGATCGCCTATACCGATCGCCTGGTCTACGGCACCAGCACCCCGCGCGGCAAGCACGACGCGCACTAAAGCCCCGCCGCCGGCAGGCAACCCGGCGGGGCGTGCGGGCGCTGGATGCCCTCCGCTTGGCGCGCTAGCCTTGGCGTCGTGCCACAGGGTGACGCCACCCGTGGCGGTGGCATACCCGTGGCTTTCCGGCTTGCAACGGAGGATGCGCCATGAGTACGCCCGACACCATCTCCCTGCTCAACCGCCTGATCGTCGCCGAGAAAAACGGCGAGAGCGCCCTGCGTGCCGCCGCAGAGGAGGCACATCACGACGATCTGCGCGACGCGCTGATGGAGTACTCGCGGTTTTTTGCCGCATCGGCACGCGAGCTGCAGGACGCCGTGCGCGCGCTCGGCGGCACGCCCGCCGCGCTCGGCACCTTCGGCAACACGCTGCACCGCACCTGGATGCATCTCAAAGCGGCGGCGCTGGGCCGCGACGAGCGGGTGATTCTCGACGAAGTCGAATCCGATGAGAGCACGGCCGAGGCGCTGCTCGCCGATGCCGTGACCTGGGACACGCCGCCGCATATCCAAGCGCTGCTCAAGCGCCAGTACGAGGGAGCCCGTCAGCGCCACCAGGCGGTGCGGCGCTGGCGCCAGCAACTCGACCGCGCGGCCTGAACGCCGACACCGCCCGGTCTGGTATCCGGCATTCCGGCGCGCCGGCGAGGCGGCCGGTCAGGCTGCGCTTGCGCGCCGCAAACCACGCGTGCGCGCCATCGTCAGCGCGATGTCCTCGATCATGTCTTCCTGGCCGCCGACCAGTTTCTGGCGTCCGGCCTCGAGCAGGATCTCGCGCGCCGGCACGCCGTATTTCTGCTCCGCGCGCTGCGCAAAGAGCAAAAAGCTCGAATACACGCCGGCATAGCCGAGGGTGAGTGCGTTGCGGTCGATGCGCACCGGGAAATCCAGGATCGGCGTGACCAGGTCCTCGGCGACGTCGGAGGCCTTGAACACGTCGATGCCGGTTTCGATCCCCATGCGGTTGCACACGGCGACGAAGACCTCCAGCGGCGTGTTGCCGGCGCCGGCGCCCATGCCGCCGCAGGCGCAGTCGATGCGCCGCGCGCCGGCCTCCACCGCGGCGAGCGAATTGGCCACGCCCATCGACAGATTGTGGTGGCCGTGGAAGCCGATCTCGGTCTCCGGCTTGAGCTTTTCGCGCAGCCGCGCGACGCGTGCGGTCACGTCATCCGGCAGCATGTACCCGGCCGAATCGGTCACGTAGATGCAGTTGGCGCCATAGGACTCCATCAGCAGCGCCTGCTTGACCAGGGCCTCGGGCTCGATCATGTGCGCCATCATCAGAAAGCCGACGGTGTCGAGCCCCATCTTGCGGCCGAGGTTGATGTGCTGCTCGGCGACGTCGGCTTCCGTGCAGTGCGTGGCCACGCGGATGGTGGCGATGCCGCAGTCGGCCGCCATCCTCAAGTGATCGACCGTGCCGATGCCCGGCAGCAGCAGCGCGGAGACCTTGGCGCGCTTGAGCAGCGGAATCACCGCGCGCAGGTATTCCTCGTCGCTCGCGGCGGGAAAACCGTAGTTCACCGAGGCGCCGCCCAGGCCGTCGCCGTGGGTGACTTCGATCAGCGGCACGCCGGCCTCGTCGAGGCCTTTGGCGATCGCCTTCATCTGCTCGATGGTGATCTGGTGGCGCTTGGGGTGCATGCCGTCGCGCAGCGACATGTCGTGCACCTTGATCGAAATGCCCTTGAGATTCATCGCATCGCTCCTTCACGCGGCCGTGGACGGCCGGCATCTGGCGAGCATGTCTTCGGCGAACATCTCGGCGGTGCGCGTGGCCGCGGCGGTCATGATGTCCAGATTGCCGGCGTACTTGGGCAGGTAATCGCCGAGCCCGGCGACCTCGACGAAGATGGAGACGCGATCGCCATCGAAGACCGGGCCGTTGACCAGCCGGTAGCCGGGCACGTAGCGCTGCACTTCCCGGATCATGTCGTGCACCGACTGCTCGATCTCGGCCCGCCGCGGCGGCTCGGCGGTCAGGCAGTGGATGGTATCGCGCATGATGATCGGCGGATCGGCCGGGTTGATGATGATGATCGCCTTGCCTTTCTCGGCACCGCCCACCTTTTCCACGCCGGCGGCCGTGGTGCGCGTGAACTCGTCGATGTTCTTGCGCGTACCCGGACCGACGGATCTGGACGCCACCGTCGCGACGATTTCGCCGTATCTCACCTTCTGCACGCGCGCGACGGCATGGACCATCGGAATCGTCGCCTGGCCGCCGCAGGAGACCATGTTGACGTTCATCGCGCGCCGGCCCATGTGCGCCTTGAGATTCACCGGCGGCACGCAGTAAGGGCCGATCGCCGCCGGCGTGAGATCGATCATCAGCACCCCGCGCGCGGTGAGCTTGTCGGAATTCTCCTTGTGCACGTAGGCGCTGGTCGCATCGAAGGCGATGCGCACGTCATCGGTTTTTATGTGCGGCAGCAGGCCGTCCACGCCCTGGTCGGTGGTCTTGAGCCCGGCGGCGCGCGCCTTGGCGAGCCCGTCGGAGGCCGGGTCGATGCCGACCATCCACACCGGCTCGAGCAGCGCCGAGCGCTTGAGCTTGTACATCAAATCGGTGCCGATGTTGCCGGAACCGACGATCGCGCAGTTGATTTTGTTGCTCATGGGGTGAATCCGATGGAAGCCTCGCCGATGCCGTCCAGGCGCATGCGGAAGCAATCGCCGGGCACAATCGGCAAAAGCGGCGCGAGCGAACCCGACAGAATGATCTCGCCGGCGCGGAACGGGATGCCGTAGCGCGCCAGCGTGTTGGCCAGCCAGGCGACCGCCGTCGCCGGATGGCCTTGCACCGCGCTGCCCAGCCCCGAGGCGACGTGGACGCCGTTTTTCTCGATGTCCATCCTCACCGCGGCGAGATCGAGCGCGCGCGGCTCCACGCGCGCTGCGCCGAGCACGAACACGCCGCAGGAGGCGTTGTCGGCGACGGTGTCCTGGATCTTGATCTTCCAGTCCTGGATGCGCGAGTCCACGATCTCGAAGCAGGGGCAGACGTAGGCGGTGGCGTCGAGCACCTGATCCTCGGTCACGCCGGGGCCTTGCAGATCTTTTTTCAGCACGAAGGCGATCTCGCCTTCCGCGCGCGGCTGGATCAGCCCGCAAGCGGCGAGGCTGACGACGGCGCCGTCGGGCAGTTGCATGCGGTCGGTGAGAAACCCGAAGTCCGGCTGATGCACGCCGAGCATGTCCTGCACCGCCTTGCTCGTCACGCCGATCTTCTTGCCGATCACGCGCTCGCCGTCCGCGGTGCGGCGCTCGAGCAGCCGCAGCGAGATGCGGTAGGCATCGTCGAGGTCGATGTGCGGCTCGCGCAGGGTGAGCGGCGTCAGCGTGCGCCGCCCGCGCAGCGCGGCGTAGAGCTCATCGCCAAGCATGTCGATGCGGGATGCAGGCAACGCCATATGCCGGTCAGCCGTTTTCCAGGAAATCGAGCACCAGGCGGTTGAACAACGCGCGGTGCTCGATCATTACCCAGTGCCCGCAATTCGGCACCAGCACCATGCGGCAGTTGGGCAACCCCTTGGCCAGCCGCAAGATGCCGGACTCCGGCATCATCCGTTCGTTCAAGCCCCAGAGCGCGAGCGCCGGCTGGCGGATCTCGGGCAGGCGCGGCGTGAGATTCGGCACTTTCATGGTCTTGATGACCTGCGCGTTCTGCAGCTTCATCAGTGCGCATCGCTCGGCGACGAGCTGGTCATCGACGACATCCGGGTCCACGACGAAGGCCGCCTGGAAAAACGCCTTGAGCCGCGCGTGATCGACCGGCGCGCCGGCATTGAACAGCTCGAACATCATTTTCATGCCGGGCATCGCGAGATAATCCGGCAGATCGTTGAGCCCGCCCGGAGCCATCAGCACGAGACGCTCCACTTGCTGCGGATGCGCCAGCGCCAAACCCAGCGCGATCGCACCGCCCAGCGAATTGCCGATCAGCGTGACCTTGTCCACGCCGATCACATCCAGCGTCTGTTGCACGCAGGCGACGAAGAAATCGAGGTGGTACTCGACGTTGTCCGGCTTGTCGGAATAGCCATAGCCGATCAGATCCGGCGTGATCACGCGATAGCCGGCCTGCACCAGCGCCGGAATATTGCCCTTGAAATTGCTGTAGCCGCAGGCGCCGTTGCCCGAGCCGTGCAGGAACACGACGACCGGCCGCCGACCCTCACCGCCGAGACTGTCGTCGCGGTAGTGGATGCGATAGCCGCTGGGCAGCTTCGCGTAATGGGCTTCGGGGATGGGGAGAACGTTCATTGCCGGGGCGGGGACGGTTTCGGTGCCGATCTTCGGCCACACGCCGGCATGCGGCTTCGTCCCTTTGGGTGAAAGCCGCCACAACCCCTTGCCGTAAGATGCAGCCATGGGTGCACGGATTGTCTTGGTCACCGGCGGCGCCAAGGGCGTCGGCCGCGGCATCAGCGAAAGTTTTCTCTTGGCCGGCGATACGGTCATCGTCTGCGGACGCCATGCGCCGCCCGAGCTGCCGCAGTCGCATGGACGCTGCGCCGAGTTCATCGCCTGCGACGTGCGCGAGGCCGAGGCGCGCGCGGCGCTGTTCGACGAAATCCGCGCCCGTCACGGCCGGCTCGACGTGCTGATCAACAATGCCGGCGGCGCGCCGTATGCGCTGGCCGCGGACGCCTCGCCGCGGCTGCACGAAAAAATCATCGCGCTCAATCTGCTCGCGCCGCTGCATCTTGCGCAGGCCGCGAATGCGCTGATGCAGCAAGGGCAGGGCGGCGTGATCGTCTTCGTCGCCAGTATCAGCGCCCTGCGTCCATCGCCGGGCACTGCCGCGTATGGCGCGGCCAAGGCTGGGGTATTAAGCCTGGTGCAGTCGCTGGCGATCGAGTGGGCACCGAAGGTCCGGGTGGTCGCGGTGAGTCCCGGCCCGGTGCAGACCGAACAGGCCCACCTGCACTTCGGCGATGAGCGCGGCATCGCCGCCGTGGCCAAGACCATTCCGCTCGGGCGCCTGGCCACGCCCGCGGACGTCGGCGCTGCCTGCGTCTGGCTGTGCTCGCCGGAAGCGGCTTATGCCACGGGCACGAATCTGGTCCTGCACGGCGGCGGCGAGCGGCCGGCGTTTCTCGACGCCGCCAACGTGAACAAGCCCTAAGGCAGATGCGCGCCAGGTCCACGCTGTTGTGGGTGCTGATGCTCGCCGCCTGCGGCCGCAGCGATGGCGTGAACGGACCGGCACCGCCGGTGGATGCGCCGCGCTGTCTGCACTACAGCGCCGAGCGTCAGCCGTTCTTCGGCGACTTGCACGTCCATACCAAGTATTCGCTCGACGCGAACACGCAGGGCACGATCATCGGCCCGCACGAGGCCTATCGCTTCGCGCTCGGCGAACGGCTGGGGGTGCAACCCTACGACGAGACCGGCGCGCCGACGCGCTTCACGCAGCTGGCCCGGCCCCTCGACTTTGCCGCGGTGACCGATCACGCCGAGCTGTTCGGTGAAACCGAGATCTGCACCAATCCCGACTATCTGGAGTATTACGCGCCGGAATGCCTGTTCTACCGCGCTTTCCCCGACCAGGCGTTCATCGCCTTCAATCTCGCCGCAGTGGGCTTGCCCGAGCTACCGCAGTTCCCGGTGCCGCCGGACGTGCCGCTCGTATCCGATCTGCCGATCGTCGGCGCCAATGGCAGCATTCCGCGGCTGCCGTACTGCGGGCTCGGCGGTCAGACCTGCATCGAGGCGGCGAAAACACCGTGGCAGGACATCCAGCGTGCCGCCGAAGCCTATTACGACCGCAGCCCGGCGTGCCGCTTCACCACCTTCGTGGGCTATGAGTGGACCGGCGCACCGCTGTCGAACAATCTGCATCGCAACGTCATCTTCCGCAGCGCAGTGGTGCCGGTGGTACCGCCGGCTTACCAGGAATATCCGCGCCCGGAGCTGCTCTGGGAAGCGCTTTCCAGGCTATGCCGTCACGAGGACGGCTGCGACTGGTTGAGTATTCCGCACAACTCCAATCTCTCCGCCGGGACGATGTTCGAAACCCGGGACCGCTTCGGCAACGACTACGATGCCGCGTTCGCGCAGCGCCGCCAGGATGCCGAGCCGCTCGCCGAGATCTACCAGCACAAGGGCCAGTCCGAATGCCTGGGCACGAGCGGCGCCGGTGCGCAGGACGAGCTCTGCGATTTCGAGCTGCTGCCGTACAACAATCTCACCGGCAACCGCTTCGGCGGCGCCAACACCGGGCCGCCGATGGAACAGGATTTCCTGCGCTCGGCGCTCAAGGAAGGACTGCGCCAGGAGCGCTTGATCGGCGTCAATCCGTTCAAGTACGGCTTCGTCGCCAGCTCGGACACACACCTCGGTACGCCGGGCAACGTCGTTGAAAGCAATTTTCCCGGTCATGCCGGCGCGGGCCAGAACCCGCGTGACGGCGTGCCGGGCTTGACCGACGTCATCGAAGCCAGCCCTGGTGGCCTTGCCGTGCTCTGGGCCGAGGAGAACACGCGCGAATCCCTGTTCGCGGCGATGCGCCGGCGCGAAGCCTATGCGACGAGCGGCACCCGGCCGGTCGTGCGCTTCTTCGGCGGCTGGGATTTGCCGGCCGACCAATGCGCACGGCGCGATTTCGTCGCCATCGGTTATGCCCGCGGCGTGCCGATGGGCAGCGATCTGCCGGCGTTGCCGGCGCCGGGCGCGCGTCCGCGCTTCGCCGTCTGGGCGTTACGCGATCCCGGTGCGCCGGGTGAACCGGTCGAACCACTGCAGCGCATCCAGATCATCAAGGGTTGGATCGACGGCGAAGGAATCACGCACGAGCAGGTCTTCGAAGTCGCCGGCGATCCGCACAACGGCGCCCGCGTCGATCTGGCCACCTGCGCGACCTCAGGACCTGGTTACGCCAGCCTGTGCACGGTCTGGGAAGACCCCACGTTTAACCCGACACAGCCGGCGTTTTACTACGCCCGCGTCGTCGAGAATCCGAGCTGCCGCTGGCACACGCGTCAGTGCATCGCCGCCGGGATCGACTGCCGCAATCCCGATGCCGTACCCGAAGCCTGGGCCGACTGCTGCAACGCCGATTATCCGAAAACGGTGCAGGAGCGCGCGTGGACTTCGCCGATCTGGTTCCGGCCTTCTTCGTGAACCGACGCTGGCCTGAGGAGCGATGCGCCGACTGATCCGCGAGCCGCTGGTCCATTTCCTGGTGCTCGGCGGGCTCGTGCTCGCCGTGCAACATCTGCTCGTTCCTCCCGAACCGCTGCCTTACGACGCAACACCGATCCGCATCACGGCCGCGGACATCGAGCGCCTGCGGCGTGAATGGGTGCGTGAAACCGGACGGACACCGACTGCCGCCGAACTGCGCGCGAGCATCGAACACCACATCGACGAGATCGTGCTGCTGCGCGAGGCACTGCGCCTGGAGCTGGATTTGCGCGATGCGGTCGCGCGCGAACGCCTGCTGCGCAATCTGCGGTTTGCGTTTCCGCAGCGCCGCGCTTCCGATGCAACGCTGCTGCACGAAGCACGCGCATTGGGCATGAGCATGCAAGACCCCGTGGTGCGCCGGCGCCTCGTGCAGATGATGGAGCGGCGGCTGACCGCCACCGTGCCGTATGACGAAGCCGCACTACGCCGGCATCTCGCCGCCGAGTCGCATCGCGCTGGCCTCGCCGGTCTGCGCTATCGCTTCCATCATGTGTTTCTGTCCGCCGACCGTGCGTATGCCGATGCGCACGCCGCGGCGCAGGAGCTGCGTGCACGGCTGAATGCGGGAACGGTGACGGCGCGCGAGGCGGGCGATCCCTTCCTGCACGGCGATGTCTTCGATTCCCTCTCGGAACAAGAAATCGCCGCGCGTTTCGGAACCGGCTTTGCAACCGCGCTGGCACAGGTGCCGACCGGCCGTTGGAGCGGCCCGCTGGTTTCACCCTACGGCTTGCATCTGGTTTACGTCGAGGCGCGGCTGCCCGCGGTTGCCGACAACGGCGCTGCGCAACAGGCGCCGGTAGTGTCTGCCTGGATCGAGCAACAGCGGATGGCGGTGCTGCGCGCACGGCTTGCGCGGCTGCGCGCGCACTACCGCATCGAAGTCGCGCCGCTCGACACCATCGCACACCAGACATGATACGGATTGCGCTCGCGCTGCTGCTGCTCGGCCTGACCACCGTCGTGGCTGCGCACCCGCTGGCGCCGGCGCTGCTGGAGCTGCGCGAAACCGCACCGCACCAGTATGCGGTGCTGTGGCGCACCTCGGTCGTCCAGGTTCGGGGCGCGGCGGTCACGCCGCAGTGGCCTGCGACTTGTACCGCGACGGCGCTATCGCAGGCCCTGGAACCGAACGACGCGTTCGTGCAGCGCTGGCGGCTCGACTGTCCCGGCGGGCTCGTCGGTGCAACGCTGCGCATCGCCGGGCTCGAACGCAGCGGCATCAACGCGATCGTTCGCATCGAACCCGCACACGGTGCCGCGGTGCAAACCTTGCTCGATGCCGGACGGCCGGCGTTCGTCGTGCCGGCGCCGCAGGCGCCGCCACCGGTCTTCGCGCGTTATCTCGGTCTGGGCATCGAGCATCTGCTGCTCGGACCGGACCACCTGCTGTTCGTGCTCGGCCTGCTGCTGCTCGTGCGCGGCATGCGCGCGCTGTTCTGGACGATCACGTCGTTCACGCTCGGTCACAGCCTGACGCTGAGCCTGACCGTACTCGGCTTCGTGCGCATCCACCCGGCGTGGACCGAACTCGCCATCGCGGTGAGCCTGCTCGCGCTGGCTTGCGCCATCGTGCGCCCGGCACAGGCGCCGTCGCGGTGGGCACGCTGGCCGTGGTCGATGGCGCTGGGCTTCGGACTCGTCCACGGCATGGGTTTTGCCGGCGCGCTCGCCGAGATCGGGCTGCCGCAGCGCGAGCTACCGCTGGCACTGATGGCGTTCAACCTGGGCATCGAACTCGGCCAGCTCGCGGTCGTCGCCGTGGTGCTGACCCTGGCGCACGCAACACGAAAGCTACATCTGCCCACGCCGGCCGGACTGGCGCGCCTGGCCGCCTACGCGATCGGCGTGCCGGCGGCGGCCTGGTGCTATACCCGGGCCGCAGCACTGCTGGTCTGAAGCCGGGGCCGATCCCCGCTCGTCGTCTTTTCGGATGACGCCGGCGCAAGGCCGTTGCGGTATCCCTGTCCTGGCGCGGCACGGTGCATCGCCGATACACCGTACCGCCGGGGAATCGCATGACGATGAACGATGACCGTCCAAGACCGATGCCGACCCTCCACGCCTGGCGCGCCCGCGCGCGCTACGCAGGAACCGATGGCATCGACCCGCAGGCGATCGGCACACTGATCGGCGGTATTTACCAGGGCGCGCTCGACCCGTCGGCCTGGCTCGCCAGCCTGCAGCAACTCAAGCGCCTGCTCGCCGCCGCCCATGTCGCGCTGCTGCTGCGTCCGCCGGCACCGCAGCGGCCAGGCGTCATCCTGCACACCGATACAGGGCCGGCCTACGCTGCCCATACCTGCCGGACACATTTCTTCGCCTTCGATCCCTTCCTGCGCCTGCCGCCCGGCGAAGCCCTGACTCCCGAGGACTTGCTCGGCGCACAGTGGCCGCAGACGGCGCTGTGCGCGGATTACCTGCGTCCGCAGGGCGTCGGCACGGTGCTGGGCATCGATTTTTTGACCGACGACGGCATCGAGGGGCGTCTGCGCATCTCGCGGCCCCTGGGCGCGCCGATGTTCGCCGAGACCGAACGCGCGCTGTGCCGCATGTTGCTGCCGCATCTGCGCCGGGCCGTGCGGATGCATGCGCGGGTCGAGGGTCTGGACGGCGAGCGTCAGCTGCTCGCGGGCACGCTCGAACGTACGCCGCTGGGACTGGTCATCCTCGCGCACGACGGTCGCGTGATCGAGGCCAACGGCGAAGCGCGGCGCATCGACGCCGCCGACGAGGGCATGCGCATCGCCGGGGCGAGCCTGCATATCGACGACGCGCAGGTCCACGCGACCGTGCAGCACACGCTGGCCGGCGCAGCGCAGACGACTACCCTCGTCGCCGGCCTGCGGCTGCCGCGCCGCTCGGGGCGCAAACCGTATGCCCTGCTGCTGCGCCCGCTGCCGGCGCAGGCCCTTGGCGAGGCACCGTATCCACCGGCCTGGGCGTTGTACCTGCGCGATCCCGATTCGCCCCGGCTGCCGTCCGGAGACGAAGCGGTGCGCCGCAAGTTTGGACTGACGCGCACCGAAATCGAACTGAGTCTGCGCCTTGCGCATGGCGCCAGCGTCGAGGAAGCCGCCGAGGCTCTGGGTCTGAGCCCGGCCTCGGCACGCACCCATCTGCGTCTGGCGCTCGCCAAGACCGGGCTTCGGCGTCAGGCTGCGCTCGCCCAGCTCGTACTCGGCAGCACGCTGTCGCTGGCCGGAGTCGTGGACTGACGCCATGCGCTGCGCTCGTCCCATCGGAGGATGCCGCAGCGACGCGACGCGCCCATGATCGCGGCACGGCCACCCCACAGTGGCGTACCGTAGGGCGTGCATCATGATGCAGAAGGCATGGATGGACGGCGCGACGATCGTCTTCGGCGGCAGCGGCGGGATCGGTCAGGAAGTCGCCAAATGCTTTGGCCGCGCCGGCTCTGACGTCGCCATCGTCTATCGCAGCAAACAGACGGTGGCGGAACGGGTGGCTGCGGAAATCGCCTCCGGCGGCCGCAAGGCGACCTGCCATGCCGCCGACGTACGCGATCCCGCCCAGGTGCAGGCGGCCGTGGACGCGGCCATCGCCGCGCACGGACGCATCCATACGGTCGTGTGGGCGGCCGGCCCCGTGGTCGAACAAGTGATGCTCGCCGAGACCCCGGCCGCACTCTGGCGCAACTCGATCGAGGTCGAAGTGCACGGCTTCTTGCACGCCGTGCAGGCGACGCTGCCGCATCTGCGCGCCCGCGGCGGTGGCTCCTACGTCCATCTGGGTTCGGCCGGCCATGTCTGGTGGCCGCCCAAGGACGGGCTCTCGGTGGTGCCCAAGGCCGCCAACGAGGCCCTGATCAAGGGCATCGCCAAAGAAGAGGGGCGTCACAACATCCGCGCCAACTCGGTCCTGGTGGGTGTCATCGAGGCCGGAATGTTTCTGGAGCTGCTCCGGCGCGGGGTCTTCGACGAAAAATGGACGGAGGAGACACAGAAGCTGCTGTGCATCAAGCGCTGGGGCAAGCCCGAAGAAATCGGCGATGCCGCAGTGTTCCTGGCCACGAATGGTTATGTCACCGGCCAGCAGATCAACGTCTCCGGTGGCTTTGGAATCTGACGATGGAGAACAAAATGGCCCTGCCGCTCGAAGATTTGGAACAGATCCGCCGGCTCAAGTATGCCTATTGCCGCTGCATCGACACGGCCAACATCGCCGAGCTGAAAACCCTGTTCACCGAAGACGCCAGCGTGCGCTACCAGGGTGGCAGCTATCTGTTCGAAGCCCAAGGCCGCGACCGCATCCTTGAGGCACTGGAAAACGCGTTCCACGCCGAAGCCATCGCGCTGCACCACGTCAACCACCCGGAAATCGATTTCGTCTCGCCGAGCGAAGCCACCGGCGTGTGGTATCTGAAAGACTGGTTCTGCGACCTGCGCCACAAGATCATCACCGAGGGCTCGGCGCTGTATCGCGACACCTACGTCAAACGAGACGGCCGCTGGTGGATCCAGCGGGCCACTTACGAGCGCATTTACGAAATCGTCACGCCGCTGACGCAGACGCCGAACATCACCGCGCACTGGCTCGCCCGGCACGGCAAGAAACTGCCGCCCGCCTGAGCGGGTCGGCGCCGCGGTTGGCCGGAGTAACGCCGTTCAGGCGTCTTGTCCGCCGTCTTTTTGCGCCGCGCCGTCTGTGTCCGTATCCAGCGCGGCGAGCCGGGCCATCGCCTCGCGCTTGCCGATGCCGCGCAGCGCCGCGATCGCCGCCACCTGCGCCGGGCGCGGCCGCACGCGGCCCTGCTCCCAGTTGTAAACGCTCTGACCGCTGACGCCGATGAGCCGGCCGAAATCCTCCGCACTCAAACCGAGCCGGGCGCGCAGCGACCGCAGCCCCTTGGCGACGAAACGACTCTTGGGCTCGGCATCGGTGGCTGCAAACGCAGACTGATCATTGCCAGCAGCCGCCGCGCGGCGCAGCTTCAGCAGCTCACGCTCCAGACCCTGTATCTGTTTTTTGAGCGCGGCAATCTCCCGCCGCTGCCTGGCTGCCGCGTTTTGGATCGGCTCCAAATGTTGACGGACGGTTTTGTTGGAAAGGCGGACGATCTCGGCCTTCAGCAGGCCCGCGATGTTGGGCATACATCAATCCAAAATGAACTGACGGAGCCGTAAGTATGCACAAAATCTTGGTGGTGCGGTGGAAAAACCCAGCAAAAACAACCATCATGGCCCGAACTAAAAACCGGCCGGCATTTATGACGCAACAAAACCCTTGCCCAATAGAGATGTTCCGGCGCATCACGCTCTGCGGATCTCACGTACCCGATCATGTAAATGACCACGCAAGATTGGCCGGATGATCGCCGTCGGACGGTCAGCACTGCTTGGCCGCACGCAGCTCGCCGATCGAGGGGATACGCACGCGAGGATCGCCGGCATCGACGGGTTCTCACCCGCGTGTTGGGCCTGACCTGGCATTTTGCCGGCAGACGCGGCCAGGTCCGACCCCGCCCGGTCTTCAAAAGAATCGGCGATAGGGCTGGCAGCCAGCATGACGCGGCTTTTCGCGGCAGTTGCGCCGCCGCATAAAACTAAAAAGAATATTGATATGTCTTTCAGCGATATTTACCTCTGGACAGGGTTTGCGCCAATGATGCGCAAGAATCTGCGGCATCATTGCCACCCTGTTCATGGTTCATGACAGCATGCGGAGGGTTTGCCGATGACAACCACCACCCATCGTCACACCGTTGCCATCGTGGGCGCCGGAGCGGCCGGGCTGACGGCGGCCGCCATGCTCAAGCGCACCCGGCCCGACCTGGACATCGCGCTCATCGACTCCGCCACGTATCACTACTACCAGCCCGCATGGACGCTGGTCGGCGGCGGGTGCTACGACATCGGCCGCACGCGCCGTGAGCTGCGCACACTGATCCCGCAGGGCGTGCGGCATCTGGCCGAGCGGGTCGAACAGTTCGAGCCAGAGCACAACCGCGTCGTCCTGGGCAATGGCGATGCCGTGGAATATCAGGTGTTGATCGTCGCCGCCGGACTGCAGCTCGACTGGCACAAGATCGAGGGCCTGAAGGAAACGCTGGGCAAAAACGGCGTGTCCAGTAACTATGCTTACGAATACGCGCCTTACACCTGGCAATGCATCAGCCAGCTCAAGGGGGGCGTGGCTTTGTTCACGCAGCCGGCCATGCCCATCAAATGCGCCGGTGCGCCGCAGAAGGCGCTGTATCTCGCTGCCGATCATTTCCGGCGCAACGGTCTATCGGTGCAGAGCCATTTCTACACACCGGGTCCGGCGATGTTCAGCGTGCCTTTCTACGCCCAGGCGCTGGATAAGGTCGTCGCCCATTACGGCATCACGGCGCACTTTGGCCACACCCTGGTCGCGGTCGATGGCCCCCGCCGCACGGCAACCTTCGAGGTCGGACCGGACAAACAACGGGTGACGCAGGCTTTCGATTTTCTGCACGTCGTGCCGCCGCAATCCGCACCGGATGTCATCAAACGCAGTCCGCTCGCCGACGCGAGCGGCTGGATGGCCGTGGACAAGTTCACGCTGCAGAGCCCTAAGTACGACAACGTCTTCGGGTTTGGCGACTGCACCACCACGCCCAACAGCAAGACCGCCGCGGCCGTGCGCGCCCAAGCACCGGTGGTGGTGACCAATGTGCTGCGCCGCCTGTCCGGCAGCGGCGGCGAGGCGCGCTACGACGGCTATGCCAGCTGTCCGCTCACGACCTCGCGCGGCAAGATCATGCTCGCGGAGTTCTGCTACGACGGCGTGGTCACACCCAGTTTCCCCCTCGACCCGCGGATTCCGCGGCGCAGCTACTGGTGGCTCAAGAAACACTACCTGCCTTACCTCTACTGGGAGCAGATGCTGCGCGGCCGCCCGGGTCCGGACTGGCACGCAAAGCGGGAATTTCCTGCGCAGGTGCCGACGTTCGAACCCTGAAAGACCGCCGTCGTGCCGTGCACGCCAAGGCGCCGACGCCGGTCTCGGCACGTCGCATATCGGCTTTCGCACCGCGCGCGACGGGCTCGCCCCGCCCATGACCGGGGCGAGCGGCGCAAGCGGCGGCGTGGTGGGCCCGGCAGGATTCGAACCTGCGACCAAAGGATTATGAGTCCCCTGCTCTAACCGGCTGAGCTACAGGCCCGCATGGACGCGGCGCATTGTAGCGGGGCAAGCGCGCGGCGGCCGCGGCTGGCGCCGGGAGAAGTAAGGCCAGCTAGAATGGCCCTGGGCGAGCCGCCGGCCATCGGCCGGACCCGGCCGCTCGTCGAGGCGGAGCACGATGACGGTCCGGACCAAATTCATTGCGGTGATCGTGCTGGTCAATCTCGCCATTGCACTGGCGGGCGTGCTGATGTTGTCGCTGCTGGGGTCGGACCAGGACATCGAACCGGAACTGCGTGGTCGCGCCAACCGCATTTCGATGTCGATCGCGATCAGCCGCGCGCTCAGTGAGGCGCATTACCAGGCCGAGCAGGCGCAACAGGCGTTCGCCGCCGGAGCCGATCCGGCGCCGGCACTCCAGCGGCTGGAGCAGGCGCTGGACGCGGCCGTGGGCCAGCTCCGTTTTCTCCCCAGCGCCGAGGCCGAGCGGGTAGCGCGCGTGCAGGCGCTGCTCGGCGAGCACATCGATCCGATCAAGGCTCTGTTGCTGCAGCCGCCGACACCCGACACCCTGGCGCAGCTCTCGGCATGGACGCTGGATCTGCAATACCGCACCGGGCGGGCCTTTGCCGATCTGCTCGAAACCGACAACAGCAGTGGGCTGGCCGGTGCGCTGCGCGGCCTGGCGACGTTGCGCGGTCGGCTCGGCATCGCCCTGGGCATCGTCGGCGGCGCCTGGCTGTTGTCGCTGGCCTTGAGTGTCTGGGCCTACCGGCGCTTGATCCAGCCGCTCGGTGCGGTCACCGGCAGCCTCAATGCCGTACTCACCGGCCATCAGCCGAACCAGCGGCTGCAGGAGACGCCGGATGAGTTCGGCGATATCGTGCGCGCGATCCGCAAGCTGCGCGCGCAGGCCGAGCACATCCGCCGCATCGCCTATGAAGACCCGGGCACGGGCCTGCCCAACCGCAACAGTCTGGATCTGGAGCTGCGCGAGGTACGCCGGCTGCGGCCGATCGATGGCACGCATGGGCTGATTCTGATCGGCATCGATACCTACGACAGTCTGCGCAGCGGCTTTGGCCTGCGCACCGCCGAGGCGATCATGCGCGCGGCCGCGGAGCGGCTGCACGCGCTCGATCACATGCCGGTGTCGGTGTTCCGCGTCGAGCCGCAAATCCTCGGTGTGCTGGTCGACCGCGGCATCGCCGAGGCCGTGACGCGCGCCGATCTCAAGCGGATTACCGCGGAGGCGTTTTCGCGCCTGGGTGAGCCGGTCGAAGTCGAGAATCAGCGTTATCTGCTCGGGTTTTCCGCCGGCGCGGCGATCTATCCGGACGATGCCCGCGATCCCGAAGAGTACGTCAACGTCTGTCTCGAAGCCTTGCGCCAGGCCCGCACAGACGGCACCGGCCAGCTGCGCTTCGGCGAGCGCGGGCATACGCACCGCCAGCGCAAGCACCTGGTGCTGGCCGAACAGATCCGCGCCGGTTTGCGTGAAGGCCAGTTCATCCCGTTCTTCCAGCCGGTCGTCGATGCCGCGCGCGGCAAGGTCATCGGCGCGGAGGTGCTGGTCCGCTGGCGCCAGCCCGATGGCCGCGTGGTGCTGCCGGGCGAATTCATCCTCATCGCGGAAGGATCGGAAACGATCCGCGACATGACCCGTGCGGTCCTCATCCAGGCCTGCCGCTCGGTCAAGGCCTGGGCCGAGCGCGGCTTTGTCCTGACCGTGTCGTTCAACCTCTCGCCCAAGCTGCTGTCCCCGTACATCCTGCAGATCTGTCGCGAGGCGTTGACCGAAAGCGGCCTGCCGCCCTCACAACTGATCGCCGAGGTCACCGAGACTGCGCTGGTCGGACACCTCGACGCCGCCGCCGAAATCCTGCGCCTGCTGCGCGCCAGCGGCATCCAGTTGTGCCTGGATGACTTTGGCACCGGCTATTCGTCGATCACCCACCTGTATCGCTTCCAGATCGACCGCATCAAGATCGATCCCATCGTCGCGCGCGCGGCTGCACACAACGCACGTGCGGCCGAAATCATCCGCTCGTTGGCCGAACTGGCCAGCCGCCTTAGCATGTCGCTGGTCGTCGAGGGCGTGGAAACCGAGGAGGATGCCCGCCGCCTGCGCGAACTTGGCTGCGCCTTGCAGCAGGGGTTTCTCTACAGCCGCGCGCTGCCGGAGGAGCAGTTCATCGAATGGTCGCGGCAGTTCGAGTCGCGCGCGGTCGCGGCTTGACGCCCGCAGACGCGGTCTGGGCTCCAGCCAGCCAGGCTGGCGGCATCCAAACGCGCGGTTCCTGCGTATAGTCGCAGGCGCGGCGACAAGGCCGCGGCACGGGACCCCCCAATCCGCCCGCATGGGCATTTTCCGACTCAGGAGGACCACGATGGACATTCCACGTAAACCCTTTGCAGTGGCGCTGGGCGCCGCGTTCGCACTCGGCACCGCCGCTGCCCAGGCGTCTGTGTTCCAGGCATCCGACCTCGGCGCCGGCTACATGGTCGCATCGGCTGGTGAGCACGCCAAATCCGGCGAGGCCAAATGTGGCGAGGGCAAGTGTGGCGAAAAAAAGGCCGATGCCAAGGCCAAAGAGGGCAAGTGCGGCGAGGGTAAGTGCGGCGAAGGCAAGTGCGGTGAAAAGAAGGCCGACGCCAAGGCCAACGAGGGCAAATGCGGCGAGGGCAAGTGCGGCGAAAACAAGACCCAGTGAGTCCGCCCACCCGGCGCCGGGCCGCCCGGCGCCGGGTTTTGTAATGCGATGAGCCTGCACCCGACCATTGCCGGCGCCGGTCTTGGCCTGCGCCGGGCCTTGCTCGAACCACTGGGTGAATCTGCGCCCTGCGTCGATTTCCTCGAGATCGCGCCGGAGAACTGGATGCGCGTCGGCGGGCGCCTGGGCCGTGCATTTCGCGCGCTGACCGAACGCTATCCGTTCGCGGCGCACGGCCTTTCGCTGTCGATCGGCGCGCCGGCGCCGCTGGATGAGGATTTCGTCCGTGAGCTCAAGGCTTTCCTCGACCTGCATGGGATTGCCGACTACAGCGAGCATCTGAGCTATTGTTCCGACGACGGGCATCTCTACGACTTGATGCCGATGCCGTTCACCGCCGAGGCGGTGGAGTACGTCGCCGCACGCGTGCGCCGCGTGCAGGACATCCTCGAGCGCCGCATTGCGCTGGAAAACATCAGCTATTACGCGCCGCTGTGCACCGAACTGACGGAACTGGAGTTCATCACGGCGGTGATCGAGCGCGCCGACTGCGATCTGCTGCTCGATGTCAACAACATCTACGTCAACAGCATCAACCATCGCTACGACGCCCAGGCCTTTCTCGACGCATTGCCCGGCGAGCGCGTGCGCTGGATCCACGTCGCCGGTCATTACGTCGAGGCCGAGGACTTGCGCGTGGATACACACGGCGCCGACGTGATCGATCCGGTGTGGGCCCTGCTCGACCGCGCCTATGCACGCTTCGGCGTGCGGCCGACGCTGCTCGAGCGCGATTTCAACATTCCGCCGCTGGACGTGCTGCTCGGCGAAGTCGGGCACATCCGTGATATCCAGGCGCGGCATCGATCGCTGCAGCTCGCCTATGGCTAACGATCAGCGCTGCGCGTCCGCAACTGAGCGCGACTGGCGTGCGCGCCAGCGCGCGTTCGCCGCGCATCTGCGCGACCCGCGCAATGCCTTCGCTGGCATCGAGGAGCGGCGGCTGCGGATTTACCGCGAGCTGTTCTACAACAATGTCGAGAGCTGCCTGGCCAGTGCATTCCCGGTGCTACGCAAACTGTCGAGCGATGCGGTCTGGCATGCGCGCGTGCGCGATTTTTTCACGCGCCACCGCTGCACCGCACCGCAGTTCCATCGTCTGCCCGAGGAGTTCCTGCGCTATCTCGAGGCGGAGCGCGGCGAACACGCCGACGATCCGCCGTTCCTGCGCGAGCTCGCGCACTATGAATGGGTCGAGCTCGCGCTCGCGATCGCGCCAGAGGATTTGCCCATCGAGCAGGCCGACCCGGAAGGTGATCTGCTCGCCGGATGCCCGCTGCTGTCACCGCTGGCGTGGCCGCTGGTCTATGCCTATCCGGTGCACCGCATCGGGCCGCAATTCCAGCCGCAGGCACCCGGCGACTCGCCCACGTATCTGATCGTCAACCGCGACCGTGAAGACCGCGTCCGCTTCCTGGAGATCAATGCCGTCACCGCGCGTCTGGTCGCGCTGATCGAGGCCGAACCCGCTGCGAGCGGACGTGCGCTGCTGCTGCGCATCGCTGCCGAACTCGCCCATCCCGATCCTCAATCCGTCGTCGCCCAGGGCGCGCGCATCCTCGCCGATCTGCGCGCGCGCGACATCGTGCTCGGCACGCGGCGCTGAAACAGCGTTCCGGGGCAGCGGGTACAATGACCGCTCTCCCGGAGGTTGTCCATGAGTGCAGTCGCCGAACAGGCGGCGCGTCGTCGCACGTTCGCCATCATTTCTCACCCCGACGCCGGCAAGACCACGCTCACCGAAAAGCTGCTGCTGTTCGGCGGGGCGATCCAGCTCGCCGGTACGGTCAAAGGGCGCAAGGCCAGCCGGCACGCGACCTCGGACTGGATGGCGCTGGAGCAGCAGCGCGGCATCTCGGTAACGACGTCGGTCATGCAGTTCCCGTACAACGGCAAGATCGTCAATCTGCTCGACACGCCGGGACACGAGGATTTCTCCGAGGACACTTACCGCACGCTGACCGCGGTGGACTCCGCGCTGATGGTCATCGACGCGGCCAAAGGCGTCGAGGCGCGCACGATCAAGCTCATGGAGGTCTGCCGGCTGCGCGACACACCGATCGTCACGTTCGTCAACAAATGCGACCGCGAAGGTCGCCCGCCGCTGGAACTGCTCGACGAGATCGAGAAGGTGCTCGGGCTGCATTGTGCGCCGATCACCTGGCCGCTGGGCATGGGGCGCGCGTTCAAAGGGGTGTATCACCTGCTCGAGGACCGCTTTTATCTGTATTCCGGCGACAAACACCGTGTCTCCGAGATCGAAACCATCGCGGGGCTGCGCGCACCGGGACTCACCGAGCGCTTCGGTGAGGTGTACAAGGTGTTGCTCGACGAAATCGAGTTGTTGCAGATGGCCGGTACCGGCTTCGATCTCGACGCCTACCGCGCTGCACGCCTGACGCCGGTGTTCTTCGGCTCGGCGATCAACAACTTCGGCGTGCGCGAGCTGCTCGATGGCTTCACCGAATGGGCGCCGCCACCGCAACCGCGCAACGCACTCGTCCCCGGCGGTGCGCGCGCCGTGCAGCCGACCGAGGCGGCGTTCAGCGGCTTTGTGTTCAAGATTCAGGCGAACATGGATCCCAAGCACCGCGACCGCGTGGCCTTCCTGCGCGTTTGCTCGGGGGTTTATCGCAAGGGCATGCTGCTGCACAGCGTGCGCCTGAACGCGCCGGTGCGCATCGCCAATGCGCTGACGTTCATGGCCAGCGAACGCGAAACCATCGAGGAAGCCTATCCGGGCGACATCATCGGCCTGCACAATCACGGCACGATTGCAATCGGCGATTCCTTTTCCGAGGGCGAGGCGCTGCGCTTCACCGGCATTCCCAATTTCGCGCCGGAGCTGTTCCGCCGCGTCGTGCTCAAAGATCCGCTCAAGGCCAAGCAGCTCAACAAGGGACTGGACCAGCTATCCGAGGAAGGGGCGACGCAGGTGTATCGGCCGCTGGCGAACAACGACATCATCCTCGGCGCCGTCGGCGTGCTGCAGTTCGATGTCGTGCAATACCGCCTCAAGGACGAATACGGCGTCGATGCGGTCTTCGAGCCGGTGCCGGTGCATACAGCGCGCTGGGTGAGCTGTGACGATGCGCGCAAGCTCAAGGAATTCATCGACAAGAACGAGCAGCGGCTCGCGCGCGATCACTACGGCGACCTCGTCTATCTGGCGTCCTCGGCGGTGAATCTGTCGATGACCCAGGAGCGTCATCCGGACGTGCGCTTCCTCGACACCAAGGAACACGGCTGAGCAGCCCAGCGAACACTCGTGTACCATTCGCCCGCCCATGATCCGATCGACGGCACCATCCGTCGGCGTCGCCGCAACCGGATGCCCGCCGTCGCCGATCATCGGCGCTGATTCCAGCCGTTCCCCGGATTCCCATCGATGCACGCTCCCCTGACCTCGCGCAAACTCGATCCGTCGAGCTGGCCGATGCTGGTGCTGTTCGCGGTTTTCCACATCGCCTGCTTCGCCGCTTATTTCACCGGCGTATCCTGGTCGGCGATCGGGCTGTGCGCGGCGCTGTACGTGGTACGCATGTTCGGCGTCACCGCAGGGTATCACCGCTATTTCGCCCATCGCGCCTACAAGACTGGGCGCGTGATGCAGTTTCTGCTCGCCGTGCTGGCGCAGTCGTCTTTGCAGTCCGGCGTGTTGTGGTGGGCGGCCAAACACCGCGATCACCACAAGTACTCGGACACGCCGCTCGATGCCCATTCGCCGCGCCAGTACGGCTTTTGGTTCTCGCACATCGGCTGGATCTTCAATCGCGAGGCCTGCGCCGCCGATTACACCCGCGTCGCCGAGTTTGCCCGGTACCCGGAACTGCGCTGGCTCGACCGCCACCACTGGCTGCCGGGTGCCGCCCTCGGATTCACCGTCTGGCTGGTCGGCGGCTGGCAGATGCTGGTCGTTGGATTCGTCTGGTCCACGGTCCTGCTGTGGCACGCCACGTTCTGCATCAATTCGCTGGTCCATGTGTTCGGCCGCCAGCGCTATCTCACCGGCGATGATTCGCGCAACAACTGGCTGTTCGCGCTGCTGTCGCTCGGCGAGGGCTGGCACAACAATCACCACTACTACATGGCGTCGGCACGCCAGGGGTTCCGCTGGTGGGAGATCGACATCACCTACTACGTGTTGCGGGGGCTCAAGCGGCTCGGGCTGGTCTGCGAGCTGCGCGACCCGCCAGCCCACGTGCTCGCCGGCGAGCGTCCGGTCTCACCCGAGATGAAAGAGCGGATCGCCGCGCTGCTCGCACGCTCGTTCTCGGCCGAACGCATCGTCAAGCGCATGCAACGCCGCTGGGCAGAGCTCCATCCGGGCGCGAGCTTCGAGGAATGGCGCGCCCGCTGGCAGCAGCAGCTCGCCCACGGCCGCGAACAGATCGCTCATCTGATCCACCCCGAGTTACCGAGCCTGGACCAGTTCTACCGCCGAGCGCGCCGGCAGTTCGCACGCACGCCGGCGCTCGAAGACATCGTATCCCGCGCGCGCGAGCTGCTCGCGCAGGCGGTAGCGATGCGCCTGCAGGGATCGCCGGCACTCTGAGCGTCGCCGCGACGCTCCATTCATGCAGTCGTCCACACCGCAAGACCACGGCAGTCTTGCCGCCGATGGGGCCGCGAATGCGCATGACCCCTACGCGGCCCTGCGTTTCCGCGAATTCCGCTACCTGATCGGCGCCAGCTTCCTGCTCAATGCTGCGCTGTCGATCCAGCAGGTGGCCGTCGGCTATGCGCTGTACCGGATCACCGGCGATCCGCTGTCGCTGGGCCTGATCGGATTGGCCGAAGCCATTCCGTTCATTGCACTCGCGTTGTTCGGCGGGCATCTCGCCGACCGCCGCGACAAGCGTGCGCTGATGCGTGCCAGCCTGTGTGTCGTGTTCCTCGCCACCAGTCTGCTGGCGCTGATCTCGCAGCCTGAAATCCGCGCGGCGCTGTCGCAGACTGCCTGGCTGTGGGCGGTTTATCTGTCGATTGGCGTGCTGGGGCTCGCACGCGGCGTACTGTCGCCGGCGGCCGCAGCCTTGCGCGCCTTTCTCGTGCCGCGCACGGCCTATCCCAGCGCCGCCACCTGGTCGAGCACGCTGTTCCAGGCGGCATCGATCCTGGGGCCGGTCGCGGGCGGTTTGGCCTACGCGGGGCTGGGCCTGACCGGCGCGCTGCTGCTGACCCTGGCATTGACCGTTTTCGCCGAACGCCTCGTCGCCCGCATCGCGCCACGACCGGCACCGGCAGATCCTCAGATGCGTGCTCCGATCTGGCAGTCGCTGCGCGAGGGGCTCGCTTACGTGCGGCGCACGAAGATCATCTTCTATGCGATCACGCTGGACATGTTCTCGGTGCTGTTCGGCGGCGTCGTGGCAATCCTGCCGGTCTTCGCCGAAGACATCTTGCGCATAGGCCCAGAGGGTTTGGGTGTGCTGCGCAGCGCGCCGGCACTCGGCGCGATGCTGACGGTTCTGGCATGCACGTGGCTGTCACCGATCCGCCACGCCTGGCGCAATCTGCTGCTTGCCGTTGCCGGCTTTGGCATGGCGACGCTGGTATTCGCCGTTTCGGAACGGCTGTGGCTGTCGGCGGCGGCGCTGTTCTTGACCGGCGTCTTCGACAGCATCAGCGTTGTCATCCGGCAAACCATTCTGCAGATGATTCCGCCGGATCATCTGCGCGGCCGGGTGCAGGCGGTCAACAGCATCTTCATCAGCTCATCCAACGAACTGGGCGCCTTCGAGTCGGGGCTGGCCGCCAGACTGATGGGCGCGGTGCCGTCGGTGCTCTTTGGCGGCGCGATGACGCTGGCGGTCGTAGCCGTGGTGTGGCAGCGCTCCCGCGCGCTGCTCGCCGTCCGCCTCGCGCCGCGATCCTGAGGCTTGCCAATCGGCCAGCCGCGCCACGGTGCGATCGGGCATTTCGGCTACTTCCACCCGCGCATGCAGAACAGCCTGTGGCGCGATACCGTGGTGTGGCTGGATCGCGTCCTCGCGCACGCGCCGAATGCCGCGCGTCACAGCGCGTCGTAGAGCTTAAGCCGGTATTCGCGCGTGCGCTCGTCGGCAGAACCAAGCCAGTCGAAGAGGTCGATCAGGCGTTTGCGCGCGGCGTCGTCCTCGAACTTGCGATCTGCGCGCACCGCCTCGATGAGCTTGTCCATCGCCGTCTCGATCTGCCCGGCGGCGAGCGCCCGTGCGGCATCGATATAGGGCGCGCGCGCCGGCGATTCTGCGAGCGTGCGTTCCGGCTCGCGCAGAAACGCGAGCACCCGGCGCATCGCTTCGGCAGCGGCAAACTCGCGCGCCTGCTCGGGGATGCGCTGCAGCAGCGCCTCTGCGGTACGCTGGTCTTCGAGCAGCAGCAAACGCGCCAGGCGCAACCATACACCGGGCGGAGCCTGCGGATCGCGCGCGGCCTGCATCAACAGCGCCCGCGCCTCGGCGGTCTTGCCTTCGGCGAGCAGGGCATCGACGTCGGCGACGACGTCGGTCGGAGGCGGCGGCAGCATCCGTTCCAGCCATTGCTCGATCACCGACTGCGGCTGCACGCCGGTGAATTCATCGACGATGGCGCCATCGATGATCAGCTTGACCGCCGGAATGCTACGCACGCCGGCGCGCTGCGCCCATTCGCCGAGCTGGTCGGTGTTGACCTTGGCGAGAACGACGCGCCCGGAAAACTTGCGCACCGCTGCCTCGATCGCCGGTGCCAGCGCCTTGCACGGGCCGCACCAGGGCGCCCAGAAATCGACGAGCACCGGTATCTGCCGGGAGCGCTCGATGACCTCGCGCGGAAAATCCTGCACGTCATAGATATCCGGCGCGGCATTGCCGGGAATTGAGCCTGCGATCATGGCGATTCCGGTTGCAAGAGTGGCTTATTCCAACATGAAACCTGAAACAGTGCTGCGGCTGCTGCGCAACGGCGGCTTGTCTCACCGCAAGCGCCGGTGTGGCCGGTGCACGGGAGCGCGCACGGCGCGGCGGTTCATCTCTTCATACCGCGTCCACACCGCGCTTATATTAGAATACACTAATTCAATGGATCGGCGCCGCACGTTTACCGGCAGGCGGGCAAGCACGACCATGTTGCGCACAATCGACGGGAGTCGGCAATCGTGATGACGCTCGTATTGACCGGCGCGCTCGGAACCCTCGTCGGCGTCGTGCTCGGGCTCACGGGTGCCGGCGGCGCGATTCTGGCCGTGCCGCTGCTGATGTGGGGGTTGGGCTGGTCTCTCGCACAGGCCGCTCCGGTCGCGCTCGTCGCGGTCACGGCCGCGGCATTGGCCGGCACGCTGGCAGCCTGGCCGGCGCGGATCGTGCGCTGGCGGGCGGCGCTCCTGCTCGCCGGCGCCGGCGCGGCATCCGCCCCGCTGGGTCTGCATGCCGCCGCTGCGCTGCCCGATTTATGGCTACGGCGCGCCTTTGCCGTTGTACTGCTCGTTGCCGCGGCACGAATGCTGCACCAGGCTACGCGCACCGCAGAACAAGCATTCGAGCACCTGCCCGCGCCAGTGCCTGGCGCGGACGACAGCGGCCGGGCGATCTGCAGAATCAGTGCCGCCACCGGCCGCATCCTGTGGACGATTCCGTGCATGGCGGTGATCGCGCTGACCGGCGCGCTGACCGGATTGCTCTCCGGACTGCTCGGTGTCGGTGGCGGTTTCATCATTGTGCCGGTCTTGCGTGCCGTGACCACGTTGTCGATGCACGCGGCGATCGCCACCGCCCTGATGGCCGTGGCGTTGACCGGATCCGCCGCGGTCGCGAGCGCTATCGCCCACGACCTGCATCTGCCGTGGGCCGTGGCCTTGCCCTTCGTCGGCGGCGCGCTGGCTGGCATGTTCGCCGGCCGCCGCATCGCGCCGCGCATTCCCGGTTCGTGGCTGCAACGCGGATTCGCGCTGCTGTTGATCGGCGTGGCCGGCGCGCTCGCGCTGCAGGCGGGACTTTGAGTGACAGCCCAGCACGTGGCTCCCGACGAGTAGCCGCGGCCGCATCCGGGAATGGCGCGACCAGGCGGCACGCATCACCGCATGCCTGCGCAAAGCCGCGCCCAGTGACCCGGCCAGCGTCTTATCTGGGTTGGCCGCAGGCGAGGTTGGCCGGGATTGCGACGTCCATCAGCCTGGGATCGGGCAGCTTCAGCTCGCGCATGATACGCACGTATTCTTCGCGCGACTTCCCGGCCAACCGCGGGTTGAAGCGGCGTTCCTCACCGATGCTCGAAACGGTCCAGCCTTTGTAGTCGTGCGCGGGGTAAACGAGCGTCTCGTCCGGCAACCGGAACAGTTTGTTGACGATCGAATCCCAGGATTTCTCGGGGTCGCCGTTCTGGAAATCCGTACGCCCGCTGCCGCGGATCAGCAACACGTCGCCAGTGAACACCGCTTGTGGCCGCCGCGGATCCAGCACGAAGCTGAAAGACTCATCGGTGTGTCCGGGTGTGTACAACGCGCGCAGTTTGATGCCATCGACATCGATGATGTCGTCCTCGCGCACGTGCATGGACACGCATTCCGCCTTGGTGTGTTCGCCCATCACCGTGACGCAGCCAGTACGGTCGCGCAGTTCACCGAGCGCAGTGATGTGATCGGCATGCGTGTGGGTATCGATGGCCTTGACCAGTTTGACGCCGAGCTGCTCGATCAGCGTCAGATACTGCGGCAGTTGCTCCTTGACCGGATCGATGATCAAGGCCTCGCCACCGACGCGACGCGCGAGCAGATAGGTATAGGTGCTGGAAGCGTGATCGAACAATTGCCGAAAAATCATGACGTGCTCCCCGATGCGCAGACTAAAAACCGGATAACCCCGGCACAACGACGGCCACGCAAAGGCTTCTTGCAGGGCATTGCCAGTATATGAGAACTATCTAAATTAGTTGAATTGTATTTTCCTGTCGTGTCGATAGCGTGTCGCCATCCCTCCCGCACATCGCCGTCCGAGTCGCCGCATCGCTTGCTCGGGTGCTGGCGGCGCAGTGGAGCTTGCAGGCAGTGCGGCAGGTTTGTACATTAGATTAATCTAAATTAGATGACGAGCGGTCCATGCCCAAGACAGCGAGTCGCGTTCGCACGCGCGCAGACAAACGCCCGGCGAACGGTTTTGATCCGACACAGCTCGCCGAACATGCCGGCGTGGCCGCGCGCCTGCTCAAAGCGCTGGGCAACGAATACCGCCTGATGATCCTGTGCGCCTTGTGCGAAGGCGAGTTGTCGGTCGGCGCACTCAACGCGCGGGTACCGCTGTCGCAGTCGGCCTTGTCGCAACATCTCGCGGTGTTGCGCGAAGATGACCTGGTGACGACCCGGCGCGAGGCGCAGACGATCTACTACCGCGCAACCAAAGGGCCGGCACTCGACGTGATCAAGGTCCTTCACCGCTGGTACTGCGGCGGCCAGCCACGCAGCCCCTCCCCAACGAGGAATAACCCATGAACGCAAAGATCTGGCTCGACATCCCCAACTGCTGTACGCCCAGCGACGGGCTATGCACCGGCGGCCGGCCGCGGCCGCAGGATCTGCGCGACGCCCAGGCCAAGGGCGTGCGCACGGTCGTGAATCTGTGCCCGCCGAGTGAGGATCCGGGATACGACGAACCCGCGCTGGTGCGCGAGCTCGGCATGCGCTACGTGAACATTCCCATCGCCGGGCCTGCCGATCTGACACCCGAAAACGCGCGCAAGCTCGCGGCCGTGCTCACCGCCGCGGACGGCGCCATCCTGGTGCATTGCGCGAGCGGCAACCGTGTCGGCGCGCTGTTCGCGCTCAAGGCGCATTACGTCGATGGCATGCCCCCCGCACAGGCGATCGCCGAAGGCCGTGCGCACGGTCTCAAGGCACTGGAGCCTGCCGTGCGGCAGATCCTCGGCGCCTGAGCCGGTGCACACCGATCCGGCACCGCCGCTCACCGCGCACGGCGGCTGGCACCGCGGGTTCTGTCGGCAGCAGCACGCACGTGCTGCGGCGTCGTCCCGGTCCAGCGCCGGAATGCACGGGTGAAAGCACTTTGTTCGGAGTATCCGAGCAACAGTGCGATGTCGCCGAGCGAGAGCGCACGATCATGCAGGTAATCGTGTGCCAGCCGCGCGCGGGTCTGGTCGAGCACCTGCTGCCAGCTCAGATCGCGCGCCGCCAGCCGACGCTGCACGCTGCGCACCGACGTATGCAGTTCACGCGCCGCGCGCGGCAGTGTTGCAGCGCCCTCCGGCAGCAGGCGCAACAACACGTTCCGGAGGGCACGGTCGAAGGGGTCCGGATCGGGCAGGGCCTGCAGCAAGGCCTGGGCCTGCCGGTCGAGCAGATCGCGTAGCTGCGGATCGGCCTGGCGCATCGGCAGCGCCAGATATGCGGCTGGGAAGCAGACGCGGGTGTGGCGGTCGCCGAAATGCACCGGGCAGCCAAAGAAGGCTTCGTAAGCTGCCTGCTCATGCGCAGCCACCGGCGGATGGATGAATGCAATGCGCGTCGGCGCCGGCGCGGCATCGAGCTGGCGGCGCAGAAAGCTCACCAATGCCGCGATCGCCACCGAATCGGCGAGATGGCCTAGAGGCGGATCGCTCGGCGGCCAGCACAGTTCGATTTCGTCGCGATGGACGATGGTTTGGACGATGTCGACGCCGTAGAACAGCCGTTCATAGCGCCGGTAGGCGGCGACCGCCTCGCCCAGCGTACCGGCACTGGCGACCAGGTATCCGAGTACACCGACGTGTCGGGGCGCGACCCGCGCACCGATGTCCAGTGCAGGCGCGATCCGCTGCGGACACAGCGCGACGGCGCGCTCGAGCCAGTTCTGCCACCGTGCGATCGGTACGGCATCGGCATTGGCGTGTGCCACGATCGCCGCACGCAGCTCCGGTGCGTGCAGGCGCTCGTGGTCCAGCCAGTCGGCCAGCAGCTGCACCCAGGCTCCGGTCACACGCATCATGCTGGTTGTCGGCAGATCGCCCGCAATGGCATCAATCGTCAAAAATGAGGCATGGATCGTCAAGCAAAACACGCGCCCCTTGCCGACAATGCGCGCGCCGTGAACCAGGAGGATGACGATGATCGTGCTGGAGGCAATGCGCGAGGTCTGGACCGACAGCGGCCTTGCAGCGCTCTACGCAGCGCTGGCGCCGTGGCTGGCGCTCGATGCGCGCCAGCTGATCTTCGTGGCCGCCACGCCCGTTTTTCTCGGCGTCGCGTTCTGGGAATACACGCGGATCCGGCACGATCCGCGCTTGATGGACGCCGGCGAAGCCGTGCGCAACTTCATGCTCGGCGCCGGTTACCAGCTCACCGAGCTGCTGTTCGCCGGTGTCATCGCGTTTCCGGTCTATGCCTTCGCATACCGGCACCGCCTGTTCGACATCGAGCTGACCTGGGCGACCGGCGCGCTCTTATGGGTGCTGACGGATTTCTGCTTCTACTGGTTCCATCGCACCTCGCACCGCGTGCGCTGGTTCTGGTGCGCACACGTCACCCATCACGCGTCGGAGCGGATGAACTTTTCCACGGCGATGCGGCAGAACGCCACCAACATCTTCAACGGCGGCTGGTTGTTCTACGTACCGCTCGCCTTCATCGGGTTCAATCCGGTGTGGATCGGCGTCTGCTACGCGCTGTCGCTGGTTTATCAGTTCTTCATCCACACGACGCTGATCGGCCGGTTGCATCCGGCGATTGAGTTCGTGTTCAACACACCGGCGCACCACCGCGTGCACCATGCCAGCAACCCGGGCTACATCGATACCAACTACGGCGGAGTGTTCATTCTCTTCGACCGTCTGTTCGGCACCTTTGCCGCCGAGCGCGAAGACCAGCCGGTGCGTTACGGCATCACGCGTCCGGTGTACACCCGCAGCCTCATCAAGAGCTGGACGCACGAATACGTCGACATGCTGCGCGACATGCTCGCCCCCGGCACATGGCGCGAACGGCTGCGCCATCTGTGGATGCCACCGGAATGGCAACGGCCGGTCCGCGTCCACGGCAGGCAGCCCCCACACTGACCTGGGTTGGTGACGTCGCGCGGCCGCGCGGACGTTCCCAGCCGCGCGATTCTCGGTCTGGGCGCCGCCTGGCAGTCCGCGCGCGATCGCGCTGGTTTTACAGCCCCGCCGTACCCACACGCACGGCCGCAGCCGCGCGTGTAGCGGCACGCGGCCGACTCGCGCTGCGGCGGAGCGGACGGCACTGGACCAGCTCGCCGATGAAGCGGTGCAGGGTTTCGATCGCCTCCCGCCGCCCGTCGCGGGCGTACATGTGCATGTACGCGCAATACCTGTCGTAGTTGCCGAGAAAGCGGTCGATGTCACTGGGTGTCAGCGTCGCGAGCGAGGCGCGCATGCCCACGCCCATGCGCTCGACCATGTCGGCATTGAGCCGTTGCTCGAAGGCGTCTTCCGGCAGCGCCAGAATCGGCTTGCCGAAATGGATGGCCTCGCCGATCAACTGATTGCCCGCGGTGGACAACACCGCCCGACACCCGGCGAGATCGTCGATGAAGCCCTCTACGCTCGGCGCGCGGAAGATGAGGTTATCGTCCTCGCCGCGCAGCGGCGTGCCATAGACCACGACCCTGCAGTCGAGCAGGCGCAACGCGCGCGCGACGTGCGGCCGGAATTGATGCTCGCCCTTGTTGAAATAGGCGAGCAGGTAGTCGCCGGCGGTGGGCGTGGCGCGCCGCACCTCGTCACGCAGCATCGGGCCGACGATCCGCACCTGCGGATAGGCCGGCTCGGCGGGATAGAAACTCGAGATGAGAATGCGCTCGGGCACTCCCATCAGCCGGCGGTAAGCCCAGGCGTCGCGCAGGCCGAGCAGCCACAGATCCGGCGGGAAGTGCGGTTTGCAATAGGCGATGATGCCGACGTGATCGAAGCTGATGCGCGGAATGCCGAGCCGCTGGGCCACGCGGTGCGTCCACGCCTCCGAATCGGAGATCACGAGCTGGATGCCGCGCTGGCGGAACTCACGCTCAAGCTGTGCCTGCCCGGCCCCGCCGAACAGCAGATCGGCGACCGGCGCGGCGTTGCCGATGACAGTCCGCACCAGCGAGTGCCGGCCGGCGTCGTTGTACCGATACCCGATGACCGGGATGCGCACCGTCGGCACGCGCGGCGCCAGCACGTCGTAGGCGTCGCCGCCGGCGAACACGGTGACCTCGTGCTCGGCCATCAGGTCCGGCAGCACGGACAGCGTGCGCATCGCATGGCCGCGTCCGTATCCCATGACTCCGTAGGCGATTCGCATCGGCGCACCGACTCCATTCGTCCCGGCGCCAGCCTAGACCCCGGCGATGACAGCCCGATGACGCCACCGTGGCCGGTGCATGACGGCGCGGCAGTGCCTGCAAAACCGAGCCGCGCCCGGAGGGCCGCAGCCGGCGCCCAAGACCGACGCGGCGTGCGAATCCGAGTATGGGGCAGCCCACAGCCGCGCTAAGCTCGCCGGCATGATGGGCGTACATCGATGGCTACCCGTCCTGCTACTTGCACTGCTTGCGCTGCCGCCCGCGGTTCCGGCGCTGGAGCGGGGCGATGTCCCGCCGCCGCTCGTCGCGCCACAGCAGGACGGCACGCCGCTGTCGCTGGCAACGCTGCGCGGGCAGCTCGTCTATGTCGATTTCTGGGCCTCGTGGTGTGCGCCCTGCGCGCAGGCGCTGCCGGCTCTGGAAACGCTCTACCGCAAGTACCGGGACCGCGGCTTCACGGTGCTCGCGGTCAACGTCGATACGCAGCGCAAAGCGGCGCTGGCCATGCTCGCGCGCATTCCGGTGAGTTATCCGGTCGTGTTCGACCCGGAGGGTCACTGGCCCGGCGCGTTTGGCCTGCGCGGCATGCCTTGTGGATATCTGCTGGATCGCGACGGCCGGATCGTTTATATCCAGACGGGGTATCGCGCCAGCGACCTGCCGGCTCTGGAGGCAGCGATCGTGGCCGCATTGGGGGAGTGACGATGGTGCAATGGCCTTGGCGGCTGTCCGTGTTCGCGTTCGCGGCACTGACAAGCGCGTGTGCGACCGTACAGCCCTGGCAGCGGGGCGATCTGGCGCGCACGGAAATGGCGTTCGAGCCCGATGCGGTGCTCGGCGCATACCGCCGTCATGTCGAATTCAGCAAGGAGGCCGCGAGCGGCGGCCCGACCCTGGGGGGCGGCGGCTGTGGCTGCAACTAAACCGCACTCGCCGTCCTTGTCGGCGCTGACCGCCGCGGCGCTCGCCCTGCCGGGCGTTGCCGCCGCCGAGGTACAGGCCGACGCGCTGTACGCACACTACCGCGAGGCCGATATATCCGGCAGCCGCAGCGCGACCGGGCGCGATGCGCCGCGCTACACGATCGACACGCTGCTCGTGCGCGTGGACGCGCCCCTTGGCGAGCGTGCGCTGTCCGGCAACCTCACCGTGGAGACGATGAGCGGCGCCTCGCCGTGGTGGGTACAGCCGGACCAGAACGGCAAGCCGGTCCAGGTCATGAGCGGGGCGAGCATCCGCGAGGAGCGGGTGGATGTGCAGCTGACCTACGGATTGCCGCTGGCCGGACTGGATTGGGCCGTCTCCGCTGGCTATTCGGACGAGGACGACTACCGCGCGGTCAACGGCGGCATCGAAGCCGCATACAGCCCGCAGGCCGGTGCGTACACGCTGAGCGCCGGCCTCGGGTATTCCTACGACCGGCTCGAACCGACGCGCGGGGCGAGCAGCCCCGATGTGATCGAGCGTGCCGACAAGGACAGCCTCACCGCCTACGCGGGGGTGTCGTTCATCGTCGATGCGCAGACCACGATGCAGGCGGCGCTGAGCCACGGCGTGTACGACGGCTATCTCAGCGATCCATACAAGCGCGCGTTCATCACCGCGAGCGCGGCGACCGTACCCGACCGCCGCCCGAGCGAACGGCATCTGTGGTCGCTGAGCGCGAAGCTGCGCCATTACTTCGCCGGTGCCGGCGCGGCGCTGCATGCGGATTACCGCTATTACTACGACGACTGGGAAATCGAGGCGCACGCGCTCGAACTCGCCTGGCACCAGACCCTGGCCGAAACCTGGCGCGTGATCCCGGCGCTGCGCTGGTACAGCCAGTCGCAGGCCTACTTCTATGCGCCGTACTACACCGCTTCGCGCGGCGACGGCCTTGCTTCCAGCGACTACCGCCTGTCCCCGTATGGGGCGCTGTCCGTGCGCCTGGATTTGCGCAAGGTGCTCGGTGCGTGGATCGTCGGCGGCGGCATCGAGTGGTACGCCGCCGATGCGGATTACGCGCTGGGGTCGGTGGCCGTCGAAAACCCGGGCCTGGTCGAGTATCTCGTGCTCAATCTGCGCCTCGGCCGCCGCTTCTGAACCGCCGCCGGATACGCCATCCGGCGGCGACGCACCTGTCGTCATCTGTTCCCTTGCGGCATCGCGTGTCATAGTGCCGGTGTACGCCGGCGGTTTAGAGTCGGATCTTGTATCGCGGCCTGCTGGAGTCTGATATGTCGCTGGAATACGTGGACGTGCTCATCGTCGGCGCTGGATTGTCCGGCATCGGTGCCGCCGTGCACCTGCAGAACGATTGCCCGCAGAAGACTTATGCGATCTTCGAGGCGCGCGACACGATCGGCGGCACCTGGGATTTGTTCCGCTACCCCGGCATCCGCTCCGATTCGGACATGTACACGCTCGGCTACCGCTTCCGCCCGTGGACCCAGGCCAAGGCGATCGCCGACGGCCCCTCCATCCTCGACTACGTGCGGCAGACCGCGCGCGAGCACGGTATCGAGCGGCACATCCGCTTCCGCCACCGCGTCGTGCGCGCGAGCTGGTCGAGCGCGGATGCGCGCTGGACCGTCGAGGCCGAGCGCGGCCCCGACCGGGAGATCGTGCGCATCGCCTGCAATTTTCTCTACCTGTGCGCCGGCTACTACAACTACGAACGCGGCTACACTCCTGATTTCGCCGGCGTGCAGGATTTCAAGGGCCGCATCGTCCATCCCCAGCACTGGCCTGAGGATCTCGACTACAGCGGCAAACGCGTCGTCGTCATCGGCAGCGGCGCCACCGCGGTCACGCTGGTCCCGGCGATGGCCGAAACCGCTGCCCACGTCACCATGCTGCAGCGCTCGCCGAGCTATGTGATGTCACTGCCCAGCCGTGACCTCATCGCCGATGCCCTGCGCCGTGTGCTGCCATCCAAGGCCGCATATGCGCTGGTGCGCTGGAAAAACGTGCTGCTGTCGATTCTGTTCTTCCAGTTGTCGCGGCGCTATCCGGAGCTGGTGAAGAAACTGCTGCGCAAGGGTGTGCGCACGGCGCTCGGGCGTGATTTCGACGTCGATACACACTTCAAACCGCGCTACAACCCGTGGGACCAGCGCGTCTGCTTCGTCCCGGACGCCGACTTGTTCAAGGCCATCCGCTGCGGACGCGCCAGCATCGTCACCGACCACATCGAGCGCTTCACCGACAGCGGCATCCGCCTCGCATCCGGCAAGGAGCTCAAAGCCGACATCATCGTCACGGCCACGGGGCTGGAGCTGAAACTGCTCGGCGGCACCGAACTCATCGTCGATGGCCAGCGTATCGATTTGTCCAAGACGCTCACCTACAAGGGCATGATGTGCAGCGGCGTGCCCAACATGGCGTTTGCGATCGGCTACACCAACGCCTCATGGACGCTCAAGTGCGATCTCACCAGCGCCTACCTGTGCCGTCTGCTCAACCACATGGATCGCATGGGTTACCGCCAGTGCACGCCGCGCAACACCGACCCGAGCGTCACCGAACTGCCGCTGATCGACTTCTCCTCCGGATATGTCCAGCGCGCCATCGATCGCTTCCCGAAACAAGGCTCGAAGACGCCGTGGCGGCTGCACCAGAACTACGTGCGCGACCTGCTCGCGCTGCGCTACGGGCCGGTGGACGACGCGGCAATGGAGTTCTCGCGTCCGGCACCGCTGATCGAACCGGCGCGCAGCGCCGCGTGAGCGCCGGTGCGCGTCTTTTCCGTCGTCCACCCCGATGCGCGCCGGGATGCTGCCGCCTTTGGCACGATACGAGAGGTATCCGATGATCCGGTCGCTCCGCTGGCTCATCGCCGGCAGTTGCCTGTGGAACACCGGCGTCGCTGCGCAATCGCCGCTCGACGCCGATATGCTGGCGCATTGCGCCGCGCAGGTGCGCCATCTGCGTAGCGCCGCGCCGCGGCTGCTGGAACAGGATGCGCAGCTCTCGGCGCAACGGGAGCAGCTGCTCGAGCGCCAGCGCGCACTCGCCAGCGAGACGACCGGCAGCGACCTCCACGCCCATCTCGCGCGCGAGGCGCAGCGCCGCGAGCTCGATGCCGCGATCCGCGAGCACAATGCGCGCGTCGAGCAACTGCGCGCCGACATCGCCGCGCTCAACACGGTGTGGAAGGACTACGACGCCCACTGCGCCGGGCGCCCTTACCGCCGCAGCGACTTCGAGCGCCTGCCGCCGGAAGCCCAGGCGGCGATGCGCGCCGGCCTTGCCGACGTGCAGGTGCCTTATGTCCCCGCACTGATGACACCGCCGGCAAGCATCTCCGAGCGCTGAACGGTGGGTTCATGCGCCGCAACGACAGTGCGGTACGGCGTCTGGGATCCAGCGCTCACAGCAGCTTGAGCACCATTTCCACCAGCGTCGAGGTCAAACGCTCGCGCGACAGATGCGACGGCCGATACAGCACGCTCTGCAAAATCGCCGACCAGACCATCGTCATCAGCAGGTAGGTGCTCGCCTCGGGATCGTCGAAATGCACGACGCGCGCGCTTTTCTTGCGCCCCTCCTGGGCGATGTGCTGGAGCGTGTCGGAGAGATCGCGCACTTCCGGGATGTCCCAGAGAAAGGGCACCTCGCGCAGCGCCACGCGCAGCAACGCACCGCGTTTCTCCAGCGCCGCGGTCATCGCCCGCATCCAGTAATCGATCCCGGCGCGCGGCTGTCCTTCGAGCGCCACCGCGACGCGCAGGCTCGCGCCCACTTCCTCGACGATTTCGCGCATCGCGCGCGCGAGCGCGCTGGCGACGATCGCCTGCTTGTTCGGGAAGTATTCGTAGAGCGAGCCGATGCTCACGCCGGCCAGTTCGGCGACGCGGTTGGTGGTGACCGCGGCATACCCCTCCTCGGCCAAGACCCGAGCACAGGCCTGCACGATGGCATCGAAGGTGGCCTGCGCCCGCGCCTGCCTCGGCCGCTTTTTGGCTTGCAATTCAAGACGTTCGCCTTCGCCACCGCGCATGCTTCGCCCCTCGCCGGATTCCGAGTGTTTCCGAGCATTTATTCGGATTAATCTTACCGATCGGGTGCGAAGGCGGGGCGGCCGCTGTGCCGAGCCCGCGGTGGAAGGAGAGCGCACATGCGCGTGACACGATACGGCGGAGCGGTGGGCCTGCTCGTGGCTGCATGCCTGGGCGGCTGCGCCGGCGAATACGCAGGCGACGTCGGCAATGGCGCGGGCGGCGGCCCGGCGCCTGGCGGTTCCTTCAGCGTCGAGGGTTTTTTCGCGCAGCGCGTGCAACCGCGCCTTGCGTTCTGCCGCACGTGCCACATCCCTGGCGGGGTCGCCGACGTCGAGGACGGCGACGATCTGATGCTGTCGAGAAATCCCGCGCAGGATCTCGCCAATCTGCGCGCATCCTGGCTGCGGCTGGGCGGCAACAACCCGGTCTCGCGCATCCTGCTGATGGCTTCCGGTGGCGAAACCCCGCACAGCGGCGGTCAGCCCTGGCCCCGCGACAGCGCAGCCTATGCCGATGTGGCGATCCTGTTCCGCTGCTTCGAAAACCCGGTCGGCTGCCTCGACGGCGTCGGCGGCACCCCCGTGGCGGAGGAAGCGCCGCTGCTCGGCAGCAAGCGCGGCGGCCATGTGTTCGCGGACTACTGCGCGGACAAGCCGGACGATGCGCCGCTGCCGGTCGATCCGCGGTCGCGGATCCGGCCCGGCGTCAATGCCGACCGGGCGGTGTACTTCAACGCGTACTGGGAGGAATGCCACGTCAACCTGCCGGATCAGCCGCATCCCAAAACCTGCGGCGAATACCGCGCGCGCCGCGACCGCGGCCTGCATTTCCTGATCGACGAGCTGCCGGTTGCGGCGATGTCGGCGGAAGAGTTCAACAACACCTGGCAGAAATGGGGGCTGACCGAGCGCCCCGAGAATTTCGACGCGCTGTACCGCCTGCGCTACGGCCTCAACGAAGCGCCGTTCCACAATCCATATCCGTTGCCCGGCGAGGATCCGAACGCCACGAATGGCGGTTCCGGGCAATTGCCGCTGGGCCTGCGCCAGCTCAAGGACGAAAACGGGCGCTGGACCGGCGTGATCGGCACCGCCGCCTGCTTCCAGTGCCATGGCGGCCAGATCGGTGAGGCTGACGAGCCCGGCGGCAACCGCGTCGGCCTTGCCCATCTGGGTCTTGGCAACAACAACTACGACGTGCAGATGAACGCGCAGGATAACTCGCCGTTCGCGCGCACACCGCTGTCCACGCTGCTACCGCCAACCGACATCAACAGCCTGTTCAACATCGGCATCAAGCAACGCGGCCAGAACAATGCGGTCGGCGCCTTCGAGTTCCTGGTCACCGTCCTCGATCTCGATTCCTTGGGGGTCAATCCCAATCCGCTGAAAACCCTCGCCGAGACCAGCGGACCGGTCGATCAGGCGCATCCGCTCGCGCACACGCAGGACACGCCGGCGTGGTGGAACATGGGTTCACGGCCGCGCAAGTTTTTCGACGCCGGGGTGTCCAACGACAGCACGCGCATCATCATGGCTGCCGGTCCGGGTGAATTCCAGGAACTGTTCACGCTCGACGGCGCCTACTACCGCGCGCGTATCGAGGAATGGGACCAGGATCTGGAGGCGTTCTTCCTGTCACTGCGTTCGCCGCCGTACCCAGGCCCGATCGACCTGGCCTTGGCCGAGCAGGGGGCGGTGCTGTTCCACACCAAGGACCTGTGGGCCGAGCCCGGCAACGCCCAGGCACCGCGACCGCCGGGCGGCAACGGCTCCTGTGCGAGCTGCCACGGCGTCTATTCGCCGCGCTTTGTCCACGACCCGGCCTTCCTCGAATCGCCGGATTTCGAAGGCATCGCCGCGCACATCTCGCCGCTGGAGGTGATCGGCACCGACCGCGCACGCTCGGACATGCTGACGCCGACACTGCGCACACGCTGGGACACGACGTTCTGGGGTTATCACGACAACGTCGAGGGTTATGTCGCGCCGGAGGACAAAAACCCACTCGTCGAGGCAGCGGACGACCTCTATCCGGCCGCGCTGCGTCCGCAGGGCGTCTGCGGCTGGGAGAAAGACGTGATCGGCTACCAGGCGCCGCCGCTGTACGGCGTCTGGGCAACCGCCCCGTATTTCCACAATGGCTCGGTGCCCACCGTCGAACAGGTGCTCGATTCATCCAAGCGCGTGCCGATCTGGCGCCGCAAGCTGCGCGAGGAGCGCGGCATCAAGGGCTACGACCAGCGCATCAGCGTGGCCTATGACCACGTGGCGCTGGGCTGGAAACACGACGTGCTGCAGTGCACGGACATCCCCGGCAGCACTCTCGCCAACTGCAATCCGGTGAACGACCAGGGTCCTTCGCTGGTGCAGTTGATGCAAAACTTCCTCAACCGCACGATCGCCTGGAGCGGCCTGATCACGATCCCGGACCCCGCCCCCGATGCGCTCGACAAGCGCCTGGTCTACGACACGCGCATCCTCGGCAATGGCAACGGCGGCCATACCTTCAGCGACGTGCTCACCGAGCAGGAGCGCAAGGCCATCATCGAGTATCTGAAGACGCTATAGCCGCGCAGGCGGCAGGCAGAGTTGCTTTCATAAAACCGTCGCGTTGGCGGCGTAGGCTTTCCGGTCTCACAGGAAACCACCATGCCGAACTTGCCGTTGACACACCTCAGCGCCTGGCAGCGCCCCCTGACGCGCCGCGGATTTCTCGACGTCACCGCGCGCAGCGCGGCCTATCTTGCGCTCGCACGCGCGCTCGCCGGCTGTGGCTCCTCCGATGGCGCTGGCGCCGGCGGCGCCGTGCGCGGCCGCATCGGCGCGATCGGGGCGCTGGCGCCGTCTGCGGACGTGCCGGGACTGCTGATCCCGCCAGGCTTTCGCGCACGGATCCTCGCCCAGGCCAACCAGATCGTTCCCGGCACGCCGCTGGTCTGGCACACCGACCCGGACGGCGGCGCAACTTACGCAACCGAGGACGGCGGCTGGATCTACGTCTCCAATCGCGAATTCCTGCCGGGTGGCGTCAACGCGCTGCGCTTCGACGCACAGGGTGCGGTCGTCGATGGCTACACCGTGCTGCCGGGCGCACTCACGCGTATCAACTGCGGCGGCGGCATCACGCCGTGGCAGACCTGGCTGTCCGGTGAGGAATACGACCTCGGGCTGCTGTGGGAATGCGATCCGCGCGGCGTCGGCCAGCCGCAGCCGCTACCGGCGCTCGGCATGTTCGCCCACGAAGCGGCGGCGGTCGATCCGCGTACGAACTGGGTCTATGAAACCGAGGACAAACCCGACGGCCGCTTTTACCGCTTCATCCCGGATACTCCGAATGTCGGCGGCCGCGCCGATCTGTCCTCCGGCCGGTTGCAGGTCATGCAGGTGCAGGCCGCACAGGATGCCGTCGCTTCGGCGTGTGTCGGAGATATTTTTGCGGTGCAGTGGCGCGACGTACCCAACCCGACGCCGGTCGATCTGTCCGTGATCCCGCTGCCGCTGTCGATGGTCACCGACGCGCTCGCCGGCGTATTGCCGCTGTTCACCGCGACACGCCACCAGGTGCCGGAGAGTACGGCTTTCCGCGGCGGCGAGGGCATCTGGTACCACGACGGCCTGATTTATTTCACGACCAAGGGCGACCGCCGTGTCTGGGCACATGACCCGCTTGCGCAGACGCTCACCTGCGTCTATGACGACGATGCCTTCCCACAACCGGTGCTCGACTCGGTGGACAACATCGTCGTCACGCCGGGGGGCGATCTGGTCATCGTCGAGGACAAAGCCGAGCCCAACCAGCAGGCGGTCGCCCTGTGCGCGGACGGCCGCATCGTGCCGCTGGTGGAAGTGAGCGGCCAGGACGGTTCCGAAGTGACCGGCCCGGCGTTTTCGCCCGACGGCCGGCATTTCTACTTCAGCTCGCAACGCGGCCCCGGCGCCAACGCCAGCACTGGCACCGCCGGGATCACCTATTGCGTCAGCGGCCCCTGGTTCGTGCCGTGAACCGGCGGGCGGGCCGGTAGAATCGCGCCATGCGATTCGCCGCCTTCGACCCATCCCCCCTGATCGCCCATCTCAACCCGGCCCAGCGCGAAGCGGTCACCGCGCCACCCGCGCATCGGCTGGTCCTCGCCGGCGCCGGCTCCGGCAAGACACGCGTGCTCACACACCGCGTCGCCTGGCTGATCGCGGCGGAAGGGGTGTCGCCGCTGTCGATCCTCGCAGTCACCTTCACCAACAAGGCGGCATCCGAGATGCGCGCGCGCATCGAGCGCCTGGTGGACGTGCCGATCCGCGCGATGTGGGTCGGCACTTTCCATGGCATCGCCCACCGCATGCTGCGCCTGCACTGGAAAGAAGCCGGCCTGCCGCAGAACTTCCAGATCCTCGATGCCGACGACCAGGTGCGCCTGGTCAAGCGCGTGATCAAAAGCCTGGACTTGCCCGAGGATCAGTGGCCGGCCAAGACCGTCGCCGGCTGGATCAACGCGCAGAAGGAAGAAGCGCGGCGCCCCGCGCACATCACCGATGCGGGAGATTTCACGCTGGGCCAGTTCGCGCGCATCTATACCGCCTACGAGCAGGCCTGTGCACGCCAGGGTGTCGTCGATTTCGCCGAGCTGCTGCTGCGCGCCTACGAGCTGACGCGCGACTGCGCCCAGATCCAGACCCATTACCGGAACCGTTTCCGGCACCTGCTCGTCGATGAGTTCCAGGACACCAATGCACTGCAATACCGCTGGCTGCACACGCTGGCCGGCGACAGCGGCGTGCTGTTTGCGGTCGGCGACGACGATCAGTCGATCTATTCTTGGCGCGGCGCACGTATCGAGAACATGCTGGATCTGGCGCGGGATTTCCCGGGCTGCGAGATCGTGCGCCTGGAACAGAACTACCGTTCCAGCGGCACGATCCTCAAGGCCGCGAACGGCCTGATCGCGCACAACAGCACACGCCTGGGCAAGGCCTTGTGGACGGACCTCGGCGACGGCGAGCCGATCCAGCTGTATGCCGCCTTCAACGAGTACGACGAGGCGGATTTCGTCGTCGACCGCATCCGCGCGCATCTCGACCACGGCTGCCGGTATTCCGACATCGCCGTGCTCTACCGCATGGGCGCGCAGTCGCGCGTGCTCGAAGAAGCCCTGATCCGCGCGCGCATCCCGTACCGCATCTACGGCGGCCTGCGCTTCTTCGAGCGCCAGGAGATCAAGGATGCGCTCGCCTATCTGCGCCTGCTGCACAACCGCGACGACGACACCAGCTTCGAGCGCGTGGTCAACCTGCCGGCGCGTGGCATCGGTGCGGCGACGATCGAAAAACTGCGTGAGTTTGCGCGCGCCCATGGCCTGTCGCTGTGGGCGGCCGCGCAGCGCGGCGCGCTCGGACGCGCATCCGGCCGGCTGCACGACTTTCTCGCCCTGATCGACACGCTCGCCGCGGACACCCAGGGCCTGCGGCTGTCGCAAGTCACCGCCTGCGTGATCGAACGCTCGGGTCTGCGCGAACACTACCGCAAGGAAAAAGGCGAACAGGCCGAAGGGCGGCTGGAAAACTTGGACGAACTGATCAGCGCCGCGCACACCTTCGAACAGTCGGCGGAGGATACGCCGGAGGACGGCGAGCCGGCGCTCGATCCGCTGACCCGTTTTCTGACCCATGCCGCGCTCGAGGCCGGCGAGGAACGGGCAGCACCAGGCGAGGACGGCGTCCAGCTGATGACCCTGCACGCCGCCAAGGGGCTGGAGTTCCCCGTCGTGTTCATGGTCGGCATGGAAAACGGCCTGTTCCCACACGCCCGCGCCACCGACGAAGGCAAGCTCGAAGAAGAACGGCGGCTGTGTTACGTCGGCATCACGCGCGCGCGGTGGCATCTGTACATGAGTCATGCCGAGCTGCGCCGGCTGCACGGCGTCGAGCAAATCAGCATGCCCTCGCAGTTCCTGCGCGAAATTCCGCCGGAATGCATCGCATCCGTCCGGATGCGCACGCAATCGATGCGCGTCATCCACGGCGTGCGCGCCGCCGCGTACCCACCCAGGCATGGTGCCGCGCAGACGCGATGGATCACGCCGGATGCCGACACGCGCGGCCTGCGCCTGGGGCAGCGCGTGCGCCACGCGCGCTTCGGAGAGGGCACGATCCTGCAGTTCGACGGCGATGGCGAGCGCATGCGCGTGGAAGTGCGTTTCCAGTCCGCCGGCACGAAATGGCTGATGCTGTCGGTGGCCAACCTGCAGCCCGTCTGAACCCGCCCGCACATGACCGGGTTTGCGCCGGAAGCCTTCATCGCGCTCGCGCTGGGCCTTGCGCTGTTGCTGCGCTGGATGTTCGCACCGCGCAAACCGCGCATCGTCGCCGCCGCGCCGGTGCACTGGCGCGCGCGTCTGTATGCACGCGTACCGCACGCGCAGCTGGTACCGGCACAGGCGCGTGCGCGCTACGAGCACTGCGTCGAGCGCTTTCTCCAGGAAAAACGCTTCATCGGCTGCGGCGGCCTGACCGTCGACGACGACATGCGCATCGCCGTGGCCGGACTCGCCTGTCTGCTGATTCTGCGCCCGCAGGCCGCGGTGTTCCCGCTGGTCCAGCGCATACTGCTGTACCCGGACCGCTTTTACGTGCCTTCCACCGAGCCGGACGAAATCGGCCTGGTCAGCGACGAACCCGTCGAGCACCTCGGTGAGTCCTGGCAGGGCGATCGTGTGATCCTGTCGTGGGCCGACGTGCAGGCATCGCTCGACGGTGACGAGGTCAATGTGGTGGTGCACGAGTTCGCGCACCAGCTCGACGATGAAACCCCGGAAACCGAGGGTGCCCCGCCGATGCGCGACTACGCGCGCTGGTCCGCCGTGATGACGCGCGAGTTCCGCCGTCTGCAGCGCCACCGCCGGCCGCCGGTCCTCGATCCGTATGGCGCCGAAAGCCCGGGCGAATTCTTCGGTGTGGTCACCGAAGCGTTCTTCCAGCGCGGGCCGGAGCTACGCCAGCACCATCCGGAGCTGTACGACTTGCTGCGCACGTATTACCGGCTCGATCCGGCCGCGCACCGCTTGTGGCAGGTGCAGCCGCAGGATCCGGCGGCGGGGCCGGATGGGCGCTAACGCAGCCTGATGACCATCGCGTCGATGCCATTCTCGTCGAGACGGGCCAGGGTCGATTGCACCCGCCCCCAGCTCGATTCCGGACCGATGCGCACGCGGTAGTAGGTGTCGCGGCCGTCGATGGTCACGGTTTCGATGCGCGATTCAATGCCGATCAGGGCGAGCGCGGCCTTCTGCCGTTCGGCCTCGGCCTGCGACCGGAACGAAGCGACCTGGATGATGTAGCTGCCCTCGCCGGCGGCCTGGGCGGCGGGCGGCGGGGTCGGCGCGCGCGCGGTCTCCCCGGGGATCACCACCTCCTGGTTCTTGAGGATCTCGTAGAACGTAAAGCGCGGCTTTTCCTTGGGCGGCAGCGGGATGGGCCCGCTGGTGCCGGTTTTTTTCTCGGCAGGCGCGGTCTGCGCCGCCAGCGGCGGGCTTGGCGGCGCCACCGGGCGGCTCACATAGACGAATGCGGCAACCGCAAGTCCGGCGGAGAGTCCGACGACGAGCCAGACCCAGCCCGGCAGCCCGCCCGTGCTGCGTGTCCGGCGCCGGCCGCCGTTGCGTTGGGCGTAATCACGCGCCATCACATCTTCTCCGGCGCGGACACGCCGAGGATGCGCAAACCGTTGCGGATCACCTGAGCGGTTGCGCGGATCAGGGCCAGCCGCGCGGACTGCAGCTCGGGATCGTCCTCGACGAGGAAGCGATGCACGTTGTAATACCCGTGCAAGGCCTCGGCGAGATCCTTGAGGAAAAACACCAGCGTATGCGGCGCGTAGCTGGCGGCGGCGCGCTGCAGCGTCTCCGGATAGCGGCCGAGCAGCGTCAGCAGGGCCTTTTCGTGCGTGTTGGTGAGCCGGTGCAGCGTCAGCTTCGCGGCCTGGGCATCCCAGTGCCCGCCTTTGTCCGCGAGCTGCTGGAACACACTGCAGATTCGCGCATGCGCGTACTGCACGTAATAGACCGGATTGTCCGTGGACTGCGAGCGCGCAAGATCGATATCGAATTCCAGATGCTGGTCGTGCGAGCGCGTCAGATAGAAAAACCGCGTCGCATCGGTGCCGGCCTCATCGATCAGGTCCTGCAGCGTGACGAAATTGCCGCTGCGCTTGCCCATGCGCCCGGACGAGAGCGTGACGAACTGGATCAATTGCACGTTGAGCGCATCCTTGCGCCCGGTCAGCGCCTCGATCGCGGCCCGCACGCGCGCGATGTAGCCGTGATGGTCCGCACCCCAGACATCCAGCAGCAACGGCCAGCCGCGATCGAGCTTGTCGATGTGATAGGCGAGATCGTTGCAGTAGTACGTGGCCGTGCCGTCGGCCTTGATCAGCACGCGGTCTTTCTCGTCCCCGAATGCCTGGGTGCGCATCCACAGCGCGCCGTCTTTTTCGTAGGTCAGCCCTTTTTCTTTGAGCCGCGCCAGCGCCCTGGCGACGAACCCCCCGTCGACCAGGGCTTTTTCCGAGGTCCACTGGTCGAAGCGCACGTTGAATGCATCGAGCGTGGACTTGATCGCTGCAAGCTGGTCGTCGAGCGCCAGGCGCTGCACGGTCGCATAGTGCACGCCGAGCAGCGCGCGGGCGCGCGCGATCAGCGCATCGAGATGCGCTTCCTGGCTGGCCTTGGCCGCGGCGAGCTGCGCCTCGCTGGCATCGTCTGGCGCAACGGATTCCTCCGGCAAGCCCTCGCGGACGCGCGCCGCCGGAACATGGAACGCGCGGCCATGCGCATCGAACAGGCGCTGTGCGCTGGCCTTGAGGTAGTCGCCGGGATAGCCGCGGCGCGGCATCGTCACCGGCTCGCCGCAGCATTCGAGATAGCGCAGCCAGACACTGACGGTGAGCACGTCCACCTGGCGGCCGGCATCGTTGATGTAGTACTCGCGCCAGACCGTCCAGCCGGTGGCGGCGAGCAGGTTGGCGAGCGAATCGCCATAGGCGGCACCGCGGCCGTGGCCGACGTGCATCGGTCCCGTCGGATTGGCCGAGACGAATTCGATCAGAATGCGCCCCTTGCCGCCCGAATCGTCGCGGCCGTAGCGCTCGCCTAAGTCGAGGATGTCCGCGACCACCGACTGGAACGCCGCGTCGGCCAAAAAGAAATTGATGAAACCCGGGCCGGCGATTTCGACTCTGGCCACGCGCGGGGATGGCGGCAGCGCCCGGACCAGCGCTTCGGCCACGGCGCGCGGCGGTCGGCCCAGCGGCTTGGCCAGCTGCAGCGCGAGATTGGTCTGGAAGTCGCCGAACTTCCGGTCCTTGGTGGGGTCGAGCTGAATCGCCGGCGCCTGCTGCGCACCGGCATCGGCGAGCACGCGCTCGAGCGCGCTGGCCAGCAGCTCCTGCAAATGCTCTTTCATCGGGAGGATGTTGGCGGCCGGGGGCCGAAAAACCGCGGAGCGGGGGATTTTACCGCTTCCACGCACCGAGCCGCCGGATGTCTTACATCAGGTCGTAGGGATCGACATCGATCGACCAGCGCACCCGGCGCGCGTCCGCCAGCGTATCCAGCCGGGGCACAGCCGCGGCGAGCGCCCGCTGCAAGGCCGCGCGGCGGTGCGCGCGCAGCAGCAACTGGGCGCGGGTGTAACCGCCGCGCCGCTCCATGCCGGCCGGGAGCGGCTCGAACACCTCGACGCCGGGCTGCCCGGTAAACAGCGGTCGCGCCGCGTGCAGAAACCGCAGCGGCAGCGCGGGCGCACGCGCCTCGGCGCGCAGCAGCGCAAGGTGGGTATAGGGCGGCAGACCGGCCTGCTCGCGCTCGACGAGCAGGGCGTCACACAGCGCGGCATAGCCCTGCTCGACGAGCAGGCGCAGCAGCGGATGCCCGGGTTCGTGGGTCTGCAGCCAGACCTCTCCGGGCTGGCCGGCGCGACCGGCGCGACCGGCGACCTGCGTGACCAGCTGACCCATGCGCTCGATCGCGCGGAAATCGCTGCCGTAGAGCGCCTGGTCGGCGGAAACGATGCCGACCAGCGAGAGATTCGGAAAATCGTGACCCTTGGCGAGAATCTGGGTGCCGACGAGGATGCGCGCGCACCCCTCGCGGATTTCGGCGAGCTGGCGGTGCAGCGCCCTGGCGCTGGTGATGCGGTCGGAGTCCAAGCGCACGACGCGATGCTGCGGGAAACGATTCGCCAGCGCCTGCTCGATGCGCTCGGTACCGGTGCCGACCGCGATCAGCGCAGTGGCCCCGCAGGACGGGCAGGCGCGCGGTACGCGCTGCTGCGCGCCGCAGTGGTGGCAGATCAACAGGTCGCGGCCGCGGTGCAGCGTCATGTGCGCGTCGCAGTGCGCGCACGGCGCGCTCCAGCCGCAGGCGTGGCACAGCAGTACCGGCGCATAGCCACGCCGGTTGAGAAACAGCAGCACCTGCCCGCCGGCGTCGAGGTGGCGGTCGATCGCCTGCACGAGCGGGGGCGACAGGCCGTGCTCCAGCGGCAACCCGCGCACGTCGAGCACGCGCACCTGCGGCGGCGGCGTGTCGCGCACGCGGCGTTCCAGGCGGACATGGTGGTAACGGCCGGTGCGCGCGTTGTGCACGGTTTCCAGCGACGGCGTCGCGCTGCCGAGCAGCACCGGAATCCCCAGCTTCTGCGCACGCAGGATGGCGACGTCACGTGCCGAGTAGCGAAATCCGTCCTGTTGCTTGTAGGAAGTGTCGTGTTCCTCATCGACGACGATCAGACCCAGCTGCGCAAAGGGCAGCCACACCGCCGAACGCGTGCCGATCACCACGCGCGCCACGCCGGCACGCGCCTGCAGCCAGACTTGTTCGCGCTCGTGCTCGGGCAAAGCCGAATGAAAACTGCACACACCGTCGCCGAGCCGCTCGCAAAACCGCGTCTCGAGCTGCGGCGTCAAGCTGATCTCCGGCGCCAGGACCAGCGCCTGCGCGCCGGCCTCGAGCACGGCCTCGATGCGGCGCAGATAGATCTCGGTCTTGCCGCTGCCGGTGACGCCCTCGACGAGATGCACGCCGAAACGGCCACCCGCCGCCGCGAGCGCCGCCAGCGCCGCATGCTGCTCGTCGGTCGGCGCAGGCCCCGGCACACCTGGCAGCGCCGCAGACTCATCGGTCTGCACTTCGATCCAGCCGCGTTCGACGGCGCGGCGGAGCACCCCGGCGGTCGTCTGCAGTTCTTCCCGGGCACATACGCCCGCGTGCACGCGCTCCAGCAGGGCGCGCAGCGCGCGATAGCGCGCCGGCAGTGTGGTCAAGGCCGTGTGGCCGGCCGCGGTCAGCGCGTAGCGCTCGCGCCGCTCAAGCTCACCCGGCGCGCCCTGGCGCAGACGCCCGGGCAGCGCGGCCATCAAGACTTCGCCGAGCGGATGGGCGTAGTAGGCCGCGGCCCACTCGCACAGCGCGAGCAGCTCCGCGCCGAGCAGCGGCGTCGAATCGAGCACGGCCTCGATGTCGCGGAATTCGGTGCCGTCGGCACCGCCCTCGTGCGGCGGCTGCACGACGATGCCGACGAGGCTGCGCCGGCCGAATGGCACGCGCACGCGGCTGCCGCGGCGCAGCATCGGCGCCAGCGCCGGCGGCACGCGGTAATCGAAAGTCCGGTACAGCGGAACCGGCACGGCGACACTGACGAGCAGGGTGCTCACGCCTTGTGAATAAGCATGTGGATGCCCGCTGCAAGCGCGTCCCCCGCGCCGGCCGCAGCGCGCGCAACGTTCATGGATGCGCCCGGAACGGCAAAAATAATCTTCGTCAAGTCAACATTTTCCACGAACATGACAGGATCTTGACGGATCTGGGTCTTGATTGTGCCGGCGCGCCGTGTTCCGCGTCCGCTGTTCATAAGCCGGACGTACCGCCGGCCGATGATACGGACCGCTTACGCAACCTGCAGAAAACGCCCAGCGCGCGGCGGCCTGCTAGGCTGTGCCGCATGGACGCGCGCGTTACCGCCCACCCGGATCCGCTGTTCACCTCCGCCGCACCCGCGCGCGTGCGCGGGCTCGCGTGCCCGGCCCTCGGTGCGCTGCGCAAACCATACCGCGCGGCAATTCCTGGCACATCGGGGCGCGACTGCGGCACGGCGATCGATGCCCGCCGCCAGCGTCGCTACGGCGGCGCGCCGTGAGCGCAGCGGCCTCCGCGCGCGCCCTGCCGGCGCTGATTCTCGGCGCCACGCTGATTGGCCTTGCCCCCATCTTCGTGCGCGAGGCGCAGCTCGGCCCGACGGCGGTGGCGTTCTGGCGCCTGGCGCTGGCGACGCCGCTGCTCGGCCTGTGGCTATGGCGGGCGCGCGCGACCGTCCTGCCCGGCCGCGGGTGGCCCTGGGGCCTGTGGTTGGGCGGCGCTTTCTTCGCCGGCGACCTCGCGGTCTGGCATCACTCGCTGCACTGGACCTCGGTGGCGAATTCGACGCTGCTGACCAATCTGGCCCCGGTATGGGTGACGCTGGTCGCCGGACTCGTCTTCGGCGAGCGTATCGGACGGATCTTCGTCGTCGGCCTGTGCGCGACGCTGACCGGAGCCGGTGTGCTGATGGCCGACAGCGTGCGCATCTCCGCGCGGACGCTCGCCGGCGACGGGCTTGCCATCGTCACCTCGCTGTTCTACGCCGGCTATCTGCTCGTGCTCAGCCGCAGCCGGGCGCAATATCCGACCGCCGCGGTGATGTTCTGGACGACGAGCGCGGCCGCGTTGTGCACGCTGCCCTTGGTCGGACTGGCCGGCGAGACTCTGTGGCCGGCAACGGCCGCCGACTGGGGGCTGCTCGCCGGTCTGGCCTTGCTGTCACACGTCGGCGGGCAGGGGCTGATCGCCTACGGGTTTGCCCATCTGCCGGCGTCGTTCTCGGCAGTGAGCCTGCTGGTGCAGCCACTCGCCGCCGCGGTCTTCGCCTGGCTGCTGCTGGATGAACCCTTCGGCGGTCAACAGGCACTCGGCGGCGCCATCGTCCTCGCCGGCATCCTGCTGTGCCGCCACGCGCTGCGCCGCGACTGAAAGCCGCCCGCAGCGCAGTTCAGGCCAGCATCTGCGCAATGAAGCGCTCGCACGTCGCCTGATCCATGTAGCGCGGCACCGCGTAGGTGGCATGCGCCTCCTCTAGTGCCGCGGCGGCGATCGCCGGGATGTCTTCACGCCTGAGTTTGTCCACCTTGGCCGGGATTCCGAACTGGGCGTTGAGCGCGCGGATGCGCGCGATGAAGGCGTCGGCGAGCTGCGCCGGAGTCTGCCCGGCGCTGGCCAGGCCGGCGGCGACGGCGAGGTCGGCGAGGCGCTGGGTACAGGCCGGCTTGGAGTAGTCGAGGACATAGGGCATGACGATGGCGTTGGCCAGGCCGTGGGGCAGGTGGTAACGCGCGCCGAAGTTGTGCGCGATTGCGTGCACATAGCCGACCCCGGCACGGGTGAAGGCCAGCCCGGCCTTGTATGCGGCCTCGGCCATCTTCTGCCGGGCCTGCTCGTCGGCGCCATGGGCCATGACCTTGGGCAGGTTCTCCATGATCAGCCGCGTCGCCTCGAGCGCGAGCGCATCGGTTGCGCGCGTCGCATTGCGCGAGATGTAGGCTTCCACCGCATGGGTCAGTGCGTCCATCCCGGTTGCTGCGGTGATCGGTGGCGGCAAGCCTTTCATCAGTGTGCCGTCGAGCGCCGCCATCGTCGGCAAAAGCCGTGGATCCATGATCGCGAACTTGCGCTGTGCCGCAGGATCGGAGACCACCGCCGCGATCGTCACCTCCGAGCCGGTGCCGGCGGTGGTCGGCACGACGTACAGCGGCAGGATCGAACGCCAGACCTTGAACAGGCCAGCCATCTTGGCGACCGGCTTGGCATTGGTCGCGCGCGCGGCGATCACCTTGGCCGCGTCGATCGACGAGCCGCCGCCGACGGCGAGTATCGCCTGCGCGGTCTCGCGCTTGAGCACAACGAGCCCGGCTTCGATCTGCGCGATGGTCGGGTCCGGCTGTATGCCGTCGTACACCGTCCAGGCCACACCCAGCGCAGTGAGCTTCTCCTGCATCGGGCGCACAAGCCCGATTTTCACCAGCATCGCATCCGTGACGATGAGCAGTTTCTTCACCCCGGCCTGGGCAATCGCCTCGCACAAAACGAGCGAGGAGCCGGGTCCAGTGATGACCTTGGGCTGGCGAAACAGCGGCAAAAACCACGTCGCCAGCTTGAGCAGGAACATCCAGATGCGGAAAAACACCACCTTCACCGGAAAGGGAATCATCCGAGCGTCTCCAGCGCCGAAAAACAGGGGCGCATTGTGCCCCAAGCCCATGCGCCTGGCGCAGACCTTTTCAGCGATCTGCATCCAGCGGACGGCGCACGCCACCGTCGGCAAGCGAAAATGGCGAGAAATCGGTGCCCTCGTCGAAGGTATCGACATTCTCCGCGCGCTTGAGGCGGTTGACGACGAAATAGGTCACCGGCGTCATCACGGCCTCGACCGTAACCTTCATCGTGAAATTGAACGCGATCACCGCAATCAGCGCGTCGTTGGTCCAGATACCGTAGAACGCGATCGGATAGAACAACAGCGAGTCGGCGGCCTGGCCGCAGGCCGTGGAACCGATCGTCCGCATCCACAGATAGCGGCCCTGCGTCCACAGCTTCATCTTCGCCATCACGTAGGAATTGACGAAATCCCCGACCCAGTACGCCAGCATGCTCGCAGCGACAATCCGCCAAGTGTTGCCAAAGACGATCTCCAGCGCCGGCTGCAGCGTGGCATTCCACGGCTCGTGCGGACTCGGCGGCATACCGACCACGATCGCCGACATGATCGTGGCGAAGACCAGGGCGCCAAAACCGGCCCAGATCGCGCGCCGCGCGCGGGCATAGCCGTACACCTCGGTGAGCACATCGCCGAAGATATAGGCGACCGGGAAAAACAGGTTGCCCGCGCCGAACGACAGCGTCCCGAGCACGGGCAGCGTGATCGCGCACACCTTGCCCGGCCCGATCAGGTTCGAGCACAGCAGCACGGCGACCATGCCGGCCACCAGAAAGTCGTAGTAGCGGAATGCGCGCATCGGCTCCCCCGGCATGGAATGAACGCTACCGCATCGCGCGACCGGCGTCAGCGCCGCGGCAATGACGGGCAATGAAAAGGCCGGGCATCGGCCCGGCCCGGGTCCCATAGAGGATGGGCGCTCAGTGCCCACCACCCTCCAGCGACTTCACCGCCTGGATCATCGCGATCATCACTTTCTGCGCATCGCCATAGACCATGCTGCAGTTGTCGCGGAAGAACAGCTCGTTCTCGACGCCCGAGTAGCCCTTGCCCTGGCCGCGCTTGATCACGTAGACCTGTTTGGCCTGATCGACGTTGAGGATCGGCATGCCGTAGATGGGCGAGGACTTGTTGGTGCGCGCCGCCGGGTTCACGGTGTCGTTGGCGCCGATGACGACGGCGACGTCCGCTTCCTTGAATTCGTTGTTGATGTCCTCCATGTCGTAGATGATGTCGTACGGCACGCCCGCCTCGGCGAGCAGCACGTTCATGTGGCCCGGCATGCGGCCGGCGACCGGATGGATCGCGAACTTGACCTCGACGCCGGCATCCTGCAGCAGCTTGACGAATTCGTAGAGCTTGTGCTGCGCCTGGGCCACGGCGAGCCCGTAGCCGGGCGCGATGATGACCTTGGACGCATAACGCATGTTGATGGCGGCATCGCCGGCGTCCACCGACTTCATCGTGCCCTGGATGGCACCGGTGCCTTCGGCGCCGCCAGCGCCGAAGTTGGAGAACAGCACGTTGCGGACGCTGCGGTTCATCGCCTTGGCCATCAACAGGGTCAGCAGCGTACCGGCGCTGCCCACGACCATGCCGGCGATCATCAGCGCCGGGTTGTTGAGCACATAGCCTTCGAAGCCGACCGCCAGGCCGGTGAACGCGTTGTACAGCGAGATCACCACCGGCATGTCGGCGCCGCCGATCGGCATCGTCATCATCACGCCATAGACCAGCGCGAGCACGAAGAACAGCGCGATCAGCGGCATCGCCACCGCACCGTGCCGATAGACCATAAACACGCCGATGGCCACGGTGAGCAGCAGGATCGCGCCGTTGATCAGCTGCAAGCCCGGCAGACGCAGCGTCCTGTCGATGCGGCCGTCGAGCTTGGCCCAGGCGATCAGCGAACCCGACAGCGAAACCGACCCGATCAGACCCCCGAGCACCGCCAGCGTCAGGCCGACGCTGCCGTGGGTCTTGTGGCCGAGCAGTTCGATGGCGGCGATCGCAGCCGCGGCGCCGCCACCCATGCCGTTGTAGAGCGCGACCATCTGCGGCATCGCGGTCATCGCCACGCGCTTGCCGCTCCACCACGCCCAGCCCAGGCCGATGGCCAGCGCGATCGCGGCGAGGGTGATGTTGGTCGGCAGGTGCGGCCGCGCCGCCGCGTTGACGTCGAGGGTATAGAGGAAGCTGGCGAGCACGGCGACGACCATGCCCCAGCCGGCGACGACGATGCCCGAGCGCGCCGTCACCGGACTGGACATGCGCTTCAAGCCATAGATGAACAGAAAGGCCGCGGCAAAGTAAGCGGCGTCGATGATCAGAGCAGCATCCATGGGCGCTTCCCCTTTAGCCCTTGTTCTTGTCGGACGGCTTGAACATTTCGAGCATGCGCTCGGTGACGACGTAACCGCCGGCGGCGTTGCCGGCGCCGAGCAGCACACCGAAAAAGCCGATCGCCTGCTCGAGCGTCGTCGAGGCGTTGAGCAGCGCCCACAGCGCGCCGACGACGACGATGCCGTGGACGAAGTTGCTGCCAGACATCAGCGGCGTGTGCAGGATCGATGGCACGCGGCCGATGATCTCGTAGCCGGTGAACGCCGCGAGCATGAAGATGTACAGGGCGACGAAGCCCGTCAGTACCGTGGTTGCGTATTCCATGTGTCAGCCCTCGATGGCCTTCTTGGCCGCCTCGTTCTTGATTTCGCCGGCATGCGTCAGGCAGGCCTTGGCGAGCACTTCATCGTCCCAGTTGATCGCGAACTTCTTGTTGGCGTCGAACATCAGCTCGATCAGGTTGAGCTGGTTCTTGGCGTAGAGCTCGGAAGCATGCTCGGCGAGCATCGACGGCACGTTCAGCGGCGCGACGATCGTCACCTGACCGATTTGCACGGTCTCCCCGGGCTTGCTGTACTCGCAGTTGCCGCCACCATCGGCGGCGAGATCGACGATGACGGCGCCGTTTTTCATGCCCTCGACCTGCGCCTTGGAAATCAGCTTCGGCGAGGGCCGGCCGGGGATCGCGGCGGTGGTGATGACCAGGTCCGCCTGCTGGATGTGCTTGGTCAGCACGGCGGCGACCTTGTCTTTTTCCTCCTGGGTCAGCTCGCGCGCATAGCCGCCGGCGCCGCGCGCATCGACGCCGGTATCGACGAACTTCGCACCCAGCGACTCGGCCTGTTCCTTGGTCTCGGGACGCACGTCATAGCCTTCGACCATCGCCCCCAGACGGCGCGCGGTGGCCACCGCCTGCAAACCGGCCACGCCCAGACCCATCACCAGGCACTTGGCCGGACGGATCGAGCCGACCGCCGTGGTCATCATCGGCAGGATGCGGGCGAGGTGGGTGGCGCCGAGCAGCGCGCCGTAATAGCCGGCGAGCGCAGCCTGCGAGGACAGCGCATCCATCGCCTGCGCGCGCGTGATGCGCGGCACCAGCTCCATCGCAAAGCAGGTGATTTTCTTGTCGCGCATCAGCTTGACCAGCTCCGGCTCGCGATGCGCATAGACGAAGGACAGCAGCACGCTGCCTTCCTTCATCGCGCCGAGCACTTCGGCGGGCGGCGGCTGGACCGCGACGACGATGTCGGCGTCGGAGACCAGGCCCTGCGGGTTGGCCGCGAAAGTGACGTTCTTGTAGGCGCTGTCCGGGATGCGGCTGGCGACGCCGGCACCGGTTTGCATGTGAATCTCGCATCCGAGCTTGATCAGCTTGTCGGCCACGGCAGGCACCATGGCGACGCGTTTCTCGTTCGGTCGCGTCTCTTTGAGCACGGCGATCTTGACCGGCATGTAAACGGCTCCCTGGTCGGAAAACTGGCGAATCGACGCAACGCCCCGGGTTTTTCCGGATGCAGGGCCCGACGTGGGCCGGCAGGGCGCAGCGGGCTGCAAGTCTAACGGAAGGGCTGGGGAATAACACCCAAAACGATGTGAGCGCCACGATAGCCTGGGTCAATGATGCGCCGGCCCGCCCACCGCCGGCGCCAGCGGCGTACCATGACCCCGAGACCGACACCGAGGTCGCCCGATGAAGGAACGCCTGCCGATCCGCGAGCTGCCACCGTTGCCCCTGCAGGAAGGCTCGATGCTGATCGCGCAGAGCAAGTACTTTCTGCCGGGCGAGGATCTCGACGGCATGCGCCGGCGGCTCGCGCATGCGCTATCCCGCCCGGAAGCCGATCCCGGGCGCTGGGAAGAGCCGTTCTACCGCGTGCTGCACTACGCCTTTCCCGCCGGACGCATCATGGCCAACGCCGGCGCCGAGGCGCTCAAACCCAATGTCTCGACGATCAACTGCACGGTGTCGCGTACGATCGACGATTCGATGGCGGGCATCATGCAGGCCGCATCGGAAGCGGCGCTGACGCTCAAGGCCGGCTGCGGCATCGGTTACGACTTTTCCACGCTGCGGCCGCGCGGCGCGCGCGTCTCCGGTGCCGGCGCGACCACCAGCGGACCGCTGCCGTTCATGGACGTGTTCGACGCGATCTGCCGCACGGTCTCAAGCGCCGGCGGGCGCCGCGGCGCGCAGATGGGGTGCCTCGACATCGGCCATCCGGACATCGAGGATTTCATCGTCGCCAAGCGCGAACCCGGCCGGCTGCGCGCGTTCAACCTGTCGTGCCTGATCAGCGCCGATTTCGTCGAGGCGGTGCGCAAAGACCACGACTGGCCGCTGGCCTTCCCCGCGTTCCCCGATGAGCTCGACGGGCTCGATGCCGCGCAGATCGTCTGGCGGCGCTGGCCGCTGCACGATCCGCGCCATACGGTCAACGCGCGCGGCGAGACGGCCTGCCGCGTCTACCGCCGGGTCTCGGCGCGCGCGCTGTGGGATTTGATCATGCGCTCGACCTATGCCTATTCCGATCCGGGCTTCATCCTGATCGACGAGGTCAACCGCATGAACCCGCTGTGGTTCTGCGAGCAGATCCGCGCGACCAACCCCTGTGGCGAACAGCCGCTGCCGGCCTACGGCGCCTGTCTGCTCGGCTCGGTCAATCTCGCCGCGCTGGTCAAAAAACCGTTCACGGCGCAGGCGCATTTCGACTTCGATACCTTCGGCGAGGTCGTGCGCCTGTTCGCACGCATGCTCGACAACGTCGTCGAGATCAACGGCCTGCCGCTACCGGAACAACGCGCGGAAATCCTGCGCAAGCGTCGGCATGGCATGGGCTACATGGGACTGGGATCGGCGCTGACGATGCTGGGTATCCGCTACGGTTCGCCGGAATCGGTGCGCTTCACCGAAGCGGTGACCCGCCGACTCGCCGTCGAGAACTGGCGCGCCGCCCTCGATCTTGCGCGCGAAAAAGGGCCGGCGCCGGTGCTGGCGGAGCTGCACACCCTGACACCGGAGCTGTTGACCCTGCGTCCGGAACTGGCCCGCGACGGCTACGCCGTCGGCGACCGCGTGCCGGGCCGCGTGCTGCACGCGCGCTATTCGCGCTACTTCCAGCGCCTGGCCGAGCTCGAACCCGAGCTGGTGCAGGCGCTCGCCGATGTCGGCGCGCGCTATACGCACGCCACCTCGATCGCGCCCACTGGCACGATGGCCGCCGCGGTCGGCAACAACGCCAGCAATGGCATCGAACCAAGCTTTGCGCACACCTATCTGCGCAACATGATCGTGCCGGGGGAAAAGGCCAAACGCGCGATCCGCATGGACTCCTACGAGCTGCTCGCCTATCGCTGGTGGATCGACCCCCATGTCGCGGCCGAGCGCCTGCCACCGGCCTTCACCGGCACGTCCACCAACACCGATCCGAAAGCGCACATCGACGTGCAGGCGGCGGCGCAGCGCTGGGTCGATGCGTCGATCTCCAAGACCATCAACGTGCCGCCGGACATCGAGTACGAGGCGTTCAAGGATCTCTACCACTACGCGATCGACCAGGGGCTCAAGGGCTGTACGACGTTCCGTTTCAATCCGCAGGTGCACCAGGGCGTACTCGTCTGCGAACAGGATCTGGCCCAGACGCTCTACGAATTCCGCCTGTCCGACGGCCGCAGCGTGCGCCTGCCGGGCGCTGCGCTGGTGGAATACGAAGGCGGCACCTACACGGCGGCGAATCTGTACGACGCCCTCAAGGAAGGCTTTTACGGCAAGCTGTAGCCGGCGGCGGAGGGACCAATGGCAGAAAGCGGCAAGGTCACGCGGATCGACCAGCGCATCGTCGGCTGGTCGGTGGTCAAGGACGCGGCGGCGCCGGACATCGACCCGCTGACGCTGCGCATCGACCGGCGTGAGGAAGGCAGCTGGGAATCGACGACGACCAAGATCGTCCTGACCTCGGCCGGCGGACGCAAGACGATTTACTTCGTGATCGGCTTCGGCGTCGTCTGTGGCCGCATCGGCGGCCGGCGGGTGTGCATCGAGCGGCCGCTCGAATTCTTCGTGCCGGCAGGGCAGACCGCCGCCGAACATCAGTGGGTGTCGGCGACGATGCGCACGCTCTCGCTCGCCGCGCGTGGCGGCTTTCTGGCCAAGGCGCTGGCCGATCTGCGCAAGGTGTCCTGGGATCGCGGCCCGGTCTGGTACGGCAAGACTCGGTCGGGCAAGGCCATGGTGCACGACTCCGAAGTCGCGGCGATCGCCTGGGCGATCCAGCAGGCGCTCTACAGGCGCGGTTTTCTCGACGAGAACGGTCGCGAGCGGTCGCTCGCGGCGCTCGCCGACCACTACGCGCGCACGCGCGACGCCCGCATCCAGGAGCCGCTGGGCACCCCGCAGGCCGACGGCGCAAGCCCGCCGCCGGATGCCGTGCACGCCGCCGTCGGCAGGTGCCCGGAACCGGACTGCCAGGGCGATCTGGTCATGAAAGATGGCTGCCCGACCTGCCTCGACTGTGGCTACTCGAAATGCGGATGAGAGACCGCGGATGCGCAAACCGCAGCGGCGCCTCTAGCCGAAATGGCAGACGTAATGCACCGGCTCCAGCACCTCGATCTCGAAGGCGGAATCGGCAGGCACCGCGAATGACTGTCCGCCCGTGTATTCCTGCGCGGCGCCCGCACCGGGCAGACGCACGCGGCAACGCCCGGCGAGCAGCTCCATGACCTCGGGCGCGGCGGTGGTGAAACGCAGCGTCGACGGCAGCATCACGCCGACGCTCTTGCGGCTGCCGTCCGCAAACAGCACGGTGTGGCTGACGCACTTGCCGTCGAAATAGACATTGGCTTTCTTGACGACGGAGACTCCGTCGAACTGCAGGCCGTCGGCCGGTGGCGGGGTACGCATGTGAAGTCTCTATCAGTCGATCTCGACCATCTGGAAATCGGCCTTGGAGGCCCCGCAGTCCGGACAGGTCCAGGTCTCCGGCACGTCGGCCCACCGCGTTCCGGGTGGAATCCCGTCCTGCGGGGCACCCGCTTCCTCGTCATAGACGTAATCGCAGATCAGGCAGCGCCACTTCTTGTACGGCATCGCATTCTCGGGTCAGGCAAAAACGGCGGCGCATGTTACCCCAAGGCGTTACTGCGTGAGCGAGCGCCGATAAAAAAGGGCCAAGCCCTGCGGCTTGGCCCGAGTACCCGGAAAGGTTGGGGGATCCGGGTTGGGGGGAGAGACCGGTGGACAATCCGGACAGCCTAGGCGGTGGCGCACCAGGGCTTTACGAATCACCCATGGCCGTCACCCTACCGCGCCGGCGCCCGCAGTGCGCGCCCGGCAGGATGCGAGGCGACCCTGGGCAGACGAGCGGCAGTCGCGACCTGCTCATCCGCGCATCCGCATGAGCGGATATACTTACGCCCCGTCTCCCGCCCTGCGCCTTCGCATGACGCCCCATCCGGCCTGCGCCCGTCTCGACGACCTGCTCCGCCGCCGCATCCTCGTGATCGACGGGGCGATGGGTACGATGATCCAGGGCTACCGTCTCGGCGAAGCCGAGTACCGCGGCGCGCGTTTCGCCGACTGGCACCGGGATCTCAAGGGCAACAACGACCTGCTGGTGCTGACCCAGCCCGCGATCATCCGCGAGATCCACGAACAGTATCTGGCGGCCGGGGCTGACATCATCGAGACCAATACTTTCAACGCCCAGGCCATCTCGCTCGCCGACTATGGCATGGAGGCGCTCGCCTACGAGCTCAACGTCGCCGCGGCAAGGCTTGCGCGCCAGGCCGCCGACGCCTGGACCGCGCGCACCCCGGAGCGCCCACGCTTCGTCGCCGGCGCGATCGGGCCGACCAACCGCACTGCCAGCATCTCGCCCGACGTCAACGATCCGGGCAAGCGCAACGTCACCTTCGACGAACTGGTCGCGGCCTATCTGGAACAGGCGCGCGGCCTCGTCGATGGCGGCGTCGACCTGCTGCTGATCGAAACCATCTTCGACACCCTCAATGCCAAGGCGGCGATCTTTGCCTGCGAGACGCTGTTCGAGCAGCGCGCCATGCGCTGGCCGGTGATCCTCTCCGGCACGATCACCGACGCTTCCGGACGCACGCTCTCCGGTCAGGTCACCGAGGCATTCTGGAATTCGGTGCGCCATGCACGTCCGCTCGCGGTCGGGCTGAACTGTGCGCTCGGCGGCAAGGACATGCGTCCATACATCGCCGAGCTGGCGCGCGTCGCCGATTGCTATGTGTCCTGCTATCCCAACGCCGGCCTGCCCAATGCCTTTGGCGAATACGACGAGCGTCCGGCGGAAACGGCCGCGATCCTGCGCGAGTTCGCCGCATCGGGGCTGGTCAACCTCGTCGGTGGCTGCTGCGGCACGACGCCGGCGCACATCGGTGCGATCGCACAGGCCGTTTCCGACCAGGCTCCGCGCACACCGCCGCGCCTGCCGGTGGTGTGCCGGCTCGCCGGGCTCGAACCGCTGAACCTGGTGCCGGAACTGAACTTCGTCAACGTCGGCGAACGCACCAATGTCACCGGCTCGGCCAGGTTCAGGAATCTGATCAAGGCCGGCGATTATGCCGCGGCGCTCGACATCGCCCGCCAGCAGGTCGAATCCGGCGCCCAGATCATCGACGTCAACATGGACGAGGGCATGCTCGACGGCGTCGCCGCGATGCAGCGCTTCCTCAATCTGATCGCGTCCGAGCCCGACATCGCGCGCGTGCCGGTGATGATCGACTCCTCGAAATGGGAAGTCATCGAGGCCGGCCTCAAGTGCGTGCAGGGCAAGCCCATCGTCAACTCGATCTCGCTCAAGGAAGGCGAGGCGAAGTTCATCGAGCAGGCCGCGCTGTGCCGCAAGTACGGTGCCGCGGTGGTGGTCATGGCGTTCGACGAACAAGGCCAGGCCGATACCCTGCAGCGGCGCAAGGAGATTTGCGCACGCGCCTATCGCATCCTCACCGAGCGCGTCGGATTCCCGGCCGAGGATATCATCTTCGACCCGAACATCTTCGCGGTCGCCACCGGCATCGCCGAGCACAACGCCTACGGCGTCGATTTCATCGAGGCGACGCGCTGGATCAAGCAGAACCTGCCATACGCGAAGGTTTCCGGCGGCGTGTCCAACGTGTCGTTCTCGTTCCGCGGCAACACCTTCGTGCGCGAGGCGATCCACTCCGTGTTCCTCTACCACGCCATCCGCGCGGGCATGGACATGGGCATCGTCAACGCCGGCAGCCTGCTCGTCTACGACGAGCTCGATCCCGAGCTGCGCAGCCGTATCGAGGACGTGATCCTCAACCGCCGCGCCGATGCGACCGAGCGGCTGCTCGAAATCGCCGAGCGCTTCCGGCAGACCGGTGGCGACAAGCGCGAAACCGAGGATGACGCCTGGCGGCAGTGGCCGGTGCGCGAACGCATCAAGCACGCGCTGGTCAAGGGCCTCGACCAGTACATCGAAGCCGATACCGAAGCCCTGCGTGCCGCCCTCGACGCCGAGGGTAAATCGCCGCTCGACGTGATCGAAGGCCCGCTGATGGACGGCATGAACGTCGTCGGCGACCTGTTCGGCGCCGGCAAGATGTTCCTGCCGCAGGTCGTCAAGTCCGCGCGCGTGATGAAGAAAGCCGTCGCCTACCTGATTCCGTTCATCGAGGCGCAGAAAAAACCGGGAGAGGCGCAGGCCAAGGGCAAGATCGTCATGGCCACGGTCAAGGGCGATGTCCACGACATCGGCAAGAACATCGTCGGTGTCGTGCTCCAGTGCAACAACTACGAGGTCGTCGATCTCGGCGTGATGGTGCCGGCGCAGAAGATTCTCGATACCGCGAAAGCGGAGAAGGCCGACATCATCGGCCTGTCCGGCCTGATCACGCCCTCGCTCGACGAGATGGTGCATCTCGCCAAGGAGATGGAACGGCAGGGCTTCGACATCCCGCTGCTGATCGGCGGGGCGACGACCTCGCGCGCGCACACCGCGGTCAAGATCGCACCCGCCTACAGCGGCCCGGTGATCTGGGTCAAGGATGCCTCGCGGTCGGTTCCGGTGGTCTCTGCGCTGCTGTCGCCGGAGCTTAAGCCCAAGCTGCTCGCCGAAACCGAACAAGAGTACGCGCAGATCCGCGAGCGCCATGCGAACAAAGGCCGGCAGGAGAAATTCCTGCCGCTGGCCGATGCGCGCGCCGACAAGACACCGATCGACTGGAGCCGCTATCACCCGCCACGGCCACGCATGCTGGTGCAGCAGATGCGCGATGTCTGCGAAGCACCTTCCTGCGACCATCGCCATTCCGGCCATGCGCTCCAGCACGTGCGCGTGTTCAAGGACTACTCGCTCGCCGAGCTGCGCGACTACATCGACTGGCAGCCGTTCTTCATCGCCTGGGAACTCAAGGGTCGCTATCCGGATCTGCTCAACAGCCCGGCCACCGGCGAGGCCGCGCGCAAGCTCTACGCCGACGCGCAGGCGATGCTGGACCGCATCATCGACGAGAAATGGCTGACCGCCAATGGCGCGATCGGCCTGTTCCCGGCGGCACAGGTCGATGACGACGACATCGAGGTCTATGCCGACGAGGCGCGCACCGAGGTGCTCGCGCGCCTGCACTGCCTGCGCCAGCAAACCGAGCATCGCCCCGGCGTACCCCACCGCTGCCTCGCCGACTACGTCGCGCCGCGCAGCACCGGCCTGCGCGATTACATCGGCGCGTTCGCGGTCACCGCCGGGCTGGGTTGCGCCGAACGCGTCGAAGCCCTGCGCAAGGCCCACGACGATTACAGCGCGATCCTGCTCGAATCGCTCGCCGATCGTCTGGCCGAGGCTTTCGCCGAGCGCCTGCACCAGCGCGTGCGCAAGGAGTTCTGGGGCTATGCCCCCGACGAGCATCTGGACAACGACGAGTTGATTGCCGAGCGTTACGTCGGCATCCGCCCGGCGCCCGGTTACCCGGCCTGTCCCGAACACAGCGAAAAAGCGACGCTCTGGCATCTGCTCGACGTTGAGCGCAACTGCGGCATCCGCCTCACCGAGAGCTATGCGATGTGGCCCGGCGCCGCGGTCAGCGGCTGGTACTTCGCGCACCCGCAGGCCCAGTACTTCGTCGTCGGGCGCATCGACCGCGATCAGGTCGCGGACTATGCGCGTCGCAAGAACTGGTCGATCCGCGAGGCCGAAAAATGGCTGGCGGCGAACCTGGGCTACGAGCCCGAGGACTAAGCTGCATCGGCCTCACCCGGAGTCGCCCATGCCGCGCATCCTCGTCCTGCTCGCCCTGCTGTGCACCACCGTCACCGGCACAGCCCTGGCCGCACCCGCGCAACGCTTCCCCAGCGCGCACGGGGCGGTCGAGGTCGTGCGCATCGCGCAAGGACTCGAACACCCCTGGAGCCTGGCGTTCTTGCCGGACGGGCGCCTGCTGGTGAGCGAGCGGCCGGGGCGGCTGCGCCTGATCGGCCGCGATGGCACGGTCTCGGCGCCGCTCGCCGGTGTTCCTGCCGTGTCCGCGCGCGGGCAGGGCGGGTTGCTCGACATCGCGCTGGCGCCGGATTTTGCGCAATCGCAGCGCCTTTACTTCTGTTATGCCGAAGCGCGCGCACGCGACAACGGCACGACGCTCGCGCACGCCCGGCTCACCGACGGCGGCCTCACCGACCTGCGCGTGATCTTCCGCCAGCAGCCGTCATGGCCGGGGCAGCATCACTTTGGCTGCCGCATCGTCTTCGCTGCCTCCGACACGCTGTACCTGACCCTCGGTGACCGCAACAGTGCACGCGAACACGTGCAGTCGCTGGACACCCACATCGGCAAGATCGTGCGCCTGCGCGCCGACGGCTCGGTCCCGGCCGACAATCCTTACGTCGGCATTCCCGGCGTGCGTCCGGAGATCTGGTCCGTGGGTCATCGCAACGTCCAGGGTGCGGCATTGCATCCGCAAAGCGGCCGGCTGTGGGCGCACGAGCACGGTCCGCGCGGCGGTGACGAGGTCAACGTCGTCCGCGCCGGATACAACTACGGCTGGCCGGTGATCACCTATGGCGAGGAGTACTTCGGCGGCAAGATCGGCGAGGGCACGCACAAATCCGGCATGGAGCAACCGGTGCATTACTGGGTGCCGTCGATCGCGCCCAGCGGCATGGCCTTCTACACCGCCGAGCGCTTCCCTGCCTGGCGTGGCAATCTGTTCGTCGGCTCGCTCAAGTTCGGCCTGTTGGTCCGGCTGACGCTCGACGGCGAGCGCGTCGTCGGCGAGGAGCGCCTGCTCGAGGGCCTGGGCCAGCGCATCCGCGACGTGCGCCAGGGGCCGGATGGGTATTTGTACCTGCTCACCGACGCCAGTGATGGCGCGGTGCTGCGCGTCGGCCTGGTGCCGCGCTAGCACGCTTGCGCGGCGCGTCATCGCGTCGTAAAAGTGCCCGCATGCAGTACCTGCTGGATCGCATCGGCCGCGGATTCGAACAGGGACGGATCGAATTCGCGGCTCCGGATGGCCGCACCTGGACCCTCGGCCAGGGCGAACCGGTGGCGCATGTGCACCTGCGCGACGCCGGCGTGCTGCGCCATCTGCTGATCCACCCCGCGCTGCATTTCGGCGAGGCGTACATGAATGGCCTGTGGACGCCCGCCGACGGCGATTTGCGCCCGGTGCTGCGTATCGCCGTCCGTCTGGCGGCGCATCTGGGGCGGCGCGCGCCGGCACTGCGCCGCCTGCTCGCCTACCGCGAGGAGTTCAATACCCCGGCGTCGAGCCGGCGCAACGCCGCCCATCACTACGACATCGATTTCGAGCTCTATCGCCGTTTCCTCGACGAGGACCTGCATTACTCCTGCGCCTACTTCGCCGAAGACGGCATGACCCTGGAGCAGGCCCAGCAGGCCAAGTGCGCGCACATCGCGCGCAAGCTGGACCTGCGACCCGGTGCGCGGGTGCTCGACATCGGCTGCGGCTGGGGCAGTCTCGCGCTGTATCTCGCGCAGCACCACGGCGCACACGTCACCGGCATCACGCTGTCGCAGGCACAGCTCGAAATCGCCCGGCAGCGCGCCCAGGCGCGCGGGCTGGGCGCGTGCGTGGACTTCCGCCTGGAGGATTACCGGCAGACGCGCGGCCAGTTCGACGCCATCATCAGCGTCGGCATGTTCGAGCACGTCGGCCGCCCGCAGTACCGGCGCTTCTTCACGCAGATCGCGCAACTGCTTGCGCCCGATGGCACCGCGGTGTTGCACACGATCGGGCGGCGCTCGCCATCCGGCGGGATGAATCCGTGGATCCGCAAATACATCTTCCCCGGTGGTTACATCCCGGCGGCCTCGGAAGTGCTCGCGGCCATCGAACCGAGTGGCCTGGTCGTCGCCGATCTGGAGATCTGGCGTCGCCACTACGCCTACACGCTGGCCGAATGGCACCGCCGCTTCGCCGCCCGCGCGCATGAACTGCCGGCGCGTTTCGACGACCGCTTCAGGCGGATGTGGTCGTTTTATCTGCTCGCATCGGAGGCAAACTTCATCGAAGGCGAACTCGTCGTCTTCCAGTTCCAGCTCTGCCGGCGGGTGGACCGGCTGCCGCTGACGCGAGACTATCTCTACCGCCTGGACGCCGCACAGGTGCGCTGATCCGGCCTGCGCCAGCGCATGGCCCGGTGCGGCGAGCACCATCCGCAGCGGCGGGCTGCTCGCGTATCATCCGCGGCCGCCCCACGCGACCTCACCGTGTCCGAGTCATCCGCCTTCGCAGAGCGTTATGCCGCCGTGCGCGACCGGCTGCTCGTGCGCGACGCGCTGCGCCTGGACCGGCTGCTCGCGCAGAGCAATGCCCGGCGCTTGGATGCGCACCGCTTCGAGCGCGACGTGCAGCAGGCGCTCCTGCGCGCGGAGAACCGCGCGCGCCTGCGGCCGCAGCAGATCGACTATCCCGAAGCGCTGCCGGTGGTGCAGATGCGCGAGACGCTGCTCGCGGCGATGCGCGCGCACCCGGTGGTCGTGGTCTGTGGTGAGACCGGCTCGGGCAAGACCACGCAGTTGCCCAAGCTGTGCCTGGAGCTGGGATACGGGATGCGCGGCCAGATCGGCCACACCCAGCCACGCCGGCTGGCGGCGCGCAGCATCGCCAGCCGCATCGCCGCCGAGCTCAAGACGGAACTCGGCCAGCTCGTCGGCTACGAAACGCGCTTCGACCGCCGTGTCTCCGACGCCAGCCTGATCAAGCTGATGACCGACGGCATACTGCTCGCCGAGCTGGGACGCGATCCGCTGCTCGCCGGCTACGACGCGATCATCATCGACGAGGCGCACGAGCGCACGCTCAACATCGACTTTTTGCTCGGCTGGCTCAAGCGCATCCTGCCGCAGCGTCCGGATCTGAAGGTGATCGTCACCTCGGCGACGCTCGATCCCGAGCGCCTGTCGCGCCACTTCGGCGGCGCGCCGATCATCGAAGTCTCCGGGCGCACCTATCCGGTCGAGATCCGTTACCGCCCGCTCGCCGACGACAGCGACGCCGAAGGCGCCATCGCCGATGCGGTCGCCGAGCTCTGGTCGCGCGGCGCATCCGGGGGCATTCTGGTGTTCCTGCCGGGCGAACGCGAGATCCGCGATGCCGCGCGCGTACTCGGCGGCCGCTTCCCCGATGCCGAGATCCTGCCGCTGTATTCGCGCCTGGCGTCGAGCGCACAAGACCTCGTCTTCCTGCCGGCGCGAAAGCCGCGCATCGTGCTGGCGACCAATGTCGCCGAGACCTCGCTGACAGTGCCGGGGATCCGCTATGTCATCGACACCGGCACCGCGCGCATCAGCCGCTTTGCCCCGCGCACCGGTGTGCAGCAGCTGCACATCGAACCGGTGTCGCAGGCCTCGGCGAACCAGCGCGCCGGCCGTTGCGGCCGGCTGGGGCCGGGGACTTGCATCCGGCTCTATGCCGCGGACGACTTCGCCGCGCGTCCGGCATTCACCGATCCGGAGATCAAGCGCGCGAACCTCGCCGGCGTGCTGCTGCAAATGGCCGCACTCGGCCTGGGGCGCATCGAGACCTTCCCCTGGGTCGATGCACCCGAGGGCCGCCACGTCGCCGAGGCGACGCGCGTACTGGAGATGCTCGGCGCCTTCGACGAACGCGGGATGCTCACCCCGCTCGGACGCGAACTCGCACGCCTGCCGCTGGATCCGTGCATCGGACGCATCGCGCTCGCCGGGCGCGGCACGCCGGTGGAAACCGAAGTCTTCGTGCTCGCCGCCGCGCTGTCGGTGCAGGACCCGCACGAAGTGCCCGCGGATGCGCCCGACGCCGCGCGCGAAAAGCATGCGCAATGGCGCCACCGGCGCTCGGATTTTCTGTCGCTGCTGCTGCTCTGGCAGCGTTTCCGGCAATGGAGTGCATCGGCCTCCAACCGCCAACTGCGGCGGTTGTGCCGCGAGCACTTCGTCTCCTTTCTGCGCCTCGAAGAATGGGAAGCGGTGTACCACCAGATCTGCGAACTGCTCGGCAGCCGGACGGCAACGTCCGCGCCGAACTGGACGGCGGAATCGCTCGAGGCGGTGTATGCGCCGATTCACCAGGCCCTGCTCGCCGGGCTGATCGACCACATCGGCCAGAAGCTGCCCGAGCAGCCGGAATATCAGGGCCCGAAGGGGCGGCGCTTTCGCCTGCATCCCGGCTCGGCGCTGGCCAAGAAAATGCCGCCCTGGGTGATGAGCGCGCAGCTGGCGCAGACCTCGCGCCTGTATGCGCGCACCAATGCCGCGATCGAGCCGCAGTGGCTCGAATCCGTCGCCGGCCATTTACTCAAGCGCAGCCTGCTGCATCCCACCTGGCATCCGGAGCGCGGCGAAGTGCTCGCCACCGAACATCTGAGCCTGCTCGGCCTGGCGCTGGGCACGCGCGCACGGCACTACGGCTCCACGCATCCCGCCGAGGCGCGGGCGATCTTCATCCGCGAGGCGCTCGTCAACGGCCGCATTCCGAAGAAGCCGGCGTTTCTCGAACACAATCTCGGGGTCATTGCAGCGATCCGCGAAAAAGAAACACGCCTGCGCCGGCCCGACCTGCTCGCCGATACGGCGGACCTGTTCCGCTGGTATGACGAACGCCTGCCGCCGCAGATCTGCACGACGGCTGCGCTCAAGCGCGCGCTGGCCGATCCGACGCCGCCGCGCCTGGCCGAGCGCTTGACCATGACCGAACGCGATGCGCTGCGTCCCGGCGCCAACGCCGATGTCGGCGCGCTGTTTCCGGACCATCTGGACATCGGCGGCATCCGCGTGGCGCTGTCGTATCACCACGAACCCGGCGCCGCGCACGATGGCGTGACCTTTCACATTCCGGTCGATCAGGCGCATGCGTTGCCGCCCGAGGTGTTCGACTGGTTGGTCCCGGGCCTGCGGCCGGATCTCATCGAGGGATTGATCCGCACGCTGCCCAACCGGCTGCGCCGCGCCTTTACGCCGATTGCGGCGTTCGCGCAGGCCGCGGGCGCGCGGCTCGACCCCGCGCACGGGGCCTTGCTGCCGCAGCTGTGCCGTGCGCTCGAAGCGATGACCGGGGTGGCGGTGACACCGGCGGATTTCGCGCCCGCGCAGCTCGAACCGTATCTGAAACCCCGCTTCCAGCTGTTGGATGCCGACGGCCGCGTGCTCGCCAGCGGCGACTCGCTGGCGGCGCTGCGGCAGCACCATCGCGGCGCGGCGCGCGCCGCCCTGGCCCGCGCGGCCGCGCGTGACGAGACGCTCGCGCGCTGGACCCGCACCGGCATCAGCGACTGGGATTTCGACGATCTGCCGACCCACGTCGTGCTCGCGACCGGGGCGCGCGCCCATCCAGCGCTCGATGCGCAGGAAGAGCGCATCGATCTGCGGCTGTTCGAATCCGCGGAAGCGGCGGCACGCGCACACCACGCCGGCGTGCGCGCGCTGCTGTTGCTGCGCCTGAGCGATCGGCTGCGCGATCTCGGCAAGCAGGTGCGCCGCCATCTGGGGCTGCTGGCAACCGCCTTCGCGCTGGATGTGGATGTGCTCGCGCGCCAGCTCGCCGAACGCAGCGCCGATGCCGTGCTCCTCGATCCGCTGCCGTACACGCGCGCGCAATTCCAGGCCGCCCTGGAAAAACGCGGCGCGTTCTCTACGGACGCCCAGCGCCGGCTCGAGGACATCGCGCGCTGGCTCGGCCGCGCACGTGAGCTGCGTGCGCGCATCGAGGCCCTGGGCACACGCTGGCCGGATGCAAGCGCGGATCTGCGCGATCAACTCGGCAGCCTGTTTGCGCCTGGCTTCATCCACGCGATTCCGGAGCCGCAATGGCAGCGCATCGCGCTGTATCTGCGCGCGATCGACGTGCGCCTCGAGCGCCTCACCCACAAGCCGGCGCGCGATGCGGCGCTCCTGCACCAAATCGCGCCGTATGTGGCGCGTCTGCCGCACCCATTCCATCCCGCGCGCTGGCTGCTCGAGGAGTGGCGCATCGCCCTGTTCGCGCAGGAGCTGCGCGCCCAGGGTGCGCCGAGCGCGGCGAAGATCGACGCCGCGCTGCGCGGGTAGACTAGGGCAGGCCCGTCTTCTACCAGCCAGCGGATAAAGACAGCGTGGACACGATTGCCGCCGAAGACCGTCTCATCGTCGCCCTCGACGTACCCAGTGCCGTGCAGGCGCGCGCGCTGGTCATACAGCTCCAAGAGACCGTGCGTTTCTACAAGATCGGTCTGGAGCTGTTGATGGCGCCCGGTTTCTTCGACCTGCTCGACTGGCTCAAGGGCGAGCACAAGAAGGTCTTCGTCGATCTGAAATTCTTCGACATTCCCGAAACCGTGGCCCGCGCGGTACGCAACCTCGCCGAGCGCGGCGCCGATTTCTGCACCGTCCACGGCAACCAGTCGATCATGGAAGCCGCCGCCAAGGCCAAGTCTGGCGGCCTGAAGGTGCTCGCGGTCACCGCGCTGACCAGCCTGGACCGCGGCGATCTGGCCGATCTGGGCTTTGCCTGCGACGTCGCCGACCTCGTGCTGTCGCGCGCGCGCCGCGCGCTCGCTGCCGGCTGCGACGGCGTGGTGTCCTCGGGGCTCGAAGTCGCGCGCCTGCGCGCCGAGGCGCCGCGCAAACTGATCTGTGTGACGCCGGGCATCCGCCCGGTCGACAACCGGATCGAGGCGGATCAAAAGCGCATCATGACGCCGGCCGCGGCCATTCGCGCCGGCGCCGACTATCTCGTCGTCGGCCGGCCGATCCGCGATGCCGCCGACCCGCGCGCGATGGCCATGCGCATCCAGTCCGAGATCCTGCACGCGCTGCACGACGCCGGCATCCCCACGACCGGGGCGCGGTGAGGCGCCGGCTTTGTGCAAAAGCCCGGGCGCGGTTTAAGTTGACGCCATGAGACCGATCGAAAACGACCGCTTGCTGCGCGCGCTGCGGCGCGAACCGGTGGACCGCACGCCGGTGTGGATGATGCGCCAGGCCGGCCGCTATCTGCCCGAGTACCGCGCCTCGCGCGCCAAGGCGGGCGATTTCATGAGCCTGTGCCGCAACCCCGAGCTGTGCTGCGAGGTCACGCTGCAACCGATCGCGCGCTATGACCTGGATGCGGCGATCCTGTTCTCCGACATCCTCACGGTTCCGGATGCGATGGGCCTGGGACTGCGCTTCGTCGAACACGAAGGCCCGGTCTTCGACCGTCCGGTGCGCGACGCGCAGGCCATCGAGGCGCTGCCGGTTCCCGATCCCGAGACCGAGCTGCGTTACGTCATGGATGCGGTCCGCACGATCCGCGCCGCGCTCGGCACACGCCTGCCGCTGATCGGCTTTGCCGGCAGCCCGTGGACGCTCGCGACCTACATGGTCGAGGGCGGCGGCGGCTCGGACTTCACGCAGATCAAGCAGATGGCCTATGCCGCACCGGAAACGCTCGAGCATTTGCTCGCCAAACTCACCGCCGCGGTAAGCCTGTATCTCGAAGCGCAGGTCCGCGCCGGCGCGGATGCGCTGATGCTGTTCGACACCTGGGGCGGGGTGCTCGCGCCGGCCGACTACCGGCGCTTCTCGCTGGAACCGATGGCACGCATCGTCGCCCATCTCAAGCGCGTCGCCGCGCAGGTGCCGGTGATCCTGTTCACGAAAAATGGCGGCGCGCACCTCGAAGTGATGGCCGAGACCGGCTGCGATGCGCTCGGGTTAGACTGGACCACGGACCTCGCCGCGGCGCGCGCGCGGGTCGGGGATCGCGTCGCGTTGCAAGGCAACCTCGACCCGGCCTGGCTGCTCGCTCCGCCGGCGCGCATCGAGGCGGCCGTGGCGCGGGTGCTCGCATCCTACGGCTCCGGCCCGGGGCATGTATTCAACCTCGGACACGGTATCCTGCAGCAGACGCCGCCGGAACACGCGGCGGTGATGGTCGAGGCCGTGCGCGCCTTGAGCCCGGCCTACCATCGCAGGTCATAGAAAGCGACGGAGGTGCCGTCATGTTTTCTTTTCCCCCGACGATCATCGGTATGCTGACTGCAACGGTGATGATCGCGTGGATGGTCGCCTGCTTCGTGCTGCTCATGCCGGCGATCCTGCTCAAGCTGCTGCCCTATCCGCCGCTGCAGCGCGCCTGCAGCCGCTACTGCATCTGGATCGCCACCAACTGGGTGCGCAACAACAAGATCCTGTACCGCCTGCTGCACACCGAGCAGTGGGACGTCGAGTTCCGCACGCCCGTCCAGCCCGGGCGCAACTACCTGCTGATCTGCAACCACCAGTCCTGGGCCGACATCATCGTCCTGTTCGACCTCTTCCACGGGCGCACGCCGTTCCCGCGCTTTTTTCTGAAATGGGAGCTGATGTACGTGCCGATCATCGGCCTGGCCTGCTGGGCGATGGATTTCCCGTTCATGCGCCGGCACAGCAAGGAGGCGCTGCAGGCCAACCCGGCGCTGCGCCAGCAAGACATCGAAACCACGCGGCGGGCCTGCGCGCTGTACAAGACCGAGCCGGTGACGGTGATCAATTTTCTGGAAGGCACCCGCTTCACCGAGGCCAAGCGCATCGCGCGCGGCTCGCCCTACCGCCATCTGCTGCGCCCCAAGGCCGCCGGCATCAGCTTCACCCTGAACGCGATGGGTGAGCAGTTCGCCGGCCTCATCGACGTCACCATCGCCTACCAGCCGACCCGCAAGCCGCTGCTGTGGAGCTTCGCCTGCGGCGAGCAGGACCAGCTCGCCGTGCACGTCGACGTGCTGCCGATCCCGCAGGAGATGATGACCGGCGACTACGAGAACGACCCCGAATACCGCAAACGCTTCCAGGCCTGGATCAACGGGATCTGGGCACGCAAGGACGCGCGCCTCGAACGCATGCTGACGACGCGGCCAGCGGCGCAGGCCACGCCGGCACACGGCTGATCTTCCGCCTCAACCGGACCGCGCACCGTCAGCTTCGATCGCGCTGCGGCGGCGCGGCGGTTTCGGCGACGGCCGCCGCGTGTGCACCGCGTGCGTCGTCGACGCACGCCTGCAGCGGACGCTGCGCCCAATGGCGCGCCAGCAAACCCCCGGTGACGAGCTGCCAGACCCCCCACCAGGCGACGACCAGCGCCATGCCGCCCAGGCCCTGGAAGTAGCTGAAGATCAGCGTCAGCCCCAGGGCCGTGTTGTGGATGCCGGTCTCGAAGGTGATGGCGCGGCGCGCGGACGCGCCGGTTCCAAGCAGCCGCGCCAGCGACCATCCGGTGACCAGGGCGAGCGCATTGTGCGCGGCGACCAGCCAGAAGATCGCGACCAGCGCCGGGCGGAACAAGCCCTGATTGGCCGCCAGCGCGAGCACGATGAACAGCAGCAGGACGAACACGCCGAAGCGTTTGAGTGGCCGGCGCAGGCGCTCGGCGAGTGCCGGGCGGCGCTGCGCCAGGGTCATGCCCAGCACCAGCGGCAACACCAGGGCGAGCAGAATCGTGCCGACCAGCTCGGTGTACGGCACCGCCACCTCGCGCATCGCCGCGCGTGTCGCCGGATGCAGATCGCCGAGCAGCGCGAAGGTCAGCGGCGTGGTCACCGGCGAAACCAGGCTCGACAACGTCGTCATCGCCATCGACAGCGAGGTACGGCCGCCAGCCCAGTGGGTCAGCACGTTGGACATGTTGCCGCCGGGGCAGGCCGCGGTCATCATCAATCCGAGCGCAAGACTCGGTGCAGGATCGGCGACGGCGACCAGCGCGAACGTCAGCAGCGGCAGGGCGATGAGCTGGGAACACAGGCCGATGACCATCAGCCGCGGCTCGCGCAGCAGGCGCGCGAAATCACCGAAGCGCAGCTCCAGCGCCACGCCGAAGATCACGACCGCGAGAATGAGCTGCAGAGCGAGTACGGCGGACGGACTGAATTGCAGCTCTACCGCGTCGATTCCGGTCATGACAGCGCCCGGCGCGCGGATCGGATGCGTGGCGTTCTGGCCACAACGGCCTGCAGATTCATGTTCTTCTCCTCGAGATGACCGCGGCCGGCTGCTCGTGCCGGGCCTGCACTGCGCCGCTGCGCGGTTTTTACCCGCGCCGCCGGAGGCCCTGGACTAGAATGGACGCACGACCTGCCGTCCGCCACGGCCCGCTTCGCCGCACTATTGCAGCAAATTCCGTGCAGCCCGACATCCAGCACTCCCGCGAGGGATCCAGTCGATTCTCGTGCGCATCCGCGCCTGGCCCGCGGCCTTATCGCGTGCGCATGGCGACGACGGCGCCGCCGGTGCTCGCCCCCACGGTGCTCGCCTGCATCGTGCACGGCCACGCCGCGCCGCCGGATGACGACCCGCGCCGCATCCACGTCGAGCTGCCGGCCCTGCGCGGCCCCGCCGTCGAAATCTGGGAGAGCGCAACACCGGTGCGCTGCGGCGACGAGGACGGCATCCGCTATGCCGAAAACGGCGCGGTGCTGTTCGGCCAGATCAGCGTGCCGGAGGCCGAGTTCGAACCGGTCGAACACAGCGTGTACCGGATTTACACGCGGCTCGACGGCTTTTTGCGCCGGCGCGGTTTTCCGGCCTGGCTGCGAATCTGGAACTTCATCGCGCACATCAACCGCGGCGAGGCCGACGGCGAACGCTATCGCCGCTTCACGCTCGGCCGTTACCAGGCGCTTGCGCTCGAGCCGGACTTCGAGCGACACCTGCCCGCAGCCACGGCGATCGGCACACACACGGGGGGGCTGCTGATCTATTTCCTGGCCGCGCGCACGCCCGGCGTGCAGATCGAGAATCCGCGCCAGATCAGCGCGTTTCGCTATCCGCGCCAGTACGGGCCGCGCAGCCCCAGTTTCTCGCGCGCGATCTACCGGCCGTGGGCCGATACGCCGGATCTGCTGGTCTCCGGCACCGCGAGCGTCGTCGGCCACGAAACCCTCCACGCCGGCGATGCGCCGCGCCAGCTCGCAGAGACGCTGGCGAACATCGACGCGCTGCTTGCCCGCGCCGCGCAGGTGCACGGCGACACCGACCACCGGCGCTGGCAGCCGGAGCAGGTCAAGCTCTACCTGCGCGAGCCGGCGCTGCTCGAGCCGATCTGGCGACCGCTGCAGCAGGCCCTCGGCGCCGGAGTGCCGATCACCGCGCTGCAGGGCGACATCTGCCGCACCGACCTGTGCCTTGAAGTCGAGACACTGTACCGGCGGTGCTGAGCGGCCGCGCGGCGCTTTGTCCGGCCGCAAGCCTGCTCGCGCACGCCCGCCTGGGTTAGGCTGCACGAGGTCTTGCGTCATCCTGCCCGTCATGGACACCCGACATCTCGCGCCGCTGCTCGCTGTTGCGCTGTTTTCCGTCACTGCCGGTGCCGCCGGTGCCGAGGCCGTGCGCGTGATCGCGCCCGAGGATTTGCACTACGTCGCCGATGCGCGCGCACCCGGCGCGGCGATCGCCGTCGTCACCGGCGATCCGAAGGCCGCGGGGCCGTACACCATCCGCGCGCGCCTGGCTGCGGGCGCGACCACGCCTGCGCACCGGCATCCGGATACGCGCACCGTGACCGTGCTCAGCGGCCGTTATTTCTTCGCCACCGGTACGCGCTACGACGCCGGCGCGCTCACCGCCTATGGTCCCGGCACGGTCATCGTCGTGCCATCCGGCGTTGCGCACTTCAGCGCCGCGCTCGATGGCGAAACGCTGGTACAGGAATCCGGCTTGGGCCCGACCGCACTCGAGCCGGTTACGCCCGAGCGCTGAGCGCCTCACGCCCGCGCGCCATCCGGTGCTCGGTTCAGGCGCCGAGCAGAAACAGCCAGAGCGTGCAGGCGATGCCGCCGAACCAGACCAGGGAGCGCAGCGTCGCCCAGTCCGCGACGTAGCAGACAAAATAGGCGAGGCGAAAGCCGATGAAGGCCATCGCCAGTTGATCGATCCGCGCCTGCGGCGCCTGCAGTTCGGTGGCGATCAAGACCGCGGCCGCGAAGGCCGGAAAGGCCTCGAAGCTGTTGAGCTGATACCAGTGGGCGCGCTTCTGCCAGCCGCCGATCTGGTCCAGCCATTCGCGCGGATTGTGGTTCGCCGACACCGGCATGCGCCCGCCGATCTTGGCGGCGAGCGTGCCCAGGAACGGCAGAAACGCCGCGATCACCACGCACCAGTACGCAATGCTCATCCCCGTTCTCCGTGATCGTGAGGTTCCCGAAGCATACCCGAGCGGCACCGGCCCAGGTGCGGCGAGCCGGATTTTCAGGTCGAGCGCACGCGCATCACCGCGTCACGCCAGCCGGCGTAGAGCGCGTCGGCGCGCGCGGCATCCATTTTAGGCGTGAAGCGGCGGTCGGCCTGCCAGAGCCGGGCGATGTCATCGAGCGAGGCATACATGCCCGCCTGCAGGCCGGCGAGAAACGCCGCCCCGAGCGCCGTGGTCTCCACCGTGTGCGGGCGCACGACCGGGATTTGCAGTACATCGGCCAGACATTGGGTTAGCCAGTCGTTGACGACCATGCCGCCATCGACGCGCAGCTCGGTGGGTGCAACGGCGTCCTGCGCCATCGCCTGCAAAAGATCGCGTGTCTGGTAGCAGACCGACTCCAGCGCCGCGCGGACGATATGGGCGATGCCGGTATCGCGGGTCAGACCGAAGATCGCACCGCGCGCCTGCGGATCCCAGTAGGGCGCGCCCAATCCGGTGAATGCAGGAACCAGATACACCCCCTGGGTGTCGTCGATCGACTTGGCGAGATTCTCGGTCTCGCCGGCGGCCTTGATCAGGTGCACCGCGTCGCGCAGCCACTGCACGGCGGCGCCGGCGACGAAGATGCTGCCCTCGAGCGCGTAGGTGGGCTGGCCGCCGAGCCGGTAGGCGATGGTGCTGAGCAGGCGGTTCTTGGACAGCGTCAGGGTCGCGCCGGTGTTGAGCACCATGAAGCAGCCGGTGCCGTAGGTGGACTTGATCATGCCGGGCGCAAAACAGGCCTGGCCGATGGTCGCCGCCTGCTGGTCGCCGGCGATGCCGCCGATCGCGATCGGTGCGCCGAACAAGGTCGGCTCGGTGCGCCCGAAATCGGCCGCGCAGTCCAGGACCTCCGGCAACAGGCTGCGCGGTACGCCGAAGAATGCGAGCAGCTCCTCGTCCCAGTCTTGCGTGGTGACGTTGAACAACGCCGTGCGCGAGGCATTGGTCGCGTCGGTGGCGTGGCGCGCACCGCCGGTGAGCTTCCACAGCAGCCAGCTGTCGATCGTGCCGAAAGCGAGTTCGCCTCTTTCGGCGCGTGCGCGGGCGCCCGGCACGTGGTCGAGCAGCCAGGCGATCTTGGTCGCGGAGAAGTAGGGATCGAGAATCAGCCCGGTCTTGCGGTTGATCCAGTCGGAACGATCCGCATGCTGTTGGCAGAACGCGCTGGTGCGCCGGTCTTGCCAGACGATGGCATGGTGGATCGGCCTGCCGCTGGCGCGATCCCAGATCACGGTGGTCTCACGCTGATTGGTGATGCCGATCGCCGCAATCTGCTGCGCGCCGAGCCCGGATGCGCGCAGTGCGTCGCGCGCACAGGCCAGCGTATCGGTCCAGATGCGATCAGCGTCGTGCTCGACGTATCCCGGCTGCGGGAAGTGCTGCGGCAGCTCGCGCTGGGCACTGGCGAGCTTGGCGCCGTTGCGGTCGAAAACGATCGCACGCGTGCTCGTCGTCCCCTGATCGATGGCCAGCAAGGCGCTCATGCGGATCTCCTCCCGTATGCGACACTGCGCGGTGACCGAAGAAACACTGGCCAACCGCGGCTAGCGGGGGAAGGTACACGTGCACTGCCATCAATTCCAGCTCGATCAGGGCGAGGGCCGCCTTGCCTGCGTCCACGCCTGGCTGCCGGATAGCGCACCGCGCGCCGTGTTGCAGGTCGTGCATGGCATGGCCGAACACGGCGGCCGCTATGCGCGCCTCGGCGCTGCGCTCGCCGCTGCCGGCTATGCGGTGTACGCACAGGATCTGCCGGGGCATGGCCGCAGCGTGCGCAGCACCGACGAGCTGGGTCACGTCGCCGACCATGGCGGCTGGGCGATCACGCTGCGCGCGATCGAGGCCGTGCGGATGGAAATCGCCCGGCGTCACCCGCATCTGCCCCTGGTCGTGTTCGGCCACAGCCGGGGCTCTTTCCTCGTGCAGGACTATCTCGTTGCGCATGGCGAGAATCTGTCCGGCGCCGTGCTGTCGGCGAGCTGCGCCGACATGGGCCCGCTGCGCGCCATTGGCCTGGCCCTCGTCCGCCTCGAGGCCTGGTGTTTTGGACGGCACCGGCGCAGCGTCGTCGGCGAACGGCTCGCGTTCAAGGACTTCAACCGCCGCTTTCGCCCGACGCGCACCGACTTCGACTGGCTGTCGCGTGATGCCGCCGAAGTGGACCGGTACGTCCGCGATCCGCTGTGTGGTTTCCGCTGTTCCACGGCGATGTGGATCGAGCTGCTCGAAGCCGGCGCCCAGCTCGCCGACCCGCAGCGGCTGTGCCGCATTCCCAAGTCCTTGCCGGTGCTGCTGCTCAACGGCACGCGCGATCCAGCCTGCCGCGGCGAAACCGGTGCGCGCGGACTCGAAGCGATGTACCGCAGCGCCGGGCTCACCGATGTCACCCTGCGCCTTTACACCGACGCCCGACACGAGCTGCTCAACGACACCTGCCGCGACGAGGTCATGTCCGATCTGCGCACCTGGCTCGACACGCGTCTGGGTGGCGGCCACGCCGACCGCGGTGCGCCGCCTTGACATGCAGAGCACCGCGGTCTGCAATCCGGTGCCGATCCACACGCCCGCGCGCCATGCTGGTTCCGATTCGAACACTCCGGGCCGTGATCATCGCGGTCTCTCTGTCCTGGCTCTGTGCCTGCAGCGAGCCAGCGCCGCCTGCACCTGCTGCATCCGCTGCCGCCGCACCGGCGGATCCCGCCATCGCGCGGCTTTACGCGCAGACCTGCCAGTCCTGCCACGGCACGCCCGGCACGGGCGCGCCGCTCACCGGCGATACCGCTGCCTGGGCGCCGCGGCTGGCGCAAGGCATGGACACGCTGCTCGCGCACACGATCGACGGCTACAAGGGCATGCCGCCGCTGGGCGGCTGCGCCGACTGCAGCGAAGACGACTTCGTCGCGCTGATCCGGTACATGGCCGGTGCGCCGCCGTCATGAAACGCCGCACGTTCCTGATCGCCTCGCTCGGGACGCTCGCCGCCGCGAGCGGCCTGGGCAGCTGCAAAGACCGCGAGGCGACGCACTTGCCGCAGCCGCCCGCGCCAACCGTTGGGCCGGACGGCAAACGGCGCCTGCCTTGGCAGAACTGGTCCGGGTATCAGTTCGGCCTGCCCGCGGTGCGCGCCGCACCGGCTTCCGAGGACGAACTCGCGGCGCTACTGCCCCGGACAGCGGCGCCGGTGCGGCCGGTCGGCGCCGGACACTCGTTTGCGCCGCTGGTGCCCACCGACGGCACACTGCTGTCGCTGCGCAACTTCGACGGTCTGCGCGCGCACGATGCGCACGCCCTCACCGCCACCGTGGGCGCCGGCACCCGGCTCGGCGCGCTCGGCGCACTGCTCGACGGCATCGGCCAGGCGCTGCCGAACATGCCGGACATCGACGAGCAGTCGCTGGCCGGCGCGATCGCCACCGGCACGCACGGCACCGGGCAGGCGCTGGGCGCGCTGCACGCCTACGTCACCGCGCTGCGGCTGGTCACGCCGCAGGGCGAGGTGCTCGACTGTAGTCGCATGCAACATCCGGAGGTCTTCGCCGCCGCGCGCGTCTCGCTCGGCAGCCTCGGCGTGATCACGCAGGTGACGCTGCAAAACGTGCCGACGCACCACCTCAAGCGGCGGGTGTGGGCAGAGCCGCTCGACAGCCTGCTCGAACGTTTCGACGAACTGGCACGGGCGCATCACAGCTTCGAGCTGTACGTCATCCCGTTCTGCAGTCGCGGCATCGCGATCACGATCGATCCGACCGAAGAGCCGCCGCGCCCGCGCGGACAGGAGCGGGACAACGACGCGCTCGTGCACTTGCAGCGGCTGCGCGATCTCACCGGCTGGTGGCCGGGACTGCGCCGGCGCCTGCTCGATCTGGCGACGGCCGGGCTGCCGGAGGAAGAGGCCGTGGACTTGTGGTACCGGATTTTTCCATCGAGCCGCGAGGTACGCTTCAACGAGATGGAATACCACCTGCCGCGCGATGCGCTGCTGCCGGCGCTCAAACAGGTGCTGGCACGCGTCGAGTCACGCCACCGCGAGGAATTCTTCCCGATCGAGGTCCGCACCGTGCGCGGGGATGATGCCTGGCTGTCGCCTTTCTACGGACATGCCGTCTCCGGCTCGATCGCCGTGCACCGCCATCATCGCGAGGATCCGCTGCCGTATTTCGCGGACATCGAGCCGATTTATCAGGCCTACGAAGGCCGTCCACACTGGGGCAAGATGCACACCCTCGACGCGCGGACGCTGGCGCAGCGCTATCCGCGCTGGCGCGATTTTCTGGCGCTGCGGGAGATGCTCGATCCGCACGGGCGCATGCTCAACCCCTATCTGCGCAGGATGTTCGGCCTTGACTGACCGCACGCGGCGCCTGCTCCTCGCCGGCGCCCTCGGCGCGCCGCTGATCACGCTCGCTGCACTGCGGCCGCGCGGTCGCAGCGGCGCGCACGACGACTATTTCCAGACACTGCAGGGCGCGCTGCGCCGCGCCGGCCTGTGGCGGCCGACGCTGGTGATCGACCGCGCCCGCCTGCACCACAACATCGAGCGGCTGAAAACGCATTTGCCGAAGGGCAAGCACTACCGCATCGTCGCCAAGTCGCTGCCGAGCCTGAAGCTGATCGATGTGGTGCGCGCAGCCACCGGCACCCGCCGCCTGATGAGCTTCCACCAGCCGTTTGCGAATTTCGTCGCCGCGCGCATGAGCGACGCCGAGCTTTTGTTCGGCAAACCCATGCCCATCGGCGCTGCGCAGCGCTTCTTCGCCGAACACCGCAACAGCGCGTTCGACCCGGCGGCGCAGATCGAGTGGCTGATCGATACGCCGCAACGCCTCGCCGAATATGCGGAACTGGCGCGCGCCCGCCGGCACGAGGGCCTCGGACCGCTGAAGATCAATCTCGAAATCGACGTCGGCCTGCACCGCGGCGGTTTCCGCGACCCTGCCGCCGTCGCCGAGGCAATCCGCGCGATCGACGGCGAGCCGGCGCTGCGTTTCTCGGGTTTCATGGGGTATGAGGCGCACGTCGGCAAGTTGCCGGCCTGGCTCGGCGGCGGGCGTCCGGCGCTATCCCGGGCGATGGCGCGCTATGCCGCGTTCCTTGACGCGGCGCGTGCCGTGCGCGGCGCGGGCTTCGATCCCGATCAGCTCACACTCAACGCCGGCGGCAGCACGACCTACCAGCTCTACGACGAGACGGCGCCATGCAACGAGCTGGCGATGGGGTCCGGTCTGGTCATGCCCAGCGACTTCGATCTGCCGACGCTCGCCGATCATCTTCCCGCGTGCTTCATCGCCACCCCGGTGCTCAAGGCGCTGGATCGCACCGAGCTGCCGGGGCTTGAGGCGTTGAGCGGCCTGCTGCGCGTGTGGGACCCGAACACCGCGCAGGCGTTTTTCCTCTACGGCGGTTACTGGCTCGCCGACCCGGTGTCGCCGCCGGGTCTGCAGCGCAATGCGCTGTGGGGTCACTCCAGCAACCAGGATTTGCTCAATGGCGCGCCCGGGATACGGCTGGCCGCCGGCGATCACGTCTTCCTGCGTCCACGCCAGTCCGAGTCCGTCTTTCTCCAGTTCGGCGATCTCGCGGTTTTCGACCGGGGTGAAATCGTCGATTTCTGGCCGGTGTTCCAGCACACGGCATGACCGGCGAAGACGGCAAATCCGGGATCAGGCCAGCGGCTGCAGTAGCAGCCGCCAGAGGCTTTGCGCCTTTTGCTCGCGAAAGCGCTCGATGCCGATCGTCATGCCCTCATGTCCCTCGCGCGGCTGCGCGCGGTAGGTCCGGAACAGGCGGTCCCACCACGGCAGGTTGAAGCCGAAGTTGGCGTCGGTTTCGTCGCGGTGGATCGAATGATGCACGCGATGCATGTCCGGCGTGACGAGCACGCGCCGCAGCATGCGGTCGAGGCGCGGCGGCACGGCGAGGTTGGCGTGATTGAACATCGCCGTCGCGTTGAGCAGCACCTCGAAGGCGACAACCGCCCACGCCGGCGCGCCGAGCAGCGCGACTGCGCCCATCTTGATCAGCATCGACAGCAGGATCTCGAGCGGGTGAAAGCGCAGCGCCGTCGTCGCATCAAAAGCCAGATCGCTGTGATGCACGCGGTGCAATCGCCACAGCAGTGGCACGGCATGGAACGCGCGGTGCTGGAAGTAGATCAGCAAATCCAGGATCAGCAGCGACAGCAGACCGGCCACCCAGCCGGGTGCTTCGATCCAGTGAAACAGGCCGAATCCCCGCTGCTCGGCAGCAAGCGCAACGCCCAGTGCTCCGGCGCCGAGCACGAGCCGCAGCAGCAGGCTGTCGAGGACGACGAGCCCGAGATTGGCTAGGTAGCGCTGCGGCGGGGATGGATCGCGCCGCCGCGGCGCGATCCGCTCGCCCACGAGCAGCACCGCGAGCACGCCGACGAAGATCATCACGCGCAGCAGGGCCTGGGGTTCGAGCATGGGCTGGGCACGCCACCGGTATAATCCACGGCCCATTATCGGCCCAGGGTATCCATGCTGACCACCGGCACGTATCCGAGCACGCGGCTGCGCCGCACGCGGCAGGCCGCGTTCGTCCGCGAGATGGTGCGCGAAACCCGCCTGGCGCCGGCGCAGCTGATCCAGCCGTTGTTCGTCGCCGAAGGCGCGCTGTGCGGTCCGGTTCCCTCGATGCCAGGCATCGTCCGCCATGACCTCGATGGCCTGGTACAGGAATGCGCGGCGCTGCATGCGCTCGGGCTGCGTGCGGTCGCGCTGTTTCCGGTGACGCCGCCGGAACGCAAGACGGCGAACGGCGACGAGGCGCTCAACCCGGACAGCCTGATGTGCCGGGCGATCCGCGCGGTCAAGAAAGCGGTGCCGCAGCTCGGCGTCATCGCCGACGTGGCCCTCGATCCATACACCAGCCACGGCCAGGACGGCGTGCTCAACGCATCCGGCGACGTCGACAACGACGCCACCTGCGAGATCCTGCGCCGGCAGGCGCTGCTGTACGCCCGCTGCGGCGCCGATGTGGTCGCACCGTCGGACATGATGGACGGGCGTGTCGGCCACATCCGGCAGGTGCTGGAGCGCGACGGCTGCAAGAACACCCTGATTCTGTCCTACGCCGCGAAATACGCATCGAGCTTCTACGGGCCGTTTCGCGATGCCGTCGGCTCGGCCGCGAACCTGGGCCAGGGCGGCAAGCAGACCTACCAGATGGACCCGGCCAATGGCGACGAGGCGCTGCGCGAAGTCGCCCTCGATCTCGCCGAGGGCGCCGACATCGTCATGGTCAAGCCGGGTTTGCCGTACCTGGACGTCATCCGCCGCGTCAAGGACCACTTCGGGGTCCCGGTCGCGGCCTACCAGGTCAGCGGCGAGTACAGCATGCTCAAGGCCGCCGCGGAAAAGGGCTGGCTCGACGAACGCAAGACCGTGCTCGAGACCCTGATCTGCCTGCGCCGCGCCGGTGCCGACATGATTCTCACGTACTCGGCCAAAGACGCCGCGACCTGGCTGGGCGCCTGATCGCCACACCGCGTATTCGTATGGATCGTTACGCCGTCATCGGCCATCCCGTCGCGCACAGCAAGTCGCCGCGGATTCACGCCGCCTTCGCGCAGCAGACCGCGCAGACGCTGCACTACGAGGCCATCGCGGTAACTCCCGCCGAGCTGGCGGCGACGTTGCAAAACCTGCATCAGCAGGGCTATCGCGGACTCAACGTGACGCTGCCGCACAAGGTCGCGGTGATGGCCTTGTGCACGGCGGTGACCGACCGCGCGCGGCAGGCCGGCGCCGTCAACACACTGATCCGTGCCGACGATGGCTGGCACGGCGACAACACCGACGGCGAGGGCTTCATGCGCGATCTCGTCCGGCTCGGCTTTGCCGTTACCGGCCGGCGCGTGCTCGTGCTCGGCGCCGGCGGTGCGGCGCGCGGCATCCTCGAACCGCTGCTGCGCGCACAGCCGGCGGAGCTCGTCGTCTCCAACCGCACGCCGTGGAAGCCGGAAGCGCTGGCCGAGGCGTTCAAGAATCTCGGCCGCATCCGGCCGTGCACACACCTTGCGCTCAAGGGCGACCGCTACGACCTGATCATCAACGCCACTTCCGCCGGCCACGACGGCCGCATGGTGCGGCTGCCAGGCCAACTGCTCGCCGCCGGCGGCGACTGCTACGACTTGTCCTACGGCGAGGCTTTCGCGCCGTTCGCGGCGTGGGCGCGTGCCCAGAACGCCGCGCGCATCGCCGACGGCCTGGGCATGCTGGTCGAACAGGCCGCAGCCGCCTTCGAGCGCTGGCGCGGCGTGCGTCCGGACACCGCGCCGGTCATCGCCCTTTTACGCGCCTGAACTTTCTGCCGGCGCCGGATCTGGGCGCACGGCATGGCGCGCGAGCACCTCGGCGACGACAGCGCTCACCCGCTTGCCCATCGGGATGTGCAGGAACTCGTTGGGACCATGGGCGTTGGAGTGCGGCCCGAGTACCCCGGTGATGAGAAACTGCGCGTCGGGGAATTTTTCGCCGAGCATGCCCATGAATGGAATCGTGCCGCCTTCGCCCATGTACGCCGGTGGCCGGCCGAAATGCGTGCGCGAAGCCGCCTCCACGGCCTGCTCCAGCCATGCCGCCAGCGCTGGCGCATGCCAGCCGCTGCCGGCTTTTTCGAGCTCCAGCGTGACCCGGGCGCCATAGGGCGGATCGGCCTCGAGAAGGCGCTTGAGCGCGGATGCGGCCCGAGCGCCGTCCAGCGTCGGCGGGATGCGCAGCGACAGCTTCACCGCCGTGAAGGGCCGCAACACGTTGCCCGCGCTCCCCAACGGCGGCAAACCGTCGGCGCCGGTCACCGCGAGCTGCGGCCGCCAGGTGCGGTTGAGCACGAGCTCGGTCAGATCGGCGCTCGCCGGCTGCATCCCCTCGACGAACGGAAACTTGGCGTAGATCTGTGCACCGAGCGTCTGCGCCGCATGCCGCGCCTGCTCGATGCGCTGCGGCGGGATATCGACGTGGAAGGCATCCGGCTTGATCCGGCCGCTGCTTTCGTCCTCGATGCGCGAGATCAGGCTGCGCAGGATGCGAAAGCTCGATGGCACGATGCCGGAGGCATCCCCGGAATGCACGCCCTCGGTGAGCACATCGACGCGCAAAGTGCCGCCGACCAGTCCGCGCAGGCTCGTCGTCAGCCACAGCTGATCGTAATTGCCGCAGCCCGAATCGAGCGCGATGACCAGCGACGGCCTGCCCAGGCGGTCGGCCAGATGATCGACGTAATAGGGCAAATCGTAGCTGCCGGATTCCTCGCAGGCTTCGATCAGCACCACGCAGCGCGCCCGCGGCAGGCCCTGCTCCTGCACGGCGAGCAGCGCGGCAAGCGCACCGAACAGCGCATAGCCGTCATCGGCGCCGCCGCGGCCGTAGAGCCGGTCGCCCTTGAGCACCGGCGTCCACGGCCCCAGGCCATCGGCCCAGCCGCTCATCTCCGGCTGCTTGTCGAGATGGCCGTAGAGAATGACGGTGTCGTCGGCACTGGCGCCGTGCGCCGCCGGCACGTCGATGAAGATCAGCGGCGTGCGGTTGTCCAGGCGGACCACTTCAAGTGTCGCGCCGGGCAGGCCATCGAGCCTGGCGCGTGCCCACGTCGTCATCAGACGCACGGCATCGTCCATATAGCCGTGCTGCTGCCATTGCGGATCGAACAGCGGCGATTTGTTCGGGATGCGGATGTACTCGATCAGACGCGGAATGATCTCGTCATCCCACAGTGCGTCGATGAAGGCTTGCAGGCGCTTGGAATTCATGGGCATCGGAAACGGTGTGCCGGCCAGCAGTGTAGTCGGTGCGCAGCGCGCGCACCGCCGTCAGGTGCGCATCCGCCGCAGCATGGCGCGCAGGATGCGCGGGTAGCTGGTCGGGAACAGGCGCTGGATCCAATCGAGCAGGCGGGCGTCGGCACCGATGAGCACGCGCGCCTTGCGCCGTTCGATCGCAGCGACGATCTCGCGTGCAGCCTGGTCCGGGCTCGTGCGCGCCAGGCGCTCGAATTGTGCCGCCGCACGCGCCGGGTCGGTATTGCCCATCGAGTCGACGTAGTGGCGGGCATGGCGCGCGATGTTGGTCCTCACTCCGCCGGGATGCACGCAGACCGCGAACACCCCGCTGCCCTCGAGTTCCTGGCGCAGTGTCTCGGTATAGCCGCGGACGGCGAATTTGGCGGCATGGTAGGCGCCCTGCGTCGGCACCGTGATGATCCCGAAGATGCTGGAGAGATTGACGATCACGCCGTCGTTCTGCGCCCGCAGCAGCGGCAAAAACGCCTTGGTGCCATGCACGACGCCCCAGAAATTGATGTTCATGAGCCACTCGAAATCTTCGTAGTCGAGCCGTTCGAGCGTCTGCGACAGCGCCACACCGGCGTTGTTGACGACCACGTGCGCGGTTCCGTACTCACGCTTGACCGCATCGGCAAACGCGAACACCGCGGCGCGATCGGCCACGTCCAGCGTCTGGGTGAACGCCGGCACCGGGAGCATGGCGGCGGTCTCGGAGAGACTTCGTCCGTCAATGTCGGCGAGCGCGAGCCGACAGCCCTTGTGCGCGAAGGCACGCGCGAGCGCGCGGCCGATGCCCGAGCCGGCGCCGGTGACGACGGCGACTTTGCCGTGGAGTGCGTACATGCGCTTTTCCCTGGGAGTAAAACGCGGATCTTATCCCGCGCGACGGGTCGCTTCCGCGCATCGACCTGCGGCGATTCTTCAGCGCGTCTTCAGCGTGCCCATTCCGGCACGGCGAACTGCTGCTCGAGGAAGCGGACATCGTCGAAATGGCTGCGCCCGACGAAGGCCGTCGCATGGCGGCCCCACTGCCGCATCGCTCCAGGTTCGGGGACGCCGGCAACCCACAGCCACCAGCGCTCGCCGCGCTCGGTGCCGGCGACCAGCCCATCGGGCCCGAACAGGCTGCGGCTGCCCGCCTCGTGCGGCAAGGTGAGCAGGGCCGCATAGGGCTGCAATACATAGTGACGGCGCTCGCCTTGAGCCTGCGCGGCCGCAACGACGCGGCGCAACGCATGCGTCTGCGACTGGATGCGCAGCGCCAGCGGCGGCGGCGGCACGTCGGCCTGCGGAAACAGCACCGGTTCCTGCCAGAACCCCCCCTGCGCCTGCCGCTGCAGGGCTTGCGCCGGGAAGAAGTAGCGGTAGCAGCCGCAGGGGTGGATGCTGTCATAGACCAGTGGCTGACCCCAGGGATCGAGCACGACGCGCCAGATCAGTCCGTCGAGCGCGCCGGCATACGGATCGAGCGTTTTCTGCGGCGGCCGTTCCGAGAACCAGACGATGTAGCTGAGCGTCGGCAACACCGCCTTGCCCAAGCGCGTGTAGTCCGTGCGGTAATAAACGACCGGGTGCGCCGGATCGACGCCGGGTCGGCCGTGCCGGTCCCAGCGCGGCGCACCCGGCCGGTCGTAGTCCCCGCCGGTCTCGATCCACCACACCGGCGCATGGCGCTCGACGAGCCGACGCCAGACCTGCGCGTCGAGCTGCGGGATGCCGAGCGCATCGCGCGGGGCGGCGGCGAGTGCTCCATCGGCATCATCCGCCGTGTCCGCGGTGCGCGCCGGCACCCAGACCATCAGCGGACCCGGACTGTCCAGCGTCGCGAGCGGGCGGGCATAGTCGCGGCGCACCGCGGCGTGGTAGCGGCGAATACCGAGGTTGAGAAAAGGAACCGCCGCCGGGTAAAACCCGAGCACGCGCGCAGTCCAGGCGTAGTCATCCGGCACACGCACGCGTGCGCGCAAATCGGCGCGCCGCGCCGGCGAGGCGAGTTCCAGTTGCGCGAGCTCGGCACCGCAGGCGGCGCTGCGTGCGAGCAGCGCATCGGCATCGGCGGCCCCGAGATTGCGCAGTTCGGCGCGGCGCGCCTCGAGATCGCGCAGGCGCAGCCCGTCCACCCAGGCGTCGAAAGCACGGCCGTCGGCCACCTCGTGCGCAAACGATGCGAGGAAACGGTCGGCGCGCAGATACGGATATCCTGGAATACGCGCATAGCCGGCGTCGCCCACGCCGGCAGCGGCGATGCGGTCATCCAGTTGCGCGAAGAACGCCCGGCATGGGCGTGCCGCCTGTGCCGTGTCCTCGTTAAGCGGCGGCAGGTTGGCGCAGGCACCGAGAACGGCGGCGAGCGCGGTCGCGCACGTTGTGCGCAGATACCCAAGCGATTTTCCCATCACAAGACCCGCGCTGCGCATGGCCCGCGCGCCGACTCACTGGAAGCGGCCGCCGATGATCCGGCCGTCCTCGTCGAGTTCGGCGAAGTAGCGGCTGTTGTTCAGGCGTAATTCCTTGGTCGCGATCTGACCCGGCAACACCAGGGTGACGTCGGGATAAACGCGCCGGAATTCTTCCGGCGTCGGGCGCAGGGCGATGAAGCGCTCGAAGACCGGCACATCGGTGACATAGCCGGGTACTGGTTCGGGCAGTGCGCGGTTCATGCCAAGCTGGGCGTGGCAGGCGAGCAGCGGGGAAACCAGAGCGACGGCACAAACGGCACGGCGGAGCATCGAGAGCATCGGCGTCTCCGGGTGAATCGACACGGCATTAGACCACGTCCCCGCAACGATCTGGAAACTCCTCAAGAGGGGCGCGCACGGCTTGGGTAAGATCGGCGCATCCGTCGTTCCGGCATCGCCCATGTTCCGCACCTTCTCCGTCCTCATGTCCGCCTGGCTCTGCATCGCGTGCACAGCTCTGTCGCCCCCGCATCGGCTGAGCACCTTCGATGTCGCACCCCCACCGCCGCATGCCCCGGTCGATCCGCATTCCTACGCCAACACGCAGGCCTTCCGCACCCGGCACCTCGCGCTCGATCTGCGCGTCGATTTCGAGCAACGCGTGCTCGAAGGCACCGTGGAGCTGCACCTGCAGCGCCTCGATCCCACCGCGCAGACCCTGGTGCTGGATACACGCGATCTGCAGATCCGCTCCGTCGAGGCCGGCGATGCATCCGCACTGGCGCCGACGGCGTTTGTGCTGGATCCGCGCGACCCCATCCTCGGCAGCGCGCTGCGCATCGCAATGCCAGCACACGCGGACCGCGTGCGCATCGCCTATGCGACACAGCCGCAGGCCTCCGGTCTGCAATGGCTCGATCCCGAGCAGACCACGGACAAGCGGCATCCGTTCCTGTACACGCAGTCGCAGGCGATCCATGCGCGCAGCTGGATCCCGCTGCAGGACACGCCGCAGATCCGCGCGACCTACACCGCGCATATCCGCACACCACCGCAGCTGCTCGCGGTGATGAGCGCGGAGAACGCGCTCGATGCGGTGCGCAACGGCGACTACCACTTCCACATGCCGCAGCCGATCCCGTCGTATCTGATCGCGCTCGCGGTCGGCGATCTGCGCTTTAAACCCATGGGGCCGCGCACCGGTATTTATGCCGAACCCTCCGCCGTCGAGCGCGCGGCACGCGAATTCGAAGACACCGAGCAGATGCTGGCGCGCTGCGAGGCCATCTTCGGGCCTTACCGCTGGGGTCGCTACGACCTGCTGATCCTGCCGGCGAGCTTTCCCTACGGCGGCATGGAAAATCCGCGCCTGACCTTCGTCACGCCAACGGTGATCGCCGGCGACAAATCGCTGGTGTCTCTCGTGGCGCATGAGCTGGCGCACTCCTGGTCCGGCAATCTCGTCACCAACGCGACCTGGAACGACTTCTGGCTCAACGAGGGGTTCACCAACCACCTCACCTACCGGATCATGGAGGAGATCTACGGGCCCGACCGTGCCGCACAGGAACGCGCACTCGGCGCCCACGAACTCCGGGAGACGCTGGCGCGGCTCGACCGCGACGGCGACAAGACGCTCACGCCCGATCTCGCCGGCCGCGATCCGGATGACGGCGTCACCGACGTTCCCTACGAGCGCGGTGCGCTGTTCCTCGCCTACCTCGAATCGAAATTCGGGCGGCCGCGCTTCGATGCCTTCCTGCGCGGCTGGTTCGACCGCCACGCGTTCCAGAGCGTGACCACGGCGCAGTTCCTCGAGGAACTCACGCGCGAGCTGCTGGACAAGTCTCCGGATACCGTCACCCCGGCGCAGATCCAGGCCTGGCTGCACGATCCACACATGCCCGCCGACACCGTCTGGCCGCAGTCCGACGCGTTTGCCACGGTCGATGCCGCGCGCGCGGCCTTTCTCGCCGGCGCGAACGAACGTCAGCAACTCGATACCGCCGGCTGGAGCCCGCGGCAGTGGCAGTATTTCCTGGACGGGATGCCCGATGACCTGACCGCTGCGCAGATGAAGGCGCTGGATCGCGCGTTTGGCTTCTCGCGCAGTGGCAATGCGGTCATCGCCGCGCGCTGGTTCCGCCTGGTGGCACGGCATCACTACACGCCGGCCTATGCGGCGATGGAACGGCACCTCAAGACGATCGGGCGCATGCGCCTGATCGTACCGGTTTACCGCGAACTCGCCGCCACGCCGCAGGGCATCAAGCTCGCGCAGCGCATCTACCGCGAGGCACGGTCCGGCTATCACCCGATCGCGCAGAACGCGATCGAGCAGGTGCTGGCCGACGGCGCGAAATCGGGCAGCGGCTGAATTGCGTCCGCGCAATCGGCATCGGACGCTTGCCGCCGCCGGATCGCCGCGGCTCAGGTATCCCGACCGGTTGGGATGCGCGCCGTGCCCCAGCCGGCGTGATCGGTGATCGCGGTGCAGCCGCGCAGCAAATCGTCGCGTAGCTGCGCCGGCACCGGCGTCTTGCCCTGCGCATCGATCAGCACATAGACGGTCTCGGCGCGCGCGCAAAGCGCGTGGTGCCCGGCGATGCGGAATTCGGTTTCGAGCACGAACGACGTCGTGCCGACGTGCGTGCAGCGCACCTGCACCTCGAGCACGTCGTCGAAGCGTGCCGGCGCGCGCCATTCCAGCGTCTGACGCACGAGCTGGTAATCGAGCCGGCCGTCGATCAACTGCGCGCCATAGCCGAGCGCGCGCAAAAATTCGGTGGTGGCGAGATCGACATAGTCGCCGTAGCGCGCGTTGAACACCACTTTTTGCGCGTCGCACTCGCCGTAACGCACGCGCAGGTAGTAGCGGAAGCCCTGGCTCATGCGCGCACTGGGTCAGTGCACCTTGCGCGACTTGCCGGCGAGCCGTTCGGCATCGGGCTGAGCCTTGATGCCGGCACCGCGATCCGCGCGCAGCGCCTGGCCGCCGAAGCGCCACGGCTGCGGCTTTTGCAGCGCCTGCTTGAACGGTCCTTTCTTCGGCGCGGTTTTCTTCGGCGGGGTCTTGGCCGTGCTCATGTTCGGCTCGGGAAACCGCGCCGATTGTAGCGGCCGCGCGGCGCTCAGAGCGTCAGGCGCCGGATGTCCGCCAACAGCGCCGTGAGATGCACGATGAACCGCGCTGCGTAAGCACCGTCGATGACGCGATGGTCATAGGACAGGGACAACGGACACAGCAGGCGCGGAACGAACGTCTTGCCATCCCACACCGGCTTGATCTCGGCCTTGGACACGCCGAGGATGGCGACCTCCGGCGCGTTGACGATCGGGGTGAAATAGCCGCCGCCGATGCCGCCGAGCGAGGAAATCGAAAAACAGCCGCCTTTCATTTCATCTGGCTTGAGCCGGCCCTCGCGCGCTTTGGCGGCCAGCGCCGCGCATTCGGCGGCCAGCTCGGCGATGCCCTTGTGCCAGACGTCGCGCACGACGGGCACGACCAGTCCGTGCGGCGTGTCGGCGGCAAATCCGATGTGGCAGTACTTCTTGAGGATGAGCTGCTCGCCGTCCGGGGCGAGCGCGGCATTGAACTCCGGATACTGCTTCAATGCCGCCGCACAGGCCTTCATCACGAACGGCAGCAGCGTCAGCTTGGGTCCGCCGGCTGCGACCGATGCCTCGCTCTGCTGCTTGCGGAAAGCTTCGAGCTCGGTGATGTCGGCGTCGGCGGTTTGCGTGACGTGGGGCACGTTGAGCCAGGCACGGTGCAGATGCGCCGCCGACAGCCGGCGGATGCGTGCCAGCGGCCGGATTTCGATCTCGCCGAACTGCGCGAAATCGACCGGCGGCAGCGATGGAATGCCGCCGGTCGCGGCTGGCGTCGATGCCGGTGTGCCCAGGCGCTGCTTGACGAAGGCCTGCACGTCTTCGATGCGGATACGTCCGCGCGGCCCGCTGCCGCGGACTTGTGCGAGATCAACGCCCAGCTCGCGCGCGAATTTGCGTGTCGCCGGGCCGGCATAGGGCACCGATGGCGGCGCAGACGGCGGCGCGGGCGCCTGCACCCGCTGGTCCGCCGGCTGTGCGGCAGACGCTGCCACCGCAGCCGGCGCGGGCGATGGTGTGGATGTCGCAGGCGCCGCGGCACGCGTATCGGTGGAGGCGTGTGCCTGCGCGGCCGCCGATGAAGCGCCCACCAGCACGCACACCCGATCGCCCTGCGAGACCTTGTCGCCGACGCGGACGGACAAGCCCTGGACGATCCCGGGTGCCGGCGCCGGAACTTCCATCGTCGCCTTGTCCGACTCGAGCACGATCAGGGGTTGGTCCTTGACCACGGTCTCGCCGTCGGCGACCAGCACTTCGATCACCGGTACGTCGCGGTAGTCGCCGATGTCCGGGATGCTCACCTCGATCCGCGCCGCATCCTGCGGCATGGCTTGCGGCTCGTCTTGTGTCGCGGCGGTGGCCACGGCCGGCGCGGCGGGACCGGCGGTGGGCGGCGGTACGGTCTGCTGCGGCGCCGCTTGCGGAGTAGGCGCAGCAGCCTGCGACGCATCATGCTCGAGCGCGCAGATCAGGCTGCCTGCGGACACCCGGTCGCCCACGTTCACGCGCAGCCCGCGCACGATCCCCGCCGCCGGCGCCGGAACCTCCATCGTCGCCTTGTCCGACTCGAGCACGATCAGGGGCTGGTCTTTGACCACGGCCTCGCCGTCGGCGACGAGCACCTCGATCACCGGTACGTCCCGGTAGTCACCGATGTCCGGAACCTTGACTTCGGTAAGTGGATTCATCGCTCACACCGTCCAGGGCGAAGGGCGCTCGGGTTTGATGCCGTAAATCTTGATCGCCTGGCTCACGCGCTCGACCGGCACCGTGTGCTGCTCGGCGAGTGCCTTGAGCGCCTTGACCACGATCCAGCGGCGATCGATCTCGAAAAAGTCGCGCAGCGCCGGCCGGTTGTCGGAGCGGCCGAAGCCGTCGGTACCGAGCACATGGAAGGGCATCGGCACGTACGGCCGGATCTGCTCCGGATACGCACGCACCCAGTCGGTCGATGCGATCGCCGGTCCGGTCATCCCGGCCAGGCATTGGGTGACATAGGCCTGGCGTGGCGGTTCGTGCGGATGCAGCAGATTCCAGCGCTCGACCTCGCGTCCTTCGCGCGCAAGTTCAGTAAAGCTCGGCACACTCCAGATATCGCTGGTTACACCCCATTCCTCCTTGAGCAGGTCGCTGGCCGCGATCACCTCACGCAGGATGCTGCCGGAGCCGAGCAGCTGCACATGCGCCTTGGCCGGGCGTTCCTCGGCGCGCAAAAGATACATGCCTTTGACGATGCCACTCTCCACGCCGGGCGGCATCGGCGGATGGACGTAGTTCTCGTTGTAGAGCGTGACGTAGTAATAGACATCGCGGTGCTCGACATACATCTCGCGCATGCCGTGATGCAGGATCACCGCGAGCTCGTAGGCGTACGCCGGATCATAACTGCGGCAGTTGGGAACCACCGCACTGATCACGTGCGAGTGACCGTCCTGGTGCTGCAGGCCCTCGCCGTTGAGCGTCGTGCGGCCGGCGGTCGCGCCGAGCAGAAAGCCGCGCGCGCGCATGTCCCCGGCAGCCCAGGCCAGATCGGCGATGCGCTGAAAACCGAACATCGAATAGAAGATGAAGAACGGCAGCAGCGCGACACCGTGGTTGGCATAGCTCGTCGCCGCCGCGATCCACGACGACATCGCGCCGGCCTCGGTGATGCCCTCTTCGAGAATCTGGCCCTTGATGTCCTCGCGGTAGAAGGCGAGCTGGTCGGCGTCCTCGGGGTTGTATTTCTGGCCGACGACGGAGTAAATCCCCAGCGAGCGGAACATGCCCTCCATGCCGAAGGTGCGCGCCTCGTCCGGCACGATCGGGACGACGCGCTGGCCGACGTTTTTGTCGCGGCACAGCGTCTGCAGCATCTGCACGAAGGCCATCGTCGTCGAGATCTCGCGCTCGTGGCTGCCGGCGGTGATCCGCTCGAAGGCGGACAACGGCGGAATCGCCAGCGTCTCTTCCTTGACCACGCGCGCCGGCAGAAAACCGCCGAGTGCTTCGCGCCGCTGCTTGAGATACCGGATTTCGGGCGAATCCTCGGGCGGGCGGTAGAACGGCGTGTTGGCGATCTGGTCGTCCGAGATCGGAATGCGGAAGCGGTCGCGAAAGGCGCGCAGCGCCTCCTCGCCCATCTTTTTCTGCTGGTGCGTGATGTTCTGGCCTTCACCGGCCTCGCCCATGCCATAACCCTTGATGGTCTTGGCCAGGATCACCGTCGGCGACCCCGTGTGTTTCACCGCCGCGGCATAGGCGGCGTAGATCTTGTGCGGATCGTGCCCGCCGCGGTTGAGCTGGGCGATCTGCTCGTCGCTCCAGCCCGCGACCAGGCGTTCGATCTCCGGGTATTTCTTGAAAAAGTGCTCGCGGGTGTAGGCGCCACCCTTGGCCTTGTAGCTCTGGTATTCGCCATCCACGGTCTCGTTGAAGGCCTGCAGCAGCTTGCCCGAGGTGTCCTGGGCGATCAGCGGGTCCCACAGCGATCCCCAGATGACCTTGATCACATTCCAGCCGGCGCCGCGGAACACGCCTTCGAGTTCCTGGATGATCTTGCCGTTGCCGCGCACTGGTCCGTCGAGGCGCTGCAGGTTGCAATTGACGACGAAGATCAGGTTGTCGAGCTTTTCGCGTGCGGCGATGTCGATGGCGCCCAGCGATTCGGGTTCGTCCATCTCGCCGTCGCCGCAGAAACACCAGACCTTGCGTCCATCCATGCGCTTGATGCCGCGGTTCTCCAGATATTTCATCAAGCGCGCCTGGTAGATCGCCTGGATCGGACCCAAGCCCATACTCACCGTCGCGAACTGCCAGAACGTGGGCATCAGCCAGGGGTGCGGATAACTCGACAGCCCCGGCTGCAGGGCCTCCATGCGGAAGCGATGGAGCTGCTCCTCGGTCAGGCGTCCTTCGAGAAAGGCGCGCGCATAAATCCCCGGCGTGCTGTGTCCCTGGATATAGATCAGATCCGCGCCCTGCGGGTGGTCGGGGCCCTTCCAGAAATGATTGAAGCCGACGTCGTAGAGCGTCGCCGCCGATGCAAAGCTGGCGATGTGCCCGCCGATGCCGGCATGCTCGCGGTTGGCGTTGACCACCATCGCCATCGCGTTCCAGCGGATGATCGAGCGGATTCTCCACTCCAGCGCATGGTCGCCGGGCGAGCGCTCCTCGAGATGCGGCGGAATGGTGTTGATGTAGGCGGTATTCGCCGAAAACGGGATGAACGCCCCGCTGCGGCGGGCTTTCTCGACCAGGGTCTGCAGCAGGAAATGCGCGCGCTCCGGACCCTCGCGCTCCAGGACGGCTTGCAGCGCGTCCAGCCACTCGCGGGTTTCTTGCGGGTCGGAGTCAGGCATCACCGACAACGGCTCGTTCACGGCGTACTCCTTCGCAATCCGGGACCAACGTCTTGTTACGCCGGAAACTGTAGATCGCCGCGCAGCGATACGTCCAATATATGAAAGATTGGATTGCAATCTTTCAAAGATATCGCTCATGGAACTGCGCCATCTGCGCTATTTCGTCGCCGTCGCCGAGGCGCGGCATTTCACGCGCGCGGCACGGGCACTGGGAATCGGCCAGCCGCCGCTGTCGCAGCAAATCCAGGCGCTGGAGCGCGAGCTGGGGCTGGCGCTGTTCACGCGTCTGCCGCGGGGCGTAGCCCTGACCGAAGCCGGCGCCGCCTTCTACGAAGACGCGTGCCGCATCCTGCGCGAGACCGAGCGCGCGGTCGAACGCGCCCGGCGGGTCGCGCGCGGCGAGCTGGGCCGGGTGCGCATGGGCATGATCAACTCGGCCCCGTTCCATCCCTTGGTCCCACGGTTGATCCGCGAATTCCGGCGCGCGCATCCGCAGGTCACGCTGTCCTTGGAGGAAGGCACGACGCCTGCGCTTGCCGCGGCGGTGCGCAACGATCTCATCGATATCGCCTTCGTGCGCCCGCTGCTCGGCGAAACACAGGGACTGTGCATAGAGCCGCTGCTCGACGAAGATCTCGTGGTCGCCCTGCCGTCGAGCCACCCGCTGGCGCGGCGCGTGCGCGTGCCGCTGCTGGCGCTGTCGATCGAACCCTTTGTGCTGTTCCCGCGAACGGTCGGTGCCGGTTTGCACGACGAGATCATCCGCGCCTGCCGCACGGCGGGATTCTCCCCGCGCATCGTGCAGGAGACTTCGCAGGTGACGTCGATCGTCAATCTCGTCGCTGCCGGGCTTGGCGTGTCGATCGTGCCGGCGTCGATGCAGCAAATCCACGGCGAGGGCATCGCCTACCGGCCGATCCAGAAACCGGTTCCCAAGGCGCGGCTGTCCGTGATCTACCGCGAGAGCGACCGCACCGTGCCGCACTTGCGCCGCCTGCTCGAGCTTGCGCACGCGCTGGCGCGCCAGGTGCGCGCATAATCGCCCGGTCGGATCGATCCGGAACACGCCATGAAACCACCGCCGCAGGTGCTCTCCGATGTCGAAGCGGCCGTCGATGCCACACTCGCGCGCCTCGGCAAGACCATCGTCCTGGGTTTGCCGCTCGGGCTGGGCAAACCGGTTGAGCTGACCAATGCGTTTTACCGTCGCGCACGGCTCGATCCGTCGATCCGCCTGAAGATCCTGACCGCGCTGTCCCTGGAGAAACCGCGCGGCGGCAACCGCATCGAGCAGGCGTTCCTGCAACCTTTCGTCGACCGCGTTTTTGCCGGAGTCCCGGACCTCGACTATGTGCGCGACCTGCGCGAAAACCGGCTGCCGCCGAACGTCGAGATCTGCGAGTTTTACTTCCGCCCCGGCTCGATGCTCGGCAACGCCCATGCGCAGCAGCATTACATCAGCAGCAATTACACGCATGCCGCGCGCGACGTGTTCAACCAGGGCTGCAACGTCGTCGCGCAGACGGTGGCGCGGCGCACGGTGGACAACCAGGCGCGGTACAGCCTGTCGTGCAACCCGGACACCGGACCGGAACTGATGCAGATGCTGCGCGAAAGTGGCCGGCCGCACCTGAAGATCGCCGTCGTCAACCAGAACCTGCCGTACTTTGGCCTTGATGCCGAAGTCGAAGCGGACGCCTTCGACATCGTCGTCGATGATGCCCGCTACACCACTGCGCTGTTCCCGACCCCGAAGATGGCGGTGTCGGTGCCGGACTACTTCATCGGCCTGAACGCGAGCAGCCTGGTGCGCGATGGCGGCACGCTGCAGATCGGCATCGGCGCCCTCGCCGATGCCCTCGTGCACGCCCTGCTGCTGCGCCATCGCGAGCCGGCCGTCTATCGCCGGGTGCTCGCCGACACCGGCATCCTCTCGCACAACGCCGCACTCATCGAGGCGATCGGCGGCACCGATCCGTTCGTACAAGGCCTGTATGGCGCCACCGAAATGTTCGTCGACGGCTTCTTGCATCTGCTGCGTGCCGGAATTCTCAAGCGCCGCGTCTACGACTTCTGGGCGCTACAGCAGCTGATCAACGAGGGGCAATGCGACCCGGACCGCTTGATGCCGGATGTGCTCGATGGTTTTGCGCGGCTGGGCGTGCGCGTGATCCGCGGCAAGGATTTCGATGTCTTGCAGCACCACGGGTTTTTCGCCGACGACGTGCGCTACGACAACGGGCATATCGTCGCCGCCGACGGCACGCGCGTCGTTGCCAACGTCGCCGATCCGGCATCGCGCGCGGTGCTGGCGCGCTGTCTGGGCGAACATCTACGCAACGGCATCCTGCTGCACGGTGGCTTCTTCCTTGGCCCGACCGCGTTCTATCGCGACCTGTGCGCGCTCGACGATGCGACGCGCAACGCGATCTGTCTGACCTCGGTCGCCAAGACCAACCAGCTCGATTACAACCCGCGGCTCTACCGCCAGCAGCGCCGCCATGCGCGCTTCATCAATACCGGCATGATGGCCACGCTCTCCGGCGCGGTCTGTTCGGATGGCCTTCAAAACCTGCAGGTCGTCTCCGGTGTCGGCGGGCAGTACAACTTCGTCGCGATGGCGCACCAGCTCCCCGCTGGCCGCTCGATCCTGCTGATCCGCGCCACGCGCGAAAGCGAAACCGGCGGCGCGCCGACCAGCAACATCGTGTTCAATTACGGACACACGACGATCCCGCGCCATCTGCGTGACATCGTCGTCACCGAATACGGCATCGCCGATCTGCGCTCGAAGACCGACAGCGAGGTCGCCAAGGCGCTGATCCACATCGCCGATGCGCGTTTCCAGCAGGACCTGCTCAAGCAAGCCCAGCGCGCCGGCAAGATCGAGGCCGACTATGTCATCCCGCCGCCGTTTCGCGACAACCGGCCGGAACGGCTGGAGGCGCTGCTTGCGGCGCACCGCGCGCATTTTCCCCCGTTTCCGCTCGGCTGCGATTTCACCGACGAGGAGCTGCGGCTGGGCGCGGCCTTGAAAGCGATCAAGCGCCGCGCGGCGGCGATGCCACGCTGGCGGCTGCTGCTCAAGGCCTTGCGCCCCATGCAGCCGCCGGCGGCCGCTTCCGCCGTGCTGCGCCGCCTCGGCCTCGATGCCCCGCAAGACCTGCACGAGCGCATCGCGCGAGCGCTGTTGATCGAAACCCTATCCTCCTGAGAACGCCCGTTCAGCGGGCGCGCGCCGGCAGCTCGATCGGCTGCGGCGTGTGGCCTTGCGCGATCAGCCAGTCGCGCAGGGCAAGTCCGGTCGCGGCCGGCCAGTAGCGCGCCTGCGCCGGCGCGACACGGATGTATTCGGCGAGCTCGTCGCCGAGTGTGATCGTGCCCTCGCCGATGACGTGATACGCGATGATCAGCTGGTTCATGCGCTCAAAGCCATAATGGCCGATGAAGCGGGGGTCGCGCGCTTTCAGGCCCAGTTCCTCCTCGACCTCGCGCAACACCGCTGCATCCGGGTTCTCGTTGCGCTCGAGAAAGCCGGTGATCAGGCCGAAGAAGCGCTGCGTCCACAGTTTGTTGCGCGCCAGCACGATGTAACCCTCGTGCTCGACGACCGCGGCGACCACCGGCACCGGATTGTCCCAGTGCACGAAACCGCAGCGCTCGTCCGGACACGCGCGACGCGCAAAGCCGCCATGCTCGCGCTCGGTCAGCGGGCGGGCACAGCGGGGGCAAAACCTGAATTCGACAGACACGCGCGGCGATGCACAAGGGGAGCACTTGCACCATCGTAGCAGTGTCAGCGCAGGCCGACGCGGCCCATCCACGTCAGCGCGGTTTCGACCAGCCCCCCGATGCGCGGATCGCGCGATCCCTGCAAGTGCGCGCCGGCCTCATCGAGGCGTTCGAGCTGCGCCTGCGAACGCTGCAAGGCCTGCCACAGGGCCTCGGTCGCCGGCTGCGGGATGAGTTCGTCGTCCTGCGCAACGATCATCAGCACGCGCTGCGTCGCGCGCAGGCGCGCGGCATAGTCCTCCGGGGCGGGCAGGTCAAAGCCCCAGGTCAGCGCATTGGCCAGCCCCCAGGCCGGCCAGCGCGTCCAATCCCCGTAGCGCGGGGCCAGCTTGCGGATGAACTGCTGCGCGATGACCCGCCGGACGTCGCCAAACCCATGCACGATCACCAAGCCCGGCAGCTCGAGTTCGGCGGCCGCGATGGTCGCAAACGGCGCGCCCAGACTCGCGCCGACGATGGTGAGTCGCTGCGCATCGATGTCCTGGCGCGCGCGCAGGTGGGCCACGAGATGACCGATGCCCTCGATCGTCTGGTCGATGCCGCGATCGAGCGCCGGCAGGTGCGCCAGACTCTGCGGAAATTCAAAGCGCCGCGGCGGATCGAAGGGGTAATCGAAGCTCGCCGATACCAGCGACAGTCCGGCCGGCACCGCATCGAGCACCGTCGCCGCGCCGCGGAAACCGCCGAACAACAGCACCGCCGGCAACACCGGCGGCGCGTCCGCGGGTCGGCGGATCTCGGCGCTGATGACCCGTCCGCTGGACAGCGGCAGATCGACACGCTCAACCAGTGTGCGCGCTACCGCCGGCGCAGCCATGAGCCATGCGACCAGCGCGATCCAGCCCACGTAAACCCATTTGCCGATCCCGCCCTTCTGCGTCTGCACGGCGTCTCCCGCAACGAGGTGGTCCGCCCGGCCGCCCGCCATCAGCACTCAAGGCTCACGCCGCGCGTAGATCAAGCGCCACCGGGTCGATCTTGGCAAGGGTTTGCGTCCGCGTCCACGGCGCGCTGGCCACGAAATCCGCCACGGGATCCACCCAGCGCACACCAAACGAATCCACGCATGAACCTCAACGGTGACAGGCCTGGCGCACCATGCGGACACAGTCGTGGGTGGTATCCGCAGCACGCACCGCGTGGCCGTCGAGTTTCCCGGCGCCTTCAGCCTCCCGGGTTGCGATTTCCACCACCACCCGCTCCCAGGGCGGTGCCTCTTCGTCGAACGCAGCCAGCCGTGCGGTGAGCTTCTCTCCCGCAAGCAGCCGCGCGGCGATCTCGGCATTGTGCGGGCGCGGCACGTAGCCGAGCTTCACCCCCTGCCAGTCGATGCGCACGGCGAGCGGATCGTGGGGGTTGTCGCGCTCGTGCGTGAGGCTGAGCGTAGCGTTCGGCTGAAACTGCGCTTCCACCGCAGGCCCCTGGTGATACTGATAGCCCGCCACCGGCGCAACCAGCAGCACGTTGGGGCCTGGCTGGGGCTGACCGAGCCAGGCGAGCACCGCGGCCAACTGCCGCTCGGTCTTGGCATCGAAGCGCTGCGCCAGGCGCTTTTTGCGTTTGCGGTTCAGCAGCTCCACTTCGATGCGCCCACGCGCTTCGAGCGCTGCCCAGCGGGCATCGGCGCGGGCGGGCTCGTTGAGCACGGCTTCGACCTCGCTGGCAAAGGCGTGCATCGAGCCGGCAACCTCACGGTTGCAGGGTCCGCGCAATTGCACCAGGCAATAGCGCGTGTCGTACTCGACATCCTCGCGCAAGGCCGGCCGGTACTCGGCGGTGGCGCGCTCGCCTGCGGGGCCGCGCAGGGAAAAAATGCGCGTGCCGGCCACCGAAGCCTCCCAATAACCCCGGTTGCCGACGCAGTGATGCATCGCAAGGCCCTCCTCGAGCAGGCCGCGCGGCGTGGTGAGTTCCACGGCCAGCCAAGCCTCGCGCTCGAAGCGGCCGACGATGGCGGGCAGTTCGAGATCCCCGGGCAGATCATCGTCGATCTGCGTCGGCCCCTGCCGGTGCCAACGGCCCGATGCGCCGAGCAGTCCCAGCAACCCATGACAGGCCAGCCACCCCGCGGCAAGCCGGCCCAGCCGCGGCCCGTAGCGGCTCGCGGTGAGCGCGGCCGCCCGCTCGCGCACGGCTTCGAGAAAATCGCGGCAGTCCGCGAGCGCCGTGTGCAGGTTGCCGTAACGTCTTGCCGCCGCCTCCCAGGTGCGCGTCCAGCCCAGGCGAAAAGCGCCGCGGTGCACCTCGGGCCGCTGCGGCAACGGGTCGCCGCGCTCCGTCTCGCCCAGCAAGCCGAAGTAGTTGGCGAGATAAAGCTGCCAGCGTTCGAACTCAGACAGCGTCGGCCGCTGGTTGGCGGGCAAGGCATCGAGCAGCGCCAGATAGCCGCGCCGCGCGGCATGGCTGGGCGCGGGCCACAACGCGGTGTTGACCGGCGCGCGTACGAGGCTGCGCGAGATGCCGTAATGCTGCGCCAGCGCTCCCGTGAGATCGCGCCCCGCATCGATCGCGGCTTCCACCGCTTGATCCTTCTCGCGCCAGGCATGGCGCCTGCCGCCTTCGACATTCGGCGAATGGTGGAAGCTGAGCAGCACCGGCGCCACCAGCGCAGGAAAACGGGCGAGCGCCTGCAGGCGCCGCTCGCGCAGAACGGGCGGCAAGGTCGCGAGCCGGTTGTAGTTGCGCACCGAGGCGAAGAAGCGCCTGGGCAGTGGGTGCGGCGTCTCGCCATCGCGCCGCGTCACCGCGGGCGGCGTGGGTTCGCGCTCGAGCCACAGCAGCAGGCGCATCAGCTCGGCATCCAGGGTGGCGGCAAAGCGCTGGAAATCGGCATCGAACCAGAAACCTGCGTGCCAGCGCACGGGATTGGGCAGCACGGGCGCGGCATAGAGCACCTGCACGAAACCCGTTTGCGGCAGTTGCAACTGGTAATGGTGGCCGCCGACATCGTCGGTGAGCGCTGCGAGGATGGGCGCGATCACCGCATCGTCGCCCAGCCGCGCCTGGCCCAGCCGCAGGGCGAGCACCCGGCCATCGGACAGCGACAGCCACAGGCGCGGGTGTCCGTCCTCCGGCGCAAAGACCTGCCCGGGCAGCCACAGCCGCGCGCGCACGGCCAGCGTCGAAGCAAAAGTCGGCGCTGGCGGGACGGCATGAACAGGTGAAGAGACGTCTTCCATGCCGCGATGATGCGGCGGTTGGTGGCTCACAGGATGAGCCCGTCTCGGTCGGGGTCGGCGGGCTCCTCTGTGTCGGCCCGGTACGCCGCAAACGCGATTCGTCCACCTTGGTCGTGGCGGACGTGGCACGATGCCGTCAGGCAGACCCTAGTCATCCTTGCCCCAGGCATGACCGATCCACAGGCCCAAAAGCAGCGGCCAGATCCAGTGGACACGCTGAGGCGCGGGTCTGGTTGGCGTGGGCGCCGTTGCAGGATGTGTCGCCGCCTGTGCCCGCGCGGCGCGTTCGACGATGTCGTGCTGCACGGCAACCTGGCGCTGCAAAGGCGTCAGCCCCGCGCCGACAAAAAGCGCCGAGGTGAGCGCGAGGATGGCCGCGGCGAGGGGAATCAGCAAGGCCACCGTGCCCAAAAACCACAGCAGCACCGCCAGCATCAGCGCGACGATGAATCTCTGATCCTCGATGAGCCACAACCACAGCGTGATCCACAGCGGTGCGCTGTATGTCCAGAACCACCAGTGGCCTTCGAAGACCTTCCCGATGTAAGCCCCCAGACCTTCCGCCGACCATTTTGGCGGCCGGGGCGGCGGCGGCATATGCGCAACCGGTTGCGCCGCCCGCATGGCCGGGACAACAGGCGCAGGCGTGATTCGAGCACGACGCTGCTTCCGCTGCTGCCGCAGACGGCGGCCCTGCAGCCACGCGAAAGGGTTGCCCAAAACCCGCTCGTGCGGCTCAAGCCGCCGGCGCCAGGGACGGCGCAACACCTTGCGCAAAGCCCATTCGAGCGCCATTGATGCGAAGGTCAACGGCGCCATGAACCACCAGGGAAAACGCAGCAGTGCTGCGCCCGCCACGCCGATCGCGAGGACCGCGAAGGCCCCCACGTAAGCAGCCGGCAGCACCGCCCACAGCGGCTCGTGGGCGTACTGGTCAATGTAGTACCCCCACAGCCAACCGACAAAAATCGCCAGCCATCCCCGCACGTGGCCGTGGTAGCGATGGCGCAGGAATGCGGTGAAGGACGCGCTGCGGGTGTTCATGGTTCATCCTCCTTGCCTCATCCGCTTTGCCGTCGCGCAAGTGGTCCCAGCGCTGCCGTAGAACACAGATACTCGCCTGCGCCCAGGGCCGATCGCATGAGGCACCGGATTGCGAATGCGCGCCGTGGCGGCGGATGGGTTCGGCACCCTCGGCATCATCGATGGCCAGCATCACTGCGCCCACCCCATCCTCGTTCAGAATCGAAAACGGCCATCGGCGGGCCTCGACGGCGGCACGGCCACGGGCGGAAGGCAGGCACCGGGCGCGAGCGCTTCTGCAAGCCCCAGCAGAATCGCGATCAGGCCCACCCCCAGCAGCCGAGGCTGGAGGGCCAGCCCGACCGATACCAGGAACAATCCGGGCCACTTCAGCATGGAGGCATTGTGCGCCTGCATCTGGCTCAGAAAATGAGCCGGAGATCATCGGCTCATCGCGTGGTATGCCTTGCCCAATGCGCCAGAAATCATGGATGACGCAGGCGCGAAAACCGGTTTGCTGTGTCCGCGCCGCGACGTTCAGCGACGATTGCTGCAGGTACACCGTTACATCGGCAATGACCCCATGACATCGATGTCGCCGGTGTATTCCTATTTGCCGATGCAAAAACGGGAGAAGATGTGGCCCAGCAGATCGTCGCTGGTCACACGGCCGGTGATTTCGCCGAGCGCCTCGTGGGCCAGGCGCAGTTCCTCGGCGGCGAGTTCGGCGCCGGCACGTTCGGCGAGCCGGCGTTCGGCCTCGGTGATGCACGCGAGCGTGCGCCGCAGCGCATCGAGATGGCGAGTGCGGGCAGTGAACACGCCCTGTGTGGTGTCAGCCCAACCAGCGAAACGGTGCAGTTCGTGCACCAAGAGCGGAATCCCGTCACCCGTGACTGCCGACAGGCGGATATGAACCCGACCGCCGTCCTCCCAGCGCGCGGCGGCTTGCCGCAGAAGATCGCATTTGTTGTGCACGATCAGGGTCTGCGTATCGGCCGGCACGGCGGCGAGCAGGGCCGCGTCCTCGGCGATGATGCCCTGCGCGGCTTCGACGACGAACAGCACGAGTTCGGCCTGTGCCAGGGCTGCGCGGGCGCGGCGGATGCCCTCGCGTTCGACCGGGTCGTCGGATTCACGCAGGCCCGCGGTATCGACCAAGGTCAGCGGCAGGCCGGCGAGATCGAGGGGCTCGCGCAACACATCGCGGGTCGTCCCCGGAATGTCGGTGACGATGGCGACCTCGGCGCCGGCGAGGCGGTTGAGCAATGTGGATTTGCCGACGTTGGGCCGGCCGCTGAGCGCGACGGTCAGACCATCGCGCAGCCGCCGGCCGCACTGGGCATCGGTGAGCAACTGCTCCAGTGCGCTGCGCAGCGCGCCCAGACGCTGCGCAAGTGCGGCGTCGGCAAGCCAGTCCACATCCTCGTCGGCGAAATCGAGCGCTCCTTCGACATAGACACGCAGCGTGGTCAGCGCCTCGGCGATCGCCTCGACGCGCTGCGACAGCGCGCCATCGAGCGCGCGCAGCGCCGCACGCGCGGCTTCGCGTGTCCCGGCGTCGATCAGATCGGCGATGGCCTCGGCCTGGGCGAGATCGATCTTGCCGTTGAGGAAGGCGCGTTCAGAAAACTCGCCCGGCCGCGCCAGCCGCGCGCCGGCGCAGCAGGCGGCTTCGACCAGCATTTGCAGCACGACCGGCCCGCCATGGCCTTGTAACTCGACGACATCCTCGCCGGTGAACGAATGCGGTGCCGGGAAGTGCAGCACCAGCCCGCGGTCGATGGCCTGCCCGTGGGCATCGCGGAGCTGGCGCAGCGCTGCGGTGCGCGGCGGCGGCAGTGTGCCGCACAGCCGCATCGCGACCGCAGCGGCCTGTGGCCCGGACACGCGCACGATGCCCACCGCGCCGCGCCCCGGCGCAGTGGCGATCGCCACGATGGTGTCGGTCCGCCCGTTCATGCTGCCGCGCCCGCCCGTGTTGATTGCTGCGGACAGCAGTGCTTCAGCGCTTGGCCGCGCGGGCCGCCTCCTCGCGTTCGATCTTGCGGGTGATATACCACTGCTGGGCGATGCCGATCAGATTGCTGACGAACCAGTACAGCACAAGACCGGACTGGAAAAAGGCAAAAAACGCCGTGAGCATGATCGGCATGATGTTCATGATGCGCTGCTGCATCGGGTCCATGGCCTGCTGGCCCGAAAGTTTCTGCTGGATGTACATCGACACACCGAACAACACGGGCAGCACGTAGTACGGATCCGGTGCGGTCAGGTCGTTGAGCCAGAGCGCGAACGGCGCCTGGCGCAGCTCGACCGATTCCAGCAGCACCCAGTACAGCGCGATGAACACCGGGAATTGCACGAGCAGCGGCCAGCAGCCGGCAAGCGGGTTGAACCCTTCTTTCTTGTACAGCTCCATCATCGCTTTTTGCATGCGCTCGCGGTCGTCGCCGTAGCGCTCGCGCAAATCCTGGATCTTGGGCGCGAACTTTTTCATCTTGGCCATCGAGCGATACTGCGCTTCCGAGAGCTTGTACATCGCGGCCTTGACGAGCAGCGTCAGCAGGATGATGGCCACGCCCCAGTTGCCGGTGAGGCGGTGGAACTTGTCGAGCAACCAGAACAGCGGCTCGGAGATCGGCGTGAGGATGCCGTAGTCAAGCGTCAGATCGAAGCCGGGGGCGACATCGGCGACGCGGTCCTGCAGCTTGGGGCCGAGGAACAGCGTCGTTGCAAAGCGGGTGCGTGCACCGGCGGCGATGGTTTGCGGTGCACCGACGTACTGCGTCATGTAGCCTTGTCCGCTCGCCGGCTTGGCGGCGTAGGTCGCGGGTGCGTCCTGCGGCGGGATGATCGCAGCGACGAAGTAATGCTGCAGCATGGCGATCCAGCCGCCGGTCTGCCGTACCTCGTAAGCTTGCTCGGCGAGCTTTTCGAGCTTGGTTTTCTTGAAGCGGTATGCCGTCGTACCCTCTTTCTGCTCGTAGAACCCGACGCCGGTGAACGTGGCGACGAACGGCGGTTCATCGCCGCTCTTATAGAGCGTGCGCACCAGGCGCACATATGGGCTCGCGGTCAGCTCAGCAGCGCTGGCGTTGTCGATCTCATGGATCAACTCGACGCGATAATCCCCGCGCGCAAAACGGTAGATCTTGCGTACCGCGTAGCCGGATGGGTCGCGGTAATCCAGGACCACGTCGAGCGTATCGCTGCCGTCGGCGAGGCGGTACTCGGCCTGCGCCGCGACAAACCGCGTGCGGTGCGTGACCAGCGGCGCCTGCGTGCCGGCGATCCCGCTTTGCAGGACGAAATAGCGGCCGTTGCGATCGTCGAGCAGGGCCATCGGCGTCTTTGGTTGATCCTTCGACACGGCGTAGGCCTTGAGCTCGAGACGGCGCAGCTCGCCGCCGTCGAGCGCGATCTCGGCGCGCAGCAAGTCGGTATCGACGACGATGCGCCCGCCGGTGGCGGTGTCAACGGCGGGCGCAGCTGGCGCTGGCGCTGACGCCGGCGCAACCGGCACGTCGGCAGCGGCGGCCGGCACGTCGTTGCCGGGCGGCGTCGGCATCGCCGCCGGCGGGTTGTGATGCGCCTGCGCCGGCGGATAGTCCTTCTGCCAGGCCTGATACAGAAAGAACAGCACGACGCCGATCAGGGCGAGGAGAATGAAGCGTCGGTTTTCCATCGTTATCGATCGTTCGGATGGTCGCGGTGATCGCAGGGGTGCGTCGTGCCCGGCACCGGATCGTACCCGCCGGGATGAAGCGGGTGACAGCGCAGGATACGGCGCATGGTCAGTGCGCTGCCGCGCAGCGCGCCGTGCACACGAATCGCCTCGACGGCGTAATGCGAGCAGCTCGGGTAGAAGCGACAGCGCGGGCCGAGCAGCGGGCTGATCAGCACCTGATAGACGCGGATCAGGCCGACGAGGAGGACGCCGACAAGGCTGCGATGCGCGACCATAAGCGCTCCAGGCTGCGGTTCAATCCGGCCGCGCCGGCATGCGCGCAGCCGGGCCGCGCGAGGATGACGATGTCGAGCGCACCCAGTTCATGCTGATGCATGCGAAAGCTTTCGCGGATCACACGTTTGATGCGGTTGCGCTGCGTGGCCAGAGCGACGGACTTTCTGGCAATCGCAAGCCCAAGACGGGGGTGACCCAGCGCATTGGCGACGACGATCGCGGTCAGATGGCGCTCCTGGATGCGGCGGCCGCGCTCGAACGCGGTGTCGAAGTCGCCGGGCTTGCTCAGGCGGGCGCGCCGCGTAAAGCGCGCCATGGGTCACGGCGCGCCGTGCTTCAAGGAATCAGGCGCTTGCGGCCCTTGGCACGGCGGCGCGACAGCACGAGGCGGCCGCCCTTGGTCGCCATCCGGGCGCGAAAACCATGCGTGCGCTTGCGGCGCAGCTTCTTGGGTTGATACGTGCGCTTCGTGGCCATGACTATCCCCGACGATTCGGCATAGAGCAAAAAGGGGGCGGAGTTTAACGGTCGGATCGCCGTATCTTCAAGCAGGGGCGGGATGACCCTGTGGATAACTGCCCGGTGAAGGCTTAGACTGCCGCCCCGGCCGCCCCAGCGCGCCCCACTGTTTCTTCGACACAACCCACCATGTATCAAGAGGATCTCTGGGCACAGTCCGTGCGCTGGCTGGAAGGCGAGCTGCCGGACAAAGACATCAATACCTGGGTCCGCCCGCTGCACCCGGTCGTCAGCCAGGGCCGGCTGCTGCTGCTCGCGCCCAACCGGCTCGTGCTCGAGCGCGTGCGCGAAACCTATCTGGCCCAGATCGAGCGCGCGGTGCGCGTGGTCGGCGGCAGCGACGCGCCGGTGGTCGAACTGGGCGTGGGTTCCGCCGAGTCCCGCGTGGGCATGGCCGCACCCGCAACCGATGAGGAAGCACCGTCGGCGCTGGTCACCGGCAGGCTCAACCCAGATTACACCTTTGCGAACTTCATCGAAGGCAAATCCAACTCCCAGGCCCGTGCCGCCGCGCAATACGTCGTCGAAACCCCGGGGGGAACCTATAACCCGCTGCTGATCTACGGCAGCTCCGGTCTGGGCAAGACGCACCTGATGCACGCCGTCGGCAATGCGATCTGCGCGCGCAACTCGCGGGCACGCATCGCCTACGTCGGCGCCGAGCAGTGGATCAACCATTTCATTGCCGCGATCCGCCACGGCCGCACCGATGAGTTCAAAAACCTGTATCGCTCGGTGGACGCCCTGCTCATCGACGACATCCACTTCTTCGCGCACAAGGACCGCACGCAGGAGGAGTTCTTCCACACATTCAATGCGCTGATCGATGCACGCAAGCAGATCGTGCTGACCTCGGATCGTTATCCGAAAGAAATCGATGGCATCGACGAGCGCTTGAAGTCCCGCTTTACCTGGGGTCTGTCGGTCGCGGTGGAGCCGCCGGATCTGGAGACGCGGATGGCGATTCTGATCGCCAAGGCGGAAGCCGCCGGTGTGCCGCTGCCCAAGGACGTCGCGCTGTTCGTCGCCCAGCGCGTGCGCTCCAACGTGCGCGAGCTGGAAGGCGCGCTGCTGCGCCTGATCGCGAGCTCGCGGCTGCGCGGCGAACCGCTGACCGTGGACTTCGCACGCACGACGCTCAAGGATTTGCTCGCCGCCTATGACCGCCTGGTCACGATCGACAACATCAAGCGCACCGTGGCGGCTTACTTCAACATTCGCATCGGCGATCTGAACTCGCCGCGGCGCACCCGCTCGCTGGCGCGCCCACGGCAGATCGCGATGGCGCTGGCCAAAGAGCTGACCCAGCACAGCCTGCCGGAAATCGGCGAGGCCTTCGGCAAGGATCACACGACGGTCCTGCACGCCTGCCGCAAGATCAGTGCGCTACGCGAGACGGATCTCAAAATCCGCGAGGATTACGAGAATATTCAACGCCAGTTGGGGGTTTGACAGCTTGTGTACGACGCCAGTGAAGTAGCCGCGAATGTCACGCCGGACAAGCTGTGGATAAAACGCATGCAGAGTTTATCCACAGCCTGCTGGGACACCGGCCAAGGGACAAAGCGCTCGGCACTTCATCTGCAACACTTTGAATTCAAAATTTTTATTTGATTTGCTCAGCAATCAGGCGCGGGCTTATTGCTGTTGGAGTACCCAAAATGTCCATCGTTTCTGTGATCGGGTGAAGCCATGAAAGTGCAAGTGGGGAGAAACGAATTGCTGTCGGCGCTGTCGGCGGTGATTGGCGTGGTCGAGCGGCGACAGTCTTTGCCGGTGCTGTCGAATTTTCTGTTCGAGCTCAAGGATGACGAGCTGATCGTCACGGCCACCGACCTGGAAATCGAACTGATGGCCCGCGCCCGTGTACAGAACCTGGCTCCCGGCCGCGCGACGGTGCCGGCGCGCAAGCTGTTCGACATCTGCCGCGGTTTGCCGGAAGGCGCCGAGATCAGCCTCGACATCGGCGCCGACAAAGCCCTGCTCAAATCGGGCCGCAGCCGCTACTCGCTGGTCTGTCTGCGCGCCGAGGAATTCCCGGCCATGGGCCGCGTCAGTGCCGGGCGCAGCCTCACGCTCACCCGGGCGCAGCTGAAGAAACTCATCGAGAAAACCCAGTTTGCGATGGCGCAGCAGGATGTGCGCTATTACTTGAACGGCATGCTGTTCGAAATCGCGCGGCAACGCGTGCGCACGGTTGCAACCGACGGCCACCGGCTGGCCTTGAGTGAGCTGCAGGTGGCCACCGGTTTCGACGAGCTGACCCAGGTGATCGTGCCGCGCAAGGCGGTGCTGGAATTGCAGCGCCTGCTCGATGCAGGGGAGGAGACGGTGACACTGCGCATCGGTGTCGGCCAGATCGAGGTCGATCTCGATGCCGTGCGTATGACCTCCAAACTCATCGATGGGCGGTTCCCGGATTACGAGCGTGTCGTCCCGGACCGCGGCGACAAGCGCATGGAAGCCGATCGCGAGACCGTGCGCCGGGCACTCGCACGCACCGCGATTCTGTCCAACGAGAAATTCCGCGGTGTGCGGCTGAGTCTTTCGGACGGCACGCTGACGCTGCAAACCCACAATCCCGAGCACGAGGAAGCCGAGGAGGATCTGGAGGTCGTCTACGAGGGCGCGCCGCTGGAGATCGGCTTCAATGTCAACTATCTGCTCGATGCGCTCGGCGTGCTCGACGGGGAGCGCTTCGTCATGGAATTGAAGAATCCGGATTCCAGCGGGCTGATTCACGGTGTCGGCGATACCTCCAGCAAGTACGTGGTGATGCCGATGCGCCTGTAGGCGCGTTGCCAGGAGGCGTCGCCGCGATGCGGCTACTCCAACTCAAGGCCGAGAACTTCCGCCTGATCCGGACATTGAGCCTGCACCCCCACGGCAGGCTCAATGTCATTTTCGGCGCCAATGCTGCGGGTAAAACCAGTCTGCTCGAGATCCTTTATGTGCTGGGCCGCGGTCGTTCCTTCCGCGGGGCCTCGCCGCAGGAGTGGGAAGGTCCGGACAGGCCGGGCTGGCTCGTGTTCGGACGCGTGGAGCATCCTCTGTCGGCCCTCCGTCAGTCGCTCGGTCTGCGCTTTGCCGGTGAGCAGACCGAGATCCGCGTCGATGGTCGGGCCGCGACGAGCCTGGACTTGCTGCGCACACTGCCGGTGCAAATCCTCGAACCCGGTATGCACAAGATGCTCCAGGAGGGACCGGTTTACCGGCGCAGTTTCCTCGACTGGGGTGTGTTCCACGTGGAACCTCAGTTTCTGCCACTATGGCGCCGGTACCGCCGGGCGTTGCGGCAACGCAACCAGTTGCTGCGTGCCGGTGCCGACGACCGCCAGATTGCTGCCTGGGAACCGGAACTGGCCGAGGCCGGCGAGCAACTCGATGCCCAGCGCTGTGCCCATCTGGATGCCATCCGCCCCGCCGTGTTGGCGGGCATCGAGGTCTTGATCGGGGAAGGTGAGTGGCATTTCGATTTATACCCCGGGTGGACGCGCACGATGGCTTTGCGCGAGGTGCTGGCCCGGCAGCGCACCGCCGATCGCCGGCTGGGGTCGACACAGGCCGGGCCGCATCGCGCCGAACTGCGCATCCGTGCTGGCGGACACCGCGCCAAAAACCGGATCAGCCGGGGGCAGCAAAAAATGCTGATCGCGGCCTTGCTGCTGGCGCAGTGCACGGAGATCGGGCGTCGCACCGGGCGTCATCCGGTGTTGCTCATCGACGACTTCACGGCCGAGCTGGCTGAGCCCTATCAGGCCGCATTGCTCGCGGCCATTCAGGCCTACCCGGGGCAAACCTTCATCACGGCGTTTACACGCAGCGGCGTGCTCGCACGCGAACTCGATGCCGCCGTGTTCCACGTGGAACACGGCGTCGTGACGTCTTCCGCCGATTAAAAACCGCAGCGGCAGACCGCCCGGCGTGTCGGGCCGCGATGGTAAAATCCCGTATTCGCATGCCGCTAGCTGCCATGACGCCCAATCACACCACTGCCGCCGCTTACGACGAATCCAGCATCCAGCAGCTCGAAGGGCTGGAAGCGGTGCGCAAGCGCCCAGGGATGTACATCGGCGACACTTCAGATGGGACCGGCTTACACCACATGGTCTTCGAAGTCGTCGACAACGCCGTCGATGAGGCCTTGGCCGGTTATTGCGACGACATCGTCGTCACCATTCACACCGATAATTCGATTTCGGTCGTGGACAACGGCCGCGGCATCCCGGTCGGTATCAAGTTCGACGACAAGCACACCCCCAAGCGCAGCGCCGCCGAGATCGTCATGTGTGTGCTGCATGCCGGCGGCAAGTTCAACCAGAACAGCTACAAGGTCTCCGGCGGCTTGCATGGCGTCGGGGTTTCCTGCGTCAATGCGCTGTCGAAATGGCTTAAGCTGACGATCCGCCGCGACGGCAAGAAGCACTTCATGGAATTCCGCCGGGGTGTGCCGGTGGACCGCCTGGTCGAGGTGCAGAACGGTGTCGAGGTCTCGCCGCTGCGCATCATCGGTGACACCGAGGGGCGCGGGACCGAGGTGCATTTTCTGGCCGACGAGGAAATCTTCGGCAAGATCGAATATCACTACGAGATTCTGGCCAAGCGGCTGCGCGAGCTGTCTTTTCTCAACAATGGCGTGCGCATCCGCTTGATCGACGAGCGCGCCGGCAAGCAGGAAGACTTTGCGTTTGCTGGCGGGGTCAAGGGCTTTGTTGAGTACATCAACCGCGCCAAGACGCCGCTGCATCCCACTGTATTTCATGCATCCGGTGTGGCGCGTGTGCCGGTCGGCAGTGGAGAGCCGGTGCCGGTGACCGTCGAAGTGGCGATGCAGTGGAACGACAGCTACCAGGAACAGGTGCTGTGCTTCACCAACAATATTCCGCAGGCCGACGGCGGCACGCATTTGACCGGTCTGCGCGCGGCGATGACGCGCGTGATCAACAAGTACATCGAGGAAAACGACATCGCCAAAAAGGCGAAGGTGGACATCACCGGCGATGACATGCGCGAGGGTCTGGCCTGTGTGCTCTCGGTCAAGATGCCGGATCCGAAGTTTTCCTCGCAGACCAAGATGAAGCTCGTTTCCAGCGAGGCGCGGCCGGCGGTCGAGGAAATCGTCGCCGAGAAGCTCGCCGAATTCCTGCTCGAGCGGCCCAACGAGGCCAAGATCATCTGCGGCAAGATCGTCGAGGCGGCGACGGCACGCGAGGCGGCGCGCAAGGCGCGTGAGATGACGCGGCGCAAAGGTGTGCTCGACGGCAGCGGTCTGCCGGGCAAGCTCGCCGACTGTCAGGAAAAAGACCCGGCCAAATCCGAGCTGTTCCTGGTCGAGGGCGATTCCGCCGGCGGTTCGGCCAAGCAGGGGCGCGACCGCCAGTTCCAGGCGATCCTGCCCCTCAAAGGCAAGATCCTCAATGTCGAACGCGCGCGGCTGGAGAAGATGCTGTCCTCACAAGAGGTCGCGACGCTGATCACGGCGCTGGGCTGCGGTATCGGCAAGGATGAATTCAAGCCGGAGAAGCTGCGCTACCACCGCATCATCATCATGACCGACGCCGACGTCGATGGCGCGCACATCCGCACGCTGCTGCTGACGTTCTTCTACCGGCATATGTTCGCGCTGATCGAAAACGGCCACATCTACATCGCGCAGCCGCCGCTGTACAAGGTCAAGACCGGCAAGCACGAAACCTACGTCAAGGACGATCACGAGCTCAACGCCTGGCTGCTGGAAACCGCGCTCGACGGCGCCCGTGTGCAGGCAGGAGTGCATGCGCCAGCGGTGGCCGGCGCCGAGCTGGCCGGCCTTCTGCGCGAATATGCGGCAGTGGCCGAGCTGATCGAGCGGCTCTCCCGCCGCTACGACCACCACGTGCTGACGACGCTGGCCCGTCTTGCACCGGTGCCGGGCGAAGACGCCGGCCTTGCGGCCTGGGCGGAACGTTTTCGCGCCCTGCTTCAGGGCGAGGGTCTGCGCGGGCGCTTCGCCGTGCAGGCCCGCCTCGGCGCCGAGGGACCGTTGGTGCAGGTCGAGCGCGCCGTGCATGGCAACACCCAGGTGTTCCACTTCGGTACCGAGTTTTTCACCGGCCCTGAATATGGCCGCATCGCTGCGCTACGCCAGCGGCTGCAGGCCTTCGCCGGTCCGGGACTGATCGTCAGCCGCGGGGAGCGCAGCGCGGACGTAGACGATTTCGATGCCGCCTATGCCTGGCTGATCGCCGAGGCCCGGCGCGGGTTGCACATCCAGCGCTACAAGGGTCTTGGCGAGATGAATCCGGAGCAGTTGCGCGAAACGACGCTCGACCCCAAGAACCGCCGGCTCATCAAGGTGGAGGTCGAAGATGCCGTCGCCGCCGACCAGATCTTCACGACCTTGATGGGCGAGCAGGTCGAACCGCGGCGCGAGTTCATCGAAAAGAACGCCTTGCTGGTCGGCAATCTCGACCTGTGAGCGCACAATCAAGAAATTCTAAATCGAGCATCCGAAAATCTCGGTTGTTGCGGCGCAACAGAAGCGGTTTAATATGCTCACCGCAGCGCGAGGGCTCTCCCCAACGCTGCACCGAGTCTCCTCCAGTCCCGGGTCCCCCCCGGGATCGCACCTTAAGCCGCTCTTCCCCTGGGCGGCTTTTCTTTTGCTCGCGCGCCGGTAACAGGCACAATCGCCCGATCAGCCTTGCTTGCGACGACCCACGATGCCGAGCACGCGCCCCGTTGTCCTGATCACCGGTTGTTCGAGCGGCATTGGCCGTGCGCTCGCCCAGGCCTTCCATGCGCGCAACTGGCAGGTGTATGCGACGGCGCGCAACCGCGAGGCGCTGCAGCCCCTCGCCGCGCAGGGCATGCACATTGCCGCGCTCGACGTGACGGATGGTGCCAGCATCGCATCGCTGGTCCGGCTGCTGGAGCAGCAAGGCGTTGCGGTGGACATGCTCATCAACAACGCCGGATATGGGCAAATGGGGCCGCTCGCCGAGCTCGATGAGGAGGCCTTGCGGGCGCAGTTCGAAACCAACGTGATCGGCTTGATGGCGGTCACGCGTGCGCTGCTACCCGGGATGATCGCGCGCCGGCGCGGCTGCATCGTCAACATCGGCAGCGTCTCGGGAATCCTGGTGACTCCGTTCGCCGGCGCCTACTGCGCGAGCAAGGCGGCGGTGCATGCCCTGTCCGCTGCACTGCGCATGGAACTGGCGCCTTTCGGCATCCGGGTCGTCACCGTACAGCCGGGTGCGATCCGCTCCGAATTCGGTGCCAATGCAACCCGCGTGCTGCCGGAGTCCATATCGAAGGCCTCGATATACGCCCCGGTTGCCGATGCGATCGCCGCGCGCGCCAATGCCTCCCAACAGCATGCGACGCCTGCAGAGGTATTCGCGCAGCAACTGGTCGCCGCGCTGCTGCGCGATCCGCCGCCGGCCGTACTGCGCATCGGCCGCGGCAGCCACCTGCTGCCGGCACTGGCGCGCTGGCTGCCGCGCACACTGCGCGACCGCCTTTTAGCCCGCCGCTTCCATCTGCCGCGGTTACGCACGCCAGAGGCTGGACCCGCCAGGGGCTGACCGGGCAACAGCGGCAGAGATGGCGGGCTTGCTAACATGCCGCCGTCCTTGGTTGACGGGAAATTTCCATGCGCATCGGTGTCGTCGCCGACGCGAGCTGTGACCTGCCGCCCGAGTTTTACCGCGATCACGGCATCGACATCCTGCCGGTCGTGATCCGCATCGGCGAGCAGCATCTGGTCGACGTCCGCGATCCCCAGGCGACCTTGCGGTTCTACGCCGAACAGCTCGCCGACAAGGGCGTCGATGCAGAGACGCAGCCGTTGCCGGCCGAGGCGATCTACACGCGGTTCTTCGAACGCATCGTGCCGGCCTACGACTACGTTTTTTGCATCACGGCGATGGCGAGCCGCAGCCCGATGTTCGAGAACGCGACCAAGGCCTCGTTTGCGATTCTTGCCGACTGCAAGCCGGCGCGCGCGGCAGCGGGGATTGCCGGTCCGTTTGCGCTGCGCATCGTCGATTCGAAGAATCTGTTCTCCGGCGCCGGGGTACTCGTCGCCGAGGCCGCCAAGCTCGCCCGCGCCGGCGCGCATCCCCACGACATCCGCAGGCGGCTCGACGAGCTGCGCGAGAACATCTGCGGCTACATGGTGCCGGGCGATCTCTACTACATCCGCAATCGCGGCATCAAAAAAGGCGAAAGAAGCGTGGGGCTGATCAGCTATGCGATCGGTTCGGCGTTGGACATCAAGCCGGTCATCCTGTGCTACCGCGGCGAGACCCAGCCGGTGGCCAAGGTCCGCAATTACGAACGCGCCGTGGAGAGGATGTTCGAGCACGTCGCGCGGCAGATCGACCACGGCATCGACACCGGCCACGTCTGCGTCAGCTACGGCGGGGATCCCGACTACATCGATCAGTTGCCGGGCTATCCGGCGCTCGCCGCCGCGGCGCAGCGCAACAACATCGAAATCCTGCGCAGCTTGATGTCGGCGACGGCTGCGGTGAACGTCGGTGCGGGTTGTGTGGCCGTGGCCTACGGCGGCGAGCTGCGCAGTTTCGGCGAATAGCCGGGCCGATCCGCCGCAGCCGGTCTTTCAGCTTTCGGCGGCGCGCACCAAATCCTGCAGGCGTCTGAGGCGTTCGGCGAGTTCGGCCGCGCTGTCCGCCGTGACCGTGGCGTGGCCGACCTTGCGCTGTGGTTTGGGGGTCTTGCCGTAATGATGGATATGCACGCCGGGAATCGCGGCGAGCGCGGCGTTGTCTGGTGCGGCGCCGATGAAATTCACCATCGCCGAGTGCCCGCGCAGCGCGGTGGAGCCGAGCGGCAGGCCGGCGATGGCGCGCAGGTGGTTTTCGAACTGCGAGCATTCCGCACCCTCGATGGTCCAATGCCCGGAGTTGTGCACGCGCGGCGCGATCTCGTTGCCGTAGAGCGCTCCGCCGGCGACGAAGAATTCGAAGGCGAGAACGCCGACATATCCGAGATGGTCGACGACGCGCCGCGCATACTCCTCGGCCTGCGTCTGCAGCGGATCGTTTGCGCGCGGCGTGGCCGTGCGCAGGATGCCGTCGCGGTGCACGTTCTCGACCACCGGATAAAACGCCAGCGCGCCGTTTTTGTCGCGCACGGCCAGGCACGACAGTTCGCGTTCGAAGGCGACGAAGGCTTCGAGGATCAACGGCTGGGTTCCCAGGCGCGCCCAGGCCGCATCGAGGTCTTGCGGCGTGCGCAGCACCGCCTGGCCTTTGCCGTCGTAGCCGAGCCGGCGGGTCTTGAGTACCGCCGGCAGACCGATGGCGTGCACCGCCCGATCCAGATCCGCGCGCGTGCTCACTGGCAGATAGCGCGGGACCGGGATCCCGAGCTGGTCGAACAGGGTTTTTTCCGACAAGCGGTCCTGGCCGACGCTGAGCGCGATCGGTGCCGGCAGAAGCGGCACGCGCGCACTGACGAACTCGGCGGTCTTGGCCGGCACGTTTTCGAATTCGTAGGTGGCGACGTCGATCGAGCCGCAGAACGCGGACAGCGCGTTCTCGTCGTCATACGCGGCGCGGAAATGCGTGCCCAGCGGCGCGGCGCAGGCTTCCGTCGCCGGGTCGAGGAAAACGAAGTCGAAATCGAGCGGATAGCCGGCCAGCGCGAGCATGCGCCCGAGCTGGCCTGCACCGAGGATGCCGATTCTCATCGCGCGGATCTCACAAACCGGTTCGGCATCACTGCTTGAGCGAAAGCGGCGCTTCGTCGAGCACCGACTGCGTCTGCTGGCGCCGGAACGCGGCGAGCCGCCGTGCGACGGCACGGTCTTCGTTGGCGATGATGGCGGCGGCCAGCAGGGCGGCGTTGATCGCGCCCGCCTTGCCGATCGCAAGCGTGCCCACTGGAACCCCGGCAGGCATCTGCACGATCGACAGCAGCGAATCGAGCCCGTTGAGTGCCTTGGACTGCACCGGGACACCGAGCACCGGCACGGTCGTCTTGGCGGCGCACATCCCCGGCAGGTGCGCGGCACCGCCGGCGCCGGCGATGATCGCCTTCAGGCCACGCTTGTGCGCGCTGGCGGCGTATTCGAACAACAGATCGGGCGTGCGATGCGCGGAGACCACGCGCGCTTCGTGCGCAATACCGAGCGCTTCGAGCGTTTCGACGGCGTGCGCCATCGTCTCCCAGTCGGACCGGGACCCCATGATCACGCCGACCAGCGGCGAGGCTTTCTTCGACACGGATGCAGACCTGCGGTCGGGAAAGCGGCGAATTATGGCACCGTCGGCCGGCGTGCGCATGACGGTGCGTCAAACCCGGCGCAGGCACACACGCGCGATGAGGAAAAAGCCTAGGGCGCGAGCAGATCGAATTCGACCGCGACGTCCGCACGGATGCGGATCTCGCCGGTGGACAGCCCCATCTCCTGGTTGCCACCATCAAACGTCTCGGCTTGTGCGCGCATCGCCATGACTTTATACGGCACCGGCGCCGCCGAGCCGGTTTCGCGCACCAGACGTGGGGGACCGAGTTTCACGTTCAGCGCCCGCGCCAGTGCCTCGGCACGGGCCTTTGCATCCAAAGCGGCGCGGGACAGCGCCTCGCGCGCCAAGCGCTCGGCCTGGCTCGATTCCAGTTGCGGCGGCGTAACGTGGTTCACCCCTGCGGGCGTTGCGCGCAAGATCAGCTCGCCGAGCTGGTCGAGGTTGCGCACCAGAATCTGGATGTCACGCCGCGCGCGATAGCCGACCAGCTTCTGTTGGCGGGTTTGCTCGTCCCAGACATATTCCGGCTGCAGCGAAATGCCGCTGGTGGCGATGTCCTCGGCCTTGAGGGCCAACGGCTGGATCGCCGCAAGATAAGCGCGCACCGCGCGGTTGACCCGATCCTGGGCCTGGCCGACCTCGGTTTCGAGTGCGTCGACGGCCAGCGTCAGCCGCGCGCGGTCGGGCAGGGCCGTCACCTCGCCGTGACCGGAAACCGAAAGCGTCCGCGGTGGCGGCGCTGCGGCGGCGCTGCCGCAAATCCCGAGGGCAAGAGCGGCAAAGAAAACGGCGCGGCGGGGCGAGGATTTCATGGCCAGGGTTTACGGTGCAGGACGAGGCAGGAAAAGCGCCGTTCCCTGAAGGGATGCGGGCGCACCTGGGTGAGTTTAAACTTAAGTCCCTCTTGCGACATCCCCGAGCGAACGACCGGACGCCGGGGTTGCACCACCGTCCACCAGACCCGCGATGAGTGCCCTCTACGAGCCCGTGACCCTGCGTCGGGATGTGATCGGCATCCTGATCCCGCAGGGAACCAAGGTCGAACTGCCAGAAGGCGCCAGCGGTGCGATCACCCAGGCGCTCGGCGGCAGCTTCACCGTGCAAGTCGAGGGCCATTTGTTCCGCATCGACGGCAAGGATGCCGATGCCCTCGGCAAGGAGCCGGTCAAAGGTCCCGAAGTGCCCCCCGACGCCAGCGACGAGGAGCTCGAAAAAGCCGTCTGGGCGCAGCTGCACACCTGCTACGACCCCGAGATTCCGGTCGATATCGTCGAGCTCGGGCTGGTCTATGAATGCAAAATCGAGCCGCTCGGCGAAGGCCAGCGCCGCGCAAAAGTGCGCATGACGCTCACCGCCCCGGGTTGTGGCATGGGCGACATCCTCGTCGGGGATGTGAAATCCAAGATCCTGGCGCTGCCGACGATCGCCGAGGCCGATGTCGAGCTGGTCTTCGATCCGCCGTGGAATCCGTCGATGATGTCGGATGCGGCCAAGCTCGCGACCGGCATGTTTTAGATAGAAAACGCGCACATGTCAGAAACGCTGACCCGCGGTGTACGCATCATCGTGCGGCCGCGCTACGTGCCGGAGCAGTCCGATCCGGCTGCCGGGCAATATCTGTTCGCCTATCACATCACGATCCGCAACGAAGGCGAGGACACCGTGCAGTTGCTGTCGCGTCACTGGGTCATCACCAATGGCGAAGGCAGAATCGAGGAAGTGCGCGGCCCGGGCGTCGTCGGCTACCAGCCGGTCCTCAAACCGGGCGAGGAATTCCAGTACACCAGCGCCTGCCCGCTCGACACCCCGGTCGGCACCATGCACGGTGAATTCCAGATGATCCTGCCTGCGACCGGCGAGGGTTTCGACGCCCGCATCAATCCGTTCCGCCTCGCCGTTCCGGGCATCCTCAACTAATCCGCCGGCATCCGCCCGGCCGCGAGCATGCGGCGGGCGCGACGCATGTTCCACGCCGTGCGCTGTTCGTCCCACAGGTAGTAGAAGAAGGATCGCAGCAGGCCGCGGCGGGGATCGGCGTTTTGGCCGTCGGCGAGCCGGAAGATCTGCTGGTAGTACCAGCCCTGCTGGCCGAGCACGTTGAGCAGCTTGATGAAGAAGATCGGCGAGGCCCCAGAGAGCCAGCGGCTGTGCCCGAGCACGACGGTCTTTTCATAACGCGGGGCTTCATCGATCTCGCCGGCGAGCAGCCGCTTGGGAAAATCGGGGTCGGTGCACAGCGGTCGTGCCAGGCCGATGACCGCGCAGTCACCGGAGGCCAGCGCCGCCTCCATGCCGGCACGCGTGCGAAACCCGCCGGTGACCATCAGCGGCATGCGCGCGACCGTGCGGATTTTCGCCGCGTAATCGAGGAAATAGGCTTCACGCTGGCGTGTGCTTTCGCGCTGCGGTTCGGCGGCGCTGTCGGCACGTCCGGCGTAGCCGAGCAGGCGCGGTTGCTCGTAAGTGCCGCCGGAGATTTCCAGCAGATCGACCGATTCGGCATTGAGCAGCTCGACGACGCGCAGACACTCGGCATGGGTGAAGCCGCCTTTGCGGAAGTCGTCGGAGTTGAGTTTGACGCTGATCGGAAAATCGGCGCCCACGGCTTTGCGCGTCGCGCGCAGGGTTTCGATGAGAAAGCGCGCACGGTTCTCGATGCTGCCGCCCCAGGCATCGGTGCGCCGGTTGGTCACCGGTGACAAAAACGAGCTGAGCAGATACCCATGCGCCGCGTGGATTTGCACACCGGTGAAGCCGGCTTCGCGCGCGATGGCCGCGGCACGGGCGAAGCGCTGGATGAAGTCGAGGATTTCATCCTCGCGCAGGGCACGCGGCCTGGCGTAGTTGCCGAACAGCTCGAGCTGCACCGCAGACGGACCCAGCGGTTCGCTCGTGACGTAGCGCGGGGACTGGCGACCGGCGTGCGAAAGCTGCATCCACAGATGGTTGCCGGCGTGCGTGCCGGCCCGGGCCCAGGCCTTGAGCCGGTCAAAGCCGCCATTGCCGTCGATGGCGACGTTGCCGGGCCGTTCGAGCACGCGCCGGTCGATCATCACGTTTCCCGTGATCAGCAGACCGGCGCCGCCCTCGCTCCAGCGCCGGTACAAGGTGACGTGACGCGCGGTTGCGCGCAGCCAGGGATCGGCGATGCCCTCGGTCATCGCGGCCTTGCACAGGCGGTTGGGGAGCACGGCGCCACAGGGCAGGCGCAGCGCTTGCGCGAGCAAACCGGTCATCGGCGGGATCTCCTGATCGAATATGCGCGGGGCGGGCCAGAGTCTGTCCGTGCACGCCCGGCATGGCAAGCGGCGCGCAATGCGCCGTCAGCGCTGACAGCGCGGGCAGTAGAACGAGGAGCGCTGGGCGATGACGAGACGGCGGATGGTGGTGCCACAGCGGCGGCAGGGCGCACCGGCGCGGCCATAGACGGACAGCTCCTGCTGGAAATAGCCGGATGCGCCATCGGCCCCGGCGAAGTCTCGCAGCGTCGTGCCACCGAGCGCCACTGCGTCGGCGAGCACCGCGCGGATCGCCGCGGCCAGACGTGTGCAGTCGGCGCGCGTGAGCCGACCGGCCGAGCGACTCGGGCGGATGCCGGCGCTAAACAGCGCCTCGGTCGCGTAAATGTTGCCGGCACCGACGACGATGCGCCCATCCATGACAAAGCTTTTCACCGGTGCGGTGCGGCCACGGGACTGCTGGAACAGATAGGCGCCGTCGAATTCCGGTGCGAAGGGTTCCGGTCCCAGATGACGCAGCAACGCAGGCATCGATTCACCGGCCGGCCACAGCAGCATGGCGCCAAAGCGGCGCGGATCGTGGAAGCGGACCAGGCGGCCGTCGTCCAGCCACCAGTCGATGTGGTCGTGGGCGCGCGGCGGCGTGTCGGCGGGGAGGACACGCAGGCGCCCGCTCATGCCCAGATGCACGAGCAGGCGGTCGTCCGAATCGAGGGTGACGATCAGGTATTTGCCGCGGCGGTCGAGCGCGACGACGCGCCGGCCGCACAGCCGCTCGGCGAGATGGGTCGGCACCGGCCAGCGCAGGCGCGGCTCACGCACGGCCACGCGGACGATGCGTCGCCCGGTCAGATGGGGCGCAAGCCCCCTGCGGACGGTTTCGACTTCCGGCAGCTCGGGCATGATCGGCATCCCGGCGCGCCGGCGAGGAGCCCGGCGCGCCGAAGCAAACGCTCAATCCTTTTTCTCGGATTCCGCTTGCGGCTTGGATTCCGACGCAGCCGGTGCGGGCGGTGGGTCGGGCAGCTTCAACAGCTTATCGACGTCGGTTTTCGACAGTGTGTAGCGGACGCCGTAGTCCGGCCGGTCGATCTGCAGCTGCGGGTCGCGCGCGACGATGCGCAGCAGCACGTCGCCGTCGGCGAGTGTGAGCTTGACCACCTCGCCGCTGTCGCCAGCATCGCTGGGGCGGCGCGCGTTCCACATCGCCCGCGCGTTCTTCCAGGCATCGACGAAGCGCTGTAACCGCTCGGCCGCGACATCGGCCTGACCTTCGGCCACCCAGGAGGCGCCGTCGTCGCTGCGGCGCACGGTCAGGCCCGGCACCTCGATCCGCCGGATCTCGGCGTTTTTCGGCAGCAGCTCCTTGGCGACGAGATCGCTGTAGTCGGCGTCGAGCGCAGCGCTCGGCGGATCGCTGACCAGTGCGACGCGGTCGCCGGTCTTGATATAGCGCCGGTACTCGAGCGGCTCGCTGTCGCCGAAGGCGAGCACCTGATCGTTGAGCGTGACCGTGTAGCGGGGCGGGTCGAGCTTGAGTTCGGCCAGCGAGACCTCGGTCAGCGGCAGGCTGCGCTTGACCTCGAGTTTGGCCAGACCGACGAGGCTGCTGACCTCGAAGGGGTCGGTCGGTGCCTTGACCGGCTCGACCAAGCGCCACTCGCCGTCTTGTTTTTCGAGCTTGATCACCGGCGCATCGGGATGCGCGATCGTGATCGTCTTCAGATCGTTTTCCGCGAGCGGCGTGAGCGGCGGCAGCGTCTCCGGCTTGGCGCGACCCAACCAGGCCGCAAGGGCAAGACCCACCACCACGACCGCGAGCGCGAGATTGAGGTGTACGCGTTTCATCGGCCAAACCCCCGTGGTTTTACTTGCGCCGGCGCACGATCCAGCGGCCGACGCCGAAGCCGAGCAGGATGAGCGGCAGCAGCAGCACGAAGAAGCCGGCGATACTCATCAGCGCCCACCCCGGCAGGTACAAGGATGTATCCGGAGCTTTCTTGACGTCGATGTTGAGCTGGGCGTCGCGGCTGGCGAGCCACTGCACGATGTTGAGCCCGAGCTGCTGATTGCCGAGCTCGCCGACGTAGGCGTCGGAGAGAAAATCGGCGTCGCCGACCAGCACAATGCGCTGCGGCCGGCTCTTGGTGGTGTCCGTGGCCGCATCGGCCTTGTCGCCATCGCCATCCGCCTTCTTTTCGCCTTGCGTCTGCGCCGGCGGGGTGTACTGGCGCGTCAGGGTCAGGCCGATCGTCAGCGGCCCGCGGATGTCGCTGGCATCCAGGCTCACGCGGCCGGAGGCGATGTCGCCGGTTTCCAACCATGCCGCCGCCGAAGTCTGCAGCATCGGCTGCGCGGTCCAGCCCTCTGCCCCGAGGCTTTTGACCGAGCGCGCCAGCGGGAACAGCGTGACCATGTCCAGATCCTGGGTCACGGGATTGGGCGGATAACCGACCGCGGCGAAGAAGCCGGGATGGCCGGTGCCGAGGAGCTGGTACTCCGGCAGGATCGCATAACCGTTCTGCCACTCGATGCCGAGATCCTGCGCAAGACCGTCGATGCCGGCCGGAAAATCCGGATCCGCGAGCCACAGCAGGTTGCCGCCGCGCTTGACGTAATCGCGCAGGATCTGCACTTCGCCGTCGAATAGCTTCGACTGTGGCGAGGCGATCACCAGTACGCTGGTGTTGTCGGGGATGCTGGGCGTGCGCACCAGGTTGAGGCTTTGCACCTTGAGCCCTTTGTCGCGCAGGGTCTGCGCAAAGCGCGCATAGCCATCCGGCGTGCTGCCCTGGATCGAGCGCTCGCCGTGCCCTTCGAGGAAGACCACGTACTGTTCGCCCGAATAGGCCAGGCGCTGCAGCGCCGTCGTCACCGCCTGCTCGGTGGTCGCGCGCAGGTTCTCGCGCCGGCCCTGGTACTCGACGACGACTTCGCCGACGAAATTGATGTTGAACTCGCGCACCTTTTGCGGCGAGGTGCTCGGATCGACGAACTCGATGCGGATGTCCTTCTTCACCCGCGTGTACTTGCCGAGATCCTCCTCGACACTGCGCCGGGTGTCCGCGCCGCTCGGAGCGAACACGTAGAACGTGATCGGATCAGGCATCGATTCGAGCTGCTTGACGCTCGCATCGGTGAGCGTGTTGCGCTTGTTCGCGGTCCAGTCGAGTTCGGCCTTGTAGCGCACCGACAGAAAGCCGAGCAGGACGACGACGGCGAGCACGAGCACGCCGTTCAAGAGTTGCTGGATGAGGGTTTGCTTCTTGTTCATGTGTCTGTAGCCCCCGATCAATTGCGTTCCATGTCCAGGCGCAGCACCGTCAGCCACAGGAACAGCGCCGAGAACAGGACGTAATAGATCGCATCGGCGGTGTCGAAGACGCCGCGACGCAGGCTTTCGTAATGGCTGATCAGCGACAGATAGCCGAACAGCTCCTTGAACGGCACGCTGTCGTTGTAGGCGAGGATGTTGATCAGCCAGACGACGAGCAACAGGCCGAAGCTGCCGACCGCGGCGATCGTCGGTTCGCGCGTCAGCGACGACACGAACAGACCCGCGGCGCCGAACGCCATCATCAACAGGAACAGGCCCAAGAGTCCGGCAGCCAATCGGCCCCAGTCGAGATTGGTGGACCAGTTCAGCGCCAGCGGCATCGCACCGAGCAGCAGCACGATCACGGCGATGAAGCCGAGCAACCCGACGAACTTGCCGAGCACGATCTCGATCAGGGAGATCGGCGCCGAGAACAGCAAGGTGATACTGCCGGATTTGCGCTCTTCGGCGAACAGGCGCATCGTCATCAGCGGCATCACCAGCAGCAGCAGGATCGTCGCAAAGCCGTACAGCGAGCCGCCGATATAGTCGGACACGCCGAACTGATCGCCGCCCATGCCGGCACTGTTCGCGTATTCGACCAGCAGGTTGATGAAGACAAACCCCATGATGAACTGCACGACCGCGAGCACCGCCCAGGCCAGCGGCGACAGGAAGATGCGGCGCAGCTCGTAACGCGCGATGTTGAACACGGTGCTCATGCCGCCGCCCTCGTTTCGTCACGCGAGGTCAGTTCCACGAAGATTTCCTCCAGCGTGTGCGTGTGTGCCGACAACTCGTACAGGCCCCAGTTGCCGCGCGCCGCGGCGTCGGCGAGCGCTTCGCGCGGGTCGCTTCCGCTCTCAGGCTCGAGACGGAACAGGCCATTGCCGAGCGCGGAGACGGTTTTCACGCCCGCGATGGCGGCCAGCGCCGCCTGCTCCGGCGGCCGGCGCAGGCCGATGGTGATCGCGCCGATGCGCCCGGTGCGGGTTACGTCGAGCGACTCGTTATAGACCACGCGGCCGCGCGCAACGATCATCACGCGGCCGCACACGGCCTGGATCTCCGGCAGGATGTGGCTCGACAGAATGACGCTGTGGTTTTGGCCGAGATCCTTGATCAGCTTGCGGATCTCGCGGATCTGGATCGGGTCGAGGCCAACCGTCGGCTCGTCGAGGATGACCACCGGCGGTCGATGGATGATGGCCTGCGCAATGCCGACACGCTGCTGATAACCCTTGGACAGGTTGCCGACCAGGCGGTGCCCCACGTCGGTGAGCCCGCAGTCGCGCTTGGCCGAATCCAGCGCCGCGTCGAGCGCCTTTTTGGCGACGCCGTGCAGTGCGGCGCAGTAACGCAGGTATTCATCGACGGTCAGCTCCGGATAGACCGGCGGCTGTTCTGGCAGGTAGCCCAGATGCCGCTTCGCGGCCTTGGGATCCTCATGCAGCGACACGTCCTTGATGAACACCTCGCCGCTGGTGGGCGCGAGGTTGCCGGTGAGCATTTTCATCGTCGTTGACTTGCCGGCGCCGTTGGGACCGAGCAGGCCGAGGATCTCCCCCTTGCGCAGCGTCAGATCCAGGTTGTCGACGGCCACGGTCGGTCCATAGCGGCGCGTCAGCGCGCGCGCCTCGATCAGGACTTCGTTATCCATACCCCTCGTTCGATGGTTGTTGGTGGAGGCCCCGGCACGGCCGGGCGCAGCTGTGACTGCACAACGGCCGCCGAGTTCCAAAAAGTGAAGCCGGGATTGTAAGAACCCCCCGTCCGCCTGCAAGGCGGTCGATCAATAAATACGGGGTTGACCCGGCGGCCGCCGGCGGAACCGTTTGTAACCCCACCAGTACTGCTCGAGGCAGTCGCGTGCGCAGCGTTCGAGCCCTGCATTCATCGCGGCGACCGCCGTTTGCAGATCAGAGCTGTAGATCTCCGGCGGGGCGGCGAACCAGTGGGCGACGAATCCGCGGCCCCAGCTTAAGCGTTCGCCGTAGAAGAACACGACCCGGGCCCCGGTTTTCTGCACGAGCTTGGCGACCAGCGTCGGGGTATGCGCCTCGACACCGAAGAAAGGCGCGAACACGCCGCGGCCCGGCGGCGGGTCCTGATCCGGCATGAAGTAGACCGTCTCGCCGCGCTGCAGCACTTCGACGACCCGGCGGCCGACGCCGCCCTCGGCCGCGAGCATCTTGCCGCCGAAGCGGCAGCGGCCTTGCAGCGACAGCGCGTCGATCGCGTTCTTCTGCGGTTTATATAAACCGGTGGCCGGGTAACGTCGGGAGAACGGAATCGCGCAGGCTTCCCAGTTGCCCTGGTGCAGCGTCAGCAGCAGCATGCCCTTGCCCTGCGCCAGGGCCTGATCGATGACCTCGGCGCCGCGCCAGGCCTTGACCAGAGCGAGCACCCGTTTTTCCGGCGCGAGCCAGATCACCGGCATTTCCAGAATGGTTTTGACCTCATGGCACAAGGAGCGGCGCACCAATCGCCGGCGCTCGCCGGCGCTTAGATGCGGCAGACAGACTTCGAGATTGCGGTAAGCGGTGCGGCGGCGGCCGTTGGGCACCAGCCACAACACCCAGCCGGCGAGATTGCCGATGCCGTGGAGGACGACCAGCGGCAAGCGGGACAGGATCAAAAACAGGATGCGCATGGGCGCGGATTATGCGCATCCGCGCCGAAACGCGCCCGTGACGGCGGTTTTCAGGATGCGAGCGCTGGCGCCGGTCCGGCCAGTTCCAGGTGCCGGATCAAGGCGTCGAGCACGGTGAAATAGCGGGCGGGGTCGCGCAGCAGTTCGTGATAGCGGGCCAGCTCACGGCAAAGCCGCGGATGCGCATTGAGCCACGGTCCCAGACGTGCCGACAGCGTGCGCAGCACCTGGGGATGGTCGCGCTCCAGGGCTTCGATCTCGGCGAGCGCCGGTTGCAGCCACTGCTGGCGGCGGGCACGCGCGCGGGCGCGCCGCCACAGGGTCAGCAGATAACCGATCGCCGTTCCGGCGACGGCGCTGCCGGCGGCAGGCAACAGTGCATCCGGGTCGAGCGCATAGGGGACGAGACCCAGGCCCAGGCCGGTCAGCGTCAGCAAGGTGTCGAGGTCGCGGAAACGCGCGGGATCGGCATCGGCATAACGCTGGGTGTGCGGCAGGCGCGCCTTGATGCGCAAAGCGAGGTGATAGGGGTGCATCGCCATGGCTGGAAGCGGATGTCGTCGGGAAGGCCGATTCTCGGCGCGGACGGTGCCATCTTGCCGGCGGTGGTGACCGGAGGTCGTGTGCGGATGGACGGATGGCGTGCCGCTGGACGAAAGCGGGCGCGGCCGGAGGAGCACTTCGTCCGGCCGCGCCCCTTGCGCCCCCACCCGACAATGGCTGTGCAGGCAGTGCGCAGACGGGATCAGGCAGCGGCCGTCAGCGGTGCGCCAGCGACGGCCGGGGTACGGCGGGCGCTCCAGCCGATGCGCCAGCCCGCCGCCTCGAGGCGGTCGAGCCAGGCATTGGCGAGCGCATCGGCATAGGCGGTCCCGAACCGCGAGCGCGTGCGGCGCTGGTCGATCCAGACCATCCAGCCGTCGTCGGCACCCTCGCACAGGCGCAGCAGGCAATCACCGCGCGCATCCTGGCTGACGAACAGCGCGCGCATGCCGGCGCCGTTGCGGGTGAGCAGCACGCTCGCAAGCAGGGTCTCGTGGGTTTCGATCCATGCGCTCAGCGTCGCATGCGGGCCCATGCCGGGCAGATAAGTCGTCGTGTCCATGTCCCGCTTAGCGGACCGCACGCGGCTGTGCTGAGCCGGCAAAAGCCGGCGGATCGTGTAGGAAAACGCCGCGCGCAAGATCGGAAAAATGCGCTCACGCCAGCAGCAGGCCGTGCGCGATCCGGACCGCATGGCCGCCGACCCGGACCGCGCGGACCGCGCCGCCAGCGCGTTCGGCAGTGACGTAGAGCCGGCTCGGCCGGCCCATTTCGATGCCCTGATCGATCCACCACTGCAGGACGCCGTCGGCAATCGTAGCCTCGGTCGCCAGCGCGCCGCCCAGCGCCGCCGCGGCCGAACCGGTGGCCGGATCTTCGACGACACCCATCGCCGGCGCAAACATGCGTGCGCGCAGTTCGCCTTCGTAGCCACGGGCATAGACGTAGAGCGCCTCGGCCCATTGGCCGGCGAGGCGGGCGCGCCAGGCGGCGACGTCGAAGGCGATGCCTGCGAGGATTTCGGGCGCGCGCACCGGCACCAGGACGAATGGCAGGCCACAGGACACCGCGCGCACGGTCTCACCGGCGCTGCCCAGGTCGGCAGGATCCAGGCCGAGGATGTGTGCGATGTCGGCGGTGCGCGGCGGCGTGCCGTATTCTGGGCGCTGCGCCGCGGTCAGCTCCGCGTACGGCGGCTGACCGGGGATCCGGCACACGCGCACCGGTACCGGGCCGATGCCCTCCTGCAGTGCAAAGCGCACCTCCGCTTGCGTCTGTGGCACGAGTCCCAGTTCCACGAGCAGGCAGGCGGTGCCGATCGTCGGATGCCCAGCAAAGGGCAGTTCCCGTAGCGGGGTGAAGATGCGGACACGCGCCGGTGTGCCCGCGGCGTTTGCGGTCTGCACGAACACGGTTTCCGACAGATTGAATTCGCGCGCGATGGCCTGCATCCGCGCATCCGACAAGCCGTCGGCCTCGAGCACGACCGCGAGCGGATTGCCGCAGAACGGCTGGTCGGTGAAAACGTCGAGCAGGTGGTAGGGCAGTGGCATGCAGCGCTCCGGGTGCCGGAATGCCGATTGTCGGTCACCATCCCGGCGCACGCACCGGCGCGACGGATGCCTGCTGGGCTTTTACACTCGGACTTTGCGCAAGCGATCACGTACACGAGGGGGACAGGCCATGACCGGAGCTGTGACGACGCGGCCAGGTGCTGCCGGGCGACTGCTGGGTGCCATCGAACGCATCGGCAACAGGCTGCCCGATCCGGCCCTGCTGTTCGTGGCGCTGCTGCTGATCGTGTGGGTGTTGTCGTGGCTGCTCTCCGGCGTGAGCTTCGAGGTCGTCGATCCGCGCAGCGGCGCACCGGTGCAAGTCAAAAACCTGCTCGCTGGCGGTGAGCTGACGCGGTTCTTTGCCGACATGGTGCGCACGTTCGTGGGGTTCCATCCGGTTGGCGTTGTGCTCGTCGCGATGCTGGGCATCGGGGTGGCCGAACACACAGGTTTCATCCATGCCGCGTTGCGCGCCCTGCTCGCGGTGACCGCGCGGACCTGGCTGACGCCGATGGTGATATTCGTCGGCATCATCCTGCTGACCGCGTTTCTCAACCCGTTCGTGGGCTCGGCGTCGGCGAAATGGGCGCTGCTCGCGCCGATCTTCGTGCCCATGCTGATGCAGCTCGGCATCGCGCCGGATCTGACGCAGGCGGCATATCGCATCGGCGACTCCAGCACCAACATCATCACCCCGCTGATGCCGTATTTTCCGCTGGTCGTGGTGTTCTGCCAGCGCTATGTCAAAAACACCGGCATCGGGACCGTGACCGCGATGATGCTGCCGTACGCGCTGGTGTTTCTCATCGTCTGGAGCGCGTTTTTGCTGTTGTATTGGGGGCTGGGTCTGCCGCTCGGGCAGCAATCGGCGTACACCTATTCCCCGGATCCGGCTTGAAGCGCCGTTCTCAGCGATCTGGCGCGGCGGCGCGCAGATCGGATGGCAGCCGCGGCGAGGCCAAAAGCTCGGCGAACACGCGCCAGCGTGCCGCCGGATCGCTCCCGGCGCGCGCTTCGACGTAGCGCGCGACCAGCGCTTCTCCCAGGGCGTAGTTGACGATGTAGCTGCCATAGCGGCGGAAAAAATCCACGCGCTGCGCCGCGCGCGCCGGCGAGGCCAGCGCCAGATCCTGCAGACGCTGCCGGGTTTGTGCGGCGTCGGCGCGGCCGTCGAGGAACTCGCGCGCGGCGGCGATCGTCGCCAGGCCAATCACGTCTGCAGCGGCGGTGACCTCGACGTAGCGCTGTGCCTCGGCCGGATCGAAGCCGGCGAGCGGGAACAACACATCCCTCAGGAAAGCGATGCGCTCGGCGCGTGGGAAGGTCAGCTCGAGCGCATAGTCGGCGCTGCCTTCGGCGATCAGCGATTGCGGCGAAAACAGCGGATAAACGCTGTATTCGATCCAGCCGCGGTCGCGCACGAGGGCTTTTTCGAGCAGGCAGTTGTAAACGTGATGACCGGGATAGCCTTCGTGCACGGCGAGTTCGAGCGCGCGCGCCACGGTGACCGGCAGGTCGGTGTTGATCTCGATGCGGCTGCGATAGCCGCCCTGGTACCAGTTGTATGCACTCCAGGGTTGGCCGCGGACCAGCACGAGCTCGAAGTTTTCTCCGGGCGGCAGATCGATGAAGCGGGCCGTGCGCCGCCGGGCCTCCTCGATCGCCGCGCGCATCACCGTCTCGAGGCGCTTGGGCGGGATCGCAAAGCGTTCGAGATAGGCGTTGTAACGCTGCGCCAACGTGCCATCGCCCGGCAGCAGGGCGGCGAGCGGCGCCAGGCGCGCGCGCAGCTCGGTGTCGGTGACCGGCGGCGGGACGACATCGTAGAGCGCACGCGCCTGCGCATCGAAGCCCAGGCGTTCGCCTTGCAGCGCGCGGGTATGGACGAGCAGCGCATCGAGCTGGCGCAGCAGATAACGCTGGCGCAGGACGACGAGTGGATCCGGCGACACCGGCATCGCGGCCAGCGCTGCGCGCGTGGCCTGCGCCTGCTCGGCGATGCGCGCCAGCGCCAGCGGCGCCGCGGCCGCCTCTGTGCGCCATGCCGCGGGGCCGTAATAGGCATCGACGTAGAGTGGATCGTGCTGCCCCACCGCCAGCACGAGGCGCACATAGGTTTCGGCGATGCGGTTCATCGGCGCGGCGTCGTCCGGGCGCGGCGCCGGAGTGCTGCATGCGCACAGGACGGCGGCGAACATGAGCAGGTAGTGTTTCGACATGGCGATGGAGCGTGCGGAACGGATTGAGGCCGGCATCGGAAAAGCTTTAGTTTGCACACGGACCGGCTGCGGATGGCGCTGATGGACCGAAGACCCGAGCTTGCCCGCTACGGCGCACTGGCACAACTGGGGCACTGGCTGACGGTGCTGTTGCTCGTCGGCGTGTTCGGTTTGGGCTTTTACATGGTCGATCTGCCGCTGTCGCCGGCGCGGGTCAAGCTGTTTGCCTATCACAAGTGGATCGGCGTGACCGTGTTCGCCGTGGCCGTGCTGCGGCTGATCTGGCGGGCGGTGTCACCGCCGCCGCCACTGCCGGACACGCTGCGCCCCTGGGAGCGGCAGCTCGCCGCGCTCACACACCGGCTGCTGTATCTGCTCGTGCTCGCCGTGCCCCTATCCGGCTGGTTGATGAGTTCGGCCAAGGGGTTTCAGACCGTATGGCTGGGCGTGCTGCCGATCCCGGACCTGCTCGACAAAAATCCCGCCCTCGGCGCGGCGCTCCAGCGCGTGCACTTCGCATTGAACAAGCTGCTGCTCGCAGTGGTCGTACTGCATGTGGGCGCGGCACTCAAGCACCATTTCATCGACCGCGATACCGTGTTGCTGCGGATGCTGCCGCGGGCGATGATCCAAACCCGGCACAGGGGCAAGGCATGAAATTCACTGCGGGGATCGCGGCGCTGCTGCTCGCCGGTGTACTGTTACCGGCCATTGCTGCGCCGCGCACGCTGATCCGGGAGAAGAGCTACATCGAGTTCACCGTGCGGCAAATGGGGGTGCCGGTGAGCGGCCGGTTCACCCGCTTCGATGCACACATCACGCTCGATCCGGCCCATCCACAGACGGCGGCGGCCCAGATCCAGGTCGATGTCGCGAGCCTGACCACCGGCAGCGAGGAAGCCGACACGGTCGCCCTCGACCGGCCGTGGCTCGATGCCGCGGGCTTCCCGAAGGCCACGTTCATCAGCACGGCAGTACGCGCCGTGGACGGTACGCGCTGGTTGGCCGAGGGCACGCTCACGATCCGCGGCATTTCGCGCCCGGTCAGCGTGCCGGTTTCGCTGCAGCCGCAGGCCGAGGGCGCGCTGCTCGCCAACGGCGAGCTGCGCATCCGCCGCACCGATTTCGCGATCGGCGGCGGCGAATGGAACGAGGATGAGCTCGTCGCCGACGAGGTGCTGGTGCGCTTTTACCTGTGGCTGGCGCCGCCTGCGCGCTGAAGCCCCCGACCCGGTTTTTCAGGAGCAGTACCGCACAAGGAGACGCAAGATGAAGAGACGATTGCTGGCGCTGATGCTGTTGACCACAGGCGGCGTGGCCGTTGCCGCGCCCGAGACCTACGTCATCGACGACACCCACACGCTGCCGACGTTCGAAGTCAGCCACCTCGGCTTTTCGACGACGCGCGGCAGCTTCACCCGCACCCAGGGGACGATCGTGCTCGACCGCGCCGCCAAAACCGGACGTATCGAGGTCACGATCGATGCGAACTCCCTGCACACCGCGGTACCCAAGCTCACCGAGCATCTGAAGAACCCGGATTTCTTCGACGTGGCCAAATACCCGACGATCACCTTCAAGTCCAACCAGCTGGAGTTCGACGGGGATGAACTGGAAGCGGTCACCGGCGAGCTGACGATGCACGGCGTCACCCGCCCGGTGACGCTGGAGATCACCCACTTCGTCTGCAAGGAGCATCCGATGAAGAAAGTGCCGCACTGCGGCGCGGATGCAGAAGCGACGATCCGGCGCAGCGACTGGGGCATTAGCGCGTACTCGCCCGCAATCGGCGAGGAGGTCAAGCTCAAGATCCAGGTCGAGGCGTCGAAGCAGCCGTAAGCGGTTTACCCCAGCGGGGCCGGCAGCGGGCGCAGGCCCTTGCCGGCACCCGCTCTGATGTGCGCACGGATCAGCCGCCGCCTTGCTGTTGCTGCTCGACCTCGCGGCTGTCCGGCACGAGAATGCGCGCGGCGACGATGCCGAGCTCGTAGAGCAGATACACCGGGATGGCGAGCATGATCTGCGAGACCACGTCCGGTGGCGTGAAGATCGCGCCGACGACGAAGGCGCCGACGAACACATACTCGCGGATCGACGCGAGCTTCGCCGGTGTGACGAAGCCGGTCTTGACCAGCAGCACCAGCGCGACCGGGGTTTCGAACGCCAGGCCGAACGCCAGGAACAGGCCGAGCACGAAATCCAGGTATTTGCTGATGTCGGTCATCACCGCGACGCCTTCGGGTGCGATGCCGACGATGAACTTGAACACCGTCGGCAGCACCAGGAAATAGGCAAACGCGATGCCCAGGTAGAACAACAGCGTGCTCGACACCATCAGGGGCACGACCAGGCGCCTTTCGCTCTTGTACAGACCGGGTGCGACGAACGCCCAGACCTGGTAGAGCACCCACGGCATCGCGACGAAGCAGGCGACCAGCGCGGCGAGCTTGATCGGCGTGAAGAACGGCGAGGCGACTTCCGTTGCGATCATCGACGCGCCTTCGGGCAGCATGCGCAGCAAGGGCTGCGCCAGCCAGGCGTAGAGCTCCTTGGCGTAGATCACCAGCGGCAGGAAGACCAGCGCCACGCCCCAGACGATCTTGAGCAAGCGGTCGCGCAGTTCCAGAAGATGCGCGACCAGCGGCTGCTCGGGTTGTTCGGATTCGGTCATGGGTCAGCGGTCGTCGCTGCGCGGATCACCCGTACCGGGTCGGGGCGGCTGGGTGCCGACATCGGCGATCGTGCGCTGGACGGCGTCCTGGACGGCCTGGCCCTGGTCGCGGAGCAGCCGGTTGGCGTCTTCGAGCTGCCGTTTGAGTTCGGCCAGCCTGGCCTCGCGGTCCAGCTCCGCGGTCAGATGGCGCAGATAACCACGCGCCTGGCCGGTCCAGCGGCCGAGTGTGCGCGCCACACCCGGCAGTTTTTCCGGGCCGAGCACGATCAGCGCGATGACGAAGCACAGCAGCAGTTCGGAGAAGCCGATGTCGAACATGGCGGACCCCAGCCGGCGCGACGATGCGCGGTGGTGCTGTGGCTAGATCTTCTCGTTCTGCCGCGTTGCGTCGCTGCCGGTGGGCTTGCTGTCGGCGGCGGTGATCTGGCCGGCGGCGTCCTTGCCCTCGGTTTCACCCTCTTTCATCGCCTGTTTGAAATTCTTGATCGCGCTGCCGAGATCGCCGCCGAGGTTGCGCAGCTTCTTGGTGCCGAAGATCAGCAGGACGATCAGCAGGACGATCAGCCAGTGACCAATGCTCAGAGATCCCATGTGCCTTACCTCGTCTTGTCTTGCAAACGGGCCGCCTTCTCGGCATGACCCGACGTACCGAACCGACGCGCCAGCTCGTCGGTGAGCCGCGTCAGCGGCAGATCGCGCTGGGCCAGCAGCACCAGCGTGTGGAACCACAGATCGGCGAGCTCGTGCACGAGCGCACCGTCGTCCCCGTTTTTCGCGGCGATCAGGGTTTCTGCCGCCTCCTCGCCGATTTTCTTCAGAATCGCGTCCATCCCCTTGGCATAGAGGCTGGCGACGTACGAACGATCGGGGTCCGCGGACTTGCGGGCCTGCAGCACGCGGTACAGCTCGCCAAGAATGTCGCCGGCGGAAGTCAAGGATGTCACCGTCAGGTTGCACTCCGGCGACAGTTTACGCCTGGATGGCTGACGCGGGGGCGCGATGCGGATCGCCGCGGTTCAGATGCGCACAGGCACCCCTTTGTCGGCGAGGTAGCGCTTGGCCTCGCCGATGGTATGGGTGCCCTGGTGAAAAATGCTGGCGGCGAGGACCGCATCGGCACCGCCGGCGGTCAGGCCGTCGTAGAGATGGTCCAGGGTGCCGACCCCGCCGGACGCGATCACCGGCACGGGTACGGTGGCGCTGATCGCCTGCAGCAGCTCGAGGTCATAGCCGGACTTGGTGCCATCGCGATCCATGCTGGTGATCAGCAGTTCGCCGGCGCCGTGCTCGACCATGGTGACGGCCCATTCGACGGCGTCGAGTCCGGTGGCGCGGCGGCCGCCGTGCGTGAACACCTCCCAGCGTGGCGGCTCGGTCTTGGGCTTGCGGCCCAGCGGCGACTTCTTCACGACGCGCTTGCAGTCGATGGCAACGACGATGCACTGCACCCCGTAGCGCTCGCCGGCTTCGGTGACGAAGCGGGGGTTTTCGACCGCCGCCGTGTTGATGCTGACCTTGTCGGCCCCGGCCGAGAGCAGCGCACGCACGTCGGCGCAGCTGCGCACGCCACCACCGACGGTGAGCGGGATGTAAATCTCGCGCGCGACCTGCTCCACGGTCTGGAACAGCGTCGGCCGGTCTTCGGCGCTCGCGGTGATGTCGAGAAATACCAGTTCGTCGGCGCCCTGATAATCGTATTTGCGCGCGACCTCGACCGGATCGCCGGCGTCGCGTATGTCCTCGAACTTGACGCCTTTGACGACACGACCGCGGTCGATGTCGAGACAAGGAATGATGCGTTTGGCGAGCACGGGAGCGTGGGCGGGGTTGGGGAACTAGCGCAGGGCTGGCGCGCGGGCGGTCATCGGCCCGCTCTCTCTTTACGCGCGGGCGATCTTCAACGCCTCCTTGAGGCTGAGGCTACCCTGGTAGAGCGCACGGCCGATGATGGCGCCGGCAACGCCGTCGCCTTCCAGCTCCTTGAGGCGGTGGATATCGTCCAGCGAGCTGACGCCGCCGGAAGCGAGCACCGGCGTGCGCAGGGCCCGCGCCAGCGCACGCGTGGATTCGACGTTGAACCCCTGCATCATGCCGTCGCGGGTGATGTCGGTGTAGATGATGGCTTCGACGCCGTCGCGCTCGCAGTGCAGCGCGGTTTCGATCACGTCGTGCCCGGTCAGCTTGGACCAGCCGTTGAGCGCAACGCGCCCGTCCTTGGCGTCGAGGCTGACGATGATATGACGGGGAAATTCCAGGCACAGATCGTGCAGGAAATGCGGCGCATTGATCGCTTTGGTGCCGATGATCACGTACTGCACACCGGCGTTGAGATACCGCTGCACGGTTTCCTCGTCGCGAATGCCGCCGCCGACCTGGATCGGCACGTTCACCGCCGCGGCGATGCGCTCGACGCTGTCGATGTTGATCGGCTGGCCCTTGACCGCGCCGTCGAGGTCGACGATGTGGATGCGCTCAGCCCCTTCATCGGCCCAGCGTCGGGCCACGGCCACGGGATCGTCGGAGAACACCGTGACGTCATCCATCCGGCCCTGGCGCAGGCGGACGCACTGGCCGCCCTTGAGATCGATCGCGGGTATCAACAGCATCGGCTGTACGAAAGCGTGGGTGGAATAACGTCTGTCGGTGCTCGGCGTGATGCGGGCCGGGGTTTGCTTGGGATTTCGGCTGGAATCCTGACGTCGGTAGCCACTGTGCCGCAAACCCCGGGGTGCTGGCAAGCCGTGGCCTTTAAGGACTCCACTGGGTGAAGTTGGCGAGCAGGGTCATGCCGACGTTCTGCGATTTTTCCGGGTGGAACTGGAACGCGGCGATGTTGTCGCGCGCGATCGCAGCGGCAAACGGATGCCCATACTCGGCCGTGCCGAGCACATGCGCGGGATCGGCCGGCTGCGCGTGATAGCTGTGGACGAAATAGAACCAGGATTCGTCCGGCACGCCGGCCCACAACGGATGGGCCTGCGCCTGGCGGACGCGGTTCCAGCCCATGTGCGGCACCTTCAGGCGCGCGCCCGGCGTGCCCGGCGAAGGATCGGGAAAGCGCACGACCTTGCCAGGGAACAGCCCCAGCGCTGCCACCCCGCCGTTTTCGTCGCTCCACTCGAGCATCACCTGCATGCCCAGGCAGATGCCCAGCATCGGCTTGCTGCGCGCGGCCTCGACGATCATCTCGTTCAATTCCAGGCGGCACAGCTCTTTCATGCATTCGCGCACACCGCCGACGCCCGGCAATACCAGGCGGTCGCAGGACAGCAGTTCCTCGGGGTCGTAGCTGATGAGCACGCGGCCCGATGATGAGACCCGCTCCAGCGCCTTGCCGAGCGAGTGCAGATTGCCCATGCCGTAATCGATGATGCCGATCGCGCTCATGCCGGACGGTCACTCCACGGGCCCGCCGCGCGGACGTCGCAATGGGGGGAAAACGCGTTCATCTGGGGAGGATGCCTACAGGCTGCCCTTGGTCGATGGCACCGTATCGCCGAGACGCGCATCGCGGCCGCAGGCCATGCGCAGCGCGCGGCCGAACGCCTTGAACACGGTTTCGACGATGTGGTGCGCGTTGCGGCCGCGCAGGCAGTCGATGTGCAGCGTCACCTTGGCGTGATTGACGAAACCCTGGAAGAACTCGCGGAACAGATCGACGTCGAAGGTGCCGATGCGCCCGCGCGGAAACTCGACGAAATATTCGAGCCCCGGCCGGCCGGACAAATCGACGACGACGCGCGAGAGCGCCTCGTCGAGCGGCACGTAGCTGTGGCCGTAGCGCACAAGCCCCTTCTTGTCGCCGAGCGCCTGGTCGAAGGCCTGGCCCAGAGTGATGCCGATGTCCTCGACGGTGTGATGGTCGTCGATGTGCCGGTCGCCGCGCGCCTGGATGTCGAGATCGATCAGGCCATGGCGGGCGACCTGGTCGAGCATGTGCTCGAGGAAGGGGATGCCGGTGTCCAGGCGCGACTGACCCGAACCATCGAGGTTCAGACTGACCCGGATCTGGGTCTCGCGCGTATTGCGTTCGACGCTAGCGGTGCGGGCGGCCATGGGCCCTAAGAGGCTGGCACAAAGGGGCGGCTATGGTACTCCCGGGTTGCGCGAATTTGAACTTGCCCGGGGCTGCGCGGTTTGCTCAATGCGCCTCCAGCCAGAACGTCACCGGGCCGTCGTTGACTAGGCCGACCTGCATGTCGGCGCCGAAGATGCCGCTGCCGACGGTCGGCCACAGGTGCTGGGCGCGCGTCACCAGCCATTCGAAAAGCCTGCGCGCCTGCTCTGGCGGCGCCGCCGTGGAAAACCCCGCCCGCGTGCCCGAGTGGGTATCCGCCGCGAGCGTGAACTGCGGTACCAGCAGCAGGCCGCCGCCGTGGTCGCGCAGCGAGCGGTTCATGCGGCCGCGATCGTCGGCGAAGACGCGATAGCCGAGCACGCGGTCGAGCAGCCGCTCGGCCTGCGCCTCGCCGTCGCTGCGCTGAATACCGACCAGTACCAGCAAGCCGGGGCCGATCGCGGCGATGCGATGGCCGCCAACGCTCACCGAGGCTTCGGACACCCGCTGTAACAGGCCAATCATCCACCCCCCATCCGGCTTTTGGTGCGATTGAGAATTTTCCTACACGATCGGTTCCGTTCGGCGGACAGCGGTACTCCCTGGGGTTGCGCAAACTAAGCGTGCTCCGTCGGGCCGCCCCCTTACTGGCACGGCGGGGCAACATGGTTTTTCCTCCTCCCTTCGAGCCCGGTTCCCCACCGGGCTTTTTCTTGTCTTGTCGTCTTGGCTCGTACGGCCTGCGATTTTGTGGCGGGGTGACGCCGTGGCCCTGCCGCATCAGGTCATCAGCGGGCCGATTTTGTTCACCGCGCTGCCCTGGACGTAATCGACGCCGGCGGCGCGCAGCAGCGCGAGCGCGGATTCGGATTCGATGTTGATTGCGGCGGTTTTGCGCCGAAGCAGGTGAGCGGCCTCGCACAGCCATTCGAGATGTGAACGATCGAGCGCATCGAACTCGATGTTGCGGGTCACGTGCGGATGGATCTTCATGTAATCGACCGGCAGGTGGCGCAGTTGGGTGAGGCCGGTCGTCGTATGGCAGCGGTCGAGCGCAAAGCGCACACCGAGCGGCCGCAGCTGCTCCATGAAGCGCTGCACCACCGAGCTTTGGCTCACGGCGAAGGACTCGTCGATCTCGAGGCACAGCCGGTCGGCCGCCACCGATGAGTTGCCGATGATTTCGAAGGCAGCCGGCGCGAACGAGGGGTCGATCAGGCTCTGTGATGCAAGATTGAGACTCGCCACTGCGTGCGTTTCGAGCAGGTGCGGATTGGCGGCGAGTGCATCGAGCAGGTGTTGCAATGCCCATAGATCGACCCGCCGCGACTGCTGCAGGCGTTCGATCGCCGGCAGATAGTAGCCCGGCTCGAGCCAGACGCCGTCGTCGTCCTCGACGCGGATGAAGAACTCGACCAGCGGTCGCTCGGGCGGGGTTGTCAGCGAGCGCAGCTCCTGAGAGATCAGGTGCGCGCGACCGTCCTCCAGGCGGGGCAGCAGCCACGCGAGCCAGGCCTGGTCGTCCCGGCGGCGCGATGCCACCACGGCATCGGGGACATCGCGTTGCACGCGGTTGCCGCCGTGCTGCTTGGCGAGCAGCAGCAGATTCTCGGCGACGCCAAGGACGGCGGAGCGGTCCACGGTCTCGCGGGTGATCGGCACGAGGGCGATGCTGAACGTGCAGGGTATGCGCTGGCCCTGCCAGACCAGCGGATGGTCCTCGGCGTGCTTGCGCACGCGCTCGGCCACTTCAGCCGCGCGTCTCTCGTCGTGGCCGATCAGCAGCGCCGCCATGCGCGCGTTGGAGTAGCGGTAACCGCTGCCGGCGTCGACCAGCGACATCGCGAAATTCTTGGCCGCATGCCACAGCGCCTGCTCGCCGGCCCAGTAACCGTGCTGCTCGTTGATGCGGTCGAGGTCGTCGACGCGCAGGTACAGCAGCATGTGCTGCACGCCGGTGGATTTGGCCTCGGCGATGAGCTCGTCGAGGCGGCGTTCGAAAGGCTCCCGCGACAGCAGTTTGGAGCCCCAGCCCTGCATGTCGGCGTCGCTGAGCGACAGCGTCGGCTTCTCGGTGTGCGCGACGGCGTTCGGGTCGTCGGCCCGGCTGAAGCGCACGGTGCAGCCGAGCGTGCGCCCGGTGCCATCGAGGATCGCACCGGCGGTGACGAACACCGGGACCGGCTCGTTCTCGTGGTTGACGAGCACCGCCTGCTGGATCTGCGGGATGCCGGAGCCGGAACCGAGCACGCGAGGCAGGAAGTTGCGCAGCGGAAAGTCGCGGAACTGTTCGGGGCCGTCCTGGAACAGCGGCGCGACGTCGTCGAAGCGCTTGCCGATCAGGCTTTCGCGCGGAGCGCGCAGCAGCGTTGCCGTCGCCGGGCTCACGCCGACGACGGTGCCGGTCGCGTCGGTGACCAACACGGCGTCCTGGACCGTGTTGAGCACGGCATCGCGCAGGCCCAGCGCGGCTTGCTGCTCCGCGGCGAGCCGCGTCAGGCGGTCGCGCATGCTGCGGTTGATCTGCAGCAGGGCATTGAGCTGCTCGCCGCGCTTGTCGTTTTCCTGCGCCAGTTGCTCGTGCCGTGCGTGACGGTGAGCGGTCCGCTGGCGCAACCTGCGCGCCCGCAGCTTGCGCCGCAATTCGACGAGTGGCTGGCGTACGCTGCGCCGCCATACGCCGTAGGCGACCAGCAGCACCAGCAGCACCTGGAGCGCAGCGTGCAGTTGGATCAGCGGCCAGGCGGCGCTGCCATATTTCGCGAGCAGCGGGCCCAGCCCGAGCTGCAGCAGCAGCCCGGCGGCGAGCAGGGCGAGGGCGATCAGCAGCAGCCAGCCCTGCAGGGCACGCGCGCGCTGGCGTCCCAATATCCGGATCAGCGGCCGCGAAACGGACATGCTCTAGCTCCCCTCGGTGCGTCCATGCGCTGGCGGTGCGGCGGTCAATAACGCCTCGATGTGTGACCTTAACTCATCGAGCCCCAATCCGGTGTGTGCCGAAAACAGCTGCATGCTCACCGCGCCGTGTTGCGGCAGCGCCCGGCGCATGGCCAGCAGGGTGTTCTTGGCCGCACCAAAGCCGAGTTTGTCGGCCTTGGTCAGCAGCAGATGGCAGGGTAGCCCGCGGTGCAGGAGCCAGTCCAGCATCTGCCGATCCGACGCAGCGAGCGGATGGCGGATGTCCATGATCAGGACGACGCCGCGCAGATTGGATCGCGTTTCCAGGTAGCGGCCGATCAGATCGCTCCAGTCGCGCTGCAGCTCGCGGGACACCTTGGCGTAGCCGTAGCCGGGGAGATCGGCGAAGCGGCCGCCGGGAATCTCGAACAGATTGATCCATTGCGTACGCCCCGGTGTCTTGCTCACGCGCGCCAGTGCGTGCTGTCCGCACAGCGCGTTGAGCGCGCTGGACTTACCGGCATTGGACCGTCCGGCGAACGCGATCTCGGGCAGCGGATCGCGCGGGAGCTGGTCGAGCCGGGCGCAGGAGCGCAGGAAACGTGCACCGGCGAACGGGTTGGCTGAAGGCGGCGGCATCGGGGTCGCGGGTTGCGGGCAACAGGGGTCCTCAAGCATAGCGACCGCGGCTTTGCGCGTGCCAACACCGCTGCCGGGCATGTAGAATCGCGCGCTGAACTTCGTCCAGGCCATGCCGGATTTGTCCGGTTCCTCGTTTCCGGCATCGGCCAAGTTTTGGGAGTCGATACGAAATGAAGCGCCTTTTGCTGGCTGTGGTCGTGTGTGCCCCGGCCACCTTGCCGTTCGCAGCCTGGGCCGAAAGCGGCCGCGATCCCTTCACCCAGGGCAGTGCCGAAGCCGGCGCCGCCAAGGCCGCGACCTGTGTCGCCTGCCACGGCCCGGCCGGCAGCAGCAGCAATCCGGAATGGCCCAAGCTCGCCGGCCAGGGGTCGCGCTATCTCTACGAGCAGCTCAAGCGCTTCAAGGCAGGCGAGCGCAAGAATCCGCTGATGGCGGCGCAGGCCGCGGCGCTGTCGGACCAGGACATGCGTGATCTGGCCGCCTATTTCGCCGCCCAGCCGTTTGCGCCGGGCGTGGCGAGCGCATCGGCCGTGCCGGTCGCGCAGAAGCTGTATCGCGCCGGTGACGCCGCGCGCGGCCTGCCTGCCTGCGCCGCCTGCCACCTGCCGGACGGCGCCGGCGTGGCGGCATCGGGCTATCCGCGGCTGGGTGGCCAGCACGCAACCTACGCCGCCAAGATGCTGCGCGAGTACCGCGATCTGGCCGCACAGGGCGCACTCGAGGGGAACCCGGGCATCATGGCCGCGGTCGCAGCCAAGCTCTCCGATGCGGAGATCGAGGCGCTCGCCTCGTACATCAACGGCTTGCAATAAGGAATCGACATGCGTTGCGTGCTTCGCGGTCTGTTCGCCACGGCGTTCTCGTTGCTGGCCTTCGCCTGCTCGGCGGGGGATTCCCAGGGCACGTTCACGGAAGGCAAGGACTACAAACGGGTCCGCGAAGTGCAGGCGCCGGCCGATCCCAAGCGCATCGAGGTCAACGAGTTCTTCTGGTACGGTTGTCCGCACTGCTATGCCTTCGATCCGGCCATCGAGGCCTGGGCCAAGACCCGGCCGGGCGACGTCGATTTCGTGCGCGTGCCGACCACGCTCGGCCGGCCGGAGGGCCGGCTGCACGCCAAGGCGTTCTATACCGCCGAGATCTTGAACGCCCTCGATGCGATGCATCCGGCCTTGTTCGACACCCTCCACAAACAGCATCAACCGCTCAACGGCGAGGCGCAGATCCAGGCGCTGTTCAACCGCACGACCGGTGTGCTGCCCGATGTGTTCAGCGCAACGTTCAATGGTTTTGCCGTGGATGCGCGCGTACGCAAGGCCGAACAGCTGGCGATGAGCTACGGGATCACCAGCGTGCCGACGCTGGTCGTCGGCGGCACCTACGTCACCAGCCCGGCGATGGCCCACGGCTTCACGGAAGCCACGCGCGTGCTCGATTTCCTCATCGACAAGGTGCGCAAGGAACGTGCCGGTCGTTGATCGGGGGGCAGGATCGGCCCGGGCCCGGCATCTCGCCGGGCTTTTTGTTCTGGCCTCGGGTCTGGTCGCGGGCATCGCTGCCGCTGCGGCGCCGGCGTTGCCGCTGACCACGGTCGAGCGCGCCTGCGCGCTGATCGGCAGCCGCTTGCAGAGCGTCGGGGTCGAGCGCTGTCTCGCCGCCGGTCTTCAGGCGGCCGAGGGCGCCAGCGTGCACGGCATGCCGCTGCTCTATCGCGATTATCCGCCGACCTCGCGCCGCGCGCCGCCGCAGCGCGTGCTCTTGATCGGCGGTATTCACGGCGACGAGCTGTCGTCGGTGAGCATCGTGTTCCAATGGATGCAACACCTTGCCGAGGCACGCTACCAGCCCTTCCACTGGCGCGTCTTGCCCTGCGCCAATCCGGACGGATTGTTGCGCGACCCGCCGACGCGCACCAATGCGCGCGGGGTCGATCTCAACCGCAATTTTCCAACCCGCGACTGGCAGGCCGAGGCGATGGCCTACTGGGAGAAGCGCACGGGGCGCGATCCGCGCCGCTATCCGGGGCCGGCCGCGCTGTCCGAGCCGGAGACGCGCTGGCTGGTCCAAGAGCTGGAGACGTTTCGGCCCGATGCGATCGTGTCCGTGCATGCGCCCTACGGCGTGCTCGATTTCGACGGGCCGCGCGAGCCGCCGCAGCGCTTTGGTTATCTGCACCTGCACCAGCTCGGCACCTATCCGGGTTCGCTCGGCAATTTCGCCGGAATCAACATCGGCTTGCCGGTGATCACGCTGGAGCTGCCGCACGCCGGCATCATGCCGAGCCTGCCGCAGCAGCAACGCATCTGGGCCGACATGCTGACCTGGCTGGAGAAAAATCTGCCGGCCGAGGCGCCTTTGTATTTCCGCCTCGGCGATCACCCCTGGAACGGGCAGACCGGCGCATCGCCATAGCGGTCTTGCGATCGGCGGCATATGCCGGCCGGTGCGATCAGCGGTTTTCCTCGCGCACGATCTTCCACGAGCCGTCGGCCTGCCGGCGCCAGTACTGCTGCTTGCGCGTGGTCACGCTGAAGTTGTCGGAACGGTAGTCCATCGTGAACTCGGCGAGGACCAGGCCGTCCTCGACGCCGGGATACCGGAACAGGCTGAGGTCGCGCAGCTGCACGTCGATGAACTTTTTGCTCGCATTGACGCGGCGTTTGTGCGCGGCGAAAGCCTTGCGATCCATGCCGTCGGTGCCGAAGTCGTCGGCGTAGTAGGCCAGATATGCCTCGGTGTCGCGATTCGACCATTTCTGCCGCCAGTCCTCGATGCGGCGCAGCAGGCTCTCGCGCAGTGGCGCGATCGCCGCGTCCGGCACCCATTCCAGTTCGTCGCTGAGCACGACCGGGGTTTGGCCGAAGCGCACGTACTGGCGCAGCGCCTCGAGGTCGGCATTGGCCATGGTCACGCAGCCCTCGCTGGAGCGCGGCGGGCGGCTGTACGTGTCGCGCGGCACGCCGTGCAGCCAGATGCCCGAGCCGGTGCGTTGCTGCAAGCGGTCCCAGACGTTGGGATAGTCGAGCGGTAGCGCGCCGGCGCCATAGAGCTCGGGCAAGGCGGCATCGTCGATCCAGTGGGTGATGTGGTAGAGGCCCACCGGCGTGCGCAGATCGCCGGCGGACTGTTTACGCGCGCCGTTGCGGCCCATCGCCGCGTAATGGTGGCGTTCGAGGGCGAGCCTTCCGCCCTGGTTCTGGAGGACGTACAGGCGCGCGCGCTGCAGATCGACCACGACCGCGTGTGGGATGTCGGCGGACAGGTGCAGCAGCGCGTTCGGCACCGTACCCGGCGCCGGGATGGCGCGCTCGCTCGCCAGGCGCAGGCGTGCCTCCTCGGCGAGTTCGCGCAGGCGCGGATCGGTGGACAGGCTGGCTGCCGTCAGCTTGGCCCCTTTTCCGGACAGCGCGGCGAGGAGCTCGCCGTAGAACAGCTGGGCGAGGGAAATGGGGCTCGCGCCGGGTCAGCGCCTCCAGCGTCGACAGCGCATCGTTGGAGCGGCCGGCACGCAATTGTTCGATCGCCGCGGTGAACTGCTGCTCGGGCCCGGGTTCCGAAAGAGCGCCAGCGCTGAACAAGGCGGCGAGCACGCAGGGCAAGATGCGCATCCGTGCACGACAGCTCATGGGAATCGCAGCAGGCAAGCGTCAGCGGGTGTATTCGCGCACGATCTTCCAGCCATCGGCAGTGCGCTCGAAGTCGAGGGTTTTGGTGACGGTATCGGAGAACGTGTCGGAAGCGTAGGACTGGCGGAACACCACGCTCGCGCGCCCCGGGCCGGTAGCCTTGAACTGCGGATCGGTGACGGTCACCCGGATTTGCTTGGGCTGGGAGATGCGTTCGCGCCGCTGCGCCTGCCAGGTGCTGCGCGACAGGCCGCCTTCCGGGACGAACTGCTCGGAATAGGCAGCGAAATAGGCATCGAGATCCTGCTGCGACCAGGCTTGCGCCCAGGCGTCGAGGGCGCGCTGCAGCGCCGCGCGGGTGTCGGCGTCGAGAGTCGGTTCGGCGGGTTCGGCGACCTGCGGCACCGGGCCCGCGCTTGCGACCGGCGCAGCGGCCGGCGCGGCCGGCGTCGACGTGCTTGCTGCCGTCGCTGTTGCTGCCGGCGGCGGCTCGGCCGGCGCGCTGGCATCGAGCTGGTTGATCAGGGCCAGCTTGCGGCGTACGACCTGGTTCGACTCGTCGAGCATCAGCGCCCGGTTGTAGGCAGCGCCGGCGAGGGCGGCATAGATGTCGCCGAGATTCTCATGTGCGGTCGCATAGCTGGGATGCGTGGCCAAAGCCGCTTCAAGGGCGTCGCGCGCTTTTTCGTAATCGCCTTGTGCGGCGTAGAGCACGGCCAGGTTGTTGTATGGCTCGGGGAGCTGCGGGTAGTCGCGGGTGAGGTCGGCAAAGACGCGGATCGCATCCTTGTTGCGTTCCAGCCGCACCAGCGCAAGCCCCTTGGCGAAGCGCGCTTCCGCATCCTGCGGATTGTTCTTCAAATGCTCGTCGAGCAGCCTCAAGGCTTCGTCCGCGCGCCCCTGCTCGATCAGGGTCTGGGCCTGGGCGGAGACGCTCGATGCGAAGGCGACGGGCGAGAGAATGAGCGCCGCGGCGATGGCGGCGATGCGGCAGAACACGGACATACGAAACCCCCGATGATCCTAGCGGCAACTATACCGTAGGCGGGGCGCCGGACGCCGCGCCGTCCTCTCAGCGCGGAGGACTCCCGCCGTAAACGGGCGGCGTGCCCGGCGGCACGCCCTTGAAGCGCTTGTGCACCCAGAAATACTGCGTCGGCACCGGCGCGATGGCCTCCTCGATGATGCGGTTGATGCGCGCCGCATCGGCGCATTCGTCGGCACTCGGAAAATCGGCGAGCGGCGGCAGGATGGTGATGCGGTAGCGTGCGCCGATGCGCTGCGGGAAATACGGCACGACCCGTGCGCGGCCGAGTGCGGCCAGGCGTGCGGTGGCCGTGATCGTGCGCACCGGCATGCCGAAGAACGGGGCGTACACGCTCAAGCGCGCGTCCAGCGTCTGATCCGGGGCATACCAGATGGCATGCCCGCTGCGCAGCGCGCGCACCAAGGGGCGCAGCTCGTCGCGCGGCAGCGCGGGCAGCCCGGAACGGCCCTCACGCCAGTGATGCATCAGATGATCCATGACCGCATTGTTGTAGGGGCGGTACATCGCGTGGAACTTGACGCCGGCCAGGCACAGGAAACGCGCGCCGATCTCCAGCGTCGTGAAATGCCCGGTGAGCAGCAGCACGCCGGAGCCATCGGCCATTGCCGCGCGCAGGTGCTCGAGCCCGACCACCTCGCCGCGCCGGCGCAGCCGCCAGTCCGGCGCGAACCAGGCCAGGGCGGTTTCGAAGATGCCGCGGCCGAGTTCGGCGAAATGGGCGTCGACGAGACGTTCGCGGTCGTGCTCGCCAAGCTGCGGATAGGCGATGGCGAGGTTGGCGCGCACGACGGCGCGGCGCCGGCGCAGGAGCCGCCCGGCTACGCGGCCGAGCCCGGCGCCGAGCATCATCTGCACCGGGATCGGCAGCCAGCTCAGCAGCCAGACGAGTCCGATGCCGACCCAGGTCGGCCAGAGACGGGGGTGCAGCAGGCGGACTTGGAATACGGGTACGGCCATGCATCGATTGTAGCGACGCGCTGCGGGTTCCCGATCGATTCACGCAGGTGCAGGGCGCGCGCCGAGTGCACGCGATTTTGAGCCGCGCTGCGGGACATGCTGGAATGCAGCGGAGATTTCCCAGGCTCGCCGATGCGCCTCGTCTATACGTTCCTGCTGTATCTACTCACGCCCTTCGTGCTGCTGCGCCTGCTCTGGCGCTCGCGCCGGCTTGCCGACTACCGCCGCCGCATCGGCGAGCGTTTCGGTTTCGTGCCGACGCCGGCGCAGCCGGTCGCGGTCTGGGTCCACGCCGTTTCGGTCGGCGAGGCGCTGGCGGCATTGCCGCTCGTGCGTGCACTGGTCGAACGCCACGGGTCGCAGCGCGTGCTGGTGACGACGACGACGCCAACCGGCTCGGCACGCGTGCGCGAGGCGCTGGGTGCGGCCGTTTTGCACGTCTATGCCCCTTACGATTTGCCGCAGGCGGTCGACCGTTTCGTATCCCGCATGCGTCCGCGCTGCGTCGTCGTCATGGAAACCGAGCTGTGGCCCAATCTGTTCCGCGCCTTGCGCCGGCGCGGGATTCCGCTGGTCATCGCCAATGCCCGGCTGTCGGTCCGTTCGTTCAGGGGCTACGCCCGCGTCCGCGGCTTGGCCGCCGCGACCCTGGCCGATTGCACGCACATCGCGGCGCAGAGCGAAGCCGATGCGGCGCGCTTTCGCGCGCTCGGGGCGCCGCCTTCGCGTGTCAGCGTGATCGGCAATCTCAAATTCGACCAGATGGTGCCGCCAGCGCAACGTGCATCGGGCCATGCGCTGCGCCAGGCCCTGGGTTCACGACGGCCGGTGTGGATCGCCGCGAGTACGCACGAGGGCGAGGAAGAGCGTGCCCTCGCCGCGCACCGCCTGTTGCGGCAGGCACTGCCGCAGGCGCTGCTGATTCTGGTGCCGCGCCATCCGCAGCGCTTCGACACGGTCGCTAGCCTGGTCGAACGAGCCGGGTTTACCGCCGTGCGCCGCAGCGCGCTGCCGGCGCATGCGCCGGTGGCGCCATCGACCGCCGTGCTGCTCGGCGACAGCATGGGCGAGATGTTCATGTATTACGCGGCCGCCGATGTCGCTTTCGTCGGCGGTTCGCTGGTTCCGGTCGGCGGTCACAACGTGCTCGAACCGGCGATGCTCGGCAAGCCGGTGCTGTTCGGACCGCACATGCACAATTTCGCCGAGGCGCGCACGCTATTGCTGGATGCCGGTGCCGCGCTCGAGGTAGAGGCACACACGCTCGCCGATACCCTCATTGCCCTACTCGGCGACGCAAAGCGCTGCCAGCGCATGGGCGATGCGGGGTATGCCGCCGTCGCCGCCAACCGCGGTGCGCGCGAGCGCCTGCTCGCCCTGATCGATGCCTTGCCGGAGAGGCCGGTTGCGGACTGAACGCCACCGGCGGACGCCGGCAAGGCGCTTTACACGCGCGCGGCCGAGCGGCGTGTGCGCCACAGGCTATCGGCGGCGTAGAGCACGAGGGCCATCCAGATGCAGGCGAAGCCGACCGCCTGCACGCGTGTGAACGGCTCGCCGTAGAGCAGCACGCCGCAGATGAGCTGCAGGCTCGGCGCCAGATACTGCAGGATGCCGATCGTCGACAGCGGGATCCGGCGCGCGCCGATCGCAAACAGCACCAGCGGCAGCGCGGTGACCAGACCGCTCATCGCCAGCAGCAGATCGACGCGACCGCCGGCGTGACCGAAAACGCCGCTGCCGCGCTGTTCGCTCCACGCCAGGAATGCGAGCGCCGGCAGGAACAGTAACCCGCTCTCCACCGCCAGCCCCTGGACCGAAGGCACCACCGCGAGCTTGCGGATCAGACCGTAGCCGCCAAAGGAGAACGCCAGGCACAGCGCGATCCACGGCATCCGCCCTGCCTGCCAGGTAAGCCAGAGCACGCCCAGCGCGGCGATGCCCACCGCCAGCCACTGCATCGGATGGAGCCGTTCGCGCAGCACCAGCACGCCGAGCAGCACGCTGACCAGCGGGTTGATGAAATAGCCGAGACTGGTCTCGACGATGTGACCGGCGTTGACCGCCCAGATGTACAGCCACCAGTTGACCGCGATCAGCACCGCACTGCCGGCGAGCATGGCCAGCAGTCTGGCGGGCAGGCGGCGCAGCCAGCCGAGGCCTTCGCGCAGGATCAGCCAGGCGGCGACGAACAGCAGGCACCAGACGATGCGGTGCGCCATGACCTGCGTCGCCGGCACCATCGCGAGTTGTTTCCAGTAAATCGGGAACAGGCCCCAGATCAGGTAAGCGCAGGCAGCAGCGATCAAACCCTGGCGCATGTGCGGTACCGGCGGCGGAAAAAGGTGCGCAGTGTACGCCTTCGTCCGCACGCGGATCGGCGTCGCGCTAAAGTGCGGCGGATGTCGATCGGGGGTGGAACATGCACGTGCTCGTCACCGGAGGCACCGGATTCATCGGCCGGCCGCTGTGCGCCGAGCTGCGCCAGCGCGGACACCGGGTCAGCGTACTGACCCGCTCCGCGGTGCGCGCCGCGGCGCGCCTGGGGTCGGATGTGCGCTGCATCGAGCGGCTTGACGCGCTGGCCGGGGATCCGCCCGAGGGCTGCATCCATCTGGCCGGCGAGAATCTCGGCGCCGGGCGCTGGACGCCGGCGCGCAAGCGCGCCTTCGTCGACAGCCGCGTGCACACCACGCGGCATCTGGTGGACGGTCTTGCGCGCTTTGCGCCGCGCCCACGGGTGTTGATCTCGGCGTCGGCGATCGGTTGGTACGGCGCGCGCGGCGACGAGCCCCTGACCGAAGAAGCCCCGCCCGGCGCGCAGCACGAGTTCACCGTGCAGTTGTGCCAGGCCTGGGAGGACGAGGCCCGGCGCGCCGAGGCGCATGGCCTGCGCGTCTGCCGCGTCCGCATCGGCATCGTGCTGGAACGCGATGGCGGTTCGCTGGCGCGGATGTGGCTGCCGTTCCGGCTCGGATTGGGCGGGCCGATCGGCAGCGGCGCGCAGTGGATGTCGTGGATCCACCGCGCCGATCTCGTCGCCCTGCTGATCTGGCTGCTGGAGAATCCGGCCGCGCACGGGGTTTACAACGGCACCGCGCCGGAACCGGTCACCAATCGCACGTTTACGCGGGCGCTGGGGCGCGCATTGCATCGCCCGGCGTGGCTGCCCATGCCCGGTTTTGTGCTGCGGCTCGTTCTCGGCGAGATGGCCGATATCGTCCTCACCGGCCAGCGCGTGGTGCCGCAACGCGCGCTCGAGCAGGGTTTCGTGTTCCGCTATCCGGAACTTTCCGCGGCGCTCGCGGCGATCGCGGGCTGATCGCGCAGCGCTGCATTGCGCAGCAGGTGCAGGCGCAGCAGGGAAGGCTGTCCACCGCCGGCGAGGCGCGCGTCGAACCGGGCGAGCGCCGCGGCTCCGGCGTCGGCGTCCAGGCGCTGGCGCACGGCGTCGATTTCCGTGGCGGAGGCCGGCCGCAGTGCCACCCACCAGCCGCAGAACGCAGCCGTGATGAGCCAGGCGACGGCCGTGCGCCGCGCCCCGTCGGTGCGCAGGAACAGGCGCCGGTAACCGGGCTGCGGCCGCCGCAGCGGGATACGCGCACAGCCGTCGTTCGCCGCCATCGATAGCGGTACCTCGGGGCTGACGGGACTCTCGCGAAGAACGTCCATGGCGGTCGGATGTCGGGCACTCAGAGTCTGAACATCGATAGCAGGCGCGATGCATCTGATCGCAAGGCAGCCGCCGGACGGCGCAGGCCGTCCGGCCGAACGGAGGGCGCCTCCCGTAGAATACGGCGGCATGAAGAGTAGCGGCGGCATGCGGTTTTCGTACGAGTCCCGCACGGTGTGGCCGTGGGCCGCGGATCCGTTCGCCGATCTGCAGCCTTCGCGGCACGAGGCGCTGCTGCGCGAGCGGCCCGAGCGCTATTCCGAGATGGTGCAGAGCATCAGCGGCTATGGCGTCTTCCTGATCGACCGCGCCGGGACGGTCCAGAGCTGGAACCGCGGCGCCCAGCTGATCTCCGGTTTTGCGCGTACGGACGTGCTCGGCCAGCCGATCGACGTCTTGTATCCGCCCGATGCGCAGCGCGAGGGCGTGCCCCGGCGCACGCTCGAATTCGCACGCGCCAACGGGCACTGCCGGGACGAGCAGCGCCGGCGCCGGCGCGATGGCGGCGAGTTCCTCGCGCAGATCGCACTCGATGCGATCCGCGCCGAGAGCGGCGAGCTGCGCGGTTTCGTCGAGGTCTTCCAGGACATCACCGAGGCCAAGCAGCGCGAGGAGCGGCTTTACCAGCGCGCGACGCGCGATGCCCTCACCGGCGTGGCCAATCGCGGGCACTTCGTCGAAATGGCCACGCTCGAGATCGAACGCGCGCGCCGGTTCGCCGAACCGTTGTCGGTGATTCTGCTCGACATCGATCACTTCAAGAGAGTCAACGACACCTACGGCCATGAAGTCGGCGACCGCGTGATCGTGACCGTGGCCAAGACCTGTGCGACGCAGGTGCGCAAAATCGACCTGGTCGGCCGCCTCGGCGGCGAGGAGCTGGCCATCCTGTTGCCGCGTGCGAACAAAGAGCCGGCGACGGAAATGGCCCAGCGGCTGCGGCGCCTCATCGCCGAGCAGCGCGTCCCCGCCGGCAACGGCCGCGAGATCGGGTTCACCGTGAGCATGGGAGTGGCCGCGCTGCGGCCGACCACGCGCGATCTCAACGAGCTGCTGCGCAATGCCGATGCCGCCCTCTACAAGGCCAAGCGCGAGGGACGCAACCGTGTCGAAGTCTGGTTCGAGTAGGCCATGCAGACCATGCAGACGTTGAGCGGGAAGGTCGTCGTCGTCACCGGTGCGTTCGGTCATCTCGGTGCCGCCGTGGCGCATCTCGCCGCTACGCGCGGCGCCCGCGTCGCGATGGTCGATCGCGCGCCGCAGCCGCCGCCCGATCCGCCGGCTGCGGCGTTCGCGCAGGGCGGCGTCGATCTGTCCGACGCCGACGCCGCACGTGTCGTGATGACCGCCATCGCCGCGCAACTGGGTGCGATCGATGCGCTGGTCAATGTCGCCGGCACCTTCCGCTGGGAGACGATCGAAGCCGGCAGCGCGGAAACCTGGGACGCGCTCTATCGCATCAACCTGCGCAGTGCGCTGTGCGCGACGCAGGCCGCCTTGCCGCACCTGCTGCGCCGACCGGCCGGGCGCATCGTCAACGTCGGTGCCCATGCGGCGGCCCGCGCCGGGCTCGGCATGGGCGCGTACGCCGCATCGAAATCCGGCGTCGCACGCCTGACCGAGGCGCTGTCCGAAGAACTCAAGGACCGCGGCATCACCGTCAACGCCGTTTTGCCCGGTATCATCGATACGCCGCAGAACCGCCGGGACATGCCGGATGCCGACCCCACGCGCTGGGTCGCGCCAAGTGCGATCGCCGAAGTGATCGGCTTTCTGCTGACGGACGCCGCAGCGGCGGTCACCGGCGCGCTGATTCCAGTGACCGGCCGGCTCTGAAGTGCCCGTTGCGCTCGGCGGCCGTGTCTTACCGCCGGGCTAGCCGCCGATCGACTGGTAGTACTCCATCAGAATCTTCGCCACTTCCGGGCGCGAGAATTCCGGCGGCGGCGCGATGCCGCGGCCGAGCATCTCGCGCACTTTGGTCCCCGACAGCGTGATGAAATCTTCCGGCGTGTGCCCGGGCGCTTCGCGCATCATCACCACCTTGCCGAGCTTTTTCGACCAGGCCGTGTTGTCGGCGCGGAAGATCTGGATCTTCAGGGCATCGGGCGGAATCGTGTCGAAGATCGTCTGCGCATCGAACGGTCCGTAATAGTTGCCGACGCCGGCGTGGTCACGGCCGACGATCAGGTGCGTGGCACCCATGTTCTGACGGAACACCGCGTGCAGCACCGCCTCGCGCGGACCGGCGTAGAGCATGTCGAAGCCATAGCCGCTGATCATCACCGTGTTCGGCTCGAAGTACAGCTCCACCATCTTGCGGATGCAGGCGTCGCGCACCGGCGCCGGGATGTCGCCTTCCTTGAGTTTGCCGAGCAGCATGTGGATGACGATGCCGTCGGCGTTGAGCCGCTCCTTGGCCATGCGGCACAGCTCCTCGTGCGCGCGGTGCATCGGGTTGCGCGTCTGGAAGGCGACCACGGTGCGCCAGTTGCGCGCCCGGATCTCCTCGCGGATCTGCGGTGCGGTGCGGAACGTGTCCGGGAACTCGGTCTGGAAATAGCTGAAATTCAGCACCTGGATCGGGCCGGAGAGCAGGATGTTGCCGAGCTGCGTGAACACCGCCACGCCCGGATGCTGGGGATCGAGCGTGCCGAAGATCTTCTCGGTCATGAACCGGATTTGTTCATCCGAGACTTTCTCGACGGCCGCAACGTCCATCACCGCGAGCACCGGGTGGCCGTCGACGTTCGGATCGCGCAGCGCGATGCGCATGCCGGCCTTGATCGAGGCATCGCGGGTCAGATTGACGATCGGCACCGGCCAGAACAGCCCCGCGGTCGTGTGCATGTGCTCGGCCACGGACAGGGCGTCGGCCAGATTCATGTAACCGGTGAGCGGGTTGAAATAACCGGCCCCCAGCATCACCGCATTGGCCGCGGCCGCGGAATTGAGCAGCAGCGACGGCAGGGTTTCGGCCTCTGCGCTCAGCGCGCGGCGGCGCGCCTCGTCCTCGACGAACAAGGGCTTGAGTTCAGTGGAACCGTGGGGCTGGATCATCGGGTCGTTCCTCGGCATGGGCGTGAGACAGCGTGGGTGATGTCGGCGCAGGGGTATATCAGCCGATCTCGGTCGCGCTGGTGATGATGCGGCCGACCAGGCCGTAGGCCTTGGCTTCTTCCGCGCTCATCCAGTAGTCGCGCTCGGTGTCCTGCTGGATGCGCTCCAGCGGCTGTCCGGTCTCGCGGGCGAAGATCTCGTTGAGCCGGCTGCGCATGCGCACGATTTCCTTGGCCATGATCGCGATCTCGGAAGCGGTGCCGCCGGCCCCGCCGGAGGGCTGGTGCAGCATGAAGCGTGTGTTCGGCAGGCTCAGGCGGTTCTCGCGCCTGGCCGCGGCATAGATCAGTGCGCCGGCGCTCGCCACCCAACCGGTGCCGATCACGCGCACCACCGGTTTTACGAACTTGATCATGTCGTGCATCGTGTCGCCGGACTCGACGTGACCACCCTGGCTGTTGATGTACACGGTGATCGGATCGTCCGACTCCGCGGACAGCGCCAGCAGCCGCGCGCTGAAGACTTCGGCCACTTTCTGGTTGATCGGGCCGTAGATCAGGATCGTGCGCGCCTTGAACAGCCGCTCCTCGAGCGCATGTGCGCGGCGCTGCGGGGTTTCGTCGGCGGCGTCCTCGCCGAAAAGCATGGGGTCGAACATGGCACCTGCGGATGCGTGGATGGAAAGAGGCGCAATTCTAGCCGCGCGCGGGGACAAGGCGCCCTTGAGTCCATTAGAATCGACGCCCCCGCGCCCGTAGCTCAGCTGGATAGAGTACTTCCCTCCGAAGGAAGGGGTCAGAGGTTCGAATCCTCTCGGGCGCGCCACTTCGCCGCTGCAGTCGGCCCGCAAGCACGCCGGCGGAGAGCGTCAGCGCGCCGGGATGCGCCGCAGGATTGCGGCGGCCAGGGTGTCGTAGGCGCCGTCGAAATGATGGCCGCCGGGCAACTGCTCGGCGTGTACGTGCGCCGCGCCGGCGCTGCGGCACAGCGAGTCGGTCTCCTCCTCGCCGTACAGGCACAGCACGTCCTCGGCGCGCAGGCGCGCGAGCTCCGGCTGCACTGGCAGGCCGTCGGAATCGGACCCGAGCCAGTTGCCCAGGTGGAACTCGAAGGACGCGCGCGCCTCCAGGCCCATCAGCACGATGTGCACGACCGTTCGGCGCGTGGCCGCCGGCAGGCGGTTGACGGCGAAGGGCAGCACATTGGCCCCCTGCGAATAGCCGATGAGGACGGCGCGCGGCCGCTGCCAGCGCGCGGCGTAGTGCCGCAGGATGCGGTCGAGATCGGCGGCGAGGCCCTCCGGCGTGCGTGCGCTCCAGAAATAGCGCAGCGAATCCATCCCGACCACCGGCAGGCCGCGCGCGGCGAGGTGCGCGGCGACCCGCTTGTCGAGCCCGGCCCAGCCGCCGTCGCCGGAGAGCAGCACCGCGAACGTGTCGCCGGGCACGGACGAGGGCACCTCGACGAGCGGCAGATCGGCCAGGGCCCCGGCGGGCGGCGGTGCGGTGTCGGTCTTCTGCTGGGCGAGCCAGGTGTAGGCCTCGAGCAGCGAAGCGGACACGTATCCGGCGCTGCGCATCTGCGCAGCGAAATCGGCGCCGCGTGCCCCGAGGCATGCGTCAGCGTCATCCACGACGAGCCGCCAGGGTATCGCGAGCTGCGGCACGAACTGGAGCACCTGGCCTTGCGCAGTGTTGCGCACATAGCCGGAGCGCTTGTCGGCACACAGCGGCTTGCCCGGCATCGGTTGCGGACACCAGCGCAGGCCGATCGCGCCGCCAAAGAGCTCGGCAGGGGCTGCGGCCGCCATCGCGTAGGCCAGCGCCGCGCCAGCGCCGATGCCGACCACGAGCGGTTTGTAGTATCCCGGAACCCGGGCGTAGCCCTGCAGGTAGTGGGACAGGTTTTCCAGATCACCATCGGGGAACACGCAGTCGCCGCCGCTGGCGTCGAGCGCGCGGCGCAACTGTGCGTAGTCGATGCCACCGACCAACGCCCCGCGCGCTGCCAGCGCCTGCGCGCTGTGCTCGGCATCTGCGTCCCAGCCATTCACATCGGACAGCAACAGCACGAACTGCTGTACGTCGGCGGGCGGCCGATACAGCCGCACGGGCTGGAACAGCCCGTGCGTGATGCGCTCCTGCGCGCTTGCCGGTGTCATCCCCAGCGCGATGCCCACGGTCGCGGCGAGGAAGTAGGCGAATATGCGCAGCAGCGGATTCATTTGGCGATCACGCCACGCAGACCGCCGCCGATCAGCGCGGCGACGTCGGCAAGCACGAACAGCGGGGTCAGTCCACCCGGCGCGGCGAGGTAGCGCGGTTCCCATTGTGGATCGAATTTTTCCTTGAACGCACGCAGTCCCCGGAAGTTGTAGAAGCGCTCGCCGCGCGTGTACAGCAGACGGCCGAGACGATGCCAATGCGAGGCCAGCGGATGTTCGGCCATGCCGGCGAGCGGCGCCATGCCCAGCCCGAAGCGCTGCACACCCTGCGCCTGGAAGTGCCGGATCAGGCTGATGAACAGAAAATCCATCGTCCCCGGCGGCACACCCGGACGATGGCGCATCAGATCGACGCTGGCTTCAAGACCGATCTTCGTCGTCAGCAGCGAGGCAAAAGCGATGATCTCGCCATGCTGGCGCACCAGTGCCAGCGGCACCCGCCGCAGGTAGGCCGGGTCGAAGCTGCCCAGGGAAAACCCCTTCTCCGCGGTCTGCTGCTCGGCAAGCCAGGCGTCGGACACCGCGCGCAATGCAGGCAGCACCGCGGCTGCCGCGCCGGGCGGGATGATCTCGCAGCTCAGTCCCTCGCGTTCGGCGCGGCTGAGCGCGTGGCGCAGCTTGGCACGCGATTTCCCCTGCAGCGAAAAATCCGGAAGCGGCACATAGGCGTACTCGCCGAGCTTGTACAACTGTAGCCCGGCGTCGAGATACAGACTGAGGTGTTGCGGGCGCACCTGGTAGAAGGCTGCACGGCAGCCGGCGGCGCGCGCCTGCTCGAGGAAAGACCAGATCAGCTCGCTCCACTCTTCGGGCGGTCCGACCGGGTCGAACAACGCGATCCACGAGCGCGCGCGCCGGCCGAACATCACGAAGGCGCGCTGCGATTTCGAAAACAGCAAGGCCTTGTCGCCGACCAGCGCCAGCCCTGCCTCGGCGCTCGGTTGCTGGCGGACGATGGCCTCGGCACGTGCCAGCGCCGCGGCATCGGGCAGCGGCGGCGCGGCTGCATGCGGCCGGAACAGCCTCCATGTCGCCAGTAGCAGTGCGACGAGGGCGACCGCGACCTGCGCGCGCAGCGAGCGCGGCGCATGGCCGTCGAATTCGAACTGCCACCACAGCTGGTGCGTGTATTCGACGTCGCGATAGGCGAAGAACAGCAGCGCGGTACTCGCGGCGAGGATCGCGGCGATGGCGAGCAGCCAGCCGGGGCTGAATGGCTGTGCGAACAGCGAAGCCTTGCGCGTGAACTGACGGCGCGAGAGGGCGAGCGCGGCCGCGAGTAGGGTCAGCATCACCGCCTCGGACAGGGCGATGCCCTTGGGAATCGCGAGCACCAGGGCAAACAGCGCGAGCAGCAGCCCGGCCCACCACGCCGCATCCAGGCGCTGCAGCATGCCGCGCGCGACGAACAGCAGGAGCACCCCGGCGATGCTGCCGAGGAAGTGCGACGCCTCGACGAGGCTCAGCGGCACGTACTGCGCAAGCCACGCGGTGGCGCTGTCCGTGGCCGGCGTCGCGCCCGACAGCAGCAGCATCACGCCGACGACTAGCGTGAACGCGGCCAGGCCCAGCGGGGCGAGCGAGGCCGCGGCGCGCACGACCGGCGCGCCGGTGCCCTGGCGCAGTTCGAAACCGACCAGCAGCGCCAGCGCGAGCAGCAGCGGCAGCGCGAAGTAGATCAGGCGATACAGCACGAGCGCGGCCGCCAGCTGCTCGGCGGGCACATGCCCGGAGAGCGCGATCAGCATCACCGCCTCGAACACGCCCATGCCGCCCGGCACGTGACTGATCACGCCGAGCAGCACGGCGATCGAGAAAAAGCCGAGAAAGACGCTGAAGGCCACCGCACCGGGTGGCAGCAGAACCCATAGCACCAGCGCCGCGCCGACGATGTCGAGCGCGGAGAACAGCAGTTGCTGCGCGGCCAGGCCGAACCCCGGCAGGGTGATGCGCACGCGGCCGAACAACCGGTATTCGCCGCTGCGCGCGCACAGCCACAGCAGACCGGCGACGGTGGCGAGCACCGCCGCCGCCAGCAGGCGCAGCAGCAATGCCGGCACGTGTAGCACCGGCGCGACCGCATCGGCGCCCCACAGCAGCGCGACGGCGCCGACCGCCGCGATCCCGAGGCCAAAGGCGACGGCATTGAACGCGATCGCGCGGGCGATCAGCCCGGCCTCCACGCCGGCGGCGGCATACAGGCGCATGCGTACCGCGCCGCCGGTGAGCACGCCGACGCCGATGGCGTTGCCGAGCGCATAGGCGATGAAGGAAGTCGGCGCGACGATCCGGTAGGCCACCCGAGCACCGGCATAGCGCAGCGCGGAATGGTCGTAGCCGCTGAGCGCGGCAAAACTCAGCGCCGTCGCCAGCACCGCCCAGCCCAGGGCATCCGGAGGAGTCGCGCGCACGGCGGCCACGACGTCGGCGAGGCGTAGCTCGGCGAGCAGGCCGCGCAGCGTATGCAGCAGCAGCGCGCTGACCAGCAGCGCGAACACGGCCACCAGCACGTGCCGGCTGCGGTCGAGCAGCGCCAGCACGGACGCTGCTGCGCCCGTGGTCTCGGAGGTGGGATGCGGCTTGTCCAAGTGACGGGTTCTCCGGCAAAACCGGTGCGGTCGGGATGGACCTGGGTCGGCCCGATCCGTTCCGGGCGCGCATCCTACCCAGTCTGCGTCGGCGCGCCTATCCGGTCGGGCTGGCGCGCACGCCAATGCCCGCGCCGGTCGCCGCCGTTTCGCCGGGATGGGCCGCCCGGCGCGGGCCGTAACGCCGACGGATCAGAAGGCGTATTCGAGCTGTGCCCACAGTTTGTCGGTGTCCGCGGTGCCCGATCCGGGCGCGGCGCGGTAACGCGCGGCCTTGATCAGGCCAGTGAGCGCGCCGGCCAGCGGCATGCCGGCGGAGATGTCGAATTCATCGCCATGGCGGCCGGGCTGCGCACAAGACGCGGCAGTGGCGAAGCGATGCCAGACGGCGGTGAGCCTGAGCGGACCGATGGCGCCCTGCGCCGCGGCGTAAAGATCCGCGATGCCGGTATCCGGTGTCGTCAGAAAGGCATCGGCCCAGCCCTGGAAGGCGTGCTTGGTCGCCAGCGGGGTTTGCAGGCCGTAGCGGCCGTGGTCGCTGCCCAGCACCTCGTATCCGAGCGTGAGCGCCACCGGCGCAATGCCAACGCCGATTTCGGCGAGCGCGTATCCCGCGCGGAAGTCGCCGGCCGCCGTCTGTGCCTGTTGCCGCGCGTATTCCACGGCGTAGCTTAAGCTGGCGCGCGCACCCAGTGGCCTGCGGCCGTGCCCGCGCAGGCCGAAGCTGACGGTATCCGCCGTGCCCGGTGCGGCGAAGTCGAGCCGGTAGAGGTAGGCAGTCAACGCGAGCCATGGCCGTGCGCGCAGGCCCAGGTTGAACAAATGGCCTTCGAGGTCGAGGTCGGCGCCGGTGACGGTGTGCACGTTCGTCAGATAGGCATACTGCCCGCTCGGTCCGGTGGCGCTGTCGCCCCAGCGCAGGAACGCGCCGTCGAAGGTCTGTTCGTTCTGACGCCAGGCGACATTCCCGACCCAGCGCGCGTTGTCGAGCACGAGCCGGCTGCGACCCAGGCTCAGGTTCAGTCCGGGCACGCCGGTGTACCGCAGGCCGAACTGGTTGACCTCGGTGCCCGGCGGATCGGCGATCGTCGAATGGCCCGGTGTCACCGGTGCGTAGTCGTCGATCGGCGCGGCCACGGATTCCATCTCGACGAATCCTTCGAGCGCCGACCACGGCGCCGTCGTATAGCCGAGCCGCGTGCGCAGGGTCAGAGCCGCGGCGTCGGCGAGCGCGCCGTCCTGTGTCACGGTCTCGTAGCGCAGGCGCAAATCGAGGCTCGTCCGGCCCTCGCTGAGGGCCGCGATGCGGTCGGCGCCATTCGCCGCTGCGCAGACGGCCAGCAGCGATGCCGCCGCCAGGCGGTGTGTTCTGTCATATCGATTCATGATGTCCAGGCTCCGCGTACGCCGGTATGCCGGCGCCAAAACGAACAGGCATTGCAGACTCCGCGTGGGCGTGCCATCGGGCAGGCGTGCGTGCGCGAAGCGGCACGATGTCTTTTCCGGTGGCCCGCGGTTGGACGCCGTTGTCCTGGGCCCCGGTACGCGACAGCGCGGTGGTGGGGCAGATCGCCGCGTGTCTGCCGAAGCAAAGGGTGTGCCAGCACCAGCGCGAGGGCATGGTTTTTGCGGGGCGGTGCCTGGTTTCCGGATGCCGACTCACTGCCCTGTCATGCGCGTCCTGCTCGTCGATGACGACTCTTCCCGCAGCACCCTGCTGCGCCAGGCGCTGATCGATGACGACCACGCGGTCGTCGCCGTGCTCGCGACGGCGGACGACCTGCTGGCGGCGGTGACGCGGCACCAGCCCGACGTGATTCTCATCGACGTCGATAGCCCGCGCCGCGATCTCTTTGAGTCGCTGACCCAGATCTCGCGTGAGCGGCCGTGCCCGATCGTGTTGTTCGCCGCGTACAGTGACGCCGAGACGGCGCGCCGCGCAGTCCAGGCCGGTGTGTCCGCATACGTCGTCGACGGGCTTGCGCCCGCGCGCCTGAAGGCGGTGATCGATGTCGCCATCGCCCGGTTCGAGCAGCATCAGGCGCTGCAGCGTGAGCTTGCGCAAACCAAGCTGCGGCTCGCCGACCGGCGCGATGTCGAACGCGCCAAGGGAGTGCTGATGGAGCGCCGCCGGCTGTCGGAAGCCGAGGCGTACGCGCAGCTGCGCAAGATGGCCATGGACCGCAAGCTCTCGATCGGAGATGCCGCGCGCGCGCTGCTCGCCGCAGCGGAGTTGCTGTAGGGCCGGAGCCTGCACCAAGAACCGCAAGGCAAGACGCGCCGGCCCGGCGGCATGCCGCTGGACATCGCCGCGGCGGTGTGCACGCCGCGATGGATGGCGCGGTCGGCGATGTCCCGCCGGCGAGCTCGGCGCGCACCGCGCTGAGCTGAAGACGCGCCCGCTGCTGGTGCGCGCGTGCCACGACGGTGCGTGCAGACCCGGCTGGATGGACCCAGCGACATGGCACGCCGCTTGCTTCGACGGCGGTGACCGCGGTGTGCAGGACGACGGTGTTCTGCGCACCGCGGATGAGGGTACTCCAGGACAACGGCGTCCATGACGCGGTCGGCGGACCGCGACGTGGGCGCTTTTTTTTTGCGCCGATTCTGACGAGGAGCCATTCATGCCGCCCTTGCACAAGGCCACGACGATCCGCCTGTTCAGCCTGGCCACGCCGCAGATGCGTGCGTTCCACTTGAGCTGGCTTGCGTTCTTCGTCTGCTTTTTCGCGTGGTTCGCCTGCGCCCCGCTGATGCCGGTGATCAAGGGCGAGTTCGCCCTGACCAAGGATCAGATCGCCAACATCAACATCGCCGCGGTCGCGGTGACGATTCTCGCGCGCCTGATCATCGGCCCGCTGTGCGACCGCTTTGGCCCACGCAAGGCCTATACCGGGCTTTTGCTCGTCGGCGCGCTGCCGGTGTTCGGCGTCGCCGCGGCGCAGAGCTACGAGAGCTTTTTGTTCTTTCGCCTGGCCATCGGTGCGATCGGCGCGAGCTTCGTCATCACCCAGTACCACACCTCGGTGATGTTCGCGCCCAACGTCGTCGGCACGGCCAACGCGACGGCGGCGGGCTGGGGCAATGCCGGTGGCGGCGCCGCGCAGGCGTTGATGCCGCTGCTGCTGGCGGCCCTGGTCTGGCTCGGTGTCGAGCAGACGCTGGGCTGGCGCTTCGCGCTGCTCACCCCGGGGGTGCTGATGCTGGTCTGCGCGTGGCTGTACTGGCGTTACACGCAGGACTGTCCGGCCGGTGATTACGCCACGCTGCGCGCCGCCGGGCAGCTCCCAGCAAACGACAAGAAAGCCGGCTGGCAGAGCTTCAAGCGCGCCTGCGCCAACTATCGCGTCTGGCTGCTGTTCGTGACCTACGGCGCCTGCTTCGGTGTCGAGATCTTCATCCACAACATCGCCGCGAGCCATTACGTCGAACGCTTTGGCCTGTCGCTGAAAACCGCGGGGCTGGCCGCCGCCAGCTTCGGTCTGCTGGCCCTGTTCGCGCGCGCCCTCGGCGGTTATGTCTCGGACCGCATCGCGCGTCGCTTCGGGCTCGATGGCCGCGGCCTCTTGCTGTTCGCGCTGATCCTCGGGGAAGGGCTTGGGCTGCTGTGGTTCGCGCAGGCCGAAACAGTCGCGCTCGCCGTCGTCGCAATGATCACCTTTGGCCTGTTCACGCACATGGCCTGCGGCGCGACCTATGCGCTGGTGCCCTTCGTCGATCGTCAGGCGCTCGGCGGCGTCGCCGGCATTGTCGGCGCCGGCGGCAATGTCGGCGCGGTCGCCGCCGGTTTTCTGATGAAAGGTGTGGGTAGCACGCAGGAATGCCTGCTGCTGCTCGGCGTTTGCGTGAGCATGGCCGCGCTGTGCGCGATCGCGGTGCGCTTTTCTGCTGAACACAAGGCCCGTGAACAGCGGCTCTACGAGCAGGCGCTCACCGAGCGCGCGGCCGCCGCGTAACCGGCACTGACTCCGGAGCTCAAGCCATGAAACTCGTCGTCATCGGCAACGGCATGGTCGGCCATCGCCTCCTCGAGGAGCTGAGCGCGGCAGCGCTGCCCGATCTTCATATCACCGTGCTCTGCGAAGAGCCGCGGCCGGCCTACGACCGCGTGCAACTCTCCTCGTTTTTCTCCGGCAAGAGCGCCGCGGATCTGTCGCTGGTTGCGCCCGGCTTTTTCGAGCGCAGCGGCATCACGCTGCGCCTGAACACCCGGGCGAGTGCGATCGACCGCGCGCGCAGGCAGGTCACGACCGCGAACGGCGACACCCTGCATTACGACAAACTCGTGCTCGCCACCGGCTCGTATCCCTTCGTGCCGCCGGTGCCGGGCAGCGACCGGCCGGATTGCTTCGTTTACCGCACGATCGAAGATCTCGAGGCCTTGCGCGAGGCGGGCAGGCGCGCCCGGGTCGGCGTCGTCGTCGGCGGAGGTCTGCTCGGGCTCGAAGCAGCCAAGGCGGTCCAGGACATGGGGCTCGTCACCCACGTCGTCGAGTTCGCGCCGCGGCTGATGGCCGTGCAGATCGACGACGGCGGCGGGCGCCTGCTGCGCAGCAAGATCGAGGCGCTGGGCGTGACCGTGCACACACAGAAGAATACGGTCGAGATCGTCGATGGCGACACCGCGCGCCACAAGCTGAGGTTCGCCGATGGCACCGAGCTCGAAACCGATCTGATCGTGTTCTCGGCCGGCATCCGCCCGCGCGACGAACTGGCGCGCGCCTGCGGGCTTGCGGTGGGCCCGCGCGGCGGCATCGTCATCGACAACCACTGCCGCACGCCCGACGACGACATCTATGCGATCGGCGAATGCGCGCTGTGGAACGGAAAGATTTACGGCCTGGTGGCGCCGGGCTACGAGATGGCGCGGGTTTGCGCCGCGCATCTGGCGGCGGGCCTGGCGGCCGAGCGCCGCGCCACACAGCCGCTACCGGCGTTCCACGGTGCCGACATGAGCACCAAGCTCAAGCTCATGGGCGTGGAGGTCGCCAGCATCGGCGATGCGCTGGGCACCACGCCCGGCGCGCAGGTCTGCCTCTACAGCGATGAGCGCAAGCAGGTCTACAAGAAGCTGGTGATCTCCGCCGACGGCAAGCGCCTGCTCGGCGCCGTGCTCGTCGGCGATGCCGGCGAGTACGCCGCGCTGCTGCAGATGATGCGCAGCGGCAGCGCACTGCCGGACCGGCCGGAGCTGCTGATCCTGCCGGCCAGCGACGGCGCGGACAAATCCGCACTGGGCGTCGATGCCTGGCCCGACACCGCGCCGGTCTGCTCGTGCAACAACGTCGCCAAGGGCGCGGTCTGTGCCGCGGTGCGCGCGGGCGCGACCAGTATCGGTGCGATCAAATCGGCGACGCGCGCCGGCACCGGCTGCGGCGGTTGCGTGCCGCTGATCACGCAGATCATGAAGGCCGAGATGAAGAAACAAGGCCTGTCGGTCAACCACCACCTGTGCGAACACTTTGCGTATTCGCGCCAGGAGCTGTATCACCTGGTGCGCGTCGGCGGCATCCGCGACTTCGCCACACTGCTCGCCCGGCATGGCAAGGGCCTGGGCTGCGATGTGTGCAAGCCGGTCGCCGCAAGCATCTTCGCCTCGTGCTGGAACGAGTTCGTGCTCGCCCGGGACAAGGCCGCGCTGCAGGACACCAACGATTATTTCCTCGCCAACCTGCAGAAGGACGGGACCTACTCCATCGTGCCGCGCATCGCCGGCGGCGAGATCACCCCGGAGAAACTGATCAAGATCGGCGAGGTCGCGAAGAAATACCGCTTGTACACCAAGATCACCGGCGGCCAGCGCATCGACCTGTTCGGCGCGCGTGTGGATCAGTTGCCGTTGATCTGGCAGGAGCTGATTGATGCCGGTTTCGAGTCCGGCCATGCCTACGGCAAGGCCGTGCGCACGGTGAAGTCCTGCGTCGGCAGCACCTGGTGCCGCTACGGCGTGCAGGATTCGGTCGGCATGGCGTTGAAGATCGAGCATCGTTACAAGGGCCTGCGCGCGCCGCACAAGCTCAAGCTCGCGGTGTCCGGCTGCGCCCGCGAATGCGCCGAGGCGCAGTCCAAGGACGTCGGCGTGATCGCCACCGAGAAGGGCTGGAATCTCTATGTCTGCGGCAACGGCGGCATGAAGCCGCGGCACGCCGAGCTGCTCGCCGGCGATCTCGACGAGCAGACCCTGATCCGCTACATCGACCGTTTCCTGATGTTCTACATCCGTACCGCGGATCGTTTGCAGCGCACCAGCACCTGGCGCGACAACCTCGAAGGCGGGCTCGATTACCTCAAGGACGTCATCGTCCACGACAAGCTCGGCATCGGTGCGGAGCTGGAAGCGGAGATGGCGCAGGTGATCGGCAGCTATGTCTGCGAATGGAAGAAGGCGCTCGAAGACCCGCAGACCCGCAAGCGCTTCCGCAGCTTCGTCAACGGCGACGGCGTCGATGAGCACGTCGTTTTCGTCGAGGAACGCGGGCAGATCCGTCCGGCGACGCCCGCCGAGAAGCAGGCGCGCTTCAAGGGCATCGCCGTGGTCAACGAGCCGGCATGACGCATAGGAGGTCTGACGATGGATGGATCAAACGCGCCAGCATGTTGGCACGACGTCTGCGGGCTCGACGACATCTGGCCGGATACCGGTGTCTGCGCGCGCATCGCGGGCCGGCAGGTCGCGGTGTTCCGCTTGCGCGATGACCGGTTGTTCGCCCTCGACAATTACGATCCGGCGGCGGACGCCAACGTGCTGTCGCGCGGACTGGTCGGCAATCTCGGCGAGCGTCTGGTCGTGGCCTCGCCGGTGTACAAGCATCACTACGATCTCGTCACCGGCGCGTGCCTGGACGATCCGGCGCTCGCGGTGCGCGCCTACCGCGTGCGCTTGGTCGATGGCCGCGTGCAGGTCGCCGTATGACCACGGCGATTCCCGCGCGGGCGCTGCCGGGGCCCATGCGCGAGCACCTCACCGGCGTCGATCGCCGCATGGGCGAGGCCGCCAGCGCTCGCCCCAGGCAGAGGCTCGTCGTCGTCGGCAATGGCATGGCCGGCATGCGCACGGTCGAGGAGCTGCTCAAGCTCGACGCCAGCGTGTACGACATCACCGTGTTCGGCGCCGAGCCGCACGGAAATTACAACCGCATCCTGCTGTCGCCGCTGCTCGCCGGTGAAAAACGCCTCGACGACATCATGCTCCATCCGCACGCGTGGTATGCGGCCAATGGCATCACGCTGCACGCCGGCGATCCCATCGTCGCCATCGACCGTACGCGCCGGATCGTGATCTCGCGCAGCGGGCGCAAGGCGGCTTATGACCGGCTGCTGCTCGCGACCGGATCCAGGCCGTTCGTGATTCCGGTGCCGGGCGCCGATCTGCCCGGCGTCGTCGCGTTCCGTGCCATCGAGGATGTCGAGGCGATGCTCACGGCGGCGCGCACGCGGCGCAAGGCCGTGGTCATCGGCGGGGGTCTGCTCGGGCTGGAGGCGGCCCATGGGCTCAAGCGTCGGGGCATGGACGTGACCGTCGTGCACGTCATGGATCGGCTGATGGAGCGCCAGCTCGATGCGCCGGCGGCCGCGCTGCTGCGCGAAGCGCTGGAGCGGCGCGGTATCCGCGTCCTGCTCAAGGCCGACACTGCCGCGATCCTGGGACGCGATCGCGTCGCCGGGCTGCGCTTCAAGGACGGCCGCGAGATCGAGGCCGATCTCGTCGTCATGGCGGTCGGCATCCGTCCGAACGTCGAGCTGGCCCGGCAGGCCGGCCTGTACTGCGAGCGCGCGATCGTCGTCGACGACACGTTGCAGACGCTGTCCGATCCGCGCATCTACGCCGTCGGCGAGTGCGTGCAGCACCGCAAGGCGACGTTCGGATTGGTCGCACCGATCTGGGAGCAGGCGCGCGTCTGCGCCGCACATCTGGCCGGATACGGCCATCGTCGCTTCGTGCAGACGGCCACGGCGACCCAGCTCAAGGTGAGCGGAATCGATGTGTTTTCCGCGGGCGAGTTCGGCGGCGGCGACGGCACCGAGGATCTGGTGTTCCGCGACGCGCGCCGTGGAACGTACAAGCGCCTGGTGCTCAAGGACGGGTGTCTGGTCGGCGCCGTGCTCTACGGCGATGTCGGCGACGGTGCGTGGTACTTCGAGCTGATGCGCCGGCGCGCCGATGTGTCGCGCCTGCGCAGCCGCCTCGTGTTCGGGCGCGCGTTCTGTGCGGATGCACCGTGATGAGCGCGCCCGTGAGAACCACCTGCCCGTATTGCGGCACCGGCTGCGGGGTGGTGGCGCGCGTTGCGGCGGACGGCATCGCCATCGCCGGCGATGCGGCGCATCCGGCCAATGCCGGACGGCTGTGTGTCAAGGGTTCCGCGCTCGGGGAGACGCTGGTGCCGGATGGACGGCTGCTGTATCCCAAGCTGCGCGGTGCCGACGGGACGCTGCAGCGCACGAGCTGGGATACCGCACTCGATCACGTCGCCGGCGCACTGCGCCGGATCATCGACACGCACGGTCCCGACGCCGTCGCGTGGTATGTCTCCGGGCAGTTGCTGACCGAGGATTACTACGTCGCCAACAAGCTGGTGAAGGGCTATGTCGGCACGGCGAACATCGACACCAATTCGCGGCTGTGCATGGCCTCCGCGGTGGCCGGACACCAGCGCGCCTTCGGTGAGGACATCGTGCCGGTGTCCTATGAGGATCTCGAACAGGCGGATCTGGTCGTGCTGGTCGGCTCCAACACCGCCTGGTGCCATCCGGTTCTCTACCAGCGCATCGTCGCGGCCAAGGCACAGCGGCCGCAGATGAAGATCGTGGTCGTCGATCCGCGGCGCACCGCGACGACGGACATCGCCGATCTGCATCTGCCGCTGCGCCCCGGCACCGATGTCTGGCTGTTCAACGGACTGCTGGCGTTTCTGCACCAGCACGGGGTCGTCGATCCGGCGTTCGTCGAGCGCCACACCGTCGGCGTTGCGCGCGCGCTCGCCGTCGCCGACGCCACTGCCGGCAGCGTGCGCGCGGTGGCCAGCGCCTGCCGGATCGACACCTCCGCGCTCACCGAGTTCTATCGCCTGTTCGCACGCACCGAGCGTGTGGTCACGGCATTCTCGATGGGCGTGAACCAATCGTCCGCCGGCACCGACAAGGTCAACAGCATCATCAACTGCCATTTGCTGACCGGCCGCATCGGCAAGCCCGGCATGGGGCCGTTCTCGCTCACCGGCCAGCCCAATGCGATGGGCGGGCGTGAGGTCGGCGGGCTCGCCACCATGCTCGCCGCGCACCTGGGCCTGGACGACGCGCGCCACCGTGCGCTCGTGCAGCGCTTCTGGAACAGCCCGCGCATCCCGACCCGGCCGGGGCTCAAGGCCGTGGAGCTGTTCGATGCCATCGACGATGGCCGCGTCAAGGCGGTATGGATCATGGCGACCAACCCGGTGGTGAGCCTGCCCGACGCCGACAAGGTCAAGCGCGCGCTGAAAAAGTGCGAGCTCGTGGTCGTCTCCGACGTCATCGAACACACCGACACGACCGCCTACGCACACGTGCTGCTGCCGGCGCTGGCCTGGGGCGAGAAGGATGGCACCGTCACCAACTCCGAGCGCCGCATCTCGCGCCAGCGCGCGTTCCTGCCCGCACCCGGCGAAGCCAGGCCAGACTGGTGGATGCTCGCCGAGGTGGGCAAGCGCTGGGGCTATGCCGAGGCGTTCCGCTACACCGGGCCGCACCAGATCTTCGACGAGCACGCACGCCTGACCGCGTTCGGCAACACCGACGACGAGGTGCCGCGCTATCTCGACCTGGCCGGGCTCGTCGGCATGGACCGCGCCGCCTACGATGCGCTGGCGCCGGTGTGCTGGCCAGTGGCCGCGGGGCAGGCCGGGTCGCGGCCGCTGCGACCTTTCGCGGACGGCCGGTTCTACACGCCCGAGCGCAAGGCGCGCTTCGTGCCGACGCCGCCGCGCGCGCCGGTGCACGCCTGCGACGACGATTACCCGCTGGTCCTCAACACCGGTCGCGTGCGCGACCATTGGCACACGATGACGCGCACGGGTTTGTCGCCACGGCTGGCCACGCACATCGCCGAACCCTATGTCGATCTGCATCCGCAGGATGCATTGCTGTGCGGCGTGCGCGAGGGCGAGCTCGCCTGGGTGTCGACGCGCTGGGGCCGTCTGGTCGCGCGCGTGCGCAGCAGCGGCGAACTGCCGCGCCGCAGCGTCTTCGTGCCCATCCACTGGAATGCGCAGTACGCCTCGGATGCCCGGGTCGGCGCGCTGTGCAATCCGGTGGTCGATCCGGTCTCCGGCGAGCCGGAGTTCAAGCACACTCCGGTGCGTGTCGAGCCGTTTGCGGTGCGCTGGCACGGCTTTTTGCTCAGCCGCACGCCGGTGCCGATGCAGACGCTGACCTGGTGGACACGCGTGACCGGCGCACGGTTCGTGCGCTATGAACTGGCCGGGCGCGAGCCGGTTGACGACTGGGCGGCATGCGCCCGCGACATGCTCGGCGTCGGCGATGCCGATGCCGACTGGATCGAATACGAGGACCGCAGCGTCGGCGTGTTCCGTGCGGCCTGGATCGTCGATGGGCGCATCGCAGCCTGTCTGTTCGTCTCGCCACGCCCCGATCTGCCGTCACGCGCCTGGCTGTCCGGACTGTTTGTCAAGGAGCGTCTCGACGATCGCGACCGGATCGGCCTGCTCGTCGGTGAGCCGCCGGATCGCGACGCCGACACCGGCCCCACGGTCTGCGCCTGCTTTGGCGTCGGCCGCCATGCGATCGTCGGCGCGATTCACGGCGGCTGCCGCACGGTCGAAGCGCTGGGACAGCGCCTGCGCTGCGGCACCAATTGCGGTTCATGTATCCCGGAGCTCAGGGCCCTGATCGCATCGACGCGCGAGCCGGCATGAACGGCGGTGGGTCGCGGACCGTGCTGCGGGATCGATCGGGCCGCAGCCGCGCGCCCACCGACCGTTCCCGCACGCGCGCCGTATGCCCGCTTCAGCGCAACAGCCGGGCGAGTTTCGCATTCATCCGCGCGAGGTGCCGACGATGATCATCCTCGAGCCGCGCATAGGCGCGGATCAGACGCTGGCCGTGTTCGGTGAGCCGTGCGCCGCCGCCGCTGCGGCCGCCGGTCAGACGCGTGACGACGGCGGCGCCGGCGCGCTTGTTCATCGCATCGACGGCGTCCCACGCCGCGCGGTAACTCATGCCCATGGCGAGCGCGGCCTGGCGGATCGAACCAGTCGCCTGGATCAGGCGCAGCAGCTCGATACGGCCGGGACCGGCGAGCGCCTCGTCGCCGGCCATGAGCCAGAACTGCGAACGGACGCTGTATTTTCGATCCGGCATCGCGGTTTTTGCGGTATGGATGCAAGCCCCGATTGTACGGGCCTGGCCGGCAGACCCAGCGCGCTCCCATCGGGAATACGCCAGCGAGCAACGGCTGCCGGCACGATCATCGTTATATATACTCGCGCATAACGCCATGTATGCCGCCTGCGCCATCCACGACGACGTGACCGGGGTCGTTCTCGCCGGTGGGCGCGGCCTGCGGTTCGGCGGTGCCGACAAAGGGCTCGTGGCGTATCGCGGCCGTACGCTCGCCGAGCACCAGCTCGCATTGCTCGCGCCGCAGGTACGGCGTGTGCTGATCAGCGCCAACCGCAATCTCGCGCGCTATCGCAGCTTCGGCGTCGAGGTGGTCACCGACGGTCAACCGGGCTGGTTCGGCCCACTCGCCGGCATGCTCGCGGCGGCGCGCCGTGCCGACACGCCGTGGCTGGTCTGCGTCGCCTGCGACACGCTCGGACTGCCGGCCGACAGTGTCGCGCGGCTGATCCGCTCGGCATGCCGCGCCGGGGCGAGCGCTGCGTATGCGCTCGCCGACGACGGCCCCCATTACACCGTGTGCGCACTGCGCACCGATCTCGCAGGCAGCTTGCAGGACGCGCTCGCGGCCGGACGTTACGCCGTGCGCGCGTTTTTGTTTTCGCAGCACGCGGTGGCCGCGGATTTTCGCGACCATGCCCTGGTCAATGCCAACGGCCCAGAGGCGCTGGCATGACGGTCATGAACGCGCATGTCCGCAATCCGTCCGCTGTCCCGGAGCCGGGCTTGCGCGACGCCCATGGCCGCACCAAACGCAAACTGCGGCTGTCGCTGACCGACCGCTGCAACCTGCGCTGTGTCTATTGCATGCCGGAACATCCGCGCTGGCTGCCGCGCGATGAACTCCTGCGCCGCGAAGAGCTGCTGCAGCTTGCGCAGGTATTCGTTGCCGAGCTCGGCATCCGCGAGATCCGTCTCACCGGCGGCGAGCCGCTGCTGCGCGCGGATGTCGTCGAGATCGTCGCGCTGCTCGGCCGACTGCGCGCACTCGGGCTCGAACGCATCGCGATGACCAGTAACGGCGTGCCGCTCGCGCGTCACGCCGTCGCGCTGCGCGCCGCGGGTCTGGATGATCTCAACGTCAGCCTCGATGCGGTCACGCCGGAGGCGTTCCGCAGGCTCACCGGTGGCGAGCTGGCGCCGGTGCTGCGCGGCATCGATGCGGCCCGCGCGGCCGGCCTGCCGGTGAAAATCAACAGCGTGATCCTGCGCGGGCACAACGAGGACGAGGTTTTGCCACTGGTGCGCTGGGCGATGGCCGAGGGCATCACGCTGCGCTTCATCGAATTCATGCCGCTCGACGGGCGCGGCTACTGGAACGACGCGCGCGTCGTGCGCGAGGACAGCATCCTCGAACGGCTGCGCGCGCACTACACGGTGCACGCCGAACCGCCGACCGACGATCCGGCCCATTATTACCTGCTCGACGGCCGCTATCGCCTGGGCATGATCTCGACCATCTCCAAACCGTTTTGCCGGCGCTGCGACCGCGTGCGGCTGTCGGCGACCGGGATGCTGTATGCCTGTTTGTTCGCGCAAACTGGCGCCGATCTGCGCACGCCCCTGCGCGCCGGCGCCGGCGTCGATGAGTTGCGGCAGCTGATCCGCGCCCATGTCTGGCACAAGCAGGCCGGCTATGCCGAGCGGCCCGGCTATGTCGAGCGGCCGGTCACGATGCACATGCTGGGAGGCTGAACGCGATGCAAATCGCCGTGCACTGCTATGGCGCAACTCGCCTGCACACCGGATCGGACACGCTGATGCTGTCGCTACCCGAACCGGCGACGGTCGCCGATGCGCTGGCCGCGCTCGCCAGCCGGAGCGAGGCCTTCGCCGCGCTGCTCAAGCAGTGCGCGGTGGCTATTGGCGATGAACTGGTGCGGCGCACGCATCCGCTCAAGCCGGGCGACGAGCTGGCGCTGCTGCCGCCGGTGGCCGGAGGCTGAGGATGGATGATCTCGCCTTCGATGCGCCGCGCATCCAGGAGCGGCCGCTTGTACTCGATGAGCTGCTCGTGCCCGCGCGCGACGACTGCGGAGCGCTGGCGATTTTCGCCGGCACCGTGCGCAACCATCACGACGGCAAGCCGGTGACCCATCTGATCTACACCGCGCACGTGCGTCTGGCCGACAAGATGATCCGGGCCATCGAGCAGGAAATCGGCATGCGTCACGGCGTGCCGCTGTGCCGCGTCGTCCACCGCATCGGGCGACTGGCGATCGGCGAGGTGGCGATCTATGCGGTGGTGCGCGCACCGCACCGCGCCGAGGCCTTTGCCGCGCTGCGCGCCGCCGTCGATGCGGTCAAGCACCGCGTGCCGATCTGGAAAGAAGAGTTCTATGCCGACGGCACGAGTGCCTTCGTCACCGGCTGCTGCATCGCCGAGCCGGAAGCCGCGGCGCACGGCGACGCACACCATTCCCATTCACACTGAACGCGGCGCGCCCGTCTGGCCCGCCGGTGCGGACATATCCATGAAAGACATCACGCTCAAGCCGACGACGCTGCGCAGCGCCACTGCGAGCGGGCGCATCTGTCTCGGCGCCGAGGGCGTTGCCCTAGTGCGCGAACGCCGGGTGGACAAGGGTGACGTTCTGGAAACCGCGCGCATCGCCGGCATCCTCGCGGTCAAGCACACGGCGGCGTGGCTGCCGCACTGTCACCCGATCCCGGTACTCGACGCCGAGCTGCGTTTTGCATTCGCGGACGATGCGCTCGCCATCGAAGCGCGCGTGCGCACGATCGCCGCGACCGGCGTGGAAATGGAAGCGCTGACCGCGGTGAGTGCGGCGGCGCTGTGCGTTTACGACATGATGAAGCCACACGTCGCCACCGAGGTGCTGCGCATCGAGGACATCCGGCTCACGGAGAAAACCGGCGGCAAATCGCAATTCGGACGCCGGCTCGCGAATGCCCGCGCCGCCGTCATCGTGCTCTCCGACACCGTTGCCGCCGGCAAGAAACCCGATACCGCCGGCAAGGCGGTGGCCGAGGGTCTCGGTCAGGCCGGATTCACGATTGCCGGATACGAGGTGCTGCCCGACGAACCGGCGCAGCTCGATACGCGCCTGCGCGCCTGGCTCGCACAAGCGCCGGAGCTGATCGTCACCGTCGGCGGCACCGGCGTCGGCCCGCGCGACAAGACCGTCGAGACGGTGCGGCCGCTGTTGTCCACGGAGTTGCCTGGGCTGATGGAAGCGGCGCGCGCCTTCGGCCAGGCGCGCACGCCGTATGCGATGCTCTCCCGCGGCATCGCCGGTCTGGCCGGCAACACCGTGATCTGCACCTTCCCCGGCTCGCGCAAGGGCGCCGAGGAGACCCTGGCGGCGCTGCTGCCGGGATTGGTGCACCTGATCGAGGTCTGCCGCATCGGGCGGCCGCATCCTGGGGGTTACACATGAGCGCTGGCGTGCGCGGATGCGGCGCCGTTTGGGCGGGCGCGCCTGATGGGGTCTCGTCAGCCGGGGTGATGGTGGCATGATCTCCGTCGATGAGGCGCTGGCGCGGGTGCTCGCGGCGACCCCGCCGCTGCCGGTACGGCAGGTTGCGCTCGACGCTGCGCTCGGCTGCGTGCTGGCGCAGCCGGCGTACACGGCGCAGCCCCTGCCGCCATTCGATCAGAGCGGCGTCGATGGCTATGCCGTGCGCCATGCCGATCTGGCCACCGTGCCGGTCCGCCTGCCACTCGGCACGACGGTTGCGGCCGCCGCGCAGACGCAGCGGCCTCACCTTGCGCCGGGCACGGCGGTGCGCATTCTCACCGGCGGCTGGCTGCCGGATGGCGCCGATACCGTCGTGCGCCAGGAGCTGACCCACCGCGAGGACGGATGCATCGTCGTGCGCGAAGCCGTTGCGCCCGGCGCCGACGTTCGCCGCTGCGGCGAGGAAATGCCGTCCGGTGCGATCATCGCGCCGGCGGGGACGCCCGTCACGCCGGGGCTCGTCGGCGCGCTCGCGCTCGCCGGCGTGCGCGAGGTCACCGTTTACGCCCGGCCGCGGATCGTCGTGCTGGTCACCGGCGACGAGGTCGTCGCCCATGGCGCGCCCCTGGCACCGGGGCAGATCCCGGATGCCAACGGGCCGCTGCTCGCCGCCTATCTCGGGGCCTGGGGCTGTCCGCCGCTGCGCATCGAGCATGTCCCCGATCGGCAGGAGGCGGTGCGCGATGCGCTCGCACGCGCGTTCGCCGCGGCCGATCTCGTGCTCACCACTGGCGGCGTCTCGGTCGGCGACTACGATTTCATCCCCGCCGTGGCCGAACAACTGGGCGCAACGCCGCTGCTGTGGAAGGTCGCCCAAAAACCCGGCATGCCGCTCTACGTCGCCCGCTGCGGACAGGCTTTGCTGTTCGGCCTGCCCGGCAATCCGGCCTCGGTGCTGGTGAACCTGCACGTGTATGTGCGCGCATCGCTCGACCGCATGTGCGGCCTTGATCCGGCACGGCGCTGGCGCTGGGCGCGTGCGCCGCACACCCTCAGGCGCGAGGCGCAGAAAACCTTCTGGCTGCGTGCGCGCATCGTCTATGCGGATGATGGCGTGCTACGCGTCGAGCCGCTGCACGGCCAAGCTTCACACATGCTCGGCAATCTGGCGCAGGCCGATGCGCTGGTGCGCGTGCCGGGTCTGCACGAGGCAGCGCCGGTGGAGATCGTGCGCTGGCTCGCGTTCACGCCTTGTTGAACGATGGCTTGAACGACGGCGGCGTCAGCCGGATGCGTGGCGTCTGAACAGGCGCATGATGAGGGCCACGCCCAGACCCCAGGCGCCGTTGAGCAGCAGCGCACCGATGAGGATCGACGGGTCGAAGCCGCCGGCCGGGCCCATGCCCTTGAGTGGCATGACCACGAACCAGGCGACCAGACTCGGGGCGAGCGCACCGATCGTGAGTGCGAGCACCCACTGCCGCGCTCCGCCGCTGCGGGCGATCACGGCCCACAGCGCGATCCCCCACAGCCCGCCCCAGAACGCCAGCGATATTACGCTGGGCACACCCAGCGGTGGCACCGGCGCGAGATTCCACGGTGCGCGCGCCGTCCAGCCGGCGCCGTGCAGCACGGCGAGCAAGCCCTGGTGAAAGAGCAAGGTCGAGCCGAATCCGGCGACGAAGGCTTTGAGGAAGGTCGGCATCGGGCGTCCTACGCATGATGGATGCGGGTGTCAGTCTGCCCGATCTTCCGCGGGTCCGGCGCGGTCAAGCGCTGCGGGGCGTGAACCGCAGGGCGGCGGAGTTGATGCAGTAGCGGTACCCGGTCGGGGGCGGACCGTCGGGAAAAACGTGCCCCAGATGGGCGTCGCAGCGGGCGCACAAGACCTCGATGCGGCGCATGCCGTGGCTCAAGTCCTCGCGGGTGGCGATGTGGGCGGGCTGTACCGGCGCGAAGAAGCTGGGCCAGCCGGTGCCGGATTCGAACTTGGTGCGGGCGTCGAACAGGGGTAGATCACAGCAGACGCAGTGGTAAACCCCATCGCGATGGTCATTCCAGTACGCGCCGGTGAACGCGCACTCGGTTGCGCCCTGGCGGGTCACGCGGTACTGCTCCTCGGTGAGCTGGGCACGCCATTGCGCGTCGGTTTTCACGATCTTGTCCATCCGATTCTCCGGTGAGGGCATGCGCATGTTCGCGGATCTGCGGTTAGGCTAGGCACCAAACGACGATACCCGGAGAGCGATCATGCTGACCATGCTCGGTGGTGCGGCCGCGGCGAGTGCGTTCGCGGCGATTGTGGCGGACTGGAATGAGTCCAGGCCCAAGGTTTTCTACTTGCTCAAGCCGCTGACGACGATTCTGATCGCGGCCATCGCCGCGCAGGCACCGGCTTCTGCGTACCGCGATTGGCTGCTCGCCGGGCTGGTGCTGTCGCTGCTCGGCGATATTTTCCTGATGTTCGACAGGACCGCGTTTTTCATCGGCGGACTGGCGAGTTTTTTGCTCGCGCACTTGGTGTTCATGTGGGCGTTCGTGCACGGGCTTTCCGCGCCGGTGCTGCCGCCGTGGGCTTGGGGTTTCGTGGCCTACGGCGTGGTCTTCGCGGCGATCCTGCTGCCGCGCGCCGGAGCGCTCAAGCTGCCGGTGCTCGTCTATGGCGCCGTGCTGACCGCGATGGCGGTCACCGCTGCGATGCGCGCCGCCACGCTCGGCGACACCGGCGCGCGGCTTGCGCTCGCCGGTGCGGTGCTGTTCGTGCTGTCGGATTCGGCGCTGGGTGCGCGCAAGTTCATTGCCCCTTATCCCGGGGCGCAGGGGTTGATCCTGTCCACCTACTGGGCGGCGATCGGCTTGATCGCCGCCTCGGCGCTATACGTCGCTGCTTAGGACACGCGGGACACGACGCGCGTTAGTGCCGGGCCAGCAGGGCTTCGATGTCCTTGCGGATGGCATCGAGCGATTCGTGCAGGGGTACCGCCTGGCGCGGCGTGGCGCCGTTGACCAGCGCGGCGAACGCGATCCAGCCGCCGTTTTGCTTGCGCAGATAGCCGGCCATGCCGAACACCGTGCGCGGCTCGCTGAGGGTGCCGGTTTTGAGCGCGACGCGGGTTTTCCAGGCCGCGCTGCCGGCGCGCAGATAGGCATTGGGCGCCTGTCCGGGGACGACCAGGCCGCCGTAGAACACCGGAAACGTCTGCGTCTGGCGGTACTCATACGCGAGCAGCGCGACCAGATCCTGCGCGGACAGCCGGTTCTCCGGCGTCAATCCGCTACCGCTCAGCAGCCGGGGGCGTGTGCCATCGTCGGCATAGCCGGCCTGCCGGCGCGCGCGCAGCACGAGCTCGGCGAGTGGTTCGCTGGCGCGCGCCAGGGTCGTCACCGGCTCGGGTGTGCGCTCGGCGGCCATCGCCAGTGTCAGTACGTCGGCGATGTAGTTGTTGGAGTAACGCAGCAGATCGGTGATTTGCGCGCGCAGCGGGCGGCCTTCGATGGCGGCAAGCGGCCGCGCGCCGCGCGGGATGGCGTCGTCGTCGATGCGCACGCCGCCGGTTAAGGTGACGCCGAGCTCGCCGAGCATCTGGCGCAGCAACAGGCCGGCGCCGAGGGCCGGATCGGCCATCGAACGGTACAGGCGCGCGCCCGCGCCATCGGCGCGGATGTCGCCGCCCATGACCAGGGCCTCGCCATCGCTGCGCTTCACGCGGTCCAGCCACAGCCAGGTGCCGCGGCGTACCTCGCGGGTCTGGATCGCGCCCGTGAGCGGAATCGGGACATCGACGGCAGCGCAGCTTTGGATTCGTGCCGCTGCGCCGGGTTGCGTTGGCTTTACATCGACGCACCAGGTGCCGTAATCGACACCGACGGCCGCCAACGGCGCATCGTAAGCGGTGTGGCTGCGCGCCAGCGCCTCGCAGCGGTCGCGGGTTTCACAGCCGAGCCGGCCAAATGGCGCAGTGCTGACGACGAGATCGCCCGCGACGCTGCGTATCCCGGACTGCTTGATCTGCGCGGCGAGCACCCACAGCGCCGCATGATCGAGCGTGGCATCGCCCTCGCTGTAGACGACCAGATCGCCTTGCAAATCACCTTCGTCGAGCCTGCCCGTGCCGACGACGCGGGTCACGAAGGTTTTGTCGATCGGCCAGGTTTCCAGCGCGGCGGCGGCGAGCACCAGCTTGCTCACCGAGGCCGGCGACAGGCGCGTTTGGGCATCGAGCGTCTGCAGGGTTTGGCCGGTGTCGAGATCCACTGCGGCGGCGGTCACATGGGCGCCGCGCCGGGCCTTGAGTGCGGCCAGCGCATCCCAGCCGGCGTGAGCGGGCGCGGCAGCGCCGATGACGGCACCGGCGCAAAGAACGGCGAGCAAGGGTTTTGAGAACAGCATTTTTCAGCGAAGAGGGTTGTTGCGCGATCGCGCCAGCAATCCGGCGCAAGCGGCGCAGCCTGACTCAATCCAGCGAAGCCACCCAGATCGCGGCGAGGCGTTCGAGCCCCTCGCGATCCTGTTCGTCGAAACGCGCCCGGCGCGGGCTGTCGAGGTCGAGCACGCCGAGCAGCGTATCGCCGCGCAGCAGTGGCACGACGATTTCCGAGTTCGACGCGGGGTCGCAGGCAATGTGCCCGGGGAAGGTGTGGACGTCATCGACGCGCTGCGTCTGCCGTGTCGCCGCGGCGGTGCCGCAAACACCCTTGCCGAGTGGGATGCGCACGCAGGCAGGCTTGCCCTGGAACGGGCCGAGCACGAGTTCGCGGTTCTCGCGCAAAAAATAAAAGCCGGCCCAGTTGAGGTCGGGCACGCCGTGCCAGATCAGCGCGGCGAGGTTGGCGGCATTGGCGACGATGTCGCGCTCACCGTGCAGCAGCGATGCCGCCTGCTGGGCCAGTTCGTCGTAGAGCGCGCGCTTGTCATGGACGGGCAGTGGCCCGAGCGTGAAACTCATCCGTATCGGCTCGTGGGCAACAAGGCGCGCCAGTATAGGCGAGACCCAATGCAGTAGGATCCGAATCCGCGGTAACGTTCGGGCGGCGGCCTGGTGGAATTTCCGGGCAGTCACGGACGCGCATCCCACGTAAGCTGCATGGCATCGAGTCCAAGACCCTTATGAGGAAACCCATGCGCTCATGGATCATCGGCGCGCTCGGCGCGTTGCTGCTGTCGGCCTGTGGCAAGGCGGAGAAAACCGCACCCGCCCCGGCGCCCGCGCCCCAGGTGCGGCCATCCGGCATCGACAAGACCCAGTTCGATCCCACGGTGCGTCCGCAGGATGATTTCTACCGCCATGTCAACGGCACCTGGCTGCGCAACAATCCGGTGCCCGCGGACAAGTCCAACTATGGCGCGTTCACCAAACTCGCCGACGACGCCGAGCAGCAGTTGCGTGCGATCATCGAGGAAGCCGCCGCCAAGCCCGACAAACAGCCGGGTTCCGACGAACAAAAAGTCGGCGACTTCTATACCGCGTTCATGAACGAGGCGCGCGCCGACGAGCTCGGCATAAAACCGCTCGAATCCGAGCTCGCGCGCATCGATGCGATCCAGGACAAAAAGGCGCTCGCCGGCGTGTTCGCGCAGCTGGCGCGCATCGGCGTGGATCTGATTCCCGGCTACATCGACACCGACGCCAAGAACGCCACGCAGTACATGGTCTATCTGTTCCAGGGCGGCACGGGGCTGCCGGACCGCGACTACTACCTCGACAAAGGCGAGAAGTTCGCGCAGATCCGCCGCCAGTACGAGGCACACATCGGCAACATGCTTAGGCTCGCCGGCATCGACCGCCCGCAGGATCTGGCCAAGGCGATTGTCGCGCTGGAGACGCAGCTCGCCGAGAAGCAGTGGACCAAGGTCGATTCACGCGATGCGGAGAAGACCTACAACAAATATGCCTTCGAGGATCTGCCCAAGCTGATGCCGAATTTCGACTGGCCGGCGTACATCGACACCACCGGTATCCGCAAGTCCCCGGGCATCGTCATCGCCCAGCCCAGTTTCTTCGCGGCGTTCGACGCGATTCTGCAGAAAGCCGACCTCGCCACGCTCAAAGCCTGGATGAAGTGGCATTTGCTCAGGGCGTATGCGCCGTTTCTCTCCAAACCGTTCGTGGATGAAAACTTCGCGTTCTATGGCCGTGTGCTCAATGGCATCGTCGAGCTCAAGCCGCGCTGGAAGCGCGGTGTCGAGGCCACCGAGGCCGCGCTCGGCGAGGTGCTCGGCCGCATTTATGTCGCGCGGCATTTCCCGCCGCAGGCCAAGGCGCGCATGGAAGAGCTGGTGCGCAATCTGGTCAAGGCCTACGAGGTGAGCATCCGCGAGCTGGACTGGATGAGCGACGCCACCAAGCAAAAGGCGCTGGAGAAGCTCGCCAAGTTCACGCCCAAGATCGGCTATCCGAACAAGTGGAAGGACTATTCCGCGCTCACCGTGGCCGCGGATGATCTGGTCGGCAACGTCATGCGTTCGCGCCAGGTCGAGCACGACCGCCAGACCGCCAAGCTCGGCGGCCCGATCGACCGCGAGGAATGGTTCATGACGCCGCAGACGGTCAATGCCTACTACAACCCGGGCATGAACGAGATCGTGTTCCCGGCCGCGATCCTGCAGCCGCCGTTCTTCGACATGAATGCCGACGATGCAGTGAATTACGGCGGCATCGGGGCGGTGATCGGCCACGAGATCGGGCACGGATTCGACGACCAGGGTTCCAAGTACGACGGCGACGGCAACCTGCGCTCGTGGTGGACCGAAGAAGACCGCAAGCGCTTCGAGGCGCGCACCCGGGCGCTGATCGCGCAGTACGACGCCTACGAAGCCTTGCCCGGCCACCACGTCAATGGCGCGTTCACGATCGGCGAGAACATCGGTGACCTGGGCGGGCTGTCGATCGCGCTCAAGGCCTACAAAATGGCGCATCCGGACAGCCCGGTGATCGACGGATTCACCGGCGAGCAGCGCGTGTTCATCGGCTGGGCGCAGATCTGGCGGCGCAACTACAAGGACGAAAACCTGCTGCAGCGGCTCAAGTCCGATCCGCATGCGCCGTCGGAATTCCGCTGCAACGGCATCGTCCGCAACATTCCCGAGTGGTACCACGCCTTCGACGTCAAGCCCGGCGACAAGCTTTATCTCGCGCCCGAGCAGCGCGTGAAAATCTGGTAGGCAGATACAAGGCCGCCCCGCCGGCGTAAAAAAGCCCGGTGGTCTTGGGGGGAGACCAGCGGGCGACGCTTTTCCGGCGTTGGGGGATGCCGGATCCGCCCAGGGAGTGAGGCGGAGAGCGGGACAGGGAGGATCACCGCTCGCAGGCTTAGATGGGGTCGGTGCCAGGAAGTTCCAAACCCGCCGGCGGCGAGGTGCCCGCGCCGCGCCGGCTGAACGCCAACTGAACCTTGCCCATCAAGGGCTTGCGCCGGCCGGCGGTACCGCCGGGCGCCGCCCGCCCCCGGTTCTCCGACAAAATTTCGTTTATGCAGCGCTACTTGCGTGCCCGATGGGGGTATGGGAGGCGTCCCAGTCGGGGCCCAGCCCCCAGTCGGCGACGAGCGGTACCGCCAGAGGGGATATACGGCACATGCGCTGTGCGATCTCCGGGGCCAGGGCCGACAGCCGCGGCAACGGCCCCTCGAACACCAACTCGTCGTGAACTTGCATGATCATGCGCACTTCTGGCGCGTTCTGCTCCAAAAAGCGGGCAACGTCGATCATCGCCAGCTTGATCAGATCGGCTGCCGTGCCTTGTAGTGGAGCATTGATCGCGGTGCGCTCGGCGTACTGGCGCAGCCCCGGGTTGCGGGAGTGGATGTCCTTCAGGTACAGCCGGCGGCCGAACAGGGTTTCGACATAGCCGCGCTCGTGCGCCGCCGCCCGCGTCGCTTCCATGAAGCTGCGCACGCCCGGGTAGCGGCTGAAGAAGCGGTCGATGTAATCCTGGGCTTCCGCGCGCGTGATGCCGAGCTGGCGGGCCAGCCCGAACGCCGACATGCCATAGATCAGGCCGAAGTTGATCGCCTTGGCGGCGCGGCGGCGCTCGGCGGGTACGGCAGCGATGGGCAGGCCGAAGACTTCGGCGGCCGTGGCCTGGTGGATGTCCAGGCCATCGCGGAAGGCCTGCTGCAGCCGCGCGTCGCCAGAGAAATGCGCCATCAGCCGCAGCTCGATCTGCGAGTAGTCGATGGACAACAGGGCCTGCCCCGGTTCGGCGACGAAGGCCTGGCGGATGCGCCGGCCCTCGGCGGTGCGCACTGGGATGTTCTGCAGGTTGGGGTCCGACGACGACAGCCGGCCGGTTGCGGCCACCGCCTGGCCGTAGGAAGTGTGGATGCGCCCGGTGTGCGGGTTCACCGCCTGCGGTAGCTGTTCGGCATAGGTCGAGCGCAGCTTCTGCAGCGCCCGCCAGTCGAGGATCAGCCGCGGCAGCGGGTGGTGGGCGGCGAGCTCGGCGAGCACGTCCTCGGAGGTGGACGGCTCGCCCTTGGGTGTCTTGCCGAGCACCGGCAGCTTGAGTCTCTCGAACAGGATCGCGCCGAGCTGCTTGGGTGAGCCGAGATTGAATTCGCCGCCCGCCTCGGCGAAGCACTGCGCCTGCAGCTCGTCCATGCGCTGCGCCAGTTCCTGGCTGATCGTGCGCAGGAGCGGGACGTCCACCTTGACCCCGGTGCGCTCCATTTGCGCCAGCACCGGCACCAGCGGCATTTCGATGGTTTCGTAAACCCGGCGCAGCGCGGGTTCGGCGCAGATCCGCGGATACAGCACCTGGTGCAGGCGCAGCGTGATGTCGGCATCCTCGGCTGCGTAGGCGGCAGCCTTGTCGATCGGCACCTGGTTGAAGCGGAGCTGATGGCGCCCCGTGCCGGTTACGTCCTCGAAGCTGATCGTGGTGTGGTTGAGGTACTTGCGCGCCAGCGTGTCGAGGTCGTGGCGGTTGGCGGCGGCGTCGAGCACGTAGCTTTGCAGCATCGTGTCGTGGGCGAGGCCGCGTACGTTGACACCGTGCCGGGCGAGCACGTTGAGATCATATTTGGCGTGCTGGGCGAGCTTGGGTTTGCGCGGATTCTCGAGAATCGGCCGCAGGCGCTCCAGCACCCGGCTGCAGGCGAGCTGCGGCGGTGCGCCGAGCGCATCGTGCCCGACCGGGACGTACCAGCCGCGCCCGCTTGCGACGGCAAAGGCAAGGCCGACCAGGCGCGCGCGGTGGGCATCGAGGCTGTCGGTTTCGGTGTCGAAACTGATCAATTCCGCGGCGTCGAGCGCTTCGGCGAGGGCCTCAAGCCCGGCGTCGTCGAGGACGACGATCGGCTGTGTCGGTGGCGAACCCGACGGCGCGGCTGCGGCTGCCGTCCGCGCAGGCACGGCGGGCGCGTCGTCCGCCAGTTCCCCGAGCAGACGGGTGAATTCCAGACGGCGGAAGAGCGCGGCCAGGCGTGCGGTATCGGGCGGGCGCGGCCGCAGGTCGTCGAGCGTCAGCGGCAGTGCCACGTCGCGGCGGATCGTTGCGAGCGTACGCGCCAGTGGCAGCCGGTCGAGGTGCGCGCGCAGATTGTCGCCGACCTTGCCCTTGATGTCGGCGGCATGGGCGATGATGGCGTCGAGCGAGCCGTACTCGGCGAGCCATTTCGCCGCGGTTTTCGGACCGACGCCGGGAATGCCGGGGATGTTGTCGCTGCTGTCGCCCATCAAGGCGAGATAATCGACGATGCGCTCCGGCGGCACGCCGAATTTCTCGACCACGCCCTTGGCATCCAGGCGCTGGTTCTTCATCGTGTCGAGCAGCGCGATGCGCCCATCGACCAGTTGCGCCATGTCTTTGTCGCTGGTGACGATGAGCACGTCTTCTCCGCGCGCGGCCGCGGCCTGGGCGAGCGTGCCGATGACATCGTCGGCCTCGACGCCGTCCACGGTCACGCACGGCAGGCCGAGCGCGTCGATCAGTTCGAGGATCGCCGGGTACTGGGCCGCCAGATCCTCCGGCGTCTGCGTGCGGTTGGCCTTGTAGTCCGCATAGAGGGTGTCGCGGAACGTCTTGCCGGCCGGATCGAACACCACGCAGATGCGCTCCGGCGCATAGTCCTTGAGCAGCTTGCGCAGCATGTTGTGCATGCCGAACACGGCGCCGGTCGGCTCGCCGCGCGAGTTCGTCAGCGGCGGCAGCGCGTGATAGGCGCGGAACAGCCAGCCCGAGCCGTCGATCAGAATCAGCGGTTTCATCGGGCATCCCCCCGACACTGCGTCGGCCCGGACGAGGCACCGTGCGGGATGGGCGCACTCACGGCAGCAGCGATTCGCCGCGCACGAGATCCTCGAAGGTCTCGCGCGCGCGCACGAGGTGGGCGTGCGCGCCATCGACCATCACCTCGGCTGCGCGCGGACGCGTGTTGTAATTGGAGGCCATCACAAAACCGTAGGCGCCGGCCGTGCGCACGGCCAGCCAGTCGCCCGGCGCGATGGCGAGCGGCCGGTCTTTGCCGAGCCAGTCGCCGGTTTCGCACACCGGGCCGACGACGTCGTAGGTTCTCACCGGCACGTCGCTGCGCACGCGCACGGGCACGATGTCCATCCACGCCTGGTAGAGCGTCGGCCGCAGCAGGTCGTTCATCGCGGCATCGACGATGGCGAAGGTTTTGGCCTGCGTGCTCTTGATGCCGAGGACGCGGGTGACCAGGATGCCGGCATTGCCGGCGATGGCGCGCCCCGGCTCGGCGAGGATGCGCAGCCGGCGGCCGGCAAGCCGCGGACGGATGGCCTGCGCCCAGTGCTGCGGCAGCGGCGGATTCTCGTCCTTGTAGCGCACGCCCAGGCCGCCACCGACGTCGATGTGGCGCAAGGCGATGCCGCGCGCATCGAGCCGGTCGACCAGCGCGAGCACGCGCTCGAGCGCATCGAGAAACGGTGTGATCTCCAGCAGTTGCGAGCCGATGTGGCTGGCGATGCCGACGATCTCGATGCCGGCAAGCCGCGCGGCCTGCGTGTAGAGCTGCTCGGCGGTGGCGATGTCGACGCCGAACTTGTTGGTCTTCAGGCCGGTGGCGATGTACGGGTGGGTTTTGGCATCGACGTCCGGATTGACGCGCAGCGCAACCGGCGCGCGGCGGTTCATGCTGCGGGCAATGGCGTCGAGGGTGTGCAGCTCAAACTCGGATTCGACGTTGAAGCAGTAAATGCCGGCCTGCAGTGCCGCACGCATCTCCTCCTCGGTCTTGCCGACGCCGGAGAAAACCACACGCGCGGGGTCGCCGCCGGCGCGCAGCACGCGCGCCAGCTCGCCGCCGGAGACGATGTCGAAGCCTGCGCCCAGGCGCGCGAGCACCTGCAGCACCGCGAGATTGGAATTCGCCTTGACCGCATAGCAGACGAGGTGGTCGGTGCCGGCGAGGGCGTCGTCGAAGGCGCGGAAATGGCGGGTCAGGGTCGCACGCGAATAGATGTAACACGGGGTGCCGTGGCGGGCGGCGATGTCGGCCACCGCACAGTCCTCGGCCCAGAGCGCGCCGTCCCGGTACACGAAGTGGTCCATGCCGGGATCCTCACGGCGTGGCGGGCGGCGCCGGTGTGTCGGGCCCAGCGGCGGGCGGCGCTTGCGGTGACGGTGGTGAGTCGTGCGGCGGCGCCTGCGCCGGTGGCGCCGGCTCGTCGGGCAGGTACAGCGCGCCGGCCTGACCGCAGGCGGCCAGGAGCGCAACGACGGTCAGCAGCCAGGGTTTGAGCATGGGCAGGGCATCGGGCGGGGGTCGGGCGAGCAGTATAGCGGCCGGCGGTGCGGTACCCGGATGCCGGGGCACGGCATCGGTCAGCGCTCGATCGTGTACAGCAGATCGCCGCCCGATTCGACGCCGGTTTCGGTCTGCAGCTTGAAGCCGGAGCCGAGGTCGTACTGCAGGCGGAACGTATGCCCGGGCTGGAACAGGGCAACGCCGTAGCTGATGAACAGCCGGGGCGAAAGATACTTGCCGATGGTCAGCCGCGCCTGGTCGCTGCTTTCGCCCGGACGGGCGCCGATGCTGATCTCGTCCAATCCCAGGCGTCCGCCGAGCCGCTCGGCCAGCCATTCGCCGCCGGCGAGGCCCAGCGACAGCGCCGCATCGGCGACCAGCGCCCGGTCGGCGGCGCTGCCGGCCGCCTGGTCGAGCGGCCGTCCGAGTACGAGCCAGGACAGTTGCCGCTCCTGCGGCATCGCCGGCATCGAGAACAGGCTGAATTGCGGTTTGTCCAGAGTGCCGCGCACGAGCACGCCGACGGTGATGTCCTCGCGCGGCTGGCGTGTTGCGCGCAACTCCAGCGCCGGACGGGTCAGCGCGCCGCCGGTGAACAGCAGGCGGCCGGTTTCCAGGCTCAGATCCTGGCCGTAAGCCTTGTAGCGGCCACCGAGCAGCGCCAGCTCGCCGCGCGCGCGCGGTGGTGCGCCGGGAGACTCCTGTACGCGCACGCTGCCGCGCAACTGCGTCTTCAGGCCCAGGCCGTCGAAGTGCACGTCGTCGCCGAGCGTCAGGCCGATGTCGGCGAAGATGCCGAGCCGCTCCGCTGTCGGCTCGCCGCGGCGGACGATGACCTGGTCGGCCGTTGGGGCAACGCCTTGCTCGACGCGGCGCGGCGTGAGGCGAGCACGCGGGACGAGCACGTCGCCGCTGACGTGCAGTTCGCGGCCGCTGAGCCGCACCGTCAGTTGCGGCGAGACCCAGATGCGGGCGTCGCTTCGGCGCAGGACCTGGAAGCGTTCGCCCTCGATTGCGAGCTGCAGCGGCGTCGGTGCACCGGGAGCAAGTGTTCCGGCCACGTGCAGGATGCCCTCGCCGGAGCTGGCATCGGCCTTGAGGTCGAACACGCCATCCTGCGTTGTGCCCAGCGTCGCGGTGATGCGCTCGAGGCGGATGCCGGGTGTGCGCAGGCGCAATGCGCCGTCGACGAGCTGGACGCGGCCCGCAAGCTGCGGTGCGGCCAGGGTTCCGGCGAGCGCGATCCGGCCCTCGATGCGGCCCTGCACCTGATCGAGCTCCCAGTTCAGCAGTTCCAGCCAGGCGAGATCCGGGATCTCGATCGCCAGCTCGCCGGTGAGCGGCCGCTGCATCAGTGCGGCGCCCGGCGCGAGGTTTGCGGTCAGATGCAGACCGCCGCGTGTAAACGGCAACCGGCCGTCGATCACCAGACCGGTCTGCGTTTCCTGCGCGCGCCAGGTGAACGGACCGAACACCAGCGGTGGCAAATCGCCGCGCACGAGACGCGAGACGCCGCCGCGCAGCTCCAGTTCCAGACCGGCGAGACCGGAGGCATCGAGATCGAAGGATCCGGTGCCCTCGATGCGGCCTTCGAGGCGAGCACCGCCGGGCAGCCAGGGATCGAGCGCGGCGAGGTCGACGTTGTCCAGATCCACGGCGAGGCGGCGCGCAGGGCCGACCGGACGCAGGCTCACACAGGCGCGGGCTTGCGTTGCGACAAAACAGGCACGATCGAGCGTCAGCGCAGTACCGTCGATGGCCAGCGGCGTGGCTTCTTCCAGCGTCCAGGCGGGCAGGGTCCCGGGTTTGACCTGGGCCTGCGTGAGCGTGCCGTGCCAGCGCCGCGCGGCGAGATCGGCCGCGCCATCGACGGTTGCCGCGGCGCTGCCCTGCTTGCCGCTGACGGCGAGGCGCAAGCGGTGCGCCGTGGTGCGGCCGCGCAGTTCGAGCTGTGCGCGATCCAGCACGGTGCCGGCCCTGAGCGCGCGCGCTTCGGCGTCCAGGCGCGATTCGCCGTGTGGATCGAGATCGGCGGACAGCGCGAGCTGGCCGATCGCCACGTCGGCGTAGCGCAGATCCTGCGCCTGCACGACGGCGGTGAGGCGCGGCTGCCGCGGCGGGCCGCGCAGCCTCACCTGGGCGCGGCCGCTGCCGGAGAGCGGCGGCCATAGCGCGGCGAGATCGGGTCCGGCGACCGTAACCTGCAGCGCGAGCTCGGGCCAGGCCGTGCCGGCGGCATCGATCCGGCTCGGGCCCGAGCGCAGGGCGAAGCGCTCGAGCTGCAGGCTCTGCGCGACATAGCGGCCGCGAGCATCGAGGCGTAGCGGATATTGCCGCAGGCGCGATTCGTCCAGACGCAGGGCAAACGCCACCACCGGCGCCGCCTCCTCGAATCGGGCGCTCGCCTCGACCATGCCATTGAGTTCGCCGTCGAGCTGATCGAGCCAGTGCTGCGGCTGTATGCCGCGCAGACGGCCGCCGAGACGCAGCGTCACCGGTGCGCGCCAGTCGATCGTCGCGTGTCCGTCGAAATGGCCGTGTCCGGTGTCGATGCTGAGTTGCTCGGCGACGGCGTCGGTGAGGGTGCCGCGGCCGTGGACGCGGACCGCCAGCGACTCACCCTCGACGGCGAGCGCGCCGTCGAGGGCAAAGCGCCAGTCGTCGAAATGGCCCATCCAGCGCAGACGGCCGCCGCTGCTCGCGAGCCGCGGTGTGTCCGCGACCGGCCAGCGCAGCGCATGCCAGCGCGCGCGCAGATCCGACGGCGTGCGGTAGCCGAGGTGTCCTTCGAGTTCGATGTCGGCAAAGCCGCTGCTGCGCAGCTGCGCGAGGTCGATGCCCTCTGGCTTGAGCTGTGCCTGGCCCGCGATGCGCAGGCGGCCGACCCAGGGGGTCACCGTTTCCAGCCGGCCGAGCTGCACGCGGTCGCCGGTCCAGCGACCCTCCAGCGCGACGTCATCGAAGGCCAGCGGCGCCCGTTCGGGCAGGACCAGCACGAGCTGCCCGAGATGCAGCGCGCGCACGTCGAGATCGACGGCGAGCCGGGTGAGGGCGCCGTCGCGCGCGGGCGCAGGCAAAGATGCATCGGCCGCCGGTTTGACTTCCACCGTCAGGCGTGCCGCCTGCAGGCGCGAGATGGCGACGGCGCGACGCAACAGGTGCAGCGGTGACCAGTCGAAGTACGCATCGTCGAGCACGATGCGCACGTGCGCGTCCTCGTAGCGCAGGCGCGCAAAGCGCAGCGGTCCCCACAGCGTGCCGGCCGCGCCTTCGGCGTGGAGGACGCCGAAGCGGGCTTCGAGCTCGCGCAGCGCCAGTTGTGCACCGGCTTGCGTGAACAGCACGAAGGCCGCGGCGCCGCACAGACCGGCGAGGATGACGCCGGGCAGCGCGCGCAGCATGGCCAGCACCCTGCTCACAGGCCGACCCTCACGCCGATGTGCAGGCGCACGCCGCCATCGGGTCCGTCGAGCGGATGGGCGACATCGACCTGCACCGAACCGACCGGTGCCCGGTAACGCACGCCCGCACCGATTCCCTGGAACAGGCGCGGTGCGGGATCGTCATCGGCGCCACCGGCATCGTAAAACAGCGCCGCGCCCCAATCGCGCCAGATCCGCCGCTCCAGCTCGATGCTCGCCGTGTTGAGGAATTTGCCGCCGATGACGTTGCCCTGCGCGTCCGTGGGGCCGAGCGACTGGTAGGCGTAGCCGCGCACGGACTGGTCACCCCCGGCGAAGAAGCGTTGCGAGGCCGGCAGCTCCCCGAAGGTCTCGACCAGGTTGGCGCCGTATTCGTAGCGGCCGAGCAGGCGTGCGTGCGCGCCCACGGGCAGCGCCCCGCGCACAATCACCTGCGTGCGCAGAAAACTGGTGTTGGCGAGCACATCACGCACGGCTCCATGCGCATCGAAAAAGATCGACCAGCCGCGCCGGGTATAAATCGGATCGTCCAGTTCGGCGCGGTTGAGGGAAAGGCCCGGCGTCAGCAGGTCTGCGGTCTGGCGCGTTGCGCCCAGGCGCGATTCTTCATGCGTGAATGCGAGATACAGCCGCCGCTGCCAGTCGCCGGGAATGCGCGACAGACTCAGTTGCAGGCCCCATTTGCGGCTGTCGCCGTCTTCGAGGCGCTCCTCGGACAGCTCGCCGGAGAGGCCGACGCTCTCGCCGACGCGCCGGCCCAGCGGGATGCGGTATTCCGCTTGCGCCGTGTTTTTGATCTGCGACAGGCGTAGCTCGGCCTTGGCGGTGTGTCCGGCGCGGTTGAGGCGGCGGATCTGCGTGCCGGCGCTGACGCGTGCACCGGTGTCGGTGCCATAACCGAGCCCGAGGTCGTAGCGCGCGCGCTTGCGCGGCGTCGTGCGGATGACGATCGGGACCGCGTGGTCGGTCGCGGCTTCGCGCTGCGGCAGGATGTCGAGCGTCTCGAAGTAACCGAGATCCCCGAGCGCGAACTGGGTATCGAGCAGCGCCTGTGGATCGTAGATCGCGCCGCTGCGGATGCGCACGTAGCGCGCGAGCACGTCCGGGTCGAGGATGTCTTGCTCGATCGTCACCGCGCCGAAGCGGTAACGCGGTCCGGTGTCGAAGACCAGGTACACCTGCGCGAGATTGTCGTCGGCGATCACGCGCAGCTCGGCCTGCGTGAAGCGGGCATCGAGGAATCCGGCTGCGTAGGCGGCGCTGGCCAGGCGCTCCTTGGCGGCCTCATAGTCGGCATGCCGCAGCGGCGCGCCCTCGCGCAGGCGGCGCAGTACGGCCTCGCGCACCGGGGCGAGCTGCTCGGCGCCTTCGCCCTCGATGCGCAGCTCGACCCTGTCGAGGTGCGTGCGCGGGCCGGGATCGACGCGGTAATGCGCGGTCCAGCGCGGCGCGGTCCCTTCGAGCTTGCCGTCCATCACCGGGTTGTAGTAGCCGAAGGGTTCGAGCGCGCGGCGAATGTCCTGGAACCCGTCGTGCAGCAGCGCTTCGGCGAGATCGCTGTCCAGATCCTCCTGCGTCTCGGTCAGCCGCGTCAGATGCAGCTCGGCGTTGTCGCGCAGTTCGCCATCGAGCCCGTCGATGCGCACGGCGATCTGTGCCTGCGCGACAGCGGAGAGCCCGGCGAGCACGGCGGCGGTACCGAGAACACGCAGACGGATGCGCAGCCGGCATGTTGGCATCGGCGACCGATCAGACGTCGGTTTCGGGTGTGGCCATCAGCCAATTGGCCGTCGCCGGCGCATCGCCACCCAGGCGCGCGAAATCGAACAACCTGCGGTCGGCGAGCTGCGAGGGTGCGACGTTGGTGAGCGCCGCGAAGATCTGTTCCGTGCGCCCGGGATGCTCACGCTCCCAGGCGTCCATCATGTGCCGCACTTGCTTGCGTTGCAGCTGTTCCTGCGAGCCGCACAGATTGCACGGAATGATCGGAAAACCGCGGGCTTGGGCGTAGGCGGCGATGTCGCGCTCGCGGCAATAGGCGAGCGGGCGGATGACGACGTTGGCGCCGTCGTCGGACAACAGCTTGGGCGGCATCGCCGCGAGCTTGCCGCCGTGGAACAGGTTGAGGAAGAACGTCGCGACGATGTCGTCCTTGTGGTGGCCGAGCGCGATCTTGGTGAAGCCCTGTTGTTTGGCAAACGCATACAGCGCGCCGCGCCGCAGGCGCGAGCACAGCGAGCACATCGTCTTGCCTTCGGGCACGACGCGCTTGACCACGGAGTAGGTGTCCTGCTCGAGGATGTGGAAGGGCACGCCCCGTGCGCGCAGATAGTCCGGGAGCACGTGCGCCGGGAAGCCAGGCTGCTTCTGGTCCAGATTGACCGCGACCAGTTCGAACCGGACCGGGGCCTTGGCCTTGAGCTGCAACAGCAGATCCAGCATCGTGTAGCTGTCCTTGCCGCCGGAGACGCACACCATCACGCGGTCACCGTCGACGATCATGTTGTAGTCCATGATCGCCTGGCCGACCTGGCGACGCAGCCGCTTGGCGAGCTTGTTGTTTTCCAGACGTGCGCGCGTATCCGGCGGCCGCGCCGGCCGCAGATCGTGGACGATGGCTTCGGATCGACTTTCGCTCGCGGGAACGGACATCGCTGAAGATGGCTTGCGCGGAAGCGCTATTGTCGCACGCCGGCAGCCGGGGAGCTGTGGCGCTGCGTGTCGCTTGCCGCCATTTCAGCCGCCGGCGTTCTCGAACAGGCGCACATAAAAGCGCACCATGTCCGCGTAGTCGGTGATGGCGATGCGCTCGTCGGTGCCGTGGATGCGGGTCTGCTCCTGCGGGGTGTAGCGCAGCGGCACGAAGTAATACCCCTGGTCGCGGATTGCGGCGTAGTGGCGGTTGTCGGTGGTCGCCAGGATGATGCCGCTGGTCACCAATGCTTGCGGGAATACCTCGGTGACGGTTTTCGCGATCAGTGCGAATTCCGGAGCGTCCGCATCCGATGGCGGCGGTGCCTCGTTGCCGAAGCCCTCGGCCAGCGTGACATCGATGGACGCATCGGCGATCGTCGCGATGATGTGCTGGCGTAATGCCTCGATGCGCTCGCCGGGCAGCAGCCGGTAGTTGATCAGCGCTTCGGCCTGCGTCGGCAACACGTTGTCCTTGACGCCGGCGCGCAGCACCGTCATCGCCTGGGTCGTGCGGATCAAGGCATGGGTGATGTCATTGCGCGCCAGGGCGCGCAGTAGCAGCGGTTCGAATACATCGCGGTTGGCGATCACCAGGCGCTGCGGATAAGGCATGTATGGCGCAAGCCGCGCCAGCATGTCGGCGACCGGCTCCGTCAGACGCGCCGGCAGCGGGCGTGCATCGAGCCGTGCCAGGGCGCGCGCCAGGCGCGGAATCGCTGCCTCGGCGCTCGGGGTGGAGGCGTGGCCGCCGCGCCCGCGCGCGGTCAGGCGGAAGGTCACATAGCCCTTCTCGCCGACCATGATCGCGGCGACCGGGCGATCGATGCCAGCGATGATGCCCTGGGTGATCGCGCTGCCTTCATCGAGGGTGAAGGCGAACCGCACGCCGCGTGCGCCGAGCAGGCGCGCAATCTGCGCGGCGCCGGCTGCGCCGCCGGTTTCCTCGTCGTGGCCGTAGGCGAAGTAGAGTGTGCGCTGCGGGCGGAAGCCTTGCGCCAGCAGGTATTCGACCGCCTCGAGCTGGGCGATGAGGCTGGATTTGTCGTCGAGCGTGCCGCGGCCCCAGACATGGCCATCGGCGATCGCGCCGGAGAATGGAGGGTGGGTCCAGCGCGGTTCGGTCCCCGGTTCCACCGGTACGACGTCCTGGTGCGCGGCGAACAGCGCCGGTTTGAGCGTCCGGTCACGGCCGTCCCAGCGGTACAGCAGACTGAAATCCCCGACGCGCTCGACCGCCAGCTGCGCATGCACGCGCGGAAACTGCGCCGCAAGCAGCCCGTGCAACTCGGCAAAGGCACTGGGGTCGATTGGGGTTTCCGGGCGGGTGATCGTCGGGATACGGATCGCGCGCGCCAGCCGCTCGGCCAGCGCCATGTCGTCGAGTTCGATACGTGAGATTGGCGGCGCCAGCGCATCCTGTGCGTCGAGCTGCGCGGTGCGGAGCATCAGAATGGCGAGCAGCAGCAGCAGTGAAGCTGCGGCGCCAAGCAGCAGTTTCTGGATCATGGGGCGACGTTGCGATGCCGGAGGTTCAATCGTACAGCTGCGACATCGCGCCGGGGGTGCGGGACTGCGCGACCGCGCGCACACCCGGCCATCGGCGCGCGCGGTGCAGCACGCGCTGTCCCCAGTGTCCGAGATCCTCGAGCGCGAGATAAATCGTCGGCAGTACGAGCAGCGAGACGAAGGTGGCAAAGACCAGGCCGCCGATGATCGCGCGCGCCATCGGGTAATAGGCCGGCCCTTCGCCGCCGACCGTTGCATCGCCCAGCGCCAGCGGCACCATGCCCAGCACCGTCGTCGCCGCCGTCATCAGAATCGGCCGCAGGCGGTCGCGCGAGCCTTGGATCAGTGCCTGGCGGCGCTCCTGGCCGGCTGCGCGCAACTGATTCACGTGATCGACGAGGACGATGCCGTTGTTGACGACGATGCCCATCAGCACCAGCATGCCGATCAGGGCCATGAACGAGAAGTCGGTGCCGGTGACGAGGAAAAACCAATAGACGCCGACGTACGAGAACAGGATGCCGGTGATGATCGCGCTGGGTGCGAGGATCGATTCGAACAGTGCGGCCATGACGATGTAGATGCAGGCTGCCGCGAGCAGCATGTTCTGGACCATGGTCCGCATGCTCTCCTGCTCCTCGTCGAAGGCTTTGCCGTAGCGCCAACTGTAGCCCGGCGGCAGCTGCAGTCCGGAAAGCGTCGCTTCGACGCGTTGCTGAGCCTCTTCGGCAGTGACTCCATCGACGGTACCGAATTCGATGGTCAACGCGGTATGCCGGTCTTCGCGCTCGATCGTTCCCGGAGCCGCGCTGACCGACAGCTGCGCGACTGCGGCGAGCGCGACACGCTCGCCGCCGGGCGTGATCACCGGCAAGGCGCGCAGAGCGTCGAGATCCAGCCGGTCGGCGCGGCGCAGTTCCAGACGCAGATCCACCTCCCCGGTCGACGTGCGGTACGGGCGCAGCGGCACGCCGCGCATCGCGGCGGCGACGACGTCGGCGACATGCTGGCTCGATAGCCCATAGAGACGCGCCTTGTCACGATCGATGCGGATACGCACTTCCCAGTCCTGCGCCTTCGCTCTCAGCCGGACGTCGGTCAAGCCGGGCACGCTGCGTACGACGCGTTCCATCTCGCGCGCGATCTCACCCAGACGATCGCTGGATTCACCGAGAATTTGTATCGACAGACGCTCGCCCGAGCCTTGGCGGTTTTCCTCGAAGCTCGGCTCGCCGATCGCGATCTTGGGCAGCTCGCTGCGGATCGCATCCTTGATCTGGCGCGTGGTCTGCCGGCGTTGTTCCTTGGGGAGCAGGATGATGCTGGTATCGGCGCGGCTCAGATCGAAATATGAATAGACCGATTCGATTTCGAAGCGCGCCTTGTTCGCGAGCAGGTAGCCCTCGATCGTGTTCACCGCCTCCTCGACCTTGTCGAGCCGGTAGACGCCGCTGAGGTTGTAGCGCAGCACCAGGCGTTTGCCGCTGTCCTGCGGGAACATGTCCGTTTTGACCAGGCTCGCCGGCACGGCGACGCTGGCGAGCACGCCGAGGATGAATACGCCGGTCTTGCCGGGATGGCGCAAGGTCCATTCGAGCACGCGCACATAGCGCGCCGCGAGATGTTCCATCCAGGCCGCGCGCGTCTGCGTTGCGATCGGAATGCGCGTCGTCAGCTGTGGGATCAGCGTCAGCGCGATCAGCAGCGATGCGCCGAGCGCGACGCAGATCGTGATGGCGACGTGCGTGAGATAAACCGTGATCTCGTTCTGTACGCCAAAAACGTTGGGCAGGAAGACGATCGCCGTGGTCAAAGTGCCCAGCGACACGGCGAGCGCGACGCCATCGACACCGGTTATGGTCGCCGCTTTTGCGTCTTGGCATTCGCCGCGCGCCTTGAAGATCGACTCGGTGACGACCACCGCATTGTCGACCAGCATCCCGACCGACAGCATCAAGCCCATCAGGCTGAGGATGTTCAAGCTGATGTCGAGGAAATACATCGCGGCGAGCGTGATCACCAGCGACAATGGCACCGCGCAGGAGACGATGAGCGTGCTGCGCCAGTCGCGCAGGAACAGGTAGAGGATCGCAATCGACAGCAATGCGCCGACGAGACCTGCCTCGGTCAGATCGTTGAGCGAGTCGCGCACGCTCTGTGCGGTGTTGTCCATCACGTAGAGGGTGATGCCGGCCATTTCCGGTAGTGCCCGCACCGCGTCGATCTCGGCGAGCGCGCGATCGGCGACATCGACCATGTTGGCACCGGTCTCTTTGAATACATTGATGCCGATCGCGTAACGGCCGTCGAGATGGCGGCCGTACGTACGCACCGGATCGGCGTAGGTCACCTCGGCGATATCGCCCAGGCGCAGACCGCTGCGGTCGATGACCAGGTCGCGGATGTGCGCCAGTGTCGGCAAACGCCCTTCGAGTCTGACGAACCAGCGCGTGTCGTTCTCGATGAGATCACCGGCGGTCTGCGCGAAATTCGCCCGCCGCAGCGTTTCTGCGAGCTGGCGCACGTCGATGCCGTGGGCGGCGATGCGGCTTGCGGCGAGTTCGATGCGCACCTCCTTGGGCTCGACGCCGTAGAGTTCGACGCGCGCGACACCGGGTAGGCGTTCGATGCGGCGCTTGAGATTGCGTTCGAGCATGTCGTAGGCGCCGGAGAGGTCGCGCTCGGCGGATACACGCAAGGTCAGCACCGGGATGCTGCCTGCTTCGAATTTGCGGATCTGGATCCGCTCGATGTCGGGCGGCAGGCTGTTGCGGATGGCGTCGATCTTGTCGCGGGCCTCGACCCCCTTGATCGCCAGGTCCTGACCCCAATCGAAGCGGATGAAAATCTGCGCGCCGGCGTCGGAAGACTCCGAGTGCATGTTCTCGATGCCGGACAGGGTGGCGAGCGCCTCCTCGACCGGACGCGTGATCCGCCGTTCCACCTCCTCGGGCGTGGAGTTGCGGTACGGGATTTCGACGAGCAGGCCGGGAAACTCGATGTCCGGGAGGAATTCGAGCGGCAGGCGCTGGCCGGCGATCAAGCCGATCACGGACAGACACACGAAGAACATCACGACCGTGACCGGCCGCCTCAGCGACAGTTGGGTGAGGCTCATTGCCCGCTTCCGTGCGCGTCTGTTGCGCGATCAGGGATTGCGGGATCTGCGCCTGGCTCGCGCACGACCAGCGCATACACCACGGGAATGACGACCAGCGTCAGCAGCGTCGAAACCGTGAGCCCGCCGATCACGGTGATCGCCATCGGCTGGCGCACTTCGGCACCTTCGCCGGTGCCGATTGCCATCGGCAGCAGGCCGAGCACCGTCGTCAATGTGGTCATCAGGATCGGCCGCAGGCGTGAGCGGCCGGCGTCGAGGATGGCCGCACGAACTGCGTGACCCTGCGCGCGCAGTTGGTTGACCAAATCGATGAGGACGATACCGTTTTTCACGACGATGCCGGCGAGCACGATCATGCCGATCAGCGCAACGACGTTGATCACCGAGCCGGTGACGTACAGCGACACAATCGCGCCGATCGCCGCGAGTGGGATCGTGAACAGAATGACGAAAGGGTGCAGCAGCGACTCGAACTGCGCCGCCATCACCAGGTAGACGAGAAAAATCGCGAGCGCGAGCGCCATCGTCAGCGAGCGGAACGACAGCTTCATTTCCTCGCTCTGGCCGGCGATGCGGGTGGTCAGGCCTTCCGGCAACGGCAAGGCTTCGAGCATCGATTCGATTTCCGATATCGCCTCGCCCAGGTCGCCGTGGGCGATGTTGGCCGAGACCACGATCACGCGTTGCTGGTCGACGCGACGGATCTCGCTGGGCCCGGTTGCGAGCCGTATCTCGGCGATCGACGACAGGCGCACCGGTTGCGGTGATTCCGGATTCACGCTCATGTTGCGCAGCGCTTCGAGGCTGGCGCGCGTATCCTCACCGCCACGCACGAGCACGTCGATTTCGCGGTCGCCGATGCGGTAGCGCGTGGCGACGCGGCCGTGCACCAGATGCGCGACGCGTTCGGCGAGCACCGCGGTATCGAGTCCCAGGCGGGCGGCGCGTTCCTGGTCGAATCGCACCTGGATCTCGGGATGCCCGGGCGCGCGGGTGCTGCCGACCTCGGTGAAGCGGTCGGAGGCGAGCAGGCGTGTGCGCAAGGCTTCGGACGCACGCTCCAGCTCCGCGAGGTCGTAGCCCGCGAATTCGATCTCCAGCGGCGTCTTGAGCGTGAACAACGTCGGCCGCGAATAGCGATAGCTTGCCCCGGGCACGCGGTCCAGCCGTTGCGAGAGGCGCGCGATCACCTCGGTTTCGCGTGCAAAAGCGGTCGGCCCGAGCACGATGTTGATCGTGCCGAAGTTCTCGCCGCCGGTTTCGGGATTGGCATCGAGACGGTTGCCGGTGCCGGCGACGGTGTAGTACGTGGCTACCCAGCCATGCAGATCGGAGTCGTCGCGCAGCGTGCGCGAGACGTCGGCGAGCACGGCGTCGGTGTGTTCCAGCGGCGTGCCCGGTGGCAGTTGCAGCTCGGCGCGAAACTCTCCCTGGTTGAACGGCGGGATCAATTCGACGCCGATGCGCGGCAGCAGGGCCAGCGACAGCGCAAATAGCAGGCCGGCGAGCGCGAGCACCGCGCCGCGGTGGGCGAGCGACCATTCGAGCAGATGCAGATAGCGCTGTTCGAACCGCCCGAACGCGCGTTGCCACTGTGCCGCCAGCGGGGACAGCGCCACGCCGAGAATGAGGCTGCCAAGGCGTGCCAGTTGCACGAACGGCCACAGCAGCAGCGACGGCAGGATCTCCAGCGTGCCGTGGCGTATCCGCGCCAGGCCGCTGCGCAGCGGCACTGGTGTGGGCGTATCCGCGCGCACCGGCGGTGACATCGCCCGTCCGCTGGCGCGCGCGGCCAGCATCGGAATCAGGGTCAGGGCCACCAGCAGCGAGAACATCAGCGCGCCGCTGACCACCAGCGCCTGGTCGGCGAACAACTGCCCGGCGATGCCTTGCACGAACACCATCGGAAAGAACACGGCCACCGTCGTCAGCGTCGATGCGGTGACGGCACCGGCCACCTGCGCCGTGCCGGTGACCGCAGCCGCGTGCGGCGGCAGCCCCAGTTCCTGCTGGCGATGGATGTTTTCGAGGACGACGATGGCGTCATCGACGAGCATGCCGATCGCCAGCGCGATGCCGCCCAGCGACATGATGTTCAGCGACAGCCCCGCACCGTACATGACGTTGAAGGTCGCGATCACCGAGATCGGAATCGCGACCGCGACGATCGCCGTGGTCCAGGCGTTGCGCAGGAACAGGTAGAGAATGAGGATGGCGAGTACGCCCCCCTCGATGGCGGCGCTCTTGACCTCATCGATGGCGTGCTGGATGAACAGCGACTGGTCGTAGAGCGGTTGTATCGCAAGATCCGGCGGCAACTCCTTGACGAGTCGTTCGACACGCTCCTTGATGCGTTGGGCGACGGCGACCGTGTTGGCATCGCCCTCCTTGTACATCGAGATCTCGACGGCTTCTCCGCCATCGATGCGGATGATCGCTTCACGCCGTTTGGCGCCCTGCCGGATTTCGGCGACGTCGTCGAGATAGATCGGGCGGTCACTGCGCGTCGCGACAATGGTGGTGCGCATCTCTTCGAGCGAGCCGAACTGGTTGAGCGTGCGCACCAGGTAGCTGGACGTGCCCTGTTCGATCCGGCCGCCGGAGATGTTGGCGTTCTCGGCGGCGAGCCGCCCGGCGACCTGTTCGAGCGTCAGGCCGAATTGGGCGAGGCGGGTCATATCGACCAGCACCTGCACCTCGTCTTCGAGTCCACCGGCGATCTTGACCGCGGCGACGCCGTCGACGCCCTCCATCGGTTTTTGCACGAGGTCCTCGGCGATCCGGCGCAGCCGCTTGAGCGTCGCTTCATCGGCCACGGTTGGGTCGGCCGACTTGAGTGCAAGCCCGTAGCGCATGATCGGTTCCTGGCTCGGGTCGAAGCGCAGCACGACCGGGCGGCCCGATTCGCGGGGCAATTCCAGTGCATCGAGCTTCTCGCGCACGTCGAGGACCGCGAAATCCATCGGCGTGCCCCAGTTGAACTCCAGCGTCACGTCGCTGCGTTCGGCGAGCGATACCGAGCGCACCTGGCGCACGTTACGGACGATGCCGAGAGCCTCCTCGATCGGTTTGGACAGCAGGGTCTCGACTTCTTCGGGCGCGCCGCCCGGCAGTTCGGTGCGGATGGTCAGCGTCGGATACGACAGATCCGGCAGCAGTGTCAGCGCAAGGCGCGACTGCGAAACCAGTCCGAACAGCAACACCGCGAAGGTCAGCATGCTGATCGCAACCGGCCTGCGTGTGCACAGCTCGATGAATCTCATCTATTCCGTCCCCGCAACCATGCCGTTGCCTGTCAGTCGAAGGTGGCCCAGGGATGCGCGCCGTGCGCGCACTTTTTGACCCCTGGGCCCGCGTGCCGGCCCGTGCCGAAGGATGTTCAACCCTGGCGGCGTGCATCCGCTGCGGATGCGGCGCCCGCGGCACCGTCCGCCTTGACGATCTCGACCCGGCTGTCGTCCTTGAGGCGGGCCTGCCCGGTGACGACGACCTGCTCGCCGGCGGCAAGGCCGGAGAGCACCTCGTAGTGGCGCTCGTCGCTATAACCGACCTGGATGGCGCGGCGGCGCGCGCGGCCGTCCGCGACGACGAACACCGCGTACTGCGCATCCTCGGTCAGCACCGCGTCCTTGGGAATCAGCAGCGCGGCGTCATGGCGGTCGTAGCGGATCTCGATGCGCCCGAACATGCCGGGCTTGAGCTCGGCCTGGCCTTCGGCCATCGCGACGGTGACCTTGACCGTTCCCGAGGCGGCATCGACGACGGGGTTGATGCGCAGGATCCGGCCGGCAAAGATCCGGCCCGGCCAGGCATCGACGCTCAGACTCGCCGGCTGACCCACGGCCAGCTTGTGGATGTCGCGCTCGGGCACGTAGATCGGTGCCTGCAGCCGGTCCATGCGGGTGATGCGAAACGCCGGGCTGCCCGGTTGGATCGTGTTGCCGACCTTGATGTGGCGCTGCGCGACGACGCCCTCGAAGGGGGCGCGGATGTCCGCCTCACGCAAGGCCAGGCGGGCGAGATCGTAGGCCGCGCGCGCGCCATCGAGTTCGAACTTGATGCGTTCGAAAGCCTCCCGCGAGACCAGGTTGCGCTGGAACACCGAGGCGTTGCGCTGGTAGTCCTGCTCCAGCTTGTCGAGCGCGGCCTTGGCGCGCGCGACTTCGAGGCGCAGCCGCTCGGACTCGAGCCGGGCGAGCACCTGTCCGGCGTGGACCCGCTCGCCTTCTTCGACCAGCACCTGCTCGATGACGCCGCCGGTCTTGGCGGTGACCGTTGCCTCATTCTCCGCCTCGAGCGTCGTCGTGCCGCGGTAGGCGGCTTCGATCGGCCCGATCCGTGCCGTGGCGACCTCGACCGGGATACTCGCCTGCTCTTTCTTCTTGTCCTTGTCCTGCGCCCGGCCGTCGCTGCACGCGGCCAGAAGGCCGGCCAGCCCGAGCGCGAATGCGCCGACACAATGCCTGTTCATGACCTCGCTCCAGTGGTATTCGGGCCGCACCGATCAAGATGCATGCCAGCCGCAGAATGTTTGTAGATCATTGATTTTGTTCTTTTCCGAAAGTGCCCGCACGGCGGTCGGAGACGGATCGGGCGGGCCTTGCGCGCCGTAATGTCCATGTTCACCGCAAGTTGGCACAAACCGCCACCTGCGCGACCCGCGGTGCCGGGCCCGGCGCTTGGATGGATGGGGCCGGAAAAGCGTGCGGGCGTTGCATCCTGCTAGCATGAGCGCCCGCACAACGGAAAATCTCCATGGAAATCGCACCCCAGCGTGTCGTCTATATTCACTACACGCTCACCAATGACGCCGGCGAAGTTCTCGACAGTTCGCAGGGCGGGGAGCCGCTCGCCTACCTGCACGGCTATGGCAACATCATCCCTGGCCTCGAGAACGCATTGACCGGCAAGCAACCCGGCGACAAGCTGCAGGTCCGGGTCGCACCGGCCGACGGCTACGGCGAACGCGACGAGCAGCTCGTACAGCAGGTTCCGCGCCGCGCCTTCCAGGGTATCACCGACATTCGCCCGGGCATGACCTTTCAGGCGCAGAGCAGCCGGGGGCCGATGCGGGTCGTCGTCACCCGCGTCGCCGGCGACATGGTCACCGTCGATGGCAATCATCCGCTCGCCGGCGAGCATCTGAACTTCGCGGTCGAGGTGACCGACGTCCGCGCCGCGACCGACGAAGAGCTCAGCCACGGCCACGTCCACGGACCGGGCGGTCACCATCACTGACCGCCACGGCGCGGCGCCGGGGCCGGCCGTCCGGGTGCCGGATCAGCGCGCAATGGCGGCGGCGAAACGCCGGTCCCACTCGTCGCGCTGCCGGATCAGGCGGCGGTCCTGCCAGAGGATGAAGGGTCGCGTGCGCAGCTTCCGGCCGATCTCGCTGACCGCGAGATCCAGGCTGCTGGCGATGCGCAAGTGACCGTCGATCAGCTCGGCGCGTCCCGAGCGTTGTCGCGCAAGCTGCGGCAGCTCGCGGCGCTGCGCGGCGAGGTAGCGCTCGGGATCTTCGGGCTCGAATTCGGTCTGATACAGGCGGTCGTTGAAGAACTGCAGCTCCAGTTGCCCCTGCACGCCCCAGTGCCGGAACTGGTGGACGGTGACGACATCGAGCGCGCGCGGCGGCACGCCCGCCGGAACCGCCGTGTGGTGGGATTCGACGATCGGCTTGAAGCCGGCCTGCTCGAGGCCGTAAACGACTTCATCGACGCCCATATAGCTCTTGTAGCTGCCGAGCAGACGCACCGGATCGGGTTCTACGCGTGTGAACGCGGCAAGTTCGGAATCCGCCGCCGGCGGTGCTTCATCTTCCTCGTAGATGAAGGCTTCCTCGGCGGGGTGGGTCGGTTCGGATGGGGCAGCGGGGACGGCCGCAGCCGCCGTGGTCACCGCAGGGGTCGGTGCGGATTCGCGGGCCACGGTGCTGATGGCTGCCTCCTGCGGCGGGGCGACGTGCGGTGCGGGAGCGGACGGCGCGGCGACCTCGGCCGGCGCAGCGGTGGGTTTTTCCGAGTCCTCGCTCAGCCACGCATATACGAGTGCAACGACGGCAGCGCCGGCCAGCCAGCGCAGCGGCCGCCATTTCTTCCACCACAGGGGCGGTTCCAGCCAGTCAGCACGTTTCTCGGCCATCGCTCCGATCGCTCCATGTCCGGGGGGCGCCGTTGCGGGTCTTGCGCAACGGCGCGCATCTTCGCACAGGATTCGGGCGGCGGTCGTCCCAGGTGGTGGCTCAGACGCCGAGGTAGTCGAGGATACCCTCGGCCGCTTCACGGCCCTCGAACACGGCGGTGACGACGAGGTCGGAGCCGCGCACCATGTCGCCGCCGGCAAAGACCTTGGGGTTGGCGGTCTGGAACTTGTGCTTGGCCAGCACCGCGCCGTTGACCTTGACCCGGCCGTCCTCGTGCAGCGCGATGCCATGCTCGGCAAACCACGGTGCCGGACTCGGACGGAAGCCGAACGCGACGATGACCCGGTCCGCGGGGATGATCTCCTCCGAGCCTTCGACGATCTCCGGTTTACGGCGACCGCGGCTATCCGGTTTACCGAGCGCGGTGGTCACGAGTTTGACGCCCTCGACCTTGCCGTTGCCGACGACCGCGACCGGCTGCCGGTTCCACAGAAACTCGACGCCTTCTTCCTTGGCGTTGGCGACCTCGCGGCGCGAGCCCGGCATGTTGGCCTCGTCGCGGCGATAGGCGCAGACCACGCTCTCTGCGCCCTGGCGGATCGCGGTGCGGTTGCAGTCCATCGCCGTGTCACCGCCGCCGAGCACGACGACGCGCTGGCCCTTGACGTCATAGGCCATGTCGGCCGGCGTGCCCTGTCCGAGCTGGCGGTTGACGTTGGCGATGAGAAAAGGCAGCGCTTCGAAGACGCCCGGCAAATCCTCGCCGGGAAAGCCACCTTTCATGTAGGTGTACGTGCCCATGCCGAGGAAGACGGCATCGTAGTCCTTGAGCAGGCGCTCGAAGGGGATGTCCTTGCCGATCTCGGTGTTGAGGCGGAACTCGACGCCCATGCCCTCGAGCAGTTTCCGGCGCGTTTTCACCACGTGCTTTTCGAGCTTGAACGGCGGGATGCCGTAGGTCAGCAAGCCGCCGATCTCCGGGTATTTGTCGAACACCACCGGACGGACGCCGTTGCGCACCAGCACGTCGGCGCAACCCAGCCCCGCGGGGCCGGCGCCGACGATGGCGACCTTTTTCTTTGTCCACTTGACCTTGGACATGTCGGGCCGCCAGCCTTGCTTCAGCGCTTCGTCGGTGATGTATTTCTCGATTGCGCCGATGGTCACGGCACCGAAGCCATCGTTGAGCGTGCACGCGCCCTCGCAGAGCCGGTCCTGCGGGCAAACGCGGCCGCAGATTTCCGGCAAGGAGTTCGTGCGGTGGGACAGCTCCGCCGCCGCGAACAGATTCCCCTCCTCGATCAGCTTGAGCCAGTTGGGGATGAAGTTGTGGACCGGGCATTTCCATTCGCAGTACGGATTGCCGCAGGCCAGGCAGCGCCCGGCCTGCGCCTTGGCGGCCTCCGGCTGGAACTGCCCGTAGATCTCACGGAAATCGCGGATACGCACCTCGACCGGAACCTTCGCCGGGTCCTGCCGCGGCAGATCGAGGAACTGGTTGACGTTCTTTGCACCCATGATGCTTTCCCTCAGGCCGCCGCCCGCACCGAGTCGATCAGCGAACCGATTTCCGCCGCCTTGGGCTTGACCAGCCAGAACTTGCCGACGAAGTCCGCCCAGTCGGACAGGATTTGCTGCGCCCACTTCGAGCCAGTGACCTTGGCGTAGTCCGTGACCAGGCTGCGCAGATAGTGCTCGTGCGCCTCCATCGATTCGGAGACGACGCGGTGGATGTCGATCAGCTCGTGGTTGTAGCGATCGACGAAGTTGCGCTTCTCGTCGAGCACGTAGGCGAAGCCACCGGTCATGCCGGCGCCGAAGTTGATCCCCGTGCGTCCGAGCACGACGACGACGCCGCCGGTCATGTATTCGCAGCCGTGATCGCCGCAGCCCTCGATGACCGCGTGCGCGCCGGAGTTGCGCACGGCGAAGCGCTCGCCGGCCATGCCCACTGCGTAGAGCGTGCCGCCGGTGGCGCCGTACAGGCAGGTGTTCCCGATGATCGCCGCCTCGCGCGTGTCGTAGCGCACACCCTTGGGCGGTTTGACGACGATGCGGCCACCGGCCATGCCCTTGCCGACGTAATCGTTGGCATCGCCTTCCAGCTCGATATGCAATCCGCCGGCATTCCAGACGCCCAGCGACTGGCCGGCCGTGCCCTTGAGCTTGATCGTGATCGGCTTGTCGCTCATGCCGAGGTTGCCGTGGCGGCGTGCGATCTCGCCGGACAGGCGCGCGCCGATCGAGCGATGCCGGTTGCTGACCGTGTAGTGGAAGATGCCGCCGGTCTTGTGTTCGATCGCCGGCAGGCAGTCCTGCAGCATCGCCTCGGCGAGCTCGCCCTTGTCGAACGGCTCGTTGTTGAACATGCAGTAGTGCGCGCTCGGCAGCACCATGCCGGCCGATTCGAGAATCGGTTTGAGGTTGAGGTTCTTCGTCTTGGGGTTTTCGACCTCGGCGATCTCGATCAGATCGGTGCGGCCGATCAGCTCGGCGATCGAGCGCACGCCCAGCGCGGCGAGCCACTCGCGCACTTCCTGCGCAACGAAGCGGAAATAGTTCATCACCATCTCCGGCAGACCGATGAAATGCGTGGAGCGCAGCACGGGATTCTGCGTGGCGACGCCGGTGGCGCAGTTGTTCAGATGGCAGATGCGCAGGTATTTGCAGCCGAGCGCGACCATCGGCGCGGTGCCGAAGCCGAAGCTCTCGGCGCCGAGGATCGCCGCCTTGATCACGTCCAGGCCGGTCTTGAGGCCACCGTCGGCCTGCACGCGCACCTTGTCGCGCAGGTTGTTCATGCGCAGCGTCTGGTGCGTTTCCGACAGGCCCAGCTCCCACGGTGTGCCGGCGTACTTGACCGAGGTGAGCGGTGAAGCACCGGTGCCGCCGTCGTAGCCGGAAATCGTGATCAGGTCGGCGTAGGCCTTGGCCACGCCGGCGGCGATCGTGCCGACGCCCGGGCCGGAGACCAGCTTGACCGAGACCAACGCCTGCGGATTGACCTGCTTTAAGTCGAAGATCAGCTGCGCGAGGTCCTCGATCGAGTAGATGTCGTGGTGCGGCGGCGGGCTGATCAAGGCCACACCCGGCTTGGAGTAGCGCAACCGGGCGATCATGTCGTTGACCTTGTCGCCGGGAAGCTGGCCGCCCTCGCCGGGCTTGGCGCCCTGCGCGATCTTGATCTGCAGCACCTCGGCGTTGACCAGATAAGCCGGCGTCACGCCAAAGCGCCCGGAGGCGACCTGCTTGATCTTGGACATCTTCTCGGTGCCGTAGCGCGCCGGGTCTTCGCCACCCTCGCCGGAATTGCTGCGCGCGCCCAAGCGGTTCATCGCGATGGCCAGGGCCTCGTGCGCCTCGGGCGAGAGTGCACCCAGCGACATGCCGGCGGAGTCGAAGCGCTTGAGGATGGATTCGATCGGTTCGACTTCCTCGATCGGGATCGGATGGCCGGTCTTGAGTTTGAACAGGTCGCGGATCGTCGCAACCGGGCGTTCGTTGACGATGCGGGCGAAGACTTTGTAGTCCTCGTAGTCACCGGACCTGACGGCGCGCTGCAGCGCAGCGATGACGTCCGGGTTATAGGCGTGGTACTCGCCGCCGTGGACGTATTTGTACAAACCGCCCTGCTCGATCGGCTTGCGCGCGCTCCAGGCCGATTCGGCCAGACGCGCCTGCTCGTTCTCGAGCTCTGCAAAGCGGGCGCCGCCGATGCGCGACACCGTGCCCTCGAAGCACAGCTCGACGACTTCGTCATGCAGGCCGACGATCTCGAACAGCTGTGCGCTCCGGTACGAGGAGATCGTCGAGATGCCCATCTTCGAGATGATCTTGTACAGCCCCTTGTTGATGCCCTTGCGGTAGGACTGCGCGAGCTGCTCCGGTGCCTTGTTCTTGATCTGGCCGGCACGTGCCATCTCATAGAGCGTCGCGTAAGCCAGATAGGGGTAAACGACCGAGGCGCCGTAGCCGATCAGACAGGCGAAGTGGTGTGGATCGCGCGCGGTTGCCGTCTCGACGACGATGTTGCAGTCGCAGCGCAGTCCCTCGCGCACGAGACGGTTGTTGACCGCGCCGACCGCGAGCAGCGCGTGGATCGGCAGCTTGCCACGCTCGATCGCGCGGTCCGAAAGCACGAGCACGACCTTGCCCGATCTCACCGCGGCGACGGCTTCGTCGCACAGATGGGCGATCGCCGCCGCAAGGCCGCCGCTCTGCCGCGGATCGTAGTTGAGATCGAGGACATGGTGCGCGTAGGCCGGATCGTCGTTGCCGATCGCGAGCAGCTTCTTGAACTTGGCTTCCGACAGCACCGGAGAGTCGATCAGCAGGCGCGCCGCGCGTTCCGGGGTTTCCTCGAACATGCCGCGCTCGGCGCCGAGCTGGCATTCCAGCGACATCACCACCTGCTCGCGCAACGGATCGATCGGCGGGTTCGTCACCTGCGCGAACATCTGGCGGAAGTAGTCGTAGACCGAGCGCACCTTGTCGGAGAGCACCGCAAACGGCGTGTCGTCGCCCATCGAGCCCACCGCCTCCTGCCCGGACTCCGACAGCGGGCGCAGCACCTGGTCGCGTTCCTCGAACGTGAGCTGGAACATCTTGTGGTACGTCGCCACCATGTCCGGCGGCATCACGTCGAGCGAGCTGGGATCGTCCGACAGCGAGGCCTCGAGCCGCTTCATGTTGCTCTTCAGCCACTGCTTGTACGGCTTGCGCGAGGCCAGCATCTTGTCGATGTCCTCGGGGCGCAGCAGTGCGCCGGTTTCGGTATCGACGGCGAGGATCTCGCCGGGCCGCAGGCGCCCTTTCTCGACGACGTCCTGCGGGCGGTAGTCATGCACGCCGATCTCCGAGGCGAGCACGATGTGACGATCCGCGGTGATCACGTAGCGCGCCGGCCGCAGCCCGTTACGGTCGAGCGTGCAGGCGGCGTAACGGCCGTCGGTGATGACCACGCCGGCAGGTCCGTCCCAGGGTTCCATGTTCACCGAGTTGTACTCGTAGAACGCGCGCACGTCCGGGTCGAGGTCCTCGACGTTCTGCCAGGCCGGCGGGATCAGCGCGCGCAGCGCGGCAAAGATGTCCATGCCGCCGGCCAGCAGGACCTCGAGCATGTTGTCCAGCGACTGCGAGTCCGAGCCGGTCATGCTCACCAGCGGTGCAACTTCCTCGATGTCCGGCAGATCTGCGCACTGGAACTTCTTCTGGCGTGCGAGCGCCCACTTGCGGTTGCCGGAGATCGTATTGATCTCGCCGTTGTGGGCGAGATAGCGGAACGGATGGCACAGGCCCCAGCGTGGCAGCGTGTTGGTCGAGAAGCGCTGGTGGAACACGCACATCGACGATTCCAGCGCCGGATCGGCGAGGTCCGGGTAGAACACCGGCAGGAACTCCGGCATCACCAGACCCTTATAGACGATCACGCGGCAGGAGAGGTGGGTGACGTAGAAGTCGCGGTCACCTTCGGCCTCGATGATTTTCTCGGTGCGACGGCGCGCCTTGAACAGCTTGAGCTCGAACGCGAACTTGTGCAGATCCTTGGGCGCCGTGATGAACGCCTGTTCGATACGCGGCAGCGTCTTGAGCGCTTCTTCCCCTAGCGCCGAGGTGTCGGTCGGTACCTCACGGTAGCCGAGCAGCGTCAGACCGTGCATCTCCAGGCTTTCCTTGAGCACGGCTTTGGCGCGCGCGCGACGCTTGGCATCCTGCGCAAAGAAGATGTTACCGGCGCAGTAGTTGGGGCCCAGCTCAAAGCCGAGCTTGGCGGCCTCGCGGCGCAGGAAGGCATCGGGTTTTTTCATCAGCAGCCCGCAGCCGTCGCCGGTCTTGCCATCGGCGGCGACGGCGCCGCGGTGGGTCATGCGGTGCAGCGCAGTGATGGCGGTACGCACCAGCCTGTGGCTGGCCTGATCGTCCATATGCGCGATCAGGCCGAAGCCGCAGCTGTCTTTCTCGAACTGTTCGCGGTACAGACCGTAGGCGGTCTGGGTGGGCCGGGGGTGCCCCGGATCCTGGCAGTGCTCGCGGTCGGACATCGGCTCGCTCCCAAAACGGCGCGGCGACGGCCGCGCAGCAGAACCCGCCCGGATGGCGGGCCGCACAGTGTGGGCCGCGGCCGTCACCAGCGCAAATCTTTGTCCCGCCAAAGCCGGCTTCATGCAAATTCTTCCAATTGATTCATACCGTTAAGTTGTCATATAAATGGCCATCTAAATGGCCATCTTGCGCGGATGAAGACGGTTTCCATTGCTCAGGCCAAGGACACCCTGACGGCCTTGGTGCGTGAGGCCGAGGAGGGTCGGCCGGTGGCGATCAGCCGCCGCGGCCGACCGGTGGTGGTGCTGCTCGGCGAGGCCGAGTACACGCGCCTGCGCGCCGCCGCCGCGGCGGCCGATTTCGGCAGCTGGCTGCAGGCCTGGCGGTTGCGGCTGCCGGCCGATTTCGAGGGCATCAGCGCCGAGGAGCTGGCGCGCTGGGGTTAAAGCATCGATGGCGCGCCGGATCTATCTGCTCGATCTCGCGGTGCTCGCCGAGCTGACCCGCCCGGCCGGCAACCGCCAGGTGCTGACCCGGTTCCGCCAGCACGAGACCGTCTCGGCGATCGCCGCGGCGACGGCTTACGCTCTGGTGCGCGGCGTCGAGACGCTACCGGAGGGGCCGCGGCGCACCCAGCTCGCCGCCTTTGCCCACGAATTGCTCGGCAGCGGTCTGCCGGTGCTGCCCTTCGACCGCGAGGCCGCGATCTGGCTGGCGCGCGAGATGCCGCGGCGCGAGCGGCAGGGGCGGCCGTGGACGCGCACCGAAGGCGAGCAGGCGGCAATCGCCGCGGTCAACGAGATGGTGCTGGTGACGCGCACGCCGGGCCTGTATGCCGGTGCCAGCGGGGTGCGCACGGAGGACTGGTTCCGGCCCTAGCGGGCATCTCAGCGCAGCCGCCGCGGATCGAATAGCCGCTCGTATTCATCGAGGGCATAGCGGTCCGTCATCCCGGCGATGTAGTCGGCGACGGCGCGCGCGCGCCCGGCCTCGCCGGCCTCGGCCGCCAGGCGCTGCGCCGCGTCGAAGAAATCCGGCGGCATCAGGCGCGGATCCTCGAAAAACGCATGGAACAACTCGGTCACCACGCGCCGCGCCTTGGTCATGATCCGGTGCACCTGCGGGTGGTTGTAGAGGTGTTCGCGCAGGAAGCGTTTGAGCGCTTCGTTTTCGGCCTCGGTTTCCGCGCTGAACGCGATCAGCGGTTTGTGCAGCGCGCGCACGTCCTCGATGTCGCGGACCCCGCTTTCGGCGAGCGCGCGGCGCGAGGTTTCGGTGAGGTCCACGACCAGCGTGTTGATGATGCGGCGTGTCGTTTCGTGGCGCTGCTGCTTGGGATGGATCGACCCGTAGCGTTTGAGCACTTCATCGTGGTGGCGACGGAACAGCGGCACCTCGCGCAACTGCTCGAGGGTGAGCAGACGCGCACGCAAGCCGTCGTCGATGTCGTGGTTGTTGTAGGCGATCTCGTCGGCGCGATTGGCGAGCTGGGCCTCGAGGCTGGGCTGGGTGCGCTTGAGGAAGCGCTCGCCGACGTCGCCGAGCGTCCGCGCCCGCGCCACGGAGCAGTGTTTGAGAATGCCCTCGCGCGTGTCGAACATCAGGTTCAGCCCGCGGAATTCCGCGTACTTGTCCTCCAGCTCGTCGACCACGCGCAGCGACTGCGCGTTGTGTTCGAAGCCGCCGTAAGGCTTCATGCAGGCATTGAGCGCGTCCTGGCCGGCGTGGCCGAAGGGTGTGTGGCCCAGGTCGTGGGCCAGCGATACCGCTTCGCACAAGTCCTCGTTGAGTCCGAGCGTGCGCGCCATCGTGCGCGCGATCTGCGCGACTTCGATCGAATGCGTCAGCCGCGTGCGGAACAAATCCCCCTCGTGGTTGATGAACACCTGGGTCTTGTATTCGAGGCGGCGGAACGCGGCGGAGTGGATGATGCGGTCGCGGTCGCGCTGGTACTCGCTGCGATGACCCGGCGCGGGCTCCGGGTGCCGGCGTCCACGCGAACGCCGGTCGTCGGCGGCGTAAGGGGCGAGGTTCACGGTGCGGGCGTCCGGACTCGGGGATCAGCCTGCGGCGAACAGAAGGATGCCAGTGTCTCGCCGAGCTTGGCCGGATCGAAATCGGCGGTGACCACGGCCTCGCCGATCGCGCGCAGCAGCACCAGACGCAGCTTGCCGTGCGCGACCTTCTTGTCGAGGGCCATCCGCTGCAGAAAGTCGCCCGGCGTCATTCCGGCCGGTGGCACCGTCGGCAATCCGGCGCGCGCGACCAGCGCGATGCAGCGCTGCGCATCATCCGGTGCGATCCAGCCCAGGCGGGCCGACAGATCGGCCGCCATGCACAGCCCGGTCGCCACCGCCTCGCCGTGCAGCCATGCGCCGTAGCCGGTATGGGTTTCGATGGCGTGCCCGAACGTATGCCCCAGATTGAGCAGCGCGCGCGGGCCGCTTTCCCGTTCGTCGCGCGCGACGATCTCGGCTTTCATCCGGCAACTGTGATGCACCGCGTACGTGATGGCCTCGGCGTCGAGGGCGAGCAGGGCGTCGAGTTGGGCTTCGATCCAGTCGAAAAAGGCGCGGTCGCCGAGCATGCCGTACTTGATGATTTCGGCGATGCCGGCGAGCAGCTCGCGCCGCGGCAGGGTCTTGAGCGTGTCGGTGTCGGCGAGGACCAGGCGCGGCTGGTGGAAGGCACCGATCATGTTCTTGCCGCGCGGGTGATTGATGCCGGTTTTGCCGCCCACCGAGGAATCCACCTGCGCCAGCAGGGTCGTCGGTACCTGTACGAAATCGATGCCGCGTTGGTAGATCGCGGCGCAGAATCCGACCAGATCACCGATGACGCCGCCGCCGAGCGCGATCAAACAGCCGTCGCGCGGCAGATGTGTCTGCAGCAGCCAGTCGAGGATCGCTCCGGCCTGTTCCCAGCTCTTCTGCGATTCGCCTGCCGTGAGGATGCGGACCGCCGCCTCGTCGAGGCCCAGCAGCGTGCGCAGCGGGGCCAGGTAATGACGGGCGACGTGATCGTCGGTGATCAGCCGCAGCGGCCGGGCGCGGACGCTGTCCCACCATTGGGTCTGGCCGAGCAGGCCCGGACCGATGTGAATCGGGTAGCTGCGGTCGCCGAGCGCGACGTTAAGGGTTTGCATCGGATGCGTCGTAGCAGGATCAGGGTGCGCAGTGTATGCGCGATGCGGTGCCGCAGGTAGGGCGGAAGCGGGCTCACTCCGCCTTGGGCCGATCCAGAAAGGCCTCGATTTCGCGGATCACGGCGCGGGCGCTGCGATGATCGGTTTCGACGACGAGGTCGGCGATCTCACGGTACAGCGGATCGCGGATGCGCAGCAACTGTTCGAGCACCGCGCGGCGGTCCGTGGCCTGCTGCAGCAGTGGGCGGTTGCTGGCGCGCGCGGTACGGACGAGCTGTTGCGCGACACTCGCATGCAGGTAGATCACGGTGCCGCGGGCGGCGAGCACGCGGCGGTTGTCGGGATCGAGAATCGCGCCGCCGCCAGTGGCCAGCACGATGTTCTGCCGCGCGCTGAGTTCCTCGATGATTTGTTTCTCGCGCCGCCGGAAACCGGCCTCGCCTTCTTTTTCGAAGATGTACGGAATATCGACCCCGGTGCGCGCTTCGATCTCGTGATCGGAGTCGACGAAGTCCATGCCGCGGGCGGCGGCCAGACGCCGACCGATCGTCGTCTTGCCGGCACCCATCGGTCCGACCAGGTAGATGTTCGGATGCACGGCCATCGCTGTCGTGGCGCCACGCCCTTGCGCAGCGCCACCCGGATCACTTCACGTTCAGGCCTTCCTGCAGCACGCGCGGGGTGACGAAGATCAGCAGTTCGCGCTTGTTGCGCGAGGAGCCATCGCTGCGGAACAGCCGGCCGAGGATCGGCACGTCGCCGAGCAGCGGCACCTTGGAGGCCGATTTGCTGCTTTCGTCCTGGAACACGCCGCCGAGCACGACGGTCTCGCCGCTTTTGATCAGCACCTGCGTGTCGAGCCGGCGCGTGTCGATCGCCGGGGCCGAACCCACGCCGGTGTTTACGTCCTCGCCCTGCGAATCGTTGGTGACCGACAGATCCAGGACCACGCGGTTGTCCGGGGTGATTTGCGGCGTGACCGTCAGCGACAGCACGGCCTTCTTGAATTCGGTCTGCACGCCCTGATTGCCGCTCGACGACTGGTAGGGAATCTCGCGACCCTGTTCGATCACCGCCTGCTTGCCGTTGGCGGTCACTACGCGCGGGCTGGAGATGACCTCGCCGCGATTTTCGGTCTGCAGGGCGCTGAGTTCGAGATCGACCAGGAAATCCGATCCCAGGATGGTCCAGGCTATGCGCGGTGCGTTGCCAACCACCGGCAGGTTGACGATGTAGTTGTCGAGCACCGATGGGGTATTGCCGGCGACGACGTCGCGCGAACCGGTATTGGAGCCGGATTGGCCGATCGTGGTGTTCCCCACCGTGCCGATCGTGCTGACCCCGAAGCGTGTCCCGATGTCGCGCGCGAAGTCTTCGCTGGCGATGACGATGCGCGATTCGATCAGCACCTGCCGCACCGGGATGTCCAGGCGCTCGACCAGGGCGCGGATCTCATCGAGCTTCTCGCGCGTCTCCAGCACCAGCAGCGTGTTGGTGCGTTCATCGACGGTGACGCGCCCGCGGTCCGACAGCAGCGAGGTCTCGCCGCTGGACAGCAGCGCACGCAAATCGGTGGCCTTGGCATAGTTGACCTGGATGATTTCGGAGCGCAGCGGCGCCAGCTCGGTCTTCTGCTTTTCCGCCTCCAGCTCGAGCTTTTCGCGCGTGGCGATTTCTTCCACCGGGGCGACCAGCATGACATTGCCCTGCTGGCGCATGGCCAGCCCTTTGGTACGCAGGATGATGTCGAGTGCTTGGTCCCAGGGCACGTTCTCCAGGCGCATCGCGATCTGACCCTTGACCGAATCGCTGATCACCATGTTGGTCCCGGCGACGTCGGCGATGATCTGCAGCAGGGCGCGCACGTCCACGTTCTGGAACGACAGGCTGATGCGCTCGCCGGTGAACTGCGGCTCGGCTTTCTTGCGCTGCTCGATCTGGGCCTGGGTCAGCGGCTGCAGCTCGATGGTGAACAAATCGCCGGACTGATAGGCCACCTGCTCGAACTCCTGGCCGGCGACCGGGGTGATCACGACCTGTGTGTCGGCGCCTTCTGGCCGGATGTCCACGAATTTCACCGGTGTTGCGAAATCGAGTACGTCGAGGCGTTTGGCCAGTGCCTCGGCGACCGCCGTGTTCTTGAACACGGCGACGATCTTGCCCGCTTCTGCGCGCACGTCGGCGACCGCCTTGGGATCGGTCAGGCGCAGCAGCACGCGGCCTTCGCCCTTTTCGCCGCGGCGGAAATCGACGCTCGCGATGCGGCCGGTGCCGCGCTGGGCCAGCGTCGGTGCGGGCTGCGGCGCGGCGACGGTCCCCCCGCCCAGGCGGATCAGCACTTTGTTGCCGTCGGTCTGCACGTCGTAGCTCGCCGTTTGGGCGAGTTCGACGACCACACGCGTGCGTCCGCGTGATTCGGCGCTCGCCACCGCGCGCACGTTGCCGACGTTGACGCGCTGGTAGCGTTCGGCGAGCGCCATGCGCGTATCCGGCAAATCCACCGACAGCCGCGCCGGTTTGTCGACGGTGAAGACGGAAGGTTGCGGTGCCGGCGCCGACAGCGTCAGCGTCATCAGCACGCGGCCGTTCTCCAGCGAGGTGAAGTCGATTCTCTGCAGCGCGCGGTCGGTCTGCGCGGTGGCGCTGCCCGCGATGATGAGCAGCGACAGGGCTGTGAGGAGCTTGCGCGAAACGGCGGCGGTGAACTCGAACATGTGAAAACTCCCTGGCATCTCTGGACCCTCGCCTACTCGGTCAATATCAGCGTCGCTTCGCGTTGCGTCCAGCCACCGAAGCCGTCGGGCACGAGTTCCTGCAGGCGAATCTCCGACTCCGAGATCGACACGATCTGCCCGTAGTTCTGGCCCATGTAATTCTTGACGGTGACACGATGGACGATTCCATCCGGCGCGAGCACGAGCGCGAACACGCCCGATTTCGTCCGGATCGTGCCGGTCATGCGCAAGGCATCGAGCGGGAATTCCTCGAGCGGCTCCTTGTTGCGGTGCAGGTCCGGACGCGGCCCCGAAGCCGTGCGGCTCTCGGCAACGACTTCCGTGAACGGATCGCGCCGGTTGCCTGCCTCATAGACGAAGGCCTCGTACTGCTTGATCTGCGGGATCGGTTCGATCGCGGTGGACTTGCGCGATTTCACCTCGGCGGCGTACTGCTCGAGGTCCGACATGTCGCTGCTGCACGCAGGCAGTAGCAGCGACAGACCGAGCCACAATGGGGCGGCGATGCGATTCATCTCAACGGCCTCCCCCGGCGGATGCGGATGTCGTTTCGTCGTCCTCGAGATAGCGATAGGTCTGCGCCGTCGCCGTCATGCGCAGACGGGTGGCGCTCGTCGGCCCCTTGCCGCCGGATGGCCGGATCTCGACGTCCTCGATGGTGACGATGCGCGGCAGTGCGGCAATGGCGCTGACGAAGTTGCCCATCTCGTGATATTCACCGATGACGACGATCCGGTTCGGGATCGCCGCGTAGAACTCGCGTGGGATCTCGCTTTGCGGCTCGAACAGCTCTTCTTCGAGTCCGGCGGCGACGCGGGTCTGTGAGATGTCGTTGAGCAGGTTGGCGACCTCGGCCTTGCTCGGCAACTGTTTGAGCATGGCGCCGAACGACCGCTCCATCTCGGCGAGCTGTTCGCGGTAGGCATCCAGTGCTGCGACTTTTTTCTGCTTGTTTTCGAACTCCTGGCGCAGCGCCTGCTCCTGTTCGCGGGCGATCTGCACTTCTTCATAGACCGGTTTGATCAGGGCAAAGCCGCCGAACGCGATCAGGACGACTGCGGCGAGGACGGCCGCGCCGATGCGTGCCCACGCTGGCCAGGCGCCGGGATTGTTGACGTCGAGCGTCTGCAGTTGCTGGAGGATCTGCTGGAAGTTCATGGGCTCACCCCTGCCGCGGTCGAGGCTTCGGCGGGTGCGTCCACCGCACGGGAGGCTTCGGGTGAGGTCAGGCGCCTGACCTGGAGCTGGAACGACGCCTTGCGGCGCTGGCCGCTCTCGCTGGTCTTGATCACGATCAGCCGCGGATCGGTGAACCACGGCGAGGCGTCGAGATTCTTCATGTAGGTGGAGATGCGGCCGTTGGACTCGGCGACGCCATCGAGGCTGACCTGGTCACCTTGCTGCTTGACGCCGGTCAGGCTCACCCCCTCGGGCAGCGTATTCACGAGTTCGTCGAAGAAATGCACGCTGGCCGAACGGCTCGCCTGCAGCTCTTCGATCACGCGCATGCGGGCGAGCAGATTCGCGCGCACCCGCTCGAGTTCCTGGATTTCCTTGATCCTTTGATCCATTTCCCGGATCTGGCCGCGCAGGAATTCGTTGCGGGTGTGCTGGTACTCGAGCTCGCCGTTGGCCAGCATCCAGCCGGCGAGCACGAGGCCGGCGGCAGCCGCGATGCCCAGCCCCAGGGTGGCGACGAACTCGCGCTTGCGGCGCTCGCGGCGTTCGCGGCGCCAGTCCAAAAGGTTGATGTGCGTCGTCATGGCGCGTCCTCGCACGCGGGGCTTGCGAAGCTCATGTCTTCTCCTCGTCGAAGGCGCGGAAGGCAAGGCCGCAGGCCGTGAGCAGCGAGGGCTCGTCCTGGGCCAGGTTCGCGGGTTTGGCGCGCGAGGCCACGCTCATTTTCGCGAATGGACGCGCCACGGCGGTCGGGATCTGGAGGCGCTCCTGGATACGGGCGTCGACGCCGGCGATCTGGGCGCAGCCACCGGCGAGGATGATCTGGTCGATCGAGCTGTACTGCGTGACCGCGGAGAAAAAGAATTGCAGGGAGCGGTCGATCTGCTGCGCCATGTCGGAGACGAAATGCGCCAGGACTTCGGTGTCGTAGCCCTCGGGCAGCTTGCCGCTGCGCTTGGCCTTGATCGCCTCTTCGTAGGACATGCCGTAGGTGCGCATGATGTCCTCGGTCAGCTGTCGGCCGCCGAAGCTTTGGTCACGGGTGTAGATCGCCTTGCGGTCGTGCAACACGAGCACCGAGGTCGTCGCCGCGCCCATGTCGACGATCGCCACGGTTTTCTGGCGCCCGCCATCGGGCATCTGGTGTTCGATGAACTGACAGGCATTCTCCAGCGCGTAGGCCTGCACGTCCACGACCTTGGGCTTGAGTCCGGCGAGTTCGATCGCCGCGCACAGTTGCTCGACCTGCTCGCGCCGGCAGGCGGCGAGGACGACCTCCACCATCTCGGCATTCTTGGCACTGGGGCCGAGCACTTCGAAGTCGAGGCTCACCTCGTCGACCGGATAGGGAATGTACTGATCGGCCTCCGCCCGGATCTGTTCTTCCATCTCGTCGCCGGACAGCGATTTGGGCATCTCGATGACCTTGGTGATCACCGACGGCCCGGAAACGGCGATCGCCGCCTGGCGCGTGCGCGTGCCGGCGCGGTTGACGGCACGGCCGATCGCCTCGCCGACGAGCTTGATATCGGCGATCTGCTTGTCGTTCATCGCATTGGGCGGCAGCGGTTCCACGGCATAGGCCTCGACGTGGTAACGCGTCCCCTTGCGCGACAGCTCAAGCAGCTTGACCGCGCTGGAGCCGATGTCCAGCCCGACGAGCTGCGGGCTCTGCCCGCCGAACAGCGATTGCAAGATGGCCATCAGCGCCCCTTCGTTGACATTCCCCCGCGGGATGGAAGACGCTTCCCGCATCGCGGCCTACTATAGCGCACTATTGCTCGTGCGCAACTGCAACTTAATGCGGCAACTGACTGATCAAACTGCAAACATTAGCGCAGCAAATTTCGATCTCCGGTACCGCCGATGACGCATGTATCGACCGGCCGGCGCCTGTGGGCCTGGCTTTTCGCAGTTCTGGGGCTGTTGCTCGTGGCCGGCATGTCCGCGGTGCTGCTGGTGGCCGCCCATCTCGGCCGCGAGTTGCCGTCGGTGCAGAGCCTGCGCGAGTTGCAGCTCGCATTGCCGCTGCGGGTGTACAGCCGCGATGGCAAGCTGCTCGGCGAGTTCGGCATCGAGCGGCGCGCGTTGCTGCGCTACGACCAGTTGCCGCCGCGCCTCGTCGAGGCCTTCCTCGCCGCGGAGGATGACCGCTTCTTCGACCATCCCGGCGTCGATTGGCAGGGCCTTGTGCGCGCTGCGCTCAAGTACGCGGTCACCGGCGAGAAAACCCAGGGCGGCAGTACCATCACGATGCAGCTCGCCCGCAATGTCTTTCTGACCAGCGAACGCACCTTCACGCGCAAGTTCAAGGAAATCCTGCTTGCCCTGCGCATGGAGCGCGAGCTCAGCAAGCAGGAGATCCTCGAGATCTACTTGAACAAGATTTTTCTCGGCGAGCGCGCCTACGGCGTCGGCGCGGCGGCGCTCGTCTATTTTGGCAAGCCAGTCGATGCACTCAATCTCGCCGAGATGGCCCTCATCGCCGGTCTGCCGAAGGCGCCCTCGCGCGACAACCCGATCGCCAATCGCGAGCGTGCGCGCGAACGCCGCGACTACGTGCTGCGGCGCATGCGCGAGCTGGGCCGGATTTCCGAATCCGAATACCAGGCGGCGGTTGCCGAGCCCATCCTCGTCCATCCCTACCGGGCCAAGGTCGATGTCGAGGCCGACTATGTCGCGGAAATGGTGCGCGCCGAACTCGTCGCCGAATACGGCGAGGACGCCTACAGCCGCGGTTTTACCGTGGTCACGACGATCGATTCGGCGCGCCAGGCCGCAGCCAATGCCGCTCTGCGCAAGGCCTTGCTCGAGTACGACCAGCGTCACGGTTTCCGGGGCGCGGAGGCGCGGATTCCCGCGGCGTGGCTGCAGGTGGGTGCCGACGGTCCGCTACGCGAGGTGTTCGACCGCTTCACGCCGGTCGGGGGGTTGGTGCCGGCGGTCGTCGTCGAATTCCACCCCGAGCAGCTGACGCTGCTGACCAGCAGCGGTACGGTGCGCCTTCCGCGGCGTGCCTTCGAATGGGCGCGGCTTGACGACAAAAACGCGCTCGTTCCCGGCGACGTGGTGCGTCTGCAGGCGGTCGAGGGCGGCTACCGGCTCGCACAGCTTCCGCAGGTGCAGGGTGCATTCGTGGCGCTCGATCCGGACGACGGGGCGATCCAGGCGCTGGTCGGCGGCTTCGATTTCTTTGCCGGCAAGTTCAACCGCGCGGTTCAGGCACGCCGCCAGGCTGGTTCCGGGTTCAAGCCTTTTCTCTATGCGGCGGCTTTTGAGCACGGTTTTACGCCGGCGTCCGTGGTGCTCGATGCGCCGGTGGTGTTCGACGATCCGCAACTCGAATCGAGCTGGCGTCCGGAGAACTACGGCGGCGACATCAAGGGCCCGATGCGCCTGCGCGAGGCGCTGGTGCAGTCGCGCAATCTCGTTTCGATCCGGCTGCTGCAGGCGATTGGCATCGAAAACGCGCGCACGTTCATCCCGCGCTTTGGTCTGCCGCAGGAGCGGCTGCCCAACGACCTGACCATGGCCTTGGGCAGCGCCGTGTTCACGCCTCTAGAGATGGCCCGCGGCTACGCCACGCTCGCCAACGGCGGTTTCGTCATCGACCCTTACTTCATCGCCGAGATCCACGACGCCCGCGGCCAAATCCTGTTCCGCGCCCAGCCCAAGCGCGCCTGTCCACAGTGTCTGGAGCAAGCCCTGGAGCAAGACCCTGCCCAGACAGCGACACCCACCCCGCCCGCGGAGACAGAGCAGGACGGTCTGCGTGCCCCCCAGGCCGTCGATCCACGCACGGTGTGGATGGTCACCGACATCCTGCGCGATGTCACCGTGCGCGGTACCGCTGCGAAAGTCGCCGAGCTGGGCCGCCGGGATCTCGCCGGCAAGACCGGGACCAGCAACGACGAGACCGACGCCTGGTTCAACGGCTTCCAGCGGCATCTGGTCGCCGTGGTCTGGGTCGGTTTCGATCAGCCCACACCGTTGGGCCGCGGCGAGGTCGGCGGTCGCGCGGCGCTGCCGGCCTGGATCGACTTCATGCGCGTGGCGCTCAAGGGCGTTGCGGAGGAGACGCTGCCGCGTCCGCCGGGGCTCGTGAATGTGCGCATCGACCCGCAGACGGGGCGGCTGGCCGCGATCGGCGATCCGGATGCGATCTTCGAAACCGTCCCTGAGGAACGCGTTCCCGAGTTGCAGGAGCAGGCCCAGCAGCACCGGCAGGAAGGCAGCGAGCTGCAGGATTTATTCTGATACCCGAACGGCTCGGGTATCTGGAGATTTGCCATGATCGCGCATGATCGCCGCGGCATTGCCGAAGAAGCCGCGCGCATCATTTGTGTCGAACACTTGATCGATTACGGCCTGGCCAAGCGCAAGGCCGTGCAGCGGCTGGGTCTGCCACCCGGCACGCCATTGCCCGACAATGCTGCGGTCCAGGACGCCGTCGTCGAGTATCAACGCCTGTTTGGCGGTGATGCCTACCGGCGCCAACTGGCCCGGATGCGGGCCACCGCGGTGGCGGCGTTGCGGCTGTTTGCCCGCCACTCGCCGCGACTGGTCGGCGCCACCATCAGCGGCGCCATCACCCCCGCGCACCGTGTGCAGCTCCATGTGTTCTGCGATGCCGTCGAGGAAATCGATGTCGAGCTGATCGACCGCGGAGTCGCTTTCGAGCAGGGAGAACGCCGGTACTGCTATCCCCATGGCGGTGAGCAGAGGGTTCCGTTGCTGCGCCTGGAATTCGGTGGAATCGGCGTCGATGTCGCCGTGTTCCCGGTGGACGAGATCCGGCGCGCACCGATCAATCCCTTCGACGGCCGGCCCTACCGGCGCATCGACCTGGCAGAAGCCGAGCGGCTTGCGGGCCCCTGAATCCGCCAGCGTGCACCGGCGGATGCGGACTGTTGCGCGAAAACAAACGGCCCGGTGTGTTTTCGGTTCAGCGCTGGTTGATCGGGATCACCGAACGCTCCGCCGGCCCGGTGTAGACCTGACGCGGACGCGCGATGCGTAGCGTCGGATCGGCGATCATCTCGATCCAGTGCGCGACCCAGCCGACGGTGCGGGCGATCGCGAACATCGGCGTGAACATGTTCACCGGAATGCCCAGTGCCTTGTAGATGATGCCGGAATAGAAATCGACGTTGGGATAGAGCTTGCGCTCACGGAAGTAATCGTCGTTGAGCGCGATTTCCTCGAGCTTCATCGCCAGTTCGAGCTGTGGGTCGTTTTCTTTGCCCAAGTGCTTGAGCACCTTGTGGCACTGCTCGCGGATGATCTTGGCGCGTGGGTCGAAGTTCTTGTAGACGCGGTGACCGAAACCCATCAGGCGCACGCCGGAACTCTTGTCCTTGACCTTGCGGATGAACTCCGGAACGCGGCTGACGTCGCCGATCTCGTTGAGCATCTTGAGTACGGCTTCGTTGGCGCCGCCGTGGGCAGGCCCCCACAGCGCGGCGATGCCGGCGGCGATCGCCGCGTACGGATTGGTCCCCGTCGAGCCGGCCATGCGTACCGTCGAGGTCGAGGCGTTCTGCTCGTGGTCGGCGTGCAGGATGAACAGCACGTCGAGCGCCCGTGCGGCGACTGGATCGACCTGGTAGGGTTCGGCCGGCACGGCGAACATCATGTACAGCAGGTTCGAGCAGTAGTCGAGCGAGTTCTGCGGATACATGAACGGCTGGCCGCAATAACGCTTGTAGGCGGCGGCCGCGATCGTCGGGATCTTCGCGATCATGCGGTGCGCGAAAATCTTGCGGTGCTCGGGGTCCTTGTTGTTGGTGGTGTCGTGGTAGAACGCCGACAGCGAACCGACGACGCCGGTGAGCATCGCCATCGGGTGTGCGTCGTAGCGGAAGCCATTGAAGAACGCCCGCAGCGACTCGTTGATCATCGTGTGGCGGCGGATGTTCTGGTCGAACTCGTGCAGTTGCTGCGCGTTGGGCAGCTCGCCGTTGAGGATCAGGTAGGCGACCTCGATGAAGCTGCAGTGCTCGGCCAGCTCGGCGACGGGGTAGCCACGGTACAGCAGCACGCCGGCGTCGCCGTCGATGTAAGTGATCGCGCTCTTGGTCGAGCAGGTCGAGGAGAACCCGGGATCGTAGGTGAACACGTCGAGCTGGCTGTAAACCTTGCCGACGTCGAGACCGACCGGACCCAGCGTGCCGGAGATGACCGGCAGGTCGATTTTCTCGCCGGTGACGTTGTTGACCAGACTGTAGCTGGGCGTGCTCATCGGATATCCCCTTGACTCGGATAATGCGGAGGGTATGGCTGCTTGGCGGCGCCACTGAGGACGGCCGCGCGGGCCACCGCCGACGCCACGCACTCGCGCAGGCGGGGGTCGAGCGGTTTGGGAATGATGTATTCCGGGCCGAAGGATAGCGATTTTTGCCCGTAGGCTTCCAGCATTTCCTTGGGCACGGGCTCGCGCGCGAGCGCGGCGAGCGCCCGCACCGCGGCGATTTTCATCTCACGGGTGATGCGGCGTGCGCGCACGTCGAGCGCGCCGCGGAACAGGAAGGGGAAACACAAGACGTTGTTGACCTGGTTCGGGTAATCGCTGCGGCCGGTGGCCATGATCAAGTCCTTGCGTACCGCCCAGGCTTCTTCAGGCAGGATTTCCGGGACCGGGTTGGACAGCGCAAAGACGATCGGCCGCTCGTTCATCAGCATCAGCCATTCGGGCTTCATCAGCCCGGGGCCGGATACGCCGATGAAGACGTCGGCACCGGCGAGCGCACCGGCGAGCGTGCGCCGCTCCGTCGGCGGGGTGGCGAACTCGCGCTTTTCCTTGTTCAACGTCGCATAGTCGTCACGGCCGGTGTGGATCACACCTTTGCGATCCACCAGCCACAGGTTCTCCCGGCGCGCGCCGAGCTCGATGGCCAGGCGCATCGAGGCAATGCCGGCGGCGCCGGCGCCGCAGCAGACGATGCGCGCGTCCTCGATCCGTTTGCCTTGTAGATCCAGCGCATTGAGCAATGCGGCCGCCATGACGATGGCCGTGCCGTGCTGATCGTCGTGGAATACCGGGATGTCGCAGCGCTCGATCAGCGCCTCCTCGATCTCAAAGCAGGCCGGGGCGGCGATGTCCTCGAGGTTGATGCCGCCAAACGTCGGTGCAATGCGGGCGACGGTGTCGATGAAGGCCTGCGGTTCGGCGGCATCGATCTCGATGTCGAAGACATCGATGTCGGCGAATTTCTTGAACAGCACCGCCTTGCCTTCCATCACCGGCTTGGACGCCAGCGCGCCGCAGTTGCCCAGGCCGAGCACCGCGGTGCCGTTGGAGATCACGGCGACGAGGTTGCTCTTGGCGGTGTAGCGGTAGGCGGCTTCCGGATCGGCCTGGATTTCCAGCACCGGCTCGGCGACGCCCGGTGTGTACGCGAGCGACAGATCGGCGGGGCCGGACACCGGCTTGGTGATCGAAATGCCCAGCTTTCCGGGGCGCGGCAGCGCATGGTAGTCGAGGGCTGCCTGTTTGCGGGATGCGGTCATGGCTGCGCAGTGCCTTCTGCCTGGTTGCGCGGTGTCGCGAAGGGGCGGCATCTTGCCTGCGTGCCCCGAAAACAGCAAGGCCGCGCAGTGCGCGGCCTTGTCTGCCCGTGGGCATTTGCCGGTCAGGCGGCGGCTTTGCCGTAGCGCTTCTTGAATTTGTCGACGCGACCGCCGGTGTCGACGATCTTCTGCTTGCCGGTGTAGAACGGATGGCAGGCCGAGCACACTTCGATGTGCAGGACATCCTTGCCGACCGTCGAACGGGTCTTGAAGGAATTGCCGCAACTGCACTGCACGGTCACTTCCTTGTAGTTCGGGTGGATGCCTTCTTTCATCGGAACACCAATCGGCTTGGGGCCGCAAAACGCGAAAGGGCGCGCAGTTTAAGGAAGTCGGCATCCGGCCGCAAGCGGCGGCTGCGGTTCAGGCGTCCAGGAACAGCCGCAGCACTGCGTTGAGATGACGCCATCCCAGCGGACTGGCACGGACGCGCTCGGGGGTTTCCTCGAGCAGGCCCCGCGCGCGGGCCTCGCGCAACCCGTGGATGCGCTCGTCCCATGCCAGGCCGGTGCGCGCCGTGAACTCGGCGATGGGAAAACCGTCGCGCAGGCGCAAGGCGTTCATCAGAAACTCAAAGGGCAGATCCGTCGGTGCGACGGTCCGCTCCTCCTGGATCGCCGCCACAGTGCCAGCATGCTGCAGATAGGTCTTGGGGTGTTTGTGGCGGGCACGGCGCAGGATGCGCCCGTCGGCGAGTGTGCGCTTGCCGTGGGCGCCGGCGCCGATCCCCAGGTAATCGCCGAACATCCAGTAATTCACATTGTGGCGGGACGGTTTTCCAGGCCGTGCGTGGGCGGAGATCTCGTACTGGGTGTAGCCGGCGGCATCGAGCAGGGCGAGCCCCTGTTCGTGCATCGCCCAGGCGTCGTCTTCGTCGGGCAGCGGTGGCGGGCGCAGAGCGAATTCGGTGTTCGGCTCGAGCGTGAGCTGGTAGTAGGAGACGTGCTCCGGGGCGAGCGCGAGCAGCGTGCGCAGATCCGTCGCCGCATCCTGCGGCGTCTGCTGCGGCAGCGCGTACATCAGATCCAGGTTGATGTTGTCGAACCCGGCGGCACGGGCCATCTGGAAGGCCTGCACCGCCTCGGCGCTGCCGTGGATGCGGCCCAGACGGCGCAGTTGCGCATCGTCGAGGCTTTGGATGCCCAGCGACAGGCGGTTGATCCCGGCGGCGCGGTAGCCACAGAAGCGCTGTGCTTCCGCCGTGCCGGGGTTGGCTTCGAGCGTGATCTCGATGTCCGGCGCAAAGGCGAGCCGCCGGCTCAAGCCATCCAGCAGCGACCCGATCTCCTGCGCGGAGAACAGGCTGGGCGTGCCGCCGCCCATGAAGATGGAGACGAGCGGGGGCGCAGCGGCAGGGATCGGCACGGATTGCAGCTCGTAGTCGAGATCACGCAGCAGGGCGTTTACATACGCATGCTCGGGCAGTTCGCCGCGCAACGGATGCGAGTTGAAGTCGCAATACGGGCATTTGCGGATGCACCAGGGGAAATGCACATACAGCGCCAGTGGCGGCGTCGGCAGGCTCATCGCGGGCGAAGCTGGGCGAGCAGCTGCGCCGCCGCCTGGGCCCGGTGCGAAATGCGATTCTTCACCGCCGGGTCGAGTTCGGCCGCGCTGCACCCGTATTCGGGGACGAAGAACAGGGGGTCGTAACCAAAGCCGCGGTTCCCGCGCGGCGCATCGAGGATACGCCCGCGCCAGATGCCCTGCGCGATCAATGGCACGGGGTCGTCGGCGTGGCGCAGCAGAACCATCACGCAGACGAAGCGGGCACCGCGGCGGTCTTCGGGAATGCCGGCGAGCGCGCGCAGCAGAAGGGCATTGTTATCGGCATCGCTGGCCGCCGGGCCGGCATAGCGGGCCGAGCGGACGCCGGGGACGCCTGCCAGCGCCTCGACCTCGAGGCCAGAATCGTCGGCGATCGCCGGCAGGCCCGAAACGCGTGCGGCATGGCGGGCCTTGAGCAGCGCATTCTCGACGAAACTCGGCGCCGGTTCGTCCGCGGCCTCGGCCGTGAACTCGGCGACCGGCCGCAGGCGCAGCCCGAGTGGATCGAGCAAGGCCTGCATCTCGGCGAGCTTGCCGGTATTGCGGCTGGCGAGGACGACGTCGTGGAACGGGGACGGCATGAGCCTAGCCGGAGAGGGCCCGGCGCTGTGCCTCGATCAGTTCCCGGATGCCGCCGCCGGCCAGTTCGAGCAGCGCATCGAGCTCCTGGCGGCTGAAGGCGTGGCCCTCGGCCGTGCCCTGGATCTCGACGAAACGGCCGGCCTCATTCATGACCACGTTCATGTCGCACTCGCAGTCGGCATCCTCGGCATAGTCGAGATCGAGCACCGGTGTGCCGCGGTAGATGCCGACCGACACGGCGGCGACCTGGCCGAACAGCGGATCGCGTTTGATCAGGCCACGGGCGCGCATCGTCGCCAGCGCATCGGCGAGCGCGACATAGCCGCCGGTGATCGCCGCCGTACGTGTGCCGCCATCGGCCTGCAGCACGTCGCAGTCGATGGTCAACGTGTAATTGCCGAGCGCATCGAGGTCCACGCAGGCGCGCAGGGCGCGGCCGATCAGGCGCTGGATTTCCTGTGTACGCCCGCTTTGCTTGCCGACGGCGGCCTCTCGGCGCGAACGTTCGTGGGTGGCACCGGGAAGCATGCCGTACTCGGCCGTGACCCAGCCGCCTTCCTTCTTCCAGGCCGGTGCGCGCTCCTCGACGCTGGCGGTGCACAGCACGCGCGTATCGCCGAAGCTGACCAGCACCGAGCCGGGCGCATGCTTGGTGTAACCCCGTTCGATGCGGACGGGACGCAGTTGTGCGGGCGAACGGCCGGATGGACGCATGGGCAGGGAGCTGAGGGGCGGGCGCCGATTATATCGGCGCAGATCCGCGGCGAGGCCGTGTGCCGCGCATCGGTTCCGCAGGGTCTGCCGGCCGCATGCGCGCCGACCCGGTGCGGCGTAGGCTATGCGCCATGGACACACAGGAACTGATCGAAACCTTCGAACTGCTCGGCGACTGGGAAGAGCGCTATCGCTACTTGATCGAACTCGGCCGCAAGCTGCCGCCGCTGCCGGAAGCAGAGCGCACCGAGACCAACAAGGTGCGCGGCTGTATGTCCCAGGTCTGGCTCACGCACCGCGTCGTGCCGGGGACGCCGCCGCGCCTGGAATTCCTCGGCGATTCCGATGCCCACATCGTCAAGGGTTTGATCGCACTGCTGTTCGGCCTGCTGTCCGGCAAGACCGCGCAAGAGATTCTGGCGACCGACGTCTCTGGGCTATTCGAGCGCCTGGGCCTGGAAAACCACATCTCGATGAACCGGCGCAACGGCTTCTACGCGATGGTCGAACGCATCCGGCAAATGGCCCAGGCGCAGATGGCTGCGGCGGCATGAGAGCGGACGGCTGCTGTCGTTAGAATTCCGGTCCGTCCAATCGGAGTTGGGCCATGGGAACTCTCGTTGCGGTCGCATTCGGTATTTTTCTGCTCGTCACCGCCTGGAAAGGCGTGGTCATCGTGCCGCAAGGCATGGAATACACGGTCGAACGCTTCGGCCGCTATCGCGCCACCTTCGAACCCGGCTTCCACTGGCTGGTGCCCTATGTCGACCGCATCGGCCGCAGGCTGTCGGTGATGGAGCAGGTGCTCGATGTGCCGTCGCAGGAGGTGATCACCAAGGACAATGCGATGGTCGGCGTCGATGGCGTGGTTTTCTTCCAGGTGCTCGACACCGCCAAGGCTGCCTACGAGGTGCAGCATCTGGAAATCGCGATCATGCAGTTGACGATGACCAATCTGCGCACGGTCATGGGTTCGATGGATCTGGACGAACTGCTCTCCCAGCGCGACCACATCAACGCCAAGCTGCTGTCCGTCGTCGATGAGGCGACGACGCCGTGGGGGGTTAAGGTCACGCGCATTGAGATCAAGGACATCCGACCGCCCGCCGATCTGGTCAATGCGATGGCGCGGCAGATGAAGGCCGAGCGCGACAAGCGCGCCAACGTGCTCGAGGCCGAGGGCCTGCGGCAGGCGGCGATCCTCAAGGCCGAAGGCGAACGTCAGGCGCAGATCCTCGCCGCGGAAGCGCGCAAGCAGGAACAGATCCTCGAGGCCGAGGGCCGCAAAGAGGCCGCGTTCCGCGATGCCGAGGCACGCGAGCGCCAGGCCGAGGCCGAGGCGCGGGCCACGATGCTGGTGTCGCAGGCGATCGCCAAGGGCGATCTGCAGGCGATCAACTATTTCGTCGCGTCCAAATACGTCGAGGCACTGACGCGCATCGCCACCAGCCCGAACGAAAAACTCGTGCTGATGCCGCTCGAGGCCGCCAACGTCATCGGCGCGCTCGGCGGCATCGCCGAACTGGCCAAGAAAGCCGGTGGCAAGGCGGCGTCATGAGCATCCAATACTGGCACTGGCTCGTGCTCGGCTTTGGCCTGCTCGCGCTGGAGATGTTCCTGCCGACCGGGTTCATCCTGTTGTGGATCGGCATCGCCGCAGTCGCCGTCGGTGCGGCATCCTGGCTGCTGCCGGGGATGGGCTGGGAGATGGCATTCGTGCTTTGGGGCGTGCTGTCCGTCGTTGCCGTGCTCGCGTGGCGGCGGCTTAAGCCGCTGTCCTTCGAAAGCGACAAGCCGATGCTCAACCGGCGCGGCCAGTCCTACGTCGGACGCGTGTTCACGCTCACTGAGCCGGTGGTCAACGGCGTCGGCAAGCTGCGGGTGGACGATACCCAGTGGCGGATCACCGGACCGGATGCGCCGGCCGGCACCCAGGTGCGCGTCGTCGCCGCCGACGGCACGACCTTGAGAGTGGAGAAAGCCGATTAGCGAGTCATTGCGCCGCGGTCTCGGACGTGCGCAGACCCGCGAGATCATGGGGGTGCACGTCCCCGACAAGCTGTATTCGATCGGTGAGGAAATCGCCCATGCCATTACGCATGGGCTGGGGATCGTGCTGTCCATCGTCGGACTCACGGTGCTGGTGGCGCGCGCCGCACTCTACGGCGGTCCGCTGCACATCGTCGCCGCCAGTGTCTTCGGCGCGACGCTGGTGCTGATGTACACGGCTTCGACGCTGTATCACAGCATCCCGCTGCCGCGCGCCAAGCGCGTGCTGCGCGTGATCGACCACTCGCTGATTTATCTCTTGATCGCCGGCACTTACACGCCCTTCACCCTGGTGACGCTGGGTGGGCGCTGGGGCTGGAGTCTGTTCGCGCTGATCTGGGCGCTCGCCGTTGCCGGCATTGCGTTCAAGATCCTTGCGACCGGCCGTTTCGAGAAAGTGTCGCTGGCGATTTATCTCGGCATGGGCTGGTGCGGGATCCTCGCCATCGAGCCGCTGTGGAAGAACCTCGCGCCCGGCGGCATCGCCCTGGTGCTCGCCGGCGGGCTCGTCTATAGCGTCGGTGTTGCGTTCTACGCCTGGGAGCGTCTGCGCTATCACCACGCGATCTGGCATCTGTTCGTGCTCGCCGGCAGCGTGCTGCATTTCTTCGCAGTGCTGCTGTATGTCGTGCCCGGTCCGCCGGCCTGATCGTCCACGCTGGATCGAGGATCGCGCGACGCAAGCCGCGTAGAGTGCGGTACCTGCGCTGCGCGCACGGGGATTCAGACCGTGAACGGCCAGTGATGCACGTGCACGCCGCGATCGCCGCGCAAGGCGAGGCGCGCCAATGCCGCGGCGACCTCATCCGCAGAAACGGGGTGGTATTTCGCCAGCGGTCCGCGCAAAAGCGGCGCGACGGCCGGCATCAGTTTCTGCGCCAGCGCTTCGGCGGGCCGCGCTTCGGCACGCTCGCCGAGCAGCAGCGAGGGCCGCACGATGTGCACGGCTTCGAAGTCGATCGCCGACACCGCCGCTTCCATGCGGCCTTTGACCCGCGAATAGAACACCGCGGAATGTTCGGAGGCGCCGACTGCCGACACCACGAGAAAACGGCGCGCACCCGCGGCGCGGCTGGCATGGGCCAGTTCCACGACCATGCGGTAATCCACATCCTCGAAGGCAGCGCGGGAGCCGGCTTTGCGCAGCGTCGTGCCCAGACAGCAGAACACGTCGTCCACGCTGAGCGCATCGCCCAGCGCAGCGAGATGCTCGTATGTGGTTTCGATGACGCGCAGCCGGGGATGCGACAGTCCGAGGGCGCGCCGCGACAGCGCGCGCACCTCGCCATAGGCGGGATCGCGCAGCAGGCGCTGCACCAGCTTGTGGCCGACGAGGCCGGTCGGTCCGGCGACGAGTGCGGTACGGGTCATGGCAACGGATGTAGGATGCGCAGAGAATCTGGGTTCCATCCTACGCCATGACCACCGAATTCGGTTTACACGAGCGTCTTGCCGCCGACACCGTCGTGCTCGGTGACTGGCCACTGAGCCGGGTGCTGCTGATGAACGATGCCCATTATCCGTGGGTGATTCTGGTGCCGCGGCGGCCGAATCTGCGCGAACTCTACGAGCTGGCGCCCGCCGATCTGCAGGTCCTGATGCAGGAATCGGTGCAACTCGGCCGCACGCTGATGCGCCTGTTCGCCGGGCACAAGCTCAATGTCGCCGCACTCGGCAACATCGTGCCCCAGCTGCATCTGCACCACATCGTGCGCCGGACCGACGACCCGGCCTGGCCGGCACCGGTCTGGGGGCATCTGCCGGCGCAGCCCTATGGCGAGGATGCGCTCGCCGCGCGCGTTGCGCTGCTGCGCGAGCACCTCGCCGTGCAGCCGCCGTAAGGCCCCCCTCGGGCACCCTGTGCACGGCGATTCGCCCCGGCCGTGGGTTTTGCGGCTAGACTGGGCCAATGGGGACGGGGGAGAGAACCGATGAGAGCGCTCGCGATGGTGTTGTTGTGCGTGCCGGCGCGCGCACGGGCCGACACACTGGAGGGCGTTTGTGGTGAATCACATATGCCTTCCCGCACGGCGACCTGCTGGCAGGCAGTGTATCGGCCTCAGTCGGTGGGTCAGGCTGCGCATGCCCTGGCGCTTGCGCCAGGAGCGACAGCTAGATGACCTGACGACACAAACGCGGAAGACTTCACGCGGCGCCATCGCCTGCCGGTGCGTGTAAGATGATCGGCCGATAAGAACCACTCGGGAGCAGGACATGAACTACTTCGTCACCGGCGCCACCGGCTTCATCGGCAAATTTTTGCTCGAGCAGCTGCTCAGGCGCGAAAACGCCAAGGTTTATGTCCTCGTGCGCGAATCCTCGCGCGACAAGTTCGAGGTGCTCAAGGCGCGTTACGGCGAAGCCGGTGACAAGCTGCATCCGGTCTACGGCGACATCACCACGCCAGGCTTGGTCTCCGCCGCCGATTTCAAAAAGCTCAAGGGGCAGATCGACCACGTTTTCCACCTGGCCGCCGTCTATGACATGAACATGGACGACGAGACCGGAGATCGCATCAACAACGAAGGGACGCGCAATCTCGTTGCCTTCTGCAACGATCTCGGCGGCAAGGTGCGCCTGCATCACGTCTCCAGTGTCGCGGTCGCCGGCGGCGACTTCGTCGGCCGCTTCACGGAGGACATGTTCGATGAAGGCCAGCGGCTGGGGCACCCGTATTTCCGCACCAAGTTCGAGTCCGAAAAAATCGTGCGCGAGGAAGCGCGCGTGCCGTTTCGCATCTACCGTCCGGGCGCCGTCGTCGGTCATTCCGAGACCGGCGAGATGGACAAGATCGACGGACCCTACTACTTCTTCAAGACCATCCAGAAAATCAGCTATACCGTGCCCAAATGGCTGCCGCTGCTGGGCGTGGAGGGCGGCCGGGTGCCGATCGCGCCGGTCGATTACGTGGCCAAGGCGATCGATTACATCGCGCATCTCGACGGGCACGATGGCGAAACCTTCTGCCTGATCCAGTCGCGTTCGCCCACGGTGGGTGAGCTGCTGCAAATCTTTTTCGAGGCGGCACACGGCCCGAATTTCGCCAAAAAACTGGAACTGCCGCCGGTGCCGCCGGCGGTCAAGCAGATCACGAGCCGGATCAGCGAGCGTATTCCTCCCGCGGTGCAGCGGCGGATCTCGCGCGCGATCGGCGTGCCGGTGTCGGTGCTCGGATACATCAGCAACCAGGCCGTATTCGACGACAAGAATGCGCGCAAGGCGCTCAAGGGTTCTGGCATCAGCTGCCCCGACATCCGTGATTACGCCGACAAGCTCTGGCAATACTGGGAGCTGCACCTCGACCTCGACGTCAAGGTTCCAGCGCAGGCGGTGCAAAAGCTCGCCGGCAAGGTGGCCGTCGTCACCGGTGCCTCCTCGGGCATCGGCTTTGCCGTCGCCAAGAAACTCGCGGCTTCCGGTGCCAAGGTGATTCTCGTCGCGCGCACGCGCGAAAAGCTCGAGGCCACACAAAAAATCATCGAGAAAATGGGCGGGGAGGCGCATGTCTATCCCTGCGACCTTAACGACATGCAGGCCATCGACGCCTGTGCGCAGAAGATTCTCGCGGATTTCGATCACGTCGATATCCTGATCAACAATGCCGGCCGGTCGATCCGGCGCGCGGTCATGGAGTCGCTGGATCGCTTCCATGACTTCGAGCGCACGATGCAGCTCAACTACTTTGGCGCCGTGCGCATGATCCTCAACTTCCTGCCGATGATGGCCAAACGCAAATCCGGCCATATCGTCAACATCAGCTCGATCGGCGTGCTGGCCAACGCCGCGCGTTTTTCTGCGTATGTCGCGAGCAAGGCTGCACTCGATGCCTTCGGCCGCTGCCTGTCTGCCGAGGTCAAGCACCTCAACATCGAAGTCACCGCCATTTACATGCCGCTGGTGCGCACGCCGATGATCGCGCCGACCAAGCTCTACGACTACGTGCCGACGTGGAGCCCGGAGAAAGCGGCCGACACGGTCATGCGGGCGATTCTCGAAAAGCCCAAGTCGATCGCCACGCCCCTGGGTACGGCGGCGGCAATCAGCTACGCGCTCTGGCCCAAGGTCAACGATTACATCCTCAACAAAGGCTTCCAGTTGTTTCCGTCCTCGGCCGCCGCCAAGGGCCGCAAGGAAGGCGGCAAACCGACGCTGGAGCAAGTGGTTTTCGCCAACCTGTTCAAGGGCGAGTACTTCTGAGGCGGTATTGTTCGCCCCGCCGGCCAGTGGGCGGGGCGGTTCCCCGACCGGCATCGACCGCGGGGATGTGGTGGGTGTCTCCGGTACTGATGTGCGCCGTCGCGCGTGGCGCAGGTCAGGCCGAGCGGGCGTGCCGCAGGCGGCGCTGCTCGACGGCGTGGGCGAGGTGGCGCAGCAGTTCGGCGGTGTCGTCCCAGTTGATACAGGCGTCGGTGACGGACTGGCCGTAGGTCATCTGTTCACGCGGGCGGATGTCCTGGCGGCCTTCGACGAGATGGGATTCGATCATCACGCCGATGATGCGATGGTCGCCGCCAGCGATCTGGTGGGCGACGTCGTGGCCGACGGTGATCTGGCGCTTGTGCTGCTTGTTGGAATTGGCGTGGGAGAAATCGATCATCACCTGCGGCCGCAAGTTGGCCTTGAGCAGGGCGGCGCAGGCGGCATCGACGCTCTTGGCGTCGTAGTTGGTACCGGCGCTGCCGCCGCGCAGGATGATGTGGCAGTCCTGGTTGCCGGTGGTTTCGAAGATGGCGACGTGGCCCTGCTGGGTCAGGGACAGGAAGCGGTGCGGATGGGCGGCGGAGAGGACGGCATCGACCGCGACCTTGACGCTACCCTCGGTGCCATTCTTGAAGCCGACCGGGCAGGACAGCGCCGAGGCCAGTTCGCGGTGCAGTTGCGATTCGGTGGTGCGTGCGCCGATCGCGCCCCAGCTGACCAGATCGGTGAGGTATTGCGGGGTGAGGATGTCGAGATATTCGACGCCGGCTGGAACTCCCATCTCGTTGAGCTGCAGCAACAGCTTGCGGGCCAGGCGCAGGCCTTTGTTGATGTCGAAGCTGTCGTCGAGATCGGGATCGTTGATCAGGCCTTTCCAGCCGACCGTCGTGCGCGGTTTTTCGAAGTACACGCGCATCACGATCAGCAGATGGCGTGCGAGCTGCTCGCGCAGCGGGGCGAGGCGGCGCGCGTAGTCGAGCGCGGCGTCGGGGTCGTGGATCGAGCAGGGGCCGACGATCACCAACAGGCGGTCGTCGCGGCCGTAGAGGATGTCCTGGATCTCGCGGCGCGTGTCGAACGTGGTTTTCGATGCGGCATCGGACAGCGGCAGCTCGGCCTGGATTTCGGCCGGGGTGGAGACTTCGCGGACCGATTTGATCCGGGTGTTTTCGGTGACAAAACGCATGGCTCGGGGCGCACAGCGTGAGGCAGGGCAGCGATCCTAGCAGAAGAGGGCTGGGCTGGCATGGCCGGGCTTAGAAGCAGCCGACGTCCCGGTGGCCAACACGGCACAATACCCGCGATTCCGGATATGGGGGATGCCGTGTACCGCCGTGCGCGTTTCGTTTGGATGGTCTGCGCGATGGGGAGCATGCTCGCCGGTGCGACTGCAGCGCAGGCGCGCGAGCCGTTCGTCTTCGCCGCGTTCAATCAGGCAGCGCTCGCCCGGCATGCGCCGCTGCCGGCGCCGGCGGCCTTCGCGCCACACGCGGGCATGGCCGTCGTGCTCGACTGGACCAATGAGACCGTGCTCGAGCAGGCCGGCGGTGAGCAGGTGCGGCTCGATGGCGAGGCTTTGCGCCTGGGATTGAGCCGGCGCTGGGCGTGGGACGATGCCGTGATTGGCGTGGAGCTGCCGCTGCTCGTCACCGGCGGCGGGGTGCTCGATGCGGTGATCGAGCACTGGCATGAATGGTTCGGCCTGCCCAATGGCGGCCGCGAACAGATCGCGCAGGACGAGTACCGGTATCGCTATGTCCGCGATGGGGTGACGGTGTTCGATGTCGGCGGCAGCGACGATGGCATCGGGGATCTGCGCTTGAGCACCGCGCGCTGCATCGGCACGGCAGGGTGCTGGCGGGCGCTGGTGCAGTTGCCGACCGCCGACGCGGACCGCTTGCTCGGCGGAGGGCTGGGGGGATCGCTCTGGTATGAGCGGGGCTATGCGCTGGATCGGGCCGGACGGTGGCGGGGCGCGATCGCCGGCGGCGGCGCAGCTCTGCGCGCCGACGGCCCGCTCAAGGCGCAGCAACGCACGCGCGTGCCCTTTGGGTGGGTTTCGCTGGGCTATGCCCTGACCGATGTGCTCGATGCGGGCGTGCAGGTTTATGCGCACGGCGCGCTCTATGATGGCAGCGCGCTCGATGCGCTGTCGCGCGCCGGCGGCCAGGTCGTGTTCGGCGTGCGCTATCGTGGGGCGGCGGGGCAGTGGTGGCTCGCCGTGCAAGAGGACGCGCTGACGCGCTCTTCACCGGATTTCGTCATCCACGTTGCCGCCGATTGGGGCGCGGATTGACCGTGCGCCGGGGCTTTTGAGGACGGGAAGAACGACAGATGCGTGTACGGTTTGGACAGTCGATGATCCTGGCCGCTGCGCTGGGTTGCACGTGGAGCGGCGCCTGGGCACAGGCAAATGCGCAGGAGGCCGGGCAGGGGCTGGGCCTGCGTCTGGGTACGGTCGGCATCGCCGTCGATTACGTGCGCGAACTTCGTCCGTGGCTCGATCTGCGCGTGGGCTATGCCTTCGGGCGCGTCAGCGGAAGCACCGAGGAGGACGGCATCGATTACGACGCCGAGATCGAATTCGGATCGGCGTTCGCGTTGCTCGAGTACCGGCCCTGGCGCGGCGGTTTCCGGATCGGTGCCGGCGTGCACGGCGCAGCCCCGGACATCGGGCTGGTTACGCGCGCCGACAACACGCAGTACCAGATCGGTAACAGCACGTACACCGCAACCGGCCGTCTCGACGGCGATATCGACCTCGGCCGTGTCGCGCCCTATGTCGGGCTGGGATGGGGCGGCACGTCGGCGGGCAAGGGGCTGGGTTTGAGTTTCGATGTCGGGGTCATGTTCGCGGACCGCCCGCAGGTGCGACTGGCTGCGCAGGGACGTGCCTGCGATTCGACGATACTGCCCTGCAATCCCGCTGGGCCTTCGGGCTTCGACGTCAACGATCCGGACGATGCGCGCGCGCAGACGTTCCGCACCGAGCTTGAGCGGGAACGGCAGAACGTCGAGAACGAGATCAAGGATCTGCGCTACTGGCCGGTCGTGAACCTGGGCGTGCATTACCGCTTCTAGACTGAAACGAGCACCGGTCGCCGTTTTCGCCTGCCTGCCGATCGATACAGGTTACGTCCCAACAAGCGGGTCACTGACTGGCGGTCCGCGCGGCCGCTGTTACTGGCCATAATGGCGGCAAACGCGGGGAGGCGGGGTCATGGATCAATCGCAGCGCATCGAGGAGTTGGTCCGCACGGTCAGTGCGCGTGTGCCCCTGGACGCCGCCGCCGTGCTGGCACGCGAGCGCCCGGAGACGGTGGCCGCCGTGCTCGCGCACCTGCCGCGCAAGTTGATGCAACACATCGTCGAGTATCTGCCGCCGCATCTGCGGCCGCAGGCTTCGCCGTCGGCATGGATCGATTTGGAGATCCCCGAGCGCGTCGCCGACCTGATGGAGCCGGTGCTCGGGGACATCCTGGAGACGGCGACGGTGCAGGATGCGATCGAATACCTGCGCGCCGCCGACCATGCGCGCCAGATCACTTATCTCTACACGACGGATGCCGACGGCCGGCTCACCGGCCTCGTCGTGATCCGCGATCTGTTGCTGGCACGTCCGGAGCAGTCGCTGACCGAGGTGATGCTGCCCGATCCGTTTGCATTGCATGCCCGGATGCCGGCCGGCGAAGCGATCCGGGCGGCGGTGCACCGTCATTACCCGGTTTATCCGGTGGTGGACGCCGAGCGGCGCCTCGTCGGTCTGGTGCGTGGCTGGCGGCTGTTCGAGCGCCAGGCCATCGAGATCACCGCGCAGTCCGGCCAGATGGTCGGTGTCGACAAGGACGAGCGTGTCCACACGCGTCTCTGGCAGGCCTTCCGCATGCGCCATCCGTGGCTGCAGCTCAATCTGCTGACGGCGTTTCTCGCGGCTTTCGTCGTCGGGATGTTCGAAGACACGATCACCCGCATCGTCGCGCTCGCTGCGTTTCTGCCCGTGCTCGCCGGCCAGAGCGGCAACACCGGCTGCCAGGCGCTGGCGATCACGCTGCGCGGGCTCACGCTCGGCGATCTCGACACGTATCCGATCGGCAAGCTGCTGCGCAAGGAGGCTGCGCTCGGCGCGCTCAATGGCGTGCTCGTCGGTCTCGTCGCCGGCATCGCGATGTGGCTGTACGCGACCCGCACCGGTGCGCCGGATGCGCCGATGCTGGCGCTGACCATCGTGCTCGCAATGACGGGCGCGTGCACCGGCAGTGGCATCTTCGGCGTGCTCGTGCCGGTGACACTGCGGCGTCTGGGCGCCGATCCGGCGACGGCGAGCAGCATTTTTCTGACCACGGCCACCGACGTGCTCGGCATGGGCTTGATGCTGGTGCTGGCGACGACGCTGGTGTTGTGAAGGCAAGGCCGCTGGCACACTAAGCGGTCTATGCGCCTTCTGCCGCTTGTTGTCGCCGCCATTGCCGCATCCGCCGCGTGCACGCCCCGTTACGGCGAGCGCCGATCCGATGCGCTCGACCCGCTGCGCCCGGCGTTCAACGCCGCCGATCGCGACCACGACGAGAATCTGACCCGCGCGGAGGTCGAATCCGGCATGGCGCAACTGCTGCCGTATTTCGCCGACATCGATACCGACGGCAATGGCCGGATCAGCGCCGGCGAGCTACGTAGCTGGCTCGAGTGGCAGCGCGTGCTGCGCGCGCCGCCGCCGGACGTACCGCGGGATCGTTGATGTCGGCGATCGATGCTGCGATCGTGCTCGTCGCCTTTTTGAGCGCGACGCTCTCCGGTGTCGCCGGGCTGGGCGGCGGCACCATTCTGATCGGCGTGCTCTATGCCGCCGGCATGGCGCCGGCGCAGGCCGTGCCCCTGTTCGCCGCGGTGCAATGCGTGGCCAACAGCGCGCGCACACTGGCTTATCTGCGCCATGTCGAGTGGCACGCCGCCGGCTGGTTTTCGCTCGCCGCGCTGCCGGCAATGCTGCTGGTCGCGCCGTTCGTCGAACACGCCGATGCCGATCTCGTCCGCCTCGTGCTTTCGGGTTTGATTCTGGCGTCGCTGCTGCCCACGCGCGCCGGCGTAGCGGCGCTGCCGCCGCGGCCGGCGTTCACGCTCGCCGGCCTGCTCAATGGCAGTCTCGGCATGTTCGTCGGCGCGACGGGCCTGTTCGTCGGCCGCCTGTTCTTCCGGCCGGAGTGGCGCAAGGAAACCACGATCGGCACGCTCGCGCTGACCCAGACGCTGGGCCATGCACTGCGTGTCGTGGTTTACGGATTCGTCGGCTTTTCCGCGCTGGCGCAACCGCTGCTCCTGGCCTTGCTGTGCGGCGCCGTGATTGCCGGAACCGCCCTCGGCAAGCGTCTCAACGGCCGGCTCAGCGAGGTGCAGTTCGCGGCTTTGTTCAAGTGGATTCTGATCGTGCTTTCGATCAAGCTCGCCTACGACGGCATGAGGGGGTTGTGGTGGAACTGAAACTCGATGCGGCAGGGGTGCAGGCGCTGATCCGCGCCGGACTGTCTGCAGCGGCCAAGGGCGGTGTTGTCGTCGAGGAGGTGCGCGCAGGCTATGCGCGCGTGCGCATCCCGTTTCGCGACAGCATGGTGCGGCCCGGCAACGTGATTTCCGGTCCGACACTGTTCACGGTCGCCGATACCGCCATGTATGCGCTGGTGCTCGCCCACCTCGGGCCGGCGCTGATGGCGGTGACCGCCGACATGAACATCCATTTTCTCAGCAGGGCCGCGCTCGGCGACGTCATCGGCGAGGCGAGGCTGCTCAAGCTCGGACGGCGGCTCGCGGTGATGGAGGCGACGCTCTCGACCAGCGCCGCGCCAGGCGCGATCGTGGCGCATGCGACCGGCAGTTACGCACTGCCCGCGGGTTTGTGAGGCGTCGGTCCCCGAGCCCTAATCCGGCAGCGGGCGTCCGCGGGTTTCGACGACCCAGGGCATCAACAACAGGCCGATGGCCGGAATCACTGCGACCCAGACCAGCACCTCGACCGCGGTACCGGCGCCACGGGCGGCGATCGCGCCGACGACGAACGGGCCGACGGCGGCAATGACGCGGCCGGCGTTGTAGCAGAAGCCGGCACCGGTGGCGCGCAGGCGTGTCGGGAACAGCTCCGGCAGATAGTAGGTGAAGCTGCCGAAGACGCCGAACACCGACAGCCCGATCGCGAAGTAGAAGTACAGCCGCATCTGCGGGGGGACGTCGGTGCCAAAGGTCAGCAGGATCGCGCCGATCGAAGCGGCGAAATACAGCGCGAACATCGGCCGCCGGCCCAGGTGCTTGGCCACCGGAACGGTCAGCAGCGTGCCGATCAGGCCGCCGAGGTTGAACGCCATCGTTGCGGTGAATTTCCAGTCCTCGGTGAGGCGCAGCATCGCGGCGCGCTCCAGACCGGTGGCCGCCGCATGCGTCTGCGCGAGCGCGGTGACGAACGTCGGCAGAAAGGCATTGCAGCTCCACCAGGTGATCAGCGCGATCAATGCCATCATCAGCCCACTGCGCGTGGCGCGCAGATGCTGCGGCGTGAACAGCTCGCGCAAGCGCGGCGGCGCGGTTTGCGCGCGTGCCTGCACCCAGCGCTCCGGTTCTTTCAGGAACAGGCGGATGATGAGAATCACCAGCGCCGGCAGCAGGCCGCAGAGAAAAACGTAGCGCCAGGATATTTCCGGCTGGTCGGCGAGCCACCAGCCGGCGATGACGAAGTTCACGACGGTCGCCAGCGTCGTACCGAAGGCGGCGGAGGTGTAGAGCAGCGCGCCGGCTTCGATGCGGCGGTTTTCGGGCATCACCTCGGCGACCATCGCGGCGCCGGCGGCCCATTCGCCGCCAATGCCCAGCGCGGCGATCAGGCGGAACACGAGCAGCCATTCGATGCTCGGCGCGAATGCGCACGCCGCCGTGCCGAGTGCGTACATCGCGATCGTGATCTGCATCGTGCGCGTGCGTCCGATGCGGTCGCCGACGTAGCCGAACAGAATGCCGCCGGCGGCCCAACCCAGGAGCAGCAGCGCGGTGAGAATGCCGGTCCAGTACAAGGTGGCCTGCTTGGCCTCGGGCGAGCCGATCGGCAGATCGAGCAGGGTCGGCACACAGTTGGGCGCGACGAAGTTGAACAGGATGCTGTCGAACAGATCGAAGCCCCAGCCGAGCCAGGCCGCAGCGAGCACGGTCCACTGGTAGCGCGTCAATCCGAGCATGGATCTCTCATCAGGTGTGGGCCAGATCCAGATCCCTGGTCTCGCGCGAGATCCACAGCGCGCCAAAACTGAGCAGCGCAGCGATGCTCAGGTAATAGCCGACGAATGCCAGCCCCTGGGTCTGGGCCAGCCAGGTGGCGATGTACGGCGCCAGCGAGGCACCGAAGATTCCGGCGAGATTGAAGCTCAGCGAGGCGCCCGTATAACGCACCGTGGTCGGGTACAACTCCGAGAGCACCGTGCCGAGCGGGCCATAGGTATAGCCCATCAGCGCCAGGCCCAGTGCGAGCGCGGCGAGCACCCCGCCCGTGCCCGCGCTCAGCAGCGGCGCGAGCACAAACCCGAAGGCCGCGATCGCCGCGCTGACCCATAGCAAGGTGCGGCGGCGGCCGTGCCGGTCGGCGAGTTTTGCCGACAGCGGAATGGTCAGGGCGAAAAACAATATGCCGAATAGCTGCATGACCAGGAATTGCTCGCGGGTATAGCCGAGCGCGGTCGTGCCCCAGGTCAGCGCGAACACGGTCATCAGGTAGAACAGTACGAAAGTCGCGAGCGCGATCACCGTGCCGAGCACTAGCGCGCGGCCATGTTCGCGCACCACCTTGAGCATGGGCAGACGCACCGGCGCATGGGTTTTGAGCGCTTGCGCGAACACCGGCGTCTCGGCGATGCGCAGGCGCACCCACAGGCCGACGAGCACGAGGACACTGCTGGCGATGAACGGGATGCGCCAGCCCCACGTGAAGAACTGCGCATCGCTGAGCGTCTCCGACAGGATCAAAAAGACGCCGCTCGAACAGATGAAGCCCAGCGGCGCGCCGAGCTGCGGAAACATGCCGTACCAGGCGCGTTTGCCCGGTGGTGCGTTCTCGGTGGCGAGCAGCACGGCGCCCCCCCATTCGCCGCCGAGCCCGAGTCCCTGGCCGAAGCGGCACAATGCGAGCAAAAGTGGCGCGGCGACGCCGATCTGGGCGTACGTCGGCAGCAGGCCGATGACCACCGTCGAGATCCCCATCGTCAGCAGCGCGGCGACGAGAGTGGCCTTGCGACCGATACGGTCGCCGAAATGGCCGAACAGCGCCGAGCCGAGCGGACGTGCGAAAAACGCGATCGCAAACGTCGCAAACGATTGCAGCATCGACGAGGTCGGATCATCCGCCGGGAAAAACAGCTTGGGGAAGACGAGCACCGCCGCCGTGGCATAGATGTAGAAGTCGAAGAACTCGATCGTCGTGCCGATCAGGCTCGCGAACAGTACGCGCCGCGGCGAATGGCCGGCGCCGGTCGTCGTGGACACGCTCATTCCCTCAACACTCCTGCCGGCGCACTCGCCGGTGCCGGGCGATTGTGCGGCAGCCGGTGCGCGGCGCGCTAGACTCACAACCCCAACATCGGAGAACGCCATGCGCACGGGTTTTACGGTATTGCTCTTCGCCGGACTGCTCGGTGCCTGCGGCCGTCCCGAACCTGCGCCGGAGCGCGGCAAGGCCGAAGGCCGCGAGGAGACGCGCACGATCCGCAACACCGAGGCCATCGGCTATGCCGGCGATGCGGTCGGCGACAAAGTCGATGCCGCGCTCGAGGCCAACGATCAGCGCAAAGACCGGCTCGACGCGGAGCTGGACGCCCAGCCGTAGCGATGCCGCCAGCAAGCCGTTGAAAACGGCTGCAGCGGGTCATTCTCGCTGCGTTTGGGAGCGGCCTGCTAGAGCGCCGGCGGTGCGTGCTCGCGGTGATGGACGAGGATGCGCCGGTACTGTTCCGGGTCTTTGACGTGGACGACGTCGCCGCTGCGCGGGAACGTCCAGTCGTACAACCGCGACAGCCAGAAGCGCAGGGCCGCGGCGCGCAACAGCAGCGGCCAGGCCGCGCGCTCGGCATCGGTGAGTTCGCGGCGCGCGCGATAGGCCGCGGTCAGCGCCTGCCAGCGCGCCGGATTGAGCGTGCCGTCGGGTTCGAAGCACCAGTCATTGAGGGTGACGGCGAGGTCGTAGGCCAGCGCATCGGTGCAGGCGTAGTAGAAGTCGATCACGCCGGTCAGCCGATCCTCGACGAACAGCACATTGTCGCGAAACAGATCGGCGTGGATCACACCTTGCGGCAGACTGGCGAGATCAAGCCCGGCCTGTGCGGCGAGCTCGTCCTCGATTAGCGCGCGGATTGCCGGGTCGCTCGTGTTCTGCGCGAGCAGGCGGCCGGTCTGTGCGCGCCAGGCTGCGCCGCGCGGGTTGACGCAGCGGCCAGGGTAGGACAGACCGATCATGTGCATCTCGCCGAGCGCGCGGCCCACCTGCCGGCACTGCTCGAGATCCGGAAACAGCACGCTTTGGCCATTGAGTCTGCGCACCAGCGCCGCCGGCTTGCCGTTGAGCATGGTCAGATTCTGCCCGCTGTGCGTGCGCAGCGGCATCGCGCTCGGAAAGCCATGTGCGGACAAGTGTTCCATCAGCCCGAGGAAAAACGGCAGATCCTCGTAGTTGAGGCGCTCGAACAGTGTCAGCACCCAGCGCCCGTCGCTGGTATCGACGAAGTAGTTCGTGTTCTCCACACCCTCGCCGATGCCGGTGAAGCCAATCAGCTCACCGACCGGATACTGCCTCAGGAACTCGCGCAACTCGGCATGACTGACTTTGGTGAAGACGCTCACGGCAGATCCGGACCGGGTGGAAAAATGGGGCAGGCGCAGCTTATGCGGACTTGGTTTGAGCCGCCACGCCGGGGTATCACCGGCGCCAGAAACCGGGGGTGAACACGATCAGGAAGGTGAAGATCTCCAGGCGGCCGATGATCATCGTGACGATCAGCACCCATTTGCCGAAGACGCTGACGCCCGCCATTGTCGCATTGACCGAACCTAGCCCCGGACCTACGTTGTTGATGCAGGCGGCGACGGCCGAGAACGCAGTGACCGGATCGAGTCCGGTGCCGATCATGACGAAAGTCAGCAAAATGGTCAGGCCGACATACACCGAGAAGAATCCGCCGACGGCATACACGATGTCGTCGGGCACGGTTTTGCCGCCGAGTTTGAGCGGGATGGTCGCGTTGGGGTGCAGCAGACGCTGCATTTCGCGCATGGCCTGTTTCATGAACAGCACCAGGCGGGTCATCTTGACCCCGCCGGCGGTCGAGCCCGCGCAGCCCACCATGAATCCGGACAACACGATCAGCAGCGGCACGTAGGCCGGCCATGGTGTCGGATCGGCGGTCGCAAATCCAGCCGTCGTCGCATAAGCGATCAGTTGGAACATGCCCATGCGCAGCGCGGTGCCGAACGAATCGTACGTGCCGGACAGCCACAGCGGCACACATACCAGAGCCGAGAGCACGAGCACCGTCACGGCAAAAGCGCGGAACTCCGGATCGCGCAGATAGACGAGCAGGGAGCGGCTGCGCCAGGCGACGAAGTGTAGGGCGAAGTTCATGGCGCCGACGAGCAAGAACACCATCACCGCGATTTCGATTGCCAGGCTCTGGTAATGGCCGATGCTGGCGTCGTGGTTGGCGAAGCCGCCGGTGGAGATCGTCGACATCGCATGGCAGATCGCGTCGAACAACGGCATTCCGACCAGCCAGTACACCCAGGCACAGACCAGCGTGATCATCACGTACACCAACCACAGCGCGCGCGCGGTGCCGGCGATGCGCGGTGTCAGCTTGGCGTCTTTCATCGGCCCCGGCGTTTCCGCGCGGAACAACTGCATGCCACCGATGCCGAGCATCGGCAGCAGGGCGACGGCGAGCACGATGACGCCCATGCCGCCGAGCCAGTGCAATTGCGCGCGGTAGAACAGGATTGCCCACGGCATCGTATCGAGCCCGGTGGCCACGGTCGCGCCGGTCGTCGTCAGCCCCGAGGTCGATTCGAACATCGCATCGACGAAGCTCGGCCAGCCGGTATGCGTGACGTAGAACGGAATGGCGCCGAAAGTCGACAGCACCACCCAGAACAGCACGACGACGAGAAAGCCGTCGCGTGTCTTGAGTTCGGTTTCGGCATGCCGCACCGGCCACCAGACGGCAACACCGGTGAGCAGCGTCAGAGCCAGACCTTCGGCGAAGGCATAGGCCACGCCCTCGTCACGGATCAAGCTGATCAGCAGCGGTGGCAGCATCGTCATCGAGAACAGCATCAGCAAAACGCCGGTGACCCGCTGCACCGCGGCGAAGCGGTGGGTGGCGAACAGCGATGCTGGTAACGCAAGCGAGCGCATCAGAAGAAGCTGAGGCCGACCTGGAACAGTTTTTCGACGTCTTTCACGCGCTTTTTGTCCACGATGAACAGGATCACGTGATCTTCCGCCTCGATCACGGTGTCGTGATGCGCGATGATGACCTCGTCGCCGCGCACGATCGCGCCGATCGTCGTGCCCGGCGGCAGTTTGATTTCGTCGAGGCGGCGGCCCACCACCTTGGAGTTGTGGCGGTCGCCGTGGGCGACGGCCTCGATCGCTTCGGCGGCGCCGCGGCGCAGGCTGTGGACCTTGACCACGTCGCCGCGGCGCACGCGGGCGAGCAGGGCGGAGACCGTGGAGCTCTGCGGCGAGATCGCGATGTCGATGCTGCCGCCCTCGACCAGGTCCACATACGACACGCGGTTGATCAGGCACATGGCCTTGCGCGCACCCAGGCGCTTGGCCAGCATCGCCGACAGGATGTTGGCCTCGTCGTCGTTGGTGATCGCGCAGAAGACGTCCACATCCTCGATGTTTTCCTCGCGCAGCAGCGATTCGTTGGCGGCGTCGCCGATGAGCACGATGCTGTGCTCGAGCTGCTCGGAGAGCAGGTGCGCGCGCTCTTTGGATTTCTCGATGATCTTGACCTGGATCTTGCTCGTTTCCAGCGCCCGCGCGAGGCGCAGGCCGATATTGCCGCCGCCGGCGAGCATGACGCGCTTGACCGGTTTGTCCAGACGGCGCAGCTCGGCGATGATCTTGGGGATGTGATCGCGCGCGGCGACGAAGAACACCTCGTCTTCGGCCTCGATGACGGTATCACCTTCTGGAATGATCGGTCGGCCGCGGCGGTAGATCGCCGCGACGCGGGCATCAATGCCGGGCAGATGGGCCGGCAGCTCGCGCAGCTGGCGCGACACCAGCGGCCCGCCGTAGTAGGCCTTGACGCCGACCAGGCGCACCTTGCCGTCGGCGAATTCGACGACCTGCAGCGCGCCGGGATATTCGATCAGGCGGCGGATCAGGTCGGTGACCAGCTGTTCCGGCGAGATGCGCATGTCCACCGGCAGGGCATCGGGGCCGAACAGCCGGTCTTCCTTGAGATATTCCGTCGCCCGCACACGCGCGATCTTGGTCGGCGTATTGAACAGTGTGTTAGCGATCTGGCAGGCCAGCATGTTGGTCTCGTCGCTGCTGGTGACGGCGATGATCATGTCGGCGTCGTCGGCGCCGGCCTGACGCAACGTGCTCGGGTAGGCCGCATGGCCCACGACCGTGCGGATGTCGAGACGTTCCTGGAGGTCTTCGAGGGCGGCTGGGCGCAGATCGACGACGGTGACGTCGTTCTGTTCGCTGGCGAGATTCTCGGCCAGCGTCGATCCGACTTGGCCCGCCCCGAGAATGATGATTTTCATGCGGCGCGCACCTTACGCCTGCTCATGCTGCGCCGCAAGATCGGCGCCGGCCGCGCCGATCGCCGGCGGCGGACCGTTATTTTTACTATCCGGATTGCTGCCGGGCATTTTCTAGAATGACCGGTCGGTCCAAAAGACCGGTGGAGGAGAGAACAACCGTGATGCCGCCCGTATCGACCCGCCTGGCCGGGATGCTGTCGCTGGCCCTGCTGCTCGCCGCCTGCGGCGGCGGATCGGGGGGATCCCCTGGCAACCAGCCGCCGATCGCCGATGCCGGTGCCGACCGCAGCGTCGGCGAGGGCGTCGAGGTCGTCCTCGATGGCCGGGGCAGCCGCGATGCCGACGGCCGGATCACCGCCTATGCCTGGACCCAGCAGGCCGGCCCCGCCGTCGTGCTGCAGGATGCGGGAAGTGCGCAGGCGCGGTTTTTCACGCCGCAGGTCAACGCCAACACCGAGCTGGTGTTCCGCCTGAAGGTCACCGACGACGCCGGTAAAAGCGCCGCCGACGAGGTCCGGATAACGGTGATCGACCGCGCCGGCGACAATCTCGCGCCGACCGTCGATGCCGGCGCCGACCAGAGCGTCGTGTCCGGCGCGCAGGTCACCCTCACCGGCACGGCGAGCGATGCCGACGGCACCATCGTCGCCTATGCCTGGACCCAGCTCGACGGACCGGCGGTGAGCCTGACCGGCGCCGATCAACCCAGCGCCTCGTTCACCGCGCCGACGGTCAGCGCGCCCACCACGCTGGCGTTCCGCCTGACGGTCACCGACGATGCCGGTGCGCGCGCTGCGGACGACGTCAACGTCGTCGTCAGCCCGCCCGGACAGAACCAGATGCCGATCGCCGATGCCGGACCCGACCAGACCGTCGATGCCGGGACCACCGTCACCCTCGATGGCCGTGGCAGTGCCGATCCGGACGGACGGATCACCGCTTATGCCTGGATGCAGAGCGCCGGCCCGGCGGTGACCCTCAGCGGTGCCGACACCGCGCAGCCGCAGTTCACCGCGCCGGACGTCACCGCCGATACCGCACTGCGCTTTACGCTGCGGGTGACCGACGACGCCGGCGCGCAGTCGGCCCCGGACGAAGTGGTCGTGACCGTGCGTCCGGTGACGCCGGCCAACCAGCCGCCGGTCGCCGATGCCGGGCCCGACCAGACCGTCGACGAGGGGGCGAGCGTAACCCTCGACGGCCGCGGCAGCTTCGATCCGGAGAACGGCGCGCTGAGCTATGCCTGGAGCCAGACCGCCGGGCCGGATGTGGCCCTCGACGGCGCGGCGACGGCCACGCCCACGTTCGTGGCGCCTGCAGTCGATGCCGACACGGTCTTGAGCTTCCGGCTGACCGTCACCGATGCGCAGGGCGCGAGCGCCAGCGATGTGGTCGATGTGACCGTGCGCAATGCGGTGGCACCGGCCTGCGCGCCCGGCACGTTCTGTGCCGGCGCCGCCAAGCGCAGCGTCACGCCGACACAGGCGCAGATCGACGGTATCGTCGAGCCGCGCTTTTTCGCCGGCTCCAAGCTGCAGAAATTCCATCTCGGCGGTTTTGGCATCAATCCGCTGCAGAACTTCCCCGATCCATTCGCGCAGTTCGGGGACAATCTCACCGAGCCGGCCGGCGCGCGCGTCCATCACAGCCGTTTCCGCGACGAGGACGAGGAAATCTTCGTGCGCGTGCTCGCCGTGCAAAACGGCGATACGCGGGTGCTGTTCGTCATGCTCGACGCGATCGGCGCCGGTAACGTGATCCAGCGCGAGCTGCGCCAGGCGCTGGTCCAGGCGAGCTGTGCGGTGCAGGCCTGCGTTGCCGCCGATCACATCGTCTTCGGCCAGACCCACAGCCATGCCGGCCCTGATTTGCAAGGCTTGTGGGGTGGCGTGCCGCAGGACTGGATCGTCCACCGGCTCTATGCGCAGGCCGCCGATGCGACGCGCGCGGCGCTGCTCGCGCTGCAGCCGGCGGACCTGAGCGTGCGCGTGGGCCGCACCTCGGAGTTCAACAATTACCGGCGTCCGCGCGTCGATCCGGCGGCGGACGCCGACGATGCCGTGACCCTGCTCGTCGTGCGCGACAAAGCCGGCGCGATCATCGCCCAGGTGCTGCAATACGCCGCGCATCCGACCAGCATCGGCACCGGTGAAGACCCGCGCGTGCCCCATGCCGATTACATCTATGGCGCGATGCGGCGGCTCGAGCAGGACGGCGGCGTGGCGCTTTATTACAACGGCCCGATCGCGGATGCCTCGCCGTCCGGCGGGCGCTGCACGGTGTCCGACCCGGACAGTTACGAGCGCGTGCGCTGCCGTGGCCACGATCTGGCGGACTTCGCCGCGGCGCAGGCGGAACGGGCACTGGCGCCGACGCTGGCCGTGCGCAACGTCACCGTCGTGCTGCCGGTCACCAATCCGGCCTTTGTCGCCGCCGGCGCCCTCGGTTCCTTCAACCGCTACTACGACTTCACGCCGGCACCGGTGAGTGCGATCCCGGGTCTTGGCACCGCGCTGGGCACGGTGTCCACCGAGCTTGGCCAGATCACGCCGACCGCGGAGACCCTGGTCACGCGCATCACCATCGGTGGCGCCGGCGGGCTGGAGATCGCGACCATCCCCGGCGAGGCGACGAACACGTTCGGTCAGTACATCCGCCGGCTCGCCGCGCACGCCAACCCCGGGGCCGCGGTGATGCTGCTCGGGCTGACACAGAACTCCTTCGGCTACATCATCCCCGAGGAGGAATTCAGCTACATCGATCCGTCCGGCGAGGCCGGTTTTCTCGTGCCGTTCACCGGCTACGAAGAGTTCGTCTCGCTCGGGCCGCTGACCGCACCGCTGCTGCGCATGCAGGGTTACATCCCGCTGTTCGAGGCACCGGTTGAGGAATATCTGCCCGGGTATCTGCGCGCCTGCGCCGATCCGGCGTCGCCGGATTGCCTGCTCACCGACATCGCCCAGCGCCTCGACTACATCCAGCGTTCTTATGCCCAGCGCTGCCGCGAGGCCGGTGCGCCAGAATCTTTCTGCGCGCTGATCGATCCGCAGCGCGATCTGGCAGACGCCTGCCGGGATGCGGGTCTGCCCGATGCGATCTGCGCCCAGCTGCCGTCGGCGACACCAGGGACCGCCGATGCCGCCCTCGCCGGTGATGCGCTGCTCGCGGCGCTCGCCGGCTGCGACATGCTCGACCCGTCTCACTGTCTGTTTCCTTTCCCGAACGACCATTTCACGGTCACCGCGCCGCCGGGCAGCCCGCAGGCGCGCGATCAGGGCGGAACCGGCCGGCGCATCGCCTTCCATCCGCTGGCAATGCCGCGCAACAGCGCCGGCAAGCCGATCGACCCCAGCGAGTGGAACCGCAACGACGGTTACTCGCCGGGCCAGCCGATCACCGTCTATGTGCCCAACCTGGGCACCGAGAAAGACGCGCAGGGGCAACCCTACGGGCCGGTCAAGGGCGCGGTGTCGCTGACCGACCTGAGCCGCTACGACGATCCGGATGCGCCCATCCTCGTGCTCGATACCGGGCCGGTCGATGCGCCCTATGCCGTGCCGCGCCGCCATTTGATCTGGGCCGAGATCGACCTCAATGCCGGCAAACTGATTCCCGGTGTCATCGACCAAGCGACGCCATCGCTCAAGGGCAAGCGCGCGGCGCTGATCATCCGGCCGGCGAAGAATTTCGAAGAAGGGCATCGTTACGTGGTCGTGCTGCGCCATCTGCGCGATGACGCCGACCGGCCGATTCCCGCCGGTGCGGCGTTCACGGTCTGCCGCGACCGCCTGCCCACCGGGCTTGCAATGCTGCGCCAGCGCTGCGCGGCGCTCGAGCCGGTGTTCGCGGATTTGGACAAGGCCGGCATCGCGCGCGATGCCAGCCTCTACCTCGCCTGGGACTTCACCACTGCCAGCGCCCAGAACAAGGTCGCACGGCTCAAGGCGATGCGCGACCGGGCCTTCGCCGCGCTCGGGGACGTGCGCGGATCGGCTCCGGGCGATGCCGACTATCCGGCCGGCCGTGCGCCGCGCTATTCGATCACTTCGATCGAGGATTTCGCCAGCGGCAGCACCGTGCGCCGCGTGCGCGGCACGATCCGCGTGCCGAGTTTCGTCGTGCCGGCCGACCCCTCTCCGCTCGATGCCCGGCAGGAACTGCTCGATCGGCTGTCGTCGCTGGCCGATCAGTGTCAGGCGCTGACCGGCGGCAACTGCGGCATCCCCGGCGTCGGCGATCTCGCCGATGCCCTCGGGCTGACCTCGACGGCGAGCCTGCCGCCGAACCGGCTCTATTACAATCCGGCGGACCGGCTCAATCCGGCCGATCCGCAGGGCAGCCCGTACGGTGATGGTCTGCCGGATCCGACCGGCGAGCTCAGCTTCACCTTCACCTGCAATATTCCGCGCGCGGCGGTCGGCGGGGCTTCCTCGATGGCCGCGGCCACGCAGGTCCATGTCGTGCGGCCCACGCTCTATGGCCATGGCCTGCTTGGCGGGCAAGGCGAGGCCAACGGGCAGGCCAGTGACTTCGGCAATCGCTACGGGCTGATGACCTGCGCCGCCGATTGGTTCGGCTTTGCCAGCGGCGATCTGCCCAATGTCGCCAGCGTGCTGGTCGACTTGTCCAACTTCCCGGTGATCCCGGACGCCTCCCAGCAGGGCATGCTCAACCAGATGTATCTGGCGCGGCTGCTCGTCCATCCGGATGGCTTGGCTGCCGATCCGGCTTTCCAGGTCAACGGCCAGCCGGTGTTCGACCGGCGCGAGGTGTTCTACCACGGCAATTCCCAGGGCGGAATTCTCGGCGGCGTTCTGGTCGCCGCATCCAAGGACATCAACCGCGGCGTGCTCGGCGTGCTCGGCATGAATTACTCGACGCTGCTGACCCGCAGTACCGATTTCACGCTCTACTCGATCCCGCTGTATCTGTCGTATCCGGACGACCTCGACCGCGTGCTCAACTTCGGGCTGATCCAGATGCTGTGGGATCGTTCCGAGAACAATGGCTATGCCCATCACCTGACCGACAACAGCGCCCTGGCGGGGCCCGACAACGCGGTGTTGTTGCACCCGGCCTTCGGCGACCACCAGGTCACGATGTGGAGCGCGGACGTCATGGCGCGCACGATCGGCGCGCCGGTGGATCGCCGGCGGGTGAGTCCAGAGCGGCATCCGGACAACGACGAATTCTTCGGGCTTGTGCCGCTGGACTACCGCGATCCGGCGCAGCAGCGCGGTTCGGCGCTGGTGTACTGGGACGAGCCGTGGAACGGCGGCCAGGACCGGCGCTGCGCCGGTTATCACACCGCGCCGCCGCCGGTGGGCAACGTGCCGCCGGGGACAGATGCCGGCGACGATCCGCACGAGTGCCCGCGCCGGGACGTGCAGGCGCGCTGCCAGATGTCGCATTTCCTGCTGCGCACGCAGGCCACTGCCGGCGACAGCACCGCGCGGCTGATCGATCCGGCGACGATCGACGAATTCGCCAGCGACACCGGCGGTTGTCCGGCGGTGATCATCACCGGCGCCCCGGCGGCCGGCAGTGGCGGCACCGGCGTCGTCGGCGCCGGCGAGGGACTCACCGGCCTGCTGGCGCGGCTGGGCAGCAACGGACATGTTCTGATCGATGCACTGCTCGCCGGCGATCTCGGCACGGCGCAGACCGCGTTGCAGACCACGCTGACCACGCTCGGCGCCGACTTGGCGCGCCTGGCTCAGAGCACGACGCCGGAAGACCTGCTCGGGCTCGCGCAGGGGGTGCCGGAGACGGTGGTGCAGGCGGCGTCCGCGCGGCGCGAGGTCGAACCCGTCGTCGTCCCCGGCGCACTGCTCGCCACCTGGGCAGTGCCGCCTGCGCAGGGGGTGGCCAATCCCTATCCGTCCGGCGCGGCGGTCACCGGCGATGGGGTGCGCGATGCGCACAACGGCACCCTGCTCTACCCGCTTGCCGGTTTCGTCCGCGCGGGCGTGCCCGTCGGCGACATCGCCGCTTTTGCCTGGCGCGACGGCGCATGGACCGAAATCCCGGTGCAGGTCGACGAGCGCATGCCGTATTTCCTCGCCAATGGCAACAGCGATTTTTCGACCTACTCCGGCACCGACCCCGAGCTCAGCTACGTCTGGGACACCGAATCCTGGGCGATGACCGAGGGCGATTGCACCCGCGCCTACGAGACGCACAGCGGCAAGACCTGGCCGACGGCCGATCCGGTACCGGGGCTCGATGCCGATGACGAGATCGTCTTCATGGCCGCCGATGCCGGTGGGCTGGCGCCAGCCGGCGCGCGCCCGCCCGGCGTGCGCAGCACACCCGGGCAGCAGATCGCGCTCGTCGATCCGCTCGACCCGACGGCGCGGCGCTACGTCTATCTCTTTCTCAAGGACGGCGGCTCGGCATTCAAGGGTGCGCACTATGTGCGCTACGTGCGCAATGCCGATGCCGATGCGTGGATCGACCGCCATTTGTTCCGTGACGATGATCCGGAGAAGCTCGGCACCAGCAACACTGGGTATGGGCCGAATCTCGCCGGCACGGTCTGCGTCGCCTCGCTCGAGGCCTATCACGGCAACGATGCCGCCTGTGGCTTCGATTTCGCCAGTGGCAAGTATCTCTGCCCGTCCACCGACCGCTTCCCGCGCGATGGCGTGACGGTGACCACCGACACCTACCGATGGAGCGCATCCGGCCGCTGGATGGTGCGCGACCTGCGCGTGCGCGGTCCTTCCGACAGTGCGGCATTGCGCGCCAGCCCGGATTATTGGGACCGGCGTCCGGACCTGATCGACCGCTGGAAGGGGCGCGCTTTCCAGCAGTCACCGGATTCGGTGATCTCGCTGGTCGGTTTTGAGGACGAGCAGGTCAACTGGGAAGGCAATTCCACCCTGCTCGGCGAGCGCTGCGGGCCGGTGCGCTGCATCCGCGAGGTCTGGGGCGCCGACTCCGGGACCAACGTCACCAAGACCGAGACCTTCTACCGCGATGCCGTCACGTACCGTTACCGCGTGCGCGTGCACCCGATCCCGCCGGACGGGCTGTACACGTCCTGGGATTACAACCGCAGCGCCATGGTGCCGACGTCGGCCGAGGCCGCCGCCGGCGTGCCCGGCGGACGCTATTACACGGTGCTGCGTCCGCAGGGTGTGCCGATCGACGGCGTCAACGACGATGTCGGCAATGTCGATGGCTTTGCGCCGGTCAACGGCATGTGTCCGGCGGAAAGCGGCGTGATTCCGCCGAGCGTCAACGGCCGTTGTCCGGCGTTTTTCGATACCGCCGATCCGACCTTCAACCTGCCGCTGGCGTTCGACAACTGGGAGCAGGTGTCCGGCAAGGGCGACGCCGGTTCGCTGGTCTATACCTTCCTGATCCGCGGTGCGACTTCGCTGCTCAATCCGCTGGTCGTGCCGTATTACCGCGACGATGCCTGCCTCGACGACGGTACCGGCGACGATCCGGTGCCGCGGCCCTATCCCGGCGAGAGCTACACCTGGAACGGCGGCGCCGTTCCCAGGGCCTACGACGCTGCGGCCGGGCGCGCCCTCGACCATTCCGGACGCACCTTTGCCGACTGCCTGCGGCGGCAGGGTGCACACGGCGCGCACGGGTTGCACTTCTTTGCGACCCACGATTCCGACAACCTGTTCACGCCGCTGGCCTCGACCGAGATCGACGGCGAGCAGTGGCAGTTCGCGGTGCCGACGGCGCGTCCGCAGAACGTGGCCGAACCGTATGCCAATGTCGCGCGCTTCCCGTTGCTGCCGCAGGTGGTGCCGGTGCCTTGAGCCGGATGCGTGCGCCGGGGTGGGCGGAGGAATGCCGATGACCGTGATGAGGTGCGCTTGGGGGGCGATCGGTCTGCTGTGCGCGAGCCTCGCCCTGCTCGCGGGCTGTGGCGGCGGCGCGCCGCGTTCGCCGGACACTGACCGCGCGTTGCAGCGCCTGGAGCTGAGCCCGGACCAGGCCCAGATCGAACGCGGCCAGACCCAGGCCTACACGCTGACCGCGGTGCTCGCCAATGGTACGCGTGAGCGCGTGGATGCATCAGCCGTTGTCTGGACCAGCTCGGTGCCCAGCGTGGCCCGGATCGATGCGCAGGGGATCGCCACCGCGCTCGCGGCCGGGCAGACCGAGATCCGCGCGCGTTACCGGCAGCGGGAAGCAGTGGCCTTTCTCACCGTCGTGCCGCCGCCGCTGACCGCGCTCGAGATCCACCCGGCGACCGCCGAGGTGCCGGTCGGCCTGACCCAGGCATTCGTCGCCCGCGCGACCTATGCGGATGGTACTCAGGAAGATCTGCGTCGCGGGGTGACCTGGTCGAGCAGCGAGCCCGCGCGCGCGACCATCGACGATGCCGGGCTTGCGACCGGCATCCAAGAGGGTGTCGTACAGATCACCGCGAGCGCGTCCGGACGGCAGGCGACGGCCACGCTGACGGTGACCCCGCCGGTGCTGCAGGCCGTGATCGTCACCCCGTCGCCGTTGCGGCTCGTGGTCGGCGCGCAGGCAGCGCTCGCCGCCACCGCGCAGTACTCGGACGGCACCCAGACCGACCGTACTGCACAGGCAGTATGGACCAGCGCCGACCCGGCGATCGCCACGGTTACGGCGGGGCAGGTCAGCGGCCACGCCGTCGGCACGACGCAGATCACCGCGACGCTCGACGGGATAGCGGGCCATGCGCAGGTCGAAGTCGGCCCTCTGCCGCCGCTGCCGTTCGAGGTGGGAGCCGCCGAGCGGCCGGCCTCGTTCCTGCCATTACCCGGCTCGGTCTGTCTCGGCGGCTACGATGTGTTCTGTGAGCGCAAGGCGTTCGCCGAGCACGATCCGCTCGTCGTCGGCGCGGTGGCGATCTCCAGCGCCGCCGACGGCAATACCGTCATCCTCGTCAAAACCACCAATGTCGGGTACTTCGCCGCCTACAAGGCCGGCAATGGGCCCAATGGCATTTACGACATCCGTCAGCGCATCGCGCAGCGGCTGCACGCGCGCTATGGCCGGGCCGTGGTGCCGGCGGATCAGATCATCGTGACCTCGGATCATTCGCACCAGGGGCCGGACACGATCGGCATCTGGGGCGGCGTGTCGCCGCTGTACATGGCGATTCTCGCCGAGGCCGCGGTGCAGGCCGGTGTCGAGGCTTATGTCCAGCGCGTTCCGGCGCGGCTGTACGTCGGCAGCGTGCAGGGGCCGCCGACCGCGGGGTCTTACGCGGGCCCGCCCACCGACGACCCCGACCGCGAGTTCCGCGTGCTGTTCGCCGAGGACCGCGGCGGGCGCCGGATCGCCACGCTGATGAACTACGCGCCGCACGCCACCGTGCTGTCCAGCGCCAATACCACGGCTACGGGTGACTGGACCGCCTGGGCGGCGGAGATCGCGCAGCGCACCAGCGGCGGTGTCGGCCTGGGCCTGGTCGGTGCGCTCGGCGCGATGGACTGGAACAAGTCCGGCGACAACGTCGCGCGCGAGGCCGAAGCCCGGCAGCGGCTGCGCAGCCTGCTCGATGCGGCGTTCGCGGCGCGCAGCGAAGTCGCCGGCGACACCGTTGCCGTGAAGACGGTGTTCGTGCGCGAGCCGCTCGCCCAGCCGATCCTGCTCGCCAACTATGCTCCGCGCGTCGACGTGCCGGGTGCGGGCGGCAGCCTGTCGATCGAGCGCGCCGACACGCCGCCGTGGGTCACGGGCCAGGTCATCGGCACATATGCGTCGGCGATCCGTATCGGCGATGTCTTCATCGGCACGATGCCGGGCGAGCCCTTCCCGCAACTGCACTATGCGCTGCGCGACTGCGCGACGTTGCCGCAAGGTATCGAAGCAGACACCGATTGCGGCGGCATCACCGGCGCGCGCGCAAACTTCCTGCTCGGTGCGGCCAACGATTTCCTCGGCTACATGCTGTACACGCCGGAGCAGTATGCGCAGACCTTCCGCGAGGGCGCGTTCTATCTCGGCGGCTGTCCCGAGGAGGCGCTGCTTGAGGGTCTGGGCCAGGACGTCGACGGTGCCTGCCCCGATCACTGGACGCTGATGGTGTCGCCGACGATCGGCCGGCATCTGGTCTGCACACTGCAGAATGCCGCCGCCGACTTGGGCTTCGGTATCGCCAACCAGCACCCTGAATGCGCGCTGCTGACCGCCTTCGACGGCCTGGCTGCGCCGGCGGAATATCCCGCCACCGATCTCGTCGCGCCGTCGCCGGCAGAGTTTCTCGCCAGCCCGGCCGCCGGTGTCGTCGCGCGCTGTCGCGCCCAGGGTGCACCCGAGGCGCTATGCGCCGGGCTTGAAACGGTGTCACGCGCGGTCGGCGAGCAGCTCGCCGCGCTTGCCGGCGCCCCACCGCCGCCGGTGCCGGCCGGACCCTCGCGTGCCGGGGTCGCGGTGCGCGATGCGAGCTGGCATCTGGGCGCCTCGGCCGGCCAGTTCTCCGCCACCGGCGCCGGCATCGCGCGCAACGCGGGATTCGATCCCTACGGACATTCGGTCAAGAAAGTCGGCGCCGACATTCTCGGCACACGTATCACGACGCGCGCGCTGGTCATCGAAGATGGGGACGGCCGCCGCGTCGGCATCGTCGCCAACGATCTTTATCTCCCCAACGACTTGCTGCAGCGCCGTGTCGCGCAGTTGCTCGAGGAGCACGATGCGCTGGTCGCATCCGGTGCCAAGTCCGGGCCGCTCACCCGTTTGACCGGGGCCAATCTCGCGATGACGGCTTCGCACAGCCTACCTCGCCGTTTTACTCGACGCCGGGGTGGGGCACCTGGATCTTCCAGGACGTGATGGATCTGCGCTTCTACGACTACATGGCCACGCAGATGCGCGATGCGCTGATCGAGGCGGTGGCGACGATGAAGCCGGTGCGCATGGGTGGCATCACCGTGCACTCCAACGACGTGACTTCGCACACCTACGGTCCCAAGGTCGGCCAGGACGGCACCCCTGCCGGCCAGCCCTATGACTACACGACGCAGCAGATCAGCGTCGTGCGCTTCGACGACGTCTCCGACCCAGCGCAGCCGAAACCGCTCGCGAACTGGGTGATCTTCGGCGTGCACCCCGAATGGGTCTGGGGCGAGGAGATCATCAATGGCGACATCACCCATGCGGTGATGCGCATGCTCGATCGCGAGACCGGCGCGGTGACGCTCTGGAGCCAGCGCGAAACCGGCGCCTCCGGCCCGCACAAGGACACGCGCGTGCATCCGCCCGAGGCGCGCCGCGAATTCCAGGAGTCGAATTTCTCGGGCTACGACCGTGCCGCACGCCTGCTCGTCGATACGCTCAAGCAGGCGCTTGCGCGCATCGAACAGAACCGCCCCGAAGATCCGAGTCAGTTTGCGCCATTGACGACGCATTTTCGCGTCGATGCGGTGTCGCAGCGCTTTGCGCCGCCGTTCACGCGCCCGTATCCGGGCGTCTCCAACTGCAACACCGACCCGCTGTTCACCGACCTGCGGCTGGGCTTGCCGATCCTTGGGTTCCCCGACTGCTTCTATGACCACAACGAGGTGCTCACCCCGCTCACCGAGCCGCTGCTCGCCGCGCTGCCGTACAGCCCGACCGCGCTGCGCGACCAGCTCATCGCTGCCGGCGTGCCGGTCCCGCACAGTTACAGCGCGACCTCGTTGACCGCGGTCGAGGAAACCGCGGCCGTGCACTTGCAGGTGTTCCGGCTCGGCGACATCGTCGCCACGTTCTGTCCGTGCGAGCAGTTCACTTCCCAGGCACTCAATCTCGCCTCGCGGCTGGACCGCGTCGCCGGCAATCTGTGGACCGGCTGGGACTGGATGTGCGTGGCCGAGGAGCGCGGACTGATCGAGCGGGATCAACGCTACGCCGCGCACTGCGCGCGGCAGAAGGCGCGCTACCCAGCGGCTTTCGACCAGCCGATTCCCGGCAGCCTCGCCGATCCGGCGAAGCTTGCGCGCGCACGCGCGCAAATCCACAACGACGCCGCCGGCTGGGAGGCGATCGACTACGCGCTCTATGCGGAATCCGAGCCGCTCGATCCGGCGCTGATCAAGGGCAATTTCACCCACGAGGAATTCCCCGCGCACGGCTACGGCCTGGTGCTCGCCATCGGCATGGCCAACGACTACTGGGGTTATGTCCCCGAATACCGCGAGTACCGCGCCCACGACCACTACCGCAAGGCGCTCAACGGGCTGGGTCCGCACGGCGCCGACTATCTGGCGACGCGGCTGGCGCGGCTGGCGGCCAGGCTCAATGGCGCCGATGTGGCGATGCCGTTCAATCCGCTCGATGAGGTCTACCAGGCCGAGAGCGCGCGCGCAGAAAGCCTGGCACGCACGCTCGGCGAGCTGGCGCGCACTTACACCGCGCTATACGACGTGAGCATTCCGCCCGATGGCGGCGTGCCGGCGATCACCGCACAGCCGGCACCCACCGTGCCACGGTTCTCGGCGGCGGTGCTCGACTTCATCGGTGGGACACCCTATCTGGGCGCGCCGGTGGTGCGCGTCGAACGGCTGTTGTCCGGCAGCGTCGACGACGGTGTCTGGGAGACTTACGGCACGCAAGAGGGCGAAGTGCAACTACAGGTGCGGTTCATCGAGGCCCTCGGCACCCTACCGCTACCGCCGAATCCATTTGCGTCCGACATCGGCGTTGCGTTTCCCGACCCGGCGCAGTTGCTGGCCTGGCGCGCCGGGCAGTTCGAATGGCGCTGGCGCGCGAGCTTCGAAGTCTTCATCTCCGAGCTGCACGACCTCGGCGCGCGGCCGCCGGCGACGCCGCTCGGCACGTACCGTTTCGTCGTCGAAGGGCACAAACGCGGCCTCGTCGGCATCGAACACTATCGCCTGGTCAGCACACCGTTCGAAGTCGTGCCGTGGGGCGGGATCACCGTGGAAGATCTGCGCCTTGAAGCCGACGGGCGCGTTTCGGCGCGCATCGGTCCGGTTGGCGAGCACCGGTCTTTCCGCAATGGCATGAGCACCGACGCCGGCACTTACGAAGTTCCCGCCGGGGAGCCGGCGTATCGCATCGGCCCGATCGACTATCCGGACAGCTATGACGGCGGCTTGAACTGGATCGATCCGCGTCGCGTCCTCTTGCGCTACGGCACGGATGATCGCCGCGTCCACCAGCAGTACTGCAACCGCTGCAGTTTCCGGCCGTGGGCGGATACGGCCCAGGTGCGCACGGCGACCCTGACCGTGCGCCGTGCCGACGGCTCGGTGTACACCCAGCCGCTGCATGCCCAGGGCGACCGCTGGGTGAGCCTTGTGCCGATCGCGCGCGGCGAAACCGCTTTCGTCGCCGCCGGCGGCATCGTCGATGAATACGGCGAATTCAACGCCGCGGCCTCGGCTGCGCTGACCCGGCCCTAAGGCACGGTGCGTGGCCCGCCGTCGGGGACGGCAGCATCCGGTGCGCCGGCCTCGTTCCACAGCCGCTGCCATTCGCGCTCGTAGGCTGCGGCCAGTGCCGGTGCGTTACGCAGCAGCAGCACGTTTTCCGCGTTTTGCGTCGCCGCGGCGTAGGTGTAGTTGTAGCTGCCGGTCTGCACGTGGCGGCCATCGACGACCATGAACTTGTGGTGCATCCGCGCGTAATGACCGTTGCGGCGCACGCCGACACCGCCGGCGCGCAGCAAGGCCAGCGCGCTGCGCGGGCCGTCGCCATTGTCCGGATCGACGACGACGGCGACATCGATGCCACGTGCACGGGCCTCGACCAGCGCCTTGGCGATCCGCCGCGAGCTGAACGTGAACATCGCCACCCGGATACGCGAGCGCGCCTGCGCAATCGTTTGCAAGACGAGATCCTCGGCGCTGTTCTGACCGTTCTGCGGCGAAAAACCGACGACGGCCGAAGTCTCGTGATGCACCTCGCGCGCCGGAGCAGACAGCGCCAGTGCGGTGCAGAGCAGCGCCGCTGCCAGCACCCGCACCGTTCGACGCGCGCGCATCGGCCTTCAGCGCTTGTGCAAGACTGCGTAATAAAAGCCGTCGTAGGCACCGCCGGGGGCGATGCGCCGGCCCAGTGCCGTGGTCTCGCCCCAGGGCGCGTCGATGGCCTGCACGGCGACGCCGTCGGCGAGCAGGCGGAAGCGTTTGATCACCTCGTCGCATTCGTCGTGCAGCACCGAGCAGGTGGCATAGACCAGCACGCCGCCTGGCTTGAGCAACGGCCAGAGCCCCTTGAGCAGGCGTAGCTGCTGCGCCTGCAATCCCGGGATGTCGCTTGCGCGGCGCAGCCACTTGATGTCCGGATGGCGACGGATCACGCCGGTGCCGGAGCAAGGGGCATCCAGCAGGATGCGGTCATAGGGCTTGCGGTCCCACCAGCGCGCCGGTTCCGCGGCGTCGCCGGCCAGGACCTGGGCCTGCAGCTTGAGCCGGCGCAGGTTTTCGTCGATGCGCAGCAGACGTTGCGGATCGGTGTCGAGCGCGGTGACGGTGACATCGGCCGACTCGAGGATGTGGGCGGTCTTGCCGCCGGGCGCGGCACAGGCGTCGAGCACGCGCTGGCCGTGCTCCAGGGCGAGCAGGCCGACGGCGAACTGGGCGCTGGCATCCTGGACCGAGACCTGGCCGCTGTTGAAGCCGGGGATTTTTTCGACCGGCCGCGGCTCGGCGAGCACGACCGCGTCGGGTGCGTGCTCGACCGCGCTGGCCGAGATCTGCATTTGAGCGAGACGGGCCAGATAGGCATCGCGCGACAGGCGGCGGCGGTTGACCCGCAGGGTCAGCGGTCCCTGGACGTTGTTCGCCTGCAGGATCGCTTCCCACTGCCGTGGCCAGTCTTCGCGCAGCTTCTCGACCAGCCACGCCGGATGCGAATGGCGGATCGCCGGATCGGCCGGCAGCTTGCGCTCCAGCGTCTCGGCTTCACGTACGTATCGACGCAGCACCGCATTGACCAGGCCACGGGCTTGCGGGCGCTTGAGCACGTCCACGGCATCGACGGTTTCATGGATGGCCGCATGCGGCGGTGTGCGCAGCGTGCGCAACTGGAACAGGCCGACCAGGATCAGGGCCGCCAGATCGTCGTCGGCGGCGAGCGGCTTGTCGAGCAGGCGGCCGGATAGCCATTGCAACATCGTCAATTCGCGCAGTACGCCGCAGGCGAGCAGGCGCAGCATCGCGGTGTCGGCCGGCAGTTGCAGTCGCGCCGTCGCCGGCTGCAGTGCGTCGTCGAGGCTGCGGCCGCGCAAGACCTGGGCGACGGTGCGTGCGGCGAGGGCACGGACATTGGCGTGGTGGCGGGGGGAATGCGCGTTCATCGGGCGCGCATCATCGCAGGCAGCGGGGTTCAGCGGTAGAGGCCGCAATGGCGCCACGGCCAAGCACAGATCGGGTGGACCGTGGCAGCATGCCGTCACCGATGCGTGTGATGGAGGGCGGGATGATGCGGACGGTGGCGATCGCGTCTTTGCCGTCCCCTTGCGCCAGGTCGATCTCGTCGATCGGCTCGCCGGTGTGCTGACCGTGTACAGCGATGCGCAGCGGCCGTCCAGCATCGTCGTTCCGCGCGTGCCGTTGAGCGCGCTGCGCTAGCGTGCCGGTTCGGCCGGGGCAGCGGCTGGATCGTGGTCGGCAGTGCGCCTATGATCGACCCATCCGGCTCCAGATGAGCTGGGGGGAGAACCATGTACAAGGCGCTTGCCGCAGGACTGCTGTCCGGCGCGGCGGCTGCGGCCTTGGCCGCGCCGTCGCCGCCGCTGGATGCGCTCGCGACTTTTCTGCGCGGCGTGCAAGGCGGCATGCCCTTGCAGGTGCAGCGTTACACCGCCCAGTTGCCGCGCATCGGGCGCGACGATGGAACGCGCAGTGTGACGCCGACTCTCGAGCTGGTGGCCGGCCGGCTCGATGCCGAGTACTGCCTCTACCAGCTACGGCTGCAGCTACGCTGGTCGGGCAGGCTGCCGGAGGACAAAAGCCGCGTCGGCGGCCGTTCGCTGATCCAGAAAGCGCCTTGCGCGACGCTGCCCGAGGAAGTCCTGGCCCTGGTCCAGTACGAACTCTCGGCTCTGCAGCAACGGGTGCAGGGCAGCGGGCGGCTTGCCCTCAGGCATGAGCGCGACCAGGTCATCGCCACGGTGCGCCATGCCGGGCCGCCGGATGCGCACACCTACGCCGCGGTCACCGTGGACGACCGTGTCAACGTGCGCGCGTCCCCCGAGCGCACCGCGCCGGTGCTGGCCACGCTGCCGCCGGGTACGCAGGTGCGGGTCGTGCCGGCGCAAGCCGAGGGTTGGTACCGGCTGCTGGATGTCCCCGGCCATGTCCATGCCAGCACGCTGCGCCTGGTCGAGCCGGCGCCAACGGTCGCCAGTCCGCCGCAGGCCATTGCCGAGGCGGTCGTCGGGCGCGCACCCCTGCTGGTGCATGCGGCGCCTGCACGGGGCAGCCGGGTCGTCGGCCGTCTTGCGCCGGGAACCGCCGTGCGGCTGCGGTCGGCGCCGGTGAGCGGCTGGTTTGCGCTCGAAGAGGGCACGGGTTTCGTGCCCGAGGCCGGAGTGCGGCGTGCTGCCCCGGCGCTCACCGCCGGTACGGGCACGGCCCGGTCCGCGCCCTAAGCCTGCTCCCGAGCGCCGTTCCCGCCGCTGGTCGGCCTGGGCCTGCCTTGCAGGGGACCGCGGCCGTTTTCCGGGCACACCAGAACCTAAGCTGCCGGCATGACCGCCGCCGTGGCCGTTGCCGACGGTCCGCGCGCGCATTCCGGTTCCGCCGTCCCCGGACCGGATCTGCGCCGTTGGGCCCATCCCGCGACCGACCGTCGCGGCGTGCTGCTGCGTGTCGCGGTTCTCGCGCTGGCGTACTGCGCCAGCGGCTGGGCGGGTCTGCAACTGGCCTTGCCGCCGGGCTATGCGACGCCGATCTGGCCGCCCTCGGGTTTGATGATGGCGTTGCTGCTGCTGTGGGGGGTGCGGGTCTGGCCCGGCGTGTGGATCGGGTCGTTCGCGGTCAATCTCTGGGTCGGCTACGCACAGGCGATCGGTCCGGAACAGACGATTGCGCTGGTGGCGGCGGCGATCGCCTGCGGCTCGACGGCCGAGGGCCTGCTCGGGGCCTTGCTCCTGCGCCGGTTCGTCGCGGCGCCGACGCTGCTCGATACGGCTGCCGACATCGGGCGGTTTTTCCTGCTCGGCGGCCTGCTCGCGAGCACGGTCGCAGCGAGCATCAGCGCACTTGCGCTCGTTGCCGCCGGCGCGCTCGCGGCCGCCGATCTGGCGGGTCACTGGCTGACCTGGTGGGTCGGGGATGCGATGGGCGTGTTCTTGATCGCGCCGCTGCTGCTGGTGGCCGCCCGTGTGCCCGATGCCGCCACGCACGGCCGCCTGCGCGCGGTGGCGCTGACGGTGGCACTCGCGCTGGCGGTCGGATCGCTGGTGATCCAACAGACCAACCGCGTCGAGAGTGACCGGATCGCCAAGGAGTTCACCCACACCGCCGCGGACATCGACAGCGATCTGGAAACGATGCTCGCCGAAGCCGGTGGCGCGGTTTACACGCTCGCTGATTTCTTCGAGGCCTCGACGTATGTCGAGGAGGCGCAATTCGCACGTTTCGCCGACGGCCTGCTGCGCCGCTCACCGGGGCTGCGGTTTCTGGCCTGGGTGGCGCGCGTTCCCGCGGCGAGCCGGGCACAGCACGAGCGCGAGGCCCAGCAGCAGGGGCTGGCCGGCTACCGCATCCGTTCCGCCGCCGGTGCGCCCCTGGGTGCGGATCAGGCGTACCTGCCGTTGCGCGATCTGTGGCCTGCGGTTTCCGGAGCGGACCTGCGCGGTGTGGATCTCGGGGCGGAGCCGCAGTACCGCTCTTTGCTGGAAGCGGCCTGGGCTGCGGGACAGTTGCGCGCGAGCGCCAGGCTGGCCCTGATCGGCAAGCTCGGCGATGGCGTCGTCATCGCCGTGCCGGTCAAGGCGCCCCAGGGCGAGGGTTTTGCCGTCGGCGCGATCGTGGTCGAGCAACTCATGGCCCATCTGCTCGAGCGCTACGACCGGCACGGATTGGCGTTCAGCCTCACCGAACCCGCGGCGCCGCCGGATGCGCACCTGCTGTATGAATCGGGCAAAGCGGCGGATTCGACACTGGCGTGGTCGGGGGCACATGCCTTCGGCGGCCGTATCTGGGCCTTCCGCATCGAGGCAACGCCGGCGTATCTGCGTGCGCACCGTTCGACCGAAGCCTGGGCGACCCAGGTCGGCGTGCTGCTGTTCTCGGCGCTGCTCGGCGGATTTTTGCTGGTGCTGACCGGCAAGGCGGCGCGCGTCGAGCAGCTCGTCGCCATGCGCACCGCGCAGTTGCACGAGAAAAACCGCGCGCTCGCCGCCGAGCTCGAGATTCGGGCGCGCAACGAGCAGCGGCTGCGCCTGGCCGCCGCAGTGTTCGATCACATCGGCGAGGCGACGATGATCACCGACGCCGATGATCGCATCGTCTCGGTCAACCGGGCGTTCACCGAGATCACCGGATATCGCGAAGACGAAGTCCGCGGCCGCAATCCGCGGGCGCTGGCCTGCGGCCGCCATGATCCGGCGCTCTACGCCGACATCCGCGAGCAGCTGCGCGAGAAGGGTATCTGGCGGGGCGAGATCTGGGGCCGGCGCAAGAACGGCGAGCATTACCCGCAGTGGCTCAGCATCGCCGCCGTGCGCGACGCAGCGGGCAAGGTGACGCACCATGTCGCGGTGTTTTCCGACATTTCCGAGCGCAAGGCCGCCGAGGAGCGCATGCTGTTCCTCGCCCAGGTCGATGCGCTGACCAATCTGCCCAACCGCTACCTGCTCGCCGACCGCCTGCAGCAGGCGATCGAGCTGGCGCAGCGCAGCGGGCAGGGCTGTGCGCTGATGTTCGTCGACATCGACCGCTTCAAGAACATCAACGACTCGCTCGGACACAGTGTCGGCGATGCGCTGCTGCGCGAGATCGCCGAACGCCTGCGCCGCACGGTGCGCGCCACCGACACCGTGGCGCGTCATGGCGGCGACGAATTCGTCATCGTCATGCCGGCGATGACGCACGCCGAGGAGCTGGCGCACCTCGCCGACAGGATCCTCGTGGCCGTGGCCCAGCCGGTGGCGATCGAACAGCATGTGCTGACGCCGACGGCGAGCATCGGTATCGCCTGCTGTCCGGCGGACGGCACGGACGCCGAGAACCTGATGAAGCACGCCGATGCCGCGATGTACGCGGCCAAGAGCGCCGGCCGCAATGCCTACCGCTTCTTCACGCCGGAAATGAACACGCGCGTGCAGCAATTCCTGCGCATCGAGAACGAGCTGCGTCGCGCGCTCGCGCACGGCGAGCTCGTGCTGCATTACCAGCCGCAGTTCGACGCTTTCACCGGCGCGGTCATCGGTGTCGAGGCACTGGTGCGCTGGCGGCATCCGCAACGCGGCCTGATTCTGCCGGGCGAGTTCATCCCCGTCGCCGAGGAGAGCGGTCTGATCCAGGCCATCGGCGAGTGGGTGGTGGACGAGGCCTGCCGGCAGACCCGCGCCTGGCACGACCGCGGCCTGCGCCGTGTGCCGGTGGCGGTGAATCTCTCGGCGGCCGAGCTGCACCGCGCCGATACCGCCGGGCGGATCGCAGGCGCGCTCCAGCGCAACGGTCTTGCCGCGCGATGGCTCGAACTGGAGATCACCGAATCGGCGTTGATGCGCGACATCGGCCGCGCCCGGTTGACGCTACAGGTCTTGCACGACATGGGCGTGCAGATCGCGCTGGACGATTTTGGGACCGGATACTCGTCGCTGGCCCATCTGCGGCAGTTCTCGCTGTCCGCGCTCAAGCTCGACCGCAGCTTCGTGCGCGATCTCGAAACCGACGTCAACGATGCGGCCATCTGCCGCGCGGTCATCGCGCTCGGGCATACGCTCGGGCTGCGTGTCATTGCCGAAGGGGTCGAGACCACCGGGCAGCTCGTGTTTCTGCGCGGCAACCGCTGCAGTGCCATCCAGGGAGCGTTGTTCAGCCCGGCGCTGCCGCCCGAGCAGGTGGCCGTGCTGCTGCAGCCGGACTACGTGGCGCCGGTTGCCCCCACGCTGCCGGTGCCGCTGTTCTGAAGGGGTCTCGTTTTGCCCTGTGCTTCGTGCGCGCAGCAGGGCCCGGTGCCGGATTCTTATGTGAAGCGTTTCCCGACCAGGTGGCGCGCGCGCTGCGCCGCGCGGGCGTCGAGCACGCGGCCGCCCGGCCACTGCAACTGGTCGATGCGCAGCACCCCGCTGCCGCAGGCGACGTCGAGCGCATCGCCATCGAGCACCGTCCCCGGCGGCGTAGCCGGCGCTGGTCGGTCGAGCGCGCGGGCCAGAAGCAGGCGGATGCGCTCGCCGTCGAGCAGGCTCCAGGCGCCGGGCCAGGGATTGAACGCGCGGATGCGGCGCGCGAGCGTCACCGCATCCTGCGTCCAGTCGATGCGCGCCTCGTCCTTGCTCAGCTTGGCGGCGTAGGTCGCGCCGTGCGCCGGCTGCGGTGTTTCCGGCAGCGCGCCGCGGGCCAGACGCTCGAGCGCCGTGACGATCAGGCGCGCGCCGAGCGTGGCGAGCTGGTCGTGCAGCTCGCCCGCCGTGGTGTGCTCGCCGATCGGCACGGCTTCGCGCAGCAGGATCGGCCCGGTGTCGAGACCGGCGTCCATGCGCATGATCGTGATGCCGGTCTGGGTATCGCCGGCTTCGATCGCGCGCTGGATCGGTGCGGCGCCGCGCCAGCGCGGCAGCAGCGAGGCGTGGATGTTCAGGCAGCCGTGGCGCGGGATGTCCAGCACCGCCTGCGGCAGAATCAGGCCGTAGGCGACGACGACGATGACCTCCGGTGCGCAGGCGCGTAGCACGGCCTGCGCCTCGGCGTGCAGTTTCTCGGGCTTGAACACCGGCAGACCCAGTTCCGCGGCGCGCTGCGCGACTGGCGACGGCGTCAGCCGGCGGCCGCGGCCGGCGGGACGGTCGGGCTGCGTGAACACCCCGGCGAGGGTGTGTCCGGCCGCATGCAGCGCATCGAGCGCCGCGACGGCGAATTCCGGGGTGCCGGCAAAGACGAGCCTCACGCGGCCTGCCGTTTGCGCAGCTTCTTGAGCAGGCGCTCGCGCTTGAGGCTGGACAGCCGGTCGATGAACAGCTTGCCGTCGAGGTGATCGACTTCATGCTGCACGGCCTGGGCGAGCAGGCCCTCGGCCTCGAGTTCGAAAGGCTGGCCGTGGCGGTCGAGGGCGCGCAGTTTCAGCCGCCGGTAGCGTTCGACCTTCTCGCCGACGCCCGGCACCGACAGGCAGCCCTCCTCCATGATTTCCGGATCCGACGGCGAGAGAATCTGCGGATTGATGATGACGATCGGCTGCGGACGGGTCTTGTCCTCGCTGCAGTCCATCACCGCCAGGCGCAGCGGCACGCCGACCTGGGTCGCCGCCAGGCCGACACCCGGGGCGGCGTACATGGTTTCGAACATGTCGTCGATCAGCGTCTGCAGGCGCGCGTCGAACACCTGCACGGGCTCGGCTTTCTGCCGCAGCCGTGGATCGGGGTGATGGAGGATGGTGAGCAGCGCCATGAGTGGATCCGGGCCTGGCTTGAGAAACGACTGCCAAAGTTGACGGCAAGCAATTGAGCCGTCTAGAGTTTGGGCTCTGGCGAAATCCCTGGGGGACTATGCCCGCCATGCCCAAGTATACCGGTTTGAGGCGCTTGTACGGCGCATCTGCCCTGGGGCTGCTGTGCCTTGCGGGCTGCGCGCAGACGCCGGCGCGCACGCAATCGCCGGCGGCCGAGCCCCCGGCGCCGGTTCCGGCACCGGCGCTCCAGCCCGAGCAAGCCGCTGCGCAGCCCGTGCCGTCGGCGGTGCCGCTGCGCGAGGACGCACCGCTGCGCTATGTCGTCAAGAAAGGCGACACGCTCTGGAGTATCGCCGCGCGTTACCTGGAGGAGCCGTGGCAATGGCCGGAGATCTGGTACGTCAACGAGCAGATCGCCAATCCGCACCTGATCTTCCCCGGCGATGTGCTGACGCTGGTGTGGCGCGACGGCCGGCCGCAGCTCGTGCGCACCGAGAACGTCGAGTATCTCGCGCCGCAGATCCGCGAAATTCCGCTCGAGCAGGCGATTCCGACCATTCCGCTTGATGTCATCCGCGATTTCCTGCGCAGCCCGCGCGTGGTTTCCGAAAAGCAGGTGCGCGATGCGCCGTATGTGCTCGGCTTTGCCGATCCGCATCTGATCGAGGGCGCCGGCAGCGAGGTGTACGTCAAGAAGCTGCCGTCCAATCCGCTGTACCGCTACGACGCGGTCCGCATCGGCCAGGCCTACATCGACCCGGAGACACGCGAAGTGCTCGGCTGGGAGGCGATTCCGGTCGCCGATGTCGAGGTGCGCGCGCCAGGCTCGCCGGCGACGGCGCTGATCGTGCGCAGCTACCGTGAAACGCGCGCCGGCGATCGCCTGATCGAGCCGCAGGCGGAGAGCTTCGAGGCCCATTTCTACCCGCGGCCGGCGCCGGCCGGCCTCACCGGGCGCATCATCGCCGTGTTCGACGGGGTCTCACAGGTGGGCCAGTACCAGGTCGTCACCATAAGCCGCGGCGCGCGCGCCGGGCTGGCGCCCGGACACGTGCTCAGCGTATTCCAGACCGGGCGTGATGCGCGGGACCCCTATACCGGCCGCCGCGAAACCCTGCCGGAACGTTTCGCCGGCACGGTGATGGTGTTCAAGGTCGAGGAACGCGTCAGCTACGCGCTGGTGATGGACGCGCAGCGCGAGATCCACCGCTACGACCGCGTGCGCGGACCGGCGGCGCGTTGACCCGCCGGAACGCGCGCGTGGGGGCTTGCGGGCGCGCGCGCCTTCGGGCGAGGCTAGCGCCGTGGATGCACAGTCGCTCAGACCGTGGCTGGTCTTGTGCCGTGCGCCGGGCCTCGGCAGCGCGGCCGTCCGCCGACTCCTTGCGGCTTTCCCGGATCTGGCGCGGGCGCTCGCGGCCGGCGCACCGGCGCTGCGTGACGCTGGCTTGAGCGAGAACCAGATCGAGGCGATCGCTGCGGTCGAGCGCGCGGCCATCGACGCCGACCTGGCCTGGCTCGCCGCTCCGGGCCGGCGTGCGTTGACCCTCACCGATCCGGAATACCCGCCGCTGCTGCACGAGATCGCGCAGCCGCCGCCGCTGCTGTTCGTGCAAGGCGATGCCGACTGGCTTGCGCTGCCGCAGATCGCCATCGTCGGTGCGCGCAATGCCACGCCGCAGGGGATCGAGAACGCACAGGCTTTCGCCGCCGAGCTGGCGCGGCGCGGGCTCGTCGTGACCAGCGGGCTTGCGCTCGGCATCGACGGCGCCGCGCACCGCGGTGCGCTCGCGGCCGGTGGCGGTACGATCGCGGTCTGTGCCACCGGACTCGACCGTGTCTATCCGGCGCGCCACAAGGCATTGGCGCATGAAATCGCCGCACACGGCGCCCTGGTCTCCGAGTTTCCGCCCGGCGTCGGCGCGCTCGCCGAGCATTTCCCGCGGCGTAACCGCATCATCAGCGGCCTGGCGCTGGGTGTGCTCGTCGTTGAGGCGGCGCGCGAATCCGGATCGCTGATCACCGCGCGCTTTGCCCTGGAGCAAGGCCGCGAGGTGTTCGCGATCCCGGGTTCGATCCATAATCCGCTGGCGCGTGGCTGTCATGCCCTGATCCGGCAAGGCGCAAAGCTCGTGGAAACGGTCGACGACGTGCTCGAAGAACTCGGGCCCGTGCTGGGCAGGCGGCACGCGCCAGCGCATCGATCGGACGCGCAGGATGCACCGCCGGCGGTCGTGCAGGCCGACGTGCATCTCGCCGCCGAGGTGCTGCACGCGATCGGCGATGGTGCGCTTGCCGTGGATGAGCTGGCCGCACGCATCCAGCGGCCATTACCGGAGTTGCAGGTCGCGCTCACCCAGCTCGAGCTGGCCGGGGCGGTGGCGCCGGTGGCCGGCGGCCGCTGGCAGCGGCTGCATCGGGCGTGATCGCGACCAGCGCGGGCATGGAGATCAAGACCGACGGGAGCGACCCCATGAAAGAAACGGCACTCGACGTGCTGATGTACCTGTTCGAACACTACCAGGCGGGAGAATTCGCCGATGCCGGCAACCAGGACACACTGCACGAGGAATTGGTCGCGGCCGGTTTTCCCGACGATGCGGTGCGCCAGGCCTTCGTCTGGCTCGATGGCCTTGCCGCGCAGCGCCAGTTGCCGATCGTGTTCGGGCCCAGCGGCGCGACGCGGCTCTATACGCGCGAGGAGATGGCCAAACTCTCCGCCGAATGCCGCGGTTTTTTGCTCTATCTCGAACAGCTCGGCATCCTCGACGCCGCGCTGCGCGAGCTGGTCATCGACCGGCTGATGGCGCTCAAGGAAGAGATCGATCTGGAGCGCGTCAAGTGGGTCTGTCTGCTGGTGCTGATGAACCAGCCCGATGCCGAGGAGGCTTTCGGTCATCTCGAGGAGATGGTGTATTACGAAGGCGAGTTCAAGCACTGACCCCTTGCGCGCGCACGCGTGCGCGTGCAGTTGGCTGGACAGTCACTCCACCTTCCGCTTATAAGGCGCGCACCGCGGCCACCGTCCGGTGGTTCCTGCATGCCGAGTTACATGAGCAAAAACCTGGTCATCGTCGAGTCGCCCGCCAAGGCCAAGACGATCAAAAAATATTTGGGCAAGGATTTCGAGGTCCTGGCCTCCTATGGGCACGTGCGCGACCTTGTCCCGAAAGACGGCGCGGTCGACGTCGAAAACGGCTTCGAGATGAAGTACCAGGTCATCGACCGCAACGAAAAGCACGTCAAGGCCATCATCGCCGCGCTCAAGGACGCCGATGAGCTGTGGCTGGCCACCGACCCGGATCGCGAAGGCGAGGCGATTTCCTGGCACCTGGTCGAGCTGCTGCGCGAGCGAAACGCGCTCAAGAACAAGCCGGTCAAGCGCGTGGTGTTCTACGAAATCACGCAGCGCGAGATCCAGAATGCGATCCGGCATCCGCGCGGGATTTCCGAGGATCTGGTCAACGCGCAGCAGGCGCGGCGCGCGCTCGATTACCTCGTCGGCTTCAACCTCTCGCCGCTGCTGTGGCGCAAGGTGCAGCCCGGCCTGTCCGCCGGGCGCGTGCAGTCCCCCGCGCTGCGCCTGATCTGCGAGCGCGAGGAGGAAATCAAGGCCTTTGTGCCGCGCGAATACTGGACGATCTCGGCGCTTGCCGAAAAAGACGGACAGCGGTTCGACGCGCGGCTGGTAGAGCTACAGGGTCGCAAGGTCGAGCAGTTCTCCCTCGTCAATGCCGCCTCTGCGCTCGCCGCCAAGAGCGCGCTCGAAAAGGCCGCGGCCGGCGAGCTCGTCGTCACCGCGGTCGAGAAGAAACAGCGCCGGCGCAATCCGGCACCGCCGTTCACGACCTCGACACTGCAGCAGGAGGCCAACCGCAAGCTCGGCTTTTCGGCGAGCCGCACGATGCGCGCCGCACAGCAGCTCTACGAGGGTGTCGATCTGGGCGGCGAGACGGTGGGTCTGATCACGTACATGCGCACCGACTCGGTGAGCCTCGCGCAGGACGCCATCGCCGAGATCCGCAAGCTCATCGGCGCGCGCTTCGGTGCCGCCGCGGTGCCACCGGAACCGCGCTTTTACAAGACCAAGTCGAAGAACGCCCAGGAAGCGCACGAGGCGGTGCGTCCGACCTCGGTCGCACGTCTGCCGGAGCAGGTCGCGCCCTATCTGTCGCCGGATCAGGCCAGGCTCTACGAGCTGATCTGGAAGCGCACGATCGCCTGCCAGATGCAGCAGGCGGTGTTCGACACCGTGACCGTGGAATTGCGTGCGGGCGCCGACAATGCGTTCCGTGCCAGCGGCTCGACGCTGGTGGAACCGGGCTTCATCGCCGTCTATACCCAGGGTACCGACACGCCCAGTGGCAAGGATGAGGACGAGGACGAAAAGCGCCTGCCGCCGCTGGCGGTGGGAGAGCGCGTCCGGCTCGTCGAGCTCGTCGCCGACCAGCATTTCACCGAACCGCCGCCGCGCTATACCGAGGCGAGTCTGGTCAAGACGCTGGAGGAATACGACATCGGCCGTCCGTCCACCTATGCGAGCATCATCTCGACGCTGCTCGCGCGCGATTACGTGCGCCTCGATGGCAAGGCCTTCGTGCCCACCGATGTCGGCATGATCGTCAACAAATTCCTGACCGAGCACTTCACCCGCTACGTCGATTACGCCTTCACCGCGCATCTGGAGGACGATCTCGACGCGGTCTCGCGCGGCGAAAAGCAGTGGAAGCCGCTGCTCGCCGATTTCTGGCGCGAGTTCAAACAGCGGCTCGACGAAAAGCAGGATCTGAGCCGCGCCGACATTGCCGAGGCGCGCCTGCTCGGCACCGACCCGGCGTCGGGCAAACCGGTCTTTGCGCGGCTCGGCCGTTTCGGGCCATTCGTGCAAATCGGCAGCAAGGACGATACCGACAAGCCGCGCTTTGCCTCGCTGCGCGCCAACCAGCGCATCGACACGATCACGCTCGAGGAGGCGCTGGCACTGTTCGCGCTGCCGCGCAAACTCGGCCAGTTGCCGAGCGGCGAGGAGGTCGAGGTCAACATCGGCCGTTTCGGCCCTTATGTGCGCTACGGTTCGAATTTCGTGTCGCTGAAGAAGGATGATGATCCCTACACGATCGATCTGGCGCGGGCGATCGAACTGATCGAGCAGAAGGCCGCCGCGCTGGAAGCGGCCACGATCAAACGCTTCGGTGACAGCGGCATCCGCATCGTCAAGGGCCGCTTCGGCCCCTACATCACCGACGGCAAGCGCCGCGCGCCGATCCCCAAAGGGCGCGAGGTGGACAGTCTGACCGTGTTCGAGTGCGAAGCCTATCTCGCCGCCGCGGCGGCGCCGGCGGCGAAGAAGGCAGCGAAGAAAGCCGCGGCGAAGTCAACCGATGCGGCTGGAGATTCGGCGTCTTTGGCAAGGGGAACCCAGCCGGCGCAAGCTAAGGCCAAGGCGGGGCCGGCATCCGCGCGCAAGACCGCCGCTGCGGCGGTGAAGAAAACGGCGCAACAGGCTGCGAAAACGGCGTCGAAAAAGACTTCGAAAAAGACGACGAAGCGCGCGGCGAAGGCTGTGTCCAAGCGCGTATCGAAGCGGGTTTGAACGAGTTTGAACGCAAGTCAAACAAGGTGAGTTGAGCGATCATGGTGATTGCGCCCTGGCATTTGCGCCGCGCCCTCGATGCCCTTTCATCGGGGGGTGTCATTGCCTGTCCGACCGAGGCGGTCTGGGGTTTGTCCTGCGATCCGCTCGATCCGCGCGCGGTGCTGCGCCTGCTCGATCTCAAGCGGCGCGACTGGCGCAAGGGTTTGATCATCGTCGCCGCCGCCTTCGAGGATCTGCCGGGTTTCGTCGAGCGGCCCTCGAACGCGGCGATGAAGCGCGCGCTGGCGACCTGGCCGGGGCCGGCGACCTGGGTCTTTCCGGCATCGCCCGATGCACCGCGCTGGCTCACCGGCGAGCATGACAGCATCGCCGTGCGCGTCACCGCCCATCCTTTGCTGCGTACCCTGTGCGCGCGCTTCGGGCCGCTGGTTTCGACCAGCGCCAATCGCAGCGGCCGCCCGCCGGCGCGCTCGATCACCGAGGTGCGGTTGCAGTTCAACGGTGTGCTCGACGCCATCGTTCCGGGCGCGCTGGGCGGGCTCGCCAAGCCGACCACGATCCGCGACGTGCAGACCGGGCACATCCTGCGGCGCTAGCGCATCCGGTGCACGCAGCATTCGGGCTCCTGGTTCAAGCCACCATGAACAGTGATCTCGTCGAAGCCTATCTGCGCGAATTGCAGAACCGCCTGTGCGCGGCCTTCGAGCAGATCGATGGCGGCGGCCGGTTCCGCTGCGACGTCTGGCAGCGTGCCGAGGGCGGCGGCGGTCAGACGCGGATTCTGCGCGACGGCGGCGTCTTCGAATCGGCCGGCGTGAATTTTTCGCTCATTCATGGCGAACGTCTGCCGCCGAGCGCGACGGCACACCGGCCGGAACTCGCCGGGCGGCGGTTCCGCGCGATGGGGGTGTCGGTCGTGCTGCACCCCCGCAATCCGCATGTGCCGACCTCTCATGCCAATGTGCGCTACTTTGTCGCCGAAAAACCCGGTGAACCGTCGGTGTGGTGGTTCGGCGGCGGTTTCGATCTGACCCCGTATTACGGCTATGAGGACGACGCCCGTCATTTCCACCGGGTGGCCCAGGCGGCCTGTGCGCCGTTCGGCGCGGACGTGTATCCGCGGCTGAAGAAGTGGTGCGACGAGTACTTCTTCCTCAAGCACCGCAACGAGCCGCGCGGGATCGGCGGCCTGTTTTTCGATGACTGGACGGCCGGCGGCTTCGACGCCAGTTTCGCGCTGATGCGAAGCGTCGGCGATCACTATGCACCGGCCTATCTGCCGATCGTCGAGCGGCGCAAGGATACGCCTTACGGCGAACGCGAACGCCAGTGGCAGCTCTACCGGCGCGGGCGTTACGTGGAATTCAATCTGGTCTGGGATCGCGGCACGCTGTTCGGCCTGCAGTCCGGCGGGCGTACGGAGTCCATCCTGATGTCGCTGCCGCCGCTCGCGGCCTGGCGGTATGACCACACGCCGGAGCCGGGCACACCCGAAGCCCGGCTGCTTGAAGATTTCCTCAAGCCGCGCGACTGGGTCTAGCAAAAACCCCAAGCGCTTGCCGCCAGGCCTGTGTGCGGCGCGCGGGCATCATGCGGGCTTTTGTCGGCGGTACCGACCGCGGGGATCAGTCGCGGCGGCCAAAGCCATAGTTGAACTGAAAGCCGATGGCCTGCAGCCGATCGTTGAAGCGGTTGTAGCCCAGCTCCACGCCGCTGCCGGTCTGCGGGTTCCAGCGGTAGCCCACCCCCAGGCCGTAGGCCGAGCCGGTGCGCTTCTCACGCAGGGCATCGGCGTTGTAGTTGAGGTAGCGGTAGCCGACGCGACCCTGGGCGTAGAAGGCGCCTGGCGAACGCAGCACGACGAAGGCGCCGACGCTCTGGCCGCCGAAATCTCCGGCATCGCGCGTCGTGCAGCTTTGCCCGCCGCTGCCGCCGCTCCCGCCCCCCGGCAGGGGCAGGCCACCGCCACCGCCGCCACCGCTCGGTGGGCTGCAGGTGGTTTCGGTGACTTGTCCCGGAATCACCGTGGACGAGATGTTCAACTCGATGCCGAACCACTGGATCGTCGGGATACGAAAACCCAGCGTGGCGTCGAGGTTGATCGGAGTATCGAACTGAAGGCCGGCGGTATCGATCTTCGGATCCACCCGCGACAGCCCGACGCCGCTATAGGTCACGCCTTCCGTGCGGTCTTGCTCCCGCTCCGGCTTTTTCTCGGACTCGTCGGCCACGGCTGGTAATGACAGGGCCAACAGTACGAGAGTGAGAAAACGGTACGACATGGCTGCCCCCTCTTGAGGCCATGGAAAGATGCGCAACCGGCACACTATGCGCAAAATTCCTGAATCGCGCATGAAGCCTGGACGGCCTGCTGCGCATGCGCGCCGGCATTGCACAGCCACGTCCTGGCGTGAGAATCTCGCCATATGACCCTGACCGAGCTGCGTTATCTCGTCAATCTCGACAAAGAGCGGCACTTTGGCCGTGCCGCCGAGCGGTCTTTCGTTTCACAGCCGACGCTGTCGGTTGCGCTCAAGAAGCTCGAGGATGAGCTCGGCGTGATTCTGTTCGAGCGCAATCGCGGCGAGGCGCGGCCGACCCCGGTCGGCGAGCGGATCATCGCGCAGGCGCGGCGCGTGCTCTCGGAGGCGCGCCTGATCGAAGACATCGCGCGCGAAGGGCGCGACGAGCTGACCGGCCCGCTGCGTCTGGGGGCGATTTATACGGTCGGGCCGTATCTGCTGCCGGGTCTGGTGCCCTTGATGCGCAAATCCGCGCCGCAGATGCCGCTGGTGATCGAGGAAAACTTCACCGCCAAGCTGCTCGAGCAACTGCGCGACAACGAACTGGACGTCGCCATCGTCGCGCTGCCAGTGGATCTCCAGGGCTTATGTGCCTGGCCGCTCTACGACGAGGATTTCGTCGTACTGATACCGCACGATCATCACTGGGCGAAGGCCACGCAAATCCCGGCGCGGCAGCTCGCCGGGGAAAAGCTCTTGCTGCTCGGCCCGGGCCACTGTTTCCGCGAGCAGGTGATCGAGGCCTGTCCCAAATGCGTCGATCCCGATGGCGAGGGTCCGCGCCCCCAGACCGGCAGCAGCCTGGAGACGATCCGCCACATGGTGGTCAGCGGCCTGGGGATCACCGTGCTGCCGCGTTCGTCGGTGGAGAACCGCCCCGACGACGGCCTGCTGCTGGCCAAACCGTTCGCGCCGCCGGCGCCGCAGCGGCGCATCGCCCTGGTCTGGCGCAAGACTTTTCCGCGGCGCAAGGCCATCACCGCGTTGCGCGATGCCGTGCTCGCCTCTGGCATCAAAGGGGTGCGTCTGTTGCCCGAGGCCACGACGAGTACGGAGTGAGACTGCGCGCGCCGCACTCAACTGCACAGCATGCGCAGGCCGACGACCAGCAGCAGCAGGGCGAACGCCCGGCGCAGCACCACAGCGGGCAGGGCGTGGGCGAGGCGGGCGCCCAGCGGTGCACACAGCACGCTGGTCGCGGCGAGTGCGGCGAACGCGGAGAGGCTCACGTAACCCAGATGCGGGGCGGGCACGCCGGCGGCATCCCAGCCGACGATGACAAAGCCGGCGGCGCCGGCCCAGGCGATCGGCACGCCGCCGGCGGCCGCGGTTCCCACGGCCTGGTGCACGGGCAGGCCGCGCGCGCTCAAGTACGGCACGGTCAGCGAACCGCCGCCAATACCCACCAGCGCGGACAGCACCCCGATCGCGCCGCCAGCCGCGAACAATTCGAGTGTTCCGGCGCGCAACGTCCCCGAGGCCGTCGGCGCCTCGCGTTTGAGCGCCATCTGCGCGGCGACGAGGATGGTTCCGGTGCCGACGATGCGCTTGAGTGCCGTGCCGCTCAAGGTGTCGGCCACGATGGCGCCGGCGAGCGCGCCCAGGGCCAGCCCCGGCGCAAAGCGCAGCAGGGCGGCCCAGTGCACCCCACCGCGGCGATGATGCGCCAGTGTCGACGACAGCGAGGTCGCCGCGATCACCGCGAGCGAGGTGCCGATGGCCACTTGCATATAGACCGCTTCCGGCACGCCCTGCAGCGGCAGCACCAAGGCCAGCGCCGGAACCATGATCAAGCCGCCGCCGACGCCGAACAGACCGGCGAGCAGGCCGGCCCCGATACCGGTGAGGACGAAGATCGCAAGCTGTTCCATGACCGTGCCGCCGGGATTGTCAGGCCAGAGCCGGTGCGCGATGTCGTATGCCCAAGGCGGTCGAACCTGCCGACCTTCGTGGATGCGCCGCGCCCTGCATAATGAGCCGCGCATCCTACCCGATGGCGATGAGTCTCTGCCGATTCTTTCTGGTCGCAACCGCCGTGGCGGTTGTGCTCGCACGGCCTGCGAAGGCCGCGGATGAGGATTTGCGTGCGCAATTCCGCCTCGCCCTGGAGCAGGCCGAGCAGGGCCTTGTGCCCTCTTCTCCGGATGGCTCCGAGCTGCGCGCTTATGTCCTTTACCCCTATCTCGAAGGCGTGCGCCTGCTCGATGCCGTGCGGCGGACGCCGGGTGAGGACACCGACCGGGCGGTGATGGCGTTTCTGGATGCACAGGCGCAGCTGCCGCTCGCCGCCGAGCTGCGCGGCGCATGGCTGACGAGCCTCGCCGAGCGCCGGCAATGGGCGGTCTTCCTGCGCCATTACACCCCCGATCCGGATCTGCCCGTGTTGGCCTGTCATGCTTACCAGGCGCGCATCGACAGCGGCGATGCCACGGTTGGTGCAGAACTGCAGGCATTCTGGGAACAGGCGCCGCAGATGCCGCAAGCCTGTGCGCCGGTATTCGAATGGCTCGACGCGCAAGGTGGCATCACCCCGACGCAGGTGGTGCGGCGCGCGCGCAAGGCGCTGGCCGACGGCAATCTCGAGCTCGCGCAGTGGTTGCTGCGCAAGCTGCCGCCGGCGCAGGCGGCGCCCCTGCAGCAGTGGGTGCGGTTGCTGCGCGATCCGGCGCGCGAACTCGCCCTCCTCGCCGAGCGGCCGGATGCAGCCTTCGAATGGGACGGCGTGCTCGCCGGTTTCTCTCGTCTGGCGCGGCGCGATTCAGAACGCGCGTACGCCGTGCTGGGCGCGCTGGCCCGCGCGCGCATCGGCGCGCAGCGATATGCGCAGCTCGAACGCTGGGCCGCACTCGGACTGGCCTGGGATCACCGTGCCGAGGCGCTCGCGTTGTTCGCGCGCCTGCCTGCGGCGGTGGTCGATGCGCAGGTCCACGAATGGCGCATCCGCGCCGCCCTGTGGCACGGACGGCAGGATCTGGCATCGGCGTGGATCGCGGCGCTGCCGCCGGCGCAGGCGGCCGAGCCGCGCTGGGCCTACTGGCGCGCGCGCATGCTCGAACGCAGCGGCCATGCCGCCGCGGCGCGATCGATCTACGAAGCCCTGGCCCAGGACAATGGCTACTACGGCCTGCTCGCGGCCTGGCGCCTGCAGCGGCCGCACCGTCCGCGCGTGCGCACGTTCGTTAGCGATCCGGCCATCCAGGCCGAGCTGCTGGCACAGCCGGGCGTGCAGCGCGCGCGTGAGCTCTATTTCATCGAGCGCGATCGCTGGGCCAACGCCGAGTGGCGTGCGGCCGTGCGCGGGCTGGACGCATCGCGCCGGCTGCAGGCGGCGCACCTCGCCGCGCAGTGGGGCTGGCATGTCCAGGCGGTGGGTCTGCTCGCCGGGCTCGATGCCCTCGATATCCTCGAGCTGAGTTATCCGCCGGCCTACGAGGAGGCGATCTTCGCGCACGCCCGCCGTGCCGGCGTGCCGCCCGAGCTGGTCTATGGCGTCATGCGTCAGGAAAGCCTGTTTCATCCGCGTGCGGTGTCGCCGTCGAATGCCTACGGTTTGCTGCAACTGCTGCTGCCGACCGCGCGCGAGGTCGCGCGCCGCCACGACGAGCGGCTGCCGGATCGCGCCGATCTGCTGCGGCCGGAGATCAATATCCCCCTCGGCGTCGCCTATCTGCGCGAGATGCGGGAGCGCTTCGGCGGCCAGGTGGTGGTCGCGCTCGCCGCCTACAACGCCGGCCCGAATGCGGTACGCCGCTGGCTGCCGGCACAGCCGATGGATGCCGACGTGTGGATCGAAAACCTGCCCTACGACCAGACGCGCGGCTATGTGCAGAAAATCCTCTGGCACATGGCCGCATACCACTGGCAGCGCCACGGCGAGCCGCTGGATCTGGTCCCGCTGCTGCAACCGGTGCGAACGCCGCCATGAAGCGCTATCTCGTTGGCGGCGCCGTGCGCGACCGGCTGCTCGGCTTACCCCCTGGCGAACGCGACTGGGTCGTCGTCGGCGCGACCGCGGATGACATGCTGCGCGCCGGGTACAAACCCGTGGGCAAGGATTTTCCGGTGTTCTTGCATCCGGACACCGGCGAGGAGCACGCGCTCGCCCGCACCGAGCGCAAGTCGGGCCATGGGTACCGGGGCTTCACCGTCGATGCCAGCGCCAGCGTGACGCTCGAGGACGACCTGCGCCGCCGCGATCTGACGATCAACGCCATCGCCGAAGACGAACATGGCCGCTTGATCGACCCGTATGGCGGGCGTGCCGATCTGGAGGCGCGACTATTGCGGCACGTCTCGCCGGCGTTCGCCGAGGATCCGGTGCGCATCCTGCGCGTCGCCCGCTTCCATGCACGCCTGGCGCCGCTCGGGTTTCGCGTTGCGCCGGAGACGCTGGCATTGATGCGCGAGATGGTCACAAGCGGCGAGGTCGATCATCTCGTTCCCGAGCGGATCTGGAAGGAAATGAGCCGCGCGCTGATGCTGGAGCGCCCCAGCACGTTTTTCGCGACGCTGCGTGAGTGCGGGGCGCTTGCGCGGATCTTGCCCGAAGTCGACGCATTGTTCGGCGTGCCGCAGCGCGCGGACTATCATCCCGAGGTCGATACCGGTGTGCACACGCTGATGTGCGTGGATGCCGCCGCCCGCGCGGCGGCGCCGCTTGCGGTGCGCTACGCCGCGCTGGTGCACGATCTTGGCAAGGCGTTGACGCCGCGCAACGAATGGCCGGCGCACAAGCTGCACGACGTGCGCGGGGTCGATCTGGTCGCGCGCGTCAGCGCGCGGCTACGCGTGCCATCCGCCTGCCGTGACCTCGCCCTCGTGCATACGCGCGAGCATCTCAACGTGCACCGAGTGCAAACCCTCAAAGCCGCGACGCTGCACGATTTGCTCGAGCGGCTGGGTGGCTTTCGCCAACCGGACCGTTTCGAAGCCGTCCTGATGGCCTGTGAGACCGATGCGCGCGGCCGGCTCGGTTTCGAGCAGTGCGCGTATCCGCAGACCGATTACCTGCGCGCGGCGCTGCGCGTGGCGGCAGCGGTGACCGCACACGAAATCGTCGCCGCCGGCCATCGCGGTGCGGTCGTGGGCGAGATGCTGCGGCGCCGGCGCATCGATGCGCTCAAGCGCTGGCGCGATGCCCAGCAGGCGCAGGCGTGAAAGGATGCCCGGCGTGCGGCCGTCGCTTCGGGGTTCACAGCCACACGAGCAGACTCACGCCGAGGGCGATGCGATACCAGCCAAACGGCACGAAGCTGTGCCCGGCGACATAGCGCAGCAGCCATTTGACGGTGGCAAAGCCGACCACCGCGGCGGTGGCAAACGCTGCGATCAGCTCGTGCCAGGGTTCGGCGGCGCGCGCGGTGGCATCGCTCAGCGTCTTGTACAGCTCATAGCCGGTTGCTGCGAACATCGTCGGGATGCCGACGAGAAAGGCAAACTCCGCGGCGCGCGCGCGATGGGTCAGGCCGAGCAGCAGCGCCGCGAAAATGGCCGCCGCCGAGCGTGACGTGCCCGGAAACACGCCGGCGATCACCTGGGCTACGCCAACGCCCACGGCCACCCCCCAGCCGATCGACGTGCGCGGCGCTTGCGTCTTGAGCCAGTGCTCGACGGCGAAGATGACCACGCCGCCGACGATCAGCGCGATGGCCACTGGCGTGGCCGTCTCCGGCAACGACGCGCCCAGCTTTTTGGCGAGCAGGCCCAGCAGCGCGGTGATGCCGAAGGCCGTGCCGAGCTTGAGCAGATCGTCGCGGATCGCGGCATCATCGACCCAGCCGGTGGCGAGTCGGACCAACCGGGCACGGTAGACGAGGGTGACCGCAAGGATCGCGCCGGACTGGATCGCGATGTTGAACAAATCCGAGCGGCGGTCGAGCCAGACCTGCGCGATCAGCAGATGGCCGGTGCTCGAGATCGGCAGAAACTCGGTGAGACCCTCGATGACACCGAGCAGAATCGCTTGCAACAGGCTGTCCACGGATCGATCGATGATGCAAATGACGGGCAAGGATAAAGGAGTGGATGCATCGGTGCGCGTGGCGCTGGTCACCGGCGCGGCACGCCGGATCGGCGCGGCGATCGTGCGCACGCTGCACGCCGAGGGCTGGAACGTCGTCGTGCATGCACAGAGTTCGATCGCCGCAGCGCGCGCGCTCACCGATACGCTCAACGCCGCGCGTGCGGATTCGGCCGTGGCAGTGCGCGCCGATCTGCGCGACGCCGCGCAGATCGAGCGGCTCGCCGACGAGGCGTATGCGCGCTGGCAGCGGCTCGATGCACTGGTCAACAATGCCTCCACGTATTACCGCACGCCGTTCGGCTCGATCACTCCGGCGCAGGTCGACGATTTGCTGGCGACCAATCTGCGCGCGCCGCTGCTGCTGATCCAGGCGTGCATGACGCGTCTGGCCGACGGCGGCAGCATCGTCAACATCGTCGATACCCAGGCGCGGCGCGGTGTTCCGGGCTTTGCGCCATACATCGCCGCCAAGGCCGGGTTGTGGACGCTGACGCAGACGCTGGCGCTGGAGCTCGCGCCGCGCTTGCGCGTCAACGGTGTCGCGCCGGGACACATGATCTGGGCGGCGACGCCGACGCTCAGCGCGGCCGAACAGGCGCGCGAGCTGGCCCGCGTGCCGCTGCGCCGGCTGGGCGGTGCCGACGAGGTGGCCCGCGCGGTGCGCTGGCTGTTGTCGGCGGAGGCGGGCTATGTGACCGGCGTCGTACTGCCGGTGGACGGCGGCTTGCGGCTCACTTGAGCGGTGGGTGGCCGCGTTCGAGCGCGAGCAGCCACTTTTTGCGCCAGATCCCGCCGCCATAGCCGCCGAGCCGGCCGTCTTGATTCACGACGCGGTGGCAGGGGATGAGGATGGCGATGCGGTTCTGGCGATTGGCGTTGCCGACCGCGCGGCAGGCGCGGGGGTGGCCGACCGCCGCCGCCAACGCGGCATACGAGCAGGTTTCGCCGTAAGGAATGTCCCGCAACGCGCGCCACACCCGGCGCTGGAAATCCGACCCCGGATCGACCAGCGGCAGCGTGAAGCTGCGCCGCGTGCCCGCGAAGTACTCGGCCAGCTCGTGCGCCAGCCGCCGCAGCAGCGGGTGATCCCCCGCACCGAGCGGTGCACCGACGAGGCGGCACAGGGCGGCGAGCTGGGCATCGGCGCGGTCCGGCTCGCCGAATTCGAGTAGCACAATGCCCTCGTCGCAGGCGGCCGCGAGCAGCGGGCCGAGCGGGCTGTCCAGCCAGGCGGTGTGGATCGGTCCCGGCGCCGTGGCGCTGGCAACCGTCGCCGGGGGCTGGCCGGCGCGGCGCGCGCCGGTGGTGCGGGGACCGCCGTCCACCGCGGCCGCCTGCAGGCGTGATCCGTCGCGGGCCGATGTTGCCCGGCGCAAGGTGCCCCATGTCTCGTCCATGCCCATGTCCCCGGCGGCCAGAAAGCCGCTTTTGCGATCCAGTATCGCGCAAATCGGTGCGATGCGCCGGGGCGGAATTTCACGCGCTGTTTGCGCAGCCTGGGGTGTCCGGTGGCGATCAGGTTCCGGCGGCGAGACACAATTCGCACTGCGTTTCTCCGGATGCGCGACCCAAGGGGCCGAAACGGCGTTCCCAGAAACGCACGCGGCCGTCGGCGCGCATCGCCAGCACGGTGCTGGCACGCGTGCCATAGCGGTCGCCGCGGATGAACGGGGGGGACAGAAAGCGTTCCGTCTCCAGACCGACGCCGGTATCCGGCAAGGCCTCATCCGGAGCCGGGCGCGAATCCGCCAGGGCGGCGAACAGGGGGGTGAAATCGTCGCAGCGTTCCGCACACCAGCGCTGCAGCGCCGCGCGCAGCCGCACCAGCTTGGGCCAGGGCGTATCGAGACTGGCATTGCTGACGGCGTGGATGCCGGCGCTGAGCGCAGCCGTGCGATAGCGCGGATGGTTGGTGGCGTAATGGGCGCGGCTGCCGACGCCGACGAGCAGATTGAAGCCGGGATGGGCGGTGGCCGACGCACCCAGGCGTGCGACGTAATCCGCAGGGTCGTCCTCGCGGCTCACATAGTCGGCGACCAGCGCGCCGCGCGAGGGCGCCTTCGGATCGGGGGGTATCATGCGGCGGACATTGGTGACCACGGCCCAGCGGCGATCGCGCGCGAGCGCAAGCCAGCTGCCGCCTTTGAGCAGGTCGCGGCCGCCGAACACCGATGCGGTGCCGGGCCACCAGTCGGCGGGGGCGGCCGGACGGTCGTGGAATTCGTCGCGGTTGGCGGCGATCACCAGCGGATAACGGGGGTGCGCATCGAGGGCGACGGCGATCAGGCACATGCCGGCAGCATCCGCGCGTGCCGTCCGCCCGTCAACCCGCTACGCTGGAAGGATCATGATCGTACCGACCGGACAGGCCAGCGCCAAGCCAGAAGCGATCGATGCGCCCGACGCCTATGCGCGGGCGCGGCGCGCCGACATCCAGCGCTGGCTCGAGGCGCCGCCGGATTGGGGCACCCGCCTGCTGGCCAAACCCAGCCATGTCGCCGCGCGGCTGACGCAGCAGCTGGTTCCGGTCGGGGTGCTGCGGGCAAGCCTGCAGGCGCTCGACGGAGTCGCCGGACGGATCGCCGGTGGGCGCGACATCCTGCGCTGGGCAGGTGTCGACACGCTCGAGGCGCTCGCGCAACGCTCCCTGCGTGAGGCCGATGCGCTGGCCCGCCGCGTCGAGCGGCGCGCGATCCTGCTCGCCGGCGGCAGCGGTGCGGCGCTCGGCATCGGCGGCGCCGCCGGCATGGTCGCCGACATCCCGACGCTGCTGACGCTGGCGCTGCGCACGATCCACCGCACCGCATACTGCTATGGCGAGGATTGGGGGCAGCCTGGCGCGCAGGGTTTGTCGATCGGCGTGTTCGCGCTCGCCTCCGCCAACAGTTACGAGGAGAAACGCGCGGCCTGGGCGGCCCTGCACGAGGGTCGTCCGCTGCTCGATGCGGCCTGGCGCGACGGCGTCGAGCGCATCGCCGAGCGCGAGCTCGCCAAGGATGCGGCGCAATTCAGCCTGAACACCCTGGCCAGCCGCATCGGCGCGCATCTTGGAACCCGCAAGAGCGGCGGCGCGCTGCCGGTGATCGGCGCCGTCGTCGGCGGCGCGGTCAATGCCGGATATATCCACGACATCGCCCAGGCGGCCCAGTACACGCTGGCGGCCCGCTGCCTGCGGCGCATGGGCCTTGCGCCGGATACCGGGCGCGGCGCCTGAGCAAGCGCGGGTCCACGGCGCGGGGAATCGCGTGGGCGCGCAGCGCTCGTCCCCTCGCCGTTCGGCGCGATGAGTCGCGGCGCTGCGCTTGCCTGCCGGGCTTCATCCCGCGCGCCGCCTTTTTCGGATGTTCCCTAACAGGGACCTGTGATTGCACCCCTGCCAGTGCCCCGATAGGCTTTGCCGCAGTGCAACATGACGGTCGGGTGGAATGGACGGACAGCATCACGTGGTCATCGTCGGCGGCGGCTTCGCCGGGCTGTATGCGGCCAAGGCCCTAGGGCGCAGCGGCTGCCGGGTGACCCTGCTCGACAAGCGCAATTTCCAGTTGTTCCAGCCGCTGCTTTATCAAGTGGCAACCGGTGCGATCCCGCCCGGTGATATCGCCATCCCGCACCGCGTGGTGCTGCGCAAGTATCGCAACGTCACCTGCCTGACCTCGGCAGTTTTTGAGCTCGATCCGCAGGCCCGCGTGCTGCGCCACCAGTACGGCACGCTGCGTTACGACACGCTGATCGTCGCCACCGGCGTCAAGCATCATTACTTCGGCCGCGACAGCTGGGCGCAGTTCGCGCCGGGACTCAAGACCGTCGAGCACGCCCTCGACATCCGCCGCCGCATCTTCGATGCGTTCGAAAAGGCGGAGGCCCTGGAGGATCCGGTCGAACGGCAGCGTCTGATGAGCTTTGTCATCGTCGGTGCCGGGCCGACCGGGGTCGAACTCGCCGGCGCGATCGGCGAGCTCGCGCACAAGACCATGGTGCACGATTTCCGTCGCATCGATCCGCGCCAGGCGCGTATCTTGCTCGTCGAAGGCGCGCCGGACGTGCTGCCGGCCTACGACGTTCGTTTGCGCCGGGCGGCGCGCCGCCATCTCGAAGAACTGGGCGTGACCGTGCGCACCGGGACCAAGGTCGAGGAGCTGGGGCCGGATTTCGTGTGCATGCGCAGCGGCACGGAGGTCGAGACCGTCCAGGCGGCAACCATTCTCTGGGCTGCCGGCGTGCGCGCATCGTATTTCGGCGAGATCCTCGCCGAGCGCACCGGCGCCCTGCTCGACCGCAGTGGGCGCGTCAAGGTGCGGCCGGATTGCAGCCTGCCGGGGCATCCGGAGATCTTCGTCATCGGCGATCTGGCGTGTCTGACCGACGCGCGCGGGCGCGATGTACCGGGACTTGCGCCGGCGGCGATCCAGCAGGGCCGCTATGTCGCCGACGTGATCCGCCGCCGGCTGCGCGGCCAGGCTCCGCGCGCGCCGTTTCGCTACCGCGACCTGGGCACGATGGCGGTGATCGGCATGAACAAGGCCGTCGGCGACCTGCGCGTGGTCAAGCTCACCGGCATCGCCGCCTGGCTGATCTGGGCGTTTGTCCACATCGCCTCGCTGATCGATGCCGAGCAGCGCATGCGTGTGTTCCTGCAATGGGCCTGGAAGTACTGCACGCGCAAGGAGGGCGACCGCCTGATCACCGGTGCGCCGCCGAAGACGCGGGCGCTGCGGCAGGCGCACCATTCGCGCGCGGACGGCGGGCATCTGGACCGGGCGGCGTAACCAGCCGGCCATACGCCTGTCATAGACTGGGCATCCCGCATCTCCCAGTCCACCGCGATGACACAAGCGCCGCCCGAGCTGCCCGACCCGCTCGCGCAGGGCCTCCAGCCCGCCGAGCTGTTCCTCAACCGCGAACTGTCGCTGCTCGAATTCAACCGCCGTGTCCTCGAGCAGGCCAAGGATGAGCGCGTGCCGCTGCTCGAGCGGCTCAAGTTTCTGTGCATCTCCAGCTCCAATCTCGATGAATTCTTCGAGATCCGCGTCGCTGGCCTGCAGCAGATGGCCGAGCTCAACCCGACACAGCGGGGAGCCGATGGGCTGACGCCGGCGGAGACGCTCGCCGCGATCAGCCGGCGCGCGCACGAACTCGTTGCCGAGCAGTACCACACCTTCAACGAGATCATCGTCCCGGCACTGGAAAAGGAACGTATCCGCTTCTTGCGCCGCGCCGAGTGGACGCCCGAGCAAGACGCCTGGCTCAAGCAGTATTTTCACAACGAGCTGATGCCAGTGCTGTCGCCGATCGGGCTCGATCCGGCGCATCCGTTCCCGCGCATCCTCAACAAGTCGCTGAACTTCATCGTCCAGCTCTCCGGCAAGGACGCTTTTGGCCGCAACACCGGTTTTGCGATCGTGCAGGCGCCGCGGGCACTGCCGCGGTTGATCCAGATCCCCCAGGAGGTTGCGGGGACCGGCCCGCACGATTTCGTCTTCCTGTCGAGCGTGATCCACGCCTATGTCGACGACTTGTTTCCCGGCATGGAGGCGACCGGCAGCTACCAGTTCCGCCTGACCCGCAATTCCGACCTGCTGGTTGACGAAGAAGAGGTCAAGGATCTGATGGAAGCCGTCGAGGGCGAGCTGTCGCAGCGCCAGTGGGGCGACATCGTGCGGCTCGAGGTTGCCCACAACTGTCCGGAACCGCTGTGGCAGTACCTGATGGACGTCGCCCAGCTCACCCCCGCGGATGTCTATCAGGTCAACGGCCCGGTCAATCTGCACCGCCTGATGGCGATCCCGGACATGGTCGATCGCCCCGATCTCAAATATCCGCCGTTTACGCCGCGCGTGCCCAAGGCGTTTGCCGCGGGCGACATCTTTGCGGCGATCCGCGAGCGCGACCAGCTGCTGCACCATCCGTATGAATCGTTCATGCCGGTCGTCGATTTTCTGCGCGCCGCCGCCCGCGATCCCAAGGTGCTGGCGATCAAGCAGACGCTGTATCGCACCGGCGACAAGTCGGCGGTGGCCGAGGCGCTGATCGAGGCGGCGCGCAACGGCAAGGAGGTCACCGTCGTCGTCGAATTGCGCGCGCGTTTCGACGAAGAGGCCAACATCGATCTCGCCGAGCAGCTACAGGAGGTCGGCGCGCACGTGGTGTATGGGGTGGTCGGCTACAAGACCCACGCGAAGATGTGTCTGGTCGTGCGCCGCGAGGAGGGTGCTCCGGGCGGGACGTCCACGCTGCGGCACTACGCCCATCTGGGCACCGGCAACTATCACCCGCGCACCGCGCGTCTTTATACCGATTACAGTCTGTTCACTGCGGATCCCCAGATCTGCAAGGACGTGCATGCGGTGTTCCTGCAGCTCACCAGCCTGGGCAAGGTGACCAAGCTGCACCGGCTGCTGCAGTCGCCGTTCACGCTGGCCAAGCAGTTGCACGCCAAAATCGAGCGGGAGATCGCGCACGCATCCGCCGGCAGGCCGGCGCGCATCATCGCCAAGATGAACGCCCTGGTGGATCCGGAGATGATCCAGGCCTTGTACCGGGCCTCGTGCGCCGGGGTGAAGATCGACCTGATCGTCCGCGGCATGTGTTCGCTGCGCCCCGGGGTTCCGGGGTTGTCGGAAAACATCCAGGTGCGCTCGATCGTCGGGCGCTTTCTCGAACACCACCGTGCGTACTATTTCGCCAATGGTGGCGACGGCGAGCTGTATCTCGCCAGCGCCGACTGGATGGAGCGCAACCTGTTCCGCCGCGTCGAGGTCGCGTTCCCGATCCTCGATAAAAAACTGCGCGAGCGCATCCTCGATCACCTGCACGCCTATCTCGCCGATACCGCGCAAAGCTGGATCCTGCAGCCCGACGGCGCTTATCGACGCGCGCAGGCTGATGACACCAAGCCGGTGCAGCTGCGGTTCATGGAAGAACCCTGACGGGATGCTCAGGTAGCCAGTTTTAAGCGCAGCTGCGCGGCGGCGAGATATTCGACCTCGCGTTCCAGATCCGCCTGGGTCAGCGGGTGGCGCTCGAGCCAGCGCTTCTGCGTGAACGAAAGCTCATAGCCACGCCGGTTCGGATTGACGCGCACCGGCGGTTTGAGATCGGGCGTGCGCGAGCGGTGCAGCAGATAGGCCAGGCGCAGCACCATCGCCATGCGCTTGAGCGGCTCCACCCAGGCCGTCGGCACCTCGTCGAGGACTTCGAGCGCGAAACGGCCGCGATGCAGGCGCACCAGCGCCGCCAGCAGTTTCTGGTCGGTTTGTGAGAAGCCCTGCAGATCGCTGTGCTGGAGGATGTATTGGCTGTGCTTGTGGTAACCGTTGTGGGTGATGGCGAGTCCCACTTCGTGCAGGCGCGCAGCCCAGTCGAGGAGTTGGCGGGCGTTGCGCGTGTCCAGCCCCCAGGTTTTGCCGACCTGATCGAGGATGCGCAGCGCCGTGCGCGACAGCTCCGCGGCGTGGCGCTGGTCCACGCCATAGCGGCGCGCCATCGCCTGTACCGCTTCGTCGCGCACGTCGTGGTTGGACAGACGACCCAGGAGGTCATAGACCAGACCTTCGCGCAGCGCGCGGTCGGAGGTCTCCAGCGTCTTTAATGCGAGCGAATCGAAAATGCCCGCGAGCACGGCGAGCCCGCCGACAAACACCGGCCGGCGGTCTTCCCGCAACCCGGCGAAGTCGATTTGATCGATGTGCTCGCGCGTGAGTACCAGATCCACCACCTTTTCCAGCGCCTCGCGGGTGATGTGCTGATCGCTCCAGCCGTTGGCCAGGATCACGCGCCAGATCCCGCGGATGGTGCCGGATGAGCCGATGGCCACGTCCCAGCCGGCGCGCCGGTAGCGGCGCTCCAGGAATTCCAGTTCCACGCGTGCCGCTAGCCGCGCGCGCTTGAAGCGGGCGGCGGTGATCACGCCGTCTTCGAAGAAACGCTGGGTGTGGACGACGCAGCCCAGCGACACCGACTCCATCAGGCGCGGCGTCTCGTGGCGGCCGATGATCAGCTCGGTGCTGCCGCCACCGATGTCGACGACCAGCCGGCGCGGCCGCGCCCGGCCCATTCCGTGCGTCACCCCGCCATAGACCAGGCGCGCCTCTTCGAGGCCGGAAATGACTTCGATTGGATGGCCCAGCGCGGCTTCGGCCTGGACATGGAAGTCGCTGCTGCGGCGCAGCTTGCGCATCGTATTGGTGCCGACCGCACGCACGCACTCGGGCGGAATGCCGCGCAGGCGCTGGCCGAAGCGCTGCAGACAGGCCAGCGCGCGCTGTGCGACGTCCGGCTGCAGGCGTCGGTCGGGGCCGACGCCGGCAGCCAGGCGCACCGGTTCGCGCAGCCGGTCGATGACCTGGATCTCACGCCCATCGGTGCGCGCGACGAGCAGATGAAAACTGTTCGAGCCGAGATCGACGGCAGCGATTTCCCGCGCGCTTCCCTCGACCGACTGGATCGGGGTGCTCATGCGTTCGATTGTCCCATGGTAGGTGTGATCATCGCGGGGACGGGTGAGCGGCGAGCGGATGTGTGGTCAGGTGTCGGCGAGGGCGGCAGGGTAACAGCTCGGCCGTTGCGTCCACTATCCGGGGCGGGGCGCGTTGACCGGCGCGGGCATTTCCCCGAACATATCGCGCCTTGTTCAGGGCCCATCCGCTTTTCCCGGGAGTTTTCGTCATGAAGCATGCGCGTTGGGGCGCCATTGCCCTTGCCGCAGCGTTCGCTGCCCCTGCGGTGTTTGCGCAGGGCGATGCCGAGGCCGGCCGCGTCAAGGCCAGCACCTGTATGGGATGCCATGGCATTCCCAAGTACACCAACGCGTATCCAACCTACCGCGTTCCCAAGCTCGGCGGCCAGTCGGCCGCCTACCTCGAAGCAGCGATCAAGGCCTACCGCAGCGGGGAGCGCCCGCACGGCACCATGCATGCGCAGGCGGCCAGCCTGTCCGACCAGGACATCGCCGACATCGCCGCCTTCCTGTCCACGGCTCCCGCACACTGACACTGAAAGGTTCACCATGAAGCGCATCATTTTCGTTGCCGCGCTTGCCAGTCTGCCGCTTGTGGCCGGCGCGCAGACGCCGGTGCCCGAGAAGGCCGCCACATGCGTCGCCTGCCATGGCGAAGGCGGCGCCAAGCCAATCGCGCCGAACTATCCGGTGCTCGCCGGGCAATACGCGAGCTATCTCGAACAGGCGCTCAAAGATTACCGTGCGGGCGTACGCAAGAACGCGGTCATGGCACCGCAGGCCGCCGCTCTGACCGACGCCGAAATCCGCGCGCTCGCGCAGTACTTCGAGCGTCAGCCGGGACCGTTGTATACCCCCAGCATCAAGACGGGTGCTGGAGCGGCCCGGTAAATCCGGCTCTGATCCGGCGCCGGAACGGGCAGGAGGAAAGGCACGGGCGCTCCCGTGCCTTTTCGTTTGTGCGCACCTTGTGCAGGCGTGCCCGTTATACTCGGCCGACACCCGGTGCGACGGGGATCGCAAACGAAGGAGCGGAGCAACACATGAACAAGCATGGCCTTGGGGTTGGAAGCGCGATGGGGATTCTCGCCGGCATGGTGTTCGCCGCACCGCTGACGGCAACAGCGGCGAACCTGGATTCGATCGACGCCTATTACGTCGCGGACTCGACGCTGGAGCTCAAAAGCGGCGGTGCATCGGCCGAATCGGAGGAGGGCGACGGCTTTGGCGTCAAGCTCACCCTGATGCTCGGCGAACATGTCTTTCTCTCCGGTCTGTACCAATCCACCGATGTCGAAGACATCGGTGGGGCCGGCAGCGGGGTTCGCGGCAGCACCGATGACACGCGTATCGGCCTCGGTTACAACACCAGCCTGCCGATTTATGCGTTCGTCGAGTACATCAATTACGACGTCGAGGTCAATGGCGGATCGCTGGGCAGTGCATCGAACTCCGAAACCGGCTTTGGGGCACACGTCGGTGCGCGCTTTGATCTCGCAACGTATTTCACGCTCGACGCGCGCGCGGGTTACCTCGACATCGGCGATGCCGACGGCTTCGAATATCTTGCCGGTATTGGCCTTGATCTTGACCGCAACTTCGGCTTGTTCGCCGATTACCGCGTCGTCGAGCTTGATGGTGACAACGATGCCGAGCAGAACACGCAGGATGTGCGTGCCGGATTCCGCTTCCGTTTCTGAAGCATCCAATCGAATGGGGAGATCCTGATGGATAAGAAAACCAAAATCAGCCGCGTATGCGGCTTGCTGCTCACGGCCACGCCGCTGGTGGCTTTCGCGACGCCGGGGTATCTGGATTTCTACTACAGCCCGACGCCCGAGCTCGAATTCGATGACGGGTCTGATCGCCTCGAATTCGAGGGCGATGGCTATGGTTTGCGTGGCGCTGCGCCTGTCGCCGATGCGGTGCTGCTGACCGCGGAGTACCAGAAGCTCAATTACGACGAAGCCTCAGTGGCCGGGCTCGGCTCTGGAGATGTCGATATCGACGACGAGCGCTGGCGCCTCGGCATCGGGCTGCAGGCGCCCGAGCAGGCCGGGTTCCAGTGGGGGCTGTATGGCGAGTATCTCGACGTGACGCTGGAGGGCGGGGGCGAATCGTTCGACGCGGACGGCTTTGCCGTGCATGTGCGCGGCACGCTTTACGCCAGCGCGGCGACGAGCGTCTACGGCCAGATCGGCTATGTGAAGCTCGAGGACGACGAGGGCGGCGACGCCGACGGTCCGGAATATCTGGTCGGTGGCGTGTTTTCGCTGACGCCGCAGCTCGGCGTCTTCGTCGATTACCGCCTAACCGATCTCGAAGACGACGACGGTGGCACGATCAAGAGCGACGAACTGCGCACCGGTCTGCGCCTGCACTTCGGCCGCTGAGGGTCTCGCCCGGCCGGTGCGGCACGACGCGGCGGCCGGCGGCCGGCCGTACAGACGAAAAACCCCGCTGCAGGCGGGGTTTTTCGTGCGCGGTCTGTGCGCGTGGACGACTGCCCCGCGCATGGAGGCTCGTTCACTCTTCGAGGAAGCTGCGCAGGTAATTGGCGCGGCTCGGGTGGCGCAGCTTGCGCAGCGCCTTGGCCTCGATCTGGCGGATGCGCTCGCGGGTGACGTCGAACTGCTTGCCGACCTCTTCCAGCGTATGGTCGGTGGTCATGTCGATGCCAAAGCGCATGCGCAGCACCTTGGCCTCGCGCGGGGTCAGGCTGGCGAGGATCTGGTGCGTCGCTTCTGCCAGCGACTGCGCGGTGGCGGCCTCCAGCGGCGATACCGCGTTGGTGTCCTCGATGAAATCGCCCAGATGTGAATCCTCGTCGTCGCCGATCGGGGTTTCCATCGAGATCGGTTCCTTGGCGATCTTGAGCACCTTGCGGATCTTGTCCTCAGGCATATCCATTTTTTTCGCCAGCTCCTCGGGCGTGGGCTCACGGCCCATCTCCTGCAGCATCTGGCGGCTGATCCGGTTGAGTTTGTTGATCGTCTCGATCATGTGCACGGGGATACGGATCGTGCGCGCCTGATCGGCGATCGAGCGCGTGATCGCCTGACGGATCCACCAGGTGGCATAGGTCGAGAACTTGTAGCCGCGGCGGTATTCGAACTTGTCGACCGCCTTCATCAGGCCGATGTTGCCCTCCTGGATCAGGTCGAGGAACTGCAGGCCGCGGTTGGTGTATTTCTTCGCGATCGAGATCACCAGGCGCAGGTTGGCCTCGACCATCTCCTTCTTGGCGCGCCGCGCCTTGGCCTCGCCGACGTTGACGCGGCGGTTGATGTCCTTGATTTCCTCGAGCGTGATCAGGTTGTCGCCTTCCATCTTCCGCAGGATGGCCTGCAGCGCAAAGATTTCCTCCTTGCGGGCGTTGAGTTCGGAGGAATACTTGCGCTTGGCGCGGATCAGCTTGTGGACCCATTCCTCGGATGTCGCGCCATTGGACTCGCGGTAAACCTTGAGGAACTCCTCGCGGCTCATGCCGGCATCGACGACGCAGATGCGCATGATCTTGCGTTCGGTCTGACGGATCAGCTCGATTTTCTCGCGCAGGTTGCGGGTGATCTCGTCGACGATCTTCGGCGAGAGCTTGAAGGTCATGATGTGCTGCGCGACGGCCTCCCGCCTGGCCTGTGTCTTCGGGTGCGCGCTGCCGAGTTTGAGCAGCGCATCCCAGGCCTTGTCATAGAGTTTTTGCAGGGTCGCGAACTTCTCCGCCGCGACGGCCGGGTCGGGGCCGGTATCGACGGCCTCCTCCTCCTCGCCCTCGATGGATTCCTCGTCGTCACTGTCTTCGTCGATCTCCTCGGCAGCGGCCATCGGTACCGCCGGCGGGATTTCCTCGGGCGCGTTGGGATCGAAAAAGCCGGTGACGATGTCGCCCAGACGCCGCTTGCCCTGCTTGTAGGCCTCGAAGGCCTCGAGCAGGATCGCCACCGTCTCGGGATATTGCGCCATCGCGAACATGGCTTCGTTCAAGCCTTCCTCGATGCGCTTGGCGATGCGGATCTCGCCTTCGCGGTCGAGCAGCTCCACCGCACCCATCTCACGCATGTACATGCGCACCGGGTCGGTGGTGCGGCCGAACTGGTCGTCGAGCGCGGCGATCGCGGCGGCGGCCTCTTCGGCGGCTTCTTCCTCTTCCTCGTTGGTCGCGACAACGGCGGGTTCGGAGAACAGCTGCTGATCCTCTTCCGGGGCTTCCTCGTGGACCGGGATGCCCATCGCCTGGATCATGCTGATGATGTCTTCGATCTGCTCGGTATCGACGATCTCGGGCAGATGGTCGGCGACCTCGGCATAGGTCAGGTAACCCTTCTCCTTGCCGAGCGCGATGAGGACCTTGATCTGGGATTGCTTCTGGGCCTGCTTGTCCATTGCGGAGGCCCGTTCGGCTTTCTCAGTGTTGCTCGTGTTTGCCATGCCAAAGCTCGTGTGCGGCGCTTGAGGGGTAGCGCAGAACTGGTCATTATACCGCCACTTTCAAGTATCCGGCGGGCGCGTCCGCATCTGCCGGGTCATCGCCTCGATTTCCCGGGTTTCGGCCTCGGTGAGGGTGCGGATGCGCGCCTGCGCCAGCAGCGCCTCGACGCGGGCTTTTAGCGCGCGCTGGCAGAGCCGGTGCAAGCCGTCGCGGAATTCGGCCTCGAGTGCGGTGTCGTCCAGCGGCGGCAGCGGATCGGCGAGCAGGCGGCCGATCGCGCGGCCCCTGGCCGTGTCGGTCCAGGCCGCGAGCAGTTGCGCGGCCGTGGCGCCCGGATGGGCCTGAAAGAAATCGATGGCGGCGACCAGCACGTCGGTGCCCGGCACGTTGGCCTGTGCCAGCAGCTCGACGTGTTCGGCGCGTTCGGCGAGCGCGGGGCGTTCGAGCAGGAGCTGCATCAGGCGCCTGACCGGGCGGGCGGCGGCGCTGCCGCGTTCGGCGGCAGCCGGTGGGGCGTTGCCCCGCGCAGGGGGATCGGAACGGCGCAACGCCTGCTCGACATCGGTGCGGTCCATGCGCGCGAGGTGCGCCAGCTCGTCGAGCAGCAGCGTGCGCAGTGATCCTGCGGGGAGCTTGTCCAGATGCGGCCGCGCCAGGGCGAGTAGCCGCGCCCGTCCTTCGAGCGTGCCCAGGTCCACCTGGCGCACCAGCTCGCCGAGCAGGAACTGCGACAGCGGCTGCGCTGCGCGCATGCGGGCGCGGAAAGCCTCGGCACCGATTGTCTGCACCAGCGTGTCCGGGTCGTGGCCCTCCGGCAGGAACATGAACGCGCACTCGCGGCCGTCATGGAGTTCGGGCAGGGTTTGTTCGAGTGCGCGCCAGGCGGCGGCACGACCGGCGCGGTCGCCGTCGAAGCAGAACACCACGCGGTTCGCCGTCTTGAAGATCAACTGCAGATGGTCGCGCGTCGTCGCCGTGCCCAGGGTGGCCACCGCCTCGTGGATGCCGTGCTGGGCGAGCATGACCACGTCCATGTAGCCCTCGACGACGACCAGCTGCGCCAGCGGTCCGGTGCTCGCCTGGCGGGCTTCGTACAGACCATAGAGCGTGCGTCCCTTGTGGAACAGGGGGGTTTCGGGGGTATTCAGGTATTTGGCTGGATCGTTGCCCAGGGTACGGCCGCCGAAACCGGTCACCCGCCCGCGCGTATCCCGGATCGGGAACATGATGCGGTGGCGGAAGCGGTCGTAACAACCGCCGCCCTCCCTGGGCACCAGCAGGCCGGCCTCGATCGCATGCCGCGTGTCTTTGAGGAATTCGGTCAGCGCGTCCCAGCGGTCGGGGGCGTAGCCGATCCCGTAGCGCTTGGCGGTTTCGCCGCTGACCCCGCGTTTTTTCAGATAGTCGATGGCTACGGGAGTCTGACGCAGGCGGTCGCGGAAGAAACGCTCTGCGGCGGCCAGCGCATCGAGCGGTCCGTCCATCAGCACGCGCGCAGGCGCGCCGCCCTCGCGCGGCACTTCCAGGCCGGCGCGCCGGGCCAGTTCCTCGACCGCTTCGACGAAGGACAGGCGGTCGTAGGCCATCAGGAAGCCGATCGCATTGCCGTTCTTGCCGGAGCTGAAGTCGAAAAACATCTGCTTCTGCGGCGAGACGAAGAACGAGGGCGTTTTTTCGTTGGTGAACGGCGACAGACCCCGGTATTCCTTGCCCGCGCGCTTGAGCTCGATGCGCTCGCCGATCAACTCAACGATATCGGTGCGTGCGAGCAGATCGTGGATGAAGGCCTCGGGAATACGCGACATGGGCGATCAATTTACCCGCGACGGCGCCATCCAGGTGCGACGGTGTCGCTCGGCCTGCCGCTTGCCCGGCCGTCCGTGACCAGAGGTTCGCGGGATGAATGTCTGTCGGCCATTCACCCGAGCTTAGCCTTGATTAATCCGGCCAGCTTGGCCATGTCGGTGCGGCCCTGGACCTTGGGCTTGATCCAGGCCATGACCTTGCCGATGTCCTTGCCGCTGCTGGCCGCGGTCTCGGCGATGGCCTGGTCGATCAGTGCGGCGAGCTCGGTGTCGCTGAGTTGCTGCGGCAGGTAGGCCATCAGCACGGCAATTTCCGCGGCTTCGCGGTCGGCGAGATCGGCACGGCCGCCGCTGCGGAACTGCGCCTGTGCGTCACGGCGCTGCTTGACCATTTTTTCGACGACGGACTGGACCACGGCATCGGTGAGCGCGGTGGACTCGACGACTTCGCGCTGCTTGAGTTCGGCGGCGAGCATGCGCAGCACCGACAGACGCGCTTTGTCGCCAGCGCGCATCGCGGCTTTGACGTCTTCGGCGATACGGGTCTTGAGATCGGACATCGAAAGACTCCTGAAACGCAAAACGCGGCCTTTCGGGCCGCGTTCGCAAACTCGTGTGCACCGGCGCCGGAAGGCGCGGCCCGCAGGTTCAGAACAGGCGCACGCGCTGGTTGGCCTCCCGCAGCATCTTCTTGGCCTGGCGCTTGATCGCCGCCGCGCGCTTGCGCTTGCGCTCCTGGCTCGGCTTTTCGAAGTACTCGTGCTTGCGCAGATCGGTGAGAACACCGGCTTTTTCGCAAGCGCGCTTGAAGCGGCGGAGCGCGACATCGAAGGGCTCGTTTTCACGAACACGGACGGAAGGCATAAGGACTTACTCGCTTTGTGCGGATTCGGGGCGCCAGCCCACAAAAAGGGCCGCGATTCTAGCCAAAAGCCGGCGCAGCGTGCAATCCGCCCCGATCCGGTCATTACAATACACGCATGTCTGTCTCCCCGCGTGCACCCAAGGTCCGGCCAGGGCCGATTCTCGGTATCGAAACGTCCTGCGACGAAACCGCCGCCGCGGTGTACGACGGTGCGCGCGGCTTGCTCGCACATACCCTGTACAGTCAGGTGCGGCTGCATGCCCAGTATGGCGGTGTGGTGCCAGAGCTGGCCTCGCGCGATCACGTGCGGCGGATCAACGGCTTGATCCGGCTGGCGCTGCAGCAGGCCGGGGTCGAGCCGGCGCAGCTGGGCGGCGTGGCTTACACCGCCGGACCCGGCCTGATCGGCGCGCTGATGGTCGGCGCCGCGGTCGCATCCGGCCTGGCGAGCGCGCTTGACGTGCCGCTGATTCCGGTGCATCACATGGAAGCGCATTTGCTGGCGCCGATGCTGGAGACGCCGGCACCGGCGTTCCCGTTTCTCGCGTTGCTGGTGTCGGGCGGCCATACCCAGCTCGTCGCCGTGCATGGCCACGGGGTGTATGCGCTGCTCGGCGAGAGTCTCGACGATGCCGTCGGCGAGGCCTTCGACAAAACCGCCAAGCTGCTCGGCTTGCCCTATCCCGGAGGGCCGCATCTGGCGAAGCTGGCCGAGCACGGGCGCGACGGGCGCTTTCGTTTCCCGCGGCCGATGACCGACCGGCCCGGCTTCGAATTCAGCTTCAGCGGGCTTAAGACCGCCGTCTTGAGCGCGCTGCCGGTGCAGCCCAGCGATCAGGACAAGGCCGATCTCGCCCATGCTTTCCAGGAGGCGGTGACCGATACGCTGGTGCTCAAGGTGGGCCGCGCGCTGGAGAGCACCGGACTCAGGCGTGTCATCGTCGCGGGCGGCGTCGGGGCCAACCAGCGCCTGCGCGAGAAGCTCGCGGCCTATGCCGAGCGGCACGGGGTGCAGGTGTATTTTCCGCGCCTGGCGTTTTGCACCGACAACGCGGCGATGGTCGCCTACACCGGTTGGGTGCGCCGCGCCGATGGCGTGGCTCCCGGCGGGAGCCTGTTCGCGACGCCGCGCTGGCCGCTGGACCAACTGCGGCCGCCGCGCGCGGCATGAGCAGAGGCGCGCATGGACAAGATCTTCATCCGCGGCCTCACGCTCGAGGCGGTCATCGGCGTGCACGCCTGGGAGCGGCGGCTCAAGCGCCCATTGGTCTTCGATCTGGAGCTGGGCGTGGACGCCCGCGCGGCGGCCAGCAGCGATCGCGTGCGCGATGCCGTCGATTACACGGCGGTCAGCGCGCATCTGCGCCGTTTGCTCGACGAGCAGCAGCCGGCCTTGCTGGAGACGCTGGCCGAGCGTATCGCGCGCGCCCTGTTCGCCGAGTTTGCGATCCAGACGCTGCGGCTTGCGATCGACAAACCCGGTGCGGTCGAGGGCGCAAAGCAGGTTGGCGTGGTGATCGAGCGCCGGCGCGAGGATTACGCCGCGTGCGGCCGCTGAGGCCGCGGCCGGTGCGCACGCCGAATCACGCGCCGAATCAGCGCACGGGCGGCAAGGCGTGCTGCGCGGCGATCAGGGCGTTGGCGAACGTGGCCAGATCGTCATAGACGGCGACCCCGCGCAGCTCGGTGCGGTGTTCGGTTTCGGTGCGCCGGCCGTTGCCGGTGCGCACCAGCACTGGCCGTGCCTGGGCGGCGCGCGCCGCCTGGATGTCGCGCCAGGAGTCGCCGACCACCGGAACCAGGTCGAGGCTGGCATTGAGCCGGCGCGCGAGGTCGAGCAGCATTCCCGGTCCGGGCTTGCGCCTGGGCGTCGGCGCATCGGGCGGATCCGGGGCAAAAGCGATGCCGTCGATGCGGCCGCCGAGTTCCGCGAGCTGCTTTTGCATGCGGTCGTTGATCGCGCAAAAGGCATCGTAGTCGAACAGGCCGCGGCCCAGACCGGACTGGTTGGTGGCGACGAAAACACGAAATCCGGCCTGGCAGAGCTTGGCGATCGCTTCCAGGCTGCCCGCGATCGGGCGCCACTCGGCCACCGACTTGATGTGGTTGGGCGAGTCCTCGTTGATCACGCCATCGCGGTCGAGGATCACGATTTTCATGGCAGCACCGTCGCGTGGCGCAGTGTTCAGCCGGGCAGGCAGGACAGGTCGGCGACCGAGCGGCACAGCCGGTCGAGCTGGGCGAGCAGCGCCAGACGGTTGGCACGCAGCACAGCGTCTTCGACATTGACCATCACCTGTTCGAAGAAGCGGTCCACCGGTTCGCGCAGCGCGGCGAGGTTCACCAGCTGCGCACGATAGTCCGCGGTCTGGGCGTTACGCGCATCCAGGGTTTTCATCGCCTCGAACAGGGCGTGTTCGGCGGCATGCTCAAAGCGTGCCGGATCGACCGTGTCGGGGGCCGTGCCGGCCTGCCGCAGGATGTTGCGGATGCGCTTGTTCGCGGCGGCGAGATCGGGCGCGGCGGGCTCGGCGACGAAGGCGTGCACCGCATACAGGCGGCGCAGGAAATCGAGCGGTCTTGGGATGCCGAGGGCGCGCACGGCCGCGAAGGTCTCGGCCGCGATCTCACGGCCCTCGACGCGCTGGCCGACCACATGGGCGCGCAGGCGGTCGAAGATGAAATCCTCGAGCTCGCGCAGCATCGCCGCATCGCGCGCACCGGCCGGTTGCAGTTCCAGCGCGGTGTGCAGCAGTGCGCGCAGATCAAGCGGCAGTTCCGCTTCCAGGCAGATGCGCAGCACCCCCAGCGCGGCGCGGCGCAGCGCGAACGGATCCTTGCTGGCGCTGGGTTTCTGGCCGACCGCGAAAATGCCAGCGAGGGTGTCGAGCTTGTCGGCGAGGGCGAGGATGCGGCCCTGCATCGTCGCCGGGATCGGCGTGCCTTGCTGGGTCGGCTGGTAGTGCTCGCGGATGGCCTGTGCCACCGCATCCGGCTCGCCGGACGCGCGTGCGTAGTGCCCGCCCATGATGCCCTGCAACTCGGGGAACTCGTACACCATGCGCGTGACCAGGTCGTTCTTGCATAGTGCAGCGGCGCGTTCGGCATACGCTGCGTCCACGCCCAGCGCCTGCGCGATCGTGACGGCGAGGCGGCGCAGACGCCCGACCTTATCGGCCATCGTGCCCAGCGCCTGGTGGAAGGTCACGGTCGCCAGCTTTGCGCCATACGCTTCGAGCGGCTGCTTTAAGTCCTGCTGCCAGAAGAACAGCGCATCGGTCAGGCGTGGGCGGATGACGCGCTCGTTGCCGGCGATGACCTGGGCAACATCGCGCGACTCGATGTTGCACACGGTGATGAACGCGTTGGTCAGTTGGGTCTGCGCGGCGTCGCGGAAGACGGTGAAGTAGCGCTGGTTGGTCTCGACGGTCGCGACGACGACCTCGGGCGGCAGTGCGAGGAAGCGGTCCTCGAAATGCCCGATGACCGCGACCGGCCATTCGACCAGCGCCGTCACCTCGTCGAGCAACGCGTCGGTGATGCGCACGTGACCCGCTAGCTTGCGCGCCTCGGTTTCGATCTGGCGGCGCACCTCGGCCTTGCGCGTGGCCGGATCGGCGAGCACCCGGGCCGTGCGCAGCGCGGTTTCGTAATCCGCCGGGCTGGCGAGCGCGATCGGCGCCGGTGCGTGGAAGCGGTGGCCATAGGTGATCCGGTCGGCGGTGAGGCCGAAGCGCACGAGCGGCACGACCTCGTCCCCGAACAGACACAGCAGCCACTGCACCGGGCGCACGAAAGTCTCGTCGCCATCGCCCCAGCGCATGCGCTTGGCCACGTGCTCGTCCATTCGCTTGAGCGCGGCTTCGAAGACCTCCGGCAACAAGGCCGTGGTCGGGCGGCCGGGCGTGGACTGGCGGAAGTACAGCTTGCCGTCCTTTTGCCCCAGCGCGGTAAACGCAACGCCACAGGCGCGCGCAAAACCCAGCCCTGCCGGCGTCGGCTGGCCATCCTTGACGGCCGCCGCCAGGGCCGGACCCAGGCGCTCGACGGTCTGGTCCGGTTGCTGCTCGCAGACCGCGGAGAGCACCACGGCGAGCCGACGCGGGGTCGCGTAGCGGCGCGCTGCGCCGAAGGCGATGCCGCGTTGGCGCAGACCCTTGGTCAGGCCTTCGTGCAGGGCCTCGGCCAGCGGGATGACGTAGCGGGCGGGCAGGTCTTCGGTGCCCAGTTCGAGCAAGAGGTCACGGGCCATGATCAGGCTGGATCAGACAAGGCAAAGATGCCAAAAAGAGGCGGGATTGTCCGGGATCGGCGGGCATTTGGCCAATGCCGAAAAATAATTTATAGCTATTATAATAAAAACAACAATCAATTTTACTAATTTTTCGACGTGGCGCAGGATGTCGGCGTCAATCTGGAGACACGTCATGTCGCCCGCTTTGCCGCCCACAGTCCGCCGCATCTGCGCCGCCGCCGTTCTGGCCATGGCCTTGGCCCAGCTCGCCCAGTGGCCGGTGTGAGCCGGAAGCCCGCCCACGTCCCCAGCCCCCACGTTCCCAGCCCAGGAGATCCATCATGTCCACGTCTTCCGAGACCGCTGCACGCTGCCCCGTCGTCCACGGCAGCGCGACCACATCCGCGCAAACCCACTCGGTGTTTTGGCCCAAAGCGCTGAATCTCGACATCCTGCACCAGCACGACCGCAAGACCAATCCGCTGGGCGAGGATTTCGACTACCGCGAGGAGGTCAGGAAGCTCGACGTCGCCGCGCTCAAGCGCGATCTGACCGCGCTGATGACCGACAGCCAGCCCTGGTGGCCGGCGGACTGGGGGCATTACGGCGGTTTGATGATCCGCATGGCCTGGCACGCGGCCGGCACCTACCGCATCGCCGACGGCCGCGGCGGCGCAGGCACCGGTAACCAGCGCTTCGCGCCGCTGAATTCCTGGCCGGACAACGCCAATCTCGACAAGGCCCGCCGCCTGCTGTGGCCGATCAAGAAGAAATACGGCAACAGGATCAGTTGGGCGGATCTGATCGTGCTCGCCGGCAACGTGGCCTACGAGTCGATGGGCCTGAAGACCTTTGGCTTCAGCTTTGGCCGCGAGGACATCTGGCATCCCGAGAAGGACATCAACTGGGGCTCGGAGAAGGAGTGGCTCGGCAAGAACCGCTATGCCAACCCCGACGACGAGACCTCGCTCGAAAATCCCCTGGCCGCCGTGCAGATGGGGCTGATCTATGTCAATCCGGAAGGTGTGGACGGTAAGCCCGACCCCTTAAAGACGGCGCAAGCCGTGCGCGTCACGTTTGCGCGCATGGGGATGAACGACGAGGAAACCGTCGCGCTGACCGCCGGTGGGCACACCGTCGGCAAGGCGCATGGCAACGGCGATCCCAAACAGCTCGGTCCGGAGCCGGAAGGCGCGGCGATCGAAAACCAGGGCCTGGGCTGGCTCAACAAGACCGGCCGTGACACCGTCACCAGCGGGATCGAAGGCGCCTGGACGACCCATCCGACGCGCTGGGACAACGGCTACTTCCACCTGCTGTTGAATTACGACTGGGAACTCAAGAAGAGCCCGGCCGGTGCCTGGCAGTGGGAGCCCATCAACATCCGGGAAGAGGACATGCCGGTGGATGCGCATGACCCATCCATGCGCCGCAATCCGATCATGACCGACGCCGACATGGCGCTGAAGATGGACCCGGCCTACCGCAAGATCGCCGAGCGCTTTTACAAAGACCCGGCCTATTTCAGCGCAACCTTCGCCCGCGCCTGGTTCAAGCTCACGCACCGCGACCTGGGGCCCAAGACGCGCTACATCGGCCCCGAGGTGCCCAAGGAAGATCTGATCTGGCAGGACCCGGTGCCGGCTGGCCGCACCGACTACGACGTCGGCGCAGTCAAGGCCAGGATCGCCGCCAGCGGACTGTCCGTCGGCGAGCTGGTCGCCACCGCCTGGGACAGTGCGCGCACCTTCCGCGGTTCGGATTTCCGTGGCGGCGCCAATGGCGCGCGCATTCGCCTCTCGCCGCAGAAGGACTGGGAAGCCAATGAACCGGCGCGTCTGGCCAAGGTGCTCGCGGTGCTGGAGCCGATCGCCCAGACGAGCGGCGCGAGCCTTGCAGACGTCATCGTGCTCGCCGGCAACGTCGGCATCGAGCAGGCGATCAGGGCTGCCGGCTTCGACGTGCCGGTCCCGTTCGCGCCGGGGCGCGGCGATGCGACCCAGGAATGGACCGACGTCGAATCCTTCCAGTGGCTGGAACCGCTCGCAGACGGTTTTCGCAACTACGTGAAGAAGGGCATCGGCGGATCGCCGGAGGAGCTGTTGCTCGACCGCGCGCAACTGCTCGGCCTGACCGCGCCGGAGATGACCGTGCTCATCGGCGGGATGCGCGTGCTCGGCACCAACCACGGCGGCACGCAGCACGGCGTGTTCACCGACCGCATCGGCGTGCTGACCAACGACTTTTTCGTCAATCTGACGGACATGGCCTACACCTGGGTGCCGACCGGCCGCAACGGTTATGAGATTCGCGAGCGCAAATCCGGCCGGGTGAGATGGACGGCCACGCGCGTGGATCTCGTCTTCGGTTCCAACTCGATCCTGCGCGCCTATGCCGAGGTCTATGCCCAGGATGACAACCGCGAGAAATTCGTCCGCGACTTTGTCGCCGCCTGGACCAAGGTGATGAACGCGGATCGGTTCGATCTGCGCTGAGCCCGGCCGCACGGCAAGGGCATGCGCAAGGCCGCCGGTCTGACCGGCGGCTTTGCGCTGTTTGCGCCGGTCAGGCCGGTGCCTCGGCGCTGCGTTGGAGGCACGCCGCGGACGCAAGCTGCGTGCGTGTTGCGTGAGCGACCGCGACCATCGTGCGCAGCGCCGCCGCCACCTCGGGCCAGTTACGCGTTTTCAGTCCACAGTCCGGATTGACCCACAGCCGTTCGCCCGGAAACACCGCGAGCGCCCGATCCAGCAGGCGCTGCATTTCGGCCTGCGCAGGGACGCGCGGCGAGTGGATGTCATAAAGGCCGGGGCCGATGTCGTTCGGATAGCGGAATTCGGCAAAGGCATCGAGCAGCTTCATGTGCGAGCGTGCGGTTTCGATCGTGATGACGTCGGCATCGAGATCGGCGATCGCCGGCAGGATGTCGGCGAATTCCGAGTAGCACATGTGGGTGTGGATCTGCGTGTCGTCGCGCACGCCGCTTGCGGCGATGCGAAACGCGCGCACGGCCCAGCCGAGGTAATCGGGCCAGTCGGCTTTTTGAAGCGGCAGCCCCTCGCGCAGCGCCGGCTCGTCGATCTGGATGACGGCGATGCCGGCGGTTTCGAGATCCAGCACTTCGTCGCGCAGCGCAAGCGCGAGCTGCAAGGCGACGTCACGGCGCGGCAGGTCGTCGCGCACGAAGCTCCACATCAGCATCGTCAGCGGGCCGGTGAGCATGCCCTTGACCGGCTTGGCGGTCAGGCTTTGCGCATAGCGCGTCCATTCCACCGTCATCGGCGCGGGGCGGAAGACGTCGCCGTGGATGAGGGGCGGCTTCACGCAGCGCGAGCCATAGCTCTGCACCCAGCCATGCTCGGTGACGGCAAAACCGGCGAGCTGCTCGCCGAAATACTCGACCATGTCATTGCGCTCGGCTTCCCCGTGCACGAGCACGTCGAGCCCGAGCGCCTCTTGCTGCGCGATGGCGTGGCGGATCTCGGCTCGCATCGCCGCGTCGTAGGCAGCCTGGTCGATGCGCCCGGCCTTGAATGCGGCGCGCGCGGCGCGGATTTCCGGCGTTTGCGGGAACGAACCGATGGTCGTCGTCGGCAGCAGCGGCAACTGCAGGCGCGTCTGCTGCGCGGCGCGGCGCTGCGGAAACGGCGACGCCCGGCGTTCCTGGGCGGCGGTCAGCGTGCGCATGTGTGCGCGCACGGGCTCGATACAGGTACTCGGCGCCGAGCGCCGCTCTTCGAGCGCGATCGCTGCATCGTGCAGCGCCCGCCAGACCGCACTTTCGCCCTCGTCGAGCGCGCGCTTGAGCAGCGCCAGTTCCTCGAGCTTTTGCTGCGCAAAGGCGATCCAGCGCCGGATGCGCGGATCGAGCCGCGTCTCCTGCGATAGATCGTGCGGAACGTGCAGCAGCGAGCAGGACGCGGCGAGCCACAGCCGCTCACCGAGCGCGCGATGCGCCCCATGCAGGCGACCGAGCGTTGCGGCAAGATCCGTGCGCCAGATGTTGCGGCCGTCGATGACGCCGGCCGACAGCACGCGCTCGTCCGGCCAGCCGTCCAGGAAGGCATCGAGCTGCGCCGGAGCACGCACCAGATCCAGGTGCAACCCGGCGATCGGCAGGGATTTGAGCCGCGCAGCGTGTTCGGCCACCGAGCCGAAATAGGTTGCGAGCAGCAGACGCGGCCCCGCCGCGGAGAGCTCGCGATAGGCGGTTTCGAGCGCACGTACCCACGGCTCCGGCAGATCGAGGGCGAGGATCGGCTCGTCGAGCTGCACCCATTCGATGCCGAGGTTTTTGAGTTCGGCGAGCAGGGCCCAGTACACATTGAGCAGCAGGCTCAAGGACGACAGCTTGTCGAAGCCTGCGTCGGCGTGCGCGAGCCACAGCCAGGTCAGTGGGCCGGTGAGGGCGACCTTGACGCGATGACCCAGCGCGAGCGCTTCGCGCACCTCCGGCAGCAGCCAGTCGCGGTTCAAGGCAAAACGCGTATCGGCGCCGATCTCCGGCACGAGATAGTGATAGTTGGTGTCGAACCATTTTTTCAGCGCCAGCGCCGGTTGATCGGCGGTTCCACGCGCCATCGCGAAGTATTCGGCGAGCCCGACCGGGCCATCGAATCCGAAACGCAGCGGTGCGGCGCCGACCAGCGCGGTGACGGTGTGCACGTGGTCGTAGAACGCAAAGTCCCCGACGGTGACGAAGTCGAGCCCCGCATCGCGCTGCTGCTGCCAGTGCCGCGCGCGCAGTTGGCGGGCCACCTCGTGCAGGCCGTCTGCGTCGAGCGCGCCCTTCCAGTGTGCTTCCAGCGCGAACTTCAGCTCGCGCTGCGCGCCGATGCGGGGAAAACCCAGGATGTGTGCGGTGGTCATGTCCTGCGTGTGTCGATTGATCGCGAGCGGTGATGATCGACCCCGCACGGATATGATTCAACTTCACGTTGGTTTAGTTCATCATGAATCGTATTCATCATGATGAGGATGCCCGATGGCGCGCTCCGTGCTCGAGATCCGTCACCTGCAGACCCTGGTCGCGCTCGCCGACAGCGGGTCGCTCGCCAAGGCCGCCGAGCGCGTGTTCGTCACGCAATCGGCGCTGTCGCACCAGATCAAGCTGCTGGAGGCGCACTACGGCGCGCCGCTGTTCGAGCGCAAGACCAAACCTTTGCGCCTGACGCAGATCGGCAGCCGCCTGGTCGCGCTCGCCCGCGAGGTGCTCGCGCGCATCGACGAGACCGAGCGCGACATCGCCCAGCGCGTCGCCGGTGCGCACGGCGAGCTGCGCATCGTCGTCGAATGCCATACCTGTTACGACTGGCTGATGCCGGCGATGGACGCGATGCGTGCGCACTGGCCGCAGGTCGAACTGGATCTGGTCGGCGGTTTTCGCGCCGATCCACTGGCGTTGATCGAGCAGGGGCGCGCGGACTTTGCCGTGATTCACGGCAAGCCGCCGCGGCGGCCGGGCATCGTCACCGTGCCGCTGTTCACCTACGAGACGCTCGCCATCCTCGCGCCCGATCATCCGCTCGCGCGCAAACCGTATCTGACCCCGGGGGATTTCGCAGACCAGGTCTTGATCAGCTATCCGGTGGACGATGCGATGATCGACGTCATCCGCTATTTCCTTGCGCCGCGCGGTATCCGCCCGAAGCGGCGCAACGCCGAGCTGACCGTCGCCATCCTGCAGCTCGTCGCCAGCCGCCGCGGCATCGCTGCGCTGCCGGACTGGAGCGTCAAGCCGTATCTGGAACGCGGCTATGTCGTCGGCAAGCCGCTGGGGGCGCGCGGCTTGCACTGCGCGCTATCCGCAGCAGTGCCGCAGAGTCTGGCCGACAAACCTTACCTCAAGGATTTCATCGCCAAGGTGCGCGAGAGCGTGCGCTGAAAATGCGGCGACGGGGATCCAATCCGATATGAATCAGATGCCATGAATCAGATGCCGCTTTACGCGCGCGGTGGCCGGGCGGTTGATCAGGCGGCGCGGCGGCGCGGCGCACACATTGGAAACCCCATCGCTGCGCGCGCCTGGTAATACGCCTCGGCGCAGGCCCGCGCCAGCGCCCGCACGCGCAGGATGTAGGCCTGGCGTTCGGTCACCGAGATCGCGCCGCGGGCGTCGAGCAGGTTGAAGGCGTGGGAGGCCTGGATCGTGCGCTCGTAGGCTGGCAGGGGCAGCGGCGGATCGAGCGCGAGCAGGCGCTGGCATTCGGCCTCGGCGGCTGCAAAGCGCGCGAACAGCGCGTCCGTGTCGGCGTGTTCGAAGTTATAGGCGGATTGCTCGACTTCGTTCTGGTGATAGACGTCGCCGTAGGTGACGACGCGCCCGCTCCGCGCGTCTTGGGTCCACACCAGGTCGAACACGCTTTCTTTTTTCTGGATGTACATCGCCAGCCGTTCGAGGCCGTAAGTAATCTCCCCGGACACGGGTTTGCACTCGAGTCCGCCCACCTGCTGGAAGTAGGTGAACTGGGTGACTTCCATGCCGTTCAGCCACACTTCCCAGCCCAGGCCCCAGGCGCCCAGCGTGGGGGATTCCCAGTTGTCCTCGACGAAGCGGATGTCGTGGGTCAAGGGGTCGAAGCCGAGCAGCTCGAGCGAGTCCAGATAGAGCTGCTGGAGGTTGGGCGGGCTTGGTTTCATCAGCACCTGGAACTGGTAGTAGTGCTGCAGGCGGTTGGGATTCTCGCCGTAGCGGCCGTCGGTCGGCCGGCGTGAAGGCTGGACGTACGCCGTGTTCCAGGGCTCGGGGCCGATCGCGCGCAGGAACGTGGACCAGTGAAACGTCCCGGCGCCCATTTCCATGTCCATCGGCTGGACGATCACGCAGCCGTGGTCGGCCCAGAAGCTTTGCAGCGTGAAGATCAAGTCCTGGAACGAGAGAGGATTGGGGGACGTCATGGCGATCGGGCCCGGCGCAGGGGTGGCGAGTATAGCAATGCGCATTCGCTGTTCCCGGGCGCGTAACGGACACGGCATGACCAGCGGCAGCCGGATTGCCGCCATTCGGCTAGGATAGCCGCCCCACCCGCGTATGCCAGCCGATGGCACGGATCGTGCTTCATTTTGGCGCACGCGATGCGGGGTGGCCCGCAGCGAACCCATCACACCGTCCCTCAGGAGAGACCCATGTCGGGTAATGATGTACTCAAGATGATCAAAGAGAAGGAGGTCAAGTTCGTCGACTTCCGCTTCTGCGATACCCGCGGCAAGGAACAGCACGTCACGGTTCCGGCGCACGCGGTCGACGAAGACGTTCTCACCACCGGCAAGATGTTCGACGGTTCGTCGATCGCCGGCTGGAAGGGGATCAACGAGTCCGACATGATCCTGATGCCGGATCCTGCTACCGCGTATATCGATCCGTTCTTCGAGGACAGCACGCTGGTTCTGACCTGCGATGTCATCGAGCCGTCCACGGGCGAGGGCTATTCGCGCGATCCGCGCTCGCTCGCCAAGCGTGCCGAGGCCTATCTCAAGTCCACCGGCATTGCCGATCAGGCGTTTTTCGGCCCCGAGAACGAGTTTTTCGTGTTCGACTCGGTGCGCTGGGAAGCCAGCATGAAGGGGTGTTTCGTCGAGATCGACGCCGAGAACGCGGCGTGGAACTCGGGTCGTGCCTATGAGCATGGCAACACGGGGCATCGCCCGGCCGTCAAGGGCGGGTATTTTCCGGTCCCGCCGGTCGATGCGCTGCAGGACGTGCGTTCGGCGATGTGTACGACGCTGGAAGCCATCGGCATGCCGGTGGAAGTCCACCATCACGAGGTCGCCACCGCCGGCCAGTGCGAGATCGGCGTGAAATTCGGCAATCTCGTCAAGAAGGCCGACGAGGTCCTCAAGCTCAAGTACGTGGTCCAGAACGTCGCCCATCAGTACGGCAAGACCGCGACCTTCATGCCCAAGCCGATCGTCGGTGACAACGGCAGCGGCATGCACGTGCACCAGTCGCTGTCCAAGGACGGCAAGAACCTGTTCTCCGGCGACAAATATGGCGGGCTGTCCGAGCTTGCGCTGTATTACATCGGCGGCATCCTCAAGCACGCCAAGGCGCTCAACGCCTTCACCAATGCGAGCACGAACAGCTACAAGCGCCTGGTGCCGGGGTTCGAGGCGCCGGTCATGCTCGCGTACTCGGCGCGCAACCGCTCGGCGTCGATCCGCATTCCGTACGTCGCCAACCCCAAGGCGCGCCGCATCGAAGTGCGCTTCCCGGACTCCACCGCCAACCCGTATTTCGCGTTCGCGGCGATGATGATGGCCGGCCTTGATGGCATCCAGAACAAGATCCATCCGGGCGATCCGTCGGACAAGGACCTCTACCACCTGCCGCCAGAGGAGGACAAGAAGATCCCCCGTGTCTGCCACAGCCTGGACATGGCGCTCGAGCACCTCGACAAGGACCGCGAGTTCCTCAAGGCCGGCGGCGTGTTCACCGACGATCTGATCGATGCCTACATCGAGCTGAAGATGCAGGAGGTCACGCGTTTCCGCATGACCACGCATCCGGTCGAGTTCGACATGTACTACTCGCTCTGAGAAGCGCAAGGTCCAGGAGAAACCCCGCCGCCGGCGGGGTTTCTTTTTTGGCGTTCTTGGCCGCCGCTGGCCTTGGCGCAGTATCCTGTCGGCCATGTCGCGCTGGTTGTTGCCGTTGCTGGGCCTGCTGCTTGCCGCCGCCGCGGGCGCAGGCGAGGTGTATCGGGTCGTCGAACCGGATGGCAGCGTGCGCTATACCGACCGGCCGCCGCATCCGCATGCCCAGCCGCTGCAGCTCGGGATTGCGTCCGGGACCACGCCAGCGGGGGCGCGCAAGCGCTTTTACTCGGTCGAGGCCCTGCGCAGTGCGGCCCGCTTTGCGGTGAGCATCGAGGCGCCGACGCCGGGTCAGGTGCTGCGCCCCGGCATCGACCGCGCCGTCGCGGCGGCGAGCGTGATGCCCGGCCTGGTCAGCGGGTTCGGGCTGATGTATTTCCTCGACGGTCGCGCCTTGACCGACCGGCCGGTCGATGCGCTGAGCCTGCTGCTGCCTGCGCTCGCGCCCGGGGAGTATCGCATCAGCGCGGCCGTGTACGACGCCCAGGGGCGCGAGGTCGCACGTTCGGCCGAGACCCCGTTCAGCGTCGCGCCCGCACCGCGATAGCGCGAACGCACCGAAAAGAAGCGCACCAATCTGGTGCATCAAGGCCCGGATGGGCTAGCCTAGGCGTCGCTGGTTTTGGCCTGCATCTTGCGTCGGCGAGTCCATGAAATCGCTTTCCAGGAGTCGCGTGACCGCCGAGGACGTTCTCGACGGGTTGACCACCGCCGTGCTCGTCGTCGATGAAGCGCTGCGCGTGATGGCACTGAATGCGGCCTGCGAGGGCATGTTCGGGATTTCCCGTCGGCTCGCGCTGGGCATGCCGCTGCTCGATGCGATTCCGCAGTTCAAATGCTACGAATCGCGGCTGCGCAGCGCCTTGCAGACCGCGACCGGGTTCATCGAGCGCGAGACCGAGCTGCGCCGCAACGGCGATCCGGGCGTGACCGTGGACTGGACCGTCACGCCGTTTCTCGCTGCGGGCAAGAAGCCGGGGCTGTTGATGGAACTGCTGGCCGTGGAGCGGCATCTGCGCATTTCCCGCGACGAGCAGTTGCTGGCCCATTTCGATGCCAGCCGCGAGCTGATCCGCGGGCTCGCGCACGAGATCAAGAACCCGCTCGGCGGCATCCGCGGGGCAGCGCAGTTGCTCGAGCGCGAATATCCGGATGCCGGGCATCGCGAATACACGCGCGTGATCATCCGCGAGGCCGATCGGCTGCAAAACCTCGTCGATCGGCTGCTCGGACCCAACCGGCTGCCACAGAAAGCGCCGCTCAACATCCACGAAGTCATCGAACACGTGCGCCAGCTCGTGCAGGCCGAGGCGCCGGACGGTGTCACCGTGCTGCGCGATTACGATCCGAGCATCCCGGAGTTGCTCGCCGACCGCGAGCAGTTGATCCAGGCCATCCTCAACCTGCTGCGCAACGCCCTGCAGGCGGTCGATGGCGAGGGCACGATCGTGCTGCGCACGCGCACACGCCGGCAGTTCACGATCGGCGCGCTGCGCCACAGGCTCGTCGTCCAGATCGACATCGAGGACGACGGTCCCGGGATTCCACCGACGATGATCGAGAAGATCTTTTACCCAATGGTGACCACCCGCGCGCAAGGCACCGGTCTTGGCCTGCCGATTGCACAGTATCTCGTGCACAGTCACGGTGGGCTGATCGAGTGCCGCAGCCGGCCGGGCTGCACTGTGTTCACCGTGTATCTGCCGCTGGTCACACCGCAGGAAATGGCATGAGCGCGCTCAACGTCTGGGTCGTGGACGACGACGAATCGATCCGCTGGGTGCTAGAAAAATCGCTCGCGCGGCAGGGGATGAGCGTGACCAGCTTCCCGGGTGCGGCCGAGCTGTTCGATGCCCTCGCCGAGGATGCGCCGGATGTGCTGATCAGCGACATCCGCATGCCGGGCATCGATGGACTTGCGCTGATGCAGCGCGTGCACGCCGCCCGGCCAGGATTACCGGTCATCATCATGACCGCCCATTCCGACCTCGATGCCGCGGTGGCCTCGTACAAGGGCGGCGCCTTCGAATATCTGCCCAAGCCGTTCGACGTCGATGGTGTCGCCGAGCTGGTGCGCCGCGCAGCCCAGAAGCGTGAGAGCGTCGATCTGCCGCCGCCGCCGCAGACGGCGGCGATGATTGGCGAAGCGCCGGCGATGCAGGACGTGTTCCGCGCCATCGGCCGGCTGTCGCAGTCGCACATCACCGTGCTGATCACCGGCGAATCCGGCACCGGCAAGGAGCTGGTGGCCCGCGCGCTGCACATGAACAGCCCGCGCGCCAACCGTCCGTTCATCGCGATCAACACGGCGGCGATCCCCAAGGATCTGCTGGAGAGCGAGTTCTTCGGTCACGAGCGCGGCGCGTTCACCGGCGCCGCGGTGCAACGCAAGGGCCGCTTCGAACAGGCCGACGGCGGCACGCTGTTCCTCGACGAGATCGGCGACATGCCGGCCGATCTGCAGACGCGTCTTTTGCGAGTGCTGTCGACCGGCGAGTTCTACCGCGTCGGCGGTGTCGCGCCGATCAAAGTCGATGTGCGCGTGATCGCGGCCACGCACCAGGATCTCGAACAGCTCGTGCGTGAAAACCGCTTCCGCGAGGATCTCTACCACCGCCTCAACGTCATCCGCATTCGCATTCCGCCGCTGCGCGAGCGGCCCGAGGACATCCCGCAGCTCGCCCGGCACTTTCTCGCCCGCGCCGCCGAGGAATTGCGCACCGAACCCAAGCGCCTGCTGCCCGAAGTCGTGCAGCGGCTCGAGCGCTTCCCGTGGCCCGGCAACGTGCGCCAACTCGAAAACCTCTGTCGCTGGCTCACGGTGATGGCACCGGGCCGTGATGTGCATCCGCAAGACTTGCCGCCGGAATTCCATGACGCCGGTTCTCAGCCCGCCGCGGCGCTACCGCCGGAGGAACCGCTGCGGATGCCCGTTGCGCCGCTATCCGAGCCCCGCACCGGTGCCCCGGCCTGGCATGAGCAGTTGCGGCGCTGGGCCGATGCCGAACTCGCCGCTGGGCGCAGCGGCCTGCTCGACGCCGCCGTGCCGTTGTTCGAACGCACTCTGATCGAGGCTGCGCTCGCCGCGACCCGCGGCCAGCGCCAGGAAGCCGCCCGGCGCCTGGGCTGGGGCCGCAATACGCTGACGCGAAAGATCAAGGAACTACGGATGGGCGACGAGGAATAGGTCGTTCATCCACCCGGGGCGCGCCCGCGCACCTGCAGGGTCGGGGGCTCATGACACATCACGAGCGATGTTGGGGGCTGAGGCACAAGATCCGGGCAGGGACGATGGGCGATGCGGGCTAGGCATCGGGGCGCCCGGTGCCGGTCATGCGCGGCGGCTCGGTTTCGTGCGCTTTCTGCGCAATGGCCTCCCTGCGGCGGAAGTAGAGCACCTTCTCGACGAGGGCGACGCGCTCGCCGCGCGCATCCGTCACCTCGACGACGTAGGTCGGCGTGTAGCGGGCGCCGTCAGCCGTCTGTTGACGTACGGTGGCGTCATCCTCCGGCGAGAGCGAGAAGGTGGCACGCACCGTGCCCTTGCCGGGGCGCTCGAAGTGGATGGTCGCGGCCTTGTCCCAGATCACGTAGTCCTTGCCCAGCCGGGCGACGAACATGAGCGCGTAGAACGGGTCGCACATCGCATACAGGCTGCCGCCGAAGTGCGTGCCGAACGCATTGCGGTTGCGGCGGGTTTCGCGCAGTTCGACGACCACGTGGCCGAAGTCCGGCGTGACCTCGACCACGCGGATGCCGGCGCCTTTGAAGGGCCCCCAATGATTGAGAATGAGCTTGAACAGCCAGGGTTTCTTGAAGAATTGGTCGCGCAGGTTCACGGCAGGGACTCCTTGCAGACGGTGTTGGGATTCTCGAACGCGGCGAGGGCCGCAGCCCATGACCGCTGAGGTCATGGTGGCGTCGCGCCTCGTGCTGCGCGGTCGCCCCGGTCGCCGGCCAGTGCCCGCAGTAGCGCCGCGCTGGGCTCGTCGGCCGGGAAGAAGCTTTCCACGCGCAGGTCGTCGGCGGTCACGTCCTGCGGTGTGCCAAAGGTGGTCATCATCGTGAACAGGCGCAGGTCCCAGCCGCTGATGCGGTAATGCACCGGCAGCACCGGCAAACGGCTGGCGTCGAGGTCGATCTGGCGCAGCTTCACGGGCAGGTCGGGGTAGCGCAGCACCTCGTCGAGCACGTCCTGCACCTGCGGATGTTCCAGCGCCTCGCGCGCGGTGCGGGCGAGCATCGGCGGCACGATCTCGTCGGGATTGGCGATCAGCGGCCGCAGGCCCTGCGGGTGCAAGCTGAGCTTGAGGATGTTGCGCGGACCCTCGCCGCAGACCGCACGCCAGCGCGCCTCGGCATCGCCGGCAACGCCCAGCAGGCGATCCATCGCGGCATTGGCCAGGACCAGGTTCCACGCGCGATCGACGACGATGGCCGGATACGGCTCGTGGTGACGCAGCAGCAGATCGAGCGCGGCGTTGACCGGCTGCATTCGGCGGCTTCGAGCCGCCGCTGCGGGTAGACCCCGGCGTAACCGGCGCTCTGCAGCAGGCGGTTGCGCTCGCGCAGCGGCAGATCGAGCGCCATCGCGAGCTGCACCACCATCTCGCGGCTCGGCCGCGCGCGGCCGGATTCGAGAAAACTCAGATGGCGCTGTGAGACGTCGGCGTGCAGCGCCAGATCGAGCTGGGAGAGCCGGCGCGCGCGGCGGTAGTCGCGCAGCATGCGGCCGAAGGGGGCTTCGTCGGAATGGGTCTGCATGCCGGCGATTCTGACAGACCCCTCGCGCGAATCGATTACCTGCCGCGTAATTGTCGGCGCTGCGCGCTCCGGGCACTTTGGTCGCGCCTCGCATCCAGGGGTCCACCCACGGAGATCGTCATGCATCGCACCATCGCCCTCGTCGTCCTTGGCCTGATCACGCTGGACTTCGCCTCACTGAGCGTCTATGCGCTCATGGACGTCGGCTACCTCGGCCTGTTCGAGTATCAGCTTGCGAGCACCGCGGGCTGGCAGGTGCTCGCGGACCTGGTCATCGTCTGCCTGCTGGCCATGGCGTGGATGATCGCCGACGCCCGTCGCAGCGGCCGCACCGTGTGGCCGTATCTGCTGCTGACCGTGTTCGGCGGTTCTTTCGGTCCGTTGCTGTATCTGCTCGTGGGCCTGCTCGGCAGCCGTCCGGCCGCGCGTCCGGTTCTCACCTGAGGGCGCTGCTTGCGCGCGCCGCGCGTCACTGTGCTGGTGGGCTCAGTGCTTGACGCCGAAAAACTCCTTCAGCGCCGCGTCGTCCAGCACGGCCTCGGCCAACAGCTTCTTGAGCCGGATGTTCTCGGATTCCAGTTCGGGCAGCCGCTTGGCGTCGCGGGCCTATATGCCTCCAGACTTGGCTCGCTACTTGTCGAGCAAGGCGAACTGAAACGCTCTCGGCGACACAGGTTTGCCACGCTCAACCCGCGTCGGCCTGCTTGATGAACGGAGTGAGTTGTTCGTCTGAGCATCTGCTTTCGCACATTGCGCTTCTTCTGGTTGCGCGGACTCCTTGCTATCGCCGTGGTGCCGGCGGGTGAGTTTCTCCATCGGCGGGTCGGAGAGCGCAGTCCCCGGCTGCAGGACATGAATGGGCAGCATGGTCGATCGCGCATACGGCGGCCGGCCCGGACGGCCCAGCTTCGGGTCAAGCGGTGCGATCAAGGCACCCGCGCCTGCCACGGCACATCTGTTCCTTTCTGGTCAAAAACACCTCGCGATGTGTTGGCTTGCGCGGGCCCTGGGCTTTGGCGTTACCGAACCACATTCGCATGGACCGTCATCCCGAGCGTGTTGTGTGATCGTCGCCGACAGTGGGGCGTTGTTCCGATCTTGACAAGCCCATTTCGGAGTGCCGGCCCCGCGGCTTGCGAGAAGTGGCGCTCCCACCCCCGAGCTAAACGGCACCGGCATAGGTCGGCAACAAAAAGTTGTGGTGAACTTTTTCACGCTTTGGGGCCGTCATCTGCCGTTCCCCCCTTTGACCCTTGGGGGGGGGGGGGGGGGGCGATAGAGTGCTGTCGCTGCCACGATCGGCGATCGGCAGTGAACAATAGGGAGGGATGATGATGTTGCATCGAGTTTCACGAGTGCGGTCCGCGGGCATGGGGATGTCAGCCCTCATCGTGGGCACCGGCGGCTTCGTGACGGGTGACCAGTTCTTCTCGTGGTTCGGGCGTGCCGGGAGTGGAGGCAGGAGTCTGCCGGAGGTCCGGTATGTGTTCGGCTTCAGTAGCGGCCACCCGCCGGTGGCTTGTCTGAACCCGTAACAAAGCTTGAGATTGTGGGCGGGCTCGTGCCCGCCCACGTAATGGGAGGCGAACGGATGACTTCATTCCGACGATTCACCGCGGCCGTGTGTGCCGTTGCGGTCGGCTTACAGGGGGCAACCCCGCTCGCCTGGGCGCAGGAGACCATCGCTCCGATGGTGGGCATCCATGGGTCATGGGGCGGCCAGCAGCCGGTTGCGCTGCGGCTCGGTGTGGGCCTGCAGATCAGCGATGCGCCCCCCGGCCGAATCCAGGCGTTGCAGACAGTGCCGATCGGCGCGGACTCATATTCGGCTTATGTCCCGATAGGATCCCTGCCGCTGATGGGCGCGGCCGATCCTGCGAGCGCCATCGACACCGACGAGATACTGGCCGCCGATCAGAAAGGCTCCGATCAGAAAAGCTCAGGGAAGGGCGCTGTCATCGGTGTGGCTCTGGTGCTGGGCGGGTTGGCAGCGATCGCGCTCATCGGTGAGAGGGCCCTCAAGAAGAGTTTGGATAGTGGCAGTGGCAGCGGCTAAGGTTCCAGGCGAGGGCTTTGTGATGGAGCGGAGGCTGCGTTTACCTGACGTATCGGCCTGGCGACAACGCCGGGCTGCCGACGCCCGGGAGAGGCAGCGCAATAGGCGGATACGCGCGCCTGTGCTTTGCGCGGCTATGCTTCTCGCTCTGGGCGAAGGCGCGCTTGCGCAACCGCCCGATGATCTGTCGTTCGGCTTTGCGCTGGCCGTGGACTGGGGTGGAGCGCGATCGGAACTGCGCCTGAGCGGGTGGCATCGAGTCCCCATTGATAACGACGGCGCCCCCCAGATGATGCACTTGCCGATCCTGCGCTGGCGTAGCGATTTGCAGGCACCGGCGCTCGCATCGGAGGCGGACTCCGGGGCACCCGGGACTGGGCGCGCTAAGGACGCAGACGATGAGGATTCGGGTTATTCGGCCTGGCTGTATGCCGGTCTGGTCGTTTCAGGCCTCGCGGTGGTGGCCGCAGTCGCACTCGCGAACGGGCGCGATCACAGTGATGAAGCCGGAGAGTTTGCGCGCGACCAGATACTCGAGAACTACCAGCCCTGTCAGCCGATCCCGCGGATCTGCCTGCCCTAATTGCAGGGTGCCGTGATGTATCCAGGACGGTCGGGGCGCCGTGACGCGAGACAATGCGCCGCAGCGGCCGCACCGTGTGGCCGTATCTGCTGCTGACCGTGTTCGGCGGTTCTTTCGGTCCGTTGCTGTATCTGCTCGTGGGCCTGCTCGGCAGCCGTCCGGCCGCGCGTCCGGTTCTCACCTGAGGGCGCTGCTTGCGCGCGCCGCGCGTCACTGTGCCGGTGGGCTCAGTGCTTGACGCCGAAAAACTCCTTCAGCGCCGCGTCGTCCAGCACGGCCTCGGCCAACAGCTTCTTGAGCCGGATGTTCTCGGATTCCAGTTCGGGCAGCCGCTTGGCGTCGCGGGCCTATATGCCTCCAGACTTGGCTCGCTACTTGTCGAGCAAGGCGAACTGAAACGCTCTCGGCGACACAGGTTTGCCACGCTCAACCCGCGTCGGCCTGCTTGATGAACCGAATGAGTTGTTCGTCTGAGCATCTGCTTTCGCACATTGCTCAGACTCTGGTTGGAGAAATCCACCGCTACTGAGCGGCGACACCGCGCGGGAGGGGCTTGCGGTCTGCCTTCAGATCTGGTCCAACGGACTGATCACCCCTCGCCCGCCACGGTTGAGCACATGGGTGTAAATCATCGTCGTGCTCACGTCGCTATGGCCGAGCAGTTCCTGCACGGTGCGGATGTCATAACCGCTTTCCAGCAGGTGCGTGGTAAAAGAATGCCGCAACACGTGCGGCGAGCAGGGTTTGACGATCCCTGCTCTCGACGCCGCGAGCTTGACGGCTTTTTGCACCGTCTCCGGCAGGATGTGATGCCGGCGCACCACGCCGGAGCGCGGATCAAGGCTGCGCGTCGGCGAGGGAAAAACATACTGCCAGCCCCAGGTTTTGCCCGCCTTTGGATATTTCACCGCCAGCGCCTCCGGCAGCCACACCTCGCCAAAGCCGTCCGCCAGATCCTGATCGTGCAACTGCTTGGCCCGCGCCAGTTGATCCTGCAAGGGCGCAACCAGATTCTCCGGCAGCATCGTGACGCGATCCTTGGCGCCCTTGCCATCCCGCACCACGATCTCGCGCCGCTCGAACTCCACATCCTTCACCCGCAGTCGCAGCCCCTCCATCAACCGCATGCCGGTGCCGTAGAGCAGACTCACGACCAACCCCATCGTGCCGGAGAGTTCATTCAGCAGCAGACGCACCTCGCGCGGCGTCAGCACCACCGGCAAGCGTTTGCTCACCTTGGCCTGCACCACCTCGGAGAGCCAAGGCAACTCCACACCCAGCACCTGCTTATAAAGAAACAGGATCGCCGCTCTAGCCTGATTCTGTGTGGAAGCCGAAACCTTGCGCTCCGTGGCCAGGTACGACAAAAACGCCGCGACCTCTGCCGCACCCAAATCTTTGGGATGGCGCTTGCCGTGAAACAGAATGTAGCGCCGCGCCCAATCCAAATACGCCTGCTCGGTGCGGTAACTGTAATGATGCACGCGCAGCGCCTCACGCATGCGGGCCAGCAACTTCAGCGGTCGGGCTGTCTTTTGATGCTCCATCGGCCTCATCTTGGGCAGCCTAATTGAGAGCGGCAAGGCCACTCCGCTGACATATAAAGTCACTGCGCCACGCACGCCTTGATTTGGCTGAACGCCAGGCGCATGCTCTGGGTGGTCTAATTGTAGTTACGACGTCCCCCCGCCTTTGAGTAGCACGGCGATCTGGAGTCCAATCCCCAACGACAAGGAGATTGGACGTGAAGAAGCGTTTTACCGAAGAGCAGATCATCGGCTTCCTGCGTGAGGCGGAGGCCGGCCTGCCGGTCAAGGACCTGTGCCGCCGGCACGGCTTCAGCGAAGCCTCGTACTACCTGTGGCGCAGCAAGTTCGGCGGCATGAGCGTGCCGGAGGCCAAGCGGCTCAAGGAGCTGGAGGCGGAGAACACCCGGCTGAAGAAGCTGCTGGCCGAACAGATGTTCGAGAACGACGTGATCAAGGACGCCCTGCGAAAAAAGT
>NZ_FOOC01000013.1 GCF_900113085.1 Fontimonas thermophila | reverse complement strand
ACCGACAACGGCAAAGAGTTCTGCGGCAAGGCCATGGTCGCCTGGGCGCACGCGCGTGGCGTGCAGCTGCGTCTGATCCAACCAGGCAAACCGAACCAGAACGCCTACGTCGAGTCGTTCAACGGCCGCCTGCGCGACGAGTGCCTGAACGAGCATTGGTTCACCCACCTGCTGCACGCCCGTGCCGTGATCGAAGCCTGGCGCCGGGAATACAACGAGGAGCGGCCGAAGCAGGCATTGGGCGGGCTGACACCGAGCGCCTATGCCAGGCAACTGGCATCGGCTACCATCCAACCCGGACTCTAGATCGAACCGCTACTGAAGGTGGGGGGATGTCGGGCCCTCCACAAAATCTTCCGGAGGCGTGGCAGAGTGGTTGATTGCACCGGTCTTGAAAACCGGCAACGGGCAACCGTTCGTGAGTTCGAATCTCACCGCCTCCGCCAAAACGCGCGCACAAAGCATGTGGGGCGTGAAATGCCAGCCGCCGCACCCACAGCCGGCGGTGCGCTAAAAGCGACTGCGTACCCCGCCGACGATCGTATCAATCTAACTGCCGGGGTTCGACCTGCCGAGGTTCAACACGTTTGTGCAGTGCACTGCGACTGAGGGGGCCGCGACAGGGTTTGCTGCGGTCGGTGATTTATCGCGGATCCGGGACGATGAGGATCAGATTCACACCGTCCACCCAACCCGCTGCGGCCAGCCCTGCGCGGGGCGATAAAAAAGCCAGCGCGTAACCAGCCTTGCAGTGAGTGGTGGAGCGGAGGAGGATCGAACTCCCGACCTTCGCATTGCGAACGCGACGCTCTCCCAGCTGAGCTACCGCCCCACGCGAGGCCGGCTATTCTACCGATCACGGCGTAAAACGCCAGCGGCGAGGAACCGGGCATGAACACTCAGACTTTGATGCGCCATCCGACCGACATGCTCCTGGTCATGGCCGTGGTGGCATTGCCGATCGGGTTTGCCGAGGCAGCGCAGTACGCACCGTATCAGGGCTATGTGCCTGACGAGGTCATCGTCCAGTATCGCGATGGCGCAAACATGCTGCACGCGAAATCGGCACGACAGAGGCTGGGTTTGCGGGTCCGGCGCACGCTGGCGCAGGGGCAGATCGAATTGCTCGAAGTCCCAGCTTTCACCGATGTCCCTGGCGTGATCGCGGCCTTGCGCCAGCAAGCGGAGGTCGCATGGGCCGAACCCAATTACATCCGCAAACGGCATGCGGCATTTCCGAATGATCCGCTCTTTACCCATCAGTGGGGGTTACACAGCACCGGCCAGGCGAATTTCGCGACCGACGACCCCGAGTTGGCGAGCATCGTCGGCGCCGACATGAATCTCCCCCAGGCCTGGGATCGCGATGGCGATGACGTGGCCGACCGCACCGGCAATGGCAACGTCATCGTTGCCATCATCGATGATGCGATCGATACCGGACATCCCGATCTGGCCGCGAACATCGTGCCCGGCGCCGATCTCGCCGGAGATGACGCCGATCCGAACCCCGAAAACCCGATCCTGGACCACGGCACGCTGGTCACCGGCGCGCTTGGCGCCATCGGTGACAATGGCATCGGCGTCGCCGGCGTAGCCTGGAACGTCAAGCTGATGCCGCTCAAAGTCGGACGCATCCGGGATGGCGAGGTGATCCTCGACTCGGCTTCGATTCTCGCCGCCTACGATTACGCACGCACCCACGGCGCGCGCATCATCAATGCCAGTTATGGCGGCCCGGATTTCTCGCAGGCCGAGTTCGACGCGATCCGCAGGCTGGAGCAAGCCGGTGTGCTGCTGGTGACCTCAGCCGGCAATTCCGATTCCAATCTGGACTATTCGGTCGCTGCCTACCCGGCGAATTACGATGCCTCCAACATCGTGACGGTGGCAGCGACGAACCGTCAGGACAATATCGCCAGCTTCAGTCAGTACGGACCGATCGCCACCGACGTCGCTGCGCCCGGCTTACAGATCGTGACGACCACCGTCGGGGGCGGCTGGAGCACGCCAAACGACTGCATGAACGGCGGCAGTTGTGGCGTCAGTGGCACCTCGTTCGCCTCGCCATACACGGCCGGAGTCGCCGCCCTCATCGCGATGACACATCCCACTGCCACCTACCGCGAGATCAAGGCCCGTCTGATCGAGGGCGCGGAGGATGGCGTCAACGGCGGTGATGCCGGCCTGCTGACGGCCGGCGGACGGATCGATGCCGACAATAGCCTGGATCTCACCCCTGGGCCGTCCCTGGTGGTGCACGCGGTCCGGCTCATCGACGATGGCAACCACCGGCTGGACCCTGGCGAATCGCTGACGCTCGAAATCGACATCGAGAATCTGTGGCAACCAGCCACGAACATCGAAGCGACCCTGTCGGTGAGCGGCATTCCGGTGACCATCACGTCTGCACCACCCCCGCTCGCCGAGCTGGGAACCGGCGGGCGCGCCACGCTGAGATTTCCGGCGCGCGTCGGCACACCGACGGTACCCCATGCCGAGGGTGATTTCGCACTCGAGCTGCGCGCGAATGCCGGCGGCTACCAGACACAGCGGCATTTCCGCTTGGAACTGGCGAAACTCGCACTCGGCATGCCGCGATCGGCCCGGCTCTCCACCGGTCTGCATGATGAGTTCCACACCTATCACCTGGATCTCACCACCGTTCCCGCCGACAACCGTTTGGTGTTCTGCACCGCGGCACCCGCGGACATCGACATCCTGGTCAAGCGCGGCACACCGCCACAGTACAACATCGATCTCGGCGCACCACCCGAGGACGATCCCACTTACTTCACCGACGCGGATCACATCGGTGGCGCCGAAGACGGCGCCGAGCGCGTCGTCATCGATAGGCCCGTCGCCGGAACTTATTACGTCACCGTGCTCAACTATGCGCTCGAGGATCAGCTTGAGTACACGCTCGAGACCTTCCTTGCCCCGGCGGGGCAAGACGTGCGCGGTGCAACCTGCAGCGTCGAAGCCCAGCACCGCGGCAGCAGCAGCGGCGGCGGCGTGATCGGCTCCGGCGCACTGGTCTGGGCGATGGTCCTGCTCGCCGCACGGCTGCGCATGAGCCGCCGGAAAACCCGACAACCATGATGCATCTCCATGATTTTTAATATGTTTCATCAAGGGCTTCCCGTCGTCGGCAAAGCCTGCTAAAAACGCGCGCGAATGCTGGCGGCAGACGTCCGCCATTCGTCGAGGAAGTACGCAGCAATGCCGCGCAAACCCAAAAAAACGCAAACCCAGACCGAAGCTCCCAAAGCATTTGACGAGTTCGTCGACGAAGCCGAGACCGTAGACGAGGAAGTTCTGAGCGTCGAGGAACCGATCGCCAGTCCGGCGACGACCAAACTACGTGACTGGCGCGACGTCGAGAAATACAAAGAAGAACGCGAACTGCGCCGCCTGGTCGACGACGATCTCGACCTAGACGACCTGTAACTCAGGGACACGGGCCTGCCGATCTCGGCAGGCCGTGCATGGTCCGTTGTGGGCGGTTATACGGGACGCCCCTCAGCGGTCGTCCAGACGATGGAGTCTGTCGTTCGCTCGAACGGCAACTCCGCCAGGCGAGCGATGGCGCTCTGCAGCTCTGGCGAAGGATCGATGGCCGATGCGTGGCCCTCGACCAGAGCCGTCGCGAACGCCGTGGCCCGCATGCGCAGATACCGCTCTTCCATGTAGTGGCCGAACATGACATTGTCCTGCGCCGGGTAATAACCCCTGACCCGCACCCAGTGTTTGGTCTGTGCCGCGGGATCCCAGAGGGTGAACCAAGCACCCGGCACCAGGAGAATCGACAGCAAGCCCTGCAGTTCTTGTTCGAGCGGTAACTTCGGGGGCTCGGCGGAAGACGGACTCGTGACATCGGCCGCAGGCGCGGCTGGACGGGGCGGATGCTTGGCGAGTTCGAGATAAGCCTGCAGCAGGCCGGAAATGATTTCTTCCAGGCGTTCTTCGGAGAACCCGATGTTGGCGAGCCGGCGTGAGATCGTGGCCACGATCTCGGCCTCCTCGGCCGCACGTGCTTCGGCCGTGGCGTGCGTCGGCTCCAGGCTTGCGAGCACGCGGTCCACCAAACGCATGGTCTGGGTCCACGATGCCCCCTCGATGCCATTGCGGATGTAATCGAGGCACAGCAGCGGGCCGAAACCGGACAGCATGAGCCGCATCACGCCTGGCGCGATCCGGCGGTCGCCGATACGGCGTTTGAGTTCATACGACACGATCCGGCGCACACGCTCGATGCGTGCGCGGTTCTTTTTCTGCTGTTGTTCTTCCTGCTCGCGCAGGAAGCTTTCGGCCGTACGGTCATCGACCGGATCACGCGATTCGGCGCGCAGCCGCGCTGGGTCGAGATTGAAGGCCTGCCCGACGGCATCGACCAACCCCTGCAGTTCATTGACCATCTGCGGCGATGGTGCGGCCTCGGCGGCACCGAATTGCAGCAGCATCTCGAAGAGATCGTTGATCGTGCGCCGCGCCGGATGCTGGGGATCGGTAAAAAAGCGGGGATCGGCAAGCGCCATCTTCATCACCGGCATCTGCAGCTTGGCCAGCATCGGCTTGAGATTGTCGGGCAGCCGCGGATCCCGGTAATAACCGTCGAACATGCGCGCGACCAACGCGACATTCTCCGGCGGCAGCCATGCCGGCGCCTGCGGCCGCCGGCCCTGCGCATAAGCGCTGAGGATATGCGTGACCTCCTGAGCCAGGATGCCGTCCGTATAGGCGCCAGTGGATGTCGCCGGCGCAAACGCGGGCGCTGCTGCCCAGTTGCCTCCCGGCACGCCCAGGCTTCCATATGAAGTATCGGCGGCAACCCCGCCAGGCAGCGCGGCAAAACGGTTGATCATCGTGCTGTCGAAACCTGCCGCCCAGGCCGGCACCCCCGCCTCCGGCGGCAGGCTGCGCGCCTGCCGCGGCGGGAGCGGACGTGGGCGTGGTAGAGCATCGGCCTGCGGCTCGATCCCGTGTACGGCCAGTAACTGGTTGGCGCCGACAAACACTTCGGACAGCCGACCGACGACGACGCGGTCGAACAGCTTGTAGATCACGAGCTTGATCGGGAAATCGACGCTCAGATCACGCATCGAGTTCTGGAAGGCGCGAATGATGCGCGCCGGCGACATCGAATCGGGCGACAGCCCACCACCACTCAGATCGGCCAGACGCGCGAGCCGGCGTTGCAGCTCGACCAGCTCGTGCGCGTGCAGCGAAGCCGCCTTGGTCTGCATGTTGCTGACCGCAATGCGCTCCTCGAGGGCGTCACCGTCCTGCAACGACCATTGGCTGATGTCGTCAAGCCGCGCTGTTTCCTCGGCGTCGTCTGCGCTGTCCAGACCGGCGAGCGCGCTGCGCAGCGACTCCTGGAAGGCCTGGATGATCTTGTTGCGCTGGACACGCACGATCCGCATGGTGTCCAGGTACAGACGCTGCTCGTCGCTGGCACGGGCTTTTTCGGCCGAATCGAACAGAATGTCGTCGGCTTTTTCGAACATCTCGCGCAGCTGCTCGCTGAGCACCGAGACGGCCATCTCATGCAATGCTGCGATGATCGGGTTGGGCGTTCCCGTTGCGCCAGAACCCGGTTGCGACGCACTCCCCCCGGCGGTCTGCGTCTGCGCTTTTGCCATCATCGTTCTACCCCCATCGGTGCCGAGCGACGGCGCTGCCGCCGTTCTTCTGAAAAACTGTGCACCAGTTCACATCTCATGTCGAACGATACGTCACTTCTGGCACCGCCGCCTAGCCCATTCTGCCGATGTCGATGCCACAGCACCATTCCCCTGATCGGGTGGAAGCGGCCGTTCACAGCATGCGCGCATGCGTTGGCGCGTGGGCCAGCAGGAATTCCATCTGGTCGGCCAGAATGCGGCGATTGGACAGAATCAGATACTCGGCCAGATTCGGGGTATAGGGCACGGCCAGAAGCTTCATGTTGGCCTCCTCCGGCGTGCGGTTGTCCTTGCGCTGGTTACAGGCACGGCAGGCCGTGACGCAATTCTCCCAGACCGAACGCCCCCCACGCGAGGCGGGCACGACGTGGTCGCGCGTCAATTGGGCCGGTGGAAACTGCCGGCCGCAATACAGGCATAGATGGCGGTCGCGCTGGAACAGCGTGCGGTTGGTCAGCAGAGGAACCCCGCGCAGATGGCGATGGGAACGATCGGCCACGGCGATGATCGAGCCGATTTCGATGGACGACCGCCGGCCCGTGCGAGCATTGATGCCACCCCGGATCACGAAACGCTTCGCGCCGGCTTCCCAGCGCACACGCTCACGCGCATATAGCACGACCGCCGTCTGCCAGTGAATCCACGCCACCGGCATGCCACTGGCATCGACTTTCAGGATGGCCGGAAGATGATCCATCGGTCCGATTCGCATGCACGCGCCCCGCGACGTTCAGCCGCCGGCACCGCAATAGCCTTTCGTCAAGCTGACACGGCACTGACAATATCGCCGCAAGCCATTGGCTGGCAAGGAGAGAACGAGTTTGACAGCGCCAATCGCGCGGACCCCAGCCCGCTAGAACGCGTTGCGATCACGCAGAATCATCAGCAGGGTCATGAAGATGATTTTGATGTCCAGCCAAGGCGTCCAGCGGCGGATGTAGTCGAGATCGTAGCGCAAGCGCTCTTCCATGCTGGCCAGTTCCGCGGTCGGCCCCCGCAAGCCGTTGACCTGGGCCCAGCCGGTCAGGCCCGGCTTGACCTTGTGGCGCAGCATGTAGCGCTTGACAGCCTTGCGGTAGTACTCGTTGTGCTGCACGGCGTGCGGGCGTGGCCCGACCAGGCTCATGTCGCCGCGCACGACGTTCCACAACTGTGGCAGCTCGTCGATGGATGTGCGCCGGAGAAAACGCCCGACCCGGGTCACCCGCGGATCGTCACGCGACACCTGAACGATTCGATCCTCCGGATCGTTGATGCGCATCGTCCGGAATTTATAGACGACGAATTCCTGGCCGTTGAGCCCGTAGCGTTTCTGTCGGTAGAGAACCGGCCCTGGTGAATCCAGGCGCACCGCGAGTGCCACGAGCAAAAAGACCGGCGAGAGCACCAGCAGACCGAAGAAAGCCGCGGTGAAGTCGAAGACATGCTTGTACAGCCCATCGACGCCGAACAGCGGCGTCTCCGCCACCTTCAGGACCGGCACTCCCTCGATCTCGGAGAGCTCGGCACCGAGAATGTCGTACATTGCGAAGTTGGGCACGAAATAAACCGAGGCCGTGGTATCGCCAAGCTCGTCTGCGATTTCCAGCGCCCGTCCGATCCCCTGCTCCGGCAACATCACGAACACGACATCGATACCTTTGGCGCGGATGTATGGCGTGAGATCCGCGATTCTGCCGAGGTGTGGTGCCATGCGTGATGCCACCCCGATGCGGGCATCGCCGCGGTCATCGAAAAATCCTTCGAGCCGGTAGAAGTCCGATTCCTGCAGACTGCGTGCGAGTAGCTGCGCCGACTCATTGGCAAAGACGATCACCGCGCTGCGCTGGGCGATCGCATGCGGCACGAACCGGCGTGCGAAGCCACGCGCAAGCAGATTCAGAGCGGCAAGCGCGGCCGGTGTCATCACGATCCAGGCGGTCATGATCACACGCGAAAAGTAGCTCGAATACTTGGCGACGTAGGCGATAAACAGCAGCAGACCGACGATCACCGCCCAGGTGTAGAGCACCTATGTACCAATCGAGCCGGGGCGCCCCATGTGCCAGGCGGCGAGCAGATCGAACCGCCCCAGCATCAAGAACGAAAACGCAGCAGCGAGCAGAGCCAGTACCCGGTACGGGGTCGATAGCTGTTCACCGTAGGCGCGGACGATCAATACGAGCAAACCGGTGACCACACCGCTGTACAGCAAGCCCTGAAACAGGGTCGCCGCCGTCCCACTCCTTGCCGTCACTGCCGATGTTCCGCGAATCCCAACACCCGACCACGCTTCGCTCACGTACCGATCCTCCACCATGCGTATCCCGGTCACAACCGCTCCGGGGGGCGGGAGCAGTGGTCTTTCCTCGATTGATCGGCCCTCCGCGGGGCCCCGTTATTCTGGTCATGCCGCACAGGGTGCCGACTCTTTTAGCGGCAAATCCCATACGGTACCGCCTGACTGTACGCCTTTCCGCGCACGCCGACAATTTGGCCCGGTCATACTTGAATTGCCGCCGCCCACCCGCATCTGTCGGGGCAAGATTGGTTTTTACGGAAACTCCCCATGCGAATGGACAAACTCACCCACCGCTTCCAGCAGGCGCTGGCCGATGCGCAGTCGCTGGCCGTTGGTCGCGATCATCCGGCGATCGAGCCGGTGCATCTGCTCACCGCCCTGCTCCAGCAGGACGGGGGTTCGACGTTGCCGCTGCTGCAGAACGCAGGCGTCAACATCGACCTGCTGCGCACACGCCTGGCCCAGGCTCTGGAACATCTGCCCCGGCTCGGCGAGGCCACGGGCGAGGTCACGATCTCACCCGAGCTCGCGCGGCTGCTCAATCTCACCGACAAGCTCGCGCAGCAGCGCAAGGATCAGTTCATCTCCACCGAGCTGTTCGTGCTCGCGGCCGTCGATGACAAAGGCCCGGCGGGCGAGGCCCTGCGCGCGGCTGGTGCGCGCAAGGAACTGATCCTCAAAGCCATCGAAACCGTGCGCGGCGGCCAGAGAGTGGACAGCCAGAATGCCGAGGAGCAGCGGCAGGCCCTCGATAAATACACCATCGACCTGACCGCGCGCGCCGCCAGCGGCAAGCTCGATCCGGTGATCGGGCGCGACGAGGAAATCCGGCGCGTCATCCAGGTGCTGTCCCGTCGCACCAAAAACAACCCGGCTTTGATCGGCGAACCCGGCGTTGGCAAGACGGCGATCGTCGAGGGTCTGGCCCAACGCATCGTCAACGGCGAGGTACCGGAGTCCCTCAAAAACAAGCGCCTGCTGTCGCTCGACCTGGGCGCACTGATCGCCGGCGCCAAGTTCCGTGGCGAGTTCGAGGAGCGCTTGAAAGCCGTACTCTCCGACCTCGCCAAGCAGGAAGGCAACGTCATTCTGTTCATCGACGAGATCCATACGCTCGTCGGCGCCGGCAAGGCAGAAGGCGCGATGGACGCGGGCAACATGCTCAAACCCGCGCTCGCGCGCGGCGAGCTGCACTGCATCGGTGCCACCACGCTCGATGAGTACCGCAAATACATCGAAAAAGACGCCGCGCTCGAACGCCGCTTCCAGAAAGTGTTCGTCGGCGAGCCGAGCGTGGAAGACACGATTGCGATTCTGCGCGGCTTAAAAGAGCGCTACGAAGTCCATCACGGCGTCGACATCACCGACGGTGCACTGGTTGCGGCGGCCAAGCTCTCGCACCGTTACATCACCGATCGCAACCTGCCGGACAAGGCCATCGACCTCGTCGATGAGGCGGCATCGCGTATCCGCATCGAGATCGACTCCAAACCGGAGGCGCTGGACCGGCTGCATCGCAAACTCATCCAGCTCAAGATCGAGCGCGAAGCACTCAAAAAAGAATCCGATGAGGGCGCCAAACGCTCGCTCGCCGCGCTGGAAGAGGAAATCGCCAAACTCGAACGCGAGTACGCCGATCTCGAGGAGAAATGGAAGGCCGAGAAAGCCCAGGTAGCCGGCAGCGCCGGCGTCAAGGAAGAGCTCGAGCGCGCGCGCATCGAGCTCGAGGCGGCGCGCCGCGGCGGCGATCTCGCGCGCATGGCCGAGCTGCAATATGGCCGTATCCCGGAGCTCGAGAAGCGCCTGGCGCAAAGCAGCAGCAATGGTGCGCCCAAACCCAAATTCGAACTGCTGCGCAACAGCGTAACCGAGGACGAGATCGCCGAGGTCGTCTCGCGCTGGACCGGCATCCCGGTTTCCAAGCTCATGGAGGGCGAGCGCGAGAAACTGTTACGGATGGAGAGTGCGCTGCACGAGCGGGTGATCGCCCAGGACGAGGCGATCACCGCCGTTTCCAACGCGATCCGGCGTTCGCGCGCGGGGCTCTCCGACCCCAACCGGCCGATCGGCTCCTTCCTGTTCCTCGGCCCCACGGGCGTGGGCAAGACCGAGCTGTGCAAGGCACTCGCCGCTTTTTTGTTCGACAGCGAAGATGCAATGGTGCGCATCGACATGTCGGAATACGGCGAGCGGCACAGCGTGGCCCGGCTGATCGGCGCGCCACCCGGCTATGTGGGCTACGAGGAAGGCGGCCAGTTGACCGAGGCCGTACGCCGTCGGCCGTACTCCGTCATCCTGCTCGACGAAGTCGAAAAGGCGCATCCGGAAGTGTTCAACGTGCTGCTCCAGGTGCTCGACGACGGCCGTCTGACCGACGGTCAAGGTCGCACTGTGGACTTCCGCAACACCGTCATCGTGATGACGTCGAACCTCGGCTCGCAGCTCATTCAGGAGATGATGAGCCGCGATGACCGTGACTACGCGGCGATCAAGGAAGCGGTGATGGGCGCGGTCTCGCAGCATTTCCGGCCGGAGTTCATCAACCGCATCGACGAGGTCGTGGTGTTCCACCCGCTGGGCTCGGCGCAGATCCGGCAGATCGCGCGTATCCAGACCCAGTACCTCGTGCGGCGGCTTGCCGAGCGCAACATCGACCTCCGCTTCACCGATGCGGCGCTCGACCGTCTCGCCCAGGCCGGCTTCGATCCGGTTTACGGCGCCCGCCCGCTCAAGCGCGCGATCCAGTCGCTGGTCGAAAATCCGCTTGCGCGGATGATCCTCGACGGCCGCTTCGCCGCCGGCGACCAGGTCGTCGTCGATGCGGTCGACGGCGAGCTGCGCTTCGAGCGCCAGCCGCAAAACCAGACGTAAGATCCGGTTGCGACGCCGGCATGCCGAGATCCCGGCATGCCGGCGTCATTCATCCTGCCTCGCAGACGCATGCGAGAACCAACCGAACCCACCACCTGCCCAAGCCCGCAAACGGCTTGCCTGATACGACGAGAGCGAGGTCCTGCGCGATCCAGGGCAGGAAAAGGGACCTGATCGCATCGATCAGGTTTTCAGGCGGTCCGTTGTGCCGCGATCCGCGCCGTATGGCGGTTCCAGGCAAACCCACCGATCAGCACAAGCACGACGGCGAGCTGTACGCCGATGCCCTGCCAGGTCGGATGGATGCCGAGCCAGTCGATACGCGGTGCATCGAGCGTGCGCACACCGATGACGCCAGCCTCTTGCAGCGCGGCGATACCCTTGCCGGCGAGCACGACGGTCAGCACCGCGACCAGCGCGGCACTGATGGCAAAAAACTGCGCGATCGGCAAACGCCGTGACCAGCGCAGCATGGCCCAGGCGATCGCCACGAGCAGCAGGGCCGCGGTCGTGGCACCGGCGACGATCGCGCGGTGCCCGCCCTGCGTCCACATCGCGGCGTAGAACAGGATCGTTTCGAACACCTCGCGATAAACGACGACGAAGGCCAGCAGTGCCAGAAACCAGGCCGAACGCTTCGACAAGGCTTGCGACAGCTTCTGCCGGACATACCGCTGCCAGGCGCCGGCCTGACTCTTGCCATGCATCCAGATGCCGACGAACAGCAACACCGCCGCGGCGAATAAGGCAGCGATACCCTCGGTCAGCTCGCGGCCGGCGCCGCTGATGCTGACGAGGTACGTCGCCACACCCCAGGTCGCCACACCCGCAGCCAGTGCCCCGATCCAGCCAATGTGCACGTAGGGCAGCACTTCGCTGCGCTCGGCTTTGCGCAGAAAAGCGACGATGGCCACGACGATCAGCAGCGCCTCCAACCCCTCGCGCAGCAGAATCGTCAAAGCCCCGAGGAAAGTCGAAAAGGCCTGCGCGCCATCGGCTGCATTCGCACCAAGGACGCGCTCGGTCTCGTCGAACAATCCAGCGACGGTTTGTGCCTGCGCTTCGACCTCGGAGGGCGCCGCGCCGCGGGCGATCCGTGCACGCAGCTCGGTCATCGCGGCTTCCACACGCGTGCGCAGTGCTGAATCGCGCGTGGCCAGCAAGGGTTCGATCGGCTCGAAACCATCGAGATAGGCCGACAGCGCCGCATCCGCCGCGGCGCGGCGATCACCGCTCGCATAGGCCTTGCGCATCCGATCGAGCCGCTCGCGGGCGATGGCCAGCCATTGACTACTGCCGGCGATGACGGCATCCGGTGAATGGCGCAGATAGGCCATCAGCGCCGTTGCCGGCTCAGGGCCCAGTGCGGTGGCGAGCGCAGCCGGCGTGGTCGCGCTCAGCGTCTTCAGATCGGGCAGCAGGCTGCGCCCGATCCCTTCGCGCCACAACGCGGCACCGCGCTGCGCCTGCTCTGGAGAAAAGGCAAGCCCGCCGACATAAAACGCCAGCGCCCAGCGGTCTTCCGCGGAGAGATGGGCAAAACTCGGCATCGCCGTACCGTCGAGGCCCTGCGTCGTCACCTGGTAAAGCGCCAGCAGGCTGCGTTCGGATGCGCGTTCGGCGTCGGTGAAGGCAATCGGTGGCGGATCCATGCCAGCGGCAAGCGGTCCGTCGCCAGCGCCCCGTGCACCGTGACAAGCTGCGCAGTGCTCGGCATAAAGCGCCTGTCCGCGGGCGAGATCCGGCGGCGCGGCTGGCGCCAGCACGATCGGGTAAGCCACGATCAGATCATCCGCCAGACTGCGCGCAGCTTGAGCGATGTGCTGCGGTTTGTGACGCGCATCGATCGCTGCGACCAGAGCCGCCGCCTGCGCCTGCAACTGCGGCGCAGCCTCAATCGCAGGCAGTGCCGCCAGCCGCTCGGCGACGGTGCGCGCGAACTCTTGCATCTCGGCGTATTCACCGGCATCGATGACGGCTCCCTGCTCATCGACCGCTCCGCGATAATCCACGGCGATGTAATCGAGCAGCCGCCAGATGGTCGCAACCGAGTCGGCAGAGGCGCTGGCATGGGCAGCGCCGGCGGAAAGCCACACGACCATCAAGATAAGAACCCACAGGACTCCCTGGAGCCGGCGCGCGAACGGATGCATCAATCGATATCCATGAGGCAAATGAGAATTAATTTCCATTTTATAGCCGGGAATTTCCCGATGCACGTCAACTGTCCCCATCAGCCCGGCACACCAAACCGCGCATGAGATAATCCGCCCCCTTTTCGTGCTCCATGCCGCAACGGCGGCGCGGCCCGCAATCCGCAATCACCGTGCGTTTCTCACCTTTGCATCCTCCACTGCCGTCGGTCGGTGCCCTCACCTGGCCCGCGCTCAGCGGCGCACCGGCCGCGCTCGCCGCCGCGATGGCGGCCCTGCGTCATCCCGGGCCCTGCGTCGTCCTCGTCGCCAACGAGCAACATGCCTACCGTCTCGAGCAGGAGCTGCGTTTTTTCTTGCCGGCCGAGCTGCCGCTGGTGCACTTGCCGGATACGGAGGTATTGCCCTACGACCAGTTCTCACCCCATCAAGAGATCCTGTCACAACGGCTGAGCGCGCTCTCACGCTTGCCGATGATGCGACGCGGAGTGCTGCTGACCACGGCCGACCAGCTGATCCAGCGCCTGCCGCCGCGACACTGGCTCGACAGCCGCAGCTTCGAACTGCGCGTTGGCGACACGCTCGACCCCATCGCCTTCCGCGAACGGCTCGTCGCCGCTGGCTACCAATCGGTGTCCGAAGTGCAGACCCAAGGCGAATTCGCCGTGCGCGGCGCACTCATCGATCTGTTTCCGATGGGCAGCGAGGCGGCGTACCGCATCGACTTGTTCGACGATACGATCGAAACGATCCGCACCTTCGATCCGGAAACCCAGCGTAGCCAGGACAAGGTCAGCGCGATACGGCTGCTGCCGGCGCGTGAATTCCCGACCGACAAGGTAGGCATCGAAACCTTCCGCGGTAACTATCGTGAAACCTTCGCCGGCGACCCCGCACGCTCGCGCATCTACAGCGAGGTGAGCAAGGGTTTGATGCCCGGCGGCATCGAAGCCTGGCTGCCGCTGTTCTTCGAAAACCGCACAACGGCCGCACTGACCGATTATCTGCCCGAGGATGCCCTGCTCATCGCGCTGGACGATCTCTCCGCCGCGCTGGCGGAAGACTGGCGGCAGATCGAAGAGCGCTACGAACGCTACCGCGGCGATCTGGAACGCCCGCTCCTCAAACCCGCGGAGCTGCTCCGAACGCCGGCGCAGGCGCTCGCCGATCTCGAGCGCTTCGCACGGATCACGGTCGCAACCACCGACGGCAGTGACGACAGCGGCGTGAGCCTGCTCGAACGCGGCGCCGATGCAACACGTGCGCTGTTGCGCACATCCGAAGATCGCGTGCTGTTCGTCGCCGAATCACCGGGGCGACGCGAGGCGCTGCTGGCCTGGCTCAAGCCGCTGGGCATTCTGCCGCGCGACTATCCCGACTGGGCGGCCTTTGTCAGCGACGGCAAGCGCTACGGCCTCACTCTCGGCCCGATCCAGGACGGTTTTCGCCTAACCGCGGCCGGCATCTGCGTGGTGACAGAGGCGCAGATCTTCGGGCTGCATGCACCCACGCAACTGCCCCGCCGCCGCGCCCGCGTGCGCGATCCGGACACGATACTGCGCGATTTATCGGCGCTGGTGCCCGGTGCACCCGTCGTCCACGTGCAGCACGGCATCGGCCGCTATCGCGGATTGCAGAAACTCGATGCCGGCGGCATCGAGGCCGAATACCTGGTCCTGGAATACGCCAACGACGGCAAGCTGTATGTGCCGGTTGCCTCGCTCAACCTGATCCACCGCTATACCGGCGGCGAAGCGGAAACGGCGCCGTTGCACAGCCTGGGATCGGACCGCTGGGCCAAGGCCAAGGCACGCGCCCGCGAGAAAGCGCACGATGTCGCCGCCGAGCTGCTGCAGATCCAGGCGCGGCGCATGGCCAAACCCGGCCTGGCGCTGACATTCGATGCGGCCGAGTACCAGCGCTTCTGCGCAGGCTTTCCGTTCACGCCCACGCCGGATCAGCAGAGCGCGATCGATGCTGTGCTCGACGACCTACGCGCGCCCAAGACCATGGACCGCGTCGTCTGTGGCGACGTCGGCTTTGGCAAGACCGAAGTCGCGCTGCGCGCCGCCTTCGTCGCCGCCAGCGGCGGCCGTCAGGTCTGCGTGCTGGCGCCGACGACGCTCCTGGTCGAGCAGCACGCCAAGAATTTTTCCGACCGTTTCGCTGGATTTGCGGTGCGCATCGCCGCGCTCTCGCGCCTGCGCTCGAGCAAGGAACAGGGCGAGATCCTCAGGCAGCTCGCCGACGGCACGATCGATATCGTCATCGGCACGCACCGCCTGCTGCAAGACGACGTGCAGTTCAAAAACCTCGGGCTCGTCATCGTCGACGAAGAGCACCGCTTCGGGGTGCGGCACAAGGAACGGCTGAAGAATCTGCGCGCCGAAGTCGATCTGCTCACGCTGACCGCAACACCGATCCCGCGCACGCTCAACATGTCGCTCGCCGGGTTGCGCGACCTGTCGATCATCGCCACACCCCCAGCCTCGCGCCTGGCGATCAAGACGCAGGTCTGCGAGTGGAACAACGCGCTGGTGCAGGAGGCCTGCCTGCGCGAGCTGCGGCGCGGCGGCCAGGTCTACATCCTGCACAACGAGGTGAGCGACATCGACAACTTCGCGCGCAAGATCCAGGAGCTGGTACCCGAGGGCAGCGTCCGCTACGCCCATGGCCAGATGCGCGAGCGCGAACTCGAGCAGGTCATGCTCGATTTTTATCATCAGCGCTTCAACATCCTGGTGTGCTCGACGATCATCGAATCGGGCATCGACGTACCCAGCGCCAATACCATCATCATCGACCGCGCCGACCGCTTCGGCCTGGCGCAGCTCCACCAACTGCGTGGCCGCGTCGGCCGCAGCCATCACCGCGGCTATGCCTATCTGATGATCCCGAGCCGGCGCGCACTCACTCCCGATGCGGCACGTCGTCTGGAAGCGATCGAAACGCTCGGCGATCTCGGCTCGGGTTTTGCGCTGGCCACCCACGACCTCGAGATCCGCGGCGCCGGCGAGCTGCTCGGCGCCGAGCAGTCCGGACAGATCGAAGAAATTGGCTTTACGCTCTATGCCGAGCTGCTCGGCCGTGCGGTCAAGGCGATCAAGACCGGCAAACTCGACGATGCGCCATTCGGCGAAACCGAATGCGAAGTGGATCTCGGCGCTGCCGCGCTGATCCCCGACGACTACATCCCCGACGTGCACATGCGATTGACGCTGTACAAGCGCATGGCCGAGGCCCGCAGCGAGGATGCACTCTCCGAGCTCAAGGTTGAAATGATCGACCGGTTCGGCAATCTGCCGCCGGCCACCGAGCGCATGTTCGAGGCGGCATCCCTGCGTATCGCCGCGCATCAACTCGGCCTGTTGCGTCTGCGCGCAACCAGCCGGGTGATCACGCTGGAATTCGGCAAGGAGGTGCGCATCGACACGGTCAAGCTGATTCGCCTGATCCAGAGCCAGCCGAAAACCTACAAGCTGGAAGGCCAAGCACGTCTGCACTGTTACGGCGATTTCGAACGTGTCGAGACCCGTGCACCGCGCGCTGCCGAGCTGTTGGCTACACTGCGCCCGCAAGCGCCGTGACCGCATGAAGGAAGACGCATGAAACGCTGGATCGCCAAGAGCCTGCTCGTGCTGCTGGCGGCATCGAGCCTGCCCGCCGCCGCCGACACCTACCGCGTCGATCTGATCGTCTTTCTCGACAAATCCGCCACGACCGAAGCCGGTATGGCAGCGCAGGCGCCCTCCACCGATAATGCAATTGCGCTCGATGACCGCGCAACGCTTGCGGCTTTTGGCATCCGCATCCTGCCGGACAGCGAATTCGGTCTGCAGGAGCAGTGGAACCGGCTGCGTAACGCCGCCCGTTTCCAGCCGCTTGTGCGTCTGGCCTGGACCCAGACCGACCCACCATCGGAACGCGGGCCGGCCCTGCAGATCCGTCATGGCCAGAGCTTCGCCGCCACCGACGCACAAAACCTCAGCAGCTATCTGACTGCGCCGGTCGAGGGCAGCGTCGCGCTGCTGCTCAACCGCTACCTGCAACTCGATGCCGACCTGCGCTACACCGTACCGACCGCGCAAGGCCTTCGGGTCTATCGGTTGCAGGAACGGCGGCGCATGCGGCGTGACGAACTGCACCATCTCGACAGTCCCAAACTGGGCATACTGGCGCGGGTGCAACGCGTGGAGGAAACCCGCCGATGAAACTGCGCGTGCCCGTGCTGTGGATCGTCCTCGTGCTGACGGGCTGCGCGACTGACGCGGTCCAGACGGCCACGCCAGCAGATCCCTACCCGCCGGATGCCTGCCGCATCGCCGATGCCGACGTCGCCGTCCTCGAACTCGCGCCGACACCGGCGTCTGCGCCGGACGACCCGGCCGCGTTTGCCCGGAGTCTGCCGATCGACCGCAGCCTGACCCGCGCCGCGCGCTGGCAGCACCAGGCGCAAGGCTGGTCCTCCCTGACCTTGATCCTGCAATCCGCGGGAGCCCGATCCCTGTCGCTGCATCTGAGCGACCTGAAGCTGCCGCCGCGCACGCAGATCTGGTTCTGCTCGCCCGACGGCCGTCTGCGCCACGGCCCTTACCGCGAAGCCGCCGGTAGCGAGCTGTGGACGCCCATAGTCCCCGGCGAACGCGCCCTGCTGCAAATCTGGACCCCGACCGCAGCGCACCGTCAGCTTACGGGCCGGCTCGCCGACGCCCAGGGCGGATACCGCTGAACCACCTCTGCGCTTGACGCAGACACGAACCCGTGACCAAGATATGAGACATGACTCATCTGTCATGTTTGACCCTGCGATGACCGCCGGCGCTTCAGCGGCTGCCCCCAAGGCCAAACCCGCGACCGCGCGCGGCGAGGCCACCCTGCGTCGCCTGCTCGATGCCGCCGAGGCCGAATTCGGCGAGCGCGGCTTTCATGCCGCCTCGGTCAGCTCGATCACCGCCCGCGCCAAGGTCAGCCAGGGCACGTTCTATATCTACTTCCCGAGCAAGGAGGCGATCTTCGGCGCCGTCGTCCGTGCAATCGGCCATGCCTTGCGCAAGCACATGGCCCAGGCCAGTGCCCGGCACGCCGATCGCCTCCACGCCCAGCGCGCCGGACTCGAGGCGTTTCTGGAATTCGTGCAACGCCACCCCGGGCTATATCGCATCGTGCAGGAGGCGCAGTTCGTCGACGAAGCCGCGTTCCGCGAGTACTACGAGCGCCTTGCCGAAGGCTATGCACGCAGCCTCGCCCGTGACGCCGCAGCAGGAGCGCTCGCGCCCGGGGATGCCGAGGTGCGCGCCTGGGCGATCATGGGCCTGGGCCACTTCCTCGGCCTGCGCCATTGCCTGTGGCGCAATAGCCTGCCGCCGCCCCAGGTTCTCGATGCGGCGATGGACTTCATCTGCTCGGGCATCGCCCCGCGCCCGGCCCAGACCGATCGGCCATGATCCTGCGCGGACTCGGGATTTATCTGCCCGCGACACGCTGGACCGCCGCGGACATCGCCCTGCGAAGCGGCGTGCCGGAAGCGATCGTGCGCGACAAACTCGGCATCCACGGCAAAACCGTGCCGGGGCCGGATGACCACAGCAATGCCATGGGCATCCGCGCGGCACGCGCGGCGCTCGCCGATGCCGACATTGGCGCCGCACAGATCGATGTGCTGATCTCGATCACCGAGGAGTACAAGGAATACCCGGTCTGGACAGCCGGCATCCATGCCGCCCACGCGCTCGGTGCACACCGCGCCTATGCATATGACCTTGGTCAGAAATGCGGCACCGCCGTGCTCGCCCTCAAGCTCGCACGCGACACGCTCGCGGCCAATCCCGATCTGAATCACATCCTGATCGCCGGCGGTTACCGCAACGGCGATCTCGTCGACTACCGCGATCCCGCCACCCGTTTTCTCAACAACCTTGCGGCCGGCGGTGGCGCTGCCGTCGTATCGCGCGACGGCCCCGGCTTCGAGATTCTGGGCGCCGCCTTCCACACCGACGGCAGTTTCGCCGAAGACGTGATCATCCCGGTCGGCGGTACGCGCGAGGTGCTGCGCGCAGACAATCTCGCGCGTTACCGCTTCCACGTCCCCGACCCGGCGGGCATGAAGGCGCGCCTGGAGCAACGCTCGCTCGACAACTTCGTCCACGTGATCGAGCAGGCCTGTGCGCGCAGCGGCATTGCCCCGCATGCGCTTGCCTACGTTGCGATGCTGCACATGAAGCGTAGCGCGCACGAAGCCGTGCTCGAGCGCATCGGCGTCGATGCCGGGCGCTCGATCTACCTCGCCGACTACGGACACATCGGCCAGATCGATCCGCTGCTCTCGCTCAAGCTCGCACGCGACCAGCAGCGCCTGCGCGACGGCGATGTCGCCGTGCTTTGTGCGGCCGGCATCGGCTACGTGTGGAACGCCATCTGCGTGCGCTATCGGAGAAATGCCCCGGTGCCGATGGCTTAAGCCACAGTCCCACAAAACCCAAACCGCGAACGCACACCGTGCGTATGGAGGATCGATGAACAAAACCACACCCGCTGCCCGAGCACGACGCCCTCGCGCTGGATCTGCGGTGGGCTGAGGCAACCATGAACCCCGACATCGCCGCTGCCCGCGCGCGGTTGACGCCGCAACGCCCCGCCCTGCAGTTTCGCGGGCGCTGGTACTGCTACGCCGAACTCGACCACCGCGCACAAAAGCTCGCCGTACGTCTGCATGCGGCCGGGGTGCGCCGGGGCGACCGTGTCGCGATCATGGCGACCAACCATATCGCCCACGTCGATCTGCTGCTGGCAGCGCCGCGGCTCGGGTATATCGCGACCCCCTTCAACACCCGCCTGTCGGCCGACGAGCAAACCCGCCTCGCCCGCTATGTCGAACCCGTGCTCATGCTGCACGACCACGCCTGTGCGTCGCTCGCCGCTGCCACCGGTGTACCGCTGCGCGCGCTCGACGACTACGAGGACTGGCTGGCCACGGCCGAGGACCGGGCGCTGCCCGATGCAGGCATCGGCGGCGAGGATCCGGCGATGCTGCTGTTCACCGGCGGCAGCACCGGATTACCCAAGGGCGCACTGATTCCACATCGCCAGTTGTTCTACAACGCCGTCAATACCTGCTTTTCGTGGGGCGTCGGCGAACACGATTGCGCGATCCAGGCCACACCGGCCTTTCATGCCGCATTCAACGTGCTGACCACGCCGCTTTTGCACGCCGGCGGACGCGTCATCCTCCAGGAAGGTTTCGAGGCCGGCGAGTACCTGCGTCTGGTCGAGCGCGAGCGCGTGACCCTGATGTTCCTCGTGCCGACCATGTTCCAGATGCTCGCGGAACACGCCGACTTCGCCACCACCGATTTCTCCAGCGTGCGTTGGACGATCTCCGGCGGCGCGCCCTGCCCGGAGCCTGTGCAACAAGCGTTCCGCGCCCGTGGGGTGCGTTTCAAACAGGGGTACGGAATGACCGAAGCAGGCGTCAATTGCTTTGCGATCGATGTCGAGGAGGCGCAACGCCGTCCCGACTCTGTCGGCAAACCCGTCCTGCACGCACAGGCCGTCATCCGCGCAGCGGATGGCCAACCCGTGGCGCGCGGCGAGATCGGCGAGCTGACATTGGCCGGGCCGCATCTGATGCTGGGCTATTTCCGCCGCCCCGAGGAAACGGCGCAAACGCTGCGCGACGGCTGGCTGTGGACCGGCGATCTCGCGCGCGAGGACGCCGACGGTTTTTTCTACATCGTCGGCCGGCGCAAGGACATGTACATCTCCGGCGGCGAGAACGTCTATCCGGCGGAAGTCGAAGCGGCACTCGCGCAATGCGCCGGCGTCGCCGAATGCGCCGTCGTCGGCGTCCCCGATTCGCGCTGGGGCGAGGTCGGGCTGGCCGCCGTGCGTCTCGCCCCCGGCGTGCAGATGGACGCGCAAACCCTGCGCGCCGCGCTCAAGCAGCGCCTGGCCGGTTACAAGGTGCCCAAACACGTGCTGTTTCTCGAAAGTCTGCCCAAGAGCGGAGCCGGCAAGATCCTCAAATCGGAGATCCGCCGCTTGTTCGAACAGGAGAACGGATGCGTCCACTGAATCCATCGATGCGACGTCCGCGCAAATCATCGGGGTACCGGCAGGCGCTCGCCCTCGCCTGCCTGCTCGCGCTTCCTGCCGCACACGCCGAGGACGTCACGCTCGGCCGCTATCTGCCACTGTACCCCGGCTTGTATCTGGACCTCGGTCATCTGCGGGATGCGCGCGACCGGGTTTTTGATCAGAACGGCGACGAGCGCGACACCGCGCTGCCCACGCTCGCGGGCAAGACCGAGTTGCCTCTGCGCGAAACCTACGCGCGCTTTGCCTGGACCTTCCCGCTGTTCGAAAGTCAGGGCCTGCCGTTTTTCTCCTCGCGGCTGCACACCGCACGCGTGACGCTGCGCCATGTACAGACCCAGACAGACGGCGCACTCGCCGGCTACGTCGATGCGCAAGCCGACCTCAAGCGGGAAGGCAGCGGCGTTGGTGATACGACGCTCGAATTCGGCAGTTTTCTCTGGGGCAGCAGCAACTGGCGCAGCGAGGACAGCGTGCCTGGCAACGCCGGCCTGCTGTTGCTGGGGATCAACGTACCGACCGGGGTCTACGAGCACGAGGCGCCCACCAATGCCGGCAGCAATCATTGGGCCTTTCACGCCCGGCTGGGCACCGCCTGGCGCCCGTGGCAGAGCGCGATTCTCGAAGCTGGCGGGGGTTACCGCATCCACCTGCGCAACTACGAGCCCCAGTTCGGCGGACTCGCGCCGGCCGAGCAAGGCGATGAGGTCTGGGTTGATCTGAGCCTCGACCAGCGCTTGCGGCCGGGGCTGCACCTGACCCTGTCGCTCACTGAACGCCGCGGCGCCAACAACCGCTACGAGGATCCGCAGTTCGCACCCAATGCGCCAGAACCACCGAATGCGTCTTCGGACACCGTACCGACGCCGGGCACGTACACCGACAAAGGCACATCATTGCGCACGGCCACGATCGCACTCAGCGGCTTCATCGGTCAGCGCTGGCTGCTCAGCCTGAGCTGGACACACCCGCTGGCCGGCAAAAGCGGAGCTTTCGATCTGCCGTTCACCAACCGCCAGCCCGCCGGCTGTATCGAGGGCGCGGCGACCTGCAGCCAAACCCCCGGCGAAACGGTCACGGTCGATGGTCTGGGCCCTGCGCGCAGCTATGCCTCGGACCGCTTTGTGCTCAGTCTGCGCCACAACTTCGGACAAGGAGACGCGTTCCCATGCACCGGTTGCTCGCGCTGATCCTCGCCTTGAGCGTGCCAGGCCTCGCCCAGGCCGGCATCGTCTTCACCCCGCATCTCTCCGAGTACGCCCGGCTCGCACCGGGCCAGTACACCGAGTTCACGCTGATCACCACCGAAATCGAAGAGATCTACGACCGCAACGGCCGCAAGGTGCACACCGGCGCCCCTTTCATTCCGCCCGGCGACAGTGTCGATGCGACATTGCTGCTGCTCAAGTATTTGTGGATCGGCAACCTCTTCCGCGATTCGGAGATCGGCTTTTTACGCGACCGCCCGCAGTTCTGCCGCATCATCGGCACGCTCGGTCATCAACAGGCCACCGGCAATGCCGTCAGACGCGGGCTCACCGCCGGCCAGCACTCCGGTGCCAGTGGTCTGGGCGATCTGTTCGGGCTGTGCGGCATCTACGGCCTCGAACACCGCTACGGACCGCTGAAGTTCAACGGCTTGTTCGGCACGACGGTGAAGTTCCCAATCGGCCGCTACGACACCGACTCGCTGCTCAACACCGGCACCAACTACTGGAGTGTGATTCCACAGCTCGCCGTGCATGCCGAGCTGTTCGGCCGGATCTACCTGGACGGGACGGTCGCCTGGCAGTTCAACGGCGACAATGATGAGCCTGCGTTCGGTGGCCTGACCCCGACCGATCCGGCGGACGTGCGCAATCTCGAAGTCAATCTCGCCTGGAAATTCAGCGAGCACTGGTTTGCCGACATCGGCTGGTCATACCGCGAAACCATCGGCCCCAACCGCTACGACAAATTCACGCTCAATCTGCGCGACCAGCCGCTGCCACCGACGACGGCCTGCAACAGCACCCAGGCCCTGCTCGGTTTTTCGATCCCGGATGCGCTGTGCAACTCGCTCGAGTTCTTCTATCTCGAGCCACGGCCCGGTCCCTATCGTGACCGCGGCATCAAAGGCACCTTGCTGACTGCGGGCCTCTACTACATCTACCGCACCTCGACCGTCCTCAATCTGCGCGTCGCACAACCGATCTCTGGTCGTGGTGGCCAGATCGATGCCGTCTATGACGTCTACGCGATGCCGCCGGATTCGCCGGGCGCAGCACCGATCTCGCAACTGGTCTCGACACAGAACGCCGTGCAGGAAGCAGCCTCGGTCTCGGCCTCACCTTACCTCGAGCTGCGGCTCGTCTATCTGTTCTGGGCACCATGAACGCACATCATTTGCGGAAAACCGGCACAAGGCTTTTTGTCGCGCTGGCCGCGGGGTTCATACTCGCCGCGTGTGCGCCACGTGAGTGGCTGCTGCCGAAACTCGGCATCGAGCCGCCGCGTCTGCACGATTTCCCGGCGGACTACCAGCCTCCGATCTCGGCCCAGACCGGACAACCCATGCCGGGCTTCGGCGGCGGCGGAACGGCATTGCCGCAGACGCCGGTGATTTTCGTCCATGGCAACACCGTCTCGGCGCGCTACTGGCTGCCGGCACGGCGTTACTTTCTCGACGCCGGCTACCCGGTCAATGCGCTCTGGGCGCTCGGCTATGGCTGGGACAATGTGCGCTATTTCGACAGCAACGATCTGTCGGTTGACAGCATCGAGCGCATCGTCGACAGCGTCACCGCCTATCTGTCCAAGACCACGGGCCGCGAGATCCGGCAAGTGGACATCGTCGCGCACTCGCTCGGGGTGACGTTGGTGCGTCAATGGATGCTGCAGACCAACGGCTGGCACCGCGTGCGCAACTTCGTCGGTGCCTGCGGCGCCAACCACGGCGTCTGGACGGCGTGGCCCGATGCCCGTGGGCAGAACCGCGTCGTGTCCTTCGAGCTGGCGCCCGGCAGTCCCTGGCTTGCACAACTCAATCGCCACGGCGAAACGCCGGGCCATACCCGCTACATGATGCTCTACGACGGAACCGGCTGGGCCGATGTCCTGTTTCCCAAGCCCAGCGAGGACAGCCCGGCCCTCGATGGCGCCTACAACATCGCCTACAACCGCGAGCACGGCACGTACTACGACCATCTCGAACTGCCCCGCGTGCCGGAAACGATGCGCGCGATCGTGGACTTCCTGCGCGCTGCGGCGGAACCTCTGCCGCAGGCCGAACCGCCGACGATCGTCCGCGAGGGCAATGTGCTGCGTGCAAGTCAAGAAGATGCCCAGCTCCATTGCACCGATGACCGCCGCTATCCCAATGCCGCCATGCCACCGGTCCGCGAACAACCGCTCGCCGCGAACCGGCTCTACACCTGCTATGCGCACAACCCGCGTAGCGGGCTGTCGAGCCCGATGGCGCGCTACATGCGCAGCGATCCCGGCGAGATCCGTCGCAGCGCACCGAATCTGCGCGCAAGCCCGCCACCGGGAAGCTACGAACAGCCGCAGCGCATTCGCCTCGAAACCGACGATCCGCAGGCTTTCATCGTCTATAGCATCGCCGGGCCGCCGGAATCTGGCTCGCCGCTCTACACCGAGCCGATCTACATCGCCGGCCCGGTCCGGCTGCAGGCACTGGCGATCGCGCCGGACGGAAGCACCAGCGCACCCCTCGTGCTCGACTACGACATCAGCCTCGAGCTGATCGAGGCACGCCGCACTCTGCAACGCCAGCTCGAACCGGACACCCCCGTGCATTACACCGCCCAGCGCAGGAAAGGCCGATGACATCATTGCCCTCGCCCGCTTCGATGACCGCCATCGTCACCGGCGGCACCGGTGCCATCGGCACCGAGATCTGCAGGCAACTCGCCGCTGCCGGCCTGCGCGTCGTCGCGCTCGGCCATCCATCCGAGGCGGAGCGTATCCCGCAGTGGCAGCGCGCCTTATCCGAGGCCGGCTGCGACGTCGGCGTCGAGCTCGCCGACCTCGGCGATGCCGAGGCGGCCGCCGGTGCGATGCGTGCCGCACTGGACCGGCTGGGCAAAGCCGACGTGCTCGTCAATGCGGCCGGCATCACGCGCGACGCGCGTTTCGTGAAGATGACGCTGGATCAGTGGCGCGCCGTGCTGGCGAGCAACCTCGACAGCGTTTTCCACTGCACCAAGGCCGTCTTCGCGGACATGTGCGCGCGCGGCTTCGGCCGCATCGTCAACATCGCCTCGGTCAATGGTCAGAGGGGTCAGTTCGGCCAGACCAATTACGCCGCGGCCAAGGCCGGCATGCATGGCTTCACGATGGCCTTGGCCCAGGAAGGCGCGCGCTTTGGCGTGACCGTCAACACCGTGTCGCCCGGCTATGTGCGCACACCGATGACCGCAGCGATCAAACCCGAAGTCTTGCAGGGGATCGTCGCACAGATACCGGTCGGACGCATGGCCGAGCCCGCCGAGATCGCCCGCGTCGTCGCATTCCTGTGCGCACCGGAATCCGGCTACATCACCGGCGCCAATATTGCGGTGAACGGCGGCCTGTACATGTCGGCCTGACGCCATGACTCCACACGCAACCCGCACCCAGATTCTCGCCGTCATCGCATCGGCCCTCGGCTATTTCGTCGATCTCTACGACATCGTCATTTTTGGTGTCGTGCGCGTCGCCTCGCTCGCCGATCTCGGACTCACCGGCGATGACAGCACGCGCTGGGGCATCATCCTGTTGAACCTGCAGATGCTCGGCATGCTCGTCGGCGGAGTACTCTGGGGCGTGATCGCCGACCGCCTCGGCCGACGCTTCGCCCTACTCGCCACGATTACGCTGTATTCGCTTGCCAACCTCGCCAATGCCTTTGTCACCAGCGTCGAGCAGTATGCCTGGCTACGCCTGCTCGCCGGCATCGGACTTGCCGGCGAACTCGGCGCCGGCGTGACCCTGGTCGCCGAGCTGCTGCCTAAGCACCGGCGTGGCTACGGCACCACCGTCATCGCATTTTTGGGGCTGCTCGGCGCACTGACGGCCTCGTTCAGCGGTGATCAACTGCCGTGGCGCTGGGCCTATGCGCTCGGCGGCGGCCTGGGCCTGCTGGTGCTGGCCCTGCGGTGGCGGGTGCTCGAAGAATCGAGCATGTTCGAGGAACAACAGGCCCGCGGCGGCGGACAGGCGCAGCTGCTGCTGACCCGGCCGCGGCTGCTGCTGCGTTATCTGGCGGTGATCGCGGTCGGCGTGCCGATCTGGTACGCCTCGGCGTTGTTCGTGAACTTCGCACCGGAATACGGCCGTGCCCTGCAACTGCCGGCCCCGCTGACCGTCTCCGAAGTTCTGCGCTGGCAATCCGTGGGCCTTGCGCTCGGCAGCGCCATGTCCGGAATCATCAGCGAATGGCTGCACAGCCGCCGCCGCGTCATAGCCGCGAGCCTGGCCGCGATGGCCGTCTTGACGCTGATGCTGCTACTCGGTGACGGCCACAGCGTGCACAGTTATTGCGTGATCATGGGCCTGATGGGATTGGCGCAGGGCTACTGGACGGTCTTCCTCGCCTGCGGTGCCGAGCAATTCGGCACCAATGTACGCGCAACCGTGGCGACATCCGTGCCCAACTTCGTGCGGGCCGCGACGGTGCCGGTCACCCTGGCACTTGGCGCCCTGATGCCGACGCTGGGGATCGTGCCGGCGACGCTGGCGATCGGCGCGGTGGTCTTTGCGCTCGCATCGGTCGCGCTGATCGGTCTGCGTGAAACCTACGGTATCGATCTCGACTACGCCGAGAACTAAACCCCATCGAACCCGCCGGCACCAGGAGCACAGGGAAAGCCTCGGGTCGGCGCTGTGTACTCCTGTGGACGGCGGAGTCGACGGGCTTACTTGAACGTCCGTTTCATGACGTTGCTCGGATCGAAATAGCTCTCGTCGAAATCGCGCTCGATCGTCTCGGGCGACTCGTTGTTCATCGAGTAGGCGATGTAGCGTCCCGACTGCAGGTCGTAGGCCGTCTCCATCGCCGGCGGCGCGACGAATGGTTTGTCATAGGCCTGGAACGTATGCATCTCCTGCCAGCGCCACAACTGGTCACGGTTGTCATACAGATCGACGAGCACGATGCCCCAGCTGTCTTCGTCAACGTAAAACACGCGGCGCTTGAACATGTGGCTCGTGCCTGGCCGCAGCGTTCCCTCGACGACCCAGACGCGATGCAGTTCGTAGCGCGGCAGGGCCTGGTTGATGTGGCCCTTGAGGATGATGTCCTTGTACTTGTATTGATCGCTGTGCAGCTTGTATGAGTTGTACGGAATGATCATTTCCTTCTTGCCGAGCAGCTTCCAGGTGTAGCGATCGGTCGCACCGTTGTAACCGTCGAGCTGGTCGTTCGTGCGCAAGCCGTCGGACGCCGTGCTCGGATTGTCGTAAGCGACGTTCGGCGCGCGGCGGATGCGGCGCTGGCCCGGGCTGTACTGCCAGGCGCGGCGTGGCTCGCGCACCTGGTCCATGGTCTCGTGCACCAGCGTGATCTGGCCGGCGAGACGCGGCGGATTGCGCACGATCTGCAGGAAGTAAATGATGATGTTGCCGATCGACTCCGGCGTTGCGGTGCGCGAGGCGTACGGGAACTTCACGTCCTCGGTGATCTCGACCAGCGTATAAGCCCCCGACGGCGTCACCGCCGCCTGGTTGTTCCAGCGCGCACCGCCAACGCCGCGATAGCGCAGCTTGTGGTTCCAGATCACCTCTTGCGCGGACTTGGGAATCGGGAACGGAAACCCGAGAATCGCCCCCTTGAGCGACTCGCCCTCGAATTCGAGGGTCGCGTTCAGCGCATTGCGGCGCGTGGCTTCATAGACGAAATCCGGAAAGGCCGCGGTGCGCCGGGTCTGATACACCTCGAGCCGATAGGTCGAGGGGTATCTTTCAAGCATCGCCAGTTGTCCGGCAGACAGCTTGTCGCGGTACTTCGCAACGTTGTCCTTGGTGATCGTGTATAGCGGCCGGTCGTCCGGAAACGGGTCGCAGTAACGCGAACCCTCGCCGCGGTAACACGGCGGTGACTGGGTCAACCCACCCTCCCAGGGAGGGATCGTCCCGTCGGCATTGCCGGCACGCTCGGCGCCGACCGGCGTCAGATCGCGACCCAGGCGGGCGGCCTCTTCAGGACTGACCTTGGCCGAGACCACCGAAGCCGACGCCAGAATCACACAACCCGCCGCCAGTGCGGCCCTGAATACACGCATGGTCTCCTCCTCGATGCGGGGCTCGGACCGACGATGCATCGCACTTGACGATCGCCTCGCGGGTCTGCCCTGCGGAAATGGTGACGCGTAGTGCGGCGTTGGGCAAGCGCTGGCCACGTACCAGCCTTGGCTTGCCCCGACGGGCATACCATCGCCGCCGGGCGATGCATGCACGATTAGACGGCTCAGCCCGTGGCGGTGGACAGCATGGGCAGCACCTCGGACAGAACGGCCCGCACCTTGCGCATTCCGGTTTCGATCGACTGTTCGATCTCGGCATGGATGCTGCCCAGACCTTTGACACCGGCCGCCCAGTTCACCGATACGGCGAGACAGGCGTAGTCGATTCCAAGCTCGGCGGCGAGTGCCGCCTCGGGCATGCCGGTCATACCGACCATGTCGGCGCCGTCGCGGGCCAGCCGGCGGATCTCGGCCGCGGATTCCAGCCGCGGCCCCTGGGTCACCGCCATCACGCCTGCGCCGGCAACCGCAACACCAGCGCTGTCGGCGGCGGCCTGCAAGGCCGCGCGCACCCGCATGGCATAGGGCTGCGTGAACTCGACGTGACGCAATGCAGAACCGTCGCGGCCATCGGAATAGGTGTGCGCCCGACCCCAGGTGTAGTCGATGAGGTCTTCCGGGATCGCGATCGCGCCGGGCGCAAACCATTCCGCGATCGCACCCACCGCGGCGATCGCAACGATCGTGCGAACACCGGCATGGTGCAAAGCCCACAGATTGGCGCGGTAATTGATCGCATGCGGCGGCAGCTTGTGGCCCTCGCCGTGGCGCGCGAGAAACAGCACCGGAATGCTGCCAACGCGCCCCAGCACCAATGGCGCACTGGGCGCACCATATGGCGTATCGAGGACGAGCCACCGTTCAATACTGAGCCCCGGCCACTGGTTCATGCCGGTGCCGCCGATGACGGCAACAAGGGATGACGGGGTGTGTGGATCGGATGTCGTCACGCTGTTTTCACCGCATAGATGGCCGGCAGTTGCCGCCAGTATTCCTTGTAATCCATGCCGCAGCCAAAGACATAACGATCTTCAACGGCAAGACCGATGAATTCGGCATGCGCGCCGGGGGCGCGACGACCATGCCGTTTTTCGGCCAACACCGCGACAGCGAGCGATGCCGGCGAAAACCCCTGCAGCGCACTGCGGATCGCCACCAGGGTGTGACCCTCGTCGAGAATGTCGTCGATCACCAGCACGTCACGGCTCTCGATGCGCGCGACATCCGGCTGGCGTTTCCAGACCAGGCCGGCGCCCTGGGTGGCGCCGCGATAGCGCGTCGCATGCAGGTAGTCGAGTTCGAACGGAAACTGCAGACGCGTGGTGATCTGTGCAGTGGCATGCAACCCGCCAATCATCACGCACAGCAGCAGCGGATTGCGCCCGGCGTACGCCGCGGTGATCGACTGTGCGAGCCGATCGTAGGCCTGCGCCACCGCACGCTCGTCGTGCAGGCAGTCCGCGTTTGCGAGCACACGCTGCGCTTCTTCCGGCGTCACACCCATCGCAGATCCTCCGTCACGGAACCCGCCGGTACAGGCGCTGCAGGCGCTGCGATGCCGCCCTGGACGGCTTGAGCGTCTTGAGCGCATCGAGCAAGCCGATGACCGCGGCCCGGTCGTTACAGACCGGCAACATGTCGCATCCGGCGGCGAGCGCCAGGCGTGCGCGCGCCTCCATCGTGCCGGCAACCGCGGCGCCGCCCATCGACAAATCGTCGCAGAACACGGCGCCCGCAAACCCCAGCTCCTTGCGCAGGATGCCGCGAATCCACCTGCGCGAGAGCGAAGCCGGCATCTCGTCCACGGCATGGTAGCGCACGTGCGCCATCATGATGGACTCGAGGCCGTCGGCGATCAGCGCCTGGAACGGCCGCAGATCGGCCGCGCGCAGCTCCGCCTCGGCACGCCGGTCCACCGGCAGCTCGACATGCGAATCCGCGCGCACTGCACCGTGCCCGGGAAAATGTTTGCCGGTCGCCACGAGACCCGCCGCATTGAGCCCGGCACGGAACTCCCGCGCGAGTGCGATGACGAGATCGGGATGGTCGGCGAACGCACGGTCGCCGATGACTGCGCTGACGCCATGGTCGAGATCGAGCACCGGCGCAAAGCACAGATCGATGCCGAAGGCCGACAGCTCGCGGCCGATGGTGAATCCGCAGTCACGCACGCTGCGCAGCGCCGCCGCCGGATCTTCCGCGTAGTGGCTGCCGAAGGTGCGCATCGCCGGGATGCGGGTGAATCCGACACGGAAGCGTTGCACGCGCCCACCCTCGTGATCGACCGCGAGCAGCAGCCGTGGCCTGCGCAGCGACAGGATCGCATCGCACAGCGCCTTGAGCTGTTCGTGGTCGCGGTAATTGCGGGTGAACAAAATCACGCCGCCGACCAGAGGATGACGCAGGATCTCGCGGTCTTCGTCGGTGAGCTCGAGCCCGCCGACATCGACCATCAAAGGACCCAGCGGTTGCGCGGATTTCTTATTCGTGGAGATCAACTTCGGTTCTCGGGGGGACGAGTTCGAACAACTCGATGATGTCTTCGTTGCGCAGCCGCACGCAGCCCTTGGACTGCGGCGTACCGAGCGTCTCGGCATACGGCGTGCCGTGCAGATAAATATAGCGACGGAAGCTATCGACACAGCCCAGCCGGTTGCGTCCGGGTTCACAGCCGCACAGCCAGAGGATGCGCGACAGGATCCAATCACGGCCCGGATAGCGCGCGTGCAGCGCCGGCGTCCAGATTTCCCCGGTCCAGCGGCGTGCACGTAACACCGCCCCCGGCGGCAAACCGGCGCCGATTTTCGCACGGATGTAGTGACGGCCGCGCGGAGTGCAGCCAGACCCTGCGATCTCTCCGGGGCCGTTCGCGGCGGTCGAGACCGGGTATTCGCGCAGCACACGCGCGCCGTCGATCAGACGCAGCCGCTGGCTGCCGAGATCGATGTCAATCCGCATCCGGCCAGCTCCGGTACGGATGCAGCGCGAGATACTGGTTGTAGTAGCGCTGATCCTCGGTGACCTCACGCCCCAGCCACGGCGGCCGCACGAAGACCTGATCCAAAGACGCGAGCTCGACCTCGGCGACGACGAGGCCGGCATTGTCACCGCCGAACTCGTCGATCTCCCAGGTCAGACCATCGCATTCCACGTAGTGGCGGATCTTGTCGATCCGGCCCACGCACAGCGTATCGAGCATCTCCCGGCCGTCTGCGTAGGGAATGTCGTATTCGTATTCGGTACGCGCGCGGCCAACGACCGCGGCTTTGATGTTCAGCGATGCCGCATTCCCCTGCAGCCGCACGCGCACCGAGGCGCGTCCTCCCTCGCCGCCCAGATAACCCTGGCGGATCTCGACCGAGCGGCGCACCTGCGCGCGCCAGCCCTGCCCGACGACGAGAAACTTGCGTTCGATCTCCAGTGCCATCGCTCTTCAGCCTCGATCACCACCGCCCGGGCAAACCATCAGGCCGCCCGCTCGAACAAGGCCATACTCTCGACATGGCCGGTATGCGGGAACATATCCATCACCCCGACGCGCACGAGCCGATACCCATACTCGTGCACGAGAATGCCGGCGTCGCGCGCCAGTGTGCCGGGATGGCAGGACACATAAACGATGCGCGCCGGTCCTCGCGCAGCCACCAGCGGCAGGATCTCGCGCGCACCGGCGCGTGGCGGGTCGAGCAAAACCTTGTCGAATGCCGGCTGCAGCCAGACCGCATCGGCGCTGGTATTGAACAAGTCCGCTTTTTCAAAACGGATATCCAGACCATTGCGCCGTGCGTTCTCGCGCGCCCGGCACACCAGGGCGTCATCACCCTCGACCGCGGTGAGCCGCGCCCCCCGCCGTGCCAGCGGCAGCGAAAAATTGCCAAGACCACAAAACAGTTCGAGTACCCGGTCCTGGGACGCGATGCCCAGCCAGTCCAGGGCCTGGACGACCATGCGCTGGCTGATCACTCCATTGACCTGGATGAAATCGCAAGGCGCGAAGCGCAGACGTAGATCAGACCCATCCGGGCTGTACTCGAGCGCCGGAGTTGGCGACACCAGCGGCTCGATGCTGTCGATACCGGCGGGCTGCAGATAGATGTCGAACCCCTCCCGCACACCGAACTCGGTGAGTCGCGCGCGGTCGGATGCGCTCGGCGGCGCAAGCACGCGAAACACGAGCGCCACCGTCTCGGCGCAGGCGACTTCCACCTGGGGTATCCGGTCGCGGATCGACATCTGGCCGATCAACTCGCCCAGCTGGCGCAGCTTGCTTCCGATGCGCGGATCGAGCACCGGGCAGGTCTCCAGCGCAGCGAGAAAATGGGATTCGCGCTCGCGAAAACCGACCAGCACGCCGCCTTTTTTGGGCACGAACTTGACGCCCAGGCGCGCGCGCCGGCGGTAGCCCCAGATCGGACCGGTCAGGGGCGCTGCGATTTCCGACGGCACCACCTTGCCGATCCGCGCGAGCTGATCGAGCAACTGCTTTTGCTTGAACAGGATCTGCTGCTCCGGTGCCAGATGCTGCATCGAGCAGCCGCCGCAGCGCCCGAAATGCGCACACACCGGCGTAACACGGTAGGGACTCGCCTGCTCGAGTCCGACACACTGGCCTTCGTCCGCATCCTTGCCGATGCGCCGGTATTTGAAGCGCACACGCTCGCCGGGAAGCGCATCGGCAATGAACGTCGCCTTGCCTTGGATGCGGGCGATGCCGCGACCCTCGTGATCGAGATCGAGGATCTCGGCCACGAACTCGCCATCCGGCACAGACTTGCGTCTGCCCATCAGCACACCCAGCCGTGCAAGAACTCCGCCCAGTGCGCGGCCTCGCTGGCCTCGAGGAAGCGGCGCACGCGCCCTTCTTCCTCGGCAAGCGCCTCGCGATTAAGCCGCCCCCGCATCCGCTCAAAGCGCAGGTACACCAGATAGGTGTTGAGCACGTCGGTTTCGCAATAGGCACGGATGTCGCGCAGACGGCCTGCGCGGTAGGCCTCGAACACCTTGGAGCCATCCATGCCGAGCTTGCCCGGCAAGCCGAGCAGGAGGGCAATCTCGTGCAAAGGAGCATTGTTGCGGCCCGAGTAGAGGGCGAGCACGTCCATCAGGTCGGTATGGCGGAATTGGTAACGCCCCAGATAGTTGTCCCACTTCGCATCACGGTCGAAATGACCAGTGTCCCAGTAACGTGGCGCAACACACCCGTGCAGCAGACCGCGGTAGTGCAATACCGGCAGGTCAAAGCCGCCGCCGTTCCAGGACACCAGCAGCGGACGGTATTTTTCGATGCCGTCGAAGAAGCGCTGCACCAGCTCGCCTTCCGACGCCTGCTCGTCACCGATCGACCAGACCCTGAAACCGTCGTCGCCATGGCGCAGCGCAACGGCAATCGCCACCACACGCTGCAGGTGCGGCGGCATGAAGTCGCTACCCCGCTCGGCCTGGCGCAGCGTCTTCATCGCGGCCCAGACTTCGGCGTCGTTCATGCCGTCCAGCCCGAGCACGCGCCGGCCACCGTCGAGGTCGGGCACGGTTTCGATGTCAAAGACGAGGACGGTTTCGCGCATTGCCGTGCTCAGGCGGGAAAGACGCCGGTGGAGATATAACGATCTCCGCGGTCGCAGATGATGGTGACGATGGTGGCGTTCTCCACCTGCCGGCACAGCTGTAACGCCGCCCACAGCGCGCCACCGGAGCTCGGGCCGCAGAACAAGCCCTCGACACGCCCCACCAGGCGCATCGTTTCCTCGGCGTCGGCGGCGCTAACCTCGATGATGCGGTCGACACGCTCGGGCTCGAAAATCTTCGGCAGATAGGCCTCTGGCCACTTGCGGATGCCGGGAATGGACGACTCGCCGTCGGGCTGGACACCGACAATCTGGACCTGCGGATTCTGTTCCTTGAAGTAGCGCGAGCACCCCATGATGGTGCCGGTGGTGCCCATGGAGGAGACGAAATGCGTGATGCGCCCCTGCGTCGCACGCCAGATCTCCGGCGCGGTGCCCTCGTAATGGGCGCGGGGGTTGTCCGGATTGGCGAACTGATCCAGCACCTTGCCGCGGCCCTCGGCCTGCATGCGCAACGCCAGATCGCGCGCGCCTTCCATGCCCGCCTGCTGGCTGACCAGGATCAGCTCGGCACCGAACGCCTTCATGACCGCACGCCGCTCCACCGACAGGTGTTCGGGCATGATCAGCACCATCTTGTAGCCTTTCACCGCCGCCGCCATTGCCAGCGCGATGCCGGTGTTACCGCTGGTCGCCTCGATCAGCACGTCGCCCGGCCTGATCTCGCCGCGCTCCTCGGCGCGACGGATCATCGAATACGCCGGCCGGTCCTTGACCGAACCGGCCGGGTTGTTGCCTTCGAGCTTTGCCAGTAGCGTGTTGCTGCCGATGCCCGGCAGCCGGCGCAACTGGACTAAAGGGGTGTTGCCGATGCAATCGGCGAGCGTGGGGTAAGTCATTGGCGAATTTTACCGGGCACGGAGCCTGAAACGGTGAAACGAGTGCACACAGACCCGACTCCGCGACGCTGGCCACCGGGCGGCGCGGTCCTGCTGCTGCTGGGCCTGCTTGCCGCGGTGCTGGGCCTGCTCGCCGCGTTTGCGGATGCGCCAATCGACACGCCCGTGCGCATCGTCGCCGGCGCGCTCGGCCTGGGTGCGCTGGCAACGGCGCTGTGGACGCTGCGTCGGCAGTGGCAGCTCTTCGATGCGCTGATCGTCGGCCTGCGCGCGCTCGGTCACGGTCGCAGCGAGACCCGGCTGCCGGAAGATCTGCCCGGCGCGTTTGGCGAGCTCGCCCGCGCCGCCAACCGGCTGGGCGCCCAGCTCGCCACGCTCTCCGCCGGACTCGAACAGCGCGTGGAGGAACACACCCGGCGGCTGCGCGAGGAGCGCGACGCCCTGGCGCAGGCCAATCAACACTTGCGCACAGCCGCCAACCAGGCACAGGACGAGGCACGCGCACAGAGTGAGCTGTTGTCGAGCCTCTCGCACGAATTGCGCACACCGCTGACCGGCATCCTCGGGTATGCCGACCTGCTGCGCCGCTCGGGACTTGATGCCGAGCAGTCACAGCAGCTCGACATGCTCGAAAAATCGGCACGCTCGCTGCTGACGATGATCAACGACCTGCTCGACTGGAGCCGGATCGAGGCCGGACGGCTGCGCCTGAACGAGGAAACGCTCGACGTCATCGATCTGGTCGAAGACACCTGCACACTGCTCGCACCGCTGGCCTACGACAAGGACCTGGAGCTGGTGCGCATCGTCTACCACGACGTGCCGCGCCAAGTGCGCGGGGACGCGCAGCGCCTGCGCCAGATCCTGACCAACCTGCTGTCGAACGCGATCAAGTTCACCGAAACCGGCGAGGTCGTCGTGCGCGTGATGCGCGAGCGCGAAGACGCCGGCCGCACCTGGTTGCGCTTCTCGGTCACCGATACCGGTATCGGGATCTCCGAAGAACAGCAGGCGCGGCTGTTCCAGCCTTTCCGTCAGGTTGGGCGATCCGCCCAGGGCGGCAGCGGACTGGGGCTGTCGATCACACGCAAGCTCACCGAGTTAATGGGCGGTGAAATCAGCCTGCAAAGCACGCCGGGCAAGGGCTCGACGTTCAGCGTACTGCTGCCGTGCAAGCTCATCGCCGAGGCCGAATCTTCGCCGTCGTACGATCGGCGTCTGGCCGACCGCAGCGTGTGGCTGTTCGAGGCGCATGCCACGGCAAGGCTCGCCCTCGTCCACTGGCTGCAGTTCTGGGGCATGCAGGTCAGAAGCTTCACCGATGCCGAAGCGCTCGCCGAGGCGCTGCGCACGGCCGCACCGTCGGCCAAACCCGATCTCGTGATCCTCGGACTCAAGCCCGGAGACCGCGGACTGCCGCCGTTTCGCGCCACGCTGGCCGCCTGTGCCGAACACCAGCCGCCGCTGCTCGCGCTGGTCGCCTCGGCCGCGCTGAGCGTGCATGAAAGCCTGCGCGATGCCGGCGCCGCCGCCTGCCACCCCAAATCCATCGGACGTCAGCGGCTGCACGACGAAATCCTGCGCCTGACCACGGCTCCCGATGCAGTCCCCGCACCGGAGACACCTGCCCGCTGTGCCCTCGTCGCCGACAACAACGTCACCAACCGCCGCTACATCAGTGCGCTGTGCCGCCGTCTCGGCATCGAGACCCTGGAAGCCGGGGACGGCCGCACCGCCCTGGAGCTGTGGCGACGTGCGCGTCCGCAGATCGTGCTGCTCGATGCCCACATGCCGGGAGTGGACGGACCCGGCTGCGCGCGCCAGATCCGCGCCGAGGAGACTGGCGACAACCGCTGCCGCATCCTCGCCATCAGCGCCCACCTGGAACCGGAGGAACGTGCCGAATTCCTGCGTGCCGGCGCCGATGCCATCCTCATCAAACCCTTCGACGAGCAAACCCTGCGGCGCCATCTCGATCCGCCGCGGGGCAGTGTGCAGCCCGCCACCGCGCGCCTGGCTGCCGATCCCGAGCTGCTCGCGCTGCTGCGCGAGGAACTGCCGCAACAGCTCCGCGAACTGGAACGCGCTTTTGACCACCGCGACCTTGCCGCTGCGCGCGAGGCCGCGCACACGCTGCGCGGTACTGCCGCGTTCTACCACCTCGCCAGTCTGCGTCAGACGGCATCGGCGCTGGAGGAATGGTTGCGGCGCACCTCCAGCCTGCCGGTCGGGGCACCCAACCGGCGTGAGCTGGACAATGTGCGCCGCGCCGTCGACGAAACCCTCGCCGCGATACAAAAGCCGTAGAGTCCCATCGACACGGGTATCCCCACACCTGGCGGATTTGCGCAACGCGTCCGACATTTCTCTTGCCATCTGGCGTGTGCGCATCCTCCCTGTGCTAGCCTTACGCCCCCTTTTCCGTGACATAGGCAACGATGGCCAGCTACCAGGCACCCTTGCGCGAAATCGGCTTCGTCCTCAATGACGTGCTCGACATAGCCCGGCTGACGCAAATTCCCGGATTCGGCGAGGCGACACCGGAGACCCTCACCGGCCTGATCGAAGAAGCGGCGAAACTGATCGAAGACAAGCTCGCACCCCTCAACAGCGTTTCGGACCAGCAGGGTTGCAAGCTGCAAGACGGTGAAGTCACCGTGCCCGATGGATTCACCGAGTTCTACCGGATCTACCGCGAGGCCGGCTGGATCGGCATCTCGCAAAAAACCGAATACGGCGGCGCCGGGCTGCCTTACACGCTGGGCAAGGTGATCGAAGAGCTGCTGTGCTCGGCCAACGTCGCGTTTGCCCTTTATCCGGGCCTGACCCAGGGCTGCTTCGAGGCGCTCGAAGCCTCGGCCTCGGACGAGATCAAGCGGATCTATCTGCCGCGGCTTGCGACCGGCGAGTGGTCCGGCACGATGTGCATCACCGAACCGCAGGCCGGCTCCGACGTCGGTGCGGCGCGCACGCGGGCAACACCCAACGGCGACGGCAGCTACCGCATCGATGGCGGCAAGATCTTCATCACCTCCGGCGAACACCGCATGGCCGACAACATCGTGCACTTCGTGCTCGCCCGTTTACCGGACTCACCGCCCGGGGTCAAGGGTCTGTCCACCTTCGTCGTGCCCAAATATCTGGTCAACCCCGATGGCACGCTCGGAGCGCGCAACGGTGTGCGCGTGCAGTCGATCGAGCACAAAATGGGTATCAACGGCTCGGTCACCTGCGTGCTGAACTTCGACAACGCCCGCGGCTGGATCGTCGGCGCGCCCAACCAGGGCATCCAGAACATGTTCGTGATGATGAACCTGGCGCGCATCATGGTCGGCTTCCAGGGCCTGGGTCAGTGCGAGCTGGCGACGCAGAACGCGATCCGTTACGCGCGCGAGCGCAAGCAGGGCAAGGCCTTCAACGGCAAGTCCGAGATCATCGAACACCCGGACGTGCGCCGCATGCTGCTGCAGATGAAGGCGACGACCGAGGGTGCGCGCGTGCTCGCCTACGAAACCGCGATGTACGTCGATCTGGCTCGCCATCATCCGGATGCGCGCGTGCGTGAAGCTGCGCAGGACTGGGTCGATCTGAACACACCGCTGGTCAAGGCCTTCTGCACCGACTCGGCCTTCGAGCTCGGTTCGCTCGCCATCCAGGTCTATGGCGGCCATGGCTACATCAAGGAGCATGGCATCGAGCAAATCGTGCGCGACTCGAAAATCCTGTGCCTGTACGAGGGCACCAACGGTATCCAGGCGATGGATCTGGTGCGGCGCAAACTGATGCTGCACAACGGCCGTCTGCCGAATCGCTTCTTCGATGCGGTCCGAACCGATCTCGGTCGGGGGCCGGAAACCCTGACCGCCCCGCTCGCGCGCGCACTCGATGCGCTGGAGCGAACGACGCGCTGGGTGCAGGATAACTACAAGTCCAATCCCGACGACGCCGCCTTCGGCAGCTGCGACTATCTACGCGCTTTTGCGCTCACCTATCTGGGCTGGAACTGGCTGCGCATGGTGCGCGCGGCAGATGCCAGAAACGATACCGCGCTGGCCCATGCCAAGCGCGCCACCGCACACTACTTCGCGACGCGGATGCTGTCGCAGGTGCCGGCCTTGCTGGACAATGTCCGGCAGGATGCCGCCCCGCTGATGGCACTCGACGCCGGGCATTTCTGAACCGCCCCACGATCGGTCACCACGGAGAGCGCAGATGACGACGGTCTATGACTTCGAAGCCAAAACCATCGACGGACAGATGCAGAAACTCGATGCCTACAAAGGCAAGGTCCTGCTGATCGTCAACGTCGCCAGCAAATGCGGCTTCACGCCGCAGTACAAGGGCCTGGAAGCCCTGTGGCGCAAATACAAGGACAAGGGGTTGGTGATTCTCGGCTTTCCCTGCGATCAGTTCGGTCACCAGGAGCCGGGCGACGAAAACGAGATCAAGAACTTCTGTTCGCTCAACTACGACGTCACCTTCCCGCTCTACGCCAAGATCGAAGTCAACGGCGCCAACGCCCATCCGCTCTACAAGCACCTCAAGGCCGAGGCTCCCGGCGTGCTCGGCAGCGAGGCCATCAAGTGGAATTTCACCAAGTTCCTGGTCGGCCGCGACGGCAAGGTGGTCAAGCGCTACGGCTCGATGGACACACCGGAAAAGATCGAGGCCGACATCGCCCGGCTGTTGTAAGCCCCATCTTTGGCCGTAAACGGAAAAGGCCGCGCGCCCAGCGCGGCCTTTTTGCATTCAGACCGAACGGATCACAGTCGGCCACGCTCCTTGAGGAAGGCCAGCAGCTTTTGCACCGACTGTTCGACCGTCAGCTCGCCAGTGTTGATCGTCAACTCCGGATTCTCCGGCGCTTCGTAGGGCGAGTCGATGCCGGTGAAATTCTTGATCTGGCCGGCGCGCGCCTTCTTGTACAGCCCTTTGGGATCGCGGCTTTCGCACAGATCCAGCGGCGCGTGCACATAGACCTCGAAGAATTCTCCGGGCGGCATGATTTTGCGGATCATCTCGCGATCCGCGCGAAACGGCGAAATGAACGCGGTGAGTACGATCAGGCCGGCATCGGCGAACAGCTTGGCGACCTCACCGATGCGCCGGATATTTTCGACCCGGTCGGCATCGGAAAAACCCAGGTCCTTGTTGAGGCCGTGGCGGATGTTGTCGCCGTCGAGCAGGTAGCTGTGATAGCCGCGTCGGTAGAGCTCGCCTTCGAGCGCGTTGGCGATGGTCGATTTGCCGGCGCCAGAAAGCCCGGTAAACCAGATCACACAGGGCTTTTGTTTCTTTTGCGCGGCGCGCTCCTCGCGCGAAACGTGGTGCGGATGCCAGACGACGTTGGTGGCTTTGACGGTCGTTTCCAAGTGCGTGATTCCGGTTCAGGTGGACGAGCGTAAATGAAGATTACGGATATGGGACGGATTTGAACAGCATCGGGCAAACGACGCAGGCTATGCCGCGAGCCGCAGCACGACAGCGAGCATGCGCTCGAGCAGCTGTTCCGCCGATGCAGACCACGGATACTCGGGGACGGTGATCAGGCAGTGGGCGATGCCCTGCAAGCCGCAGACCAGCGTCTCGGCGAGTCGTCGCGGATCGCCGGGCCAGGCCATACCCTCGGCCTGGGCCGCGGCGACGAGATCGGAAAAACACCCGTAGCGCTCGACGATTGCCGACGATTCGACGTAGTAGCGCTCGCCAGGTCCCACCCGATCTTCATTGAGAAACACCATGCGGTAGCGGTCCGGATGCGCGATCCAGTAATCGAGATAGATCGTGCAGACACGGCGCAGGCGCAGATGCGCCGGACCTTCGGTACCGACACTGGCGATACGCGCGAACAACTCGTCGAAGAACACCGCCCAGATATAGCGCAGGATCTCGTTCTTGCTGTGGAAATACCCATACAGCGTCATCGGCGCACAGCCGGCCGACGCGGCGATGCGGCGCATGCTCACGGCCTCGAAGCCCTCTTCGGCAAACAAGCGGCGCGCCACTTCGATGACGCGCGCGCGTACCTCGGCCGACTGATCCGGCGTGCGCCGCGGACGGCCGATGCGCGATGCACGGGAAACTCGAGCGGATGATCGGGACATTTCAGACCACGACAAGGTTTGACCGGTCAAAGGCGTCCACCTAATTTATACGCGTACGATAAACGATGTGGGGACGGGGCATGGGCATTGGGCGGGACCGCGGCTTGTGGCGCATCGGCGCTGGTGTCCTTGCAGCCGCGCTGCTGGGTTGTGGATCGTCGCAGCGGCCGCAGATACAGGCCGGGGCCTGCACGCTGCACAGCAGTGGTGGCTTCGTTTCGGCGCATCGCGGCGGTGCGGCCTATGCCCCGGAGAACACCCTGCTGGCCTTTGCCAACGCTGTCCGCCTGGGGGTCGATGAAATCGAACTCGACGTCCAGCTCACCGCCGACGGCGAACTCGTGGTGATCCACGACGACACCCTCGACCGCACCACCGATTGCAGCGGCACCGTCGGCGCGTGGACGCTGGCACAGATCCGCGCCTGCGATGCGGCTTACTGGTTTGCGCCCGGACAGGCGACGACCGCGCCCGACACCGGGCTGGCGCATCCGTTGCGGGGCACCGGCGTGCGGATACCGAGCTTGCGCGAGGTGCTGGACTGGCACGCAACCCTGCCCTGCCCGCCACGGCTGTCGATCGAAATCAAGAACATTCCGGGCGAAACCAACTTCGATCCGGTCGGCACACGCAGCGCCGACGTGCTGCTGCCCTTGCTGGAAGCCTACGCTCTTGCCGAACGCATCGTCGTGCAATCGTTCTGGCCGCCGACGCTGGATGCGGTCAAACGCCGTAATCCCGCAATCCGCACACAGTTGCTGACCACCAGCAGTACCGGCCAGACGGCAACGATGAATCTCGCCTACACGACTGCCGGCGGTCACGACATCAGTGCCCCGAATTTCGACGCACCCGATTTCGACGCTGCGTTCGTCGCACTCGCGCACGCAGCAGGCAAGGCCGTGGTGCCCTATACCGTCGATACCGCGCGCGATCAGCAGACGACGCTTGCACTGGGCGTGGACGGGCTGATCACCAATTACCCGGGCTGCGCCCTGCATCTGCGACAACGCCCCTTGCCGGACAAACTCACGCCCGACGGCGTGCCGCCGCTGCCGGCCTGTCCGCCGTCGCCCGGCAATCCGCTGCCGGGCATGCCCGACCGGCCCAGCCCGGAGGTGTGCGCCGCGCTACGGCCGGCGCGCTGGCAACCGGCCAGCGGTGCTGCAGCACCCCACGCCAGACTGCGCGTCGTCGGTATCCAGTTCAAGCACGACGTCCGCCACGTCGAAAGCTATGCGAGCTTTCGGACCAAGATGCGCTGCCTGATGGAAGATCACGCCGTGCCCTTGATGCAACCGGGTCTGCCGATGCTGGTCGTGTTCAACGAAGACATCGGCCTGATGACGCTGGCCACCGGCTCGCGCGGAGCGCTGGTGCGCGAACAGGCGCAAACCCCGCTGCGTGCGCCGGCCGGCGATGCGGCGCCACTGGGCATCGTCGCCGCACTGGGCTTGCTCAACACATCCTACGCACCGCAGATCGCCGCTTATCAGGCCATGTTCGGGCCGGTCGATCCGCGCAAACAGGTGCTGCTCGCCGCCACCGATACGTTCGCGCGCGCTTATTCGCAGACCTTCTCCGACATCGCGCGTGACTATGGCGTCTATGTCGTCGCCTCCAACAACATGGCGCGGTACCGTGCCTCGCGCGACCCACTCGACATCGCGCTGTTCAAAGATCCAGACCTGGATTCCGTCGACGAGGTGTACATCGCCACCGAACCGGTGGTCACCAACCAGACCGCGATCTGGGGGCCGGTGGACATCCATCCCGAGGCGCCCAAGGGCGAAACCAATCTGCTGTTCCGCAACCACAAGGTGCCGCTGACCGACATCGAGCTGACCGTGCTCGCACTCGACGAAGGTCCCGCCGAGGGCGATGCCGCACTGGCCAACGCCGCGGGCATCGAGATCGAAGGTTTCCGCCTCGGATTTGCCACCTCGCTGCCGGCTTTTCAGTGGGGCTATGACTTCGGTCAGCGCCCGGCAGACTTCCAGCCCTGCGCCGACGTGCGCGCCCGCTACATGCCGTGCATGGATGCGCTCGGCGTCGACGTGGTGATCCAGGCCGAGGCCAATCCCGGACGCTGGGCCACGAACCAGGCGGGAGGCTGGCAACCGCTGGAATGGATGCTGTCGACCTGGCGCACCGTCGCCGACCCAACGGTGCGCTTCCGCTACAACGTCACCCCGCATCTGGTCGGCAATCTGCTGGATCTGGTCTTCGACGGGCAGTCGGCCATCACCGCCCGCGGTGCGCAGGCGCCGCTACGGCATTACGTCGGCAACCTGGAATTCGAACCCGGCGTTGATCTCGAGGCCTATCGCGTATTCCAGGGTGAAAAGCGCGAATTCATCGCACTGGCACCATGGGTCGTCCCCGATGCGCCGCGCGCCGAGCTGCGCGCCGTCGCGGCCGCACTCGCACCCGGCAGCGGCGATGCATTGGAGAACGACTATCTGGAGACCGCGGTGTGGGCCGATTTCACCCGCTGATCCGCGGCAGCCCACGAAGCGCGGATCGCGGCCGTACATCCCGCACGCTCCGGCAGCACACCGAACACGCACCGCGCCCATGAAACCTTCCATGAAACCGAGGAAGAACCAATGACCGACATTGATCACACCCGCCGCCGCCTGCTTGCCGGCGCCACCCTTCTCGGCACCGGTGCTGCCTTGACCGGCTGCGGTGACAGCAGTCCGCTCGCGGCAGCCCATGCCGCCGACACGGCCAGCGGCGATCACACAACCGACGTCGTCATCGTCGGCGCCGGTCTGGCCGGTCTGACCGCGGCTCGCCGCCTCACGGCATCGGGTGTGCGCACGCTGGTCGTTGAAGCACGCGACCGCGTCGGCGGGCGCGCCCTCAATCACCCGCTGGCCGCTCCGGCCCGGCCAGGGACGATCGTTGAAGTCGGTGGCCAATGGGTCGGACCGACGCAGGACCGCGTCCTCGCGTTGATCGCGGAATTGGGCCTGGAAACGTTCAAGACCTGGGACATCGGCGATTACCTTGATTATCGCAATGGCCAGCTCGTCCCCTACGGCCACCTCTTTCCGGCCGATCCGCTGAACCTCGGACTCAACCGTATCCCCCCGACGGATCCGGCTGGCGCCGCAGAAGCCGCCGTCGCCATCCAGCAGCTCAACGACATGGCTGCGCGCGTACCCCTTGAGGCACCATGGACCGCCACCGATGCCATAGCCTGGGACAGCCAAACCTTCCAGTCGTGGGTGGATGCGAATCTGTTCACGCCGGGAGGGCGTGATCTGCTGCAACTCGCGATCGAGGCCGTCTTCAGCGCCCAGCCCCGCGATCTATCCCTGCTGCATGTGCTGTTCTACATCCATTCGGCCGGCAGCCTCGACCACCTGATCAATACCACCGGCGGGGCCCAGGAATCACGCATCGTCGGCGGCTCGCAACGCATCGCATTGCGCATGGCCGAAGAACTGGGAGACCGAGTACTGCTCAACGCGCCGGTGACCCAGATCGCGTACGATGCCCGATCGGTGACAGTACGCGGCGAGCGTTTCAGCGTCCGCGCACAGCGCGCGATCATCGCAATCCCGCCGACCCTGGCCGGCCGCATCCGCTACTCGCCCGCACTCGACGGATTGCGCGATCAACTCACCCAGCGCGTGCCCATGGGCACGGTGATCAAAGTACAGTGCGTCTATCCAACCCCGTTCTGGCGCGATTCCGGCCTCAACGGCCAGGTCACCAGCGACACTGGCCCGGTGAAAATCACGTTCGACAACTCACCGCCGGATGCGCACGTCGGCGTGATGATGGGCTTCATCGAGGGCGAGGATGGCCGTCGTGCACTCCGCCAGAGCCGCGAGGAGCGACGGCAGGGCGTGATCGACAGCTTCGTGCGCTACTTCGGCGAGCAGGCGGCCGAACCGCTCGACTACATCGAAAAGAACTGGGCTGCCGAGGAATGGACGCGCGGCTGCTACGCCGGCTACATGCCCCCGGGCGTCTGGCTCGATTACGGCGAGGCCCTGCGGGCCCCGATCGGACGGCTGCACTGGGCCGGAACCGAAACCGCGGAAGTCTGGAACGGCTATTTCGACGGCGCCGTGCGCTCGGGCGAACGCGCCGCCGAAGAAGTCCTTGCCCTGCTCTGAAGCTACTGCAAACACCCATCGGATCGCCGGCCAGCCTCTTACAGCAGCGGGCCTCTGCCGACCCGCGGGTGCATCTTCGACCGGCGCCTCCTGCCCTGTTGTTTTTCGACCAAGAATCAGAAAATTTTAATTGACTCCTCATTTTTGAAAAATATCTGCGATAAAAACAAGCATTGCATGGCAATTAAGTATATACGAATAAGAATACGAATTTGTTTAAAATCATGTATTTATTGATTTATTAATATATAATGTGAGTCAATGCGCGTCTGCTCATCTCGTGGCGCTCCTATTTTCACGTGGAGACCGCGCCATGCTGCTCGCGACTGATTTGGACGGCACATTCCTGGCCGGCACCCCCCGAGGATCGCCTCCGCCTGTACCGGCTGATCAACACCCACCCCGACATTCGGCTCGTCTATGTCACTGGCCGCGGCCTGGAATCGGTATTGCCACTGCTGTCGGACCCCACGCTGCCGGTCCCGGACTACGTCATCTGCGACGTCGGCGCGACGATAGTCGAGGGAGCCACCCAGCAAGCGGTGCAACCGTTACAGGCCGCCATCGACGCACGATGGTCGGGTGAGCAAGCCGTTGCCTCGGCGCTCGAGGGATTCGTCGGTCTAGAGCGCCAGGACGTCCCGCAGGAGCGACGCTGCTCATACTTCTGTACGTCGGCTGCAATCACTCCAGCGCTGACGCATACCGTACGTTCGCTTGGCTGCGATTTGCTCTACTCCGCCGGTCGCTATCTCGACATCCTCCCCTCCGGGGTCAACAAGGGATCGACCTTGCGCGCACTGGTCGAGCATCTGGGGATCGACGAAAACGAGGTCCTCGTCGCCGGCGACACGCTCAACGATCCTTCGATGTTCGAACAAGGCTTCAAAGGGGTTTGCGTCGGTCAGTCCGAAAAAGGGCTGCTCAAGGCCACTCAGGGCCGCGCGCACGTGCTGCATGCCTCGCGTCGGGGATGCGGCGGCATCCTGGAGGCCATCGAGCACTTCGGCTTGCTCGACACGAGCGGCATCCCGCCGCATCACTCGCCAGCGCACGAGTCCGGAAAATCGGATCTGCTGATCGTCTATCACCGGCTACCGTACGAGGAAATCATCGAGAAGGGACAGATCAAACGGCGTCGGCCATCCTCGCCCAACGGCATCATTCCGACGCTGCTGAGCTTTTTCGATGGTGGCTGCACCGGCACCTGGGTGGCCTGGTCGATCCGCGCCCCCCGCATGGATTTCGAGGATTACACGCAGTTCGATGGCGACCGCCACCCGAATCTCACGGTATCGCGCATACCGATGAGCAAGCAGGAAGTGGATGTGTTCTACAAAAGCTTCTCCAAGGAAGCGTTCTGGCCACTGTTGCACACGTTCTGGGAGCGCGCACACTTCCGCGAGGATCACTGGCAGATCTTCCTGCGAGTCAACCGCGCCTTCGCAGAACGCATCGCGCGCGACGCTGCGCACGGTGCCACGGTATGGCTGCACGACTACAACCTGTGGATGATTCCGGCCGCCCTGCGTGAGCAACGGAACGACCTGAAGATCGCGTTCTTCCATCACACTTATTTCCCCTCGGCCGATGTATTCAACGTCGTGCCCTGGTGCCGGGCCATCGTCGGCAGCCTGCTGCAGTGCGACTACATCGGCTTTCACATCCCGCGCCAGGTCGAAAATTTCGTCGATGTGGTGCGCGGCGCGATGCCGGTGCGTGTACTTGAAGAAAGCTCGGCCGCACCACGCTTTCTCACTTATGGCTGCGCTGTCGGCCTCGACCGCTATGCAACCTGCATCGAAGCCGGGCACCGCATCGTGCGTCTGGGCGCCCATCCCGTGGGACTGGACGTGCAGCGTGTCAAGACAACCCTTGAACGCGAGGACGTCCGTCAACGGATGCAGCAACTGCGCAGCAGCCTCGCCGGCACCCGCATGCTGCTGTCGGTGGAACGCCTGGATTACACCAAGGGTACGCTCGAAAAACTGCAGGCCTTTGAGCGCATGCTCGAAGCTCATTCCGGACTCATCGGCAAAGTGACCCTGCTGACGATTTGCGTGCCCGCCGCACGCGAAATGACGGTCTACCGCCAACTGCAAACACAGATCGAGCAGGCCGTCGGCCGTATCAATGGTCGCTGGTCACGTGTCGGCTGGACGCCGGTGCAGTTCTTCTTCCGCTCACTGCCGTTCGAAGAACTGGTTGCCTACTACGCGATGGCCGATCTGACGTGGATCACTCCGCTACGCGATGGACTCAATCTCGTCGCCAAGGAATTCGGCGCCGTCCAGGGCCTGACAAATGGCCGCGGTGTCCTCGTCCTGTCGGAATTCGCTGGCGCCGCAGCCGAGCTCAAGGGCGCTGTATTGACCAACCCGCATGACATCGAAGATCTCGCGCAAGCCTGTTATCACGCACTCAACATCGGACAGGCCGAGGCGCGTGCACGGCTACGTCAACTCTTCGAGATCGTCTGCCACTACGACAACCGACGCTGGGCCGAAGAATTTCTTGGCGCCATCAATGCGTCATCACCACCAGCGGTGGCGACGATGCGCAAGGTTTCATGATGGGCGCAAGCCCATGCCGGTCTGCTACCGCCGCGCACATCGAAAATTCAGCGGAATAGCCAGACCATCACGGCCGTCACGGCAGCCAGTACCATCGCCCCCAATCGAACATCGGCACTTGCCTTGGGCGCTGAGCGCACGCGTGTTGCGAGCTGTGCATCGACGAGACCATCACGCGTACCCAGGATGACATGCCACGCGCCGCAAGCCACCACCGCCACGGCAAACAACAATCCGGCGACGATCGTAAAAGTGCACGTCATGCCATCCGGCCAGGCTGCCCACAAATGCGAGCACGCTGACCCCGTGCCCGCAAAACGTGCCGTACAGCGCGGCCCGCGCGCCGATGCGCGTGTACAAACCGAGCAGGAAAACGGCCACCAGCGGTGGCGTCACGTATGCGAACGTCTGCTGCAGGTATGCAAACAGACCAGGGAAACGGTCAATCATCGGCGCCCAGATCACTGCCAATGCAACCAGAATGAAAATCAGGATGCGCCCCAAACGCGCGAGTTGCTGCGGCCGGAGATCCGGCCCCTCGGCTGCACGAAATCTACGGTGATCAATGTCGACGCCGAATTGAGCGTCGAATCAACGCTCGACATGATCGCCGCGAGCAAGGCCGCAAGAATCAGCCCAGCCACCCCGACCGGGGCGTAGTCGGCAACGAGTCGTGGAAACACAGTATCGGGGCGCGCCAGATCGGTATATAGCGCCGTCGCCATCACACCCGGGAAGACCATGGAGGAACAGCGGCTGCAGCTTGAGTATCGCGGCCAGCAAAGCGCCGCGCCCGGCAGTGCGCGCATCGCGCGCCCCCAACAGTCGCTGCGACACGTACTGATTCATGGTCCAGTAGTAAAAACCCAAGACCGGCAAACCGATGAGGGTGCCGAACCATGGCAGCGCGGGATCAGCGAGCGGGCGGATCAGCAATAACTTTTCCGGGTCGACGCGATCGACCACCGCCGACCACGAGTATCCGAATTCCCCGAAAACCAGAATAGCCAGTATCAACGATCCGACGAGAAGCACGAGCGCCTGCACTACATCGGTGTAAGCCACCGCGCGCAGCCCACCTGCTGCGGTGTACAAACCGGCAAATAACGCAATCGCCGCGCACGTGGGTGCAAGCTGCAGATCCGGAAAAAACAGCTTGAGCACCAGTGCGCCGGCATAGAGACTGCCGGCCGTATCCAGGACGAGACTGAGAAACAGCGTCACCACCGACAAGTAGGCACGCATCGCCGGGCTGAAGCGGCGTCCGAACAACTCGGGAATGGTTGTCACCTGCGCCTGTATCATCAGCGGCGCGATGAAAACCGCGATGAAGGCAAGCACGAGGGCAGCCATCCACTCATAGTTCGCGCCGGAAATGCCGCTCGCCCACGCTGCACCGGGCAATCCAATCATCGTCGTCGACGAAATATTCGATGCGAACAAGGACAGCCCCACGACGCCGACACCGAGCGAGCGGCCCGCGAGAAACAGTTCCTCCGAATCAGGAGATGCCGCGACACCCGCGCGGCGACGATGATCACGACGAGCACGTACGCGGCGAGGATTGCGTAATCGAAGGCATGCAAGGACGCCATCCATAACTCTCCGCCGTCAGCTTCCCGCACAGAAGGCCATCGATCCATACGATGGTCAAGGCGTGCGGACTGCGGCACCATGCGCTGCATATCGAGATTGCTCACTGCTTGCTTGCGATGCTCGCCGTCTTTGCTTCGATTTCTTCAATCCTGTTGGGTGCGGCACTGCTATTGATCGGCAATGGGCTGATCGGCACGCTGCTCGCACTGCGTGCGTCGAGCGAGGGTTACACGGACGGCGTGATCGGATTGATCATGTCGGCCTATTTCTGTGGTTTCTTGGTCGGCACCTTTATCGCGCCGCGCATCGTGATGCGTGTCGGCCACATCCGTGCATTTGCACTGTTCGCAGCAATAGCGTCGGCCATCGCGATCCAGCACGCGCTCATCATCCATCCGGTCTCCTGAGCTGCGCTGCGCGTTCTCATGGGAATCTGCCTGGTCAGTCTCTACACGGTGATCGAGAGCTGGCTCAATGCACTCGCACCCGGCGAAAGGCGCGGTAAAGTGTTCGCGGCTTATATGGCTGTGAATTTCGCTGCGCTGGCGCTCGGTCAGAACCTGATCCGGTTGTATTCCCCCAACGGTCTGGAACTATTCGGCATCGTCGCGATGCTGCTGTCGTTGTCGCTGGTACCGATTGCGCTCACGCGCATCGAGCAACCCACCCCAGTGCAACAACCTCGCGTCGGATTAAGACGCCTGTACGCCGCCTCGCCATCCGGCATCGCCGGCGCCTTCGGCTCTGGACTTGCGATGAGTGCGTTCTGGGGCATGGGTCCGGTGATGGCGCGGCACCTGAACTTCGACGAGGCCGGCATCGCCGCATTCATGACCGCCACCATCCTGGGAGGCGCGCTGATCCAGTGGCCCGTAGGCTACTGGTCTGACCGCCACGACCGCCGCGCCGTGCTCGCTACCGTAACGGCAGGAGCATGCTTCAGCGCATTGATTGCGGTCGTGTTCAGCCTGCTCGGGCAATCGACGCTGCTGGCCGCGATGTTTGTGTTTGGCGGGCTTGCCTTTGCCGTGTATCCGGTCAGCATTGCGCTCACCAATGATTTTTTGTCCCGCGACGAGATGCTGCAGGGTGCCAGCAGCATGCTGCTGATCCATGGCCTCGGCGCCTCGGTTGGTCCGAGCCTTGCCGGTCTGCTGATGGAATGGATGGGACCGTTCGGGTTGCTGCTGCATTTCGCCTGGATTTTCGCGGTGCTTGCGGCCTTTGTGTGGCTGCGACTGCGGCGTTCCGGATATACGACACTGCCGCATACCGCCTATGCGCCGATGGTGCGGACCTCCCCCGTGGCACTCGAATTGCTGGCACCGGAACCGGCGACACCCGCACCGCCGCAACCCACCGAGTCCGAGGCAGCCGATCTGGGACGCTCCTAGTGAACCCACGGGCGCCCCTCGTCCGATCTCATCAGGCCGCCGCTTCTCAGCGCTCCTACACCTGCGGCTCTTGTTGCATCCTGCTGCGGCTGGGCGCGCCGGCCGGGCTTGCGAGAAAGGCCTCGGCGAATTCGGCGTAACGGTTTTCCTCGATGGCGGCGCGGATCGCGCGCATGTGGTTTTGGTAGTAGCGCAGATTGTGGATCGTGTTCAGCCGCGCGCCGAGGATTTCGTTGCAGCGATCGAGATGGTGCAAATAAGCGCGCGAATAATTGCGGCAGGTATAGCAGTCGCAGGCCGGATCCAGCGGCCGCGGGTCCTCGCGGTGAACGGCGTTGCGAATCTTGACTACGCCCTGACTGGTGAACAAATGCCCGTTGCGCGCATTGCGCGTCGGCATCACGCAGTCGAACATGTCGATCCCGCGCGCAACGGCCAGAACCAGATCGCGCGGCGTCCCCACACCCATCAGGTAACGCGGACTTTCATGCGGCAGCTCGGGTGCCAGCGCATCGAGCACGGCAAGCCGCTCGGACTCCGCCTCGCCGACCGAAAGCCCGCCGACGGCATAGCCATCGAAGCCGATCGCGCGCAAGCGGCGCAAAGATTCCAAGCGCAATTCGGGATACATGCCTCCCTGGACGATGCCGAACAGCGCGCCGGGATGATCGCCATGCGCCGCCTTGCAGCGCTCGGCCCAGCGCGCCGACAGTTCCATCGACTTGCGCGCCTGCTTCGCCGTCGCCGGGTACGGCGTGCACTCGTCGAACTGCATGATGACATCGGAGCCCAGGGCGTGCTGGATCTCGATCGCCCGCTCCGGGGACAGAAAAATCCGGTCGCCGTTCACCGGGGAAGCAAACTTCACCCCTTCCTCGGTGATCTTGCGCAAGCCTGACAGGCTCCAGACCTGGAAACCACCGGAATCGGTGAGGATGGGACCATCCCAATTCATGAACCGGTGCAACCCGCCGAGCGCGCGGATCGTACGCTCGCCCGGACGCAGCATCAGATGAAAGGTGTTGCCGAGCACGATTTCGGCACCGATCGCGCGCAGCTCCTCCGGCGTCATCGTCTTGACGGTTCCGTAGGTGCCGACCGGCATGAACGCGGGAGTCTCGACGGTGCCACGTTCGAAGACGAGGCGCCCACGACGGGCGGCACCACAGGTGGCGAGCAGTTGAAAATTCACGGCAGGTTGTACGCAATCAGCACGAAACGCGGGTCGATTGTCCCATGCGACCTTGCAGGATGCAGCGGCCAAGGTCGGATTCCGATCAGACCGGATCGATCAGCATCGCATCGCCGTAGCTGAAGAAGCGGTACCGCTGCGCAACGGCATGGTCGTAGGCACGCAGCATGCGCTCACGGCCGCCAAAAGCGCAGACCAGCATGAGCAGCGTCGATTGCGGCAGATGAAAATTGGTCAGCAGCCGATCGATGATGCGGAACCGGAACCCCGGCGTGATGAACAACCGGGTTTCGCCGGATATCGGCGCGACGGTGCGCTCACGCCCCTGCTCCAGCGCGGCCGACTCGAGCGCCCGCGTCACCGTGGTGCCGACCGCGACGACGCGCCCGCCGCGCGCACGCGCGGCCTCGATGGCCGCGCACAGCGGTGCATCGATACGGTACCACTCGGCATGCATGCGGTGCTCGGAGATGTTCTCGACGCGCACCGGTTGAAACGTGCCGGCACCGATGTGCAGCGTCAGCGTCGCCGTCGCGATGCCGCGTGCGCGCAGCGCCTCCAGCAGCGGGGTGTCGAAATGCAGCCCGGCAGTCGGTGCCGCAACCGCGCCCGGTTCGCGTGCGAAGATGGTCTGGTAACGTTCGCGGTCCTCGGCACTCGGTGCGTGCGCGATGTACGGCGGCAGCGGCATCTGCCCGGCGCGTTCGAGAAAGGCCATGACCCCGTCGGCGCCTTCGTAACGCAGGCGAAACAAGTCATCCTCGCGGCCCATGACCGTGAGCCGCTCATCTGCCCCGACCAGAATCTGGCTGCCCGGCTTGGGCTTCTTGCTTGCGCCCAGCTGCGCGAGAAATTCCTGCGCATCGAGCACGCGCTCGACCAGAATCTCCACCCGGCCACCGGTTGGCTTGATTCCGAACACACGGGCGGGAATGACGCGGGTGTCGTTGAAAACGAGCAAATCGCCGGGCGCGAGCAGATCCGGCAAATCGGTCATCTGCCGGTCGTCGAGAACATCGCCTGGGCCGACGTGTAAAAGCCGGCTCGCCGAGCGGCGCTCGGCCGGATGCTGGGCAATCAGCTCGGGTGGAAGGACATAGTCGAAATCGGAGCGGCGCATGGGCAGGATCACATCAAAAACGGCAGGCAAGCATCATTGAGACCGCATCTTGCCCTGCGATGCGCGCCGGCGACGCACCTCCTTGGGATCAGCGATCAGCGGACGGTAAATCTCGATGCGGTCTCCAGAGCGAACGACATCGTCGAGCGCAGCGAGATGGCCCCAGCACCCGACCTTGTTGCGGGAGAGATCGATCTCGGGAAAGCGCGCGAGTATCCCGGAGCGCTCGATCGCCGCACGAATCGTCGTCCCCGGCGCAACGTCGACCTTGAGAATCCATTGCTCGGCGGGTAGCGCGTAGGCCACCTCGACCTGAATCAGATCACCCTCGACCATCGCGCACCTGTGCGTCGTGGGCCGACATCATGGGACGAAGGCGCCCGGCCGGAGGCGTCAACACCGCAAGGCGATCGCACAGCGGCATCAATCCGAAACCCAGAACCCGACCAGCCATTCCAGCAAACCCGTTGCATACAGGAGCACGATGATCAATCCAATGCGCGCCGGATAACGCAGCGCCAGAAACCAGACCGGGTACAGCCAGCGGTCACGCTCACCCCAGAGCGAGGCCACCAGCTCGCGCGGCATGATACTGACGACGAACACGCAGACCAACAGCCCCGTCGCCGGCGCCAGCCAGCTCGCCGTGATGAACTGCACCCACTCGAAGAAATTACGATTCCACAGCGTGAAATCCTCGATCACGCTGAAGGACAGCAGACTCCCCAGACCCAGGTACCAGATCCCCACAGCCGCGCTGGTCGCGGCAAAAACCCGCGTCCACCGCAGACGGTCGATCAAATACCGGGTCAGCGGCTCCAGCAGCACGGTCGCCGAACTCAACGTCACCAGAAACAGAATCAGGAAGAAAGCCACGCCAAACGCCGTACCGCCGGCGCTCGCCGGCAGGCTGCGCGGCAGCACATCGAAGATCATTGCAAGCCCTGGTGAGGGCGTAAGACCAGCCGCGAACACCATCGTGAACAGGGCGATTCCGGCGACGAGACTGACGCTCACATCCAGCAACAGCAGCGCCAGCGCCAGCCGCTTCACCGGTGCCGCGGCCGGCAAATAGACACCGAGATTCGCCATCACCCCGATGCCCAGGCTCATCGTGAAAAAAGCCTGGTGCATGGCTTCGATGACGCCGCGCCAGCCCAGACGGCCGAAATCCGGCGTGAGCAGAAAAGTCAGTGCCGGCCGCACATCGGCCGTCGCCACCGCGTAAAAACACAGCGCCACGAGCAGCACCGCCGCCACCGGCAGCAACCGCACCGCCGCGCGCTCGATCCCCTCGCGAAAACCGTGGGCCACCACGATGCACACGACCACCATGAACAGCGTGTGCCAGGACAGACTACGCTCCGGATCGCGCGCCAGGTCATGAAACACCTCGGCCGCCGTCTCGGCGCTCACGCCGGCCAGCGCGCCGCCGGCCATGCGAAACGCATACGCCATACTCCAACCAGCAATCACGCTGTAATACGACAGAATCAGCACCGCGCCGGACAAAGCCATGACGCCGACGATGCGCCAGGCCGCCCGCACCTGCGCCGCAGCGGCAAGACGACCGAAACCAGCGACGAGATCGTCGCGCGTCCAGCGGCCAATCATCCATTCCGCGGCCAGCAGCGGCGCCGCGATCAACAGCAGCGAAAGAAAGTACGCCAGCAAAAACGCCGAACCGCCGTACTCCCCCATCAGGTACGGCACACGCGTGAGATTACCGATCCCGATCGTGGCACCTGCGGCCACCAGCAAAAAGCTGCGGGAAGAGCTCCAGTAACCGTGGCTGCTCTCACGGATATTCATCCGGCGGCGATCCTGTGCGATGCAAACGGCAAAACGGCCATCTCATCCTCCTTGCTCCCCTGGCCGTGCGCCGACGCTTTCGGCCGGCACGGAAAAATCTTAGTCTAGCCGCGCTTCTATAATCCGCGAATGAGCCGCACCGACGAAGAACAAACACCCTCGCGCATGATCGCCGTCAACCGGCGTGCGCGTCACGACTACCACATCGAAGAACGCTACGAAGCCGGCCTTGCCCTTCAGGGCTGGGAAGTCAAAAGCCTGCGCGCCGGACGTGCGCAGATCACCGAAGCATACGTCACGCTCAAAAACGGCGAAGCCTTCCTCATCGGCGCCCACATCACCCCGCTCAAACAGACCTGCACCCACGAAATCGCCGACGCCACACGCACCCGCAAGCTTTTGCTCAAGCGCAAGCAACTGAACACCCTCATCGGCAAGGTTGAACGCGCCGGCTACACCCTCATCCCGCTCGACCTCCACTGGACCCGTGGCCGCGCCAAGCTCGAAATCGGCCTTGCCAAAGGCAAAAAACAGCACGACAAGCGCGCCGACATCAAAGAACGCGACTGGCAGCGACAAAAAGAACGCATCCTGCGCCACGAGGCATGAGCACGTCCACATCGGTGGCCATCCCCTCGCACCCGCGCGGCCCAGCCGTGGATTGAACTTTCTGCGCTTGGCCCCATCTACTGGTACACTCCCATCACTTCGGGGCTGACCGGTTTCGACGCGGGTCGCGGAATCCGAGGTGCATGCCGAGGCGTCACGTCCTCGTAAAACCCGTGGCAACCAAGCTAGTTGCGAACGACGCCAACTACGCCCTCGCCGCCTAATTCCGGCGAGCGTTTCACTCTCTGGGTCCGATGCCGGAGAACTGAAACGTCGACTCTCATCGGATCGCGGGCAGGCCCGCCCTTGGCCTGATCCGTCAGACCCCTAAGGGGATAAGCGGTGGCGCTCCGTGCCGATCCGGGAACCACCGCCGACAACCCAAGACCGGCTAAGCATGTAGAGCCAAGGCCTACGGACCAGCGGACGCGGGTTCAATTCCCGCCAGCTCCACCATTTCGTGCGCCCTGTCCGCTAACAGGCCGTTGAAAAAGTGCTCGCTGCAGCCGTTGTGCTGCGGTTTTTCGTTGCTCCGCTAGCCGCACAAGGCGCTTTGCGCGGCTTTTGCAGTCGCCTGGCAGGCCCCGTTGCGGCCTTTTGGCCCATTTTGGGCGCACTGCGGCCCTGCATTACACATGATGCGCCTCCCACTGATCTGCCCCCCAAGAAACAGTGCCGATCTGATCTTAGCTAGAGTCCGTTCATTGATCAGGAGCGGACATGAAGAAGCGGTTCACGGAAGAGCAGATCATCGGGTTTCTGAAGGAGGCTGAGGGCGGAGTCCCGGTCAAGGATCTCTGTCGCAAGCATGGGTTCAGCGACGCCTCGTTCTACACCTGGCGCACGAAATTCGGGGGCATGGACGTATCGGATGCCCGGCGGCTGAAGGCGTTGGAAAGCGAGAACGCCCGGCCGAAGAAGTTGCTGGCCGAAGCGATGCTCGACAACGAGGCTCTGAAGGTCGTCGTGCGGGGAAAATTCTGAGCCCACAGGCGAAGCGCGGTGCGGTCGCGGCGATGCAGGAGAATACGGTGATCTCCGAGCGCCGGGCCTGCCGCCTGCTGGGCTTATCCCGCACAGTGCTGCACTACATGCCGGCGCCACGGTCGGACAATGAATTGCTGCGACAGCGGCTGATGGCGTTGGCCGATGAGCGCAGCCGTTTCGGCTACCGCCGCCTGCATGCTTTGCTGCGCCGGGAAGGGATTCAGGCCAACCACAAGCGGGTACACCGCATCTATCAATCGGCCGGGCTGGCCGTCCGCCGCCGACGCAAGCGTCACGGCGTAGCCGTGGACCGGGAGCCGCTGGTGCGGCCCACGTCACCGAATGAGGTGTGGTCGATGGATTTCGTCTTTGATGCCCTGGCCTGCGGTCGACGTCTGAAGTGTCTGACCATCGTCGACGATTACACCAAGGAGGCGGTGGACATTGTCGTGGATCGCGGCATCGGCGGGCAGTACGTCACCCGTATCCTGGATCGGGCTGCGTTCTTCCGGGGCTATCCCAAAGCCATTCGAACGGACCAGGGCCCGGAATTCACGGGCTAGGCACTTGATCAGTGGGCCTATGCCCACGGTGTCCAGATCAAGCTGATCCAGGCGGGCAAACCGACCCAGAACGCTTACATCGAAAGCTTCAACGGCAAATTCAGGGACGAGTGCCTGAACGAT
>NZ_FOOC01000012.1 GCF_900113085.1 Fontimonas thermophila | reverse complement strand
GCTGGCTTGCATCCCCGCTGCGCGGGGCCCCTGCGCGCGGGCTCGCGGCGCGACTTCATGCACCGCGAACAGCCGCTGCGCTTTGCTGACGAGGTACTGGGTTTTCTCGAAGGACATTCGCTTTGAGGCAAGCGTCAGCGCCGCTCGCTGCTGGCGTGCATTGCCGTGGCTTGGCGCTGGCTGGCTGGGCTAGAGCCGGAAGGATTCGCCGAGATAGACGCGGCGCACGGTTTCGTCGTGCAGCAGTGTCGCGGGGGGACCGTCGGCGATGACGCGGCCTTCGGCGAGGATGTAGGCGCGGCGGCAGATGCCGAGGGTTTCGCGGACGTTGTGGTCGGTGATGAGCACACCGATGCCGCGTGTGCTGAGTTGCTGGACGATGCCCTGGATGTCGCCGACGGCGATCGGATCGACACCGGCAAAGGGTTCGTCGAGCAGAATGAAATGAGGATTGGTGGCCAATGCGCGGGCGATTTCGACGCGGCGGCGCTCACCGCCGGACAGTGCCTGACCTTCGGCCTCGCGGATGTGCTCGATGTGCAGTTCGTGGAGCAGACGGTCGAGTTCGCGTTTGCGCTCGGCGCGCGTGAGATCGCGGCGCAGTTCGAGAATGGCGCGGATATTGTCGGCGACCGACAGCGAGCGGAAGACGCTCGCCTCCTGCGGCAGGTAGCCGATACCCAGGCGCGCGCGCGCATGCATCGGCAGCGGTGTGATGTCGCGTCCGTTGAGTTCGATGCGGCCGCTGTCGGCAGCGACCAGGCCGACGATCATGTAAAAGGATGTGGTCTTGCCCGCGCCGTTGGGGCCGAGCAGGCCGACGATTTCCCCGGCTTCGAGGTGCAGGGAGACCTCGCGCACGACCGTGCGTTTTTTGTAGCGCTTGACCAGGCGTTCGGCGCGCAGCACCGAGCGGTTCATGGTGCTGGCCCCGTGCCGGTGTCCGTGCGCGGCGATCGCGCCTGGGGCTGGATGACGATACGCACCTGGCTGCCCGTCCCGCCGGCGGCGCGGACGCGGCGCTCGGAAACGATGTATTCGATCTGCTCGCCGCTGACTTCGTCGCTGCCCCGCTGCAGACGGGCGTTGCCGCTCAGACGCACCACGCCTGCGCGGGAGTCGTAGTCGATGCGCGTGGCGCGGGCGCTCACCGCTTGGGCGGCGGCGCCTTGCGCGCCCGGCGTGCCGGCATGGTCGAGCTGTGCCGGGCTGCCGACGACCTGCGCCTGGAACTGGCCTTCGTCGGGCTGTGTCACCGTCATGCGGTCGCCGCGCAGGGTCAGGGTGTCCGAGCGCAGCGTGACGTTGCCGAGATATTGCATCTCGCCGCCTTCGATCCATTCGGCACTGTCGGCGGTCAGGGTGACCGGTCCGGTGGGACGCAGACTTTCGAGGGTCGCGCGTGTTTCCTCGGCGGCCTGCGCCGATGCCGGCGCACTGGCGAGCAGCGCAACGGCTAGCAGTATGGTTTCAGCGGTGCGGCGCATGGTGAGCCTTGATCGCGTGTAGGAAGCGCAGGCGCCGGGCGTCCCAGTCGGCCTGCAGACCCACGGCCTCGATCGTGCGATCCGGTGCGGTCGCGCTGACCGGGTCTGTGGTCGAGAGCGTGCGCGCCTGCCAGTCGGCCCACAGTGAATCGGTCTGGATGCGCAGCGCCGGTTGCTTGGCCGGTGCGCCGGTGATTTCGACCTGCGGGTGCAGCAGCATGCGCGATGCGCTGGCGGGGACGCTGCCCAGTGGTGCGCGCAGTTGCCAGCCGCCGGTGTTGCCGCGCGTCATCAGCTCGATGCCGGTCAATTCCATCGAGGTATCGTCGAAGTAGTCGATGCTCTCGACGGTGGCTTCGAGCACCGGCGCCCCGTGCGCGTCGTAGCGTCGCCAGTGTGCGCCTTCGAGCCGGTAACGTGGGCGCTCGACGGCGTCGGTCATGGGTTCGGGTACTGGAGCGCCCAGATCCTCGAAGACGATCCAGCCGGCGATCAGGCCGAGCAGGCCGAGCGCGGGAAGCGTCAGTGTGATGCGCGGGCGTGCCATCGCTGTCACCAGGGCCGGCGCTGCTGCGCGCCGAGGATGAGGTCGATGGCTTCGCGGACCGCGCCGTGTCCGCCGTTGTAACGGCTCACCCAGTGGGCCACCGCGCGCGCGCTGTCGTGCGCATCGGCAACCGTCATCGCCAGTCCTACGCGCCGCATCACCGGTACGTCCGGGGCGTCGTCTCCCAGGTGGGCGCAATCGGCGTCGGTGAGCTTGAGGGCATCGCGGATACGCAGGTAGGCCGGTTCCTTGTCCTCGGTGTCGAGCGCGATGTGCTGGACACCGAGAAACTGCAGACGCTGGCGCATTGACTCGGATGGCCGGCCGCTGATCACGGCGATCTGCAACCCGAGCCGGATCCCATGTTTGATGCCATAGCCGTCGCGCACGTAATTGGTCTTGGTCTCCTCGCCGTTCGGACCGATGTAGAGCTTGCCGTCGGTGAGTACGCCGTCGATGTCCAGGAACAGGCAGCGGATCCGGCGTGCGCGGCGCTCGATCTCGGCGGCATCGAGCAGGGCCATCAGACCACTCCGGCGCGCAGCAAATCGTGCATGTGCACGACGCCGATCAGGCGTTGTTGCTCGTCTTTGACCAGCAGGGCCGTGATCTTGTGTTTCTCCATCAGCGCAACGGCTTCGGCGGCGAGCTGGTTTGCGCCGATGGACTTGCCGCCACGGGTCATGACATCGGCGATGGTGACCGCGCGCACATCGATACCCTGGTCGAGCACGCGGCGCAGGTCGCCGTCGGTGAAGACGCCGAGCACCTCGCGCTGCGGTGTCACCACGGCGGTCATGCCCAGCCCCTTGCGTGTCATTTCCAGCAAGGCGGCAGACAGGCTCGCTTCCGGCGGTACCATCGGCAGGCGTTCGCCGGTGTGCATGACGTCGCTGATTTTGAGCAGCAGCCGCCGTCCGAGCGAACCGCCCGGGTGCGACATCGCAAAATCCTCCGGCGTGAAGCCGCGCGCCTCGAGCAGGGCGACGGCGAGCGCATCGCCCATCGCCAGCGTCGCCGTCGTGCTTGCGGTCGGGGCAAGGTTCAGCGGACAGGCTTCGAGGGCGACCGAGACATCGATGTGTACCTCGGCGGCCTGGGCCAGCGTCGATCGCGGTTTGCCGGTCAGCGCGATCAGCGGCACCTGCATGCGCTTGAACAGCGGCAGCAGCGTGACGATCTCGGCGGTCTCGCCGGAATGCGAGATCGCGAGGACCACGTCTTGGCGCGTGATCATGCCGAGATCGCCATGACTGGCCTCGCCGGGGTGTACGAAAAATGCCGGCGTGCCGGTGGAGGCCAGCGTCGCCGCGATCTTGCCGCCGATATGGCCGGACTTGCCCATGCCGGTGACGACGACGCGGCCAGTGCAGGCCAGCATCAGCTGGCAGGCGCGCGCGAAGTTGTCGTCGACGCGGTCGAGCAACGCCGACACGGCGTCGCGTTCGATCTCCAGGGCGCGGCGGCCCATGGCTTTGAGCTTGTCGGCGTCCATCTCAGGCTGCAGGAGCGGAGAGTACGAGTATAAGCGTGTAACCGGCGTAGACCGTCAGCAGCAGCGTTCCGTCGATGCGCCCGATCTGTAGCGGACGCCCGCGCAGGCCTGCGGCCACGGCGTAGAGCATGAGCGCCACTGCGATCATCAGCGGGATGTCGCGCCAGAGCATCAGCGGATCGGGAAGCGTGCCCGGCGCGATCAGGGCCGGCGCGACCAAGATGCACGGGATCTTGAACAGGTTCGAGCCCAGGATATTGCCGATGGCGATGCCGCTGCTGCCCTGGATCGCGGCGAGCGTGGAGACGGCGAGTTCCGGTGCCGACGTGCCGAAGCCGACGATGGTCATGCCCACGATCAGCGGCGAAATGCCAGCCGCACGCGCCAGCCTCGCCGTGCCCAGGACGAAGCGGTCGGCGGACCACATCAGCAGGGCGAGGCCGGCGGCGACAGCGGCAAGAGAAGTCAGCATGGATATCGGATCGGAAAAAGGGGCGGCATCTTATCAAGCCGCGGTTTCCGGCCCTAACCTTCTGCCCGCATGCGGGCGTAGGCGGACAAGGCCCGTTGCCGGCTTGTGGCCAGATCGACGATGGGCGGCGGATAGTCGGCCGCACGGCCTTCGCGCGTCTGCCAGGGCGCGTGGATGGTCTCGCTGGGCAGCCTGCGCAGCTCCGGCACCCAGCGCCGGATGTAGTCGCCGGCAGGATCGAATTTCTGCGACTGCAGCACCGGGTTGAAGATGCGGAAATACGGTGCGGCGTCGGCTCCGCAGCCGGCCACCCATTGCCAGCCGAGCGTGTTGTTGGCCAGATCGGCATCGACCAGCGTGTCCCAGAACCAGCGCGCGCCCTCCTGCCAGGGGATCAGCAGATTCTTGGTCAGGAAAGAGGCGACGATCATGCGCACGCGGTTGTGCATCCAGCCGGTGGTCCACAACTCGCGCATGCCGGCATCGACGATCGGCACGCCGGTGCGCCCCTGCTGCCAGGCGCGCAAATCAGCGGCGTAATCATCCGGCGCGCGCCATGCAAACGCATTGAATGCCGGATCGAGCGGGGTAGAGGGTGTGTGCGGAAAGTGGAACAGCAAATGATGCGCAAATTCGCGCCAGGCCAGCTCGCGCAAAAAGTATTCCACGTCCGCGTGCGGAGCCTCCGGCACACGGCATAGCGCTGCGTGTACCTGATGCGGGCCGATTTCGCCGAAATGCAAATGCGGCGACAGCCTTGAGACGCCCGGATCCGCCGGATAGTCGCGGCGCCTGCGGTAGCCGGTGAGCCCGTGGTCGATGAATGCGCGCAGCCGTGCCAGGGCGCCGGCTTCGCCCGGCTGCCAGAGCGGATAAAAGCCGCGATCCCAAGGCGGATGTGGCTGCAGACGCAAGGCGGCGAGCGGTTCCGAGGCAACCGGGCGGGAGGGCGCCGGAATGCGCGCCGGGGCTGCCGTCACCGGCGTCTGGGGCAGTGATGCGGCCAGGCGCCGCCAAAACGGCGTGAACACGCGGTAGGGACCGCCAGATTCGGTGGCCAGCGTCCACGGCTCGCACAACAGCGCGGCGTTATGACTCTCGACGGTGAGCCCGCGCGCGCGCAGGGCGGATTTCACCGCGCGGTCGCGCGCGATCGCCGCCGGCTCGTACAGGCGGTTCCAGTAGACGGCGGTCGCCCCGGTCTCGGCGACCAGGGCCTCGAGAGTGGCCAGCACCGGACCGCGGCGCAGCACCAGCGCGTTGCCGCGTTCGGCGAGCGCCTGTCCCAGCGCGGCGAGGCTGTGATGCAGCCAGGAGCGGGAGGCCCCGCCGCTGGGCCAATCGCTTTCCGTGTCGTCATGGATGTACACCGGTACGAGGCTGCGTGCCGCATTCAGCGCGGCAGTCAGCGCCGGATTGCCGGTCAGCCGCAGGTCGCGACGCAGCCACAGCAGTGCACAGGGGTGTCGGTCATCGGAGTGGGTCATGGTCGTCGCGTGCTTCCCATCAGGCTCTATAATCGCCGGCCTATGTCCACGGCCATCGCCATTGCCGGCGTGCGCAAAACCTACGGCCGCACCATCGCCTTGCACGGGATCGATCTTGCGATCCACCAGGGCGAGTTTTTCGGCCTGCTCGGTCCCAACGGTGCCGGCAAGTCCACACTGATCAATATCATCGCCGGTCTCGTGCGCATGGACGCAGGCAGCGTCAGCGTCATGGGCTACGACACCGTGCGCCAGTTCCGCGAGGCTCGCCGGCGGCTCGGCGTCGTGCCGCAGGAGCTGGTGTTCGATCCCTTCTTTACGGTCCGCGACATGCTGCGGATTCAGGCCGGTTACTACGGCTGCGGGCGGGAGGTCTGGCCGTGGATCGACGAGATGCTCGAGCGGCTCGATCTGGCCGGCAAGGCGACGAGCTCGATGCGCGCCTTGTCCGGCGGCATGAAACGGCGTGTGTTGATCGCGCAGGCGCTGGTGCACCGGCCGCCGGTCGTGATCCTCGACGAGCCGACCGCCGGCGTCGATGTCGAGCTGCGGCGCACGCTGTGGGCGTTCATGACCGAGCTGCACCGCCAGGGCACCACGGTGGTGCTGACCACGCACTATCTCGAAGAGGCGCAGGAACTGTGCGGCCGCATCGCCATCCTCGACCACGGTGCCCTGCAGGTGGTCGAAACGACGGCGCAGCTGCTCGCACGGCATCCGTTCCGGTTCCTGCGGCTGAAGCTCGCCGATGGCGCACGTTTGCCGGAGGCCTTGCAGGAGCTGGTCGCAGCGGAGGTCAACGGCGCCATCGAGCTCAAGCTGGAGACGCGCCGCCACTCGATCGCCAGTGTCTTTGCCGCGCTGCGGGACGCCGGCATCGCGATCGAAGACGTGCAGACCCGCGAGCCCGATCTCGAAGACATCTTCATCGACTTGACGCGCGATGATCGCGCGTCGCAGCGGAGCGTGGCATGAGTCCGGATCAGATCGGCTTTATGACCCTGCTGAAGAAAGAGGTCATGCGGTTCTGGGCGGTGCTGGGCCAGACCGTGACCGCGCCGGTGATCACCACGCTGCTGTACCTGCTCGTGTTCGCGCAGGCGATGAAAGACCGGGCTTCGGCCTACGAGGGGATCAGCTACACCGAGTTTTTGGTGCCGGGGCTGGTGATGATGGCCGTGATCCAGAACGCCTTTGCCAACACCTCGTCGAGCCTGATCCAGTCCAAGGTGATGGGTAACATCGTGTTCCTGCAGATGGCACCGCTCGGTCCGCTCGAGTGGTTCGGCGCCTACGTGCTGGCAGCGCTGGTGCGCGTCGCGCTGGTCGCCATCGCGATGCTGGTGGTGACGCTGCCGTTCGTGCCGCTGCCGGTGGAAGCGCCGCTGGTGCTGCTGGCCGTGTTTCTGCTCGCTGGCGCCGGGCTCGCAGTGGTCGGAATGATCGCCGGCATCATTGCCGAGAAATTCGACCATCTGGCCGCGTTCACGAATTTCTTCGTCATGCCGCTGTCATTTCTCTCCGGCGTGTTTTACTCCGTGCACGCGCTGCCGCCGCTGTGGTATCACGCCAGCCATCTCAATCCGTTTTTCTACATGATCGACGCTTTCCGCTATGGCTTTTTTGGCCACGCCGACGTTCCGATCTGGCAGAGCCTGATCTGGTGCGCGGGGTTTTTCCTGCTGTCATCCGCGGTTTGTCTGTGGATGCTGATCACCGGCTACAAGCTGCAGAAATGACATGACCAAGGAAGAGATCAAGGCCTTGATCGAGGCGGGGCTGCCGGACGCCAGGGTGACGGTGTATGGCGACGACGGCCAGCATTTCGAGGCCGAAGTCGTCTGCTCCGCTTTCGCCGGCAAACCGCTGCTCGTGCAGCACCGCATGGTCTATGCGACGCTGGGCGAGCGCCTGGGCCGCGAAATCCACGCGCTGCGCCTGCGTACGCGCGCGCAGTGAGGCAACCCCCGGACGCGTGGGTCAAGACTGGCGCGCCTCCGTGCGCAGGACGGGGTATTCATGGACAAGCTCATCATCGAAGGCGGTTTCCGGCTCGACGGCGAGGTGCGCGCCTCCGGCGCGAAGAATGCCGCATTGCCGATCCTGTGTGCGGCGATTCTGTCGGACGAGCCGCTGGTGCTGCACAACGTTCCGCATCTGCAGGATGTCAAGACCACCCTCAAGCTGCTCGGTCAGATGGGCGTGGCGGTGCAGCAGCACGGGTCGCGGGTCGAAGTAAACGCCGCGCCGATCCGCACCCACATCGCGCCCTACGAGCTGGTCAAGACCATGCGCGCGTCGATTCTCGTGCTCGGTCCGCTGCTCGCGCGCCGCGGCGAGGCGCAGGTTTCGCTGCCCGGGGGCTGTGCGATCGGAGCGCGCCCGGTCAACCTGCATCTGATGGGTCTGCAGGCGATGGGGGCCCAGATCGAGGTCGAGAACGGATTCATCAACGCCCGCGCCTCCAAGCTGCGCGGCGCGCAGATCGTCTTCGATACCGTCACCGTCACCGGCACCGAGAACCTGATGATGGCGGCGGCGCTCGCACAAGGCACGACGGTTCTGGAAAACGCTGCGCGTGAGCCGGAAGTGGTCGATCTGGCGCGCTGTCTGAACGCGATGGGGGCGAAGATTCGCGGCGCCGGGACGACGACCATCGTCATCGACGGGGTGGACAGGTTGCACGCCGCCGAATACACGATCCTGCCGGATCGTATCGAATCGGGGACCTTCCTCGTCGCCGGGGCGATGACGCGCGGGCGTGTGCGGGTGACCCATACCGATCCCAACCTGCTCGATGCCGTGTTGGTGAAGCTGCAGCAGGCCGGCGCGCGCATCCGTACCGGCGAGGATTTCATCGAGCTGGACATGCAGGGGCGGCGTCCGCGCGCGGTCAACGTGCATACGATGCCGCACCCGGGGTTCCCGACCGACATGCAGGCGCAGTTCATGGCGCTCAACTGCATCGCCGAGGGGACCGGCATCATCACCGAGACGATCTTCGAGAATCGCTTCCAGCACGCGCTCGAACTGCAGCGGCTCGGTGCCGACATCAAGCTCGAGGGGCACACGGCGATCGTGACCGGCCGCGAGCGGCTGACCGGCGCGCCGGTGATGGCCACCGATCTGCGTGCCTCTGCGGCGCTGGTGGCCGCAGGGCTCGCGGCCGAGGGCCAGACCTGCATCGACCGCATCTACCATCTCGACCGCGGTTACGAGCGTCTGGAGGCCAAATTCGAACAGCTCGGCGCACGCATCCGCCGCATCGCCTGATTCCGTGCCTGGACCGCCACCATGACCGCTGGCACACCCGATCGTCTCGCCACTGGTTCGCCTGCTGCGCGACGCCGTCGAGGCGGCAAGCGATGACGAAGGCTGGGCGGGACTGGGCGCGGTGGGCAGCTTGATCAGCAAGCAGGCGCCGGATTTCGATGCGCGCAACTATGGTTTCCGCAAACTCAGCGATCTGGTCGTCGCCACCGGTCTGTTCGAGATCGACGAGCGCAGGTCGGCCGATGGTCGCCAGAAGACCATGTTTCTGCGTGACAAGCGCAAGAAACGTTGAGGCGCGGGCGGTGGTGCGCGGCTACAATGGCCGCCCGCTGTGTCGGTCTGGATCATGAGCGTGTCGAGTCTACGAGCCTGCCCATCCCGAGCGTTGAGCCGCCCAGGGCGTGGTCGTTCCATGCCTGCGGGCGATCGGATCGGGTATCCGCAACCTGCATCTGGAGTCCGGGCATGGCAGCGTTGACCCTGGCGCTGTCCAAGGGGCGCATTCTCGAAGAAAGTCTGCCGCTGCTCGCGCGCATCGGTCTTGATCCGGCCGGTGACATCGACCGCCTGCTGCGCGTCCCCTCCCGTAACCGCGATGTGTCGCTGCTGATCGTGCGTCCGGCCGACGTGCCGACTTACGTCGAATACGGCGCGGCGGATCTGGGTATCGTCGGCAAGGACGTGCTCATGGAGCATGGCGGCGCGGCGTTGTACGAACCGCTCGATCTGGGTATCGCGCGCTGCCGGTTGTCGGTCGCAGCGAAGAAAGACGGCCCGCGTCCGGATGGTGTGCGCCGCCTGCGTGTCGCGACCAAGTATCCCGAGATCACGCGCCGCCATTTCGCGCAAAAGGGCGAGCAGGTCGAGCTGATCAAGCTCTATGGCTCGATGGAGCTGGCGCCGCTCGTTGGCCTGGCCGATCTGATCGTCGATCTGGTTGCCACTGGCGGCACGCTCAAGGCCAATGGGCTGGTCGAGATCGAGACGATTTGCCAGGTCACCTCGCGACTGGTCGTCAACAAGGCGGCGATGAAGACCAAGCATGCGGCGATCCAGACGCTGCTCGCCCAATTCGCCGGAGCCGTCCGTGCTTGAAATTCGCCGTCTTAAGACCTCGGCGCCCGATTTTTGCGCGCAGCTCGATGCGCTGCTCGACCGCGCGCCGGAAACCGGCGCGGAAGTCGTGCGTGCGGTCGATGCGATCATCGCCGACGTGCGTGCGCGCGGCGATGCCGCGCTGCTCGAGCTGACCAACCGCTACGACCGGCGCAGCGTCGGTCACGCCGCGGAACTCGAGATCCCGCGTCGTGCCTGCCAGGCGGCATGGGACGGTCTCGACGCCAGCCTGCGCGATGCGCTGGAACAGGCGTGCGCACGCATCCGCGCCTATGCCGAGTATCAGAAGCTGCAGGATTTCGAATTCACCGACGCATTCGGCAACCGCCTGGGCCAGCGCGTCACCGCGCTCGAACGTGTCGGCATCTATGTTCCGGGCGGTAAGGCCGCGTATCCCTCGTCGGTGTTGATGAATGCGATTCCGGCACGCGTCGCCGGCGTCGATGAGATCATCATGGCGGTGCCGGCGCCCGGCGGTGAGCTCAATTCCGCCGTGCTCGCGGCCGCGCACCTGGCCGGGGTGGATCGTGTGTTCAGCATCGGCGGCGCCCAGGCCATCGCCGCGCTGGCCTACGGCACGCAGACGGTTCCAGCGGTGGACAAGATCGTCGGCCCCGGCAATGCCTATGTCGCTGCGGCCAAGCGCGCCGTGTTCGGTCGGGTCGGTATCGATGCCATTGCAGGGCCTTCCGAGATCGTCGTGATCAGCGATGGCAACAGCGATCCGGACTGGATGGCGATGGACTTGTTCTCGCAGGCCGAGCATGGCGAGGATTCCGAGGCGATCCTGATTTCCCCGGATGCGGAATTCCTGGACCGGGTCGCGCAGTCGATGCAGGCGCGCGTGCGTGGCCTGGTGCGGGCGGACATCGTCGCCGCTTCGATCCGCGAGCGCGGTGCGCTGATCCACGTGCGCGACCTGGATGAAGCCTGTGCCGTCGCCAATCGCATCGCGCCCGAACATCTGGAACTCGCGGTCGACGATCCGCGCGCACTGCTGCCCAAGATCCGTCATGCCGGCGCGATCTTCCTCGGGCGCCACACGCCGGAGGCCTTCGGCGACTACTGTGCCGGCCCCAATCACGTGTTGCCGACGTCGCGCGCCGCGCGTTTTTCCAACCCGCTCGGCGTCTATGAATTCCAAAAGCGCAGCAGCCTGATCGAGTGCACGCCGGAGGGCGCGCGCCCGCTCGCGGCGATCGCCGGGCGCATCGCCGATGCCGAGGGCTTGCAGGCACATGCGCAGTCCGCGCGCGACCGCAGCTAGTACCTCGCCACGAGCGGCGGTAGGATGAAACGCGTTGACTGCCGGGACCGTCCGGGAATGAAAAAGGGGGGACTCACGTGAAGCGGCTGCTGCGCACGGCGATCGTGATCGTCACTGCATTTTGCCTCGCCGGTTGCACGACGATGCGTGCGGTGGAGGCGCCGGCATCGGCACTGTCGGCATCGGCGAAGACCTCGGATCAGGTCAAAGTCGGCGACCGTGTCGAGTTGTACACGCGCGCCGGACACTTCTACGCGCTGAAGGTGGTTTCGATGGATGAGAGCAGCCTCGTCGGCCGCGACGAAAACGGCAAGCACTGGCGCGTGCCTTTCGATCAGATCGAGAGAATGCAAGTGCAGCGCATCGACGCGCTCAAGACCGCCGGCGCGGTGGGCGCGGGCTTGGTCGTCCTTTGGGCCGCGGCGATCGCCGCATTTGCCTACGCGGTTAAACATGCTTTCGACGATCTGGGCCAGAACTGACGCGGATGCAGTGCCGGCCTGCGGGTTGGACGCCGCTCTAGCGGTGGCGCAGCCTTGGGCCGGGGTCAATTGGTAATTTTTCCGGACCGCGACCTTATCAGCCTGCCCGGCGCCGCGCTGCGTCCTCCGCCAGTACGGTGACGACGATGCGCCGCAGCGCGCGGTAGCCTTCGACCAGCCGTGGGCCGGGACGGCCGAGAAAAGCCTCGCTGACGCCATACACGCGGCCATGACGGACGGCTGGAACGTCTTGCCAGCCAGCGCGGCGCAGCACCACCTCGGCGCGGTATTTCTCCGGTCTGACCCCGCACCAGGACATCACGATCGCATTCGGCGCCACCGCAGCCAGCGCGTCGGTGTCCACGGTCACGCTCTTGGCGTCGAACGCCGCCAGCGCGTTGCGGCCGCCGGCGCGCTCGATCAAGTCGTGGACCCAGGAACGCCGTGCGGCGCCGATCACCGGCTTGGGCCACCACTCGACGAGCAGGGGCGGTGCATCCGCAGGCACGCTCAGGGCGGGCATCGCGGCGTCCATCTCACGCACCAGCCGCTCGCCGCGCTCGGGCACCCCCAGCGCTCCTGCAATCGTGCGGATACTGGCGAACACATCGTCGAGGCTTTGCGGGTCGATGACCAGGCAAGGCAGGCCCAAGGCCTGCAGAGTGGTGACGATACGCTCGTGCCCTGGAACGGTGAGCGAGGTCAGCACGAGGTCCGGGCGCAATGCCGCGACGGCGCCGACGTCGATGTCGAGATCCCGCCCCAGCTTCGGCAGACCGGCGACGATCTCGGGCGGGAAGTCGGAATCGCTGTCGATTGCGACCAGCCGGTCGGCGCAGCCGAGCGCGCAGACGATCTCGGTGTTCGAACAAGTGTGGGAGACGACGCGCACGCTCATGGCATGGCTTCGGACTCTGCCAGAATCCGCGATGCATGGAGCCGCGACTCCAGCGCCATGCCGTGGGCGGTCAGGCCGCCGGCGATGGGAAACCCCAGATCGAAGTATCCGTCCTCGATGCGGCGACAGTGGTTGCCCGACAGCATGATGAAGCGCTCGTGGTCGGCAAAGAAGGCAGACCCACGAGCACACGGCGGTCGGGTTTGGGGCTGCGGGCGGAGTTCTGGAGACGGCACGGCAGATTTTTTAGGGTTTCGGATGGTTGCGCACTTTAGCCGATGCGTCTGCGGCACCTTGGCGTGCGCTTGCGCGATAATTACGGACGGGAGCCGGCCGGACAACCGCTGCTGCTGCGTGCAGGAGAGGAAAGTCCGGGCTCCACAGGGCGAGGTGCCAGGTAACGCCTGGGCGGCGTGAGCCGACGGAAAGTGCAACAGAGAGCAGACCGCCGATGGCCGCAGCATTGCGGATCAGGCAAGGGTGAAACGGTGCGGTAAGAGCGCACCGCGAGTCCGGCAACGGACCGGCACGGCAAACCCCACCTGGAGCAAGACCAAATAGGGAAGGTGTGCGCGCAAGCGCACGACACGTGGCCCGCGTGCCTTCCGGGTAGGTCGCTGGAGCGCGGCGGCGACGCCGCGCCTAGAGGAATGGTTGTCGGGGCGCGCAAGCGCTCGCACAGAACCCGGCTTATAGGCCGGCTCCCCATCTTTCCCGACCGATGCCGCCCCGCGCGCATCCGAGACCTGCCGCGCGGGTCGTAAGCGCCTTGCGGCGAGGCCATTTTGCAGTTTCTACGTGAAGAATCTCCGGTAATTCGTTGTTTTAGAAACGTATAGTCCCGCCGCATCAGGGTCGGGCTAAGCCGCTGTTTTGCCAACGCTTTTGGTCTGGGCCCCGCTTGCGGCGGCCAGTGGTGGGGCGTATAGTGCAGCGCAGTGGGGAAAAGTGGGGGAAAGTGGGGAATCTCAACCGGACGGCGCATGTTCAAGGGCACTCATCATCTGGCGGTGGACGACAAGGGTCGCGTGGCGATCCCGGCCCGTTTTCGCCAGACGCTCGCCGAACAATGCGATTCGCAGTTGGTGATCACGGTCGGCCCCAACCCCTGTCTGGAGATTTATCCCCTGCCGGAATTCGAGCGCATCGTGCGCGACATCGAGGCACTGGAGGACCGCATCCAGGCGGAAACCCTCAAGCAATGGTTCGTCGGTTTTGCCGTGGATGCGGAGATCGACAAGCAAGGCCGCGTGCTGCTGCCGCCCACACTGCGCCAGCGGGCGCGCATCGACGGTGCCGCGGTGCTGATGGGCCAGAACACCCGCTTCGATTTGTGGTCCGAGCCGGCATGGACCGAGCGGTTCGGCGAAGGGACCGGTCAGGCGCCTTCGCCCGAGGTCTTCCGGACGATTCGGCGGTGAGGGGTGGGTATGGCCTACGACTGCACGCCCGCCGATCACCTCGCCGGGACTGAAACTGCCATGCCCAGCCACCAGCCGGTGATGCTCGATGCCGCCATCGCCGGTCTTGCGCCGCATCCCGGCGGGATTTATGTCGATTGCACGTTCGGGCGCGGCGGGCATAGCCGCGCGCTGCTTGCGCAGCTGGCGGGTACCGGCATGCTGCATGCGCTCGACCAGGATCCCGAGGCGGTGCAGGCCGCACGCAATGGCTTCGCTGCGCATCCGAACTTTTGCATCCACCACCGCAACTTTGTCGAGCTGGCCGCATGGGCGGCGGAGCAGGGGATCGCCGGGCGTATCGACGGCATTTTGATGGACCTGGGCGTATCGTCGCCGCAACTCGACGATGCCGCGCGCGGCTTCAGCTTTTCCAAGGATGGCCCGCTCGACATGCGCATGAATCCTCAGGCCGGCGAGCCTGCCGCGCGCTGGCTGGCGCGTGCCAGCGAGGCGGAGATCGCTGCGGTGCTCTGGCGCTATGGCGAGGAACGCAACAGCCGGCGCATTGCGCGGCGCATCGTCGAGACGCGCGGCACAACGCCGATCGAAACGACCGCTCAGCTCGCCGCGCTGATCGCAAGCGTGCCGGGCCCGCGCAGCCGGTCGATCCATCCGGCGACGCGCAGCTTCCAGGCGATCCGCATCCACATCAACCGTGAGCTGGAGGCGCTCGAGGCCGGACTCGATGCGGCGATCGACGTGCTCGCTCCCGGCGGACGCCTCGTCGTCATCAGCTTCCATTCGCTGGAAGATCGCATCGTCAAGCACCGCCTGCGTGCGGCCGCGCGCGCTGCGGTGCTGCGGCTGCATGGCAAGCACTTCCCGTCGGATGCCGAATGCGCGGCCAACCCGCGGGCGCGTAGCGCGGTGCTGCGCATCGCCGAGCGGATCCGGGGGGCGTGATGAGACAAGGATCGCTCCTGATGCTCTTGGTGCTGGCGCTCGCCGTGCTGGTGTCGGCATTCGCCGTCGTGCGCACCAAGCATGAAAACCGCGCCCTCGTCGCCGAGCTGGAGACGCTGCGCGTCGAGCGCGAGCGCCTCGAAATGGAATGGGCGCAGTTGCAGCTCGAAGAAGCGACACTCGCGCACAACAACCGCATCGACAAGATCGCGCGCGAGCAGCTCGGCATGACCGAGCCGCGCGACTACGTGATCGTGAGTGCGCAGCCATGAATGCGCGGCCGAATCCCGTCGCACAGCCGGTTTCCGTCTGGCGGCATCGGTTCGTCATCGCGGTGCTGCTCTGCGGCGCGATCGTCGTGCTCGGCCGCGCATTCCAGCTCCAGGTGTTCGAGCGCGATTTTTTGCTGCGCGAGGGGAACAAGCGCTCGATCCGCACGGTGACTATTCCGGCACACCGCGGCGCGATCCTCGACCGTCGCGGCGAGCCGTTGGCATTGTCCGCGCCGGTGGAGACGATCTGGGTCGTGCCCTCGGCCTTGCTTGAATCGCCGGCGCACGTCACCGCGCTCGCCCAGTTGCTCGGCCGCAAGCCTTCCGAGTTCGAGCGGTTTCTCAAGGCGCGCATCGACCGCAAATTCGTCTATGTCAGCGAGCCGCTGTCGCCGGCCGAGGCCAAGCGCGTGCTCGCGCTCCGCGCACCCGGCGTGTTCTCGGAACCTTCCTATGCGCGCTATTACCCGGCCGGCGAGGTCGCCGCCCAGCTCGTCGGCTATACCGGCCGCGATGGCCATGGTCTCGAAGGTATCGAAAAGGCGCAGGAAACCGTGCTCGCCGGCCGTGCCGGCGAACGCCGGGTGATCCGCGATCGCACCGGCCGCATCGTCGAGGATGGGCTCGAGTTCCGCGAGGCACAGCCGGGTGAAGACGTCACGCTGACCATCGATCTGCGCATCCAGTATCTCGCCTACCGCGAGCTCAAGAACGCGGTGATCCAGCACGAGGCGCGTGGCGGGGTCATCATCGTTGCCGACAGCACGACCGGCGAGGTTCTCGCGATCGCCTCGCAGCCGGGTTTCAATCCGAACAACCCCGGCGAGCGTAATTCCAAGGGTACGCGTAACCGCGCCATCGTCGATTCCTTCGAACCCGGCTCGACGGTCAAACCGCTTTTGGTCGCGCAGGCACTGGAGCTGGGAATCTTTCAGCCGTCGAGTCTGATCGACACCGGCGCCGGCACGTACAAGGTCGGCGCGCTGACGGTGCGCGACGTCCATCCGCAGGGGGTTGTCGATCTCGCCAAGCTGTTGAGCAAGTCGAGCAACGTCGGCGCTGCCAAGATCGGCCTGACGCTGGGTGCCGAGGCGGTGTGGTCCGGCTATCAGCGCTTTGGCCTGGGCGAGCCGATCTATACCGGCTTCCCCGGCGAGGTCGCGCCACGTCTGCGCCACTTCACCGAATGGGGACAGATCGCGACGGCGACGGCGTCCTACGGCTATGGTTTCTCCGTCAATGCGCTGCACCTGCTGCGTGCCTATGCCGCCCTTGCCAACGATGGTTTGATGCCGCAGATCAGGCTCGTGCGCGGCACACGTCCGCTGCCGCCGCAGCGCGCGGTTTCGGCAGCGACGGCGCGCGAAGTGCGGCGCATGCTCGAACAGGTGGTGACACCCGAGGGCACGGCGCGGCGCGCAGCGATCAGCGGTTATCGCGTCGCCGGCAAGACCGGCACGGTGCGCAAGGTCTCGGAAAACGGCGGCTACGACGGCAGCCGGCATCAGTCGCTGTTCATTGGCATGGTGCCGGCCGAACGCCCACGCCTGGTGGGACTGGTGATGATCGACGAGCCGGGCACCGAGGCTTATTACGGTGGGCTGGTCGCCGCGCCCGTGTTTTCGACGGTCATGCAGGGCGCGGCGCGGCTGCTGCAGATTTCCCCGGACGGCACCGATGCGCCCGAGCTGACGCCCGTACTACCGCGGACGGTGGCGTTCCCGGCCGGCACCCACGCGACGATGGAGCCGCGCACATGAGTTCGCCGCGTTCGCTGCAGCAGTTGTTGGCCGGATTCGGCGTCCCGGCGCCCGATCTCGAAGTCACCGGCGTGGAGATGGACTCGCGCCGGATCTCGCCCGGCGATTTGTTCCTGGCCTGCCGCGGCCGCGGCACGCACGGCCTGATGTACCTCGACCAGGCGCGTGAACGCGGTGCCGCCGCCGTGGCCTGGGAGCCGGCACCGGGATGGTCCGCACCCGAGGGCGATCTGCCGGAGATTGCCGTGCCGGAGCTGTCGGCGCGCGTCGGCGAGATCGCCGCACGTTTTTACGGCCGACCGTCGGAGCGCATGTTCTGTGTCGGCATCACGGGCACCGACGGCAAAACCTCGACGGCGTATCTGACCGCGCAGGCCCTCGACCGGCTGAAGCTGCCCTGCGCCTACATCGGCACGATCGGGATCGGCCGTATCGGCAGTCTGCGTGCCACTTCACACACGACACCGGACCCGGTGAGCCTGCAACGCGCGGTGGCCGAGCTGCGCGAGCAGGGCGCGCAGGCGCTGGCGATGGAAGTCTCCTCGCATGCGCTCGACCAGGAGCGCGTCTCCGGCATGCATTTCGACGTCGCCGTGCTCACCAACATCACGCGCGACCATCTCGATTACCACGGCACCGTCGAGCGATACGCAGCCGCCAAGCGCCGGCTGTTCGAGCGGCCCGAGCTGTCGGCGCGGGTGCTCAACCGTGACGATGCCTGGGGCGCGCGCTGGCTCGCCGAGTTGCCGGCCGGTGTCGAAACCATCCTCTATGGACTCGACGGCAACGTGCCGCCATCGACGCGTCACGTGATCGGCCGTGACCTCGTGCTGACGCCCGGCGGCATCGATTTGACACTGGACACGTCCTGGGGGCGCGCCCGGCTCCAGAGCCGTCTGCTCGGCCGTTTCAACGCCTACAACCTGCTCGCCGTGGTGGCGGTGCTGATGGCGCGCGGTGTGGCGCTGGATGCAGCGGTCGATGCGTTGGCGCAGGCGCAGACGGTACCAGGACGGATCGAGGGCTTCCGCGGGCCATTGGCGCAGCCCCTGGTCGTCGTCGATTACGCGCATACCCCCGATGCGCTGCGCCAGATTCTGAGCGCGGTACGCGCGCATACGCCCGGGCGCTTGATCTGCGTTTTCGGATGCGGGGGCGACCGCGACCGCGGCAAGCGGCCCTTGATGGGCGCCGTCGCCGCCGAGCTTGCCGATGCCGTGATCGTCACCGACGACAATCCGCGCAGCGAGGATCCCGCGGCGATCGTGCGCGACATCCTCGCCGGTGTGCCGGGCGATGCCCGCGCACCGGTCACGGTCATCCATGACCGCGCCGCGGCGATCCGCGCGGCGGTTGGCACAGCCGGTCGTGACGATGTCGTCGTCGTCGCCGGCAAAGGGCACGAGCAGACCCAAACCTACGGCAGTGACGTGCGGCCGTTCAGTGACCGCGCCTTCGTCGCCGCACTCGTCGGTGCCGCTGGAGCACAGTCATGATGCACCTGTCCGAGTTGACGACCCTGCCCGGCGCCGAGCTGCGTGGCGGCGATCCGCGTTTCCTGCGCGTGGTCATCGACAGCCGCACGGTCGAACCGGGTGATTTGTTCGTCGCCCTGCGTGGCGAGCGCCACGATGGCCATGCCTATGTCGCCCAGGCCCGTAGCGCCGGTGCCGTCGCGGCGCTGGTGTCGGAGTGGGTCGATGTCGAGCTGCCGCAACTGCGCGTGCCCGATACGCTCGCGGCCCTGCAGGCCGCATCCGCGCTCTGGCGCACGCGTTTCACCGCGCCGGTTGTCGCCGTCACGGGCAGCAATGGCAAGACCACGACCAAGCAGATGCTCGCGGCGATCTTCACCGCGCGCGGGCCGGTGCTGGCCACACGGGGCAATCTCAACAACCACATCGGCGTGCCACTGACGCTGCTCGGTCTGCGCCCCGAGCACCGCACCGCGGTCATCGAGATGGGGGCGAATCATCTCGGCGAGATTGCGCTGCTGACCTCGCTCGCACGGCCCGATGTGGGCGTCGTCACCCAGGCTGGCGACGCCCATCTGGAAGGTTTTGGTTCGCGCGACGGTGTGGCCCGCGGCAAAGGCGAGCTGTTCGCCGGGCTCGATGGCGGTGTCGCCGTGATCAATGCCGACGATGTCTATGCGCCGCTGTGGCGGCAGCTCGCATCGCGCGCCTCGGTGCTCAGTTTCGGACTCGGTTCTGGCGTCGACGTCACCGCGCGGCAGATCCAATCAGAGCCGTTCGAGAACAACGTCGGCAGCCGTTTCGTGCTGCACACGCCCACGGGCAGTGCATCGGTGCGTTTGCCGATGCCCGGACGACACAACGTCATGAACGCGCTCGCGGCAGCGGCCTGCGGGATCGCGCTGGGCATGGACGCGGACACCATCGCCGAGGGTCTTGCGCGTGTCGAGGGCGCGCAGGGACGGCTGAGCTGGCGGATCACGCCGCAGGGTGCACGCCTGCTCGACGACAGCTACAACGCCAATCCGACCTCGCTGCGTGCCGGGATGGAATTGCTCGCCAGTCTGCCGGGACGGCGCTGGCTTGTGCTCGGCGGCATGGCCGAGCTTGGAGAGGATGCGCCGAATCTGCACTACCAGGCAGGGCAGACGGCCAAGTCGCTGGGGATCGACGGGGTGTTCGCATTGGGTCCGCTGGCGGCCGAGGCGGCACGCGGCTTCGGACCCGGTGCACAGGCGTTCGACGATGTCGAGACGCTGGTGGCGGCATTGCGGCCGCAACTGGGCAGCGATGCCGTCGTGCTGGTGAAGGGATCGCGCTCCGCACGCATGGAGCGTGTCGTCGAGCAATTGATGGGCACGACCGGGGGAGCCCACTGATGCTGTACCACTTGGCCGAATACTTAAAGCAGTACGTCAGTGGCTTCAACGTCTTTTCGTATCTGACGTTCCGCGGCGTGCTCGGCATCCTGACGGCGCTGGCGTTTTCGTTCGCGTTCGGGCCGTGGATGATCGAGCGGCTGTACCGGTTCAAGTTCGGTCAGCCGGTGCGAGAGGATGGTCCGCAGGCACATCTGAAAAAAACGGGTACGCCGACGATGGGCGGCGTGCTGATCCTGTGCGCGATCGTTTTCGCCACGCTGTTGTGGGCCGATCTGCGCAGCCGCTTCATCTGGTTCGCACTGCTCGTCACCGTGGCCTTTGGCCTGGTTGGCTTTGCCGACGACTACATCAAGATCAAGCACAAGAACCCCAAGGGCCTGCCGGCGCGCCAGAAATACTTCTGGCTGTCGCTGGCGGGTTTTGGCGTCGCCACGCTGATCTACGCCACCGCGCAGAATCCGCTGGAGACGACGCTGATCCTGCCATTCATCAAGGACGTCTCGATCCAGCTCGGTTTGTTCTTCATCCCGTGGGCTTATCTGGTCATCGTCGGCAGCAGCAACGCCGTCAATCTGACCGATGGTCTCGATGGGCTGGCGATCATGCCGACGGTGCTCGTCGCTTCCGCACTCGCGGTCTTTGCCTACGCCAGCGGCAACGCCGTGATCGCGCGTTATCTCGGCATCCCTTACATCGCCGGAGTCGGTGAACTGGCGATTTTCTGCACCGCGATCGCCGGTGCCGGACTGGGCTTTTTGTGGTTCAACGCCTATCCCGCACAGGTGTTCATGGGCGATGTCGGCGCGCTGGCGCTGGGCGCGGCGCTCGGCGTCGTCGCCGTGCTGGTCCGGCAGGAGATCGTGCTGGCGATCATGGGCGGCATCTTTGTCGCCGAGACGTTCTCGGTGGCGCTGCAAGTGCTTTATTTCAAGTACAGCGGCGGCAAGCGCATCTTCCGCATGGCGCCGCTGCATCACCACTACGAACTCAAAGGCTGGCCGGAGCCGAAGATCATCGTGCGTTTCTGGATCATCACGCTGATTCTCGTGCTGATCGGACTGTCCTCGCTCAAGGTGCGCTGATGCAGGCCGGGCAACGGACATCGAATATCGGGCATCGCAAACGCGGGCAGCGGGTGCTCGTCGTCGGCCTTGGTGTGTCCGGTGCATCGGCGCTGCGCTACCTGGTGCGCGAGGGAGCGCAGGTCGTGGTCACCGACTCGCGTGTGGCCCCGGATGGCGTCGATGCATTGCGCGCGGCGTTTCCGCAGGTCGAGTTCAGGCTCGGCGCATTTTCTGCACCGCAGCCGCTGTCGCAGTTTGCGTTCGCAGTGGTTTCTCCGGGCATCGCGCTGGAAACGCCCTTCGTGCGCGACCTCGATGCCGCCGGCGTCGAGATCCTCGGCGACATCGAGTTGTTCGCGCGCGCGGTTGCGCCGGATGCGCCGGTGATCGGCATCACCGGCTCCAACGGTAAGTCCACGGTGACGACGCTGGTCGGCGAAATGGCCAGGACCGCGGGTTTGCGCGTGGCCGTGGGCGGCAATCTGGGCACGCCGGCACTGGATCTGCTCGGCGACGATGTCGAGTGCTACGTGCTCGAGTTGTCGAGCTTCCAGCTCGAATCGACGCGCAGTCTGCGTTGTCGCGCAGCGGTGATTCTGAATCTGTCGCAGGATCATCTCGACCGCCACGGCACGATGGAACGCTACGGCGCGATCAAGGCGCGGATTTTCAACGGCTGCCATACCGCCATCGCCAACCGCGACGATGCGCAGGTCATGGCACTTGCGCCCGGGCAGGCGGTCACCTTCGGACTCGACGCGCCGGAGCCAGGGCACTACGGCATCCGCCGTATCGGTGGCGAGATCTGGCTGTGCCACGGGTCATCCACGCTCATTGCGCAGAGCGCGTTGCGCATTTTTGGTCTGCACAACGTCGCCAATGCGCTGGCGGCACTGGCGCTGGCCGACGCCGCCGGGATTCCGCGCGATGCCGCGCTCGTGGCGCTGCGCACGTTCACCGGGCTCGCGCATCGGTGCGAGTTCGTCGGCGAGCTCGACGGTGTGCGCTATTTCAACGATTCCAAGGGCACGAATGTCGGCGCCACGCTCGCCGCACTCAAAGGTCTGCCGGCGCCGATCGTCTGGCTCGGCGGCGGTCAGGGCAAGGGTCAGTCATTCGTCGAATTGCGCGCACCGCTCGCCGAGAAAGGACGTGCCGCGGTGCTGTTCGGCGAGGATGCGCAGCGGATCGAGCAGGACATCCGCGGCGCGCTGCCGGTATATCGCGAGCCCGACATGCTCGCCGCGCTGGCGCGTGCGCGGGCGCTGGCGCGGCCCGGCGATCAAGTCCTGCTGTCCCCGGCCTGTGCGAGCTTCGATCAATTCCGCAATTACGCCGATCGCGGCGATCGCTTCCGCGCCGCGGTGCGCGCGCTGCTCGGAGAGACGGCATGAACGCGCTCGCCGAACGGCTCACCATTGCCCTGCCGCTGCCCAAGGCCCGTTACGGGCTCGATGCCTGGCTGTGCGGAGCCGTCGCCGTGTTGCTGGCCTGGGGGTTGGTGATGGTGGCTTCGGCCTCGGTCGCGCAGGCGGAAAAACTCACCGGTGAGCCGTTTTATTTTCTCTACCGGCAGTTACTGTTCGCCGCTCTGGGCGGCGTTCTTGGGGCGACGCTCTATTGCGTGCCGATGCGGGTGTGGGCACGTTCGGGTTTTGCGCTTTACGCACTGGCGTTCGCGCTGCTGGTGCTCGTGCTCGTGCCGGGTGTCGGTGTGACGGTCAACGCGGCGCGGCGCTGGCTCGATCTGGGGCTGTTCCGGCTGCAGGCCTCCGAACCCGCTCGTCTTGCGCTGATCGTCTTTGTTGCGAGTTACATCGGCCGGCGTCAGGCGCAGTTGCAGCAGGGTTTCCGTGGCCTTGCGCTGCCCATCGCCGCGCTGGTGCCGCCGTGCGTGCTTCTGCTGGCCGAGCCGGATTTCGGAGCCGTTGCGATCCTCATGGGGGTCGTGTTCCTGATGCTGTTCCTCGGCGGCGCACGTATTGGTTACTACCTGGGCATGGTCGCTGCTGCGGGTGCGGGTCTGGCACTCATCGCGGTCGCGGCGCCGTATCGACTCCAGCGCCTGCTCAATTTCACGAACCCGTGGGCCGACGTCGAGAACGGCGGCTGGCAGCTTGCGCAGTCGCTGATCGCCGTCGGTCGCGGCGAATGGTTCGGTGTCGGTCTCGGCAACAGCGTGCAAAAGCTGTTGTACCTGCCGGAGATGCATACCGACTTCATCTTCGCAATCCTCGCCGAGGAACTCGGGTTGCTCGGCATCGCCGTGCTGCTCGTGCTGTTCGGCATCGTCGTCTGGCGCGGTTTTGCGATCGGGCGCGTTGCCGAGGCCGGCGGGCGTGCATTCGAGGCGGCCCTCGCCTACGGGCTCACGGGCTGGATCGGCTTGCAGGCGCTGATCAACATGGCCGTGAATCTCGGCCTTTTGCCGACCAAGGGTCTGACGCTGCCATTGCTGAGCTATGGCGGTTCTTCGCTGCTGACGGTCTGCGCGATGTTCGGTCTGCTGCTGCGCGTGGATTACGAAAACCGCGCGGCTGCCTTCCAGTCGACACCGGCGGAGGGTCGCCGATGATGCAGCGTATCCGGCAATGGCATCGGCCCGCACACATCGGTCGGATGTGCGCAGTGGCGCGCAACAGCCGCTGTGGCCGCCATGCAGACCCACTGGAGGTGCGGCCATGAAGCTGTTGATCATGGCGGGTGGCACCGGCGGCCATGTGTATCCTGCGCTTGCCGTCGCCGAGCATTTGCGTGCGCACGGCCACGCCATCGTCTGGATGGGCACGCCGGACAGTTTCGAGGCGCGCGTCGTGCCGGCCCACGGCATTGCGCTGCGCTATGTGCAGGTTTTTGGATTGCGCGGCAAGGGTCTACGCAAGTGGTTGCAGGCGCCTTGGCTGATTCTGCGTGCGGTCATGCAGGCGCTATCGATCCTGCGTGACGAGCGTCCCGACGCCGTGCTCGGCATGGGCGGTTTTGCCGCCGGTCCTGGTGGCATCGCGGCATGGCTGTTGCGCCGTCCGCTGATCATCCACGAGCAGAATGCTGCGGCCGGGTTGACCAATCGCTGGCTGGCGCGCGTGGCGCGCTGTGTCCTGCAGGCGTTTCCCGGCACGTTTGCGCACGCGCGCACGGTCGGCAATCCGGTGCGCGCCGGTTTCGCGCAGCTGCCGCCGCCGGCGCAGCGCATGGCGCATGGCGGTGCGGCGCGGCTGCTCGTCGTCGGTGGCAGCCAGGGGGCACGCGTGCTCAACGAGCGACTGCCGCAGGCACTCGCATTGCTCGCGCCGCAGGAGCGCCCGCAGGTGCGCCATCAGGCCGGGCGCACGCTCGCTCTCGCGCAGCAGGTGTACGCACGCGTCGGTGTGGCTGCGCAGCAGATCGATGCGTTCATCGACGACATGCCCGCCGCACTGGGGTGGGCCGATCTGGTCGTCTGCCGTGCCGGCGCCTCGACGATCGCGGAACTGTGCGCCGCTGGATGCGCAGCGGTGCTCGTGCCATTTCCACACGCCGTGGACGATCATCAGACGCGCAATGCCGAATATCTCGTGCGCGCCGGCGCCGCTGTGCTCGTCCCGGAACGCGAGCTGACACCGCAACGGCTGGCAGCGCTATTGCGCGAACTGCTCGGTGACCGGCAACGCCTGCAGCGTATGGCCGAAGCTGCGCGCAGCGCTGCGTGGACCGATGCCACCGCGGCGATCGCCGACGCCTGCCTGGCCTGCGCATCGGGAGGGCGGACATGAGCGAGCGCGTGCAGACCCTGATGCTGCGGCCGATGCGCCGCGTGCGCCGCATTCACATGCTCGGCATCGGCGGCGCCGGGATGGCCGGCATTGCCGAGGTTCTGCTCAACCTCGGCTATGAGATCAGCGGCACCGATTTGAAGAACACCGCGGCGACGCAGCGCCTCGCCGCGCTCGGTGCGCGCATTCATTTCGAACATCGGGCCGAGCATGCACACGGTGCCGATGCCATCGTCGTCTCGACCGCGGTCAGATCCGACAATCCGGAGCTGCTCTATGCGCACGAGCACCGCATTCCGGTGGTGCGCCGCGCGGAAATGCTCGCCGAGCTGATGCGCTTTCGCTATGGCATCGCGATCGCCGGCACGCATGGCAAGACGACGACGACGAGTCTCGTCGCCAGTGTGCTCGCCGAGGGCGGGCTCGATCCGACCTATGTCATCGGCGGTAAGCTCAAGTCCGCGGGCACCAACGCACGGCTCGGGGCTGGTGACTATCTCGTCGCCGAGGCCGACGAGAGCGATGCGTCGTTCCTGCACTTGATGCCCATGATCGCCGCCGTCACCAACATCGACGCCGATCATCTGGAGACATACGGGCACGATTTCCGCCGCCTGCGTGCCACGTTCGTCGAGTTTTTGCATCGCCTGCCGTTCTATGGTCTGGCCGTACTGTGTCTCGACGATGCCGTCATTCGCGAGACGCTGGCCGAAGTCGGCCGTCCGGTGCTCACCTATGGCTTTGCCGAGGATGCCGATCTGCGCGCGATCGACGTGCGTCCGGAGGGAACGGGCGCGCACTTCACGGCCGTTGCCCGCGACGGTTTTTGCGAGGCGTTTCATCTCAATCTGCCGGGCCGGCACAACGTGCAGAACGCGCTCGTTGCGGTGGCGATCGGCCGCGAGCTTGGCGTCGATGCGCAGGCGATGCGACGCGCCTTCACCGGATTCCAGGGCATCGGCCGACGCTGCGAGCAGCACGGCGAGCTGACGATCGGCACCCGCCGCGTGCTGCTGGTCGATGACTATGGTCACCATCCGCGCGAGATCGCGGCGACGTTCCAGGCAATGCGTGCCGCATATCCCGAGCGGCGACTCGTCGTCGTTTTCCAGCCGCACCGCTACACGCGTACGCGCGATCTGTTCGACGATTTCTGCGCCGTATTGTCCGAGGCGGATGCCTTGCTCCTCGCCGAGGTGTATCCAGCCGGGGAGGCGCCGATCGAGAACGCCGATGCGCGCGCGCTGGCGCGCTGTATCCGCGCCCGCGGCAAAGTCGAGCCGGTGCTGCTCTCCGGCGGCCTCGGCGAGGCTGCCGATGTGCTCGAACGCATTGCCGCCGACGGCGATCTCGTGCTCACGCTGGGTGCTGGCGACATCGGCACCTTGCCGGGTGTGCTGAGCCAGCGTTTCGGAGGTGCGCGATGAGCACGGGCCGTCGCGATCCCTTGCCGGCAATCCGCGGCCGCGTGCTGCGCAGCGAGCCGATGACGCGGCACACCACGTGGCGCGTCGGCGGTCCGGCCGACCGTTATTTCGAACCGGCCGACCGCGAAGACTTGATCGCTTTCGTGCGTGCGCTGCCCGCGGACGAGCCTGTCCTCTGGCTGGGGCTGGGCAGCAATCTGCTCGTGCGCGATGGCGGCTGGCGCGGCACCATCATCGCGCTGCACGGTGCACTCGATGCCCTGCGTCTGGAAGAAGCCGGCGGCACCCGCCTGATCTATGCCGAAGCCGGGGTGCATTGCGCGCGTCTGGCAAAGTTCGCCGAGCGGCATCATCTCGCCGGGCTGGGTTTCATGGCCGGTATTCCCGGGACCGTCGGCGGTGCACTGGCGATGAACGCCGGTGCCTGGGGCGGCGAGACCTGGCCAAACGTCGCGATGGTCGAGATGGTGTTCCGCGACGGTTCGGTGCGCTGGCTCGAGCCGACGCATTTTCGTTACGGCTATCGCGAGGTCGAACTGCCGGCCGGTGCGCTCGGCTTTCTTGCCGCGCGCTTCAAGGTCAGCGTCGATACCGATGGCGCACATGCACGCTATACCCGCGAGGCGCTGGCCCGGCGCAAGGCCTCGCAGCCGGTCGGCAAGCCCAGCGCCGGCAGCACGTTCCGCAATCCTCCGGGCGATCACGCCGCACGCCTGATCGAGAGCTGCGGGCTCAAGGGTTATCGCATCGGTGGAGCAGAAGTCTCCACACAGCACGCCAATTTCCTGATCACCGACGACACCGCGAGCGCCGCCGACGTCGAAGCCTTGATCACGCACATCCGCCGCACGGTGAAGGCGAAGACCGGCATCGATCTGGAGCCGGAAGTGAGAATCGTAGGAGAGCCGCTGTGAAGACACCGGCGCCACATCCCGACACCCACAGGACGCAACCCGCCGACGTCTGCGTGCCGGTGACCGGTCGCAGCCAGCGCGTGCGCGTGACCGATCCGAAAGTATTTGGCCGTGTTGCCGTGCTGATGGGCGGCTGGTCGTCGGAACGGCAGGTATCGCTGTGGTCGGGGCAGGGTGTTGCCGATGCGTTGCGCTCGCGCGGCGTCGACGTCGTCGCCATCGATGCGACGCCCGACAACGTGCTGCAACTCAAGGCGCAGGGCATCGACCGTGTCTTCAATGTGCTGCACGGTACCGGTGGCGAGGATGGCACGCTGCAGGCGGTACTCGAGCTGCAGGGTATTCCCTATACCGGAAGCGGTGTGCTCGCGTCCGCGCTGGCGATGGACAAGCTGCGCACCAAGCGCCTGTGGAGCGCCGAGGGACTACCGACGCCGGATTATCTGTGGGCACGCAGCCGTGCCGATCTCGACGAGGCGGTCCGCCGGTTCGGCTATCCGCTGATCGTCAAGCCATCGGCAGAGGGTTCGAGCGTCGGCGTCAGCAAGGTGAAATCCGCCGATCAGCTCGATGCCGCCTGGCAGCTCGCGCGAGGCTCGCGCGGTGATGGCGTCGTCATCGCCGAGCGCTTCGTCGCCGGCGGCGCTTATGGCCACGAGTTCACCTGCGCGATCGTCGATGGCGAGGCCTTGCCATTGATCCGCATCGAACCCGACGGGGAGTTTTACGACTATCACGCGAAGTATCTCTCCGATGCGACGTGCTATCACTGCCCATCGGGACTGGACGCAACCCTCGAGCAAAAGATCCAGGCGATTTGCTTGCGCGCCTTCGAATGCGTCGGCGCACGTGGCTGGGGCCGTGTCGATTTCATGCTCGATGCGCACGGCCAGGCCTGGCTGATCGAACTCAATCTCGTCCCGGGCATGACCTCGCACAGCCTGGTGCCGATGGCCGCGGCCGCGCGCGGTATGGACTACGCGTCGCTGTGCTGGGCGATTCTGGAGACCACCCTCGCACCGATCGCGGAGCACGGGCGATGACGGCAATGGCAATGAGTCCCGACATGCCTCTCGACAATCCGGTGCCGCCGCTGCGTACCGGGCTGCGGGTGGCGATCGGGCTGGCGGCGCTGCTCGCGACCGCCGGGGGTGTGTGGGGATTTTTCCGCGCGACTGGAGATCAGCCGGTTGCGCGTTTGCAGATCGAGGGGCACCTGCAGCGCGTCGATCCGGCCGAGATCAAGGCCGCGGTGCGGCCGCTGCTGCAAGAGCGCTTTGCACAGGTGGATCTCAAAGCCGTGCATGCGGCCGTCGTCGCCCTGCCGTGGGTCGGCCGTGCGCGTGTCGAGCGCCGGTGGCCGGCGACGGTGCACCTGCGTATCTGGGAGCGCGAGCCGGCGGCGCACTGGGGTCAAAAGGAGCTGCTCGATACCCAGGGCGTGGTTTTTTCTCCTGCGGGCCGCGACGTTCCGCCGCTGCTGCCGCGCTTGGACGGCCCGCCAGGCAGCGCAGGCCGTGTGCTGGCGATGTATCGCGAACTTGCCGCGCGCCTGCAGGGGACGCCGTTCGCATTGGCGGGTTTGACTCAGGATGCGCGCGGCGACTGGACCGGACATACCACGGGCGGGATCGCGCTGCGCTTCGGACGTGGCGATCCCACCCAGGCGCTCGACACCCTGCTCGGACCGGCGGCACGCGCGCTCGCCGGTCGCATCGAGGAGATCGCATATGTGGACCTTCGATACACCAATGGGTTTTCGGTGGGCTGGCGCAAGCCCGTCGCTGATCCGCAAAGGAGTTGAGCGCATGACGCGACGCGAGGAACGCAAGCTGCTCGTCGGCCTGGACATCGGCACGTCGAAGTGTGCCGCCGTCGTCGGCCAGGTCCTGCCTGACGGACAGATCGAGATCGTCGGGCGCGGCGAGCACGTCTCCAAGGGCATGAACCGGGGCGATGTGGTGAACATCGAGCAGACCGCGCTGGCGATCAAGCGTGCGGTCGAGAACGCCGAGCACATGGCCAACTGCCGCATCCAGTCGGTCTACGTCGGCGTCTCGGGGACGCATATCCAAGGGCTCAATTCGACCGGTGTCGCACCGGTGCGCAGTGGCTCGGTCAGCGAGCGGGATGTCGATAACGTCATGGATGCCGCCCGTGCGATCGCGATTCCGGCAGATCGCAAGATCCTGCACGTCATTCCGCAGGAATTCGTCATCGACGGACGCGAAGGGATCTACCACCCGGTCGGCATGCACGGCGTGCGCCTGGAAGGCAAGGCGCACGTCGTTACCGGCTCGATCTCGGCGGCGCAGAACATTTACCGATGCGTCGAGTCCTGCGGACTGAAAGTCGACACGCTGATCCTGCAGCACCTCGCGTCCAGCTATGCGACCCTGCTGCCGGATGAGCGCGAACACGGTGTCTGCATGATCGACATCGGCGGCGGCACCTCGGACATCGCGGTGTTCCGGGGCGGGGCGATCCGCCACACGGCGGTATTGCCGATCGCCGGCAACCAGGTGACCAACGACATCAGCATCGTCTTCCGCACCCCGGCGCCCTATGCCGAGGAACTCAAGATCAAGCACGGCGTCGCCTTGCCGCAGCTCGCCGACGGTCACGAGGAAATCGAGGTGCGCGGCGTCGGCGACCAGCCGCCGCGGCGGCTGTCGCGCTCGACGCTGGCCGAGGTGATCAAGCCGCGTTACGAGGAATTGTTTTATTTCGCCCGCAAGGAGCTGCACCGTTCCGATTGGTACAGCCTCATTCCCGGCGGTGTCGTCCTCACCGGCGGCGCCGCGCAGATGCCGGGCGTCGTCGAGCTGGCCAGCCAGGTGCTCGACATGCCGGTGCGCCTGGGTCTGCCGCACAACGTCGAGGGTCTGAAGGACGTGACGCGCAATCCGGCGTACGCGACGGCTGTCGGCCTGCTGTTGTACGGACGCCAGAGCCGGGCGGCGACGTCGGCGGATGCGCCGACCCAAGGCATCGGATACTGGGTCCAGCGCGTCGCCGACTGGATCCGAGGCAGTTTCTGAGGCAGAGATGAATTCGTGATCAACACGATTTTTTCATTGATATTGAAACAGTTTTTTTATATGCTGAAATGAAGGCGTATCAGATTGAAAAAAACGACTTGCAGGGGCACCGTTGTCGCTGGGCAGCGGTGCGTTTGACGGACGATGGGCAATACGGACGCGCAGTCGCGCAGGAGCAGTGACATGGGTGGACAAGTACGTGAAGTCTTTGAGCTGGATGACGGCCAGCACAAGCGCGCCGTGATCCGCGTCATCGGCGTTGGCGGCGGCGGTTGCAATACCGTCAATCAGATGGCACAGGCCGGGATCGAGGGCGTGGATTTCATCTGCGCCAATACCGACCGTGATCATCTGGAGCGCTGTGTGCCGACCAACCAGCTTCAGCTCGGTGCCGAGATCACACGCGGACTGGGTGCCGGGTCCAATCCGGAGATCGGACGCCAGGCCGCGGAGGAAGACCGCGACCGCATTCGCGAGATGATCGAGGGTAGCGATCTGCTGTTCATCACCGCCGGCATGGGTGGAGGCACCGGCACCGGTGCGGCGCCAGTGATCGCCCAGATCGCCAAGGAGCTCGGCATTCTCACCGTTTCCGTCGTGACCAAGCCGTTCGCGCACGAGGGCAAGAAGCGCATGGCGGTGGCGCTCAAGGGCATCGACGAGCTGCGCCAGTACAGTGATTCCCTGATCCTGATCCCGAACGAAAAGCTCGGTCTGGTGCTCGGAACCAAGATCACCGTGCTCAACTGCTTCAAGGCCGCCAACGACGTGTTGCAGAACGCGGTGCAGGGCATCTCCGATCTGATCACGCGTCCGGGCCTGGTCAATGTCGACTTCGCCGACGTGCGCACGGTCATGAGCAACCGCGGCATGGCGATGATGGGCATGGGGCATGCCAGTGGCGAGGGACGCGCCGAGAAGGCGGTGGAAATGGCGCTGTCCAGCCCGCTGCTCGACGACATCGAGCTGCAGGGCGCGCGCGGTCTGCTGGTCAACGTCACCTGTGACGAGTCGCTGACGATGGAGGAACTCGAATACATCAACTCGCGCGTCGCCGAGATCGCCTCCGAGGAGGCCGATACCAAGTGCGGCATGGCGATGGATCCGAATCTCAACGGCACGCTGCGTGTGACCGTTGTCGCCACCGGTCTGCCGGGACACAAGCACGCGGCTCCGGCGACAACGGCCGTACAGAATCCGAAAGTCGCGCCATTCGTACGCCCGGAGATGGCGGCACCGGTGCCGCCGGCCATGCCTTATTCTTCGTCGGCGGCTTATCTCGATGTCCCGACGGTGCACCGCCAGATGCACGGTGCACAGCGTCAACCGCAGAAGGTCGCTGCGGCGGGGGGCGGCAGCCCGTTCCCGCTCGGGCTCGACGACGACATCATCAACATCCCGTCGTTCTTGCGGAACCAGGCGGACTGAACCGCGGGCTGGCTGGTTCTGCCGGCGGCTGTTGGCAGCGGCCTTCTGTTTTTCAGCGGGGCGTCAGCTGGCAGCGTGCTAGACTTGCCGGCCCAATAGGCGCAGCGGAGTCCGGCGCTGCGCCTTTTTCGACGCCGGCAATGCATCCATGGTCAGACAGCGCACCCTCAAGCAGACAGTACGTACCAGCGGCATCGGGCTCCATTCGGGCCGCAAGGTCTACATGTCGCTGCTGCCGGCCAGCCCCGACACCGGGATCGTTTTCCGCCGCACTGACCTGTCCCCGGCCGTCGAGGTCCCGGCCAGCGCCCATCTGCTGCGCGAGGCGGTGATGTGTAGCACGCTGGTTGCCGACGACGGCACCAAGATCATGACGGTCGAGCATCTGATGTCGGCGTTCGCCGGCTTGGGTATCGACAATTGCATCGTCGAGCTGTCGTCGCCGGAAGTGCCGATCATGGATGGCAGCGCCGGGCCTTTCGTCTATCTGATCCAGTCGGCGGGCATTCACGAGCAGGATGCACCGAAGAGGTTCCTGCGCATTCGCCAGCCGGTGCAGGTCCAGGACGGGGACAAGTGGGCGCGGCTTGAGCCCTACGAGGGTTTTCGCCTGACGTTCTCGATCGACTTCCGACATCCGGCGTTGCGCGCGTCCGGGCAGAGCGCCGTCGTCGATTTCTCGACGACCAGCTATGTGCGCGAGATCAGCCGCGCGCGCACCTTCGGGTTCATGCGCGAGCTCGATGCGCTGCGCGCCGCCAATCTGGGGCTGGGCGCGAGCCTCGACAACGTCGTCGCCCTCGACGAATACCGGGTCGTCAACCGCGACGGTCTGCGTTACGAAGACGAGTTCGTTCGCCACAAGATCCTCGATGCGATCGGCGATCTGTACCTGCTCGGCCATCCGGTGATCGGCGCCTTCACCGCGTACAAATCCGGCCATGCGCTGAACAACAAACTGGCGCGCGCCGTGCTCGCCGACGCTGCCGCCTACGAAATCGTCACGTTCGAGACCGCCGATCGTCCCGCGCCGATCGCCTTCGTGCGCGGCAGCCTCGCGGCTGCTTGAAGGGCTCCGCCCGTGCCCGATCGCGGCTTGCCGTTCGTCGGGGAAACACCGCGGGGATCAGTCACTTGGCTTGCGCGGCCCGGGTTCGGGCCGATACACTGCCAACTTGGTCTGTGCAGACGGGGGGGCGTACCTTTGCGTCGATGCGGCTGCACGTTAAGCGGTAGCGAGTCCTGAGCCAGGTCAGCAGCGAGCGGCGGTGCTGCCGTAGCGGTATCAAGGCGGCGGCGGAGGCGGCGTACAAGACCACGGTATCGCCGCGCACGTTGGCGATCCGCAGCTGACGGACCCAAGGTTCGTCGCACCAGTCGCACAGGGTCTGGTTGATCTCGGCCAGTCGTTGCGCGCGTTCCAGCACCGCGCCCAGGGTCTGGGGGTGCTGGCTGAGAATTTGCTGGAGATTGCGGGCGTCGGTTCGATCGGAGCACATCGGCGGGAATGGATATCATCGTCGTCAGCCATAAGCGTGGCCGCACCTGGCGGTTTCCGCTAGACCTGCGTCACGTGCTGAGCTGGCTTCCGCTCGCCGCGGCGGCTGCAATCGTGCTGTCCGCGGCTTTCGCGGCCGGTTTTGTCTTGCGCGGGTTCGCCGACCGCGCATCGGTAATGCCGTCGGACTTGCTTGCGTCCTGGTCCGAGGAAGTGCGCCTGCAGCGCGCTGCGCTGGATCAGGCGCGTGCACAGGCCGAACAGGATTCCGCCGCCCTGGCGCGCCGGATCGCCCAGTTGCAAGCCCACGTGCTGCGTCTGGATGCCGCCGGGCAGCGACTCACCGAGATCGCGGGACTGGAGCGCGGCGAGTTCAATTTTGACCAGCCGCCGGCCGTCGGCGGCCCCGAATCGGTCGTCGTGGCGGACAACGGCTTCGACACCATGCTGGCGTCGCTCGATGCCTTCGAGCGCCAGCTCGCCGATCGCGAGCGCCAATTCCGTGTGCTCGAGGATCTGCTCCTGACCAGCCGCCTGCAGAAAGAAGTCCGGCCGTCCGGCTGGCCGATCGAGGGCGGGTGGATCAGCTCGCTGTTCGGCGTGCGCACCGATCCGTTCACCGGCCGACTGACACGGCACCTGGGCATCGATTTCGCGGGCCGCCCTGGTGCCGACGTGCTCGCGGTGGCCGCGGGGATCGTCACCGAAGCCGGCGAGCGCGACGGCTACGGCAACCTGGTCGAAATCAATCATGGCAATGGCTATACGACGCGTTACGGGCACAATAGCCAGATCCTGGTGAAGCCGGGCGACAAGGTGGCCAAGGGCCAGCGGATTGCGCGCATGGGTTCGTCCGGACGTTCGACCGGCCCGCACGTGCATTTCGAGGTGTTGTTCAATGGCATTCCGGTCAATCCCGAGCAGTACATCAACGCAGCGCGTTGATCCTGCCGGTTCCGGAGCTTGAGCGGCCGTCCGCCGATTCAACCCAGGCATAATAGGCGGCCTTCGCAGAACTCCCGCGCCATGCGCGGGTCCACTACGGATACCTATGTTGAACCAACTGCTGGCTCGCGTCTTTGGGAGCCGCAATCAGCGCATTCTCAAGCGCCTCGAACGTCTCGTCGCCCAGGTCAATGCCCTGGAGCCGCGCTATGCCGCGATGAGTGATGCCGAACTCGCCGCGCAGACGCCGCTGCTGCGCGAACGCCTGAGCAAGGGAGAGACGCTCGACCAAATCCAGGCCGATGCCTTTGCCGTCGTGCGCGAAGCCGCCAAACGCGTACTCAACATGCGCCACTTCGATGTGCAGCTGATCGGCGGCGCCGTCCTGCATGCGGGCAAGATCGCGGAAATGCGCACCGGCGAGGGCAAGACCCTGGTCGCGACCCTGCCGGCCTATCTCAACGCATTGCCCGGGCAGGGCGTGCATATCGTCACCGTCAACGACTATCTCGCCCGCCGCGATGCCGAGTGGATGGGGCGCATCTTCCGCTTCCTCGGGCTCAGCGTCGGCGTCATCGTCTCCGGGCAGAGCCAGCAGGAAAAGCGCGCGGCCTATGCCTGCGATATCACCTACGCCACGAACAACGAGCTCGGGTTCGACTACCTGCGCGACAACATGGCGTTTTCTCTCGCCGACAAGGTTCAGCGCGGACAGAACTACGCGATCGTCGACGAGGTCGACTCGATCCTGATCGATGAGGCGCGCACGCCGCTGATCATCAGCGGCCCCGCCGACGATGATCCCGAGCTCTATCGCAAGATCAATGCGCTCATTCCCCGGCTGACACGGCAGGAAGAGGAGGATGGGCCGGGCGATTTCTCGATCGACGAGAAAACCAAGCAGGTACATCTGACCGAGGCCGGACACGAGAAGGTCGAGGAGTTGATGCGCGCGGCCAAGCTGCTCGGCGAAGAGGACAGCCTCTACGACGCCGCCAACATCATCCTGCTGCATCATCTCAACGCCCTGCTGCGTGCGCACCACCTGTACAAACGCGATGTCGAGTACATCGTGCGTGGCGGACAGGTGATCATCATCGACGAATTCACCGGCCGCATGATGCCGGGCCGGCGCTGGAGCGACGGCCTGCACCAGGCGATCGAGGCCAAGGAAGGCGTGCAGATCCAGCAGGAAAACCAGACGCTGGCGTCGATCACGTTCCAGAACTACTTCCGCCTGTACAAAAAGCTCGCCGGCATGACCGGCACCGCCGATACCGAGGCCTTCGAGTTCCAGAACATCTACAACCTCGAAGTCGTCGTCATCCCGACCAACCGGCCGATGATCCGCAAGGACTACGGCGATCTCGTCTATATGACGGCCAAGGAAAAGTTCGACGCCGTCATCGCCGAGATCAAGCAGGCGCACAAGCGCGAGCAGCCGGTTCTGGTCGGCACCGCCAGCATCGAGACCTCCGAATTGCTCTCGGGTCTGCTGAAGAAAGAGGGAATCCCTCACGAGGTTCTCAACGCCAAGCATCACGAACGCGAGGCCGAAATCGTCGCCCAGGCCGGCCGCCCGGGTGCGGTGACGATCGCAACCAACATGGCCGGCCGCGGCACCGACATCGTGCTCGGCGGCAATCTGGAGGCCGAGCTCGCAAAGATTCCGCCCGAAGATGTGGCAGCGCGCGAGGCCGCGCGCAGGGCCTGGCAGGAGCGGCACGATCGCGTCGTCGCCGCCGGTGGGCTTTATGTGATCGGCTCGGAACGGCACGAGTCGCGGCGGATCGACAACCAGCTGCGTGGACGCTCGGGGCGGCAGGGTGACCCCGGTGCATCGCGTTTCTTCCTGTCGCTCGACGACACGCTGATGCGGATTTTCACGCCGCCGCGCATGCGCGCCATGCTCCAGCGCCTGGGGATGCAGCCGGGCGAGGCGATCGAGCATCGCTGGGTCACGCGCGCGATCGAAACCGCGCAGCGCAAGGTCGAGGCGCACAACTTCGACATCCGCAAGCATTTGCTCGAGTACGACAACGTCGCCAACGACCAGCGCAAGGTGGTTTACGAGCTGCGCAACACGATCATGGCCGCGGAGACGGTCACGTCGATGGTCAACGATATCCGGCCCGATGTGGTTGACGCGGTGATCGATGCCTACATTCCTCCGCAGACGATCGAGGAACAGTGGGACGTCGAGGGGTTGCAGGAGGCACTCAAGCGCGACTTTGGGCTCGATCTACCCATCCGGCAGTGGCTCGATGAGGAGAAAGACCTCAACGAGAAGGGACTGCGCGAGCACATCCTCGCCAAACTCATCGAGGCTTACGAACACAAACGCGAACAAGTCGGTGCCCCGGTTCTCGCGCATTTCGAAAAAGCCGTCATGCTGCAAGTGCTCGACAACCTCTGGCGCGAGCACCTGGCGGCGATGGATTACCTGCGCCAGGGCATTCACCTGCGTGGCTATGCGCAGAAAGATCCCAAGCAGGAATACAAGCGCGAAGCCTTTACGATGTTCAACGACATGCTGGCGCGCTACAAGCACGAGGTGATCTCGCTGCTGGCGCGCGTGCGCATCCAGACGGAAGCGGAGGTGCAGGCGGTCGAGGAGCAACGTCGGCGTCAGGCCGAGGCACGCGCGCGGCAGATGCAGTTGCAGCACGAATCGGCACCGGGTGTCGAGGCCGCGACGATGTCGGCGGCCGGCGGCGAGACGCTGCCTGCCGCAGCGGGCGCAGGTACGCCGCGGCGCCTCGAAGCCGCGCCGCCGCCGGTAAAGCCGGCGACCGTCGTGCGCGAAATGCCCAAGGTCGGCCGCAACGAGCCTTGCCCCTGCGGCAGCGGCAAGAAATACAAGCATTGCCATGGTGCGCTCACCTGAGCGCAAACGGCCGCCGATGGTCTTTGCAGGTCTGGCAACTCTGCGTTTTGCCCCTGCAGACTGAGTCCGCACGGGAAATCTGGAATCTGAATCATGGCCGTCAACCTCTCCGCCCCCGAGATCCTGCATCCCGTCCGCGGCGTGCGTCTGGGCACCGCCGAGGCGGCGATCAAGCGTCCCGGACGCAAAGACCTGCTGATCATCGAGCTCGCGCCGGGTACGCGGGTGGCTGGCGTGTTCACCCGTAACGCGTTCTGCGCGGCCCCCGTGCAGATTTGCCGTGAGCGGCTCGGTCAGGGTGGGGAGGTGCGGGCGCTGCTGGTCAACGCCGGCAATGCCAACGCCGCGACGGGCCGCGCCGGCATCGAGGATGCACGTGCGACGATGGCGGCCGTCGCCCGCCTGCTCGGCTGTGCGCCGGAGCAGGTGTTGCCGTTCTCAACCGGCGTGATCGGCCAGCGCCTGCCGGTGCATCGCATGATCGATGCCGTGCCCGTGGCAGGTGCCTCACTCGTTGCCGACGGCTGGCAGGACGCCGCGCGTGCGATCATGACCACCGATACCGTGCCCAAGGGTGCTTCACGCCGGGTGCAGACCACACAAGGGCTGGTCACCGTCACCGGCATCGCCAAGGGCGTCGGCATGATCTGCCCGGACATGGCGACCCTGCTTGCCTTCATCGCCACCGATGCGCGCCTGACCCAGGCGGCGACGCAGGCGCTGTTGCGGCAAGCCGTGGACCGGTCGTTCAACTGTGTCACCGTCGATGGCGATACCTCGACCAACGATTCCTGCGTACTGATGGCCACGGGCCAGGTCGGTACCCGCGACCTCGATGTCGGTGATCCCGACTATGCGACGGTCGCCGCCGCCGTGACCGAAGTCTGCGAGACACTGGCGCAGGCCGTCGTCCGCGATGGCGAGGGTGCGACCAAGTTCATCACGATCGAAGTCAAGGGTGCGCGCAGCGAGGGCGAGGCGCGCCAGGTGGCCTATTCGGTGGCGCATTCGCCACTGGTCAAGACGGCGATGTTCGCATCCGATGCGAACTGGGGCCGCATCATCATGGCGATCGGCAAGGCGGGCGCCGAAGGACTGGATCCGCACAGCGTCAGCGTCGCGCTCGACGACGTGACCCTGATCGAGCGTGGCGAACCGCATCCGGACTATCGCGAGGAGCTCGGCGCCGCGGTCGTCGCCCGGCCCGAGTTCACGATCCGCATCGGGCTCGGTCGCGGTCCGGCTTCGGTGCGGATATGGACCTGCGACTTCAGCTACGACTACGTGAGAATCAATGCCGAGTACCGGACTTGAACCCGCAGTCGTCTCCGATCGCTTCGTCTGACGATCCGCGTCCCGTCATTCACGTTGCCTGCGCGGTCGTGCAGCGCGCCTCCGGCGAGGTGCTGCTCACGCAACGGCCGGCCGGCAAGATCGCAGCCGGCTGGTGGGAGTTTCCGGGCGGCAAAATCGAACCCGGCGAACCGGCACGCGCAGCGCTGGATCGCGAGCTCGACGAAGAACTGGGCATCGTGAGCACGCAGGCGCGGCCGCTGATCCGGTTCCGCCATGCTTACCGCGACCGCATCGTCCTGCTCGACACCTGGCTGGTGACGGCGTACCGCGGCGAGTTGCGCGCGCGCGAGGCGCAGGCGTTTGTCTGGACCCGGCCGGAGGCGTTGCGCGACTGGCCACGGGCATTGCCCACGGTCGCTCCCAGCGTCCAGGCGCTGCTGCTGCCAGAGCACTACGTGTTCACGCCGCCGGATGCGACGCTGGATCGGCTGCTGGACGGGCTTGGCGCCTTGCCGCCGCGCGCGCTGCTGCGCCTGCGTCTGCCGGCACTGGATGCGGACGCATACGAGCGGCTGGCGCGCCGCGTGTTGCCGCTTGCCCAGGCCGCGGGTCTGCGCGTCGTGCTGGATCGCGATCCCGAGCTGGCACTCGCGCTCGGAGCCGATGGCTGGCATGCGAGCGCGGCGGTGATGCGGCGTCTGGGCGGGCGTGCGCCACTGGCGCCGATGCGGCAGTTCGTATCCTGCCACAGCGTTGAAGAAGTCCGGCGCGCCGGTGCGGCGGGCTTCGATGCCGCCGTCCTGGGCACGGTGCTACCGAGCGCAAGCCACCCGGGTGCCGCCGTGCTCGGCTGGGAGGGTTTTGCCGCTGCCGCGGCATATGCTGGATTACCGGTGTATGCGATCGGCGGCGTGGGTCCTGCCGATCTGCCCCGCGTGTTCGCCGCCTACGGACAGGGCGTCGCTGGCATTTCCGCGTACTGGCCGGTGTGAAGTCCGGGTCATGGTCGTTCGTCGCCGGGCGGTATGTCCTCTCCCGGAATGCGGCGCTCGCCACTGAACCAGGCGCCCAGATCGATCAGCTTGCAGCGCTCGCTGCAGAATGGCCGCCACGGATTACCACGGTCGAGCCGGGTGGATTTGCCGCACTGGGGGCAGGCGGCGATTCGTTGCGGGCGTTCCGGCGGTGTCGCGGCGGTGCTCACAGCGCGCAGAACTGGAGCTGGAAGGCGATGTCGTCGAGGGTCTGCTGCGCGCGGCCGCCGGTGCGTGCGCTCATGAAACGCACGGTGCAGCGGTGCTTGCCGGCGCTGATCTCGGGATAGACGCCGGCATCCAGCGGCACGAGTACGCGGATCAGTTGGCAGGGGCCTGGCGGCGCGATCACATACATGCCGGTATGCGCGGTCGCCGCCTGCGGTTCGACGCTGGCCCGCAGCAGGCGCAGATAGAGATTGATCGCGTCCTCGAAGGGCTTGATGTCGGCGTGCCATGCGTCGAGATCACGGCGGGCCCGTTCGTAAGGCTGCGACAGCCAGTAATGAAAGTGTGGCAAATCGAAGCCACAGGTGCCGCCGGGAATGCCCGAACGATTGAGGATGCCGCTCAGAAAATCGCTCTCCCGCAGGAGCGAGCCAGCGAACTGGGTGGAGAGCTGCTGCAAACCCGTCAGGGTGTGGCTGATTTCCTGGAGTACGCTGTCGAGGCGCTGCCGGTCGACGCCCGGACGCGTTGCCAGCCGCATCAGCTGCGCATGCTGATCGGACAGTTCCTTGAGAATCTCGTTCTTGGGGTCGGAACGCGACAGCACGACCAGCGTATCGAGCAATGCATTGAGTGTGGCGCGAATGCCGAATTCGCTGCTGTCCTTGCGGTGATGCCGGTGCTGCGCGAGCAGGAATTCCAGGCGCAGGAAGGTGCGGATCCGCTCGGTCAGCGGCTGCTCGAAGGCAATGACGGCACCTGCCGGAGACACGCAAAGGCTCGTTGCTGAATAAAGAATGATTGTGACTTAGATCACGGGGGCGGGCAACGCAGACCCGCCGCCTGCACCGTGCCGGTGGCAGCCAGATGCAGGTAGAAACGGTGCAGGCGGTCGACGCAAGTCCGCAAATCCTCGCGGGTGCCGACATTGCCGAGGATATCGTGTGCGTGGGCCAGCCGCTGCTCGCGTCCGAGCTGCGCGGCGAGCATCTGCGCGGCCAGCCCGGCATCGATCGCATCGCGGTCGCACAGGCGTTGCCGTTGAACGGCCTCGGGCACGTCGATCACCAGTATGCGATCGACCAGGGGCTGCATGCCGGCCTCGATCAGGATGGCGACGCTGAGGATGCAATAAGGTGCCGTCTGCGCGTTCCTCCAGCGCTGCATGCGCGCGCGGATGTGCGGATGGGTGATGGCCTCGAGGTGCTGCCGCGCTGCGGGGTCGGCAAAAACCCGCTCCCGCATGCGCCGGCGGTCGAGCGTGCCATCCTCCAGCAGCATCTGAGGACCGAAAACCGCGACGATTTCGGCGAGTGCCGGCTCACCCGGGGCGACGATCTCGCGGGCGACCTGATCGGCGTCGAGCACCGGCACGCCCAGCTCGGCGAACATCGCCTGCACGGTCGATTTGCCGCTGGCGATGCCGCCGGTGAGCCCCACGGTGAGCCGGCTCATGACAGCCCCGCGGTCCTGGCATAGAGCCCCAGCAAGCTGTCGCCGTACATCAGCGCGAGCCAGCCGGCGGCGGCGAGATAAGGCCCGAACGGAATCGGCACACGGCGGTCATGGCCGAGCAGCAGAATCATGCCGATGCCGACCATCGCCCCGACCAGCGACGACAGCAGGATCACCATCGGCAGTGCCTGCCAGCCCAGCCAGGCGCCGATCGCAGCGAGCAGTTTGAAGTCGCCATAGCCCATACCCTCCTTGCCGGTGACCAGCCTGAACAAGTGGAACACGGCCCACAGGCTCAGATAGCCGGCCATGGCGCCGACAATGGCGCTGGTCGGGGATGCGAACACCGGTACGAGACTCAAGCCCAGGCCCAGCCACAGCAGCGGCAACGTCAGATCGTCCGGCAACAACTGTGTCCGCAGGTCGATGATCGCGAGCGCGAGCAGCATCCACGTGAACAGCAGGGCCGAGACAAGCTGCAGGCTCCAGCCGAATTCGATGGCGCACAAGACGGCCAGCGCCCCCGAGGCGGCTTCCACCAGCGGATACTGCAGCGAGATCGGCGCGCGACAGCGCGCGCAGCGGCCGCGTAGCCACAGCCAGCCCAGCACCGGCACGTTGTGCCAGGGTTTGATGCCGGTGCCGCAGGCCGGGCAGCGCGATGCCGGATGGAGCAGCGACAGCCGCTCTTCGGGTTCTGCCGGCTGGCCGAGGATCTCCCGCGCCTCGCGTCGCCAGGCGATCTCCATCATCCGCGGCAGACGCAGGATGACGACGTTCAAAAAGCTGCCGACGATCAGGCCGAGCACCCCGCAGGCACCCGCAAGCAAGCCCGGACTGGATTGCAGTCCGTCGATGAGATCCATGGAGTTTTTCCGTCAGACGACCTGGCCGAGCTTGAAAATCGGCAGGTACATGGCGACGACCAGACCACCGACGAGTACGCCGAGGATGGCCATGATCATCGGTTCCAGCAGGCTGGACAGGGCATCGACCAAGTTGTCGACCTCGGCCTCGTAGAAATCCGCGACCTTGGCGCACATCGAATCCAGCGCGCCGGATTCTTCGCCGATCGCCACCATCTGTGTCGCCATGTTCGGGAACAGCCCCGACTGCTGCATGGTGAGCTGGAGCTGCTGGCCGGTCGCAACCTGGTCGCGCATCACCAGGATCGCTTCCTGGAAGACGATGTTGCCGGCCGCCTTGGCGACGGGTTCCATTGCCTCCACCAGCGGCACGCCGGCGGCGAACATCGTCGACAGCGTGCGCGCGAAGCGGGCGACCGCGGATTTGTAGAGGATATCGCCGACCACCGGGATCTTGAGCATCAGGCGGTCGAGCAGGCGCCGGAACGCTGCCGAGCGGCGCTTGGCCTCGAACAGGCCATAGCCGATGCCGCCCGCGCCGAGCAGGATGAGCCACCATTTCTCCTGCACGAAATGGGACAGGCCGATGACCATCATCGTGAACGCCGGCAGGTCGGCACCGAAGCCCTGGAACAGCTCCTGGAACTGCGGCACGACGAAATACAGCAGGATGCCGGTGACGATGAAGGCGACCACGATCACCGCCGTCGGATAGGTCAGCGCTTTCTTGACCTTCTTTTTGATGGCTTCGGTCTTTTCCTTGTAGGTCGCGATCTTGTCGAGCAGCGCCTCCAGGGTGCCGGATTTTTCGCCGGCATCCACCAGGTTGACGACCAGATCGTCGAAGTACAACGGGTATTTGGCCAGGCTCGCGGCAAAGGAATTGCCGGCTTCGATGTTGGCCTTGATGCCCATGATCATCTCGCCCATGCTTGGGTTCTCGTGGCCGCGGCCGACGATCTCGAGCGATTGGACGAGGGGCACACCGGCGCTCATCATCGTCGCCATCTGGCGCATGAAGATCGCGATGTCACCGCTTTCGATGCGTTTCTTGCGCTTGCCGAAAAGCGCGGACTGCTTGCGCACGACGATGGGGTTGATGCCCTGCCGGCGCAGCTGCAGCTTGATGTAGTGTTCGGAGGGGCCCTGCGTCTCACCCTTGACGCGGTTGCCCTTGCGGTCCGTGCCTTCCCACTTGTAGACCGCTTCCTTGACGGCCTTGACGGCGGTTGCTTCTGCCATCGTCGTTCCTCTGCAGCCTGTGTTCAATCACCCATGGTACAGGCGTTGGCCTGTACCAGGTCGATGATGCCCGCCTTGACCTTGCGCAGCGCCGACTGCCGCAGGTCGGAAATACCCTCTCTGCGTGCCTGGTCGGCGATGTCGATCGCATTGCCGCCCTCCATGATGATGCGCCCCATGGCCTCCGAGAACGGCATGACCTGATAAATGCCCGTACGGCCCTTGTAGCCGCTGTGGTCGCACTGATCGCAACCCACGGCCTGATAGATGGTAAAGCCGGGGGTGTTGACCTCTTCCTCGGTGAACCCCTGGCGGATCAGTTCCGCCTTGGGAATCTCCGCCGGCCGGCAGCAGTTCTTGCAGAGCTTGCGCGCCAGCCGCTGGGCGATGATCAGCGTCAGCGTCGAGGCGAGGTTGTAGGCCGGCACGCCCATGTTCATCAGACGCACGATGGTCTGCGGGGCGTCATTGGTATGCAGCGTGGAGAGCACCAGGTGGCCGGTCTGCGCCGCCTTGATCGCGATCTCGGCCGTTTCCAGATCGCGGATCTCGCCGACCATGATCACGTCGGGATCCTGGCGCAGGAAGGATTTGAGCGCCGCGGCAAAGGTCAGTCCCACCTTGGGGTTGACGTTGACCTGGTTGATGCCGGGCAGATTGATTTCCGCGGGATCTTCCGCCGTCGAGATGTTGATGTCCTCGGTGTTGAGGATGTTCAGACCGGTGTACAGCGACACCGTCTTGCCCGAGCCGGTCGGTCCCGTCACCAGGATCATGCCCTGTGGCTTCTGCAGGGCCCGCAGATAGGCTTCTTTTTGTTCGGGCTCGTAGCCCAGTGCGTCGATGCCCAGCTGGGCACTGGAAGGATCGAGGATGCGGCAGACGATTTTTTCACCGAACAGCGTCGGGCAGGTGCTGACGCGGAAGTCGATGGCCTTGGTTTTCGATAGATACAGCTTGATGCGCCCGTCCTGGGGGATGCGCCGCTCGGCGAGATCCAGGCGCGACATGACCTTGATGCGCGCGGCGAGCCGCCCGGCCTGGGTCACCGGCGGGGTGGCGACGGTCTTGAGCTCGCCATCCTTGCGATACCGGATCCGGTAGCTTTTTTCGTAAGGCTCGAAATGGATATCCGAAGCGCCCTGCTGGATGGCATCGACGAGGATCTTGTTGACGTAGCGGATGATCGGCGCATCCTCGGCATCCGCTTTGGTGATATCGACACCGCCGCCCTCGGTATCCCCACCCTCGACCACCTCGAGATTCTCGAGATCGGCATCGCCCAGGTTCATCTGCTGGGATTCGGCCTGCTGGATCGCCGATTCGAGCGCCTTGGCCAGCTTGTCCTCGGTGACGAGAATGGGCTCGGTCTGGTGGCCGGTGGCGAACTTGATTTCGTCGAGCGCCTGCAGATTCGTGGGATCGGAAACCGCCACGTACATCTTCTTGGCGCGCTTGAACAGCGGTAGCGCGTGCGCCTTGCGCAGCACTTTTTCGCTGACTTCCCTGACCAATGCGGGGTCGATCTCGACTGCGCTCAGATCGAGCAGGGGCACCCCGAATTCCACGCTCGCGGTTTCGGCGATGATCTGCGGGCTGACCGCCTTGGATTCGACCAGCACCGAGACGAAAGGAACGCCGGTCTTGAGCGCTTTTTGCTGATGCGCGCGCGCCACCTCCTCGGTCAACAAACCGTCGGCGACCAGCCGTCGCGCCAGACCGCCCAGGAAAACGCTGCCAGGTGTAGCGGGTGTAGCCATCGCTCACATGAGGGTTGGATACCCCTCACTATAGGGGCTTGCGGACCGTCGTCAATCGTGCTGCCGGCGCGTGGTGTGGTCACGCAAGCGCATCCGGATCGGCCACAATACGGCCTGCCGCATGGACCACCCGGACGGACTCACCGCTTGAGCACCATCAGCATCATTCTGCCCGCCAAGAACGAGGCGCAGGCGCTCGTCGAGCTGCTCCCGCGGCTGCGCGCGGCCCAGCCGGATGCCGAGATCATCGTCGTCGACGACGGTTCCACCGACGCAACCCGCAGTCTTTGTGCGCAGCAGGGCGTCATCTGCCTGTCTTCGCCCTACTCGATGGGCAACGGCGCCGCGATCAAGCGCGGTGCCCGCGCCGCACGCGGGGAGATCCTCGTCTTCATGGACGCCGACGGCCAGCACGACCCCGCGCTGATCGCGCGACTGCTCGCGCGTCTGGACGAGGGCTATGACATGGTCGTTGGCGCACGCGGCCGCGATGGCCAGGCCAATCTCCATCGCGGCGTTGCCAACGGGCTGTACAACCGCATCGCCTCGTGGGTGACCGGCCACCGGATCGCCGACCTGACCTCCGGCTTTCGCGCGGTCCGGGCCGACAAGTTCCGGGAATTCCTGCACCTGCTGCCCAACGGATTTTCCTATCCGACCACGATCACGATGGCGTTCTTCCGCAGCGCCTACACAGTGGCGTATGAACCGATTCCCGTGTACCGGCGTGTCGGCACGTCCAGCCACATCCGTCCATTCAAGGACGGTGTGCGGTTCTTGCTGATCATCTTCAAGATCGCGACGCTGTATTCGCCCTTGAAACTGTTCGTGCCCGCGTCGTTTCTCTTCTTTGTTCTCGGTGCCGGATATTACGCGTACACCTACATGACCATGGGGCGATTCACCAACATGAGCACGCTGCTGCTCAGCGCCGCGGTGATTGTGTTTCTCATCGGTCTGGTATCGGAGCAGATCACCGCGCTGGTCTATAGCCGGAGATCCGACTGAGTGCACCCACCCAAGCGCGTTGAACGCACAAGGCACTCGATGACATCGGCATCCGTGGTTTTCGTGATCGGCACGCGGGCCCAGCTGATCAAGGTCGCGCCCGTGATCCGCGCCTGCGAGCAAGCCGGGCTCCCCACGCATCTGTTGATGACCGGGCAGCATCGCGACACCATGGATGATCTGTTGCACGAGTTCGCCATTGCCGCACCGCGGCGCGCGGCCGTACCGGCCGGAGAGAATGCGACCGTCGGCGCCCTGCTCGGCTTCGCACCGCGGGCGCTGGCCGGGCTGATTCGCGAGCTGCGCGCATTGCAACGGATCGAGGGCGCGCTCGATGTCCTCGTCCACGGCGATACCCTGTCGACCCTGCTGGGCGCGCTGGCCGCGCGCAGGGTCGGGGCGCGCGTGCTGCACGTGGAGAGCGGCCTGACATCCGCCCAGCTGCTCGATCCGTTCCCCGAGGAGCTCACGCGCCGGCTCGTTTTCCGCCTCACGGACGTGGCGTTCTGCCCCGGGCCGCGCGAAGCCATGCAGATGCGCCGGTATCGCTGCGAGGTCGTCGAAACCCAGGGCAACACCATTCTCGATGCCGTGCGCATGACCGGCGCACTGCAACGCGCCATGTGTCCGTCGGGGCAGGGCGTGCTGGTGTCCCTGCACCGGTTCCAGAATCTTTACAGCGCGCGCCGCTTCGACCGGCTGATGGGGACAGTGGCCGCATTGGCCGAGCACCGCGACGTCCACTTCGTGTTGCATCCGGCCACGCACAAGCGGCTGGAGCGTTCGCGCTGGCCGGCCGTGTTCGATCGCCTGCCGCGTCTGCGGCGCTATCCGCGGATGGGGTATCGCGCCTTTCTGTGTATGGCGGCGGAGGCCGAATGCGTGCTCACCGATGGCGGTTCCAATCAGGAGGAGCTGGCATGCCTGGGTGTTCCGACCGTCATCATGCGGCAGACGACCGAGCGCCAGGACGGGCTGGGAGCCAACGCGCTCATGGAACGTGATCTGCCCGCCGATCTCGTAGACTGGGTGTGCAATGACGGCCCTGCGGCCCTGCGCCGCCCGCCGCGGTGGCCGGCGGATCCCGGGCCCTCGGCGCGTATCGTCCGCTATCTGTCCGGTCTGGGATGAGCAAAACACGGCCGCTGGGCGTCTGGCTGCCTGCGGTACGCACCGCGACCGGGACCGATCGGTTCACGGAGCAGCTCGCAGATGGTCTTCTGCAACGCGGCATCCGCGCCGAGATAAGCTGGCTGCCGCATCGGGCGGAGTATGCGCCGCAGTCGGTGCCGCGCCCGCGGGTGCCTGACTGGGTGTCGGTCGTGCACGTCGCATCCTGGCTATCCCCGCGCTTCGTGCCACAGGATCTGCCACTCGTCGCGACCGTGCATTTGTGCGTGCATACGGCATTCGGCGATCTGCGCAAACCGTGGCTGCAGCGCCTCTATCATCGCTGGAAGATCTACCCGCAGGAGCGCGCGCTGCTCGCGCAGGCCGATGTGGTGGCAGCGGTGAGCCGGGCGACGGCGGAGGAAGTGCGCCGCGCTTTTCCGGGCATCGTGCCGGTCGTCGTCCACAATGGTGTGGCGAATATGCCGTTCACCGCCGCGCCGATGCGACCGCCGGGACGCACGTTCAGGGTGCTGTATTGCGGGAACTGGAGTCGCCGCAAGGGCGTGGACCTGTTGCCGCCGATGTTGGCGGCGCTCGGCGAGGGCTTCGAGTTGATCTATACCGTGGACCGGCATGGCGGTACGGCTGGCGTGAACTTGCCGGCCAATGCGCGGGCGCTGCCGCGCATCGACGGCGCAGCGGCAATGGCCGAGGTGTACCGCGCAGCGGACGTGCTGGTCTTCCCTTCGCGGCACGAAGGCTTGCCCTTGGTGCCCCTGGAAGCCATGAGCCATGGTCTGCCGGTGGTTGCCACCACTGCATCCTCGGTGGTCGAGATCATCGAAGACGGCGTCAGCGGTTTACTGGTCCCGCCCGACGATGCGCAGGCACTCGCCGCGGCCATACGGCGGCTGCGAGATGAGCCGGCGTTGTGGGCGGCGCTGTCCGCCGGGGCTCGTGCGCGGCAGCGTGACGGTTTCAGCCTCGATGCGATGGTCGATCGTTACATCGGCCTGTACGAGCGGGCCCTGGCGCGGCGCGGCACAGCCGCTCGAACAGCAGCAGATGGGCATCGGCGCAGGCCGTGATCGAGAAGTGCGTCCGTGCCAGCGCCCGGCAGTGGTGACGCCGCTGCTGGTGACGCGCCGGTGATTCCGCCGCGCTGGCGGCCAGCGCGGCGGCCAGCGCATCGGGCGTGGCCGCGCAGACCCAGCCGGTGTTTTCGTCGAGATAACGGTCGATGCCGCCGCAAGGCGTGGCGATCACCGGTGTTCCGGCGGCCAGGGCTTCGAGCGCGGCGTTGGAGAGACCCTCATAGCGCGAAGGCAGAACCAGCGCTCTGGCCTGCGGCAGCAAGCCGAGGATATCGGCATGCGGCAGACGCCCGAGGAAATGGACCTGATCGGTCAGGCGAAGGCGTGCGCACTGGTCCCGCAATGCCGTTTCTGCCGGGCCTTCTCCGACGATGCGCAGGGTCAGACGCTGACCCTGCCCGCGCAGTAGCGCCAGTGCGGCGAGCAAGACATCCACCCCCTTTTGCGGCGTGAGCCGTCCCACGAACAGCCAGTAGGACGCGGCCGGTTCCGGGACGGGGTCGTCGTCGATTCGCACCCCGTTGGGGATACGCGCCGAAACCGGTAGGCCCGCCTCGGCGAGAGCCTGGGCGATGCCTTCGGAGATGGCATTGAAGGCATCGACCTCGCGCCGCGCCCAGCGCAGCAGGAGACGGTGACCCCATAGACGGCGCAGCCGCGCGAAATCGGCGTGCCGACCTTCTCCCGCGGCGGCCGGCGTTACCACCAGTGGCAACCGCAGCAACCCCAACCGCTTGAGCACGACGCAGACCCAGGTCGCTTCTGCGAAGAACCGGCAGTAGAGGAGATCCGCCCGGCGCTGCGCGCGCAGCAGCAGCAGGGCGAGGCCCAGCGCAAACGTCACCGCACGCAGGATCCGGCCGGCGTGCCGCAAGTGGGGGATATGGCGTGCGGGAATCCCCGCGTGCACCCCGCTGGGCGTGCGGTGGGCGAGCACTTGCACACGATGGCCGGCGCTCTGCCAGGCCTGCGCCAGCAGGAGGACTTGCCGTTCGGCGCCGCCGAGGACGAAGGGCGGCAGGTCGGAGAGGATCAGGATGCGCATGGGATCGGGCGTGTCGCCGGGTTGGCACGCAGCCAGGCCAGGAGCGTCAATGCCGTCCACAAAGGATCGCTCGCATCGATTCGCCCGCGCAGGTGATGCGTCCACAATCCCCTGAGGGCGCGGCGGTCGAGTCCCAGTTCCGGCATGTCCGGTGCCTCGTGGATCAGCCGTGTGCCCCAGTCGCGCAGCTCGGTGCGCAGCCAGCGTGCCAGCGGAATGGCGAAACCCTGCTTGCGGCGCTGGGCGATCGCTGTCGGGACATGGCGCGCGAGCAATTGCCGCAGAATCCATTTGCCCTGGCCTTGCCGGAACAGCAGGGTGTCGGGTATCCGCCAGGCCATTTCCAGCACGCTGGTTTCTAGGAACGGCATGCGCAATTCCAGACCGACGGCCATCGATGCGCGGTCGCTTTTCGGCATCAACGCGCCTGGCAGGTAGAAGGTCTGGTCGAAGAGCCGCATGTTGGCCATGTCGTCGAGGCGCGGGTCGGCCACCGTCGCCAGTGCGGTGGGGTCTTCGTGCGGCATGGCCCAGTGCTCGGACATCGCCCTGTGCAGGGCCGCGGCGCTGTCGCTGCGCAGAAAAGCCGCGCGGCGCCAGTGCCGCCGCGTATGCCCGGTGTCGATCCGCCCGAGCATCGTGCACAGTTGCGCGGCGGCGTGGCGTATCCCCCGGGGAGTGCGACGCAGAACGCGCCACAGCGCCAGGGCATTGAACTGCCGTTGATAGCCGAAGAACAGCTCGTCGCCGCCGTCGCCAGACAGGGCGACCTTCACATGCCGGCGTGCGACACGGCACAGCAGGATCGTCGGCAGCTGCGAAGGGTCGGCGAGCGGTTCGTCATAGACACCATCGAGTTGGGGCAGCAAGGCCAGGGCATCCTCGATGCGCAGACGTTCGGCGTGGTGTTCGCTGCCCAGGGCCGAGGCCACCTCCGCGGCAGGCAGGGTCTCGTCCAGGGCGGGATCGTCGAAGCCGATGGTGAAGGTGCGCACCGGTCGCCGGCTGAGTTTGCTCATCAGGGCAACGACCAGAGAGGAGTCGATCCCGCCCGACAGGAAAGCCCCGAGCGGGACATCGGCGATCATGCGTCTGGCAATCGCTTCTTCGAGACGCCGCTCGATGAGATGCAGGGCTTGCGCAGGGTCCTGCAATGGCGGTTGTGTCCGACAGACCCGGGCGAAGGCCGTTGCATCCCAGTAGCGCTGGCAGCGCGCGGCGAGCTCGGCGGCGGCCCGTGGCGGCGGATCGCCCGCCGTGACCCGCAAAAAGGTGCCGGGCGGCAGCTTGAACGCACCGGCAAGCGGCGTCCATGGCGCCGGGATGTACCCCAGCCGCAGCAGCCAGCGCAGCCCGGCAGGATCGGGCGCCCGGGGTTCGGTATCGGCGAGGCTGAGCGCCCGCAACTGGCTGGCGAACGTCAGCCGTCGGCCGTCCCAGGCCAGGTACAAGGGCTTTTCTCCGAAGCGGTCGCGGGCCAGATACAGCGTCTGCTGTGCACGATCCCACACGGCCAGCGCGAACATTCCATCGACGCGCTCCAGGGTCGGTTCCAGGCCCCAGGCAGCGATGGCTTCGAGCAGGACCTCGGTGTCGGAATGCCCACGCCACGGATGCGGGCCGGCGGTGTCCAGCCTCTGGCGCAGATCCCGGAAGTTGTAAATCTCGCCGTTGAACGCCAATACCCAGCGCCCATCGGCGGACACCATCGGCTGCGCACCCTGTTCGGACAAGTCGATGATCGCGAGCCGTCGATGTCCCAGGCCGATTCCGGCCTCGGCATCGAACCAGTGCCCCGCGCCATCCGGTCCACGGTGCGCGAGCGCCGCCGTCATGCGCCGCACGGCCGCCGCATCGGCCTGCGCATCGCCGGCTGGCGTCCGCGGGCGTAGCACTCCCGCTATTCCGCACATGGTCGGGAGTCTCCGTTGCGGTATGGCAGATCCATGAAGTCCAGATAACGGTCGGTGGCGTGGACGATGTCGTAGCGTTGTCGCCACGCATCGTCCGGTTGACCGGGGCGTTCGTACCTGAGCGCCTGCATTGCGGCGGAGAGTGCATGCACGTCTTCCACGGGCACCAGCCTGCCCCAGCGGCCTTGCTCGAGGATTTCGGCCGCGCCACCGGGTGCGTCGGTCGCCACCACCGGGAGCCCGCTCGCCAAGGCCTGGATCAAAACCCCGGGCAGGCCTTCCCAGCGCGAGGCCAGAACGAAGGCCGAAGCCTCCAGCATGAGGTCGATCAGATCGACCCGATAGCCGAGGAATTCGACTTGCGACGCCACGCCCAGAGTGTTCGCCAGCGCTTCCAGCGCGGGGCGTTCGGCCCCTTCGCCGGCGATCAGCAGCCGGTCGCCGGGGCGCGGCTTGAGGGCGGCAAAAGCGCGGATCAACACATCCATGCCTTTTTGACGGTCGAGCCGGCCGGCACTCAAGTAGCGCATCGGACGGTTTGGATCCAGCGCTGCCGGGGTTTGCGCGACCCGGTGCGCTCCGCGCTGCCACAGCGTCGCCGAAATCACCGGGTTGGGTAGCACGCAGATGCGGTCCGGCGGCAGTCTCAGGCAGTGGGCGAGATCGGCGGCGGCGCGGTGCGACAGTGCGCCGCGCCGGACATTCCGGCACAGATATTTTTCCGCCGCCAGGCGGATCCAGCGCTGGGTCCAGGGCAGGGCCGCGAGTTCGGCGGACAGCGTACTGGCTTCGCGGATGAAGACCCGCGTAGTGGTTGCGCGCGCGGCCCATGCCGCGGCCCAGCCCAGGTGGGAGGGCGATACCAAGAGCACCTGCGGCTGCCACGCCTGCAGCCAGCGCCGGAGGCCACTGACGGCGGCGCGGGTAGTGCGGGCATCGAGCACGTGTTGATGCACGGCCGCGGATCCGTCGACGGCGAGTGGGCCGTGCGCGCGCAGCACCACGAGGCAGACGTCGAAGCCGCGCCGTGCAATCTCCTGGGCCAGCGTCACCATGACCTGTTCGGCACCGCCGCCGCGGAAGTCGGGCATCAGCAGTCCCAGTCGCGGCCGTGGAGGACGGCGTGCCGGGCCGGTGACGGGGTGCATCTCGGATTCACGGTTAGACACGGGAACAAGGATGGCGACAGGTGAAGCTCCCCAGAACGGTGTCACGGTGATGAATCGCTGCGGCGGAATACGAATTCGTCGCAGCGCGTGCCGAACAGCCCGAGCGTGCGCCCGCCCAGGCGGCTGGGGCTGACATTGCAATGCACGAGCGTGAAGCCCTCGCGGCCCACCCAGGCTTCGATCTGGCTGCGCGTCGCCGATTCATACGGCCACCCGCCCAGCCAGTCGGCGACGTCGGTTTCAAACCGCATGCCACGGGCGCGGGGATATTCACGCACATAGGTGTTGTAGTCGATGCCTTTGAGCGTGAGGTTGAGGCGCCAGGCGGCTTGGTAGAGGCGCTGTGCCCAGCGCCGGGCACGGGGCGAGGCTCGTTCGGTGTACCAGCGTTTTTCGAGCGCCCAGGCCCAGCACAGCCAGCTTTTCTTGTAGATCGCGATGGCGAGCAAGCCCTGCGGCGCGACCAAGGCACAGGCACGACGCAGGGCACCGCGCAAGTCGCCGGTGTGATGGAGCACGCCCCACGAATAGACGTAGTCGAAGCGACCGAAGGTCTCGGGCGTGAGCGTGAGGATGTCCGCTCGTTCGACGATGGCGGTGTGTTCTGGGCAGAACCGCTGCAAGACCGCCCGCGTGGTAGCGACGCAGGTTGCATCCCGGTCCAGCGCAGTGACCGTCGCGCCGAGCCGGACGGCAGCGGCGGCGTGGATTCCCGAGCCGCATCCGAGGTCGAGGAAGCGCTTGCCCGTGAGCGGGGCATCGCCAAAGAGGCGTCGTAACCCGGCGATGGCTTGTTCGATGTGCCGTTCGTCGATGCCGTCGGCGTAGTGTCGCCAGTTTTCGCCGAAGGCGAAGACGGTCGGATTTATGTCTTGCACATGTTTTTCCTGCATTGCAGTACCAGATCTCCCTGCCAGCCGGGGATAAGCCAGAGCAAGCCATCGAGCCAAAAAGTCCCCCAGGCGGTTTTGCGTCCGGTGAAGCTTGCGATGTAGATGTTCTCCCGGGTGTCCGCGCGCCGCACCGCCTGGCAGGCACGCCAGTGCGACTGCGCGTGTGCGCCACGCTGACGCCGACGCACCGCAAAGCCGAGGTTTTCGAGACAGGCTCGTAGTGCCGGGCCGGAAGGCAGGGACAGGTGCTGGGGTGCGCACAAGTCGAACCAGTCGGCACCGAAACAGCGATGGAAGATGCCATCGCGGTTGGTGAGCACCCAGCGCCAGCGGCTGCCCTTCGGTTTGGCAAAACCGAATTTCCGGGCGAGATAGCTCTGCCGTACCGACAGGGCCCAGCGGTCCAACACTCCTTGCCGGGGCCGTTCATCGCACTGGTCGTGGGTGTAGTACTGCGCATAGGCGCGACCGATGGTCGTCGGTGTCGGGCGCGGACTGACGTAAAGGCTGCGGCAGTCACGGCACTCCCAATAGGTCCAGGTTCCCTGGGTGGTGCCGATGCGATCGGGAATCGCGGCATAGGCGATACGTCGCTGTCCGCTCTGGCAGTACGGACACCGTGTAACGGATTCCAGCTCATGCGCTTCCCAATGCCTCGACGTCATGTCAATGCGGATGCCGGTGGTTGAGTAAAGAGATGCGGTTGGCACGCAGTGTAATGGCCATGAGGACGATGACCGCGGCCTCGGTGCACAGCAGGGCCAGTACGGCGCCATACACTCCGATCCGGGGTAACAGCACGGCATTAAACCCGAGGTTGAGACAGGCGCCGATCGCCAGTCCAGAGGCTGCTGCGGTTTGCCGACCGCCCGTGTTCAGGCGTAGCTGCAGATAAATGCGCAGGGCGATGATGGCCGGCATGCCGGCAAGCAGCGCAGTCAGGTGTGCGGCCTGTTGATAGGCCGGTCCGAACAGCCACGGGATCGACGCGCCCAACAGGGCCACGCCCATGGCCGCGACCAGCGCCGGGCCAATCACCAAGGCCGGCGCCTGCCAACGTGGCGGCGGAGCCAGGCCGAACAATCGCGGTGCGAGTGCGGCCGAAGCCGACCATGCCGGAATCGTGGCCAATTCCATCAGACGGGTGGCAATCGCATAGGCACCGGCCTGGGTGCTTTCGCACAGGCGCAGGACCATGACTTTGTCAACCGTGGCGTAGGTCGCCTGTGCCGTGCCACCGGCGGCGAATCCCCAGCCGCTGCGCAGCTCGTCCCAAAGGGCGCTTACCGAGATGGGTCCGAGAGGGCCGTGCCGGTGGCGCGCGAAGGCATGACACAACATTGCGGCGAGTGCGCAAGCCAGGACGTGGAGCAATGCCCACGTCTGCAAGGCGTGTTCCGCGGCAGGGGCGAGTGCGAGCAGCAGGAACCCGGCCATCAACCGTACCGCGGCCGGCAGTGCCAGCAGGGCTGCATAGGACCGCATCGCCGCGGCCGCCTGAAAGCTCGCCGCCGAGATCGTGCACCATGGGGTGAGGACGACCTCGGCAACGCAGATGGCGGCGATCGCCCACCGGTCCGTGTCCGGCGGTGTCAGGCCGATGGCAAGGCCGATGGCTAACAGACTCAGCGGCGGTGCGCTGACGAGCAGACAGCCCAGGGCCTGGGTCCAGGCCTGGGTGAGGCTGCGCCGCTGGGCGGCCACTTCGCGGACCATCACGACCGCGGCGCCGCCAGCCGACAGCGTGGCCACGGCCATGGCGATGCCGAACAGGGCGGTCAAGGCGGCGTAGTGGTGAGGGCCGAGCGCGCGTGCGATGACGACCAGCAGCGCCGCCTGCAGCCCGGTTCTGATCAGAGTGCTGACCGTCACTGCCAAGGTGTCGGTGGTCAGCGTCGAGAGCCGGGGTTGTGGGAGCACGGTATTCGACGGTGCGCTGCGCGGGGTGGGCAGTGTATCCACGCGGTCGATGGTGGACACCGACTCATGAGGCCGGCATGGCCGCGCGCAGTGCGGTGATCTCTTCATCGAGCGTGCCCCATCGGTTGAGGCGCTCCAGTTCGCGGAGCTGCTCGGTGGCCGCGGTGATGTCGCCGGTTGCGAGCTGGATTTGGATCAGCGTCACGCGGTAGGCAGGCTCGTGCGGCGCCTGTGCCACCGCGTCGCGGACCAGGCGTTCGGCCAGTGCGGGGTCGTGTAGCACATTCCAGGCATAGTCGCCGTAGGCGATGAGCAGGCCCGCGCGCGGGTTGGGGTGACTCAGGGCCGTGGCGTAGAGCTCGATCATCTTGTCCACCGGCAGTGCGCAGTCACCATCGCGCGCGCAGCGGGTCAGGGCCATGATCGCGCCGTCTTCCTCGGCGCTCGGCGGATGGGCGCGGATTTTCTCGAACATGTGCTGCCACCAGTTCTCCGCGATCGGTCTGTTCATCCGTGCGTTCATGTAGATCAGGGCCTGCTCCGGCAGGATCGAGGCGCCGGGCAGGCGCGCGGCGGTTTCAAAGGCCTGTTGCGCGGTCTCGATCAGCGGCGAGTGGGGGTCATAGGCGGACAGGACCAGCGCGGTGCGGCCGAGTTCGTACTGCGCCCGCGGCGAATGCGGCGCCCGACCGGCGAGTTCCACGGCGAGGCGCAGCGGGTGGCTCCAGGCCAGAGCCGACAGGGCGGTGAACAGCGACCAGAAGACGAGCAGCGCGCCGACCAGAAGCTGTGTGGGTCTGCGCTCCGGCACGGACTGCGCATCCGCGGATGTGTCCGGCAGCGGCCACAGCAGCGGCAACGCGGCGAGCAGCAGCGCATAGCTGGCGAAATAGTTGCGGTGTTCGAAGACCAGTTCCAGCGGCAGGATCGTACCGGTCAGGCTGTGGGCGGCCAGATACCAGGCCAGGCCGAGCGCGAGCAGCGGGCGGCGTCGGCGCACGACGAAGATGAGCGCTGCCCATGCGGCGATCACGACCAGGGCCGGCAGGGTGGTCCACGGCTGGGTCAGCCCGGTCGAGACGGGGAAGTGGTCGTGATAGAACGACAGCCAGCCGGGCAGGGGGATGAAGGTCCAGGCGATGTAGGCGACGAGCACGCGCGCCTCGGTGAGCAGGCGTTGCCCGAGCGTGAAATCGCGGTGTACCCAGATCTGCGGGTCCAGCACCATCGGGATGACCCACAGGCTGCCGACGACGAGCGGCACACCGAGCACGCCGACGAAGATCAGCAGCAATGGGGTACGCGTGGCACTGCCGCGGCTCAGTCCGCCGAGCACCAGCCATTCGAGGATGAACGCGAGCAGCGGCAGCAGCACGGCGGTTTCCTTGGCCAGCAGGCCGAGGCCGGTCATCACGACGAGGCTTGCCGCGGCCATGACGGCGCCACGCCACGGCTCGGTCTGCATTTCGCGGCGGCCGCGCAGGTAGCCGAGCAGGCCGAGGACGATGAAGATCTGCGCCAGGCTTTCCATGCGCTGCACGACGTAAAGCACGGCGGTGAGGTTGATCGGCAGCAGCAGCCAGGCGGCCGCGAGCAGGGCGGCCATGCGGCGGCCCGCGGCGTCGTCGGCGAGTGGCCGGGCGGCGCGCAGCAGGGCGCACCCGAGCAGGAACAGCAGTCCGCCGTTGAGCAGATGCAGGGCGAGGTTGGTGAGCTTCATCCAGAACGGATCGAGCCCGGTGAAGGCGTGGTTCAAGGCAAAGCTCACCGAAGCCAGCGGGCGCTTGAACGCGCTCGACGGCGAGGAGAGCGCGGCGCGGACGAGCGCGGGTACGCTCACCGATTCGATCTGCAGCGCGGTGTTGTCGACGATGTTCGGATAGTCGTCGAACACATACCCGCCACGCAGGCCCGGCCAGTACAGCGCTGCGGTGATCAGCATCGCGATGGCCATCCACAGGCTGCCGCGCTGGAGCAGGGGAGAGGGCGGGGTCATGAGGGCGTGTCTCCGGTGGCGGCGAGATCGGCGAGCAGGGTTTCGCGCAGGATGGCGAATTCGCGTTCCCAGTACCGTTGCGTGGCCAGCACCCAGGCATGGATGCGGCGCATGCCCCACGAGGTATCGGCAACGTGGACGCTATCCTGCCATGCGTCCAGATGTTGCAACCCGAGCTGCGGAAATCCGTGCTGGCCGAGCAGGGCGGCCTGCCGGGCGGCGAGCGTGGGCCGTGGCATCACCGCCATCGCCGACGAGAACGCGCTCAGCGCGGCCTTGGCATCGCCGGCGGCGAGCGCGAGCCGGCCAGTCAGGTGGTGTAGATCCTGAATCCGGGCCGGGGAGGCCTGAAGCCGCGGGTTTTCCAGACCGAGCCGGATCAGCTCGGCGATGACGGAGGCGTCGATCGCGGCACACGGCCGGGTTTCGATCTTGTCCAGAGCCCAGGTCACGAACAGCCGGCCGGTGTCGCGTGTCTGCCGCATCGCGGCGCGCGCCATCTCCAGTGCAGCAGGCGGCACCGAACCGAGCTGGCAGTGGGCATCGATCAGAGTCAGCGCGATCTGCAGGTCGGGCGGGGTTCTTGCGGCAAAACCGGTCAGCCGGCTGATGGCCAGATCCGGCCGTTGCATGGCCATTTCCGCCTGTGCCGCATAGGCCTGCGCGCGTGGCGAATGCGGGCTCAGCGCACCCCAGACCAGGGCCTGTTCCAGCGGCTTGCCCCACAGCTCGGCGCGCAGCCCGGTCATTACGGCGAGCGCCACTGGCAGCAGCAGCATGGCCGCAACGGCTGCGCGGCGCACCGCCGCGGGCTGGGTATCCGTGCGCCGGATCCGCTGCAGCCCCAGGGCCAGCGGCCAGAACAGCAGCATCGCCGGCAGATAATTGCGGTGTTCGAAATAAAGCTCCAGCGGAATCACCGTCGATTCGATCGACTGTCCGCCGAAGTAAAACAGCAGGGCCGCGGACAGCACCGGCCAGTGCCGTCGCCGCCACAGCGCCAGCGCGATCAGACCCGCAACGCCGAGCAGTGCCGGCAGGGTTGTGACCGGCGCAGTGAGGCTATGTGAGACCGGAAAGTCATCGTTGAACAGGCCGCTGGTATAAGGCCGTGGCAGCAGCAACTGGCTCAAATAGTCCAGCAACACCCGCGGCTGGGTCAGAGTGCGCTCGGTGAGCGTCCACGGCCGCCACGCCGACAGATCCGACATCGCGGCGTGCACGCCCATCGCGAGCAGGGTCGCTGTGAGTGCGAGCGACGGCAGCGCCAGCAGCAACAGGCGTGTGCGGCGCAGAATGGCTTGTGCGCGCGGATCGGTCGGGGTTGCGCGCAGCACCGTGAGTTCCAGCGCGCCGATCAGCACGGGCAGGAGCACGCCATTGGCCTTGCACAGCGTCGCCGCCGCGGTGCAGCCGATCAAGAATGCCGCCATGCGCATGGCGGCACGCTCCGGGGCTTGCTCCAGATCGCGCCGCGCCCGGCTCCAACCCCAGATACCGAGCAGCGTGAACGTGGCCGGCAGCATGGCCTCGCGCTGCACGACATAGAGCGTGGTGGACACCAGGAACGGGTGCAGGCCCCAGAGCGCGGCGCCCAGCACGGCGACGGTGTCCTCCTCGCCCGGTCTTACCGCGGCCGGCCGCATCCCGCGCATCAGCTCGCGCAGCACCACGGCCAGCAGACCTACGTTCAGCAGGTGCAGCAGCAGATTGGTGCGCTTGAATGGATAGGGATCGGCCGGCCAGTCGCGGGCATCGAGCAGAAAACTGAGCAGGGCCAGCGGACGCCCGGTCGGATCGGCGGTGCCCGAGGTCAGATACCGGGCCAGCGCCGCGGCATCGTCGATCGCCCCCATGTCCCCCAGCGCCGAGAGATTCGCCGCATCGTCGAACAGAAAATCGCCGTGCAGGCCCGGCGCATAGACGCCGGCGGTGACGAGCAGCAGCAGCGCAAGCCCAACCCAAAAGCGTGCGCGCGGGTTCACGGATGGCAGGGCCGGCATCGCCAGGACGGAAGTATCGGAGGTCAGGTATGCAAAACCGGGAATGAAAAACGATCAGGGCCGCCGATGCGGCCCCTGCGGGTGGATATCCAGCGCCGGGTCTTATCTTCAGCGACAGCTACTGGGCCGATACCGCGCCGCCAGCGTACCACCGCGGCAGCTCCAGACGATACTGCCTTCCTCGCTGCGCGGCGAGAGTTGCAGCGTCTGGCCATTGATCTTGGCATTGACCTTGCGGCCGAACGCCACCTCGATGACACCGTTGGTAACGGTGACCGACGCCACATAATTGCCGGTGATCGACGCCGCATTCGGCAGGCCAGCCGAGGCGTTCGTCGCCGGGGTGCGGCCCGTGTTGGACATGAAATCCCAAACGGCAGCCTTGGCGCCGGACGCGAGCGACAGGCCCTCGGCCACCTGCGAGCGAATGGTGTAGTCCTGATAGGCCGGGATGGCGATGGCCGCCAGGATGCCGATGATCGCGACGACGATCATCAGTTCGATCAGCGTAAAACCGCGGGCGGGCTGTCGAGTCGGCTTCATCGCTCCTCTCCCCAACGCAGGCTCACTGTGTCGAGCAACAACCGCGCCAGGTGAAAAACCAATAAAAACAGCATCCTGCTCTGATCGCGCGGGCGGCGCCGGGCACTGGAGGGCGGCTTGCGACAAAATTTGTCAGCGACCTGCAAGGCTCGTTTCGGCCGCTGCCGCCGGACCTGGCCCGAACGGATCCACAAACGGGGCCACACGAAAAAGGGCCGCTCGCGCGGCCCTTTTGCGGGTATTGTCCAAAACCGATGGTCTTAGCGGCAGGACGAGGGCACGTACTTGGCCGCCAGGCTGCCGGTCTTGCAGGTCCAGGCCACGCCGCCCGCGGCGTCACGCGGCGACAGCAGCAGCGTGTTGTCGATGATCTTGCTGTTGGCCTTGTTGCCGTAGGTGATGGTGATCAGGCCGTTGGTGATCTCCACCTGCTTCACGTAGTTGCCGGTGATGGATTTAGCTCCGACCACGCCTGCCGAGGCGTTGTTGGCCGGGAAGGTGCCGCGGTTGTTGAAGAACTCGGCCACTGCGGTTTTTGGCGCAGCCGCCAGCGACAGGCCTTCCGAGACCTGCGAGCGGATGGTGTAGTCCTGATAGGCCGGGATGGCGATGGCCGCCAGGATGCCGATGATCGCGACGACGATCATCAGTTCGATCAGCGTGAAACCCTGTTGCTTGCTCATTTGCATACTCTGTCGTGTCCCGGATGATTGGTTAATTGGTTCACGCCGTGGTTTACTCTTGGCGCGAGAGGTCATGCTGGAGCTGAAACGATGCATCTGAGGCTGCACAAGAACGCCACCACGACACCCAGGATCCGCGCCGAGATCCAGGTCAGCAAGGAGCCCATGAGGGTTCTGGCCCAGCGCTTTGGCGTGAGTGTCTCCACCATCGCTCGCTGGAAGAAGCGTGCATCGGTTCATGACGCCTCCCATACCCCTCATCGACTGCAAACCACGCTGACGCCGGCCCAGGAGTCCATCGTGCTCGTCTTGCGTAAAAGCCTGGGCCTTTCGCTGGATGACCTGCTGGCAGTCGTACG
>NZ_FOOC01000016.1 GCF_900113085.1 Fontimonas thermophila | reverse complement strand
CAAACCATCACTGCGCGAGTTTGCGAGCGCTGGCCCGTGGGTGAGGCAGGCCGTCACACCTTGGGCCCCGTCGGCACGCCAATGCTACAGAAAAATATCCAAATTGTTAAAGAGTTAGCTCGTTGCGAGCGCTGCACGGGGAACGGCGCACCACCGCAGCGCTCGCAACCGCTGGGCAGCCTTCAAGACTGCCTCGCTGTCCACTCATCATCAGACGATGACGGGTTCGCGCCTCACAGTCTCAAAAGCCTTGCCCAGGCTGATGATCCGCGGCTTGACCTGATCCGCCGGACCCAGATCCATGATCAACACGTGGTCATGCCGGTCCACGATGGCACCATCCAGCAACTGTTGCAACTCGGCGAGCCGCCGCCGCGAAAGCCGGCATTGGAACACGGAGAGCTGCACCCACTCGCCATAGCCTTTGAGCAGCTTGTGGACATGGCGCAGGCGTTTGTCGTCGCAGATGTCGTAGGTAATCAGGTAAAGATGCTCGTCCATGACCGATGCTCAGCGCGTGGTGAAGTTGGGATTTTCAGTGAGTTCTCCGAGCAGAAAGCGCCCGAGCAGGCGCGCCTGCACCTCGAGTAACCGCCGGTAGCTGATCTTGTAGCCGAACAGGGGATGGGTGATTTCATGCCCCATGCGCCGCTCAAAGGTGGCGATGAAGCGCTTGCGCCCTTCTTCCGTGAGATTGACCCGGCCCGCGCCACCGATGAAATCCGTCGGGCGAATCTCGCCGTTGTTGATGGCCTGGATGACGCAGGATTCTGCGATCAAAGGACGGAACGGCTCCATCATGTCCAGCGCCAGCGCGGGGCGCCCATAGCGGGGCTGGTGATAAAAGCCGCGATAGGGGTCAAAGCCGGTGGTGACGAGCGCTACGGTCCAGGCGCGCACCAGCAAGGCATAGGCATACGAGAGCAGGGCGTTGACAGGGTCGGCCGGCGGTCGACGCGTACGTTGGGTGAAGTCGAAGCTAAAGCTTGCAGAGTCATCGCGCTTGAGCATTTGTGCAAAGGCGCCGAAATACGTCGCGGCCGCTGTGCCTTCGATGCCGAGCAGTTCGGAAAGCGACTGCGCGCGGCTGGCGGCACGCAGGTTGTGTTCGAGACGGTCGGTAATGGATTCGGGCGATGATTCACCGCGCCAGTTGCGACGGAGCAAAGTGCGTGCGTTGTGGATTTTGGCGCGCACCCAGCCCTTGGCCAGTTGCAGGCACACGCGCTCGTCGTCGGCGCCGCGATACTGGGCGATGCGCAGTTCCACGTTCTTGTGGCCGAAGCCGGCGGTGTAGCCCAGAAACCAGCCGCCATAGCTGGTCCAGACCACGGGGATTTCGCGGCTCATGAGTTCGTGCAACGTGGGGGTGGTCACGTACACGTTGCCCTGCAGCACGAGCTGGGACACCTCGTTGATCCGCGGTTTGGCTACCAGCGAGTCGTCCACCGTGATTTCCAGCGTTTCGCCGGCTTTGGCCACCTTGGCCTTGTGCGCCTGCACGTAGAGCGGCAGCGCTTCCGTAAGCCCCACGGCGATCGGGCGCGGCGGAGTTTCGCCGCGGCGCAGGAAGTTCACCTCGTCCGGCAGGCAGATGCCCACGAGCGAGCAGCGCGGGCACTTGGGGGAGTCTTCCAGCGGCGGCGGGATGCGCCCGCCCAGCGCCACCCCGCGCAGGCCGTGGATGGCGGAGAGGGTGAGGTTGCGCAGCTCTTCATCGAAGACCACCGGCACGCGCTCGCGCGATTCGCAGTAATACAGCACGCCTTCACGGCAGTCGTAGCCGGTTTCTTCAAGGATCAGACCCTGCACGCAGAGCTGCACCCGCTCGGGCTCGTAAGCGCCGCGCGCCACGTGCGGGCGTTTGCCTTTCTTGTAGTCCACCGGCACCACGCGGCCATCGTCGGATTCGATCAGATCCATCTTGGCGATGAGCCCCAGCCGCGGTGCGGACAGCGTGAGCGAGCGCGCGTGGATGCGCTCGGTCTCCTCGAGTTCTTCCGGCGGCGGCAGTTCCCCTGCGGGTTGGTCCACGCGCTGGTGGCGGTGCCGGCCTTCCACCGTGTCATGCGAGTCCGCCCACTCGCCCTGCACCCATTCCAGATAGGCCAGCCGCGGGCAATAGACGTATTCGTTGATCATGCGCGCGGGCAAAAGCGGCTGATCCCCGGTCAGCTCGGGAAAGGGCAGGGGCAGCTCGTGCTGGAGCGGCGCGTCGTTGGGCATGGCGCGAAGCGATAGGCTGGGCCGGCTTCAGTATCCATGCGCGGCGGGGATGGGTGAAGCCGATGGCTTGCAACGCAGGTGCGGGGCCTTGGCGGAACCTTGTTAAGATTCGAAACATGGCTGAACTGCCGCGCGTGATCGAAGAAGTGGGCCGAGCCCTCGCGGCCCGTCTGCCGCAAGCCTGGGCGATCTACGCCTTCGGCAGCCTTGCGCGCGGCGACGCCCGTCCGGACAGCGATCTCGACCTGGCCGTGCTGCTGCCCCCGGGCGCGCGGCTGCGCGACAAGCTCGGTTTGATCGCCGAGCTTTCACGTCTGGCTGGACGCGAGGTGGATCTGGTGGACCTGCGCGAGGCGAACCTCGATCTCGTGCATCAGGTGCTGCGCGAAGGGCAGACACTGCGGATCACCAACGAATCCGAAGTGCTGGGCTGGGAAGCCGAGCGCATGAGCGCCTACGCCGACTTCAACCCGCGCCGCCGAGACATCGTGGATCACTATCTGCGCCAAACCTTGCGTGGCCCGGCATGAGCGTCGCCGCGCGCAAGATCGCCACCCTCATGCGCTGTGTCGAGCGGGCGCGCAGCGAGCACGCCGCCGCGGGCGCGGCCTTCCGCACTGACTACACCCGACAGGACGCGGCGCTCATCAACGTCACCCGTGCCTGTGAGGCGGCGATCGATCTCGCCAACATGCTCATCCGCAAGCACCGCCTGGGCGTGCCAGCCGAATCCCGCGAAAGCTTTGCCCTGCTCGAGCGCGCGGGCATCATCCCGCCGGAGCTGAGCGCCCGGCTCCAGAGCATGGTCGGCTTTCGCAACATCGCGATTCACCAATACCAGAATCTCGACCTCGACATCGTCGAGACGGTCATCCGTGAGCGGCTCGATGATCTGATCGCGCTGGCGGAGGCGGTGCGGCCGAGGTTGGGGGAGGGTTAAGACCAAGTCTCTCGGCGGGGATCGAGGCCATGAGCAGCGTTTTTCTGTGGAATGACCGGCGTTCCGCACCCAAAACCATGACGATCTCGCTCGTCATGAAGAGCGCTTTCAGGTTTGCGCTGGCCGAAACAATCCGAGCCCGAAGTGGCATCCAAAACCCAAGGCGACGGGACCGCGGACAGGCGTGGTGAAGCTGATCTCGATCAGCCGGCCAAGCGTATCGGGCTGGGTCAGGCCGCGTTTGCGACGGAAGCGGTGATAATGCAGCGCTCGTAGCCGACGGCCAGAAAAATCCGCATCGGGCAATTCGACGAAGTCCTCGATCTGCGGCAGATTCTCGCCGCGCGCGTGCCATTCTTTGCGAAGCTGTTCGAGCAAGGCGGTGTGCAACGCTTGCGGCGTGCGCATCTCGGGCTTCTTGAGATGCCAAGGGTGCAGCCAAGGCGTGACGCTGCGCCAGATGCGGGATTCCCCTGCAAGTGGCGAGAGCGTCTCGAACAGACGCGCCGGGCCGCAGCCCTCGAACATGACGCGCAGGCCGTCGCCTTCGCCGTAGCGGATCGTGCTCAGCGCCGTCAGCGCGCGAAGGGCCTCTGCGCTCAAGCCGCCGGGTGCATGGACCAGCATGTGCGTGATCTCGCCGCGCGGGTCCGGATCGGGCAGCCAGAAGGCATGACCGTGGCGGTTATCCTGTGGCAACTCATGGCCAGAAAGTTCGGGCGGAATGCGGTCGCCCCCGAGCAGCCGTTTGGCGCGACCGAGGGCCGCCAATCGAAACGCTTCCCCCAGGCGCACCGCGTCTTCGATACGCGGCAGCGGCTTGCCGTAGAGCGCGAAGCGGGCGGTGGTGGGTTGTATTGCTTTTGTCGCGCGTCGCGAGGGCTTTGGCGGCGCTTTTTTGGACACGGCCGGCAAGGTCTCGAGCGGGCGGCGGTACGCAACGAGCCTGGCCGCAGGCGGGCGATCCCAGCCGGCGGCCTGCCAGTCAGCGGTGTCGAGGCTGATGGCATCGAGCCAGCTCTCCGGAAGCGAACGCATGAGTTTGGTCGCCGGTTTCTTGATGCCATTCAGGCGCTCCTCACGCAGCCTGCGGTAGTCGGCCGTGGAACGGGGCGCGAGCACGCGTACGATCTCGCCCAACACTTCGCCGGTTTCTAGATTGACCTCGTCCACGTTCGGCAGGCAGTTGAAGCCACCGGACCAGTCGGCGCGCTGAGCCTGCACCCAGGATTCGGCACGGCCGAAGTAGCTCATCGCTTCAAGCAGCGTATCGAGCAATCGTTCCAGGTCCGAATCGAGCTGTACCTCTGGCCACTGAAAGACGATAGGGTCGTCGGGCGCAATCCGCACGAAGCCATCAAAGATCAAGGTGCGCTTGTCGCCCTTGGCCGGCATGTAATGCCGCGTGTGGGCCTGGACCACGTCTTCGGGCAGGCGGATGTTCGGCGGCGGCGCTTCAGCCAGCGTGCTGAGCAATTCGACGAGACACTCGCGGGGATATTGCTTGGGATCGAGTTTCCGATGCCAGGTGGCGATCAGCGCGCGGAAGAGGCGCCACGGCTCAGGCGGCCAGGCGACGTCCGCCTCGTTGACGTGCCTGCCCCAGGGAGTGGCGTGGTAGCGTCCCCCGGGGAAAGTGAGCTGCAAGGTCAGCACGGCGCTTACTCAGTGTCAGTGGTGTCTTTGTCTTTACTTGCCCTTGGCCTTGCTCGTGCCATCCCAACGCACGATCGTGACCCGATCCGCAGGCCAATTCTTTTCCTGGGCCACGTCTTGAATGAGTTGTGGCAGCACTTCCTCCAGGGCACGACGCTCGGGAACGACGAAAGCCTGTGGTCGAGTGACCGTGAGCGCCTCGCATTCGAGATCGCAGGCCGTGCGCAGGCGCAAGCCTTCGTCGAGAAAGGCGCGGATCTTGAATAGCGCAAGCGCGATCAGCAGGTTCGTGACCTTGTTACCGAGGCCATAGCCGCGGATCTGCGTGAGATCGAGGTTGAAGTAGGCGGTAATTCTGGGCGCAGTGAACTCCGAGCGAGCGAAAGGCACGTTGCCAAAGCCCTTGGCAGTGTCGCCGGAGGGGTTGACGTGATCGTTTTTGACCCCGCCGCTTTGCGCCTCGCGAATATCCTCAGCTTCGATGAAGGCGGACAGTGCGCGGGGGAGACGCAGGCGCCCACCGGCGAGATCGGACTTGGCGAGAAAGATACCGTGCAGGAGCGAGTTGATATCCAGGCCCAGCAGCAACTCCGCGAGCTGGCGGAGATTCACCGGCCCTTCTTCCATGTCAGCAAGCTCTTGTTTGAGCCGGTCCAGCACCGAGGTGTCTTTACCTTCGAGGATATAGGGCGAGTTGATGCGATGAGCCTCAAGAACCGTGTTGGTCAGTGGCTTTCCGTTGTTGTCCTCGACCTTGACGAGCGGCAAGCCTTTGAGCGGGGTCACCCAGTCGTCCGCGGTTTTGTCCCAGCAAACGGTCTCCAGACGGTTGGCCATGCTTTGTGCGGACTCCACGAGCAGCATGCGTCGGCCATCCGGCCCGTCGTAGGTGGCAGGACCGAGGTTGGGAAAACCCGTGGGCTGAAAACGTGTGCCCTGGAGGGGCTTCAGGCGTGCCTCGAGGAGGAGGCGCGGGACATTTTGGAGGGCGGAAAAATCGAGGCTCATGGGCAGGCTCCTAGGGTTAAGCTGTTTCGACGTCGGATTCGGGTTCTTCCTCGCTTTCGAGGTCGAGTTGATTCAGCACACGGCGCATTTCGCCGAAGGTGAGCGGGATTGCAAGCGCGGCAAGCAGGCGGGGACCATCGCCGCGCCGAGGGGGCTCGGGCGGGGTGCGCCCCGGCAGCTTCTTGCCGAGTGCGCGCAGGCGTTGCCAGGCCAGGCGCAATGCCGCTGCCACGTCATCGGTGGCGAGGCGTGCCGCCATCTCCGCCGGCAGGCGCTGGCTCTTGTCCGGCGGCAGCCAGTCGAGGCGGCGCAGCATGGCCTCGGAGGTGAAGAACGGTTTGAGTAGCACATAGGCTGGGGGCATTGCGACGCGGACCGAGGGGGTCGGTGCTTCAAAGTCGGGATCGCGCTCGACGCAGGCCAGTCCGTGGGCGAGCTCGGCGATGCGATCGTCGTCGGTGGCAAGGGCAAGGAAGGACTCGATGTCTTCGAGTCTTGCCCCAATGGCGCTGCGCAAAACCTCGCCCTCGGCGCCAAGCCGGATGGCTTCGAGCCGCCGGCGATGTAGGAGTTGTGCGAGATTGCGTTCCAGTGGCCCTCCCGACCAGCACACCAGCCGGCTGTCTCTGTTCCAGCTCTTGCCGTCGAGCGCAAGCGGCGCCAGATGCGGCCGCAAGCCTAGGGTGATGGGGCCTTCTTCGGCGCTCGCTCTGAGCGACAGGCCCGCCAGCGCGGCGGCGATGCGAAATTCGGCGCTGCCATCGTCCGACCGCTGCCACCACAGCCATGAAAGTGCGGGAACGGGTCGGGTTGGCTCCATGAGCTTGGGACTGCGCCCGGCCTGTGCTTCGATGCGACCGATGAGGCGCAGCACGCGCTGCACGGTGAGCCGATCCTGCCGCTGGGTCAGAGCGAACAACGCGGCGTCGAGCTGCCAGGCCAGGGCGCGTAAAGCTTGCGGCGCGTTGTCATCGCGCGCCAGCCGTTGAACGCTACTCAACCAGCCGTTGCGGTCGAGATCGTCGATCAAGTCCGCCTGAGGATTACGATGGACCGCAACCCGCGCCAGAGGCATGGCGAGAAACGCTTTGCCCGAGCGCATCAAGAAGCCGTAGCGTTGGAATGCTTTGATGCCGCGGTCGACTCCGAGCCGCGCCACGGCACGCGCAAAGTCGAGCCCATCTTGAGCCGCGCGGTACCCCAATGCGGCGCGACCTTCGGCAAACAAGGCGCTCAGTTCCGCTGCCGTGAAGGGACGATCCCACAGCGGCATCCAGATTTCGCCCCGGGCGTCGTCATCGTCGATTGCTGCCGCGTTGCCGATGGTGCCGGCGCGGCTACGCACGGTGAACGGGGCAGACAGCGCCGCCGATTCACCTGACTCCAGCCGCCGCACGGCAGAGGCTGCGAGCAGCACGGCGCCTTCGAGCATCAGGATGAAATCCCAGGGATTGATCCGCGAATCGCCTTCAAAACCAGCGCTGGCATTGGGGCCGCCGGCGGCACCGGGCGCAAATTGGCCGATGGCATTGTTCGAAAGTGACGCGGTGGCTGCGTTCAACAGTGAGGCGCGCAAGAGTTCGTCGGCGGTAACCTTGGGCGTCCCTGTCGCCGTATCGAAAAACTCGATGAGGCGCTGCATGAAATTGTTAGTGAAATCGAGGCGCCCGTCGTTGCCGCCAGTGCCCAGCAATGGCGGGTAGCGCGGACTGTCATCGGAGAGCACGACGGCGGCATCCGTCCAGCGCAACAGCTCGCCAGTTGCTTGATTGCGTAACGTGAGCAGGAATGCGTGCTTGTCTTCGTCTTTTGGACTCTCGGTCAAGGACGATGTGCTCACAACGCCGCGAGCAAGAGTGATGGCTTCTCGATACGAAGCAAACCGTCCGGCCTGTGACTGGGCAATGGCGTCGACGGCTTTGCGATTGTCCTTTGGGTAAAACCCGCTGCCACCATTCCACGGCGCCACGAGCGGCGTGGGCTGGTAGTCATTGAGGAAGAACTGAATCAGCTTGTCCTGGTTGAGCTTGGTGCGCAGCACGAACACATCGTTGCGCCAAAAGCCCGTGGCGTCCGGGTCACCCGCCTGTTCAGCGACCAGGCGCAACACGGCGAGCGCTTTGAGGTAGGACGCGAGCGGCGTCGGCGTGCAGCCGTGCAGCACGATTTCGTTGCGGCTGTGGCCGCTGGAATAACTCGGTTGCGGTTCGCGCACCTGCTGGCTTGCCGTCCGGCTTGCCACTTCGCGCGTGCGCTCGGCGTGGGCGGTGAGCCGATCCAGCGCCTCCAGTCGTTCACGCAGGGAAAGCGCACGCAAGCGCCTCAACTGTTCGCGGCGGCTGCCGTCGAAGGTGGTCTTAGACCAATCGATAGGCTCTCGTTCGCTCATGGCTTGTCTTCCTCTTCGAGCATCCAACGCAGATGTTGGATGTCATCCAAATCGCGCGGTCTGCCGGCCGCTTCCTTCATGTGTATGAGGGTCGGGATCGAGACGAACCGTGCGGGCAGGCCGGGAGCAATCTCGCCGACCAGCGCCCGTTCGTATTCCTGCTCGAAATCGAACGGTTCGTAGACAAACACATCCACGGATGTCTCGCGATGGCGGTCGCTGAAGAAGTTGAGCACCTGCATGCCCTTTTCCTCGATCCAGCGTCGCCGCTGCGTTGTATCGGCAAACTGGTCGGCAGTTACGGGAATCGCCGGCCGATAGCCGATCAGGGCGAGAGCGGCGAAGGCGGAGATGATGTTGTTCGCGTCCAAGGCGATCACGAGGTCGATGTCCGCAGTAAAGCGGATGTATCCATGTGCATTGACCGCAAGCCCTCCGGCGACGAGGTAGCGCACACCCGCCTCGTTGAGCACCTTGGCCACGGCCTCGAAGGCATCGAGCTTCATGCCTGCTCCTCGCGTGACGCACGCCAGTCGGCGATGCGCACGAGCGCTTCCAAGTAGGCGAGCCGGAATGGACCCAGCCGTTCCAGCAGACGCCGCGTGCGCGTGGTCCACGACGGGCCTTGCACGCCCTCGCCGAGCTGCATGAGGTCGAGCTTAAGCTCGATTGCCGGAACATTGGTGCCGTCCGCGAAGGTGAAGGCGGGCAACCGGTCACCTTCCCAGACGCCGCGTGCGAACAGTCGCCCATCGTTCGGTTCGGTTTCTTCCGGCAATGCGCGCAGACCCAGGCGCACCTTGCCGTGGTGGGCGGCGATCAGATAGGCGATGAGATTGGTGCGTTCGTCCGTCGCGTAATCCTGGACGTGCAGCCAGGCGAGCATGGAGGCGAGTTCGTGGCGGAAATGTTTGCGTTCGTGACCATCCGCAGCGAGGTATTTCGCGCGGGACGGCTTGCGGTCGGCCAAGCGCCCGGCTTTGGCCCAGTAACCTTCGCCAAGTTCCTGATCCGTGCCTTTGCGATGCGCCTCGCGCAACATCGAATCGAAGGCCTCGTGGGTTTTGCCGACGTCGTGCCAACGGTCGGCGGTGACGATGGCTTCGCGTTCTTGACCCTGGATTTGCAGGGCATCGCACAAGCATTCCGCAGCTCTTTGCGCATCGGCCAGATGCAGCGGGAGAGGCACGGCGCGTGTGAGCAGACTGCGAGGATCGCTCTCAAAGGCTTCGGGTTCCGTCTCCACCAAGGCGTTGGTGAGGGGCGTGACCGCATCTTTGATCTCGGCCGAGAAGCCGCAATCGGCACGGTAGCCGCCGGCCTCGGCGGCAATCATGAGGATCAAACCCGGCCGTAACCGGTCGTTCTTGCGATGCGCGATCCAGCGCCGCGCCAGCGGATCCCAGCGAAAGACCTGACCGTCCTTGAGCCTTCCGAGCAAGGCTGGCGCGCCCGCCTTGCCGAGGCTCGCCCGGCACAGTTCGTCACGCGAAGGTGTCGGCTGCATGGGATCGTTGGGGTTCTCGCCGAAGTTGCGCCAGAACAGCAGCACATCGGCATCGTCGGCATCCCGCACGTAGGGGGCGATGTCCACGTCGAAGCCCGATAGGTCCGGATCGGTGTTGAACAGATCGAGCAGATCCTTTTTTCGCAGCACGGGGTGCAGTGGTGTGTTCTCATCGGTGGAAGGCAGGTCCGCTGGGCTGGCGCTGCGCAATCCTTCGAGCTTTTTGCGCGACGCCTGCAAAGACGCGACGGCATAGGGCTGCGCAACATCGGCATCGTCGGCAAGATCGATCCAGTAGATGTCTGCGCCGCCCGCGTTGTATTCGCCATAGCGGTTGCAGCGACCAAAGCGCTGCACCAGCGAAGACCAGGGCGCCAGTTCCGTGAACAGGATGCGGGAGGACAGATCCACACCGGCTTCGATGGCCTGGGTGGCGACGATGATGCGGCCCGATTCGGGCGGCGGCTGACGCAGGCGTTCTTCGATCGCACGGCGATCCGGACCGCGGAAGCGGGAGTGGATCAGGAGCCGCTCCGGACCGGCCGCCACCTCGGCTTGCATGCCCGGTTTCTTGCGACCCTTGGCCGTTGGCGGACCGAGACACTCATGGAGGGCCTGTGCACGCTCGACGGTGTTGAGGATGACCAGCGTCGTCGTGCCGGGGTGGTGCGCGCTGCGAACGATCTCAGCCAGCTGATCCAGAAAAGTTTCCTGCTCGGATTTGGTTGCGCCTGACAAGCACACTTGGGCCCGATGCAGCCGCTTGACCGCCTGCCGGCGCGTCGAGACGGCAGGCTGGCGCCATTCTTCTTCGGCGAGGGCCAGCGCCGTGAGCGTATCAGCCGGGTGATCGACGGTCGCCAGCCACTGCCGGTTCAGGGTGGCCGAAAGCCAGAGACTCCGGCTCGGTTTGATCAGAGAAAGCGATTTTCGAAACGCCTCGAGCTGGGCGCTCGTCGGCAAGCCGGGCCCCATGAGCTGCACTTCATCGAACACCCAGAACGCATCGTTGTGCAGCAGCCCAAAATGCACCGGCCATTGGTAGCGGCTCATGCCATAGCCACGCATCAGCGCACGCGACAGCAGCATGTCTTGGGTGCCGATCAGGATCATGTCCTCTTCGGGATACTCCGCCCAAGTGGCTTGGGCGACGTCTTCGGAGCCGCCCATCAGCAGATGCACCGAGACCTTGCTTTGGCCCGGCTGTCCCAAGATGTCGAGATTGCGCAGCCATGCTTCGACGTTGCGATGTGTCTGCTCGCCCAGCACCCGCATTGGCAGACACCAGACGAGACGACGTGGGGTGTCGCCGTCAGGCGCGATCGCGCGGCTGCCTTTACGCCAGCCCCGTTTCCATAGCCACGCCAGCGTGACGGCCGCGGTCTTGCCCATGCCGGTGGGCACTTCGAGCAGGTCGGGCCACGGTTCTGTTGCCAGCCGGCGCTGATACGCAAAAGCGTGGGCGGTTGAGTCGGGCCCAAACGCGGTTCGAAAGAAGGTGTCGAAGGTCATCGCGGCCTCATACGGCTGGGTTCTGGGCATCGCCAGGCCCCGACCACTCCGGTGCAGTCAGGGCCCGCGTGTCCTGGGTCAGGGGTTCGAGCGTGGGGATGTCTTTGCCATCGCCTGCAGCCCGCAGCTCGCGGAAGCGGCGGGCGGCGGGCAGGACGCGGGTTTCTAATGCGCCGACGGACTGGTTGTAGGCGGCGACGGCTTTGTCGAGTTTTTCGCCGACGTTGGCCCAGTGTTCCGCGAGCTTGGCGATGCGTTCGTAAAGCTCTTTGCCGAGCGCGGCGATCTGCGCGGCGTTCTGCGCGAGGGCCTCCTGCCGCCAGCCGTAGGCGACGGCCTTGAGCAGGGCAATCAGCGTGGTGGGGCTGGCCGGGATGACGCGGTTTTCGGCGCCGTACTCGATGAGCCCGGGGTCGTGGGCGAGCGCGGCGGAGAAGAACGCCTCGCCGGGGACGAAGAGCACGACGAACTCGGGCGTGGGGTCGAATTGTTCGAAGTAGTTTTTCTTGGCGAGCGCGGTGATGTGCTCGCGCACCTGGCGCGCGTGCTGGATCAGCGCGGCGTTGCGGGCTTCGTCCGTCTGTGCCTCGACGGCTTGTAGATAGGCCGCGACCGGGGTCTTGGCGTCGACGACGATGCGCCGGTTGCCGGGCAGGTGCACGATGAGGTCCGGGCGCAGGCGGCCGTCTTCGGTGGTCTGGCTGACCTGCTCCTCGAAGTCGCAGTGCTCGAGCATGCCGGCCATCTCGACGACGCGCTTCAGTTGCAGCTCGCCCCAGCGGCCGCGCGCCTGCGGCTGGCGCAGGGCCTGGACCAGGCTGCGCGTTTCCTGGTGGAGCTGCGGCAGGTGGACCTGGAGCAGGTCGCTGACCTGTTGCGAGAGCGCGCGGTAGGCGCCGATGCGGTTTTTCTCCAGCTCGTCGAGCTTGCCGTCGAATTTCTCGAGCCTTTCTCGGATCGGCTGGGTGATCTGTTCGATGGCTTTCTGCCGGGCCTCCAGATCCGCCTGCGCGCCCTGCTGGAAGCGGGCAAGGCTTTCCTGCGCGAGTTTCAAGAACGATTCATTGCTGGATTTGAGGGCGTCGGCGGAGAGTGCCTTGAAGGCGTCGGCGAGTTTGGCGCGGGCGTCTTCGAGCAGGGCCTGTTTTTCCTGGGTGAGCCGTTCTTCGGCACGCAGGCGCTCTTCCAGCCGCGCGGCGTGGGCGGAAAGGTTTTCGTTGCGCTCGCGCAGCGCAAGGGACTCACGCTCGAGCGCGGCGAGCCGTTCGCGCACGGCGGGCAGTTCGGCCTCGCGCGCGGCGAGGGTCTCCCGCAACTGCTCGCGTTCCTGGGTGAGCGCACGCTGGCGGTGTCGCAGCAGCAGCGTGGCGATGAACGCGCCGAGCAGCGCGCTCAAGAAAAGCAGCAGTACGAGGGTGGGTGAGAACGTCATGGGCGGCGTCCGGTCGATGAGGGGTGGCCTGCACGCGAGCAGGCCGGGCATAACCGGTGTGGCATGAGGCTCCTCCCTGCGGGTTTTGGGTGCGTGCCGGCACCTGGCCGGTCACGGCCCCACTTTACGCAAGAACGGGCTCAAAACGTGAGCCCGTGGTGGGATGCCGGTCCCACGCGCGCGGGCAGATGGGCGCGCGTTGCTTTATTCGACGATGGCCGGATGCGGCGGCGTGGGGCCGCCGAGCATGGCGCGGTGGGAGGGAACTTTGCGGCCTTCGTCGGTCAGGCCATAGACCTCGGCGAGTTCGGCACCAATGTGAACCTGGCCGGATTTTTCGGCGCGCGCCGGGTCGTTGTAGAGCGCGGCGATGAGATGGCCGGTGAACTGGGGGGTTTCGGCGATCTCCCAGAAGCCGGCGTATTTGTCCGGCGCGCGGTCCATCACGCGCCGAGTGCGTTCGGTGCGCAGCATGCCCATCCAGATCGAGACCGCGGCGACGTTGTGGGGTTTGAGATCGACCCCCATGTCCTTGGCGAATTTATCGACGCCGGCTTTTTGCGCACCGTAGGCCGGTCCGTGCATGTAGCAGTTGGCCCCGAAGCTGGAGGTGAACACGATCAGGCCGTTTTTCTGCCGCACCATCAGCGGGGCGGCATACCAGCTCGCGACATAGGCCGAGCGCAGGCCCACGTCGAGGATGTGGACGAGTTCCAGCGGTTTTTCCCAGAAGCCGCCCTTGTCGATGAGCCGATCGTGCAGGAAGGTGGCGTTGTTGACGAGGATGTCGAGCCGGTTCTGCTCGGCCTCGACGCGTTCGAACAGGGCTTTGACGTCGGCGTCGTTGGCATGGTCGCAGGCCACTGCGATGCCCTTGCCGCCGGCGTTTGTCACCGCTTCGGCGGTGGCGGCGATGGTGCCGGGCAGCGGCGCGTCGCCTTCCTTGAGCGAGCGGCCGGTGACATAGACGGTGGCGCCGTGTGCGCCGAGCGCGATGGCAATCCCCTTGCCGGCGCCGCGCGAGGCGCCGGTGACCACTGCGACTTTGCCGGCGAGATCGCGTGCAAGCGTTGCGTTCATGATGCGCTCCTGAGTTTGAATTTCATCACCTTGCCGGAGGGGTTGGTCGGCAGGTGATCGACGAAGACCACCTGGCGCGGGACCTTGTAATTGGCCATGCGTTCGCGGCACCAGGCGATCAGTGCCGGTGCATCCAGCGTGTGGCCCGGGCGCAGGACGACGAACGCTTTGCCCACCTCGCCCATGCGCGCGTCGGGGATGCCGATGACCGCGACCTGCGCGATCGCCGGATGTGCGGCCATCATCCGCTCGATTTCCGCCGGGTAACAGTTGAAGCCGCCGCAGATGTAGAGGTCTTTGAGACGATCGGTGATTTTCAGGTACCCGCGCTCGTCGAGCACGCCGACGTCGCCGGTGTGCAGCCAGCCGTCGGCGTCGATGGCCTCGCGGGTTGCCGCCGGATCGTCGAGATAGCCCTGCATCACGTTGTAGCCGCGCACGACGATTTCGCCGGGGACGCCCGGCGGCAGCGGGCGGTTGTCGGGCCCTACGCAGCGCAGCTCGATGCCGGGGATGGCCTTGCCCGAGGTCAGCGCAATGGTCTGGGCATCGTCGTCGGCGGCACAGAGCGTCACCACGCCGCAGGTCTCGGTGAGTCCGTAGCCGGTGAGCACGATCTTAAAGCCGAGTTCCGCGCGGATGCGTTCGATCAGGCTTGGCGCGATCGCCGCCGCGCCGGTGATCGTCGCGCGCAGGCTGGAGAGATCGGTTCTTGCCCGCGCCGGGTCGTCGAGCAGGGAAATGAACAGCGTCGGCGGTCCCGGCAGTACGGAGATGCGGTCGCGTTCGATGCGGCGCAGGATCGCGCCGGCGTCGAACACTGCGTGCGGCAGGAGGGTGCAGCCGGCCAGAAGGCCCGCAAGCCAGCCGACCTTGTAGCCAAAGGCGTGGAAGAACGGGTTGACGATCAGGTAACGGTCGTCCGCGCTCAGGCCCACGGCCTTCGACCACTCGGCGATCACGCGCAGGTTTTGCGCGTGATGTGTGATCACGCCCTTGGGATGGCCGGTGGTGCCGGAGGTGAACATCACGTCCATCACGTCGTCCGCGCGCACCGCGTCTGCGCATTGCCGCGCTGTGTCCATCGGTACGGCGGCGCCACGTTCGAGGAAAGCTGTCCAGGTCAGGTCGCCGGGGCGCGCATCGCGCAGCACGACGAGGTGCTCGAGTGTCGGCGGACGGTGCTCGCCGAGCAGCGTCGGGTAGTGCACGCCCAAAAAGTCGCCGGCACAAAACAACACGCGCGCGCCGCTTTTTTTCAGGATGTATCCGGCCTCCATGCCTTTCATGCGCGTGTTCACCGGCACCAGGGCGGCGCCGACGCTGTGGATGGCAAGGCCGGCGATGATCCATTCGACGCCATTCGGCGCCCAGATCGCGACGCGGTCACCGCGGCGTACACCGAGCGCGATCAGCGCGCGCGCTGCATCCAGACGCTGCGCATCGAGTTTCGCATAGCTGAGCGTTGCGCCGTCCTCGCCGATGACGGCGGTGCGCTGCGCATGACGCGCGACGGATGCTGCAAAAGCGGCAGGAACCGTCGTGTTCACCGTCAGTCCGCCCACATCAGATAACCGTTGTCGATGCGCAGCTCCGCGCCGTTGATGAAGCGCGACTCGTCCGAGGCGAGGAACAGCACCAGATGGGCGATGTCGATCGGCTCGCAGAAGCGGTCCATCAGCCGTTTGGGGTCATTGCCCTCGCGTACCGTCGAGGGTTTGTGCGGATCGCGCGGCAGGTTGAACACCATCGGTGTCTTGATGCCGTCCGGGTGGATGCTGTTGCAGCGGATCGGGATGCGGTGGAAGCGGCTGTACGCCGCGATCGAACGGGTCAGGCCGGCGACCGCGGCCTTGGAGGCGCTGTAGGCGCAGAACGAGGAGACGCCGCCGATGCCGGCCATCGACGACATGTTGATGATCGAGCCGCCGCCGCGCGCTTTCATCGCCTTGTAGCCGTAGTGGCAGCCGAGGAAATAGCCGGTGCTGTTGACGCGCTGCACCTGTTCCCAGAGTTCGAGCGTGGTGTCCTCGATGCTCGCCTGCTTGAGGATCGCCGCGTTGTTGACGAGCACGTCCAGGCCGCCGAAGGTGTCCTGGGTGAGGGCGATGACGCGGCGCCAGTCTTCTTCCGAAGCGATGTCGTGCTTCACGAACAGTGCCGCATCGCCGATGGTCTTGGCCACCTCGCGGCCGGCGTCCTCGTTGACGTCGGTGAGAACCACCCTGGCGCCTTCGCGCGCGAGCAGGAGGGCATCTTCCTTGCCCACGCCGCTGGCGGCACCGGTGATGATCGCGACCTTGCCGTTCACTCGTCCCATGTTGGTTCCCGTGTGCGTGTTTGTGGATCAGTCCGTGCGTGCTGCCGCGTGCCGGCCGGCGCGCCGGCCGGACCACAGGCAATCGGCGAGCGACAGGCCGCTGACGTAGCGATGGGAGGCGATGCCGACCGCGGTGCGGCCGGCGGCGTAGAGTCCGGCGATCGGCTGGCGGTGCTCGTTCAAGACGGCACCGCTGACCTCATCCACGACCAGACCGCCGAGCGTGATCGCCGGGCACGGAAAGGTCTTGCTGCCGGCGGAGATGTCCATCGCGTAATACGGCGCGTGCGCGAGCGCCGCGCGCAGCTCCGGCGACTTGCCGTACTCATCCTCGCGCTGGCCACGCGCGGCGGCGTTGTAGGCGTCCACGGTCGCGCGCAGGGGTTCTGGCGGCAGGCCCAGCTTGCGGGCGAGCGCCTCGATCGAACGCGCGCGCGGCGCCAACAGCATCAGCAGCAGCGCCGGCACGCTCTGGAAAAACCACAGCCGTCCGAACAGCGCCTCGCGCAGCGCGGCGCGGCGCAGCCGTGCGTCGAGGATCAGCCAGGCGCGGCCGCCGGCGCGCTCGACCATCTCGACGCCGAGCTTTGCGCCGTAAACCTGTTCATTGCAGAACCGCCGGCCGTCCGGCCCGACGACGATGCCGCGCGGCCAGGCGCTGGGCGGGTTGATGAACCGCCATGCCGAGACTCTGTCCATGCGCGCGGCGACGGCGCCGACGCTCAAGCCCAGGCGGATGCCGCTGCCGTCGCAGCCGGTTGCGCCCAGACGCATCGCCGGCAGATAGCGGCCGGCATGCTGGCGCACCATCTCGCGGTTGAAGATGAAGCCGCCGGTGGCGAGCACGACGCCGCGGCGCGCGCGCACGCGCACCGGCCGGGCATGGGCCTGCTCCAGGGCGAGGGCCTGTGCGCGCAAACGGTCGGCACGCGCCGGCAGCACGTTGTGCAAGGCCTCGGCGCGGCGGATCAGCCGGCGATGCGCACGCTGCGCGGCGGAACCGGGTTCGAGGCGGGCCAGTTCGGCGCCGATGATCGCGCCATCGGCATCGAGGATCAGCCGGCGCACCGCCGTCTGGCGCCAGATGGGGATGCCGAGCGCCTCGACGCGCCGGCACAGCGCCGCGTACAGTTCGCGGCCGGAGTCGATGCCCGGGGCTTTCACGCGATGGCCGCGCGGCGCGGGCGGCGCCTTGGCGGCATACGCGGGCACGGCTTCGTTGCCGGAGAAATAGAGGTAGGTGCCGTCCTTCGGATACGAGGTCTTGGGCGGCTGCGGGCAGGACTGGAAGGTCACGCCGATCGACTCCAGCCAGGCGAGCAGCTCGCTACTGCCCGCGCAAAAGGCGCGCAGCGTCGCCTCGCTGACCGCATCGCCGCATTCCTGGCGCAGGTAGTTGAACATCGCCTCCGGCGTGTCCGCATAGCCGGCCTCGATCTGGTAGCGCGTGCCGCCGCCGAGATAGACGATGCCGCCGCTTTTGACCGTTGCCCCGCCGCCGTCGAAACGCTCGGCGATCCGCACATCGGCGCCGGCTTCCCGGGCGGTGATCGCCGCCGCCGCGCCGGCGGCGCCCAAGCCGGCGACGAGCACGTCGCACTCGCCGTCCCACGGCACGCTTTCGGCCGAGACCAGGCGTAGCGGTGCTTCGATCGGCAGGACGTGCGACGGCGCTTCGGCGGATTGGGACATGGGCAGGGATGACACCAGCGGGCGCAAACAACGCACCTATGCGGCCATTATTGGTGATCGCCGCGGTGAATCTTCGTCCGTCTTGAGTAGGGGCACTTGTTAGGGGCACTTGCACTGTGCGCGCCTGGGCGCACGGATGGGCATGCGCAAACGCACGGGGCCGGCACGCAGGCCGGCCCCGTGCTGGCATGGTACGACTCACCAGCGCACGGTGCCGGTGATGCCGAAGGTGCGCGGTTCTTCGAAGTTGGCCACGGTCAGGCTGCCGAAGGCGGGGCCAAAGTCGATGAAGTTGCTCGCGGTGTCGTCGTCGAGAGCGTTGCGGCACCACAGGGCCAGCTCGCCGGTGCCGCGGTCGCCGAGCGGGATGTCCGTGAACGCCAGACGCAGGTTGAGCAACCCGTGCGCCTGCACTTCGGTGTCGCCGGCGACCTGTTCGAACGCGACCGGGGTGAGCTGGTACGGATAGGTGTAGAAATCGTCCGTCCACGCGTAATCGACGACGGCATGCAGCGCGCCCCAGCCGCGGCGCAGCAGTTCGCTGTCGATGACCACGTTGAAGCTGTGCTCGGGCGCGTGCACGAAGGCACGATTGCGCGCGACGTTGTTGCCCTGCGCATCGCGGAAATCGTCGTATTCCGCATCCAGGTAGGCGTAGTTGGCGCGGATCTGGGTGCCATCGATGGGGATGAGCGCGAATTCCAGCTCAAGGCCGTTGATGGTCGCGTCGCCGACGTTGCGGATGATCGTCGCCGCTGCGCCGGTGCCCTGGAAGATCGAGGCCTGGAAGTCCTTGAGCTGGTTGTGGAAGACCGCGGCGTTGAACAGCGCGCGGCCGCCGAGGTAGGAGCTTTTCGCGCCGAGTTCGAACGAGCGCTGGTGCTCCGGATCGAAGGGCCGCCGCGTTTCGGCGAGATTGAGCGCGATCAGCGCAGGGATGTCTTCACCGGGATCACCCGAAGGAGGCTGGCTGAACTCGCCGTTGAAGCCGCCGCTCTTGAAGCCCTCGGCGTAGCGGAAGTACACGTTGAGCCGTTCGTTGAACCGCCAGGCGATTGCGGCCATCGGCGTGGTGGCAGCGAAGGTGTCCTCGGCATGCGTGCCTTCCGGGATCAGGTAGAAGAACGGATCGCTCGGATCGCCGCGGACACCGAAGACACGGTCGAGTTCTTTTTTCTCGCGCGTGTAGCGCACGCCGGCCGTGAGCGTCAGCGGATCGAGCGGGCGGAAATCCACCTGGCCATAACCGGCCCAGGCCGCGGTCTGGGTCGCGTAGCGGGAGTCGTATTCAGCGCCGCCGCCGAAGAACCGCTGCGGGTTGTTGGTGTGGCCGTCGTCGCCGAAGTAATAAATACCGGCCACGTAGGTCCAGCGCCCGGCATTGCCGAGCAGTTGCAAATCCTGCGAGAACTGCTCGTAGTCGGTGAAGCGCTGCGTCCACACCAGATCGGTCGGGCCGCCGTCGAGATCCAGCGAATCGTTCCAGTCGAGCCGGCGAAAACCGGAGATCGACTTGATCTGCATGTCGTCGTCGAGATCGTAGCTCAGCGTAAAAGAGTGTCCCTGGACCCGCGAACGCTCGAATGACGGCGCATCGACGCTGGCATTTTCCAGGCGCTGGCGCGACGCAAACGCAACGACCGCCGGGTACAGCGCGTTGAGCGGCGAGCTCGGATCGAACACGCCGGTCTGCTCCAGCCGGTAGAGCTGATCGAAGTTGTTGGTCTGATCGACGGTCGAGAAGTCGAAGCGGTACTCGCCGCGCAGGCTGGGTGCGAAGTCGAGATCGGCGGCAAGGCGAAAGCCATGATTGTTGCGGTCGTTGAGCGCGGGGACGGAGCTCTCGCGCGTCGTGTCGACCCAGCCGTCGCGCTGTTCGCTGCGTGCGCCGATCGCGATGTTGGCGATGCCGACGCGCGGCAAATCCACCGACGCGCGCTGCACGAACGCGTCGTAGTTGCCGATCTCGACGCTGGCGCTGCCGCTGAAGCTGCCGCTCGGCGCACGCGTCACGATGTTGATCGCGCCGGCGAGCGTGTTGCGGCCATAGAGCGTGCCCTGCGGGCCGCGCAGCACTTCGATGCGCGATGGATCGACGAGATTGAAGATCGAGCCCTGGGCTTTGCCGAGGTAAATGCCATCGATGTAGACGCCGACGGCCGGATCCCAGTAGATCGCCGGATTGATCTGGCTGACGCCGCGGATCGTGATCTGCGAGATCGTCGTGTTCGAGGGCGTCTTGCTGATCTGCAAGCCCGGCGCGAGGGCGTTGAGATCGCCGATGTCGTCGATGCCGCGCGCGTTGATCTGGCTTTCCGGCAGCGCCGTCACCGCAACGGGCACGTCCTGCAGTTTTTCGACGCGCCGCTGGGCGGTGACTTCAATCGCATCGAGCGCCACCGGCTCTGTACTGTCTGCGTTGTCCGCAGCCGCGGTTTGCGCCGGCGTCTGGCCGGCAGCGGACAGGGTGAACAGCAAAGGAATGCATCCCGCCGCAAGGCGGATGCGAGTCTGGTTCTCCATGCGCACGTGCCTGACTCCTGTGGTCGTTTGTGTCGGTGTCCTCAAAACCGCGGCGCAGCGGGTCGGGTCCCGTCGCCTCCTCGGGCCGTGGACGTCGCCTTGCCGGTGCCCGGCAAGGGTGCCTACCGATACTGCGCAGCCGTGCGCAGGGCATCATCCGGAAGGACGAGCCGGCCGTGCTCGAAAACGCGGTCATGCGTTCGGGTGATGCCGGCGCGCGTCGTCCGCGCGCAGGATGGGCGATGGCAGCGGAGGAGGTGGCGATGAAGCGGCTCCAGGGCAAGGTGGCGATCATCACCGGCGGTGCGCGCGGCATGGGTGCGGCGACGGCCAGGCTGTTCGTCGAGCACGGGGCCTGTGTGGTCATCGCCGACGTGCTCGATGCCGAAGGCGAACGGCTCGCCGCCGAGCTCGGGCAGGCGGCGCGCTTCGTCCATCACGATGTGACCGACGAGGCAGGCTGGCAGCGGCTGCTGGCGCAGACGGCGCAGGCCTTCGCGCCGGTGGACGTGCTGGTCAACAATGCCGGCGTGCTGCTGTTCAAGACCATCGCCGACACGAGCAAGGCCGAGTTCGAGCGCATTCTCGCAGTCAATCTCGTCGGCTGCTTTTTCGGCACCAAGCTGGCCGGTGCGCAGATGGTCGCGCGCGGCCGCGGCTCGATCATCAACGTTTCGTCCGTCGATGGCATGAAGGGTGCAAACGGCCTGGGCGCCTACAGCGCGAGCAAATGGGCCGTGCGCGGATTCACCAAGGTGGCGGCGATGGAATTCGGGCACAAGGGTGTGCGCGTGAATTCCGTGCATCCCGGCGGCATCGATACCGCGATGGGCAATCCCTACGCCGAGCCCAAGGCCGAGGTGAACAAGCGCTATACGATGGTGCCGCTGCAGCGTGTCGGCGAGCCGCTGGAGGTGGCTTACGTCAACCTGTTCCTCGCCAGCGACGAATCGTCGTATCTGTGTGGCGCGGAGATCGCCGTCGATGGCGGCATGCTCACCGGGCAGTACTACGCCGGCTTTCCCGGCGCACCGGGCGTGTAAGCATCTGCATGCGCGCCGACCCGACCGACCGCATCAGCCCCACGGCCTACGCCACCGGATATCTCTGGTACCGCCACGGCCTGTCGCCCGCCGAGCTGGTCACGCCGCAAGGCCGGCGGCTGGACCGCGGCTTTCGCGCGCTCACCCGGCTCACCCGCGTGCTCAGCGGCGTTTCGCTGGATGCGATGATGCTGGCCCGCCACAAGGGGATCGACGCGGTGCTGATGCGCGCGATCGATGCCGGAGAAGTCACGCAGATCATCGAGATCGCCGCCGGTCTGTCGGCGCGCGGCTTGCGCATGCGCCAGCGCTATGGCGAGCGCATCACCTATCTCGAAACCGATCTGCCGGCGATGGTGGCAACCAAACGACGATTGCTCGAAAACGCGGGCTGGTTGTCGGCCCGGCATCGTGTCGTCGAGCTCGATGCGCTGGCCGAGGAAGGGGCGCGTTCGCTCGCCGCGGTGGCACGCACGCTCGATCCCAACCAGGGCGTGGCCATCATCACCGAGGGGCTGATGAACTACCTCGATCCGGACACCGCCGCCGGTGTCTGGCGGCGCATCGCACAGGTTATGCGGCAGTTTCCGGCCGGGCTGTATCTGTCCGATCTGTATCTGCTGCAAGAGAACCGCAACGTCGGCATGCTCGCCTTCGGCAAGATTCTCGAACTGTTCGTGCGCGGCCGCATGTACGTGCATTTCCAGAACCCGGCGCAGGTCCGCGAGCGCCTGCGCCGGATCGGATTCCGGCACATCAAAGTGCACCGCACCCAGACGCTCGAAGCCACGCGCGCGCTCGCCGCCGTGCGCGGGGGTGACCGTGTGCGCATCCTCGAAGCGCGGACATAATCGTCGCGTTCCTGCCGCCACTACGGTGTGCGGCCAAACCCTGTATGAATGCCAGTGCGGGTCATGCGGCATGGCCCGCCCGGGAGCGATGGACGATGGATGTCACCGACTACGTGCACCATGCGGGCGTGCGCCTTGCGCTGTATCGATGGGGGATTGCCGACGGCCGGCCGGTGGTCGTGCTCGTGCACGGTTATCCCGACCGGGCCTCGGTCTGGGATGGCGTCGCCGAGGCGCTGGCGGACCGTTATGACGTCGTCGCCTACGACGTGCGCGGCGCCGGGCGGTCGAGCGCGCCGCGCCGGGTGGCGGACTATGCGCTGGAGCATCTGGTCGGCGATCTGGCCGCGGTCATCGACGCGGTCAGATCGCACCAGATGGTGCACCTGGTCGGCCACGACTGGGGATCGATCCAGTCCTGGGCGGCGCTGAGCGCACCAGCACTCGCCGGCCGCATCGCCAGCTTCACGTCGATTTCCGGTCCGGACATCGAATACGCGCGCGCCTGGCTGCGCCGCCGTCTCGCCAGCCGCCGCCTCCGGCACATCGCCGGGGCGCTGCGCCAGCTCGCGCATTCCTGGTACATCGGCGCTTTTCTGATCCCGGGGCTTGGCGCCCTGCCGTGGCGCCTCGGGTTGGCCGCGCACTGGCCGTGGTGGCTGTCACGCACGGAAGCGGTGTCGGTGCCGCCTGATCCGATGCGGGCGCGCGATGGCCGCCACGGCGTCAAGCTCTACCGCGCCAATTTCGCACCGCGGCTGCGGCCTCCCCGCCCGCGCCGGGTCGAGGTGCCGGTGCAGTTGATCGTGCCGCTGCGCGACCGTTATGTGCGGCCGGCCTTGTTCGACGATCTCGCCGACATGGTTCCGCGCCTGCACCGGCGCGAGGTCGATGCCGGGCACTGGCTGCCGCTCGCCCAGCCGCGCGCGCTCGCGGCGTGGATTGCGGAACATGTCGAAGCCAACCGCAGCTTGCAGCCGAGCGGATCGAGTCCCGCCGGCGGGAGCCGCGCGCAACTCACGACGCCGCCGGTCTGCGGTTGAGGGCAGCATCGTTCTCCGGGCCGAGGACGCAGCGCGTACCGCCGGGCGAGTACATCGCCACCACACAGGCGTTACAGGCGGTGCAGCCGGAGACCGTCGCGCGGCCATCGCGGAATTTGTTGACCAGATCCGGGTCATGGATCAGCGCCCGGCCCATGGCGATGCCGTCGAAGCCTTCATCCAGCACCCGCTGCGCGGCCGCGAGCGATTGGACGCCGCCGAGATAGGCGAGCGGGAGCGTAACCGCGGCGCGCACCTGCCGCGAATGTTCGAGGAGATAAAGCTCGCGGAAGGTGATTTTGGGTTCCCACAGCCGCATCAGGCGGGTGGCGAGCCTGACCACGGGATTCTGGATCGTCTCCACCGCGGCGGCCGGCAGATTGCTGCCGAAGATCGCCCATGGCGATTCCACGTTCATGCCGCCGGAGAGCACCAGCAGATGCGCGCCTGTGCGCTCCAGCACGCGCGCCACTTCCACCGCATCGGCGGCGGTGGCGCCGCCGGCAAAGCCTTCGGTCACGCTGATCTTGCAACTCACGGCGAGCCTGGATCCGACCGCATCGAGCACGCGCTGCAGGACCTGCGCCGGGAAGCGCGCGCGCCGATCCGGCGTGCCGCCGTAGGCATCGCGGCGGCGGTTGTATTTCGGCGAGAGGAACTGGCTGAGCAGATAGCCGTGGCCCATGTGGATCTCGACGGCGTCGAAACCGGCGTTCTGCGCGCACCGCGCGGCATCGGCAAAGCGCGCGGCCAGAGTGTTCATCTCGGATACCGACATCGCCGTTTTCAGCAGCCGGCCACTGATGACGCCCGCCGCGTTGAAGCCGCCGGAGGCGCTCAGCGGGTATCGGGTGTTCTGCAGGCGGGGCAGGAAGGTGAAGGCGCCGCCGTGCGTGATCTGCGCGCAGGCCGCAGCCCCCTCGCGGTGTACCGCTTCGGCGAGCACGCGCAGATGCGGGATGCTCGCCGCATCGAGCGTGATCTGGTCTTCGAAGGTGCGGCCGTCCGGTTCCACCGCGCAGTAAGCGACCGTCGTCATCGCCGCGCCGCCGGCGGCGATGCGCCGGTGGTGTTCGACCAGCAGTTTCGACGGCACGCCACCCTTGGCCATCCCTTCGTTGGTGGCCGACTTGATGAAACGGTTGCGCAGCGTCAGCGGCCCGATACGGAGTGGCGAAAAGACGGAAGCTGGCATGGCGGACTCCACGACGGCGAATGCGGCGGTATCGTCGGCGCCCGCCGGCGTCGCCGCCTCGTCCGATGGTGCGAGCCGTGGCAGTGGGAAATCTGTCTCCATCGGCGGGTGCAGGCGCGGCGACTGCTGATCGTCGATCGCGCGACGTTGAATCCCGCACGATCCCGCTCGCCGACACGCCTCTCGGGGCCAAGCCTTACTGGGCCACGGAGAGTGCCGATGGCCGGTATTGCTACGTTTCGGTCAGCGAGCAGGACCGCGTGTCGGTGATTTCCTTCGACGAGGCGCGGGAAATCGCCAGCGTGCCGGTCGGCGATCACCCGCAGCGCATCCGCACCGGCCGGTTGCGCCTGTGAAGCCGCCGGTCCGGGTCAGCCGAGATAGGCCTGTCCGCCATCGACGCCGATCGACTGGCCGTTGATGTAGCGGCAGTCGTCCGAGCACAGGGCGACGACGAAGCGGCCGATGTCGTCTTCGCAATCACCGACACGACCTTGCGGAATCGTGGCGATGAAGGCGGCGGCTTCCTGCGGGCGCGCGCGCGTCCACCCCTGCATCGCCGGTGAATCGGCAAGCGGCAGGATTGCATTGGTGCGGATGCCGTCACGCGCCCATTCGCAGGCGGCCGCGCGGGTGAGCTGGCGGATCGCCTCCTTGACCGCGGCATAGGCGCCGTAGCCGGCGAGATCCCAGCGCTTGGCCGCCGACGAGCCGAAGTTGATGATGCAGCCGCCGCCCTTGAGATACGGATGGCAGAGTTTCATCAGCCGGAAGGTCGCAAGCGGCCCCGATTCCCAACCGGCGATGAAGGCTTCGTCGGTGACGGTATCGAGCGTGCCGAGCGGCACTTCCTGGGCGTTGTTGACGAGGATGTTGAGCCCGCCGAAGTGGCGGACGACGCGGTCCACGCAGGATGCGAGCGAGGCGGCATCGCGCACGTTGCATTCGACGGCGAGCGCCCTGCCGCCGCGTGCTTCGATTTCGGCGACGGTGGCGTCGAGTTTGGAACGGGTGCGCCCGGCGACGGCGACTGCGGCGCCCTCGGCGGCGAGCGCAAAGGCGATGCCCTGGCCCACGCCCTGTCCCGCGCCGGTGACCAGTGCGATACGTCCACTCAGGCGAGCCATATGCTGTCCTTTGCGCGGGTGTGCGCGGCCGATGTGCGATGCGCAGTAACCGGGCCGCTCATGCCGCGGCCCTGATGCCGGATGCGGCCGCCTGCGCGGCGAGGTCGCGCGCCGCGATGTACGCGAACGTCATCGCCGGACCCAGCGTCGAGCCGGCGCCCGCATACGTCGGGCCCATGACCGCGTCGGCGGTATTGCCGACCGCGTAGAGGCCGCCGATCAAGCTGCCATCCTCGCGCAGCACGCGCGCGTGTTCGTCGGTGACCAGCCCCCCCTTGGTGCCGATCTCGCCCGGCCACAGCGGCACGGCGTAGAACGGCGGTTTGACGATCGGGCCGAGACAGCTGTTGGGCTTGACGCTGGGGTCGCTGTAATAGCGGTCGAACGCGGTGTCGCCCTTGTGGAATTCCGGATCGACACCGGTCTGGGCGTAGGCGTTCATCTTCGCGACCGTATCTTTCAGGCCCGCGGCATCGACGCCGATCTTGGCGGCGAGCGCATCGAGGGTGTCGGCACGGTAGTAGATCCGGTCGAGCCAGTCCTTGGGTAATTTGTGGTCCGGCTGGATCTGTCCCGGCAGGAAGATGCCCATCGGGTACTTGTAGCGGAAGGTTGCGTCGAACACGAGCCAGCACGGGATGGTGCCGTTGCCCTTGGCGTCGTCGGCATACATCGCGTTGCGGAAGTCCGGATACGGCGCAGCCTCGTTGACGAAGCGCCGGCCTTTTTTGTTCACCGCCACGCAGCCGGGCATGCCGCGTTCGACGAACAGCGCAACCTGCGGCGGCGCACCGGGCTTGTACACGGTTGGCGATCCCCAGACCCAGTCCATGTGGCCGAGCCGGGCGCCGAGGGCCTGCGCCGCGCGGATGCCGTCGCCGTGATTGATCGGCGGTGCCGCGGTCCAGCGCGCCTGCGTCGGCTGGGTCAGATAGCGTTCGCGCATCTGCTGGTTGGATTCGAAGCCGCCGCAGGCGAGGACCACGCCGTGACGCGCGCGGTAGCGCAGCGTGCGCCCGTTCTGCTCGACGACGAGCCCGATCACGCGCCCGCCGTCCTCGATCAGCGACGAAAGCGCGGTGTTGAGCTGTAGCGGGATGTCCCGGCGCAGCATGGCGTGGCGCAGGGCCGCGACCAGCCCCTGGCCGAGCACCTGGCGGCGATCGCGATGGGTGCGGCGGCGCCAGCCGAAGTCGAGCCAGTAGCGCAGCATGAGCTTGAGCGTGAGTCCCACCCAGCCGGGTCCGCGCGAGAACAGCGTGTGCGCCTCGATCTGGTCCATCGCGATGCGACCCATCAGCAAGGTCCCGGGGATGGGCTCGCGCTGCCGGTCGAACTCCGGTCCGAGCAGGCGCGCGTCGAAAGCCTGCGGTTGCATCGAGCGCCAGCCTTCCTTGCCGCCGGGGACGTTCGGGTAGTAGTCCGGATACTTGGGGACGTTGTGGAAGTGCACGTCGAACGTGCGGGCGAGGTAGCGCACCATCTCCGGCGCGTTCTTCAGGTAGGCCTCGATGCGCGCCTGCGGGACGCTGTCGCCGATCAGATGCTTGAGATAGGTCAGCGCTTGCTCGTAGGAGTCGCTGCCCCCGGTCTTGGCGATGTCGTCATTGCAGGGGATCCAGATGCCGCCGCCGGAGACCGCCGACGTGCCGCCGTAGCGGTCGGATTTCTCGATGACGACGCTGCTTAAGCCGTGCGCGTGCGCGCACAGCGCCGCGGTCATGCCACCGGCGCCGGAGCCGACGACGACGACGTCGTATTCCTGATCCCAACCCGCCTGACTCATGACCTGCGCCTTCCGCTTGTCTTGGAACACCGCGCCAGGGACGGCGCGGTCCTGGACAGGATGTCCATGCTTCTTAGATGAAAAAGTCCGTGTTCTCGCGGCCGAGCATCACCGCGCCATAGTTGCGTCCGAACTGGTCGGGGTTGTTGGCGTAGTGCGCGCGCGCGGCAAAGATGTCGAAGACGTAGCGGTACAACGGGAAATCCGTGAAGATGCCGCGCCCGCCGCAGGCCGAGAACAGTTGGTAGGCGTGCTGGGCACAGCGCTCGACCACTTGCGCGGCCTGGAAACGGAACAGCAGGCGCTGCGGGATGTCGTCGAGCGGCTGCTTGTTGCGGATTTTCTCCTGCAGCACCTGGAAGTTGCGGCGCAGGACGAGCTTCATCTCGTCGATCGCGACTGCGGTTTGTGCCGCGGCGAGCTGTGCCGGGCCTTGCTCCGCGGTCTTGTTGCCCATGTCGCCGACGCGCACCCTGGCGAAATCGATGAAAGTGTCGAGCGCGCCCTGCAGCGCGCCGATCGCGGCGGTCGAGACCGCGCGCACGAAGATCTGTCCGAACGGCAGCTTGTACAAGTCCGACGTGAAAGTCTCGCGTCCGGGATTGGTTCCCAGAAAACCGTCGGAGGCCTTGTGTGTGCGGTATTCCGGCACGAACGCATCCTTGACCACGATGTCCTTCGAGCCGGTGCCTTTGAGGCCCATCACGTGCCAGGTGTCGATGACTTCGAAATCCGAACGCGGCAGCAGGAAAGTGCGGTACTCGGGCGGCTGGCCCTCGTTGAACACCAGACCGCCGAGGAACACCCAGTCGCAGTGGTCGATGCCGCTGGAAAAACCCCAGCGCCCGGAGAAGCGGAAGCCGCCCTCAACCGGCGTGACCTGTCCCTTGGGCATGTAGGTCGAGGCGATGCGTACGTTGGTGTCCTTGCCCCAGACGTCTTGCGCCGCGCGCGGATCGAACAGCGCGATCTGCCAGTTGTGCACGCCGACGACGCCATAGACCCAGGCCGTGGACATGCAGCCTTCGGCAAGCGCCATCTGGATGTCGTAGAACACCTGGGGATCCATCTCGTAGCCGCCGTAGAGCTTGGGTTGCAGCACGCGGAAAAACCCCGCCTCCTGCATCTCGGCGATGGTTTCGTCCGGTATGCGGCGCTGGGCCTCGCACTGGGCGGCGCGTGCCTTCAGGCGCGGGATCATCTCGCGTGCGCGCTGCACCAGTACGTCGGGGCTGACGAGGGAAACGGTCTTGGGGCTGGCGGTGTGCACGGCATTTCACTCCTGGCCGGCGCAAACCCGGCGCAGTCAAAGGGTGTAACCGGGTTTTTCACAGAATTCCGCCCGCACAGCATCATCCGAAGTGACTACCCCGGCACCGACGGCGGATACGGCCGGCGCGGCTCTGGCGCACCGGCGGCAAAATCCGCAGACTCGGGGTACTGCGTCAAGGCGGTGCCGAAACACGAACGGAGTGTGCGATGCGTGTGGGGATCCGGCTGTTGGCAGGGTTTGCCGCGCTGTATGCCGGCAGTGCCTGGAGCATTCCGGAGGGGCCGGAGTATCCTTCTGCGGAATGGACTGCGCGCGATCTCGCCAACGTCGCGCGCAGCACCGAGGCGCCCGCCGAGCAGCTCGCCAATCCGGCATTCATGATGCGCTGGCAGATGCAGAGTCTGGCCAATCTGCTGGAATGGAACGCGCGCGCCGCGGCCGATCCGAGCTGGATTTCCGCGCCTTCCGGCAATACGCCGCTGGCGCCCTTGTGCGCGACCTGGGGCGAGCAGTGCGCCGGCGATCCGTTCCGCTATCCGCAGGCGCCCGGAGCCGACGGCGCGGCGTTTTACACTCAGGAGGCGGAGGTGATCCCGGTGGTGTTCTACGACCGCGGCTGCGCGCGCATTTCCGGCCGCGTGTGGGCACCACGCACCGGCGGCAACACGCTGCCCGGCGTGATCATCGAAAACGGTTCGATCCAGGCTTCCGAGCCCTTGTACTGGTGGGCGGCGCAGATGCTGGTGCGCGCCGGCTATGTGGTGATGACCTTCGATCCGCGGGGGCAGGGCCGTTCGGATCTGCAGACCCCTGACGGCGAGCAGGGCGGCAACTTCAACCCGGCGGTGTTCTGGGACGGACTGGTCGATGCGATCGACTTCTTCCATTCCAGCAGCGTGCAGCCGTATCCACACAACCTGCGTTGCGCGGACCGGTATCCGACCGTGGTGACGGCGTTCAATCCGCATGCCGCACGCCTGGATCGCGAGCGCCTGGGATTGGCCGGCCACTCGCTGGGCGCAACCGGCGTGTCCGTGGTGCAGGCCTATGGCGCCGAGGGTGCCGAGCTTTGGCCAGGACTGCTCGATGCGCAGAATCCGGTCGATGTGATCGTCGCCTGGGATCGCCTTGGCAGCGATGTCGTGCCGCGGGTGCCGGCGATGGGTCAGACCAGCGAATACGGCTTCACCCCGCGGCCAGCCACCGAAGTGCCCGACCCCGAGGAGCACAAGGCGGCTTATCGGCGCTGGCGGGACGCCGGGGTTCCCGTGTTCCAGTTCACCATCCAGATCCAGGGCAGCTCGCACTTCGAGTGGTCGCTGATCCCGAGCTTTCCGGCCACTTCCTGGTGCGCGGACACCACCGGCGATGTCTGCCGCGGCGGCTGGGGTCAGCCGATGGCCGCGCATTACACGCTGGCCTGGTTCGACCGCTGGCTCAAGCAGCCCGGCGAGCCGGGATACGCCGATGCCGATGCGCGCCTGCTCGCCGACGCCGACTGGCATGAACGCTACAGCTTCTACCGCCGGTCGGCACGCGCGTTTGCCGATCGCAGCGGCCGCATGCATCTTTGCGAGGACATCCGCGCGGGGTGCACCGACGAGATGACCGCAGCCGGTGGCGGCAGCGGTGGCGGCGTGTTCACCGGATGGGCGCTCGCAGTCCTCGTCCTGCTGCGCTGGCGACGGATGCTGCTGCGGGCAGGGCTACGGCAGCCGCGTCACGCGCACGCTGACCTCGTCGGCACCGGGGAGGTTCTCCAGCACCAGGGGTGAGGTGTTGGCTGCCGACAGCACGCGCGCGCCGCTGACTTCGACGCGGTAGCCGTCCGGGTAATGCAACGCGACGGGCACGAAGATCTCGGTCGGCGCCGTCGCGGGTCGCGGCGTGTAGCGGTACACGAACTCGGCGGTCTGCGGATCAAACGACAGGGCCAGCGGAACGCCCGCGGTGGCCTGCGGATAGGTGCGGCTCAGGATCTTGAGCTTCTCGATCTTGGCGCTCGACAGATCCGCATCGTCGGCGAACAGGCTTTGCGCACCGCTGTCCTGCGACTCGGTGGTCGGATCGTCGAAGTTCTTGTACTGCCAGTATTGCCAGCCGATCAGGTGCTCGTCGGCCTGGCGCGTGACCTCGGCGAGCACGGGCAACTCGTCGGTGGCGCCGAACTCGGTCAGCAGTTCCACCGCCTGCATCTGGTCGGCCTGCGCCCGTGCCTCGGCCAACGTGGCATTGCCGAAGTTCTCGCAGGTGTCCTGCGGGCCGAACGGCAGCGCATCGACCAGATCGAGCTGGGCGGCATTGGCCAGCGTGTTGAGCGGGCAGTAGTAGTGGAACGAGTATCCGAGCTGCGTCTCGCCGGGGATGGCGGTAAAGCCCCGGGCTGGCGCACCGGTGCTGATCAAGGGCTGTGGCTCGAACCACACCAGGTTGTGCGGATCCACCGCGCGGATGCCGGAGAGCGCATGCATGAAGAACGGCTGCAATTCGTCCCGCTCATGGGATGGGCAGCCCAGCCACGGTTGCAGGCACAGCGGGTATTCCATGCCGGCCCAGGGTTCGTTGAGCAGGTCGTAGCCCATCGAGTACGGCTGTGCGCGCCATCGGCGCGCCACCGCCACCCAGGCGTCCCGGAAGCCGTCCCAGACCACGCCGCGTTCCGCCCAGAGCCTGTCGTAGGCTTCCGAGACCTGGGGCGTGAAGTAATTGAACGGAAACCCGAAGCCCGGTGGGCCGAGCAGGGTCGTGAACGGCCCCTGGATGCGCGCTACGGCCCAGTCCGGCACGCCCTCGCCCTGATAGACGTGGCCGAGCATGTCCTGATGGAAGTCGAACAGGATCCAGATGCGTCGGCTCGCCAGCAGGTGCACGATGCGGTCCCACTGCGCGAGATAGTCGGTGTCGATGACGCCAGGGGCCTGCGGCGAGACGCCGACCCACAAAGTGCCGATCCGCGCCGAGTTGAAGCCATGGGCGACGAGCCAGTCGGCATCGGCGGTGCGAAAGCCCGCGGGCGCATCTGGCGGCACATAGGGAGCGCGCTTCCAGACCAGGTTGACGCCATGCGTGAGCACGACGCGGCCGTGTGGATCGACGAGCCAGCGGCCGTCGCGCCGCAGTTGCGGAATGCCGTCGGCTGTAACGCCAGGCTGGGGCGTGTCGCTGCTGTTGCAAGCGGCGAGCAGCACCCCCGTGATCACCGCGGCCAGCAGGGAGTTCGTCCTCATGGGTTTCATGCGTGCGATCGGGTTTTGCGCATCAGACGCCCTGCCGCTGCGTGGGGCTTCACTCAAACGGATGATGCAGCGCCGGGACGCGGTTTCCACACTGCCAGACGCCTGCGGCGGGTACCGCCGCCGTTTCATTCACTGCGCCCGGCGCCGCTCAGCCGCCACCGGGCACGGAGCATCCGACATGGCAACGACGAAGGAATACGGCCTCGGCGAATTCACATTTCCGCGCGGCTGGTTCATGGTCGCGGAAAGCGCGAAGGTCACCGACCGGCCACGGGGCGTGCGCTTCTTCGGCCGGGAGTTCGCGCTCTACCGCGGCAAGCACAGCGGCCGCGTCGTGTTGCTCGACGCGTACTGTCCGCACATGGGAACGCATCTGGCGCGCAACACCACGTCCTATGTCGCGCAGGATGGTCAGGTCGAGGGCGATTCGATCCGCTGCCCCTACCACGCCTGGCGCTTCGGTCCGGATGGCAAGTGCAACCACATCCCGTACAGCTCGGGGCCGATCCCGCCGGCGGCGAGGGTGCGTTCCTGGCCGGTGCGCGAGCATCTGGGCGCGGTCTTCGTCTGGTACGACGAGGAAGGCGGCGAGCCCGACTACGAGCTGCCGGAGATCCCCGAATGGAACGACCCGGCCTGGGTCATCGGCGCTTACGACGACCTGGGCACGATCAACGTCCATCCGCAGGAGATCATCGACAACATCACCGACGTCGCCCACTTCGATCCGGTGCACGGGTCGCGTACGAAATTCTTCGAAAACGAGTTCCGCGGGCACATGGCGATCCAGCGCATGGGCGGCGGGCACCGCACGCTGGTCGCCGATGGCGGCGCCATGCTGCTGACGACGGCGACCTATCACGGTCCAAGCCTGCTGCTGACGCGCATGAGCGGGCTGTACGACTCGTGGATCATCATCGCGCACACTCCGGTTGACGACGGGGTGACCCAGGTCTGGCACAACCTGCTGGTGAAGTCGGCGAGCGGCGCCGTCGCCAGCGAGCAGGACCGCATCGCCGCGCGCGCTTACCAGGACGCGGCGCTCGCCGCGTTCGCGCAGGATTTCGAGGTATGGAAGCACAAGCGGCCGAACATCAAGGGGCTGTACGTGCAGGGCGATGGCCCCTTCCTCAAGCAGCGGCAGTGGTACCGGCAGTTCTACAACCCACGCGCCCAGCGCGAGGAGATCCAAAAGAGCGTCGAAGGGATTTACCACGCCAAGGGTTTCGCCGGCGCGCCGCAGACCAAGGCCGCGTGAAGCATCCCCGGGTGGGCAGCACCGTGCGCTGCGTCTGCGGCGATGCGCATGGCAACGGACGGGTTGCCGCAGCCACCTGGACCGCAGCGCTGCGGGCGTGGAGAGCGTGGCGGTATGCCGCGGTGCTGGCGCTGGCCGGCAGCGGCTTGCCGCAGGCTGCTTGGGCCGCCGATGACGAGCATGCGGTACCGGCGACGATTCCCGTGGAGCCGCCGATCGCTTCCCCACAGGCCCAAGCCCCTGCGGAAGCGGAGGCTTCCGCCGCGCTCGAGCCCATCATCGTCACCGCCGAGCGTCGCGCCGCCTCGGTACAGGACACCCCGATCTCGATCGAGGCCTTCAACAGCGAGACCATCGAGCTGCGCGGTATCCGCGGCGTGCAGGATTTGAGCGGCAACGTGCCGGGGTTGACCGTCGAGCCGTTCCCGACGCACAACGCCACGCTGCGCCTGTTCATCCGCGGCGTCGGTGTGTTCGACGCCCAGCTCACCCAGGATCCGGCCGTCGGCATTTATCTGGATGGGGTGTACATCGCGCGCTCGGTCGGACTTGCACTCGACATCGCCGATCTCGAACGCATCGAGGTGCTGCGTGGCCCGCAGGGCACGCTGTACGGGCGCAACACCACCGGCGGCGCGGTGAACCTGATCACCAAGCGGCCGACCCCGGATGCATTCGGAATGTCCATGCAGCTCAGCGGCGGCAGTCGCGCGGACTACCGGGCGCGCGCCTCGTTCAATCTGCCGCTGTCCGAGACGCTCGCGCTGGGCTTGGCTGCGCTCGGCAGCCGCCGCGACGGGTACGTCGAAAACCTCGGGCCCGGGGCCGACTTCGGCGATCGCGAAGAATGGGCCGGCCGTGCCGCACTGCGCTGGATGCCAGCCGGCGGATTCATTGCCGACTACAGCTACGAGCGCATGGATCTGCGCTATGTGAATTACATGTTCCAGTCGGTCTTGCCGCCGCAGACGGACAAAGGCCAGGCCGAGTTGTTCAAGCCCTATGCGGTTTCGCAGACGCGCTATGCGCAGACGCGTCTCACAGCGCTGGCGAGCGGCGCGCCGATGGTGCCATCGGGCACGGACATCGACGGTCACGCACTGACCCTGACGCTACCGCTCGGTGTCCACGAGCTGAAGTACATCGGCGCCCTGCGCAACCTGCGCGACGAGGAATATGCCGATCTCGGTGGCGGTCTGGGCTCGACCACCTACCGCCTGGACAGTCACGCCTATGACGGCCCGGCAGCGACGGTGGCCAACGGCGGACCGACGCCGCTGGTGATTCCCACCGTTACCCAGCGGCAGTGGTCACACGAAGTGCAGCTCACCGGCCGGCTCTTCGACGATGCGATCGATTACGTCGTCGGCGCCTATCACTTCCGCGAGCGCGGGCGCGAAGACCGCAACCGCCTCAACCACCAGTTGAGCACGGTGATCCCGCTCGACAATCTCGACGCACTCGATCCGACGCTGTTCACCACCGACGCGCTGTTCGATGCCCTGGGCAATCTCGGTGTCGTCGATTTCAACCAGATCGAGCTGCTGCGTCTGGTGAATTTCGTGAACCTGGACTGGACCATCGACAACCGCGCGACCGCAGTGTTCGGCCAGGTGACATGGACGCCGGATCTCCCCTGGGTGAGCGACCGGCTGCACCTGACCGCCGGCTACCGGCATTCCGAAGATACGCGCCGGGCGGTCAAGTTCCGCATCAGCGATACCTATGTCGAAGTCCAGTCCGGCGGGCGCGGCAGCGCGACGCTGCTGTCCTCGGGCGAGCGCTTCGACCACGTGCCGGCGGCGCGGCGCTTCCGTGACGATGCCAGCGCCTTCGTCGTCGCCTACGATCTCGGTCCGAGCGTGCGGCTGTACGCCAAGTCCGTCGAGGCGTACAAAAGCGGAGGATTCAATGTGCGCGATCCGCACGTCTCCGGCGCCTCCCCGGACAACCCGTATGGCTTCGGATTCGTCGATGGCTTTGCCCCGGAGTCCGTGCAGTCTTACGAAGCCGGCATCAAGAGCGAGTGGTGGGATCGCCGGCTGCGGCTCAATGCCGATGTGTTCCGCAGCGACTACACCGACATGCAGATCAATTTCCTGATCCCCGGCACGATCTCCGACACCAAGACGATCAACGCCGGCAAGGCGCGCATGCGGGGATTGGAGCTGGACGCCACGGTGCGGTTGACGCCGGATTTCACCCTCTCTGCGGATTACGCCTATCTCGACGCCGAGGTGCAGCGCGTGCTCGATCCAGACGGCCGCAACGTCGCGCATCTGTATCCGTTTCCATCGGCACCGCGGCATTCCGGCGTGGTGGCGCTGGACTGGACCGCACTGCGCCGTGGCTGGGGCGAGCTGCGCGCTTATGTTGCCTACCACTACACCGCCGAGCGCCAAGGGCAGGTCATCACCGAGCAGCGACGGGGGTTGACCTCGATTCCTGCCTACGGTTTGTGGAACGCACGCCTGGTAGCCGGCAATCTGCGCGGCTGGGGCGGTCGCGGCGCGCTGGACATCGCCCTTTTTGGACGCAATCTCGCCGACGAGGACTACCCGCTGATTGCGATCGACAATGTGCCGCACGCGGACCGCGCCGTCGTCTGGGGCGAACCGCGCAGCCTCGGCATCGAGCTGACTTACCGTTACTGGTAGCGTGGCGCGCTCAAGCGGGATTCACCACGGCCTTGAGCCAAGCCGGCACGTTGAAGTCGTAACTCTTCTCCTCCACCCGCCGGGTGATGCGCCAGCCGTCGGCGGTGCGCAGGTATGCATCGAGATACCACAGTCCGAGGAACATGGTGTCGGTGCCGCCCTCGGGACGGGGCACGACCATCGGGTTGAAGCAGGCGATGCGGCCGTGCGCGCGGTCGCCATCGATCTGGAACTCGCAGTTGCTGATCAGATGCATATAGCCAGGGAAATGGCCGAGCGCCTGCGGCAGCCATTGCTTGACCACCGGATACGGGCCGTCGATGCCGCCCATCGCGCGATAGTCGATGTAGGCATCGGCCGTGAACACGCTGTCGAGCGAGGCGAAGTCGCGGCGGTCGATGGCATTGGCGTAGCGGATCACCAGCGCCTCGAGCTCCAGGCGGTCGGCGAGGCGCTGCAACGCCGCCGGAGTCATCGTTCGTACACCATGTCGGATGGGCCCCAGTAGGCGCGCATCGACGCGAACCTGCCGGTATCGTCGAAGGTCATCACGTCGATGACCCGGATGAGCGCCCGCCCGTCCGGCATGTTCAGGCGCACGTCGAAGGCCATCGCCGCGGCATTGCCGTGAGAGGCGCGGATCGCCGCCCAGCGCGGCCGTCGGATCGGCCTGCGTTTTGCGCCGCTCACCCTCGATCAGGAGCGCACGTTGATCGCCTGCACCTTCGGCCGCGCCGACGCTTGGCTCGGCTGGAACGACGCCACGCCCGACGACCGCCCATTGGCCAGCCTGATCGAGGTGCTGCGCTTCGGCGCGGGGGCATACACGCGGCTGCTGCGCAATGG
>NZ_FOOC01000011.1 GCF_900113085.1 Fontimonas thermophila | reverse complement strand
ATGGCAAAGGAAAAGTTTGAACGCAAGAAGCCGCACGTGAACGTGGGGACGATTGGGCACGTGGACCATGGGAAGACGACGACGACGGCGGCGCTGACGAAGGTGTCTGCGGACAAGTACGGTGGGACGTACGTGCCGTACGACCAGGTGGCGAAGGCGTCGGAGGCGCAGGGTCGTCGTGATGCGACGAAGATTCTGACGATTGCGACGTCGCACGTGGAGTATGAGACGGCGAACCGTCACTATGCGCACGTGGACTGTCCTGGGCACGCGGACTTTGTGAAGAACATGATCACGGGCGCGGCGCAGATGGACGGTGCGATTTTGGTGGTATCGGCGGTGGACGGTCCGATGCCGCAGACGCGCGAGCACGTGCTGCTGGCCAAGCAGGTGAACGTGCCGAAGATCGTGGTGTGGCTGAACAAGTGCGACCTGGTGGAGGACGCGGAGCTGCTCGACCTGGTCGAGATGGAAGTGCGGGATTTGCTGAACAAGTACGGATTTGACGGTGACAACACGCCGGTGATCCGGGGTTCTGCGACCAAGGCGATTGCGGGCGAGCCGGAGTGGGTGGCGAAGATCGAGGAGCTGTACGACGCGATTGACACGTGGATTCCGGAGCCTGTGCGGGAGATTGACAAGCCGTTCTTGCTGCCGATCGAGGACGTGTTTTCGATTTCGGGTCGCGGCACGGTGGTCACGGGGCGTGTTGAGCGCGGTGTGATCAAGGTGGGCGACGAAGTGGAGATTGTGGGCATTCGTCCGACGCAGAAGACGACGGTGACGGGTGTTGAGATGTTCCGCAAGCTGCTGGACCAGGGGCAGGCGGGCGACAACGTGGGTCTTTTGCTGCGTGGTACGAAGAAGGAAGAGGTGGAGCGCGGGCAGGTGGTGTGCAAGCCTGGCTCGATCAACCCGCACTCGAAGTTTGAGGGCGAGGTGTACGTGCTGACGAAGGAGGAGGGTGGTCGGCACACGCCGTTTTTCAAGGGGTATCGTCCGCAGTTTTACTTCCGCACGACGGACGTGACGGGGACGGTGGAGTTCAAGCAGGAGATGGTGATGCCGGGCGACAACGTGCAGATGACGGTGGAGCTGATCAGCCCGATCGCGATGGAGGAAGGCGTGCGCTTTGCGATCCGCGAGGGCGGCCGCACCGTCGGCGCCGGCGTCGTCACCAAGATCCTGGCTTAAAATCTGACGCTTTACTTTCCGCAGGGGCGCGAATAAAATTCGCGCCCCTTTTGTTCCACGCTCTTTAATCCGGAAGACACAGCATGGCCGCGACAAGCCAATCCATTCGCATCCGGCTCAAGGCGTTCGACCATCGGCTGATCGACAAATCGGCACGGGAGATCGTCGAAACCGCGAAGCGCACCGGGGCCGTCGTGCGCGGGCCGATCCCGCTGCCGACGCGCAAGGAACGCTTCACAATCCTGGTTTCGCCGCACGCCGACAAGGACGCGCGCGACCAATATGAAATCCGTACGCACAAGCGGCTCATGCAGATCGTCGATCCCACGGAGAAGACCGTGGATGCGCTCTCCAAGCTGGACCTGCCTGCGGGCGTCGAAGTCCAGATCTCGCTGAGCTGAAAGGAGACGGGACATGACGATCGCAATCGTGGGCCGTAAGGCCGGCATGACCCGCGTCTTCACCGACGCTGGCGTTGCCATTCCGGTGACCGTGATCGAGTGCGCGCCCAATCGCGTGACTCAGGTCAAGACCGTGGAAAACGATGGTTACCGTGCGGTGCAGGTGACCGTCGGTGAAGTCAAGCCGAGCCGTATCAACAAGGCTCAGGCTGGCCATTTCAAGAAGGCCGGTGTTGCCGCTGGCCGCGGGCTGTGGGAAATCCGCCTCGACAACAACGAGGGGGCGGATCTGCAGCCTGGATCGGAGATCAAGGTGTCTGCGTTCGAGGGCGTCAAGGCCGTGGACGTCACCGGCATCTCCAAGGGCAAGGGTTTCGCGGGTGTACAGAAGCGCTGGAATTTCGGCGGCGGACGTGCGACCCACGGTAACTCGCTCTCGCATCGCAGCCCCGGCTCGATCGGTCAGCGCCAGAGCCCGGGCCGCGTGTTCAAGGGCAAGAAAATGGCCGGTCACATGGGGTCTGAGCGTGTGACCGTTCTGAATCTTGACTTGGTCAAGATCGATGCCGAGCGCAACCTTCTGCTGGTGAAGGGTGCGGTGCCGGGCGCGACGAATGGCGATGTCATCGTTCGCCCCACGGTCAAGTAACCGGGGAAAAACGGCAATGGATATTCAACTGCACAACAGCACTGCCAAGATCAACGTTTCCGATGCCGTCTTCGGCGCGGAATACAACGAACCGCTGATTCACCAGGTCGTCACGGCGTACCTGGCGGGCGGTCGTGCCGGCACCAAGGCGCAGAAGACCAAGGCCATGGTTTCCGGCGGCGGCAGAAAGCCGTGGAAGCAAAAGGGCACGGGTCGTGCGCGCGCCGGCAGCATCCGCTCGCCGCTGTGGCGGGGTGGCGGCAAGATCTTCGCCGCGGTCCCACGCGACTTCTCGCAGAAGGTCAACCGCAAGATGTATCGCGGGGCGATGCGCTCGATCGTCGCCGAGCTTGTCCGTCAGAATCACCTGATCGTCGCCGAATCGTTCGCGGTCGATGCGCCGCGCACCAAGGGGTTGCTCGAGAAGCTCAAGAGTGTCGGTGCCAGCGACATTCTGATCGTGACCGGCGAGGTCGACCGGAATCTATACCTGTCGGCGCGCAATATCCCCCACGTCGCGGTCTGCGACGTCGAGGCGCTTAACCCGGTTGCGCTGCTCACGCACGAAAAAGTGCTGATGACGACCGATGCGGTGAAGAAGCTGGAGGCGTGGCTGCAATGACGCACCATCGCGAGGTCCGCCCGCTGGGCGGCGGCCGTAGAAGCCGCGAACGCGTGCTCGCCATCATGGAGGTAAACCAGTGAGCAAGTACAAGACAGCGACCGATCGCCTGCATCAGGTGATCATCGGCCCGGTCATTTCGGAAAAGAGCACGCGCGTGGCCGAGAAGGCGAATACCGCCGTGTTCAAGGTCCTGCGCGACGCCGAGAAGCCGGAAATCAAGCTCGCCGTCGAGCGGCTGTTCAACGTCAAGGTCGAAGGCGTGCGTACGCTCAACGTCAAAGGCAAGAACAAGCGCTTTGGTCGTTTCGAGGGCAAGCGCTCCGACTGGAAAAAGGCATACGTCACGCTTGCCGAGGGGCAGGAAATCGATTTCCTGGCCGGCAACGCGAGCTAAGGGGATAGGCCATGCCACTGGTCAAACTCAAACCGACCTCGCCGGGAACGCGTCACCAGGTTCGCGTTGTGACGCCTGGGCTGTGGAAAGGCGAGCCGTACGCGCCATTGGTCGAGAAGCAGTCCTCCACGGGTGGGCGCAACAATAACGGGCACATCACGACACGGCACAAGGGTGGTGGGCACAAGCACCATTACCGTCTGATCGATTTCAAGCGCAACAAGGACGGGATCCCGGCCAGGGTCGAGCGCATCGAGTACGATCCGAATCGCTCTGCGCACATTGCACTGCTGTGCTATGCCGACGGTGAGCGGCGTTACATCATCGCGCCCCGCGGGATTGCCGAGGGCGATGTGCTGCATTCGGGTTCCGATGCGCCGATCAAGCCGGGCAACGTGCTGCCGCTGCGCAATATTCCGGTGGGTTCGACCATCCACTGCGTCGAGTTGCGCCCTGGCAAGGGCGCCCAGCTCGCGCGTAGCGCTGGTGCAGCCGCTCAGCTGGTGGCCCGCGAGGGTGACTACGTCACGATCCGGCTGCGTTCCGGCGAGATGCGCAAGGTGCTCTCGGAGTGCCGTGCCGCGATCGGCGAAGTCAGCAACAACGAACACAACCTGCGCCAATACGGCAAAGCCGGTGCCAAGCGCTGGAGGGGCATCCGTCCGACCGTGCGCGGTGTGGTCATGAACCCGGTGGATCACCCGCACGGTGGCGGTGAGGGTAAATCCGGCCAGGGCAACCCGCATCCGGTCACGCCGTGGGGTCAGCAGACCAAGGGTCTGAAGACCCGCAAGAACAAGCGCACGCAGAAATTCATCGTGCGCAGTCGCCACGCCAAGAAGTAAGGACTAGGCCATGCCGCGTTCCGTCAAGAAAGGCCCCTTCGTCGATCATCACCTGGCCAAGAAAGTGCAGGAGATGGCGGCACAGCGGGTGAAGAAACCGATCAAGACCTGGTCGCGTCGCTCGATGATCACGCCCGAGTTCGTGGGCCTGACCATCCAGGTGCACAACGGCAGGCAGCATATGCCGGTGTTCATTACCGACAACATGGTTGGCCACAAACTCGGCGAATTTGCGCCGACGCGGACCTTCAAGGGTCACGCGGCCGACAAAGCCACGAAGTGAGGTCCGCCATGCAGACGCAAGCCGTACTGAAGTTCGTCCGCCTGTCGCCGAAGAAGGCGCGTGCGGTCGCGGATCTCGTCCGCGGCAAGAAGGTGGATGAGGCCCTCAATATCCTCAAGTTTTCGACGCGCAAGCCGGCCGGTGTGATTCGCAAGGTGCTCGAGTCGGCGATCGCGAATGCCGAGAACAATCATGGCGCCGATGTCGATGAGCTCAGGATCCAGGCGATCTACATCGACCAGGGGCCGGTGCTCAAGCGCATCATGCCGCGCGCGAAGGGGCGGGCGGACCGCATCCTCAAGCCCACCAGCCATATCACCATCAAGGTGTCGGACGGCCACTAAGGCGTCGGCGAGTCGGACTTACACGAGAGAACCCATGGGTCATAAAGTCAATCCAAACGGCTTTCGCCTCGGCATCACGACCAAGTGGACCTCCAACTGGTACGCGGAACGTGGGGCCTACGCCGACACCCTGCTCAAGGACATGGCCGTCCGCGATTATCTGATGAAGAAGCTGGCGCAGGCGTCGGTTTCGCGCATCCAGATCGACCGTCCGGCCAAGTCGGCGCGCGTGACGATCCATACCGCGCGTCCGGGTATCGTCATCGGCAAGAAAGGCGAGGACATCGAAAAGCTCAAGCAGGAAGTCGCCAAGATCATCGGCCTCAAACCGGATGCCGTGCATCTGTCGGTCGAGGAAATCCGTAAGCCCGAGCTCGATGCCAAGCTGATCGCCGACTCCGTCGCCCAGCAGCTCGAGCGCCGCATCATGTTCCGCCGTGCGATGAAGCGCGCGGTGCAAAACGCGATGCGCCTGGGTGCTGGCGGCATCAAGATCCAGGTCAGCGGTCGTTTGAATGGCGCGGAGATCGCCCGCACCGAGTGGTATCGCGAAGGCCGAGTGCCGCTGCACACCCTGCGTGCCCACGTCGATTACGCGACCAGCGAGGCCAAGACCACGTATGGCGTCATCGGTGTCAAGGTATGGGTGTTCACCGGCGAGGTTTACGAGGCCGATCGCCGTCATGATCGCAAGGACGAAAGTGCCGAGGCACACGCGGCCTGAGCACCATAGGAGAAGACTGCAATGCTGCAGCCCAAGCGAACGAAATTCCGCAAGCAACGCAAAGGCACGAACAAGGGCCTTGCGCTGACCGGCAACAAGGTCAGCTTCGGTGAGTGGGGGTTGAAGACGATCGAGCATGGCCGCATCACGGCGCGCCAGATCGAGGCCGCGCGGCGCGTCATCACGCGGTACATCAAGCGCGGTGGCAAGCTGTGGATCCGCATTTTCCCGGACGTTCCGGTCACCCGAAAACCGCTCGAAGTGCGCATGGGTTCGGGCAAGGGTAACGTCGAGTATTGGGTCGCCAAGGTACAGCCCGGCAAAGTGCTTTACGAGATGGAAGGTGTTGACGAAGCCACCGCCCGCGAGGCCTTCCGCCTGGCTGCGGCCAAGCTGCCGGTGAAGACCACATTCGTCAATCGGACGATCATGTGAGGGGTGCGTAGATCATGAAGAGTCAGGAATACGTCAAATCCCTCCGCGGCAAGACCGCCGCCGAGCTGAACACCGAACTGGAGGCCTTGCGCAAGGAGCAGTTCAGTCTGCGCATGCAGCAAGCCACCGGTCAGGGTAGTAAACCCCATCTGGTCAAGGATGTGCGCAAGAAGATTGCGCGGCTGAAGACCGTCATGGCCGAGCAGGCCAAGTCATCGGTGCAAGCGTCATGAGCGAACAGACAGAGAAAAAATCCCAGCGCCGCATCGTCGGTCGCGTCATCAGCAACAAGGCCAACAAAACCATCACGGTGCTGGTCGAGCGCCGTGAGCGGCATCCGATTTATGGCAAGACGCTGCGGCGTTCGACCAAGCTGCATGCGCACGACGAGCATAACGAGTGCAACGAGGGCGATCTGGTCGCTATCGTCGAGACTCGTCCGCTGTCGGCGACCAAGCGTTTCCGTCTGGTCGAGGTGCTGCAGAAGGCCACCGCTCTGCAACAACAGACCGCTGGAGCCTAAGCCATGATTCAGCAGGAATCCTTCCTCGTCGCCGCCGATAACAGTGGTGCGCGTCTCGTCCAGGTGATCCAGGTCAAGGGGTCCACCTACCGCCGCTATGCGGGTGTCGGCGATCTCGTCAAGGTTACCGTCAAGGACGCGATCCCGCGCGGCAAGGTCAAAAAGGGCGAAGTGCACGATGCGGTGGTCGTGCGCACCAAATTCCCGATCAAGCGCGCGGACGGATCGGTGATCCGTTTCGATAGCAACGCCGCCGTGCTGGTTTCGAACAAGCTGGAGCCGCTCGGTACCCGTATCTTCGGGCCGGTCACGCGTGAGCTGCGCGACCGCTTCATGAAGATCGTGTCGCTGGCGCCGGAAGTGCTCTAAGGGCTGCAATCATGAACAAGATCCGTAAGGGCGACGAGGTCATCGTCATCGCCGGTCGCGACAAGGGACGCCGCGGCAAGGTGAGCCAGGTGCTGGCCAACGGCAAGCTCGTCGTCGAAGGCATCAACGTCGCCAAGAAACATCAGCGCCCGAACCCGAACGCGGGCATCGCCGGCGGTATCGTCGAGAAGGAAATGCCGATCGACGCATCCAACGTGATGTTGTGGAACGCCAAGACCGGCAAGGGTGACCGTGTCGGTTTCCGCTTCGAGGGCGAAGGCGAGAAGCGCCGCAAGGTGCGTGTGTTCAAGTCCACGCAGGAACTGGTGGACTGAAGGGATGCCGACCATGACAGCCAATCTGCAAACCCTGTACCGCGAGAAGATCGCGCCCGAGCTCGGCAAGAAGCTGGGGCTCGGTCCGATGGAGGTTCCGCGGATCACCAAGATCACGCTCAACATGGGTGTGGGCGAGGCGACCAGCGATCGCAAGATCATCGAGCATGCCGTCGCCGACATGGCCGCGATCGCTGGCCAGAAACCGGTCGTGACCAAGGCACGCATCGCCATCGCCGGATTCAAGATCCGTGAGAATTATCCGGTCGGCGTCAAGGTGACGCTGCGCCGCGAGCGCATGTACGAATTCCTCGAGCGGCTGATCTGCATCGCGCTGCCGCGCATCCGCGATTTTCGCGGTATCTCGGCGCGCGGCTTCGACGGTCGCGGCAATTTCAACTTTGGCGTGACCGAGCAGATCATTTTTCCGGAAATCGACTACGACAAGATCGATGCCCTGCGCGGCATGAATATCACCATCACCACGACGGCGAAGAACGACGAGCACGGCAAGGCCTTGCTCGAGGCGTTTAACTTCCCGTTCCGCAAGTAAGGCAGCAAGCCATGGCCAAGACCAGCATGATCGAGCGCGAAAAGAAACGCGCAAAGCTCGCCACCCGGTACGCCAAGAAGCGCGCCAAGCTCAAAGAGATCATTTCGAGCACGACCGCTTCGGCCGAGGAAAAAGAAGCTGCCGTCATTGCGCTGCAGAAGCTGCCGCGTGATTCGAGCAAGATCCGCCAGCGCGCACGCTGCTCGCTGACCGGGCGTCCGCGCGGCGTGTACCGAAAGTTCAAACTCGGGCGTAACAAGCTGCGCGAAGCCGCGATGAAGGGCGAGATCCCCGGCCTTAAGCTGGCGAGCTGGTAAGAGGGCTATCGAAATGAGCATGACCGATCCCATCGCCGACTTCCTGACGCGCATTCGCAACGGCCAGCAGGCCCGCAAGAAGCAGGTCGTTTGTCCGTCCTCCAAGATCAAGGAGGCGATCGCTGCGGTGCTCAAGGACGAGGGTTATATCGCCGACTACAGCGTCACCGCCGACGGCCCCAAGAAGACGATCACCGTGACCCTGAAATATTTCCAGGGCAAGCCGGTGATCGAGCGGCTGGAGCGTGTGTCCAGGCCAGCGCTGCGTGTCTACAAGGGCAAGGACGAGCTGCCCAAGGTGCTCGGTGGGCTGGGCGTTGCCATCGTGTCGACCCCAAGCGGCGTCGTCAGTGACCGCAAGGCGCGCGCCGCCGGTCAGGGTGGCGAAGTCCTCTGCATCGTCGCCTAAGGAGAGATTGGAGACATGTCCCGCATTGCAAAAATGCCGGTGGTGCTTCCGGCCGGTGTACAGGTGAGCGCGGCCGACGGCAAGCTCACCGTCAAAGGCGTCAAAGCCAGCGTGACCGTCGCGATTCCGGCGACAGTCAAGGTCGAGGTCAACGGCAACGTTGCCTCGATCAGCGCCGATTCGATCAAGGCCAACGGCATGGCCGCCGGTACCGCCCGCGCGCTGCTCAACAACGCCGTCATTGGGGTATCGAAAGGGTACGAGAAGCGGCTCGCACTCGTTGGTGTCGGTTATCGCGCGGCGGTGCAGGGCAAGAAGCTGAACTTGAGCCTCGGATTCTCGCATCCGATCGAGTATGCGATTCCGGATGGCGTCGTGGTGGAAACGCCAAGCCAGACTGAAATCGTCGTCAAAGGCGCCGACAAGAAGCTGGTTGGCCAGGTCGCCGCCGACATCCGCGGCTTCCGTCCGCCCGAGCCGTACAAGGGCAAGGGTGTGCGTTACGCGACCGAGAAGGTCGTGCTCAAGGAAGCGAAGAAGAAGTAATCGAGGGCTGTCATGAAAGACAAGAAGCTCACCCGTCTGCGCCGTGCCCGCCGGACGCGCGCCCACATCCGCAAGCTGGGCGTGCACCGTCTGGCCGTGCACCGCACGCCCAAGCACATTTATGCGCAGATCATCGCGCCCGACGCCAGCCGGACGCTTGTCTCCGCTTCGACCGTGGAAAAAGCGCTCGTTGCGGGTCTCAAAAGCACGGGCAACATCGAGGCGGCCAAGAAAATCGGCGCTGCGATCGCCGAGCGCGCCAAGGCACAAGGCATCACCAAGGTGGCCTTCGATCGTGCCGGCTTTAAGTATCACGGTCGCGTCAAAGCACTGGCGGATGCCGCGCGTGAAGCCGGCCTGGAGTTTTGAGACATGGCACAGCAAATGAACTACGAGGAAGAGCAGTCCGGGACCGAGCTGAGAGAGAAGCTGGTGGCCGTCAATCGTGTGTCGAAGACGGTCAAAGGCGGCAAGCAGTTTGCGTTCACGGCGCTGACCGTCGTCGGTGATGGCGCGGGTCGCGTCGGCTTTGGTTACGGCAAGGCGCGCGAGGTGCCGGCTGCGATCGCCAAGGCGATGGAACAGGCGCGCAAGAACATGGTCACGGTGCCGCTCAAGGGGCTGACGGTGCAGCACGAGGCTTGGGGTCAGCATGGTGCCTCGCGGGTCTTCCTGCGCCCGGCATCCGACGGTACCGGTGTGATCGCCGGCGGCGCGATGCGTGCCGTGTTCGAAGTGGCTGGTATCCAGAACGTGCTCGCGAAGTCCCTGGGTTCGCGCAACCCGATCAACTTGGTCCGCGCCACGATGAACGCGCTCACCAGCCTGAACATGCCGTCGGAGATCGCCGCCAAGCGCGGCAAGACGGTCGAGGAAATCCTGGGGTAAGCCATGGCAGACGCCAAGCAGATCAAAGTCACCCTCGTGCGCAGCCTCGCCAAGAAGCTGAAGGATCATCAGGCCTGTGTGCGCGGCCTGGGTCTGCGCCGCATGCATCAGAGCGTCGTTGTCGCCGCCACGCCGGAAAATCTCGGCATGGTGCGTAAGGCCGCCTATCTGCTCAAGGTCGAGGAAGTCTGAAAATGAAGCTCAACGACATCAAACCGGCCAAGGGCGCCAAGACCGCCCGCACCCGTGTCGGTCGCGGTATCGGTTCGGGTCTCGGCAAGACGGCTGGGCGTGGTCACAAGGGTCAGCACGCACGCAAGGGCGGTTATCACAAGCTCGGCTTCGAAGGCGGGCAGATGCCGATCCAGCGCCGGTTGCCCAAGCGCGGGTTCAAGTCCCCGCTCGCCGGCTTGACCGCCGAGGTGCGCCTGTCCGATCTGCAGAAGATGAAGGCCGACGAGATCGATCTGTCCACGCTCAAGGCCGAGGGCGTGATTTCGATCAATGCCCTGACAGCCAAGGTCATCAAGTCGGGCGAGCTCAGCCGCAAGGTCACGCTCAAGGGTGTGCTCGTGACCAAGGGGGCGCGCGAGGTGATCACGGCGGCCGGCGGATCGGTCATCGAATAAATCCTCTCACCACGTTCCGGTTCTGCAAGGCCGGTTTCCGAACCAAAGACGACCGATGGCCAAAACTCCAGGCATGCCGTCCGGCGCGATGATGCCGGATCTCAGCAAGGTGGGCGAAGTCAAAGACCGCCTGCTCTTTCTGCTGGGCGCCATCATCGTGTTCCGCATCGGCAGCTATATTCCGGTGCCCGGCATCGATCCGGCGCAGTTGGAGGCTCTGTTCAACCAGAGTCGCGGCACCATTCTGGACATGTTCAACATGTTCTCGGGCGGTGCGCTCGAGCGCCTGTCGATCTTTGCGCTCGGCGTGATGCCGTACATTTCGGCGAGCATCATCGTGCAGCTGCTCACCGCCGTGGTGCCGCAGCTCAAAGAGCTGAAAAAAGAGGGTGAGTCCGGGCGCCGGCAGATCACCAAGTACACCCGGTACGGGACGCTGGCGCTGGCCATTTTCCAGTCGGTCGGTGCAGCGCTGGCGCTGCAGCGCTCCGGTGTGGCGATCTCGCCCGGATTCGCCTTTGTGTTCACTGCCACGGTGAGCCTCGTCACCGGCACGATGTTTCTGATGTGGCTCGGCGAGCAGATCACCGAGCGCGGTGTCGGCAATGGCATTTCGATGATCATTTTCGCCGGCATCGTCGCGGGATTCCCGCGTGCACTCGCCGCGACCGCGCAACTGGTCAGCGAGGGTTCGATCAGTGCATTCACGGTCCTGGTCGTGCTGCTGCTGGTCGTGCTCGTGACCTGGGGGGTGGTCTACGTCGAGCGCGCACAGCGGCGAATTCCGATCCACCATGCCCGACGACAACAGGGGCGCAGGGTTTTTGCCGCGCAGACCCAGCATCTACCGCTGAAGATCAACATGTCGGGTGTGATTCCGCCGATCTTCGCCTCGTCGATCATTCTGTTTCCCGCCTCGCTCGTGCAGTTTTTCGGTGACGAAGGCTCGGGTGGCGTGCTGCAGCGCATTTCGAACGCATTGGCGCCGGGGCAGCCGTTGTATACGCTGCTTTACGGGTTGCTGATCGTGTTCTTCTGCTTCTTCTATACCGCGCTGGTGTTCGATTCGCGCGAGACCGCAGAGAACCTCAAGAAGTCGGGGGCGTTCATTCCCGGTGTGCGTCCGGGGGCGATGACGGCGCGCTACATCGACCAGGTGCTGACGCGTCTGACGGTGATCGGTTCGATCTACATCCTGGCGGTTTGTCTTGTGCCGGAGGTCCTGCGCTCCTTCGTCAGCAGCATTCCGTTTTATTTCGGCGGTACGTCGTTGCTGATCACGGTCGTCGTCGTGATGGATTTCATGGCGCAGCTGCAGGCGCATCTGATGTCGCACCAGTACGAGGGCCTGCTGAAGAAGGCCAATCTCAAGACGCTGGGCAGTTCGCAGGGACGCTAGCCCGGTTTACGACACTTACGATGAGGTCATTGTCATGAAAGTCCGAGCTTCCGTGAAAAAGATGTGCCGGAACTGCAAGGTGGTGCGGCGCAGCGGCGTCGTGCGTGTTCTGTGCACCGATCCGCGCCACAAGCAGCGCCAAGGCTGAGGGCGCGGTAGCTCGGTCGGTCCGGCATTGCTGGCTTTCTTGGGTTTCACTACAATACGCGGCTTTTCCGCGCGGTTCTAAGTCGAGGTTTCCACCATGGCACGTATCGCGGGCGTCAACATCCCGGATCGAAAGCACGCTGTCATTGCCTTGCAGGCGATCTACGGCATCGGTCCCACGCGCGCAAAGAAGATCTGCGCCGCTGCCGGCGTCAATCCGGCGGCGCAGATTCGTAGTCTGACCGAAGGCGAGCTCGACAAGCTTCGCGCCGAGGTCGCCAAGTACGTCGTCGAGGGCGATTTGCGACGCGAGGTATCGATGAGTATCAAGCGGCTGATCGACCTCGGCTGCTACCGCGGTCAGCGCCACCGCCGGGGTCTGCCAGTCCGCGGTCAGCGCACGCGGACCAACGCCCGCACCCGCAAGGGCCCCCGCCGCGCGAGCATCGCCGGCAAGAAGAAAGTGTAATCAGGACCTGAATATCTATGGCTACTCCGACGAGCACTGCCGCCCCGGCCAAGCGCAAGAAGGTCAAGAAGAACGTCACCGACGCGGTGGCGCACATTCATGCCTCGTTCAACAACACGATCGTGCTGATCACCGATCGCCAGGGCAACACCCTGTGCTGGAGCACGGCCGGCGCCGCGGGCTTCAAGGGTTCCCGCAAGTCGACTCCGTTTGCCGCACAGGTCGCTGCCGACAGGGCCGCACAGGCGGCCGCCGAGCATGGCGTGAAGAACCTGGAAGTGCGTGTCAAGGGGCCAGGTCCCGGTCGTGAGTCCGCGGTCCGCGCGTTGCATGCCGCTGGCTTCAAGATCACGAGCATCACCGACGTCACGCCGATTCCCCACAACGGCTGCCGTCCTCCGAAGCGCCGCCGCGTCTAAGGCGAGGAAACGATCATGGCACGTTATATCGGCCCCAAATGCAAGCTGTCCCGTCGCGCCGGAACCGACCTGCTGCTCAAATCGCGCGCTCGCGCGATCGACAGCAAGTGCAACATGGAGACCCGCCCGGGTCAGCATGGCGCTGCCAAGACCCGTCTGTCGGACTACGCGCTGCAGCTGCGTGAGAAGCAAAAACTCAAGCAGATGTACGGCGTGCTCGAGCGTCAGTTCCGCAACTACTACAAGAAGGCGGCGCAGAAGAAAGGTTCGACCGGTCTGATCCTGTTGCAGCTGCTCGAGTCGCGGCTCGACAACATCGTCTATCGCATGGGGTTCTCGCGCACGCGCGCCGAGGCCCGTCAGCTGGTCAGCCACAAGGCCGTGCTGGTCAACGGTAAGCCGGTGAACATTCCTTCCTATCAGGTACAAGTCGGGGATGTCATCGAAATCCGCGAGAGCGCGCGCCAGCAGTCGCGCATCGCCGAGGCCTTGTCGATCGCCGTCCAGATCGGCTTGCCGGAATGGGTCGAGGTGGACGAGAAAGGCTTGAAGGGCACGTTCAAGGCGGTGCCCACCCGCGACCAGATCGTGCCAGACATCAACGAGCAGCTCGTCGTCGAGTTGTACTCGAAGTAATACGGCTGCGGTCCTCATGGACCGCAGCGTCCCCGCTGCCGGAGCGGATGCGCTGTCCCCGGGCAGTCGGGAGTCCAATGATCGCTTTACGCGAGGTTATTCATGCAGAACGTCATCGCCGATCTTCTCAAGCCGCGCCAGATCGAGGTGGAGACCCTGTCGCCCAGCCGGGCGCGTGTCACCCTCGAGCCGATGGAGCGCGGCTTTGGCCACACACTGGGCAATGCGCTGCGCCGCATCCTGCTGTCCTCGATTCCGGGCGCTGCCGTGACCGAAGTGCAGATCGAGGGTGTCGTCCACGAGTACAGCGCCATCGAAGGCGTGCAGGAGGATGTTCTCGACATCCTGCTCAACGTCAAGAACATCGCCGTGCGTCTGCACGCGCGTGAAGAGGCCACCCTGCGGCTGGAGAAGTCGGGCAAGGGTGTCGTCACGGCCGGCGATATCGCGCTCGATCATGATGTCGAGATCGTCAATCCGGATCTGGTGCTTGCGCATCTGACCGGCGGCAAGATCAATATGACGCTCAAGGTCACCCGCGGCCGCGGCTACGTGCCGGCGGTGAGCGCGGTGCGCGAGGAGGATAGCCGTGGGATCGGCGTCCTCAAGCTCGATGCTTCCTATAGCCCGGTCCGTCGCGTCAGCTACAGTGTCGAGCGCGCGCGCGTCGCGCAGCGCACCGATCTGGACAAGCTGATTCTCGACGTCGATACCAACGGCAGCGTCGATCCCGCCGAGGCCGTGCGCCTGGCGGCGCGCATCCTGCGCGACCAGCTGTCGGTCTTCGTCGATCTCGAAGCGGAAGCCGCGCACACCGCCAGCGCCCCGGGCAAGAAGGAACTCTCGCCGATCCTGTTCCGCCCGATCGACGATCTCGAACTCACGGTGCGCTCGGCAAATTGCCTCAAGGCCGAGAACATCTACTACATCGGCGATCTGGTGCAGCGCACCGAGATGGAGTTGATGAAGACGCCGAATCTCGGCAAGAAGTCGCTCAACGAGATCAAGGAGGCGCTCAAGGCGCACGACCTCGAGCTCGGCATGAAGCTCGATAACTGGTCGTCGCCGAAGCTGTCGGCCTGAGGAACGGGGTTTGCGTGTAGTTTCCAGATCCCGCGCGCGCCGATGGCCGGGGAACGCAAGCGAGAGGGCTGGAAACCGGAAACTGGGTATTGAAAACTGAGTTAAAGCCATGCGCCACAAGATTGCAGGTCGTACGTTCGGCCGTACCAGCGCCCATCGCAAAGCGACGATGCAGGCGATTGCCGTCGCTCTGTTCAAGCACGAATTGATCAAGACGACGCTGCCCAGGGCCAAGGAGTTGCGCCGTTTGGCCGAGCCGTTGATCACGCGCGCCAAGAACGACTCGGTTGCCAACCGCCGCATTGCGTTCGCGCGTCTGCGCGACCGTGAAGCCGTGCAGAAGCTGTTCAACGAGCTGGGCCCGCGGTACAAGGATCGTCCGGGCGGTTATCTGCGAATTCTCAAGTGCGGCTTCCGGCCGGGTGACGACGCGCCGATGGCTTATGTCGAGCTGGTCGATCGGCCAAGGCCGGTGGCCGAGCCGCCTGCGCAGTAAAGCGCGGTCTTGTATTCGTATCCGAGAGCGGGCGCTTCGGCGCCCGTTTTTATACCTGCATGCGTGCCGTTGCCGTGCGTCAGCGCGCCAGCATCAGACCGATTCCGACGCGGGTGACACTGCGGTTGTAATCGATCAGGCTCTCGCCGTAACCGTTCCAGAGATAGACGCTCCAGAACGCATAGTCGGAGAACGGCGCGCTATAGACGAGCTCGAACGCCCCCTTGCCGGTGGCAGGATTACCCCGCGCCATCATGGCGAGCATGTGCTGTGCGTCGCCGAAGAGCTTGCGCTGCAAGCGCAGTTCCCCATAGCCGTAGTAGCGGTGGATGTCGGGGTTGTCATCGCGCTTGGGATCGTCGGCGGGGCGGTTTTCGTTCTCGGGTATCCGGTACCACAGGCGCAGGTGCAGGAGTTGCCGCTCACCCTCGTAGTAAGCCGCGCCGATGATCCGGTTCCAGCTTCGTGAGTCGGGCAATTCCTTGCCGTTGGATTCGTGATCGGCGCCGATGTCGAATCCCAGCTCCGGGAGCCATCGCCACTGCGGCTTCCAGCGGTAAAACAGTTCGGGGTTGTAGTTGGTTTCACGAAACGGCCGTGAGTCGTTGCCGTTGTAGAGCTGCCAGAACGAGCGCTGGGTGTAGCCGAAGAACAGGTTGCGGTTGAACAGCCGCTGTTTGAGGCTGATCTGGAACAGGACCTCGCTGGCCTCACTGTGGTACTCGGGGCTCCAGGTCACCGGCAGCAGATATATCGGCCGGTGGAAGGACAGCCCGCGCTTTGTATTGACCAGCGTGAAGGCATCGGTTTCGCGGCGCAGATTGTCGAAAACGCTGCCGCTGCGTTGGGGTGCAGGCACGGCACAGTCTCCATCCTGCGTTTCCGGTCCGACGATGTCGGGTGCGCCAGACGGCGACTGTGCCCACGCAAGGATGGGAAGGGCGAGCAGCAAAAAAGGTGCGCGCATCGGTCGGCCGGTCAGCAGGATTGCGGCGCTTGATTCTAGCCGGCGGGATCGGTCAAGCCGGTAACAACGCATCGACATACGGTTTCATGACGCGTTCGACACGGCACAGCCGCGCATAATGCCAGAGCTTGCGCAGATGGATGTCGCGCTGTGACAGCGCCGAGCGCAGCGCGTCGACGGCGATGTGTGGACCGATTTTGTTACGGAACTTGAACAGGTCGGCCAGGGTTTTTTCGAGGCTGTAGATCGGCACCCGAACGTTTTCGAGCACATGGATCTCGATCCCTTCGGTGAATGCGGCGCCGCCGAGGCGGGCGACGCGCAGATCCGGGAAGTCCACGCGCGGTTTGGCGGCGCGGCGCTCGATGGCGATGTGGATTTTCTCCATGTCGAACGCGGCGAGTCCATGGAAGGCCAGTGCCGTTTCGAGGCAGATCACACCGTTGGGGACGGCGCGTGCGACGAGTGCAAGCAAAAGGTCGCGCGACAGTCTCGTGCCGGCAGCGACATAGCTGCCGCGGCTCAGCTTCTTGAGCAGCCCGCGATCGCACAGCCGACGCAGATACTCCGCCTGGATGCCGTGCGGAACGAGATCTTTGGGCCGCAGAACACCCAGCTTGTGCACCAGCTGGAGGATGCGTTCAGACTTGCTGTGTTCGTCCATGTGTGAACAACCGACGCAAGTTCAAACAACTATAAATAGTTTGAAACTCGGCGATTGTCGTGGAAACATGGCCCATCTTCAACTCGCTTCTCTGTTTTATTGGATATCTAGCTGATTTGTAATAATTTTAATGAACAGCGCGGGTCCGATCCCGGCGTGGTTGCGTACTTTCTTTACTGGCTGCGGCAGGATGCTCCGGTTGCTGTCCCCGGTGCTTGCTGGGGGCTGGTTTGCGGTCGGTATCACCCGCGAACCAGTGCGGGTAGGCGCGATCGGCAAGACTTGTTCGCATACGCCGCGGCGGATGATGGCCATGGGGTTGCACGATCGCGTGCGGCGCCGGTTGTCCATCCATGGCGCCGTGCGATCGACGGATGGTTCGCGGATATGATCCGATCAGTGCCTGATGCACGATCGAATCGTTGCGCGAACATGACCTGGCCCCACCTCAGCGGACAGCAAGGTTTCACCCATGGCGAGGGATTCTTGATGCTGGTCGCGCAGAAAGCGATGCGCGAACCCAAGCCTCGGTCCCGGCAGGATCGGGGTGCACCATGACGCCGGGATTGGACACGCACACGCTGGTCTCACTGGTCGCGCTGGGCATGGGGATCGCGTTCGTCTCCGCGGACCGTGCCTCGCCGGCCTCGCGCGCCCTGGCCGGGGGCTTTTTCTTCATGGGGCTGTCGATTTATCTCAACGTGGTGTGGCTCGCGGTCCGTCCGGAGCTGATGTCATGGGCCGGCTGGTTTGCGCTGCCGGAGGTGTTATCGATCGTCTGCATGCTCGAATGGATTCTGCGCGTGCGCCGGACGATTCCGGTGTCCGCGGACATGGATACGCGCACGGGCGATCGCGTGCTGCGGCTGGGACAGCTCAGCGGCGTGCTGTACGGTGTGTTTTCATTCATCTGGCCGGAGCTGCGTGCGCAGGCCTTCCTGCGCGCCGGCGATCGGCCGGAATTGTTTCTGAGTGCCGGATTCTGGGTGTTCATGGGGCCCGTGCTGTTGGCGATGATCGCAGGATGTGTCGGCATCGCACTGCTGCTCAAGCGCCGGCCAGATCGCGCCGAGACGATCCGGGTGGTGGCGATGGCGCTCGCCGCTCCCTTGTTCGTCGCCGGTTTCGTGTTGCCGTTGCAGTGGTCTGCGCTGTCCGTGATCACGGGCGAGCTCGTGTTTTTGATCGGCGCCGTGCATTACCACGTGCTCCAGGGTCAGCGCGGGCAGTTCATGTCGCGTTTTCTGTCACCGCAGGTGGCGCGTCTGGTGTCCGAACGCGGACTCGATCAGGCGATGCGTGACACCCAGCGCGAGATCACCGTCGTCGCCTGCGACTTGCGCGGGTTCACGGCCTACGCCGCGGCGCATCCGTCTGCGGAGGTCATTGCAGTGCTGCGCGAGTATTACGATGCGGTCGGGCGCGAGGTCGCAGCGGTCGGAGCGACGATCAATGATTTCGCCGGCGACGGGATTCTGGTGCTCGTCGGTGCGCCCCTGCCGGTTGCGTACCACGCACAGCGCGGCATCGAGCTGGCCTGTCGGATCCGCGACGTCGGTGTGGCGCTCACGCAGCGCTGGAGCCGTCCGGGCTACCGCCTCGGCATCGGCGTCGGTGTGGCCACGGGTGTGGTCACGGTCGGCGTCATCGGTTCGGCTTCACGGCTGGAATACACGGCGGTGGGGTCGGCGGTGAACCTGGCGTGCCGTCTGTGCGAGCACGCTGCCGATGGCGATGTGCTCGTCGACACCCGGACCGCCGAGCTTGCCGGTGCCGTCGCCCTGCAGGCGCGCGCGCCGCTCCAGCTCAAGGGTTTTACGGCGGCGGTGCCGCATTACGCGGCGGTTTGAACGTGTCAGTCGACGTCATCGGTGCCGATGCCGACATGGATCACGCCGTCGGCGCCCATCCACGCGCGGTACATCGCCGTCGAGTTGAACGGCAGTGCCAGATTGCCTTCGTGATCGATCGCGATGCAGCCGCCGCGTCCACCCAGCCGGCGGACGTCCTCCAGCGCTTCACGGCAGGCACGTTCCAGCGTCCAGTTGCAGTAACTCATCCGCGCGTGCACTTCGAATCCGAAGCCGACGCGGATGAAGCATTCACCGGTGCCGGTGCACGAGACCGCCGCACTGCGGTCATCGGCGAACGTGCCGGCACCGATGAGCGGGGTGTCGCCGATACGGCCCGGGTGCTTGTTGGTGAGGCCGCCGGTGCTGGTGGCCGCGGCGAGCCGTCCTTCGGCATCGCGGGCGACCGCGCCGACGGTACCGAAGCCGCCGCTGGTCGGCTCTGCCGGCGTGAACGCGGCTTCATGGTCGAGCACGATGACGCCGCGGGCGTGCGCCTGCTTGAGCTGGCGGAAGCGTTCTTCGGTGATGAAGTAATCCGGTGTGACTTCGTCCAGGCCCAGCTCGCGATTGAGCGCCTCGGCGCCACTGCCCATGAACATGACGTGCGGGGAGCGTTCCATCACCGCGCGTGCGAGTCGCACTGGATTTTTGACGCGCATGACCCCCGCGACGGCGCCGCAGGCACGGGTGCGGCCGTCCATGATCGCCGCGTCGAGCTCGGGCATGCCGTCGCGGTTGAGCACTGCGCCGATGCCGGCATTGAACAGCGGGCAGTCTTCAAGCCGTACGACCATGCGCTCGACCACGTCGAGACTGCTGGCGCCGGCTTGCAGCAACGCGCGTCCTTCCTCGGCGATGCGGCGCAGGGCAGCGCGGTGTTCGCGCGTGTCGGTCTGATCGGCGGCGAGGTCGCCGGCACCACCATGGATGGCCAGTCGGATCATGGGTCAAAGGGACTGAGGTTGCGGTGCCATCGTATCCGCAGGCCGATTGCCGCGTGAATTGGAGTGCACGCATGCCGATTTTTGCTATCGTGCACGGCTTTCGACGCAGATGATGCGGGGCAGCTCGGGCAGGGGGGCGCGTGAACTTCGTTTTGCTGTTCATTTTCGGCTATATCGGCCTGCAGCTCGTCTTCGCGTGGTGGGCTTCGCGCCGGGTGCACGACGAGGCCGATTACCTCATCGCCGGGCGCCAGCTCGGGCCGTGGATGGCGACGTTCACGGTGTTTGCCACCTGGTTCGGTGCCGAAACCTGCATCGGAGCGGCCGGCGAGGCCTATGCGAATGGCCTTTCCGGCGTGAGGGCCGATCCTTTCGGCTATGCGATCGGTATCGTCATCGTCGGCTTGATCTTTGCCGTGCCGCTGTGGCGCCGCGGCATCATCACGCTCGCCGACTTATTTCGCCAACGCTATGGCGCCGGCGTCGAACGCGCTGCCGCGCTGATCATGATTCCGACATCCTTGATGTGGGCGGCGGCCCAGATCCGCGCCTTTGGCCAGGTGCTCGCGGCCTCGTCGGAACTGAGCGTGGTGGTTGCGATCACATGTGCGGCGGCTGTGGTGATCATTTACACCGCCAGCGGCGGCATGTGGGCCGATGCGATGACCGATCTCGTACAGGGGGGTGTGCTGATCGCCGGCATCCTCATCGTGTTCGGGTTGGTCATGGTGGCCGATGGCGGGGTTGCCCACATCACTGCCTGGCCGGCCCGCAGCGGTCTTTTCGATGCCGATGTGTCCTGGCTGCGCACGCTGGAGACCTTCGCCGTGCCGATTTGCGGCACCATCGTCGCGCAGGAGCTGGTGGCGCGCGTGCTCGCGATCCGCAGTCCGGAGCTGGCGCGCCGGGCGACGGTCAGTGCCGGCGTGCTCTACCTGCTCGTCGGCCTGATGCCGGTGACGCTGGGACTGATTGCGGTGAATTATGTCGGTCCCCTCGACGAGCAAGAGCAGGTGCTGATGCATCTAGCCCAGACCCAGTTGCCGACGCTGCTGTATGCGATCTTCGTCGGCGCATTGGTGTCGGCGATTCTGTCGACGGTCGATTCGGCGCTGCTGGTTGCCGGTTCGCTGGCGGCGCACAACCTGGTGCTGCCGCTGCGGCCGAATCTGTCCGAGGCCGCCAAGCTGCGCGCCAACCGCATCGCCGTCATCGCGTTCGGGATGACGGCATATGCGCTCGCCCTTGCCAGCGACAACGTCTATGAACTGGTCGTCGAGGCGTCGAGCTTCGGTTCGGCGGGCGTGCTGGTGATTCTACTGTTCGCGCTGTGGGGGCCGCGCATCGGTGCTGCCGGTGCCGCGTATGCAGCGCTGGCAACCGGCCTCGTCACGTATGTCGGTGCAGCGCATATCGGCGCTGCCGACTATCCCTATCTGACCTCGCTCGCGGCGGCGCTGACGGCGTATCTCGTCGCATCCACGATGTCGCGGCCGGTGGTGCAGCCGGCGCGATCCTGAGCGCTGCTGGGCTTTAGTACTTGACGCTGCAGCCGTACGGCGTAGTCACTGGCTGGCTGACCGGCTTGCCGGCCATGGCTTCGGCGAGCGCGATCTTGACGTAGGGCTTAGCCCGCGGAATGTCGGCCGGGTCGCTGCTGGCGATGCTGTCGATCGCACCGGCATAGATCAGCGTGCCCTCGGGGTCGATGATGAACATGTGCGGCGTGGTCTTGGCGCCATACAGGCGGCCGACGGTGCCGGTTTCGTCGAGCAGTACATGCGTGGGGTGCGCGCCGCGCGTTTGGGTGAGCGCATCGGCCCTGGCACCATCGACGTGGCCTTGCTTGCCGGGCGCCGACGAGATCACCGACAGCCAGACCGCGCCCTGATCCGTGGCCTCTTTCTGCAGGGCCTGCATGTTGCCGGAGTCGTAATGCTTCTTCACGAACGGGCAGCCGTCGTTGGTCCATTCCAGCACGACGAAACGACCCTTGAAATCCGACAGGCGCACGGTTTTCCCGGCGCTGTCGAGGGCGCTGAAGTCGGGTGCGCGCTGGCCGACCGACGGGGCGGCGTTGGCACTACCGGCGGTGAGGGATGCAGCGAGAACGAGACAGCGGACGAGTTGGCGCATGGTGGCTCCTTTACTTGGATGATGCGGGAGTATTGAGGGCATCGATCACGATGTCGGGGGTCAGTAGCTGTGGCAGGACGCGCGGTTCTCCACCGCGGACGTAGACCAGGTAGAGCGGCACGCCGCTGCGTCCGAAACGGGCGAGCTCGGCGGTGATCGCCGGATCAGAGCGGGTCCAGTCACCGACGAGGACGGCCACATTATGCTCGGCGAATGCGCGCCGAACCCGTTCCGAGCGCAGGGCGACCCGTTCGTTGACTTTGCAGCTCAAGCACCAGTCGGCGGTGAAATCGACGAAGATCGTGCGGCCGTCGGCGCGCAACTCGGCGACGCGTTCGGCAGACCAAGGTTCTGCCTCAGGCATCGCCGCGGCGGGTTGGCTGATCGCGGCGACCGGGGCGAAGAATACCAGTGCTACCGCAGCACCCAGCGCACCGAGCTTGAATACCGCAGCGAGCGGTCCGCGGCGATGCCATAGCCACATCGCGAAGGCCACGGCGACGAGGCCGAGCATGACGCGCCCGGTATGCTGCGGATCGGTCTGGCGTGCCAGCACCCACAGCAGCCAGACCACGGTCAGGTACAGCGGAAACGCCATCAACTGCTTGAATTGCTCCATCCACGGACCGGGCCGCGGCAGCCAGGCGGCGAGCCGCGGCACCCAGCCGATCAGCAAGAACGGCAGCGCCAGCCCCAGGCCCAGCGTCGCGAACACGATGAGCGCGACCCAGGCCGGCTGTGTCATCGCATACCCGAGCGCAGTGCCCATGAACGGCGCCGTGCACGGACTGGCGACGACGACGGCGAGCACGCCGGTGAAGAACGAACCGGCCAGCCCCGGCCGTTGCGCAAGACCGCTGCCCAGGTTCATCAGGCCGACACCGAGCTGCGCGACCCCCGACAGCGACAGACCGAGCGCAAAGATCAGATAGGCCATCAGGCTGACGAACGCGGGGGATTGCAACTGGAAGCCCCAGCCGATCGCCTCGCCGGCGCTGCGCAGACCGAGCATGGCGAATGCCACCAGTACACAGGAAGCGATGACGCCGGCGGTATAGGCATACACCTGTCGGCGGCGCTCGCGGCCGTCGCTGCCGTTGTGTTCGATCAGCGCGAGAGCCTTGAGGGAGAGCACCGGGAACACGCAAGGCATGAGGTTGAGAATCAGGCCGCCGAGCAGCGCGAAGGCGAGCGCCAGCGCAAGCGTGGGTGGGCCAGCCGGCGCAACGGCCGTGCCGCGATGGGCCGGCGTCGCCTGCACGCCGTGGTCCGGCGGAACCGGCGTGACGGTGCCCGGTTGCGCGGCAATCTCGAAGGCCTGGGTCTGGCCTGCGCGCGTGACGACGATGACGCCTTCGACACGCGCCGGGGCATCGACGAAATACGGGCTCAGTGTCTGGCTCAGCCGCACCGCGCCGGATTCGACGGCGAGGCGCTGTGGCGCGGCGTGCAGGACCAGATCCTGGGCATAGGGGAAGAACGCGATGCCCTCGGCGTTGGCGAGCAGCGCGCTTTCGATGCGCAGGGAGACGCTGTCGGCATCGATGCTGAACCATGCCGGCCAGTCGTGCGCCGGCTGGGGCAGCGCGCTGCGCGCCTGCGCAAATGCAGAGGACCAGTCCGGGTCGGGGCGCGCCGGCGCGGCGACCGCCCGGCGCAACTGCAGATCGGCCTTGCCGGGGATGCAGATGTCCTTGCAAGCGAGCCAGCTCGCCTTGGCGGCGAGCGTCACCGTCTGGCCAGCGAGCGCCGCATCCACTGTCACCGGGATCAGGTGCAGCGTCTCCTCGCTGTAGCCATAGTTGGTCAGTTCGCCGAGCGATTCGGTGTGCGGATACGGCCAGTGGATGTCGCCGGCGCGGATTCCATCCGGCAGCGTCCATGCGAGCGTGGTCGGGATGCCCGAGTCGCCGGGGTTGCGCCAATACACGTGCCAGCCTGGCTGGGGCCGCAGGCGCAGTGCAATCCAGTTCTGGCCGGGTTGCAGTGTTGTGGTTTCGGCAATCAGCTCGGCCTCGACCTCATCCGTGCGCACCGGCTCGGCACGGGCGAGGGTGCCGAGGACGGCGGCCAGCGCGGCGAAAAGCAGCGATAAATATCGGAGCATGGGTGAAAGCTCGGGAATATGCGATAGACCGCGGGCGTGTGCGCGGGTTCACCGTGTGTGGGGGATCGCTGTGGGACGATGCGCGCGGGATGCAGCGTGCACCGCATGGGACCATCGCCGCGCAGGCCAGAGGCTGCCCTAGCCTACCATTCCCGCGCCCGGTGCACTGCGTCGGATCGGTGTGCGGCCACAGTCGCGCCGATCGTGCCGGGTGCGGCGGGCGATGGTGCATGCAACGATCGGGAGGTGGACATACGGCGCTGTGTGCGGCCGATAATGATGGCAGCTTTGCGCCTGCGAGGATGCATGCGTTCTTTCGCCGCCCTGCTGTTGTGGCTCTGCGCCATCGGCGTCCCGGCGCCGGTCGATGCGGCCGGCTCGATGCGCTGTGGTTCGCGTCTGGTCAGCGAGGGCATGTTCGCGGCCGAGGTGCTGGCGATCTGCGGCGAGCCGGATTTCCGGGACGTCTGGCCGCCGCCCGGCGCTTACGGTTACGGCTACCTGGCGCCGACCGAGGAATGGACGTACAACCGCGGCTCCAGCCAGCTGCTGCGGATTCTGCGCTTTCGCAATGGCCGGCTCGATCGCATCGAGTCGGAGGGTTACGGCTTTGCGCCGCGGCAGGGTCAGGGTTGCGGTCACGGCGAGATCCGCCCGGGGATGAGCAAATACCGCCTGCTGGCCTTCTGCGGCGAGCCACTGACGCGCTACGCCGATTACGTGCTGCGGTACGCAAGGCCGGAGATCTGGGATCGTCCCTACGATCTGCGCGATGACTACGTCACCGGGACACCGGTGTACCGCGAGGAATGGGTGTACAACTTCGGTGCCAACCAACTGCTGCGCATCGTCGTTCTCGAAAACGGCCGGGTCAGCGAGATCCGCACCGGGCGGCGTGGCTTCGATCCTTGAGCGTCCACTATCATCCACGCCGCCGACAGGAACTGAAAACATGGGCAAGACGCGCGAATACGAGATCGTGCTGTTCGGAGCGACCGGCTATACCGGCCAGCTCACGGCGGAATACCTCGCCCGCCATGCCGGGGCGGATCTGCGCTGGGCATTGGCAGGGCGCAATCTCGACAAGCTCAAGGTCGTGCGCGCGCGCTTGACCGATATCGCGGCGCACTGCCGCACGCTGCCGCTGCTCCAGGCCGAGGTCGGCGATGCCGCATCGATGCAGCGTCTGGCCGAATCGGCCAAGGTGGTGATCACCACGGTCGGTCCTTACATTCGCTACGGCGAACCGCTGGTCGCCGCCTGTGCCGCCACCGGAACCGATTACGTCGATCTGACCGGGGAGCCCGAGTTCGTCGATCGCATGTGGCTGCGCTACCACGACCGCGCCCGTGCCAGCGGGGCGCGCATCGTCCACTGCTGCGGCTTCGACAGCATTCCACACGATCTCGGCTGCTGGTTCACCGTGCAGCAGCTGCCGGAAGACGTGCCGCTGCGGGTGCAGGGCTTTGTGCGCGCCGGCGGGCGGTTTTCCGGCGGCACGCTGCATTCTGCAGTCACGGCACTCTCGCGTCTGGGTGAGTATGCGAAAGTCCGCCGCGAGCGGCGCCGAGAGGAAGGGTTGCCGCTGGATCGGCACATCGGCGCGATCCACCACGGCGTGCGCTACGTCGAGGAGCTGGGCACCTGGACGCTTCCGATGCCGACGATCGACCCGCAGATCGTGCGCCGCAGCGCAGCGGCGATCGCGCGCTACGGCCCCGATTTCCGCTACGGTCACTTCCTGCAGGTAAAGAAGCTCTCCACCCTGCTGCAGCTCGTCGGCGGTGCCGGCATCGTGCTCGTCGGCAGTCAGTTCAAGCCCACCCGCGAGCGTCTGCTCGCGCTGCTGGACAGCGGCGAGGGGCCGAGTCCCTCGGCCCGCGCCCGCGGCTGGTTCAAGGTGACGTTTCTCGGAGAAGGCGGCGGCAAACGCGTGCGCTGCGAAGTCAGCGGCGGTGATCCAGGCTATGGCGAGACTTCCAAGATGCTTGCGGAGTCGGCGCTGTGTCTTGCGCGCGACCGGCTGGCCAAGACCTGCGGCGTGATCACGCCGGTGCAGGCGATGGGCAATGCGCTGATCGAACGGCTGATGCGCGCCGGCATCGCGTTCAGGGTCGCCGAGGCCCGGTCATGAGCGCCCTGTGGCCCGCCCTGGGCGCCGTCTATGGCCTGCTCGGCGTCGCACTCGGCGCATTCGGCGCACATGCGCTGCGCGGTCAACTGCCGGAGGGGCTGCTGTCGGTATGGAAGACCGCGGTCGAGTACCAGATGTATCACGCGCTCGCTCTCGTGCTGGTCGGCGTGCTGCTGCGGTCGGCGGAATCGGGTCTGCTGTACGCCGCGGCGGTGTGTTTCGCCGTCGGCGTGCTGCTGTTCTCGGGCAGTCTTTATGTCCTGTGCTTGAGCGGCGTGCGCGCCTGGGGCGTGGTCACGCCGTTCGGCGGCGTGCTCTTGATTGCCGGCTGGGCACTGCTGTTGGCCGCGCTGCTTTCCTCGCGCTGAAGGCGCGTCCGCCGTCATTCCGCCGAACCAGCGCGCGCAGCAGCGTTGCGCGGATGTCGGCGGATGCCTGCTCGCGCGCGCGGCGGATGCCGGCCTCGAGGGCGGTGTCGAAGTGGCGGCGCAGTGTCTCGCAGTCCTGTTCGTAGGCCTTCTTGAAGGCTTCGAGGGTCTTGTGCTGCGCTTCCAGCGCGGCGAGATCGGCGTTGTGGCGCTGCTCCAGCGCCGTGAGGCGCGCATTGAGCGCGGCGAGATCGGCGCTGTGGCGCTGCTCCGCCGCGGCGAGGCGCGCTTCGAGCGCGGCGAGATCGGCGCTGTGGCGCTGCTCCAGCGCGGCGAGCCGGGCCATCAGTCCGGCGATGCGATCATCGCGATCCGGCGACGGCGCGCGGGTGACGACCGCAGGGGTCTGCGCCACCGCTGGCGATGCGACGCGATCGGGCACGCTGCCGCCAGTCTGTGTATTCGCAGCCGCCACCGCCGTTTTCGCGATCGGTGTGGCGAGTACGGCTTCGAGCTGTTGCAGCACACGTTGCAGCTACTCCGGCGACGGCGGTTTCTGCAGCACGTCGGCGGCGCCCTGGCTGCGCGCTTCGGCGACGAAGCTGCCGCCCTCGTTGGACGAGCAGATCACCACTGGAATCGCCGCCGTGCGCGGGTTCGCCTTGATGTGGCGCAGGGCCTCGAATCCATCCTCTCCGGGCATGACGTGGTCGAGAAAAATCAGGTCCGGTGTCTGCGCAGCGAGCCACTGATAGGCCGCACGCGCACTTTCGACGGCTTCGACCTTGAAGGCATGGTGTTCGAGCTGCTTGCGCAGTGCGAAGCGGGCGGATCGAGAGTCGTCGACGATCAGCGCGAGTCGTGCGTTCATCCTGCGATGTCTCCATCGGTGCGTGGCGGCGAATCTAGCACGACAAAAAAGCGGCAGTCCCGAGTGGAACCGCCGCGCAATCGATACAGCTTTTCGCGGGGGCTAGACTTACTTCTTCTTGGTTTTCTTCGCCGCTTTTTTGGTCGCTTTCTTGGCAGCCATGATGACCTCCTGATTGCGCAAAGCGGTCGGCTCCGTAAACCCTGTGTCTACAGTCCGCCAACCACGACTCATAGTGTCATTTGATTTGTCAAGCCACAATAGCTTGTGGGCACGAGCCGACGAACGGTCATGCCCCCGAATCCGGGTGAAGCAATGAGCGCGCGGCGTCTGTATCCACCGCAGTGGCGCCTGGCGTGTGCGACGCTCGAGGCGGTGCTGCGCGCAGGTGCGGCTGCCGATCATCGGCTGCACGCGGCGTTTCGCGAGCAGCGCAACATGGGCAGCCGCGACCGCGCCGCCGTGACTGCACTCGTCTATGGCGTGCTGCGCGATCTGCGGCGCCTGCAGCGCATCGCCGGGTGCAGTGACGCAAATGCGCTGTGCGCGCTGCAGGCCCTGGAGTCGGGGTATGCCGATGTGCCGCATCTCGCGGCGCTGGGTTTCGCCGGCGCCGAGGCCATGGCGCACCGTCTGCGCGTGTTCGATCCGGCAGCGCTGACGCCGGCAGAGCGCTACAACGTTCCCGACGCGATCTATGCGTACTGGCAGGCCGAGCTGGGCGCGGACGCGGCGGCTGCCCTGGCGCAGGATCTGCAACGGCAAGCGCCGGTGGATCTGCGCGTCAACGCGCTCAGGGCCACGCGCGAGCAAGCGCAGCGTGCGCTCGCCGCATCAGGACTCGCGGCGATGCCGACGCCCTACGCGCCGCTGGGGCTGCGCCTGCACCGGCGGGTTTCGCTGACGGCGCTCACGGCCTACCGTGACGGCTGGATCGAGCCGCAGGACGAGGGCAGCCAGTTGCTCGCGCTGCTCGTAGCCGCACGTCCGGGCGAACGCATTGTCGATTACTGCGCCGGTGCGGGCGGCAAGACGCTCGCGCTCGCTGCGCAGATGCAGGATCGCGGCACGCTCGTCGCGATGGATATCGACGTCGGCCGGCTCGAACGCTTGAAACCACGCCTGCAGCGCGCCGGTGTGCGCATCGTGAGCCTGCTGCCGGTCGATGCGGCACAGGTGCGGGTTGCGGATTTCGACGCCGTGCTCGTCGATGCACCATGCTCGGGCACGGGAACCTGGCGCCGCCAGCCAGAGGCGCGGCTGAAGGCGCTCGATCTCGATGCACTGGCGCGCCAGCAGTACGAGATCCTCGCGCGGGCCGCACGGCTCGTCCGTCCGGGCGGCCGTCTGGTCTATGCGACCTGCAGTCTGTTGCGCGCCGAGAACGACGCCGTGGTCGAGCGTTTCTGCGCCCGCCATCCGGATTTCCTCGAAGAGGATGCCGGTGCGGTGCTCGCCGCGCAGGGGATCGCGCTGCCCGGTCGCCGTCTCAGGCTGTATCCGCACGTGCACGGGACCGATGGTTTTTTCGGCGCTTGTCTGCGCCGCCGCTGAGGGCGCGTGGATCGCCGGTGCGCGGGCAACGTTCGTTCTGGCGCGGCTGCCCGGCCGTGCGCGGTCAGGCGTCGCCGATGCCGTACTTCTTCAGCTTGTACCAGACCGAGCGTTCGCTGATCTGCAGCAGTTGCGCGGCGCGCGCCTTGTTGCCGCCGGATTCGCGCAGGGCCTGCGTGAGCAGTTGTTTCTCCAACGCTTCCACCGCCGGCTCCAGGCGCAGATCCTGAACGGGGGCATGAGCTGAAGCCGCCGGCGGCGCGCGTGGTGGCACATCGAGCGGAAAGTGTGATGCCTCCAGGGTGCGTCCGCCGCTCAGAATCAGCGCGCGCTCGATCATGTTCCCGAGTTCGCGCACATTGCCCGGCCAGTCGTAACGCTGCAGAAGGTCCAGGGCCTGCGGCGTGATCGTCGGCACGGCGCGCGTCGGGCGCGCCCCCGCATGCAGTGCGATGAAATGCCGCACGAGCGCCGGAATGTCCTCGCGGCGCGCGCGCAGCGGCGGCAGTTCGATCGTAAAGACATTGAGCCGGTAGTACACATCCTCGCGCAGGTGGCCCTCGCGGATCGCCTGCACGGGCGAGCGGTTGCTGGCGGCGATGATGCGCACATCGAGGGAAAGCGCGCGATCACCACCCAGGCGTTCGATGACGCCATCCTGCAGCACGCGCAGCAGCTTGGCCTGCAGGGCAACCGGCATCTCGGTGATTTCGTCGAGGAACAGCGTGCCGCCATCGGCGAGCTCGAATTTGCCGATGTGCCGGCGCACGGCGCCGGTGAATGCGCCTTTCTCGAAACCGAACAGCTCGCTTTCCAGCATGTCCGCGGGGATCGCGGCACAGTTGACCGGCACGAACAGGCGCTCGCGGCGATCCGAGGCGCGGTGGATCGCGCGGGCGACCACTTCCTTGCCGGTGCCGGTCTCGCCGGTGAGCAGCACTGCGGCGCGGGTCGGCGCAACCCGTTCGATCTGGGTGCGCACCGCCTGCATCGCCGCGCTGGTGCCGATCAGCCCCTCCCAGGCGTGCTCGATCTGCTCGCGCAGATAGTCCTTCTGCTGGATCACGTCGCGGACGCTGAAGACCCGGCTGATTGAGAGATCCAGGGTTTCCGTGTCGAACGGCCGCAGCAGGTAATCGCAGGCGCCGAGCCGCATCGCCTCGACCGCACTTTCGATGCTGCCGTGGGCGGTGATCATGATCAGCGGCACATCGCTGCCGCTTTCCCGCAGCTTGCGCAGCAGTTCGATGCCATTCATCCCGGGCATGCGCAGATCGCTGATGACCAGGTCCACCGGCGCGGATTGCAGCAGCGAGAAGGCCTCGCGGCCGTCGGCGGCGCTGATCGTCTTGTACCCGCGGCGCGCGAGCATGATCTCGAGCACGCGGCGCATGTTGGGTTCGTCATCGACGACGAGTACGCGGATGTCTTTCATGCGATCGACTCCCGTGCCGGCAGCCAGACGCGGAACAATGCGCCGCCCAGGGGGCTGCGGTCGGCGACGACATCTCCGCCGTGCTGGCGCAGGATACGGCGCACGACGGCGAGTCCGAGCCCCATGCCGCCCTCGCGGCGGAAGACAAAGGGTTCGAAGATCAATTCGCGGTCCTCCGGTGCGATCCCCGGGCCATCGTCGCCGATGTCGATGACCAGGCGCGAGGCTTCATCCCGCGTCGCCACCTCTACATGACCGCCGCGTGGCAACACCTGCAGCGCGTTCATCACCAGATTGAGCAAGACCTGCGTAATCTGCTCGGCGTCGCATTCGACGACGTGCCGGCGTGCCGCGCACCGCAATGTCAACGAGATGCCGCGATTGCGGATCTGCGCGGCGAGCAGGGTGTGGGTGTGCGCGATCAATGCGTGCACGTCGGTGGCGGCGAACTGGGGTGGACGCGTGCGCGCGCTGTCGAGCATGGAGCCGACGAGGCGGTTGAGCCGCGCGGTCTCGGTCTCGATGATGCCGAGCAGCTCGCGGGTTTCGGACGAAAGCCCGGATTCCGCGCGCAGCGTCTGTGCCGCCGAGCGCAGGATGCCCAGCGGTGTGCGGATCTCGTGCGCGAGCAGCGCGGTGATCTCGCCGAGCGCGGCGAGCCTGGAGGCCTGTACCAGCGACTGCTGCGAGCGGTGCAGGGTCTCGACCATCTGCGTGAAGCTGCGGGTCAGCTCGCCGATCTCGCCCGGCCCGGCCGGCGGGGCGTCCGGCAGCGCGCCGGGCTGTGTGTAGTGACGCACGTACTCGGTCAGCGCGACCACCGGGCGGGAGATGACCGCGGCCAGCCAGCCCGCGGCGACGACGATGGCCACGGCCATGGCCGCGAGCAGGCCGGCGAAAGTCCAGGCCATGTGCCGTACCGGCGCCAGCGCGGTCGCGCGTGACTGCAGGAGCAGCACGGTCCAGCCCAGGCCGGCAAAGTCGCCGATGCGCTCGACGCGGTGCTGGCCGGCGATGACTTCGGCCGGCATCAGCGGAGCGCCGTCGCGTGTCTGCACGGCGCTGCCGGCAGTGCCCACGGACCAGCCGGGGAGTGCGCTGCCCAGACCGACGCCGCGGGCGCGCAGGGCGTGCGAGGCGGCGAGCACGCGGCCGTCGGTATCGAGCAGCAGCAATTGTCGGTCCGCGGTGGCGACGCGGTCGAGCGCGTCTTCCAGCAGCGCGCCGTTCACGTCGAGGACGAGATCGCCGATCCGGCCGTCGGCGAACGCCGAATCGATGGCGCAGCGCAGCCGCAGGCGCAGGCCCGTGTCCGTGTTCTGCGGACGTTCGATGTGGATCTCGCTGCCAGCGAGCCGGATCGATCGCCACGGCTGTTGCGGCGGCAGAGGTGTGCCGAGCAGGGCGGGTTCGCTGCTGGCGACGATCCGACCGTCGGGTGCGCTGGCGTGCAGGCCCAGATAGAGCCCGCCATGACGGCGCTTCATTTCCGCAAGAAACGCGGACAGGCGTTTGTCGACGTCGTTCAGGCGTAGGTCCTGCATGACCTCGAGGTGATTCCACGTGCTGGCGTCGAACACACGCTCGAGGATCAGCCGCTCGACGTCCTCGGCAATGGCTGCCGCCGAGCGCAGGACGCCGCTTTCGATCTCGGCGAGCATCGCTGCGCGCGTGCGGCCAAAGGCGAGCGCGGTCAGCAACGTGGCCGGCAGCAGGCTGACGAGCAGCAGCGTGAGCAGCAGGATGCGGCGGATGCTCACGTGCGCGTGGTGGGGATGCTGCGATGCGGATACATGGCCATCCTAGAATACCCCGCAGCGGAGCAGGACCGCGTCAACCAGGGCAGCGTGTGAACGGGCGATCGAAGGCGATGGGGGTGCGAGGGCTGGTCATGGCGCTGGGCCTGCTCCAGGCCGCGCTCGCACCGGCGCAGCCGCCGGTGCCGGATCCGGCGCTCGCAGGTTTGCGCGAAGGGCTCGGGCTCGGTTACCGGCTCGGCGACAGCGGCTTTAATCTCGGTGGCTATGCAGAAGCTGCCTACGCCAGCCGTGACGGCGAGCAGCCCTGGCGGCTCGCGCTCAATGCCTTGAGCGGCATTCTGTGGTGGGACGGCGGCGGGCGCTGGCGTTTCCTGATGGAGCTGGAGCTCGAAGACGGACTCGTGGTGCAGCCGGGTGACACGACCACCGATACGGCGACGCCCGTGCTCGAGCGGTTTCACGTCGATTACGCCTACGGCGATCGATGGCAGCTGCGCCTCGGTAAATTTCTGACGCCGATCGGGCGCTGGAATCTGATTCATGCCGCGCCGCTGACCTGGACGACTTCACGTCCGCTGATCACCGAGGCCACGTTTCCGACCAATGCCACCGGCGCGATGGTCCACGGCGTACTGCCGTGGACGGCGGATGGCATCGAATACGCGCTGTACGTATCGCCCGGCGAGGAATTGTTTGCCGCCAAGGACATCGATACGTTCCGCGAAGCTTTGGGGCTGCGCCTGGCCACGTCCTTGCTGCCGGACACCCAGTTCGGCATTTCCTTTGCGAGCTTCGAGCAGGAAAGCACGCCGGACCGCAAGACGCTCTACGGTCTGGATTTCCGGTGGGCGTGGCGGCGGTATGAATTGTCCGGCGAGCTGGCTTACCGCACGCGCGATTTCGGCGAGGACCAGATCGACGAGCATGGCCATTATCTGCAGGCGGTGGCGCCGCTGTCGGCACGGCTGTTCGCAGTCGCGCGCTACGAGAACTTCCATGCTTCCAACGCCGCGCACGACATCAATCGGTATCTCGCCGGGCTCACCTTTCGGCCATTGCCGGCGTTTGCGCTCAAGGCCGAATATGCGCGGATGACCGACGACCGCATGGGGCGCGACGATACCGTGCGTGCGTCGGTGGCGGTGCTGTTCTGATGCGTCGCAGCCGGTGGTGGTGTGCCGGTGCGCTCGTCTGTGCGCTGCTGCTGCCGGCTGCGCGGGCGGAGGATGCGGTCATCGCCGTCGTCGTGCACCCGGCGGTCGATACCGGCCGGCTCGATGCCGAAATGCTCGCGCAGATTTACAAGCGACGCCGGCTGTACTGGCGCGATGGGGCGCGCATCCAGCCGGTCAACCTGCCGCCGGACCATCCCCTGCGCCGACGCTTTTCGGTCGCAATCCTGGGACAGCTCCCAGAGGCACTCGACGAGTACTGGAACGCGCAATATTTCCACGGCGTATTGCCGCCCCATGTGCTCGCTTCCGAGGAGGCCGTGGCGCGCTTCGTGCGCGCCACGCCGCAGGCGATCGGCTATCTCGGCCATTGCTGGCTCGGCGAGGGTTTGCGCGTGGTGCTGACCCTGGATGCCCAAGGGCGTATCCGGCCGCCGCAGGCGCCACTGCCGGCCTGTCCGTGAAGGCCGCATCGGCGCCCATGGTGATGAGGTGGCGACCGAGGCATGTGCCGGCGTGCCGGCCAGCGTTGCCGCGCCCTGCAGCAAACGTCTGCAATTTTTGCAGCCGCGCAGGATTTGCAGCGCCGCCGTCTCCCCCGACGGCCTTGGTGATGGCGTAAATCTCTTTTTGTTTTCAGCGGCTTGAGTGATTGATGGCGCGATGCCCGGCGCCGGCATCGGCCTTGCGTGCCGTTGTTCCCGTACAGCCCGAGTGTGGGCATCGACGAGAGGAATGACTGCATGGAAACGACGACTGCCCTGCCCTGGCCGGCGCGCAGCGCCGTCCGCACGGGAGGCGGCGCCGCCGCATCCTGGCGCTGGCTGCGCCCGCTCGCCACCCTGGTCGGGGTTTATCTTGCGCTCTGCGCTGGTGTGCGGCTGCTGCTCTGGTGGGCGTTCGGGCGCGCCGGCGGTGTGTCGATTGCGGAATTGCCGGCGATTTGCGGGCTCGGCGTGGTCAACGATCTTGCGCAAGCTGTGTATCTGTTCCTGCCGGTGTCGCTGTTGCTCGGCTTGGCTCCGTGGCTGCCGCAGCGCCGGTCTGTCTTCGCCGCCGTCGCATGGATGATCGTCGCCGGCATGTTATTCATCGGAGCCGCCGAGTACTTTTTCTTCGAGGAATTCGATTCGCGGTTCAATCTGGTCGCCGTCGATTATCTGATCTATCCGACCGAGGTGATCGGCAACATCGATGAGAGTTATCCGGTCGGTCCGGTCTTGACCGCGATCGCGCTTGCCGCGGCGCTGATCGTTTTCGCGCTCAGGCCGTATCTGTTCGTCGAGGCCTCAGCGCCAGCGCCGCAATGGCGGCAGCGGATGGTTGCTCTGCTCGTGCATGGCGCATTGACGGCAGCAATGGCGGTGCTGTGGACGGCCAATACGTTGGATGTGTTCGGCGATCGCCTCGCCAATGAGCTTGCTGCCAATGGTCCGGCGCGTTTCTTCTCGGCGCTGCGCACCAATCACATCGACTATCCGTCTTTTTACCGCACTGGCGATGCGCAGGTGATGTTCGACCGTCTCGTCGCCGATCTGGGCCGCGGCGGTGGGAGCTTCGTCGATCTGCCGCATGGCGATCTCACGCGCCGTCACAATGCCAATCCGGCAGGGCTCGGCCGGCTCAACGTCGTCGTGCTGGTCGAAGAATCCTTGGGTGCGGAGTTCGTCGGTGCCTATGGCGACCGACGCGGGTTGACGCCGGAGTTCGACCGCCTGGCGCAGGACGGTGTGCTGTTCACCCGTGCCTACGCCACCGGCACGCGCACCGTGCGCGGCCTCGAAGCGCTGACTGCCTCGCTGCCACCGATTCCGAGCGAATCGATCGTCAAGCGCCCCGGCAACGAGGACATCGCGACCTGGGGCAAGGTCATGAATCGCCTCGGGTATCAGTCGAGCTTCCTCTACGGTGGCTACGGCGCGTTCGACAACATGAATCACTACTTCGGCAGCAATGGCTTTGCGATCCTCGATCGCGCGCGCATGCCCAAACCGCGGTTCGCCAACATCTGGGGTGTGTCCGACGAGGATCTGCTGGACAATGCGCTCGACTGGTTCGATGCGCGCGCCGCCGATGGCCGGCCGTTCTTCGCGGTGATCATGAGCGCGTCGAATCACAAGCCGTTCACTTTTCCGGAAGGCGTGCCCGGGGTGCCGCCTCAAGGGGGCGGGCGCCTGGCCGGTGTCCGCTACGCCGACCATGCCCTCGGCCGCTTCATCCGCATGGCGGCACGCAAGCCCTGGTTCCGCGACACCTTGTTCGTGATCGTCGCCGACCACGGTGCGCGCGTCTATGGCCGAGCCGATCTGCCGCTCAACACCTACGAGATCCCTCTGCTGTTCTACGCGCCGGCACATCTGGCTCCGCGGCGTGTCGATACGCCGACGAGTCAGATCGACGTCGCCCCCACGGTGCTCGGATTGCTCGGCCTGGCCTATGAGGCGCCGTTCTTCGGGCAGAACGTGCTCGCCTGGCCCGAGGGCGAGCCGCGCACGCTGCTGTTCAATCACAACCACGATGTCGCCGCGCTGCAGGGCGACCGGCTGTGCATCCTCGGCCTGCGCAAGACGGCGCACTGCCAGCGTTATACGCGCCTGCCGGGCGCGCCGGGGCCGGAAACGACGCGTTTTGCGCCGATTGCCGACGATCCGGCGCTGATCGATCTGGCGATCGCCTATTACCAGACGGCCTACACGCAGTTCACCGAACGGCGCTACCGCTAGGCGGGGGACGAGTGCGTCGCCATTCGCATGGTGCGGTGCCTGCGTCGGTGCTCGCCGATCTGGCCGGCGCCTACCTGCCGGTCGCATTGGCGCTGGCGGTGCTCGCGCTGCTGTCTGCCTACGCAGGCTTCGACCGCTGGCTGCTCGATCATTTCTTCGATCCCGCGCGCGGGGAGTTCCCCGCCCGCCGTGCGTTCTGGGCGCAGACCGTGCTGCATCGGGGACAGACCGGATTCATCGTGCTGGTCGCATCGGCCGCGCTCGCCGTGTTCGTCGGCGGCTTTGTGCGACCGCGTCTGCGCCCGCTGCGCCGCGACGCGCTCTATCTGCTGGCCTGCATCGCGCTCACCACGGCCACCGTCGGTGGACTCAAGCAGGTGACCGCGCTCGACTGCCCCTGGGATCTCGCCGGCTATGGCGGCGAACGACCCTACCGGCATCTCTTCGATCCGCGGGATGGCGGTGGCGGCCGCTGCTTCCCCGGCGGCCATTCTTCTGGTGCGTTCGCGCTGCTGGCGCTGTCCGTGCTGCTGCGCCGGCGTGGTCGCCCCGGGGCCGGTGCGGCTTTTGTCGCGGCGCTCATGCTGGGGCTGAGTTTTGCCCTGCTGCAATGGCTGCGTGGCGCGCATTTCCCTTCCCATGACCTCTGGAGCGCATTCATCGCCTGGAGTGTGGCGCATGCCCTGGCGGGGCCGATGCTGGGACGACCGGCGGGTCCCGCCGCGGTCGCGCCGGCACAGTCCGGGGGCGGTCAGATTGCCGTTTTGTTCGGTGTGGCCTTGTTGCTGGCGATGCTCGCCGGCAGCGGGGTGGCGCGTGCCGATGACCTGCCCGTGGTGCGCGAGATCGCATTTCGCGGCAATGCGGTGACCCAGCCCGAGGTGATGCTGCGCGAGATTCCCCTGCGCGCCGGCGATGCCGCCGACCCTGCGCTGATCGAGAGCAGCCGCCAGGCGATCCTCGATCTCGGTTTGTTCCGTATGGTCGATGCCGTGCAGGAACCGCTCGATGACGGTGTGCGCGTGGTGTTCGTGGTGCGCGAGAAATGGTATGTGCTGGCGTATCCGCGCCTGTCCGCGAACAGCGACGGGCAGGATTCGATAGGCGCCGAGCTGCGCTGGAACAATGTGTTCGGTCTCAATCACGGTCTGCGCGCGCTCGTCAGCAGCGCCGATCGGCGCGAACGCGGGCGTGGCCGTCAGCTCGGCTATCTGGTCAGTTACCAGGCCCCGTTCGCATGGGGGACGCCGTACACGCTCAGTTTCAAGATTTCACAGACGACGACCCCGGTCACGCTGCTCGATGGCGCTGCCGTGTCGTATGACGAAACCATCGATGAGCTGCAGTTGCTCGCGACGCGCAAGTTTGGCGAGCGCGGCGCAGCGAGCCAGGGCTGGAGCGCGGGCGGCGGGTTGCTCTGGCGCAGCCAGCGGACCGCGGGCGAGGATGCGCCGGCGCCGTGGGGCGATACGTACGCGCTGGTCGCCCTGCTCGGCTACCGCGACGAGCACGATTATGTGTTCAGCGAGGAGGGCACGGTTTTAGGTCTGCGCTACGAGATCGCCGATCAGCATCTGCTGTCGGATTACAGCTACACCCGGCTGACCGCCGAATACCGCCGCGCGCTCGCCCTGGGCGAGGTCCCCCATCAGACGCTCGAATATGGCCTCAAGCTCGGCAGCGCCCATGGCGGACGTCAGGAGATTCCGCCGTTCTCGCTCGGCGGCACCCAGGGACTGCGCGGTTATGCGCGCAACAGTTTCGCGGGTGGCGCCTATTACTTGGCGACCTTGAGTTATCTGCGCCCCTTCGGTTGGGATTGGCTGCGTTTTGTGGCCAGCATCGAGGCCGGCAATGTCTACGACGATGCCGATGATCTGGATACCACCGTGCACTGGAGTCTGGGGCTGGGTTTGCGGATCCGCGTGCCGCGGCTGGTGGGGGTCGAGTTCGAAGCCGGCGTCGCGCTGCCACTCTCCGGCGACAGCGCGCGCTTTTACGGCTATCGCAACGGCTTTTGAAACGGCTTTTGATCGGAAGCGGCCGGCACACCAGGCGCCGACCGCTTCCGTGGCGCCGGTGGGTCAGTCGGCGTGATCGCCGACGGCGTGCACGTGCAGGCTCGCGAGCACCTGCTGCGCGAACCGGCCCTGCTCGGCGGTATCGCTGGCCAGACGGTCCATTGCGATGCCCTCGAACCAGCGGTCGTAGATCACGCCGACGGTGACTTCGAGATGACGATGTTCGCCGTTCAGGGTAACGGGCGTCTCGAAGGCAAGCGTCGTGCGCAGCGCAGGTCCGCCATAGGCGGCATCGATGCACTCGTGCGCAAACAGCGGCGCATTGTCTGCCGTGCGCTCTGCCGGCAGCTCGGGAACGCCGACCGTATTCGGGTAATAGCACGGCGAGACGACGATTGACTGTCCGCCGATATCGAGTGGTCCATCGTCTGTTCCGATCTGCGTGCCGGCGGGCGCTGGCAGCAGCTCGACGACAAGACCGCAGTATTCGCCCGGTTCCGCAGGCAGCGATCCGAGATCGACGATGGTGTTCAGATCGGGTTCGAGGACGTCGATAAAGTCACCGGTATCGTGTGTTTCGCCACCATGCGCATGCGCAGCCGGCAGTAAGGCATCCGCGATTTTGCGAACCAGCGCAGCGGCATGGATGCCGCAAGGTTCGAGCGCCACCGGGCTTATACCCAGCAATCCGCGCTGCAGGTCGATGCGCATGCCGTCCTCGCGGCGGAAAGTCTTGTAATTGGATGTCGAGTGCTTCGGCGCGTAGTTCGCGGTATGCGCCGTCGTCATCGCGGCATCGTGGGTGTGATGCAGCGCCGAGACCTCGGCGTGGATGCCGTCGCGGCTGTCGCCGCTGCCGCAGGCGCTGAGCAGCAGCGCGCTGCCGAACAAGAACAAACGTTTCATCGTCCCATTCCTCAACGAAAGTCGTAAGCCAAAGACAGGCGCAGCACGGCGTCTTCATCCTGTGCGCCATGGAGGTTTTCGATCACCGGCAGCTGCGCGCCGGCGCTAACCGACAGCTCCTGTAAAAAGCGCGCGGCGATGCCGGTGTAGACCATGCCCAGCGTGCCGCCCGAGTCCGCATCGGGCGTGCCATCGAAGCGGTTGCGCTGCGCATGCCGCAGATCGAGCCCGAGCTGGATGGCCCAGTTGGGGTCGATCGCGTATTGGCCGAGCAGCGAGGCCGTCGCCGCATCGCCGGGATCGAAGTTCTGCCGTCCCTCGCCGTAGAAGTAATAAGTGCCGGAGACGCTGAGCAGCCACGGGAAGCGGTAGTAGCGATACCAGGCACCGAGATTGGGTGCGAGCGCACCAGCGTCGGGCTGGACATCGATGTCGAGCGCGCTGCCGTTGCGTGCGATCTCCTCGCCGGTGGGAACGCGCAGACCGAAGCGCAGGCCGGCAATCTGCTTGAGGCTCGGATCACCGCTGCGGTAGGGCGACCACCACGCGACCAGATCCGCATCGCCCCAGCCTTGCGCTTCCAGCTCGGCAAGATTGGCGTCGCGGATGCGCTTGCGTACCCACGGCCATTGCGCGCCGAGGATGAGCGTCTCGCTGAGGCTGTAGGAAAAGCCGAGCGTATTGCGCCATTCGTCGGTTTCGCGGGCGCTGGCGCCGCGCCCCTGGGTTTCGCTGCGCACGAGCACGTCCAGTGCGCCGCGCAGCCGCCCGGCGTAGGGTTTTTCGGTGCCGAGCAGGGTGATGCTGTAGTCACCGCATTTACAGGTCGAACAAGCCTGCGCGGGCGGGCTGGCGGCGAGCACGACCAGGCTCGCGCAGGCCGCCGCGCGCAGCGGATGCATCCAAATCATCGGAAGACTCCTGATATGGCCGAAAGAAACGGCCGCTGTGACGGGAAGCTGCGGCACGCAGGCATGCCGCAGGGCTACACGTTCAGCCTGGAGTCGGAGGGCCGCGGGCCGGCGGCGTCAGGACCGGTGATGCGCCAAGGTTGGCGGATATCGCTGGGATGACCGCGGCCGGCGCTGCGGGTCGGGGCACGATGGCCGGCACCGCCGGTACGCCGGCGGCCGGGCTGCCATGAACCGCAGCGCACAGCGCGCAGTCTGCCAGCGGGGTGGCGGTGGTCCGGTCATCGAGCGCTCGTTTGACCTCGTCTGGCAGGCGGGCGAGCAGCAGCGCCTGCAGCGCCGGCGAACCGCTGCCGCAGATGGCGTAGGCCAGCGCGTTGCCGTGGCGCTGGGCATAGGCCGTGGCGTGCACGGACGGCACCCACAGCTGCACGAGCAGCACGAGGATGCCGATCCAGGCCAACGGGCGGGTAGCGGGACGCATGGGGCGCGCAGCTTCGCAGACCGCCGTGCCGGGGGCAAGCCCGCCCCCGGTGTGCGCGAGCGCAGGCCTATACTGGCGGCATGGACATGTCGGTGATCCAGCGGCTGAGCAACGCGATCCGCACGCAGCGTGTCGAGCGCGCGTTCGGCATCGACGCGCTGTGTCGTGTGCTCGAGACCTATCTGCCCGACAAGCAGGTGGCCGAAGTGCGCCGCGCCGCCGAGTTCGCCACCAGCGTGCACGAAGGCCAGCACCGCACGTCAGGCGAGCCGTATGTGTATCACCCGCTGGCAGTGGCGCGCACGCTGGCCGAGATGCGGCTCGACCACACCACGCTGATCGCAGCCATCCTGCACGACGTCATCGAGGATACCGGTGTGTCCAAGGAGTCGCTCGCGCTCGAGTTTGGCGCCGATGTCGCCGAACTGGTCGATGGTGTGAGCAAGGTGACCCGCGTCGAGGGCCGTACGCGCGCGGAGCAGCAGGCGGAGAGCTTCCGCAAGCTGTTGCTCGCGATGACCAAGGATCTGCGCGTGATCCTGATCAAGCTCGCCGACCGGCTGCACAACATGCGCACGCTCGCGCACGTCGCGCCGGAGAAGCGGCACCGCATCGCACGCGAGACACTCGAGATCTACGCGCCGATCGCGCAGCGGCTCGGCATCTACTCGATGCGCACCGAGCTCGAGGATCTGGCCTTCGCCGCGCTGTATCCAAAGCGCTACGCGGTGTTGCAGCAGGCGGTGAGCGCACAGCTCGGCGATGCCAAGAAGGTCATCCGCGAGGTCGAGCAGCGGCTGTCGGTGGCGCTGCGCGAGGAGGGCATCGGGGCGGGCGTCGTCGGCCGGCAGAAGAACATCTACAGCATCTACCAGAAGATGCGGCGCAAGAAGCTCAAACTGCTCAAGGTCATGGATCTCTTGGGCTTCCGCGTCATCGTCTCCAAGGTGGACGACTGTTACCGTGCGCTCGGGGTCGTGCATCACGTCTACAAGCCGGTGCCGCAGCAATTCGACGACTACATCGCCAATCCCAAGTCCAATGGCTATCAGTCTCTACATACCGCCTGCATCGGTCCTGGCGGCCACAAGATCGAAGTGCAGATCCGCACGCGCGACATGCACCATGTCGCCGAGAGCGGGATCGCCGCGCACTGGCAATACAAGCAGGGCGCACGCGACGGCGCCGGAGCCCCGCAGGCACGCGCGCACGAATGGGTTGCCGGACTGTTCAACGATTTCGGTGGCGCCAGCCCGATGGATTTCATCGAGCACGTCAAGATCGATCTGTTTCCGGACGAGGTTTACGTATTCACACCCAAGGGCGAGATCCGCCGCCTGCCCAAGGGCGCCACGCCGGTGGATTTTGCCTACGCGGTGCATTCCGAGCTCGGCGATCATTGTGTCGCCGCGCGCGTCGATGGCGTGCTCGAGCCGCTGAACACGGTCCTGCACAACGGCCAGACTGTCGAGATCATCACTGCGCGCCATGCGCGCCCGAACGCGGCCTGGCTCAATTTCGTCAAGACCGCCAAGGCGCGCTCGGCGATACGCAACTACCTGCGTCAGCAGCACGAGGACGAGGCCGTGCGGCTCGGCCGGCGGCTTCTTGAAATCGCGCTGCGCGAGCTGTCGATTCCATCCAGCGTGCTCAAGGATGAGCAGCGGCTCGCTCCGGTGCTGGCGGCCCATCATTTCACCGATGTCGAAGAGCTGTACGCCGCGATCGGCAGCGGTCAGCGGCTCGCCGCGCTAGTGGCCCGCCAGTTTCTGCCCAAGGAGCAGACTGATGCGCCGCAGGGCAAACCCGCACCGCTGGCGATCGAGGGCACCGAAGGGCTGGCGCTCGATTACGCACGATGCTGCCATCCGCTGCCCGGCGACGATATCCGCGGCCATGTCAGCGTAGGCCGGGGTATCGTCGTGCACCGCATCGAATGCAAGCATGCCAAGGGCCGCCCCCAGGACTGGGTGCCGCTGGCCTGGTCGGAGAAGGTTCAGGGAGATTTTCTCGCCGAGGTGCGGATCAAGGCGCACAACAAGCGTGGCCTGCTGGCGCGGATCACGACCGAGATTTCCAACGCCGAATCTTCGATCGAGAATGTGCAGATGCCAGACCGCGCCGGCGGCGAGATCGTCGAGATGCGCTTCGTCATCACGGTGAAGAACCGCATCCATCTCGCGCGCGTGCTGCGCCGTCTGCGCCGCATCGAGTGGATCGAGCGCGTCTGGCGGGCATGAACAATCCGAAACGATCCGGGGTGGCAATCCCCCGCACGCATACGAGGCCGACATGACACGCAGCATCATCCAGACCGACCGGGCGCCGCCGGCGATCGGCACCTATTCGCAGGCCGTGGTCTGTGGCAACACGGTTTATCTCTCCGGCCAGATCCCCCTCGATCCGCGGACGATGACCCTGGTCAACGCCACGATCGACGACGAGATCCATCAGGTGTTCCGCAATCTTCGGGCGGTCTGCGAGGCCGCTGGTGGCGCGCTCTGCGGTATCGTCAAGCTCAATATCTATCTCACCGATCTGGCCCACTTTGGCAGGGTCAACGAGATCATGGCTGAGTATTTCCCGCAGCCATATCCGGCGCGCGCGGCGATTGGCGTTGCCAGCCTGCCGCGCGGGGCGCGTATCGAGGCCGACGGGATTCTGGTGCTTGGCTGATCGCCGGTTTTCGCGCGGGGGGCCAGTTGCGCCCACGCTCGACAGCGAGATCGCCTACCTCAAGGGGGCCGGCCCGGCGATCGCCCAGCGTCTGCGTGCGCTCGACCTGCATTGCGTGCGCGACCTGTTGTTCCATCTGCCGTTGCGCTACGAGGACCGGCGGCGGCATACGCCGCTCGCGCATCTGCGTCCGGACGAGGAGGCCCTGGTCCGCGGCCGTATCGTCGCGGCTGAGGTGCGCATCGCCGGCCGGCGCACGTTGCGCGTCGTCCTCGACGACGGCAGCGGTGGCTTGCTGCTGCGCTTCTTTCATTTCAACGAAGCGCAGAGGCAGGCTTTCGCAGTCGGTCGCTGGGTGCAGGCTTATGGCACCGTGCGTGCCGGTCCTGGCGGGCCGGAGATGGTCCATCCGCAGTACCGGATCGCCGATGCCGCCGAGGTCTTGCAACCGGATGCCGATCTGACGCCGGTTTACCCGCTCACCACGGGCATCACCCAGTCGCGCCTGCGCGCGCTCATCGACCGCGCGCTCGAAATCGCCGCGACCGATGCCGATCTGCTGACCCCCCTGCCGGGCGTCGATGGCCCGGCGACGCTCGAAGCGCTGCGCATCATCCATCATCCATCCACCGCTGCCGACGCCGAGGCGCTGCTTGCACACACACACCCGGCGCAGCGGCGTCTCGCGCGCGAGGAGTTGCTCGCCCATCAGCTCGGCATGCGCTTGCTGCGCGCGCATCTGAAATCCAGGCCGGCCCCGGTGATCCGCCGCCCGCAGGCGGCGATCGCCGAGCTGCTGGGTGTGCTGCCGTTCGCGCCGACGGCGGCGCAGCGCCGCGTGCTCGACGAGGTCGCGCAGGATCTCGCCAGCAGCCGGCCGATGCTGCGTCTCGTGCAAGGCGATGTGGGCAGCGGCAAGACCGTGATCGCCGCCGCCGCCCTGCTCGCCGCCTACCGCGACGGCCTGCAGGCCGTGCTCGTCGCGCCGACCGAACTGCTCGCCGAGCAGCACCTGCGCACGCTCACGGCCTGGTTTGCGCCGCTTGGGATTGCGCCGCTGTTTCTGTCGCAGCGCGTGAAGAAGCGCGAGCGCGCGCACGTGATCGCCGCGCTCGCCGCGCAACGGCCGGCGATTGCGGTGGGCACGCATGCCTTGCTGCAGGAGGGCGTTGACTACGCACGCCTGGCGCTGACCGTCGTTGACGAGCAGCACCGGTTCGGTGTGCAGCAGCGCTTGGCCCTGCGTGACAAGGCGGGTCACCTCGCGCCGCACCAGTTGATCATGTCGGCGACGCCGATTCCGCGCACGCTCGCGCAGACGATTTATGCCGATCTCGACGTCTCGGTCATCGACGAGTTGCCGCCGGGGCGTACGCCGGTGACGACGGTGGTGTTGTCCAACGCGCGTCGTGATGAGGTTGTGATGCGCATCGGCGAGGCTTGCCGGCAGGGGCGTCAGGCCTACTGGGTGTGCACGCTGATCGAGCAGTCCGAGGAGCTCAACGCCGAGGCAGCGGCGGCGACGGCCGCCCGTCTGCGCGAAGAACTGCCGCAACTGCGCATCGGTCTCGTGCATGGGCGCATGAGGCCGGAAGAAAAAGACGCGCAGATGCGCGCGTTCAAAGAAGGTGCGACGCAGTTGCTCGTCGCGACGACGGTGATCGAAGTCGGCGTCGATGTGCCCAATGCCAGCATCATGGTGATCGACAATGCCGAGCGCCTGGGGTTGGCACAGTTACACCAGCTGCGCGGCCGCGTCGGACGCGGTGCAGGCCAGAGCCAGTGTGTCCTGCTGTACCAGTCGCCGCTCGGCGAGATGGCGCGTGCGCGCCTGGAAACGCTGCGGGCGACGACCGACGGATTTGCGATCGCGCAGCGTGATCTCGAACTACGCGGACCGGGCGAGCTGCTCGGCCGCCGCCAGACCGGGGAAATCGGCATGAGACTCGCCGATCCGGTGCGCGATGCCGCGCTGCTTGCGGATCTGCAGCGCCTCGCCGACGACTGGCTCATCCATCATCCGGCGCTCGCGCAGCGCCTGATCCGACGCTGGGTCGGTGATCCGGAGCGCTACGCCCAGGTCTGAAGGCCGCAGGTCGCGGGCAAGGCCGCTGGCGCTGCAGCCGTCTTGTGCGCCGGCTAAGCTTGCGCGCCATGACGATGACCGCGCTCACCGACAAATTCCGCGACTACCTCGTGCTGATGCGGCTTGACCGCCCCATCGGCATTTACCTGCTGCTGTGGCCGACGCTGTGGGGCTTGTGGTTCGCAGCCGGCGGAGTGCCCGATGCGCACGTGCTGTTCGTGTTCGTCGCCGGGACCGTGCTGATGCGCTCCGCCGGCTGCGCGATCAACGATTTCGCCGACCGCGATTTCGATCCACACGTCGCCCGTACCCGCGACCGTCCGCTCGCCGCCGGCCGGGTGACGCCGGAAGAAGCGGTGCGCCTGTCCGTTGCGGTTGCGCTGATCGCCTTTGGTTTGCTGACCTCGCTGAAGAACACGCTGGCGCTGCTGCTGGCGCTGCCGGCGGTGATTCTCGCCGCGGTTTATCCGTTCACCAAGCGCTGGATCAGCCTGCCGCAGGCGGTTTTGGGCGTGGCGTTCTCGTGGGGCATTCCGATGGCCTACGCCGCGGTGCGGCACACCATCGCCTGGAACGAAGTGGCGCTGCTGATGGCCGCGAATATGTGCTGGGTCATCGCCTACGACACGTTTTATGCGATGGCCGACCGCGCCGACGATCTGAAAATCGGCGTGAAATCCTCGGCGATCCTGTTTGGCCGATACGATCGGCTGGTGATCGGTGTGCTGCACGGTGCGGCGCTGCTGCTCCTCATCTGTCTCGGTTGGATCACGGGTCGTGGCGCGCTGTATTTCGGCGGTATCGCCGTGGCGGCCGGATGCGCGCTGTATGAGCAGTACCTCACGCGCACGCGTGAGCCGCAGGCCTGCTTCCGCGCCTTCTTGCACAACAACTGGTTCGGTCTGGCGGTGTTCGCCGGGCTTGCCGCCGATTACGCGCTGACGGCGTGATGCATCCAAGGCGCGGTGGCGCTACGTATCCCGCAGGCACTGTGTGAGAAGGGATGGATCGATGACAACCCAATGGCGCAATGTGCTGGCCGGACTGGTGTGGGTGTTGGGGTTGCTGCCGGCGGCGGGGCGTGCGGCGCAGCCTCAGACGTATGTGTTCACGCCGCCGGAGTGGCCGCAGCCGCTATCGGGCGATCTGTACCGGCCTGCGTCCTGCACCGCCTGCCCGGTCGTGCTGCTGATCCACGGTGGTGGCTGGCGCAGCGGCAAGCGCACGCACATGCATGCGTTTGCCGCCGACTTGCAGGCGCGCGGTTATGCCGCTTTTTCGATCGACTACCGGCTCGTCCCTGCCTACATTTTTCCGGCGCAGCTCGATGACGTGCGCCTGGCCCTGGAATGGCTGCAGGCACAAGCACCGGCGCTGGGTCTGGATGCGCAGCGCATCGGTGCCTGGGGGTATTCCGCCGGTGCGCACCTTGCCGCGCTGGCGGCGCTGACCACCGAAACGCCGCGCGTGCGCGCCGTCGTCGCCGGGGGCTTGCCCGCCGATCTGGTCGCGGCCGCCGACAGCCCCCTGGTACAGCGATTCTTGGGCGGCACGCTCGAGCAGATGCCGGAGCGCTATCGTGCCGCTTCTCCGCTGCATCAGGTGGATGCAAATGCGCCGCCGATGTTTCTCTACCACGCGCGCTGGGACTGGATCGTGTCTTCCGAGCATCCCCGGCGCATGCAGGCGGCGCTGGCATCCGCTGGCGTCGATCACGCCCTCGAATGGTTGGGCTGGCGCGGGCACATCGCCGGTTTTTTCTGGCCCGGTGCGGCCCGCGAGCACGCGCTCGATTTTCTCGATCGACACCTGCGCTTTGCGCCGCCGTAAGATTGATGCGCGCGGATTTACTCCGCGACCAGACGCAGCAACTGGCCACACACCCAGCCGCCATAGGTGCCCAGCGCATAGCCGAGCACGGCGAGCAGCACGCCGACCGGCGCCAGCGACGGATGGAACGCGCTGGCGACGACCGGTGCGCTCGCGGCGCCGCCGATGTTGGCCTGACTGCCGATCGCGAGGTAGAACACCGGAGCCTTGAGCAGTCGGGCGACGGCGATCAGCAGGGCGGCGTGGATCGCAATCCAGGTCAGGCCGACTCCGAACAGCCCCGGATTGGTGAGAATCGCGCGCAGATCCATGTGCATGCCGATGCTCGCAATCAGCACATACAGCAGCGCACTGCCGATCTTGGAGGCACCGGCGCCTTCGAGTCGGCGTGCGCCGGTGAACGACAGCAGAAGACCGAAACTCGTCGCCAGCACGACGATCCAGAAAAACGGGCTGGCCAGGCTCAAGCGCTGCGCCCAGGCCCCTTGCGCATCGAAGAAGGCCGCAAGCGGCGTGGCCAGCGCATGCGCAAGCCCGGTGGCGCCGAAGGCCAGCGCGAGCATGAAGATCAGATCCGGTAATTGGGGGATGCGGGCATGCTCGGCCTCGAAGCGCTCCATGCGCGTGCGCAAGGCCTGTAATGCCGAGGTGTCCACCCCGCGCCGCGCATCGAGGGTCTGCGAACGCCCGGCGAGGTAGAGCAGCACCGCCATCCACAGATTGGCAACGATGACATCGACGGCGACCATCATGCCGAACAGATTGTTGTCGACCGCAAACACTTCCTTCATCGCCGCCTGATTGGCGCTGCCGCCGATCCAGCTGCCGGCGACCGTGGCCATGCCGCGCCAGACCTCGCCGGCGACGACCCCGGGCGCAAGGGATTGCCAGATCAGTAGAGCCAGCGGTCCGCCCACGATCACGCCCAGGGTGCCGGTCAGAAACAGCGCCAGCGCCTTGGGGCCGAGGCGCAGGATGGCAGGCAGATCGATCGACAGTGTCAGCAGCACCAGCGTCGCCGGGAGCAGGTAGCGCGAGGCCACGACGTAGAGCTGTGAGTGCTCACCATCGATCACCCCCAGCGAGTTGAACAGCGCCGGCAGGAAGTAGCACAGCAGCAGGGCTGGCACGTAGGCGTAAAACCGGCGCCAGAACGGATGCGCGCTATGGGCGGTGTAAAACACCACGCCCAGCAGCGCCGACAACAGACCGAGGGTGACGGCGTCGTTGGTGATCAATGGCTCGGGTTTCACGGGGCGTCGTCATTTCTGCTGAGAAATCGGCACGTTCGCGATCCGCGCGGATCTGCGCAAGCGGGAAAGCTTTCAGGATGACGCGACCGGGCCGGTTGCGCCATCGTGCTGCGCCAGACCGTGTGCGATTGGTGCGCGCAGTGGGCCCCATCCGGCGCGGGGTACTCAGGGTGTCCGCGCCGCGGCCCAGACCTCGATGCGCACCGCGCCGGCGGCGCGACAGGCGCGGGCGAGGGATGCGAACGTGGCGCCAGTGGTCATGACGTCGTCCACCAGCGCCACGTGCAGGCCATCCAGGCGGCCATTGATGGCGAAGGCATCGCGCATGTTGCGCCGGCGTGCGGCGGCTGACTGGCCGATCTGATCCTCGGTCGGGCGAATACGCTCGGCGGCGCGGATGGCCAGGGGGATCGACAGCCCGTGCGCGAGCACGCGGCTGATTTCCAAGGCCTGGTTGTAGCCGCGGCGGCGCAGGCGTATGGCATGCAGCGGTACCGGCAGGAGTAATTGGGGCAGGGGCGCCGCCCGGCGCGCGAGCTGCGCGCACATCAGCGTGCCGAGCAGCGGCGCCTGCGCCAAATCGGCGCGGTATTTGAGCGCGTGGATCCAGTGCTGCACCGGGGGTTCGAGGCGCAGCGCCGCCCAGGCTTGATCGAACGGCGGCGGTTGTGCCTGGCAGCCGGAACAAACCGTGGCCACGGCCAGCGGTTGCGCGCAACGCGTACAGGCCGTGTGGTTCCACGGCAGCTCGGCGCTGCAGGGTGGGCACAGCATGCCGCCGCGCAGGGGGGTATGGCATCGGCGACAGCGCGGTGGCAACAGCGCGGCGAGCGCACGCCCCACCATGTCGTCAACCAAACCGGGCACGGATTGGTTGACAGCATCCGCTGTGCGCGGAACACTCCCAGCCCACGGCTGCCGGGTACGCCGGGGCGGGGTGGGTCGCCGCGGTGATCGACGGTTCAGCACGTTTCCAACCTGGCCGCAACGCCGGCCGTTTCATCGAGCTTGAGGGAGTATCTGGATGTCTTTTGCCGCCGTGCGTCACGACTGGACCCGCGAGGAAGTCGAGGCTTTGTTCCGCCTGCCGTTCAATGACCTGTTGTTCCGCGCGCACGGCGTGCACCGCAGCCACTTTGCGCCCAACCGCGTGCAATTGTCCACCCTGCTGTCGATCAAGACCGGCGCCTGCCCCGAGGACTGCGCGTACTGTCCGCAGTCGGTGCATTACGACGCGGGCTTAAAGCGCGAACCACTGATGGAGGTCGAGGCGGTGGTGGCCGCGGCCCGCGCGGCCAAGGCCAATGGTGCGACGCGCTTTTGCATGGGCGCGGCCTGGCGTTCGCCCAAGGACCGCGATCTCGCGAAGGTCGAGGCCATGGTGCGCGAGGTCAAGCGTCTGGGCATGGAGACCTGCGTGACGCTCGGCATGCTCAGGCCGGAGCAGGCCGAGCGTCTGGCCCAGGCGGGTCTGGATTACTACAACCACAATCTCGATACCTCGCCGGAGTACTACGGCAAGATCATCACCACGCGTACCTATCAAGACCGCCTGGACACGCTCGCGCATGTGCGCGCCGCCGGTATCAAGATCTGTTGTGGTGGCATCGTCGGCATGGGCGAGAGCCCGGCCGACCGCGCCGAGTTACTGCGCCAGCTCGCGATTCTCGATCCGCATCCGGAGAGCGTGCCGATCAATCAGCTCGTGCAGGTCGAAAATACCCCGCTGCATGGGACCGAGGCACTCGATCCGATCGAGTTCGTGCGCACGATCGCCGTCGCCCGCATTCTGATGCCCCGATCGTACGTGCGTCTGTCGGCCGGCCGCACCGCGATGTCCGACGAGCTGCAGGCGCTATGCTTTTTCGCCGGCGCCAACTCGATTTTCTATGGCGACCGGCTGCTGACCACCGAAAACCCGCAGAACGCAAAAGACCGCGCCCTGTTCGCGCGGCTGGGCATTGCGGCCGAGGACGGCGAGTCCGCCGGCGCGCAGGCTCTGCCGCAGCCGCCGCACGGCGAGGGGGAGTGCCGTCAGGCCCTTGCATGAACGCGCTGGCACGGCGGCTCGAGCAGCGGCTCGAACAAATCCGCGCAGCGGATTTGTACCGCGTGCGCCGCATCATCGACGGCGCCCACGGCGTACAGATCCGCGTCGATGGTCGCAGTTGCATCAATTTCTGCAGCAACGACTATCTGGGGCTCGCCGCGGATCCGCGCGTCGCCGCGGCAGCACGGCGTGCGCTCGATGCATCCGGCACCGGCAGCGGCGCCGCGGCTCTGGTATCCGGCTACAACCGCGAACACTGCGCGCTCGAGGAGGCGCTCGCCGCTTTCCTCAGGCGACCGCGCGCTCTGTTGTTCTCGAGCGGCTGGGCCGCGAATCTGGGCGTGCTGCGTGCCCTGCTCGGCAAAAACGATATGCTCATCGCCGATGAGCTCAATCATGCATCGTTGATCGACGGTGGCCGGCTCAGTGGCGCGACTTATGTCCGGGTCGCACATGCCAATGGCGCGGCCTATGCCGCCGCGCTGGCGCGCACGGCTGGGCGGTCGGATACCGATCTCGTGCTCGTGGCCACCGATGGTGTGTTCTCGATGGACGGCGATCTTGCGCCGCTGCCGGAGCTCGTACGCCTCTGCGCCGCGCACGACGCTGTGCTGATGGTCGACGATGCCCACGGCCTGGGCGTGCTCGGCGCCGGCGGGCGCGGCATCGCCGAGCATTGGTCCGCCTTGTGCGGCGAGACGCTGGTGCCACAGATCCAGGTCGCCACCCTCGGCAAGGCGCTCGGCTGCGGTGGGGCTTTCGTCGCCGGCGACGAGGCGCTCATCGAGTATCTGATCCAGCGCGCGCGTAGCTGGGTGTTCTCGACCGCACCGCCTCCGGCGCTCGCTGCCGCGGCGCGTGCGGCCCTGGCCATCGTCGCCAGCGACGAGGGCGCACACCGGCGCGCGCGGCTTCTGGCCAACGTCGAACGTTTCCGCACGGGCTGCCGGCAGTGCGGCATCGCCATGACGGATTCGGCGACGCCGATCCAGCCGCTGATCCTCGGGTCGGAGACGGCGACGCTGGCTTTGTCGCGCCGGCTGTTCGAGGCCGGGTTCTGGGTTGCGGCGATCCGTCCACCGACGGTGCCACCGGGTACCTCGCGGTTGCGGATCACGCTGTCGGCCGCGCATACCGAGGCCCAGATCGATCGCCTGGTCGAGGTCCTCGCCCAAGGAATCGAGGCGCGCGCGGCATGATCCAGCTCGTTTCTCTGTGCGGTGCCGGCCTGATTCTCACTGCCTTTGCGTTGCAGCAGGCCGGGCGCTGGCATCCAACGGATCGCCCCTATCTGCTTGCCAATCTTGTGGGCGCGACCTTGCTCACGGGGGTTGCCGCCCTCGAGCGCCAGTTGGGATTTCTGCTGCTCGAGGCGGTATGGATGGCGGTGAGTCTCTATGGCTTGCTGCGCGGGGGTATGCGATGAGTACAACACTATTTGTCACGGGTACCGATACCGGCGTCGGCAAGACGCGCATCGCCTGCGCCCTGCTGCGGCGCGCGCGGCAGCGCGGGCTGCGCGCCTGCGGCTACAAACCGGTGGCATCGGGTTGTGCGCGTACCGCGCAGGGTTTGCGTAACGAGGATGCGCTCGCGCTGCTCGCCGAATCCGCCCCTGGACTCGACTATGCCCAGGTCAATCCGATTGCACTCGAGGAGCCGATTGCACCGCACATTGCCGCGGCGCGTAGCGGTGTGCGCATCGATCCGCTGTTTTTGTCACGCCAGCATGCGCAACTCGCGCAGCGATACGAGCGTGTCGTCGTCGAAGGCGCCGGCGGCTGGCGTGTGCCGCTCGACGCGGACAGCGGGTTCGATGACTGGGTCGCGGCCAACCGATTCCCGGTGGTGCTCGTCGTCGGTCTGCGTCTGGGCTGTATCAACCATGCCTTGCTCAGCGCCGAATCGATTCTGCGGCGCACGACGCTGGCCGGCTGGGTCGCCAACGTGTTGCCGCCGGAGCAGCCTTACTGGCGGGAAAATGTCGATACCCTGCGCGCACGCTTGCCCGCCCCGCTGTGGGGAGTGGTGCCGATGCATGCGGATGCGGATACCGCGGCCGCGGCGCTCGCCGGGGCGCCCTGGTGAGCGAAAGGTGCGGGGAATCTACCTGCCTGGCCGGTGGGGCCCCCACAATGCGTCGAGCCGGGCATCACGGCCGCAGCCCCAGCGGTAGTAGCGGTAACGCACCGGATTTTTCCGGTGATAGTCCTGGTGCGCCACTTCGGCGACCCAGAAGCGCACCGCCGGCAGGATCGGAGTGACGATCGCCGGGCGATCGGGATAGCGTTGCGCCAGTTCGGCCTTGCTGCGCTCGGCGGCAGCGCGCTGTGCGGCATCGTGGACGAAAATCGCGCTGCGATATTGCGGACCGCGGTCGCAGAACTGGCCATCGGCGTCGTAGGGGTCGATGCTGTGCCAGTAGATCTCGAGCAGGCGCGCGTAGCTGACGACGGCCGGATCGAAGCGGATCTCGACGGCTTCGACATGGCCGGTGCCGCCGGCGGAGACCTCCTCGTAGCTTGGATCATCGACATGACCGCCGGTATAGCCGGACACCACGGCGATCACGCCCGGCACGCGCTCGAAGTCCGCCTCCGTGCACCAGAAACAGCCACCGGCGAAGGTGGCCACCGATGTCGCGGCCTGGGCTGCCGGTCCTGCCATGGCAGCGAGCGCGAGCAGCGTCGCGCGCAGGGTGTTCATCCGCGCAGCTCCGGCAGCTTCTCGCCGAGAGGTACGAAGCGCAGCGCCAGGCCGTTGTTGCAGTAACGCAGGCCGGTCGGCGGTGGCCCGTCGTCGAAGACATGACCTTGGTGGCCGCCGCAGCGGCGGCAGTGATACTCGGTGCGCTCGATCCACAGCCGCCGGTCGGGCCGGGTGCCGACGGCGTTGGGAAGTGTGGCCCAGAAGCTGGGCCAGCCGGTCCCGCTGTCGAACTTGGTTTGCGAGCTGAACAAGGGTTGATGGCAGGCGGCGCAGACGTAGGTGCCGGCGCGTTTCTCGCCGTTGAGCGGGCTGCTGAACGGTGGTTCGGTGTCTTCCTCGAACAGCACACGCCCGGCGGCCTCGCTTAAGTACGGCCGCCAGTACGCCGGCGTGTGTCCCAGGGTGCCGATGGTTTCTTGGGCATGCACACGCAGCATCACCGGTGTGGCGAGGAGGGCGGACAAGGCCTGTAGCAGGGGCCGTCGATGCATGACCATGTCGTTGCGGGGCTCGATGCTTGGACGCCGTCCGTGGCAAGGGAGTTCCGCTGGACTGCCGGATCCGGCCGGATCGGCGTAGCATGTCGGCCGAGCGGCCCGCACACGATTTTTTTCCGCCGACTTATGCACTACAATTCCGCGGCTTCGAAATCCCCTGTCGCAGAGTCCGTCGAGACACGGATCGTGATCAGTCCCAACGCGTCGCTGAGTGCGCGCCAGGCATGGCTGTTCATGGGTCTGAGTGCCGCGCTCGGCCTGGGGATCGCCGCAGTGATGGCCTGGCACGGGCTGTGGCTCGTGCTGCCGTTCACCGGCCTGGAGCTGGCGGCGCTCGGCGCGGCGGTTTACGTGTCGGTGCGCCGCAACGCGGATCGCGAAGTGCTGGTGATCACTCCGCATGTCCTGCGCGTCGAATACGGGCGCGTCGGCTCGGGGGCCACCGCGGTCGTCGAGCTGACACGCGGATTGACCCGTGTGCTGCTCGAGCCCGGAGCGCATCGGCACGATGCGACGCGCCTGGTGTTGAGCTGTGCCGGGCAGCGTGTGCGTATCGCCGCCTGCCTGACGGATGAGGAGCGGGCTGGCCTCGCGGCCCGCCTGAAACAGTTGCTGACGCCTGCCTGGTGCCCGGCACCGGCGGCAGCGGACCTTGGGTCCGCGCACGGGTTGTCTTTTGGAGATCGCTGATGTCGAGACGGGGTTTGCGTGCGAAGTGGCTGGCCGAGCGGGCGGCGGGCGCTGGATTGGGGCTGGCCGCACTGACCGCGCAGGCATATACGGAGACCAGTGGCGGGTACAACGTGCCGGTGGGGGTCACCGAGATCAGCCGCGAGGTCTTCCATCTGCACATGGCGATCTTCTGGGTCTGCGTCGTCATCGGCGTGATCGTCTTCGGAGCGATGATCTACTCGATCATCTTCCATCGCCGCTCCAAGAACCCCAAGCCGGCGGATTTCCACGAATCGACCACCGTCGAGATCATCTGGACGACGATTCCATTCCTGATCCTGATCGCGATCGCGGTCCCGGCCGCGGCGACGCTCATCAAGATGGAGGACACGCGCAACTCCGACATGAGCATCAAGATCACGGGCTATCAGTGGAAGTGGCACTACGACTACCTGGGCGAGAACGTCAGCTTCTTCTCGACGCTGTCGGCCGAATCCAACAAGGCGCGCCAGCTCAACTCCGGCGTCGACGTCAACACGGTGCCCAACTATCTCGTCGACGTCGACAACCCGCTGGTCGTGCCGGTCGGCAAGAAAATCCGCTTCCTGATCACGTCCAACGACGTCATCCACGCCTGGTGGGTGCCGGAAATCGCGGTCAAGAAGGACGCGATCCCGGGCTACGTCAACGAGGTCTGGACCAAGATCGATCAGCCGGGCACCTACCGCGGCGTCTGCGCCGAGCTTTGCGGCCGTGACCATGGCTACATGCCGATCGTGCTCAAGGCCGTGACCGAGGACGAGTACAAGAGCTGGCTCGCGCAGCAGAAGGGCGAGACCGTCGCCGCTGCTCCGGCCGCGACCGCCACCGACGTGCCGGCCGATGCGCCCGCCGCCGCCCCGGCCGCGCCGGCGCAGCAGCTTGCCGCTGCCGAAGCGGCGCCGGCCGCCGCCAAGGCGCTGTCCAAGGACGAGCTGATGAAGCAGGGCGAGGCCGTTTACAAGGCCAATTGCATGGCCTGCCACCAGGCCACCGGCCAGGGCCTGCCGCCGAATTTCCCGTCGCTGATCGGCAGCCCCGTGATCAAAGGCCCGGCCGATGCGCAAATCAAGCAGGTGCTCGTCGGCAAGAACCTGATGCCGCCGTTCAAGCAGCTCTCCGACGCCGACATCGCCGCCGTCGTCACCTATACCCGCAACTCTTGGGGTAACAGCGGCGGCGTCGTCCAGCCGGCCCAGGTCGCCGCCCAGCGCTAAGAGCAGCCTGCTTCAAAGAAGATTTCCGGAGTTCCGCCATGGCTCACCACGACACCCACGCCGATCACGCGCACGACGATCATCACGGTCCCGAGAAGGGGATCATGCGCTGGATCAAGACGACCAATCACAAGGATCTCGGAACGCTGTACCTGTTCTTCGCGTTCACGATGTTCTTCATCGGCGGCCTGATGTCGCTGGTGATCCGCGCCGAGCTGTTCGTGCCCGGACTGCAGTTTGTGCAGCCGGAGTTCTTCAACCAGATGACGACGATGCACGCGCTGGTGATGATCTTCGGTGGCGTCATGCCGGCCTTCGTCGGCCTCGCCAACTGGATGGTGCCGATGATGATCGGCTGCTCCGACCTGGCGCTGCCGCGTGTCAACAACTGGGGCTTCTGGATCCTGCCGTTCGCCTTCGGCCTGCTGCTGTCGACGCTGTTCATGGACGGCGGCGCGCCGGCCGGCGGCTGGACCATGTATCCGCCGCTGGTGCTGCAGACCGGCGAGGCCTTCCCGTTCCTGATCTTCGCCGTGCACCTGATGGGTATCTCGTCGATCACCGGCGCGATCAACGTCGTCGTCACGATCCTGAACATGCGCGCGCCGGGCATGACCCTGCTGAAGATGCCGCTGTTCGTCTGGACCTGGCTGATCACCGCCTACCTGCTGATCGCGGTGATGCCGGTGCTCGCCGGCGCGGTGACGATGCTGCTCACCGACAAGTATTTCGGCACCTCGTTCTTCACGGCATCCGGTGGGGGTGATCCGGTGCTGTTCCAGCACATCTTCTGGTTCTTCGGGCATCCCGAGGTGTACATCATGATCCTGCCGGCGTTCGGCATCGTCAGCACGATCATCCCGACCTTTGCGCGCAAGGCCCTGTTCGGCTACGACTCGATGGTCTATGCCACGGCGTCGATCGCGTTCTTGAGCTTCATCGTCTGGGCACACCACATGTTCACGGTCGGCATGCCGCTGGCCGGCGAGCTGTTCTTCATGTTCGCGACGATGCTGATTGCGGTGCCCACCGGCGTGAAGGTCTTCAACTGGGTCGCGACGATGTGGAAGGGGTCGATGACCTTCGAGACGCCAATGCTGTTCGCGCTCGGCTTCGTCTTCCTGTTCACGATTGGCGGTTTCTCCGGCCTGATGCTTGCCATCACGCCGGTGGACTTCCAGTATCACGACACGTATTTTGTCGTTGCGCACTTCCATTACGTGCTGGTGCCGGGCGCGGTGTTTTCGATCATCGCGGCCGTGTACTACTGGATCCCGAAGTGGACCGGTCGCATGTACAACGAATTCTGGGGCAAGGTCCATTTCTGGCTGTCGGCGATCTTCATCAATCTGACCTTCTTCCCCCAGCACTTCGCGGGCCTGGCCGGGATGCAGCGCCGTGTGCCGGATTACGCGGTGCAGTTCACCGACTGGAACGTGATTTCCTCGATCGGTGCATTCGGTTTCTTCGCCGCACAGTTCATTTTCATCATCAACATCCTGGCCTGCTGCTACGGCTGGTTCGGGCGCAAGCAGGGGCTTCCGGCGCGGGTATGGGAAGGCGCCCACGGTCTGGAGTGGACCGTGCCGAGCCCGGCGCCGTACCACACCTTCGAGGATCCGCCGCAGGTCACCGAGGCGGAGCTGACCGCGGTGCACGACAAGACCGACGCCCTCGATGGGCACAAGCTGGCCTGAGGTCGTCAGGCGCATGGATTCGCCCCGCGTCGATCAAGACCGGCAGCGCAGACGGCGCAACCTGGTGTTGTTTGTGCTGCATCTCGCACTCGCAGCGGCGATTCTGGGCTGGTTCGTCTGGTCGGTGGTGCACAGGCCATGAATTCGAACCCTCGCCGTCATGCGCTGCGATTGGTGCTGGTCACCGCCGGCATGTTCGGCTTCGGTTATGCCTTGGTGCCGTTGTACAACATGCTCTGCGATGCGTTCGGCATCAACGGCAAGGTGGCGACGACCGCAGCCCGCGTCGGCACGGTCGAGGTCGATCGCAGCCGTACCGTGACCGTTGAGTTCGTGACCACGGTCAACGGCGGCCGGCCGTGGAAGTTCCGCGCCGAGCAGGCATCGATCGACGTGCACCCCGGGCAGTTGTATACGGTCAATTTTTACGCGACCAATACTGAAGGGCACGATCTGGTCGCCCAGGCGGTTCCGCAGGTGGCGCCGTGGGACGCCGCCAAACATCTGCGCAAGACCGAGTGCTTTTGTTTCAACAATCAGACGTTCAAGGCGGGCGAGGAGAAGCGCATGCCGGTTGTGTTCATGCTCGATCCCGAGCTGCCGGCCTACGTTGACCGCGTCACGCTGTCGTACACCTTCTTTGACGTGACCGACGTCGCGATGCAGCAGAACCGAGGAACTTAAGGAGCTTGAAAAATGGCGAGCACTGCCGCCCCTCATACGCAACGCTACTACGTACCTGCGCCCAGCGCCTGGCCGTTCGTGCTCACCGTGGGTCTGGTCGCGACCATCATCGGTGTCGGCGCTTATCTCGAAGGCGCGCACATCGGTCCGCTGCCGATCTGGATCGGCGTCGCCCTTTCGATCTACATCATCTTCCGCTGGTTCCGTGGCATCGCCCGTGAAAGCGAGGGCGGGCTCTACAGCGCACAGGTGGATCGCACCTACCGCTGGGGGATGTCCTGGTTCATTTTCTCCGAGGTGATGTTCTTCGGGGCCTTCTTCGGCGCACTGTTTTACGCGCGCAGCCTGTCGCTGCCGTGGCTGGGGGGCGAGGGCTCCAAGCTCGCGACCCATCTGACGCTATGGCCCGGCTTCGAGGCAGTGTGGCCGTCCAACGGTCCGGCCAATCTGGGGGGGGAGTTCGAGACGATCCCGGCGTTTGGCGTGCCGCTGCTCAACACGATCATCCTGCTCACCTCTGGATTCACGATTACGATGGCGCATCACGCGCTCAAGGAGAACAAGCGTCTGGCTTGCATTCTGTGGATGTGGGCGACGGTGGCCTTGGGCGTCTCCTTCCTCTTCCTCCAGGCGGAGGAGTACATCCATGCGTATACCGAGCTGAACCTGACGCTGCATTCGGGAATCTACGGTTCGACTTTCTTCATGTTGACCGGCTTTCACGGTATGCACGTGACGCTGGGGACGATCATGCTGATCGTCATCACGCTGCGCCTGATGGCCGGGCATTTCAAGCCCGATGCCCATTTCGGGTTCGAGGGCGTGGCCTGGTACTGGCACTTCGTCGATGTCGTCTGGATCGGCTTGTTTATCGTCGTCTATTGGCTGTAGAAGGTCTGCTCGCTGACCGGCACCCTGGGCCGTGGCAGCAGGCTGAAGAGCGAGGGGCGGCACCAGCCGCCCTTTGGCTTTTACGGCGCCGGGGACGGCGCAGGCGATGACGTCGGCGGCGGTGTTCGGACCAGGCCGTGCGGCTGTATCCAGCCTTCGCGCCAGGCGAGCACGACGAAAACCAGCAATGTGATCGACAGGGCGACGCGGATTTTAAGGCCGGTGAGTGTGCGCCGCTGGTCGCTGCGGTCGCGCACCAGGAAAACCATGCTCGTCAGCAGCGAGGTCACGATGGCGAGCAACAGCCCGATGATGATGGCTTTTACGAGCACGTCCGCGTTACAGGCAGAGCAAATGCGGGCATCATATGCCAAATCGATGGCGGCGGTGCGGCGCTCGATTGCCGACGGCCGCGGCCAGAGGGTGATGAAGGGGACGAGCGATGGGGCAAAAAATCTTTCGGCCACGGTGGTGGGCTGTGATCCTCGTGCTGGTCTTGGGCGGGACGATGGTGGGGCTCGGCATCTGGCAGATCCAGCGTGGGTTCGAAAAGGCGGAGCTGCTTGCGCGTTACCGTGCGGCCGATAGCCAGACGCCGCGCGAACTGACAGCCGGCGGCTGGGCGGAAGCGGGCGTGATCGAACGCGCCCTGGCGCGCGGCCACTTCGACGCCGACCGGCAATTGCTGCTCGACAACCAGAGCCACGATCACATTCCGGGGTATCGTGTGTGGACGCCGTTGATCTTGGTGCATGGGGGTATCGTCGTCGTCGATCGCGGCTGGATTCCGGCCGGTGGTGACCGCAGCCAGCTGCCCGCCTTGCCCGTGCCGCAGGGGGAGGTCACGGTCAAGGGTTACTGGCGGGCGCCGCCCGAACCGGGTCTGCGGGTGCAGACCGATAACTGCGCCGGCGGTCCGTGGCCGCGGATCGTGCAGTATCCGACCGTCGATGATCTGCGCTGCATCTACGGCGAGTCGACCGCAAGCGGCATCCTGCTGATGGACGCTGATCTGCCGGGCGGTTTCGTGCGTGACTGGACGGGTACGCCCGAGCTGTCGCCGAATAAGCACTATGCCTACGCCGCCCAGTGGTTTGCCTTTACCCTCGTGCTGCTGGTGATTTTCGTCAAATTCAGCTTTCGTCCCCGACCGACATGACCGATGTGCTGCGTCGTGGCCGGCTGCAGTTGCTGCTGCTGGCCGTGCTGTTTTTCGCCCCGCTGCTGGCGGCGGTGCTGCTGTATTTCGTTTTTCCGCAGTGGCAGCCGCAGACATATACGAATTACGGGGAGCTTATCGTCCCGGCGCGGATGCTGCCGGCAGCGCCCCTGCTCGACGCAGACGGCGCGGATGCCGGCGGTACTGCGCTGCACGGCAAGTGGAGTTTCATCTACCTCGGCGCCGAGAACTGCGATGCGCAGTGCGCCGATAAGCTTTATCAGATCCGCCAGATTCGCACCCTGCTTAACGAAAAACGCATGCGCGTGCAGCGGGTTTACATCGCGCCGGATGGCGCGGCCCTGGAGCGGGCCAGGGCCGTGCTCGCGCCGGAGCATCCGGACCTGCGGTACTACGCCGATACGCCGGCGCAGGATTACCGGCGGTTTTTCGGTGGACATGATCCCCAGGCGCTGTATCTGGTCGACCCCCTTGGCAACTGGCTGATGGTGTATCCGGGGAATGCCGAGTCCAAGGGCATTTTGCGCGATATCAAGCGCCTGTTGCGCTTCTCGCAGATCGGCTGAACCACGGCGCAACGGTTGCGCCGACGCCGCGGACTACGCCTTGCTGGGCTAAAATGAACGCTTGCGGAGACGGGTCATGGACCGTCTCCGCTTTTCTTGTCCGCCGCGCGATCTTCCTAGCGATGCTCTGGTTCCGCCGTATCAATCTGCTGACGCTGGCCTTGTGTTTTTGCGTCGTCGTTTTTGGCGCATACGTGCGTCTTTCCGATGCCGGTCTCGGCTGTCCGGACTGGCCCGGTTGTTATGGGCATCTGACGGTGCCGGATACCGAGCATGAGATCGCCAAGGCGGAGGCGCGATTCCCGCAGCGCCCGGTCGAGGCACCCAAGGCGTGGAAGGAGATGATCCACCGCTACCTCGCATCGTCGCTGGGCGTGCTGATCATCGCCCTGGCGCTGATGTCGCGGCGCTTGCGCGAGGCCGGCGCGCCGCGCGTATTGCCTTGGGTGCTGGTGGCGCTGGTAGTGTTCCAGGGCATACTCGGGATGTGGACCGTGACCTGGCAGCTCAAGCCGCTCGTGGTCACGGCGCATCTGCTCGGCGGCATGACGACGCTGGCCCTGCTGTTGTGGCTGTATCTGTCGTCGCGCCCATCGGCGCCGGTTCACGTCTCGCGTGAGTATCGCAGCGAACGGCATCTGGCCGTCGAGCTGCAGCGGGGGGGCAACGGCGTTTGCGCGGCGCATGCGGTCGATCGGGCGCCGCGGTGGCTGCGCGGATTCGCCGCAGTTGCGCTGATCGCCGTCATCGTCCAGATCTTTCTCGGCGGCTGGACCAGCACCAACTACGCCGCGCTCGCCTGTCCCGATTTTCCGACCTGTCATGGCTCATTCTGGCCGCCAACCGATGTCAAGACCGCCTTTACCCTGTGGCACGGTCTGGGCATCAATTACGAGTACGGCATCCTCGATGCCCGCGCGCGGGTCACGATCCATCATTTCCACCGTGTCGGCGCGCTGGTGGTGACCGTGTTGCTCACCGGACTGGGTTTGTGCCTGCTGCGCGCGCAGCAGGGCCGCTGGCGGAGTTTTGGGATTGCCGTCATCGCGGCGCTGGGCCTGCAGGTCGCGATCGGAATCAGTGTCGTTGTGTTCCAGTTCCCGCTACTGGTCGCCGCCGCCCACAATGCCGGCGCGGCGTTACTATTGGCCACATTGGTGGTACTCAACCACGCGGTCTGGAGGCGCACCTGAGATGGCGGTCGTCGCGGAGGGTCTGCGCACGATGGGTCTGCGCATGCGGGCGCAGGAGTACTACGAGCTGTGCAAGCCGCGGGTGGTCATGCTGATCGTGTTCACGGCCGTCGTCGGCATGTTTCTGGCCGTGCCGGGGCTGCCGCCGCTGTCCGCGCTGGTCTGGGGCACGCTCGGCATCGCGCTGCAGGCGGCCTCGGCCGCTGCGGTCAACCAGATCATCGACCGCAACATCGATGCGCGGATGGCGCGCACCTGTGGGCGTCCGCTGGTCACTGGTCGGCTGACGATGACGGAGTCCATCGCGTTCGCCACGGTCATCGGCCTGGCGGGCTTTGCGATTCTGTGGTTTCTGGTCAATCCGCTGACCGCGGTGCTGACGCAGCTGACGCTGATCGGCTATGCCGGGGTTTACACCCTATATCTCAAACGGGCGACGCCGCAGAACATCGTCATCGGCGGCGCCGCCGGTGCTGCGCCGCCGGTGCTGGGCTGGGCGGCAGCAACCGGTGAGGTACACGCCCATGCGCTGGTTTTGTTCGCAATCATTTTCGTCTGGACTCCGCCGCATTTCTGGGCCCTGGCCATCGACCGCTGCGACGACTACGCCAAGGCTGACATCCCGATGTTGCCGGTGACCCACGGCATCGAGTTCACCCGCACCCAGGTGCTGCTGTACACGATTCTGCTGGTGGCGGTGACCTTACTGCCGTTTGCCACCGGGATGTCGGGCTGGCTGTATCTGGTGGGTGCGCTGGTGCTCGGCGGCATTTTCCTGGGCTATGCCGTGCGCCTGAAATGGCGCCCCGTTCCGGGTTTGCCGATGCGTACGTTCGGTTACTCGATCGTCTATCTGATGGGGATTTTTACGCTGCTGCTCGTCGATCACTACGTGGTCGTTGGTCTGCTCTGATACGCGCAGCGCATAGCCGATCTTGGCCTTCCCTGGCCCGAGCATTTGCAGAAAAAATCAGGCGCTCAGCCCTCGATCGCCTTGCGCAGTTTTTTCATTGCCGCGGCTTCGATCTGGCGGATGCGCTCTGCAGACACCCCGTACTCGTCGGCGAGTTCCTGCAGCCCGGCTTTCTCGCCTTCGGTGAGCCAGCGGCGCTGGACGATGTCGCGCGCACGGGGATCGAGCGTGGCCAGCGCCGTGCGCATACGCGCCTCGCGCTCTGCCTGCCATTCGGCGTCCTCGATCTCGGCGATCGCGTCGTGGCTGTCGGCGAGATAGTCCTCGGGGACATAGCCGTCCTCGCCGTCGGTGGGAAGTGCACTGAAGGACACGTCGCCGCCGCCCAGACGGGCTTCCATTTGCAGGACTTCTTCGGGCTTGACCTTGAGATCGGCCGCGATGGCCTCGGCCTGCTCCTGGTTGAGCCAGCCCAGTTCGCGTTTGGCGGAGCGCAGGTTGAAGAACAGCTTGCGCTGGGCCTTGGTCGTCGCAATCTTGACGATGCGCCAGTTCCTGAGGATGAACTCGTGGATCTCGGCCTTGATCCAGTGTACGGCGAAGGAAATCAGGCGCACCCCGATCGCTGGATCGAAGCGCTTGACCGCCTTCATCAGCCCGATGTTGCCCTCCTGAATCAGATCGGCCAGCGGCAGACCATAGCCGAGATAGCTACGGGCAATATGGACGACATGGCGCAGGTTGGACAGCACGAGCTGCTGCGCGGCGGCGAGATCGTTCTCGTCGCGCAGCTTTTCTGCCAGGTGCTTTTCGGTATCGGCGTCCAGCGCCGGAATCTGGTTGACGTATGCGATGTACGCATCAAGGCTGCCGGCAACCGGAACCAGCGCCGTCGGTTGGCGCAGCGTCAGAGCGGTGGTCATCGGTTGTTCTCCCATGCGGCTGATGTTAGCACTCGCACGCATTGAGTGCTAATCCCGCAAAAAGTTCGGAATTCATTTCCAACTATATGATTTATAAAGATATCATCACTAGCGGGGCTCGATCTGGGCGAGGCGGTGGGTGACGGTGGCAAAAGCGCCGGACCAGCCGAGGACGATTCCGGCGGCGACCAGTGCCAGCCCATCGCTCAGGCTCAGGCCGGCGATCCGGTAGGTGCTGTCGTACAGCGCCGCGAGCTGGGCGGTCGGGGCGTCGAGCAGATGTGTGGCCAGGGCCACCAGACCCCAGGCCAGCAGCCCACCCCCGAGTCCGAACCAGACCCCGCTGTAGAGGAAGGGTCGGCGCACGAAACTGTGCGGCGCGCCGATCAGCTTCATGACCTCGATTTCTTCGCGGCGCGCCTCGATGTCGAGGCGGATGGTATTGCCGATGATGACCATGACCGCGAGCCCGAGCAGCAGCGCGATGATTCCGACGGCGTGCTCGGCGATCGACAGCACGGCATACAGTCGCTCCAGCCACTGTTGGTCGAGCTTGGCGAGATCGACCTCGGGCCGCTGCGACAGCCGGGCGAGCAGGCTGCGCACCTCGGCCTTGGTCTGGCCGCGCGCCGGTGTGACAGCGATCACCGGCGGCAGCGGGTTGTCCTTGAGCAGGTCCAATGCCTCACCGAAACCGGACAGCTCGCGGAATTCCGCCAACGCTTGTTCACGGGAGATGTAGGTGGCGCGGGCGACGCCGGTTTCGGCGCCGATCTCGCGGGCCAGGGCCTTGCCGCGCTCGTCGCTGACGCTGTCCTTGAGAAACAGCGAGATCTGCAGCGATTCCTGCCAGGAATACCCAACCGTCGATAGATTGCGTACGGCGACAAACAGGCCGGCTGGCAGCGCCAGGGCGATGCCGATGACCAGCGCGGTCAAGGCCGCGGCCATGGGCGCCCGTGCGAGCTTGCCGAGCGAGAAGAACAAGACGCGCAGATGTTCCTGCGTCCAGCGCGCAAGCCAGTTGGGGCGCTCAAGACCGGCTTCAGCGATGGCCATGGCTGGCTGCCTCTTTCAACTTCGATGCCGCAAGCGGATGCTTGTCGGTGATGCGCCCCTGTTCGAGATGAATGATGCGGCGGGGCACGGCTTCGATCAGATCGATCGCATGGGTGGCGACGAGCACGGTCACGCCGACTTCATTGAACCGTGCAAAGCCGCGCATCACCTCCAGTGCCATTTCCGGATCGAGATTGCCAGTGGGTTCGTCGGCCAGAATCAGCGCCGGCTTGGTGACGATTGCGCGCGCGATGCCGACGCGTTGTTGCTCACCCCCAGAGAGGGTCAGCGGTAGCACTTTTTCCTTGCCGAGCAGGCCGACTGCATCCAGCGCCGCGCGCACACGCCGGCCGATGTCGGCATGGGCATAGCCGCGGATCACCAGCGGCAATGCGACGTTGTCGAACACCGTGCGGTCGTAGAGCAGGTTGAAGTTCTGGAAGACCAGACCCAACCGCTGCCGGAAAGCGGGTACATGTCGGGGTTTGAGGGTGGACAGATTCTGCCCCATGACCACGATCTGGCCGCGGGTGGCCCGGCACAGCGCCGCGATCAGGCGCAGCACAGTGGTTTTGCCGGCGCCGCTGGGGCCGGTGATATAAGCCATCTCGCCCTGGGCGATGGCAAAGCTCACGTCGGCGAGCACGTCCTGCCCACCCGGATAGCGATAGCTGACACGATCGAAGCGGATGAGATCGGTCATGCGCGCAGGCTGCAGGACAGGCGGAGCGAAATCCGGTATCGACGGACCGTGGCGGCAGCCACGTCTCCGTGGACGGCCGATGTTGCACGAATGGGCGTTACCTCTCGCACGGCGTCATTCCCCGATCAACGCATCTGCGAACGCCTCGGCGTCGAAGGGTTGTAAATCATCAACCGCCTCGCCGATGCCGATGAAGCGCACCGGCAGGGCCATGCGGCGCGCGATCGCGAGCAGGATACCGCCCTTGGCCGTGCCGTCCAACTTGGTGAGGGTGATGCCGGTCAAGCCGATCGCCTCGTGAAACTGCAGGGCTTGCATCAGCGCATTGCCGCCGGTGGTGGCATCGACGACGAGCATCACCTCGTGGGGCGCATAGGAGTCGTGCTTTTGCACGACGCGCTTGATCTTGCGCAGCTCCTCCATCAAGTGCGCCTGGGTATGCAGCCGTCCGGCGGTGTCGGCGATGACCACGTCGATACCGCGCGCCTTGGCCGACTGGACTGCATCGTAGATCACGCTCGCCGCATCGGCGCCTTCTCCCTGCGCCAGGATCGGGACACCGGCGCGCTCGGACCAGGCGCGCAGCTGTTCGGTCGCGGCGGCGCGAAAGGTGTCGCCGGCGGCCAGCAACACGCTCTTGCCATCGCGTTTGAGGCGCAGCGCGAGCTTGCCGATCGTCGTGGTCTTGCCGACGCCATTGACGCCGACCACGAACAAGATGTACGGACGGATGAAATCGGGGATACGCAACGGCTGGGCCACCGGGGCCAGCAGTTCCACCAGGGCCCGCCGCAACGCGGCGCGCAGTTGCGCCGGCGTGCGCACCCGACCGGCGCTGGCTTCGCTGCGCAGGCGCTGCATCAGCCATTCGGTTGCTTCCACGCCGGCATCGGCCGTCAGCAAGCGTGTTTCGAGTTCATCGAAGGCGGAATCGTTCAGACGCTCGTTGCTGAAGAACGTGGCGATATCGCGCGTGAGCCAGGAATCACCTTTGTTCAGGCGCGCGCGCAGTCTGCTGATGAAGCCGCTGTCAGTCATGGGTTGGGGTCTGGAGCCGACCGGGAGGGGCCGCCGCGGTCGCATCGGAAGTATCGGCGAAGGATAACAGCCAGACGTTCGGGCGCGGCGCGATCTGCAGGCCGGCGACGTCGGCCAGCGCCACAGCCGGATCCACCGCAAGCAAAGTCGTGGCCGGATAGCGCAGCACGCGGTACATCGTGCGCGCCTGGATGCGTGTGATCGTACCCAGCCAGATCGGGCGGCCGTCGTCGAGTGCGAGCGTCGATGGCCATAACCGGATCAGCTCGGCCTGTTCCTCATCGACGATACGGCGCAGGCTCAGCACGGGATGATGGCCGGCATGGACTTGCGGCAGGATCGGCAGTTCTGCGATCGGCAGAGAACGGCCGAGCCAGCGCAGGGCCGCACTGCCGGACAGTGGGGGCGGCGGTTCCCAACCGGTGGCTGCGAGGGCGGCTTTGATGTGCGTAAGATCGGCGGCCCATTGCAGGGTGAGTGCCTGCTGGTTGCGGCCGGCAATGTCGATGCGATGCCGCGGCAGCTCTTGCCAGGCCGTTGCCATCCACTCGGCGGCACCGACCCGATGCACGGTCAGCGGTGGGTTCGGCGCAACGGCATGGGGCGTCGCCCACGCAAAGGCGACGCTGGCGATGAAAGCGATCAGACTCGGCGCAAGCACCCGACGCACCGGCAGCCGCTGCGGCTGATGGCGGCGGTAACCGAGCCCCAGCATGGCCGACCACACGGCGCCGACCAGGACCGAGAACAAAGCAATGCTGGCCCATTGGGTGCCGGTATAAAGGCGTGCGAGCACGACCAGCAGGATGATGCTCATCGCACTGGCGTAGAGCAGCCGGCGCAGCAGTGCGCTACGGCCGGTGGCCAGCAAGACCGGCAGAAACGAATAAATCACCGTGACCAGCACCAGGTCGCGTGTGTGCTGCGCGGACGGCGCCGGCGTGCCGAAATACACGTGGGGTGGCGGCAGTGTGGGTACGGCATGCAATCCGACCGACAGCGCGGCGCCAAAACAGATCGCCGCGGCCCAGTGCGCGGCGGCCCGCTTCTGGCGCAGGCCGAGGAGGCCGGCGAAGGTCACCAGCGCGACTGGACCATAGACGATCCACTGCCCGATCTGGTCGAGCCGTTGTGCCAGCGCCCATCCCCACGGGCTGTGCAGATCGCGCATCGACTGGAACACTGCGGCGTCGAAGGCCCACGGGTAGGTATGCAGCGCCGTGCCGGCCCACAGCCAGAGTCCGATGCCGCTGATCAGCAGCAGCAGGACGGCCAGCAGGGCCAGCGCCGGGGTTTCCGGCTGCGCCGGATCGGCGAGTGCAGGTCCGAATTTGCCGAGCCGGCGGTGCCGCTGGCTCCAGTCCAGCCATGCACCGATCCAGGCGCTGGCGTGGCGCTGTGCCGCACGGCCGATCAGCAGCGTGATCCAGACCGTGAGAATCAGGGCGATGATGACACCGAGCAGCAGCAACGCCAGGCGCCCGGCGACCTCCGCGGCGAGACCGAGCGAGGCCCCGAAAGCAACGCCAGGCAGGACGAAGGCGAACGCCCATGCGGTTGCCGAGCCGATGTCGGCCAGCAGGAAGGCCGGGGTGCGCAGACCGGAGGCGCCGGCCAGCGCCGGTACGATGGCGCGCATCGGACCGAGAAAGCGCGCCAGGGCGACACTCCAGGCGCCATGGCGCTGAAAGAAACGGCGGCCGTTGAGCACCAGTTCCGGGTGGCGGCGCAGCGGTCGCCAGGCGAAGAGGCGCTCGCCGTAGCGACGGCCGAGCCAGAAGGAAAACACATCGCCGGCGATCGCGCCCAGCGCCGCGGCCAGAATCGCCTCCCACAACTCCAACGAGCCGAGTGCGACGAGCGCGCCGGCCGCGAACAGGGCAACGCCGGCGGGGACGAAGGCCCCGATCAGGAAAACCGAATCGAGCAGTGCGGCGAGCAGCAACAACAGCAGCGCCCAGTGCGGGTGCAGGTGGATCCACGCCAGGGATTGCTGCAGCGCTGCGATCATGCCGCGCAGGCCAGTGCGGCAAAGGCTGCGTCGGCGGCCTCCAGCGTGCGCCGGATTTCATCTGCGCCATGCGCGGCCGAGACGAAGCCGGCCTCGTATGCCGACGGCGCCAGATAGATGCCGCGTTCGAGCATCGCATGAAAGAAGCGTTTGAAGGCGTTGGCGTCGCAGGCCATGACCTCGGTGAAGCGGCGCGGCGGCTCGCCGTCGGTGAAGTACAGCCCGAACATGCTGCCGGCCTGGGTCGTCGCCAGTGGCACGCCGGCGCGTGCGGCCGCGCGGCGCAAGCCGGCGAGCAGCTCGGCGGTGGTCTGCTCAAGGCGCGCGTACAGCGCCTCGTCGTCGAGCTGGCGCAGCACGGCGAGTCCTGCGGCCATCGCCAGCGGATTGCCCGACAAGGTGCCGGCCTGGTAAACCGGGCCCGTCGGAGCGAGCTGCGACATGATTGCGCGACGGCCGCCGAAAGCTCCTACCGGCAAGCCGCCGCCGATGATTTTCCCCAACGTGGTCAGATCCGGTGTCACGCCATAGCGCCCGGAGGCACCGCGTGGGCCGACGCGAAAGCCGGTCATGACCTCATCGAAGATCAGCACCGCGCCATATCGATCGCACAACTGGCGTAGACCTTCGAGAAAGCCCGGCGCCGGCAAGACGCAGTTCATGTTGCCGGCCACCGGCTCGACGATGACTGCGGCGATGCCCTGCGGGTGCGCCTCGAACAAACGCTGCACCGAGTCGAGATCGTTGTACTGGGCGATCAGCGTGTGCCGGGCCATGTCCGCCGGCACGCCCGGCGACGTCGGGACTCCGAACGTCAGCAAGCCCGAACCGGCCTTGACCAGCAGCGCGTCACCATGGCCGTGGTAGCAGCCCTCGAACTTGATGATGCCGTCGCGTCCAGTATGACCACGTGCCAGGCGCAGCGCGGACATCGTTGCCTCGGTTCCGCTGTTGCACATGCGCACCATCTCCATCCCCGGCACGCGTGCGCACAACAGCTCGGCCATCTCGACCTCGAGTTCGGTCGGCGCGCCATAGGACACACCGATTTGCGCCTGCGCCTGGATTGCCGCGACCACCGCTGGGTGCCCGTGGCCGAGAATCATCGGGCCCCAGGAGCCGACGTAGTCGATATACCGCCGCCCGTCGGCGTCGGTGAGCCAGGCACCGCTCGCCGCAGCGATGAAACGCGGGGTGCCACCGACCGCGCGAAACGCGCGTACGGGCGAGTTGACGCCGCCCGGAATCGCGTTCTGCGCGCGTGCGAACAAGGCTTCGGAGCGTGTGTTCTTTGGGGGCTTGGTTGGAGGCGGCGTCAACACAGGGCTTTTGTTTGCGGACGCGCAAGCGCGTCCGTGGGCCGCCCGGAATCGCGTTCTGCGCGCGTGCGAACAAGGCTTCGGAGCGTGTGTTCATTGGCGGGCTCGGTGGGAGGCGGCGTCAACACAGGGCTTTTGTTTGCGGACGCGCAAGCGCGTCCGTGGGCCGCCCGGAATCGCGTTCTGCGCGCGTGCGAACAAGGCTTCGGAGCGTGTGTTCATTGGCGGACTCGGTGGGAGGCGGCGTCAACACAGGGCTTTTGTTTGCGCACGCGCACGTGCGCGTGGCGTGGTCGGACTGCGGTGGTGGGGGCAGGGTGAGAGCGTACGGATCGGTTCATGACGCCGCATCGGAGCACAAGGCCGAAGGCAAGGGCGCATTGTACGGGATGCCTTCGTCAAGGCCCGGCATGTACGAAACACTGGGCATAACGCCGTGCGGCGGTGTCGATGTCCGGTGCGCCGAAAATTCCTTCGACGGCGGCCACGAGATCAGCGCCGGCGGCGATGACCTGCGCGGCATTGTCCGGTGTGATGCCGCCGATCGCACAGATCGGCACGGCCAGGGTTGCGCGCGCGGCGCGCAACGTCGCCAGCTCCGCCGGTGGTGCGTCGGGCTTGGTGCGCGAGGCGAAAAAACGGCCGAAGGCGACGTAGCTCGCGCCCGCGGCCACCGCATGCCGGGCGCGTTCCAGCGCATTGCCGCAGGTGGCGCCGATGATCGCATCGGGGCCGAGCCGTGCGCGCGCAGCGGCGATGTCGCCATCGGCGGCACCCAGATGCACGCCATAGGCGCCACAGCGCTCGGCGAGGTCGATGTCGTCGTTGATAATCAGCGGTACTCCGTGCGTGCGGCACAGCGCGACGAGCGCAGCGGCGAGGCGTTCTCGGCGCGCGGGTGGATTCCATTTGTCGCGGTATTGCAGCAAGACCGCACCGCCGGACAGGGCCGCCCGTGCGGCCTGCAGCAGGCGGACCTCGTCGGCGACGAGATCTTGTGAGGTGATGGCATACAAACCGCGCAGTGTCGTCATCGCTGTGCCGTGCGTGCGACGCGGTTGGGGATAGGACGGCCGCCGCCGATGCGCAGGGCCCGTTCCAGACAGCCCTGGACATAGCGCTGGGCTGTGTCCAGGGCCACGGCGATGTGTTCTCCGAACGCCAGTCGTGCCGCCAGCGCGGCCGCCAGCGTGCAGCCGGCGCCGTGAAAGCCGCCGGGCAGCCGCGGCCAGCGGAAGATATAGGGGGGCTGATGGGGCTGGTACCAGCGGTTTTCGACCTCTGCCGTATCCTCATCCCCGCCGGTGATCAGCAGATGGGCGCAGCCTCGCGCCAGCAGTTGCTGCGCGGCGGTGTCCAGATCCGCGGCTTCGGCCGCGAGACGGCGGGCTTCGGCGGCATTGGGTGTGGCCACCGTGGCCACTGGCAGCAGCTGCTCCAGCAGCGCACGTGCCGTGGCCGCGCTCGCCAGTGCGCCGCCGCCGCCGGCGCGCAGCACCGGATCGACGACGACCGGCACACGCGCACGCTCGATCGCGCGCAGGATGTGCGGAACCTGGTCGGCATCGCCGAGCAGGCCCAGCTTGATGGCATCGATCCGGCAGTCCGCGAGCAGATGCGCAAGTTGCTCGCCGATGAGTGCGGGTGCGATAGGCTGCACCCGGCGCGCATCGCGGCTGTCCTGTACCGTCAGCGCGGTGATCACGCCCAGCGCGTGCGCACCCTGCGCGGCGATGGCTTCGATGTCGGCCTGCAGCCCGGCGCCGCCGCTGGGATCGTGGCCCGAGATGCACAAGACCTGGGGGATGGATGTTTGCGTCATGCCGGGGAGTCTAGCCGCCGATTCTGTTCACCGTGTGGCGGCGCGCAGGTTGACAAATGTCCGGATATCGGGTTGACGCCATGGTGGTTATGCACAGCACTGCCGCGACGCCGGGCCGGGCCGCGAACTTGCGAGGTTTTGCCGTAAAAATGCCGTAATTTTCATGCAAACATTTGAATAAATTATTAAAAATGAAGATGTACAAAAACCGGCCGCAGCGCAGAAAGTGAGCCGCTGCGGGCATTTGCGGCAACTATCCGGATGGCTGTGCACACAGTTATCCACAGGCGTTGTGGGTAACGGCAATGTTTTCTTTTTCAAATCGACGTTTAGGCGCTATTGTTCGCGTCAGTTCCCGGACGAGGTAAGAAAAATTGTTCAATCAGTGCTCACGGCTGGCGATCCGATGCGCGCTGCTCGCAGCGGGGCTGATGCAGGGGGCCGTGGCGATGCCCCCAGGACCTTGGGCAGTGCAGGGTTTGCTCAAGGCAGAGGGCTTGAGCGAGGTCTCCGGGCTGGCATGCTCGCGCCGTCATCCCGGCCTGTTCTGGGTTCACAACGACAGCGGGCATCGGCCGGAGCTGTACGCCTTCGACTCCAGGGGGCGTTTGCGCGGACGTGTGCGTGTCGAGGCGGATCTGGAGGACTGGGAGGATCTGGCCAGTTTCGACTGGCACGGGGTGCCGATGCTGGCGCTCGCCGATACCGGCGACAACCTCGCCTGGCGGCGCGAAGTGCGGGTATGGTTGGTCGAGGAGCCGCAAGTCGATCAGTCCAGCGTGCGGCCGCGCAAGGTTCTGCGGTTTACCTATCCCGATGGCCCGCGTGATGTCGAGGCCTTGATGGTCGATGTCGAGAACGGGCAACTCTTGCTGTTCGAAAAGCGGCCGCCGCCGGCGCGCCTGTACGCGCTGGCGCTGGAGGGGCCGGAGCAACAGGTCGCGCGCATCGTCGGTGAGCTCCCGGCCGTGCCGCCCTCGCCGGCGGTGCCGGCGGAGACGCTTTCGGCCTGGTATTACCGCGATACCGTGACGGCGATGGACTTCGATCCCATCCATCGTGCGCTGTACGTGCTGACCTATCACCGTGTGCTGCGGTTTCGCACCGGTCCGCAGCGACCCTGGGCCGATGTCTTGCAGCAAGCGCCGGATGCGGTGGTGCCGCTGCCGCGGGACAAACGACTGTATGAGGCTCTCGCCGTCGATGCCCAGGGACACCTGTGGGCGACTTCCGAAGGGGCGGATCCGCCGCTCATGCGTTTGCGGGAATAGCCGGGCTCAGCCCAGACTCAAGGCGGCGGGTTATCCGTCGTTGGTCTGTCGGCGGGTTGCTCGGCTGTGGAGGCGGTCTCTGCTGCCAGCGGTTGCGGATCGGCATCACGGGTTGGATCACGGGCCGGCACTGCGCGCTCATGTGCCGGGTCGGTTTCCATCATGCCGGCATCTTCCGGTGCCGCCGGTGGCGTATCGGTTGTCAGGGGGGCGGCGGTCCCGGACTCGTCGTTCTGATCCGGCTCGGCCGGGGGTTCTGGCTCGGGGTCGTGGCGCGGGCCGTACCCCATCTGCCGCAGGATCCAGGCGCTGCGCGCCTGCACATACGGTCCGGGCTGGCGTGCACTCCAGCGGCGCGGGCTGGGCAGGACCGCCGCCAGGCGCGCGGATTCCAGCGCCGTGAGCCGGGACGCGGGTTTGCCGAAGAAGGTCTGCGCAGCCGCTTCGACCCCATAGATACCGGGGCCGAACTCGGCGATGTTCAGATAAACCTCGAGGATGCGCTCCTTCGGCCACAGTGTTTCGATCAGCACGGTCAGCCCGGCTTCGAGGCCTTTGCGGAAATAGCCGCCGCCGGGCCACAGAAAGAGGTTTTTCGCGGTTTGCTGGCTGATCGTCGAGGCGCCGCGGCGCTGGCGGCGTTGGCGGTTGTGGTCGATGGCTTTTTCAATCGCCTCGAAGTCGAATCCCCGGTGTTCGAAAAACTTCTGGTCTTCTGCGGCGATGACCGCGGCCCGCATGCTGTCGGCAATGCGGCTGGCGGGTACCCAGGTGTAGCGCACCGGCGTGACCGGGCTTTGCAGCATGAACGCGGTGGTCGGCACCGGCAGCCAGCGCAGCGCAAGCACGGTGAGCACGATCAGCGCGAACAGCCCCAGGAGCAGGCGCACAATCCAGTCCAGTACGGAGAGTCTGCGCCGGCGCGGTGAGGGAGCGGGGGGAGTTTGGCGGCGGGGTGATCCGTACAGCGCGGGCAGCGACTTGTGTGCAGGCACTCCGAGACTGGGCGGCTGGCGTGGAGGGGCGGTGTTCATCGGCGTTCGAGCGAGAACACGGGCGCAAAGACGCTCGGGTCGTGCATGGCCGGACGGCGGATCAGCGCACCGGCAGGCCGAGATGTTTCCATAGCCGCAGCGTCGGTTCGGCCTGATTGAGGGTATAGAAATGCAGTCCCGGCGCGCCTTCATCGAGCAGGGTACGGCACAGGCGCGTGACGACCTCGAGGCCAAAGTCGAGCAGGGCCTGTTTGTCGTCTTGGTACTGCTCCAGGCGCAGGCGGATCCAGCGCGGGATGTCCGCGCCACAGGCGGCGGAAAAACGCGTCAGCTGCGCGAAGTTGGTGATCGGCATGATCCCGGGGACGACCGGAATCGTGATACCGGCGCGGGCACAGCGCTCCATGAAGTCGAAGTAGGCCTCGGCTGCGTAGAAGTATTGCGTCACCGCGCCGTCGGCGCCGGCTTCGACCTTGCGCCGGAAGTTTTCGAAATCGGTGTCCGGATTGGGTGCCTGCGGGTGCATCTCCGGATACGCGGCGACCTCGAGCCGGAAGTGCTGGCCGTGGGTCTCGCGGATGAAGCGCACCAGCTCACTTGCGTAGCGGAATTCGCCGGGCGCGGCGGCGCTCGCCGCGGTGGCCGGCAGGTCGCCGCGCAGCGCGACGATGCGGCGGATGCCGCTGTCGCGATAGCGCTGTAGCAGTGCGGCAATCTTCGCGCGGGTCGATCCGATGCAGGTTAAGTGCGGCGCCGTTTCGATGCCGGTGTCTTCGGCGATGCGCATCACCGTCTCGTAGGTGCCCTCTTGGTCGGAGCCACCGGCGCCATAGGTGACCGAGAAAAAGGCGGGCCCCACTGCCGCCAGCCGGGAGACGACCGCCGGCAGTTTCTCCGCACCCGCGGGCGTGCGCGGCGGAAACAGTTCGAAGGAGAAATGGATCGACGATGCACTCATGCGCGCACGACACCGCTGACGCGGCCTGTTGCCGAAAGTCCCTTCGTACTAATAGCGATAATGCTCGGGCTTATACGGCCCCTCGATCGGTACACCCAGATAGGCCGCCTGCTCGGGAGTCAGCGCGGTCAGCTTCACGCCGATTTGTTCCAGATGCAGGCGCGCGACTTCCTCGTCGAGTTTCTTGGGCAGGCGGTAGACGGTTTTCTGGTATCGGTCCCGGTTCTGCCAAAGATCGATCTGGGCGAGTGTCTGGTTCGAGAACGAGTTGCTCATCACAAAGCTCGGATGGCCATGCGCGCAGCCCAGATTGACCAGCCGGCCCTCGGCGAGCACGTAGATCGAGCGGCCCGTGTCCTTGAAGGTATAGCGGTCCACCTGGGGCTTGATCGTCTCGCGTATCGCGCGTCCGGCGGCGACTTCGGCATTGAGCCGGCCCATCTGGATTTCGTTGTCGAAGTGGCCGATGTTGCAGACCAGCGCGTTGTTTTTCATGGCCCGCATGTGCTCGAGCGTGATGACATCGCGGTTGCCGGTGGCGGTGACGTAGATGTCGGCCGTGCCCAGCGTGTCTTCCACGGTCGTGACCTGGAAACCTTCCATCGCCGCCTGTAGCGCGTTGATGGGGTCGATCTCGGTGACGATCACGCGCGCGCCAAAACCGCGCAGCGAGTGGGCCGAGCCCTTGCCGACGTCGCCATAGCCGCAGACTACGGCGACTTTGCCGGCGATCATCAGGTCGGTCGCGCGCTTGATGCCGTCGGCGAGCGATTCGCGGCAGCCGTAGAGGTTGTCGAACTTGCTCTTGGTGACCGAATCGTTGACGTTGATCGCCGGCACCAGAAGCTTGCCGGCTTCCATCATCTGGTAGAGGCGGTGCACGCCGGTGGTGGTTTCCTCCGAGACGCCGCGCCATTCGGCGGCAACCCGCTTCCAGAAGCCGGGGCGTTCGGTCCTGGTGCGCTTGAGCAGGTTTTTGATGACCTGCTCCTCGGGATTGCTCGAAGGCGTATCGACCCAGCCGTCACCGTTTTCCATCTCCACGCCCTTGTGGATCAGCAGGGTCACATCGCCGCCATCGTCGACGACCAGTTCCGGGCCTTTCATGCCGGGGTGGGTGATGGCGTCGAGCGTGCAATCCCAATATTCCTCCAGGGTTTCCCCTTTCCAGGCGAATACCGGGATGCCGGCGGCTGCGATAGCGGCGGCCGCATCATCCTGCGTCGAGAAAATATTGCAGGACGCCCAGCGCACCGAAGCGCCGAGTGCGACCAGCGTTTCGATCAACACCGCGGTTTCTTTGGTCATGTGCAGCGAGCCGGTGATGCGCACACCCTTGAGCGGCTGCAGCGGTGCGTACTTGGCGCGGATGCGCATCAGCCCCGGCATTTCTTCTTCGGCCATGCGGATGCGGTGACGGCCGAGCTCGGCCAAGGACAGGTCGCGGACCTTGAAATCGGTCGCGCTGGCGGGTTTGACGACGGCGTTCATGCGGTATCCCGGTCGGTAAGAGAAGGGGGCGTGCCGGCCGGCACGCGATGGGGCTCAGTATATCCGTCCATGCGGATAAAAGGATGCTCTGTGCCGACGGGTTGACGCCATTCATTATAAAAATGACAATGATTATCTATTGCATACCGTGATTCCCGCCTGTCGACCCGATCCATGCGCCAATCCATTCTGGCGGCCGTCGCCGCCTTGTTGTCGATCCCCACCACCTGGGCCACTGCACCGGAAGCCACACCGGACCCTGCGGGTGGCACCGCTGCGTCCGCGGCGCGCGAGGTCGTCCGGCTCGCGGACATCGAGGTCAAGGCCGATGGCTCCCAGGTGGAATTGCCGCAGCCCTTTGCCGGCGGGCAAGTCGCCACCGGCGGGCGTGTCGGCTTGTTCGGCAACCTGGACATGATGGACACCCCGTTCAACAGCACGAGCTATACGGCCGAGCTGATCAAGAACCAGCAGGCGCGCAGCATGGCCGACGTGGTGCAGAACGACCCGGCCGTGCGCGTCGCACGCGGCTTCGGCAATTTCCAGGAGCTGTATTTCATCCGCGGCTTTCCCGTGTTCTCCGACGACATGGCCTACAACGGCTTGTACGGCGTGTTGCCGCGCCAGTACACCGCCGCGGAGTTTCTCGAACGCGTCGAGGTGTTTCGCGGTGCGAACAGCTTTCTCAACGGGGCCGCGCCCGGGGGGTCCGGCATCGGGGGGTTGATCAATCTCGTCCCCAAGCGCGCACCGGATGAAGGGTTGAATCGCGTGACGCTGGGGTATGAAAACGCGGCCCAGCGCTATGCCGCCGCGGATGTGGCACGCCGTTTCGGTCGCGATGGTGCATACGGCCTGCGTGTCAACGCCGTGCGCCGCGACGGCGAAACCGCGATCGCGGGCGAAGACCGGGAGCTTGGTGTCGTCGCCATTGGCACGGATTATCGCGGCGAGCGTCTGCGCCTGTCGGCCGATCTGGGCTGGCAGGACTACCGGCTCGATGCGCCGCGCCCGAGCGTAACGCCCGGCGACGGGATTCCCCGGCCCCCGGATGCTTCGGGGAATTTTGCGCAGCCGTGGACGTTCAGCACCGAGGAGGATCTGTTCGGTACCCTGCGCGGCGAGTTCGACCTCGGGGCTACCACGCGAATCTGGGCTGCGACCGGTCTGCGCAACGGCGAGGAGTCCAATGTGCTGGCCAATCCGCGGTCCGACGCCGACGGGCAGACCTCGTCGAACCGTTTCGACAATACCCGTGAGGATCGCGTCACGACCAGCGAAATCGGACTGCGGACCGAATTCGAAACCGGTGCGGTCGGGCATCGCCTGACCCTGTCCGCCTCGGTGCTGAGGCTGGATTCGAAGAACGCCTTTGCGTTCTACCTGACGCCGTTCGCCAACGATTTGTACGAGCCACAGCCGGTCGAACCGTCCTCGGGGCCGGTGTTTGCCGGCGGCGACCTGCGGGCGCCGCGGACCACGGCCTTGACCAGGACTGCCAGCGTTGCCCTGGCCGATACGCTGGCGCTGCTCGATCGCCGCGTACTGGTCACTCTGGGGGCGCGTCACCAGACGATCGAGCAGTACGGGTACGACTTCAATACGGGCGAGGAGACCTCCGCCTACGATGAGAGTACGGTGACCCCGGTCTTCGCCATCGTGGGCAAGCCATCGGCAGCGGTTTCGCTCTATGCCAATTACATCGAGAGCCTCGCGCAGGGCGAAACCGTCCCGGCGACGATCGATGGACAGCCGGTGGAAAATGCCGGCGAGGTGTTCGAACCGTTCAGGTCCAAGCAGTACGAAATCGGCGCCAAATACGATGGCGGCACGCTGGGCCTGACGGCAGCACTGTTCCGCACTGCGCAACCGAGCACCCGCTTCGACGGGCGCCGCGTCAATCTCGACGGTGAGCAGCGCCACGTCGGCGTGGAACTCACCGCCTTTGGCGAGCCGCTGCCCGGTGTGCGGGTCTTGGGTGGCGCGACCTGGCTGGATGCCAAGCTGACCCGGACCGAAGGGGGCGCAAACGATGGCAATACGCCGATCGGGGTGCCAGAGTGGCAGGCCAATCTCGGCGCCGAATGGGATTTGCCGATGGTGACGGGCCTGACGCTGGAAAGCCGAATCGTGTACACCGGCGAGCAGGCCGCGGCAGAAGACAACCGCCTGCATCTGCCATCCTGGACGCGCATCGACATGGGCGTGCGCCACACCCGGCGCATCGGCGCACTCGACACCACGGTGCGCGCGCGGCTCGACAATCTCGCAGACCGCGATTACTGGGCTTCGACCGGCGGATTCCCGGGTGCCAACTACCTCGTGCTGGCGCCGCCGCGGACGTTCACGGTGTCGCTGTCGGTCGATTTCTGAGGAATGTGGCGCGCGCGTGGCCGGCAAGACAGGGCTGCGGCGCGCGATGAATCTGGCAACGGCGTCTGGGCCGGCAGTCGCGTCGGTTCATCCGACGGTGGTTCTGGCGCGTGCGCCGGTAGCGGATACCGCAAGCCTGCGATGGTCAAGTGGTAAATCGACATCCTGGTGTCGCGCACGCCTGATGTCGATACTGACCTGGCAGGTGACGGCTATTTGTGCCGTTCCTGCGGTATTCCGGTCGCATGCCATCTGCCATGAGTTCAATCCGTATCGCGCGGTCCGTTCTTTTTTCGGTCGGAGTCGTGGCCGTTGCCGCGACTCTGCTGCTAGGGGCCTGCGGTGGCAGCCGTGCACCCGAAGTGCCCGTGTCCGACATGTCGGCCGGCGACCGTTATGCCATGGCCAACGGTTGTTTTGCGGTGCGCGAGCTGCGCAGTGGCCGTTTCCTCGCGGTCGCGGGGGGTACCGTGCGTCTGGCCGATACCGGAACCCCGTTTTTCATGAAGCCGACGGCGCTCGGGCGCTACCTGTTCTACACGCCGGATCAGCGCTTTCTGGCGATGACCTCGCCCAATCAGACGGCAGCCGATGCGCTGGGTGATCTGGTCGACGCGGTGGGGGCGAGTGTCGGAGGTGGGGGCGATGTGATCGCGCTGGTCAATCCCGCGCTGCCGGTGGCCGATGGGCTCAATGACGCCGGCGACGCGATCGACGGAACCGGGGATGCGATCGAGGCGGCGATCACCGCACAGCGCACGCTCGGCATCGTCGATGCGCCCAATGATGGTGCCGAGTGGACCGTCGATACCGCGGATCAGGGGTTCAGCATTGTTGCGACCGCAACCGGCGATGCGTTGGCAATCGATGGTGCGCCCGGTCGTTTTGTTTTCGTCGCGCAGAGTGGGTGCACGCCGTATCCGGAAGCACAGCTCAACGCTACCGGCGAGCCGTTCAAAGGGCGGCTTGCGGATGGCACGGTATTCGGCTATGCCGAAACGCATATGCACCTGGGCGGCACCGAGGCCTTGGGTGGGCGTCTGGGTTATGGCAGCCCGTTCCACAAATTCGGTATCCCCCATGCGCTCGGGAATTGCGCCGTCGATCACGGCCCGAGCGGGGCTTTCGATGCCCTCGATGCCATCGTCAATCCGGATAAAGCGTTCTTCCCGCCCCACGACACGCAGGGCTGGCCGACGTTCCGCGACTGGCCAAGCCACGGTTCACAAACCCACCATCAGACGTATTGGGTCTGGCTCAAGCGCGCGTGGATGGGAGGTTTGCGTCTCATGGTCAACCATCTCGTGGCCAACGAGGTGATCTGCCAGATCTGGCCGCTCAAACAGCATGACTGCGACGAGATGGACAGCATCGCGCTACAGCGCCAGCTGGTGCTCGATCTGCAGGACTACATCGATGCGCAGGAGGGTGGACCGGGTAAGGGTTTCTTCCGCATCGTGTATAGCGCCGCCGAGGCACGTCGGGTGATCGAGGACGGCAAGATGGCCGTCGTGCTCGGTACGGAGAACGAAAAAATCTTCGGCTGCGGTGAATTCCTCGATGTGCCCGAGTGCACGCGCGAGCACATCGATGCCGAGCTCGACCGCTGGTACGACCTTGGCTTGCGCGCCATCTTCCCGATCCACTTGTTCGACAACGCGCTCGGCGGCACACGCCTGACTGAGGATCCAGCGCTCAGCGCCGTTTACCAGGGCGGCAACATCCTCGAGACGGGCCACCCTTACGCCACGATTCCATGTGCGGAGGCCGACGCTACCCCGCCCGGGCAGGCGCCGACCCAAACGCCGCGCGGCATCATCGACACGGTGCTGCTGACGATCCGCGGACTGCCGCCTGCGTCGCCGCTGACCGGCTGTGTCCAGAACGCGCGCGGGCTTACCGAGCTGGGTGACTATTTCATCAATGCGATGATCGACCGTGGCATCCTGATCGAGACGGATCACAGCGGCACCTTGGCGCGCAAGCGCATTCTCGATATCGCAAAAGCGCGTGACGTGCCGGTGCTGTCCGGACATACGGGATTTATCAGCGACAGCCGCGATTCCCGCCGCATTCTCGAGGTCGGCGGGATCATTTCCAACCTGCCAGACGAGCCGTCACCGGTGACCGTCGCTTTCATCCAAGACCTCATCGCGCTGTATCGGGAAGTCCACGGCAACACCGAGCGGCTGGCAACGGGCTTGGGCTCGGACATCAATGGCATCCACGTGCAGGCCGCACCGCGTCAGGACGCGGCGCAGAATCCGCTGATCTACCCATTCAAATCCTACGACGGCCGCGTCGTCTTCGACCGTCAGGTGACAGGCGAGCGCGTGTTCGATCTGAACGTCGACGGCGTCGCACACTACGGGCTTTATCCGGACTTCATCGCCGACATGCAGATGCAGCCCGGTGGGCCCGAGGCGCTCCAGTATTTGTTCCGCTCGGCCGAAGCCTATCTGCGGGCCTGGGAGCGCGCCGAAGCCGCGCGCAAGAAGAGCGGTCGCTAAGAACCGGTAAGGTCCATAGATCGCGCCAACCCTCTGAGCATCGTTGGCAGGCGGGGTGCACTCGGCCGATTGTCCCGGCAGCCCTGGCCCTAGCGGTGGCGTGCCTTTGCCTGCGCACGGGATCGCGGCGCCATTTCATGCACCGCGACTAACCGCTGTGTTTCGCTGATGGTATTCGGGCTCTTGCCCACGAGTGTCCGCAGCCGATCACCCCATCGGTCATCGGTGGTTTTTATGTTCAGGGTGTAAACATCGAACTCGCACGCGTTGTTTCCGAGGGTCTTCAGAAGCCCGCATCACGACCGAGGACGCGATCCCAGGGTCCAAGGTTCGTTCTGGTGTCGCAGTCTTTTGTGGAACACAAAGCGCGATTGCCGTCAATTGTCCGTTTGGTGGGGTGAGGACTAGCCGATTGGGGAAGTGTGTTGCGCGGCGTGCTGGGGTAGGGTGGGCATGCGCCTGGTGTGGGCGTGGCAAGAAGACGCAAGAGTGGAGGGACAAGACATGAATACGTGGTTCAAGGCGGTGCTGGTGGGTGCGGGTTTGGTGGTGGGTGTGGCCCATGCGGGTGTGGTCAACATCAACACGGCGGATGCGAAGACCCTGGCGAAAGAGCTCAAGGGTGTGGGTCCTGCGAAGGCGGAGGCGATTGTGAAGGACCGTGCGGAGCGGGGTTTGTTCAAGGCGCCGCAGGAGATCACGCGTGTGGAGGGGATAGGTCCGGCGATTTACGAGCAGAACAAGGACAACATCAAGGTCAAGGACTGAAGCAAAACGGCCTCGAGGGAGGGTTGCAGGCGAGCTTTGGCTCGCCTTCTTTTTTGAAGCGGGGATGGGTTG
>NZ_FOOC01000007.1 GCF_900113085.1 Fontimonas thermophila | reverse complement strand
CGCGCCTGGCCGGTGCGGTCACCACTTTTTTCGCAGGGCGTCCTTGATCACGTCGTTCTCGAACATCTGTTCGGCCAGCAGCTTCTTCAGCCGGGTGTTCTCCGCCTCCAGCTCCTTGAGCCGCTTGGCCTCCGGCACGCTCATGCCGCCGAACTTGCTGCGCCACAGGTAGTACGAGGCTTCGCTGAAGCCGTGCCGGCGGCACAGGTCCTTGACCGGCAGGCCGGCCTCCGCCTCACGCAGGAAGCCGATGATCTGCTCTTCGGTAAAACGCTTCTTCACGTCCAATCTCCTTGTCGTTGGGGATTGGACTCCAGATCGCCGTGCTACTCAAAGGCGGGGGGACGTCGCGCCCTCGACAGCCGCTCGCGTCAAGCGCGAGCCGGTGACTTCGATGGTATCGAGCTTGGTGGCTTCGTCTTTCTTGTCTTCTCCTTGCTCCTGCGCCAAGACGTGGCCAGACGAGAAGGTGCTGGCAATCACAGCAGCGATCGCAGTCCGCAGGAAAACATCTCCGGAATGCTTACGCCTCGACTTCATATCCATCAGTTCACTCCCATGAGAACGAGACGGTCCAACGGCAAAGACGCTCGCGTAAACGAACGGCAGTTGGCGTTATCTACAGCGTCGGCCGCAGACTAGTCCTCGCCTGTGAAGTGCGTCAAGAATCTGCAACAAAATTGGGTGAAAGCCCCTATCCGAGTTGTGCGGCGCAGCAAATCCAAATCTCGATGACATGCGACGGCGCGCCGCGTGGGCCGACGCACCGGTTGAGGGCGAGTTGAGTTCGTAGAGAGATTGCGAAGGCACGATTGTGGTGTGATCGTGCAGGCGCAGAAGAAATCAGGTGGTGCCGACAGAGGGACTCGAACCCCCGACCCACTGATTACAAATCAGTAGCTCTACCAACTGAGCTATGTCGGCGCAGCCGCGATTGTAGCCGAGGCGGGCGTGTAACTCGCATCCCTGGTTACCGGCACGGACAATATGTCCATCGGGTCACGTACCTACGGCCGCATGTCATGAGTGAAATCGAACTGCACCGCAAATTGCTCGGCGATGCGCAGCGCAATGCGGCGTTTTACGCCGCGCTGAAGGCCGTGATCCACCCCGGGGTGAGTACGGTGCTCGACATCGGTGCCGGCACCGGTTTTCTCAGCTTTCTGGCGCGGCGGCTGGGGGCAAGGTCCTGCACGCTGATTGAGTATGCGGACACGCTGGATCTGGCCGAGCAGCTCGCGCGACGCAATGGCATCGATGGGCTGACTTTCATCAAGGCGCATTCGGCCGAGGTCAGGCGGCGCTTGTCGGTGGATATCGTTGTCACGGAGACGCTCGGCAACTATGCGCTGGAAGAGGGTTTTCTGGAGACGGCGATTGACGCCCGCCGCTTCCTCAAGCCCGGCGGCACGCTGCTGCCGGCACGCCTGCGCCAGTTCGTAGCGCCAGTGCTGAGCGACCGGCTGCAGGTGGATATCGATGTATGGTCACGCATTGGCTATGCGCTCGATTTCACGCCGGCGCGCACGGTTTGCCTCAACAACATGTTTGTAAAAACGGTGCTGCCGCAGGATCTGGGCGATAGTCCGGCGGCGGCACGATGCTGGGACGATCTCGATCTGCATCCACAGCGCGCAGCGCCGCCGAGCCGCCGTCAGTGCACGCTGCGCTGGCCGGCGCAAGCGCTCGCCGCGCGTGAAGTCCGTGGTTTTGCGCTGTGGTGGGAAGCCGAGCTGGTGCCCGGCATCGCCCTGTCCACGTCCCCGTTCGCGCCGCCGACCCATTGGGAACAGATTTATCTGCCGCTGCTCGACACCGTTGCGCTTGCGCCCGGGGACACGCTGGAGCTGACATTGATGTCCGACACGCGCATCGAAGTGGGCGTGCGCGTGACGTGGAGAACGCGCTTGCTGCGCGATGGCCGCGTCATCGCAGAGCAAGCGCAGGACAGTCTGCGCGGGCGCTTGTGACGCGGGCTGCCTGGATCATGACGAGAACACCGCGCCATCATGCGGCGCAGCAGGCTGCGTCAGGCGTTCGAGGTCGCGCAAGAATACGAGCGCGTGCTCACGCGTATCGCCGCACATCTCGGGGTTCGGCGCAAGCCGGGCGCACACGGCCGGGCGGCGCGGATCGCCGTAGAGCCTGCAGCGCATCTCATCGTCGAGGTGGATGCAGGGCACACCCGCAGGTTTGCCTCCGGGCATGCCGGGGATCGGCGAGGAAATGGACGGCGCAATGCAGCAGGCGCCGCAGTGGCTACGGCAATTCATGCCGCTGCTGCCATTGCGCCGTGCCCGCCTGTCGGCGCGGCCAATCCCGATGCGCGCGGATCATTTACCCTTGTTTGGTTTCTGGGGCACTGCGTGGCCATGAATCGCATTCTGCAGGATCTGGTGAATTTGCTCGATCTCGAAACCCTCGAGGTCAATTTGTTCCGCGGCCAGTCGCGCGATCTGGGCGGCAAGAGCGTATTCGGCGGTCAGGTGATCGGCCAGGCGCTGGTCGCCGCCGGCCGCACCGTGCGCGAAGCGGTTCCGCATTCCTTGCATGCGTACTTTCTGCGTCCGGGGGATATGGCCTTGCCGATCGTCTATGAGGTGGACCGGGTGCGCGACGGTCGCTCGTTCACGACGCGGCGGGTGCAGGCGATCCAGAGCGGCCAGCCGATCCTGACGATGATCGTGTCCTTCCAGCGCCCCGAGGAGGGGCTCGAACACCAGATCGCGATGCCAACGGTCCCGCCGCCGGAGAAACTGGTCAGCTCGCGCGAGCTCAATGACCAATGGCTGCAGAACACACCGGATGTATCAGACCGTGTATTCCACGCACTGACGCGCGAGCTGGCCATCGAATTCAAACCGGTGGATCCGTACAACCCGCTCGCGCCCGAGGTCAAGCCGGCACAGCAGCAGATCTGGTTTCGCGCAGCCGGCAAGCTGCCGGCGGATCCGATGCTGCACCGCTGCGTGCTCGCCTATGCCTCTGACTTCAACCTGCTATCGACGGCGCTGCGCCCGCACGGCCGCTCGTGGTTTTCAGAAACGATGGTCGTCGCCAGCATCGATCACGCGCTGTGGTTCCACCGCGACGTGCGTGTCGATGACTGGCTGCTCTACAGCATGGACGCGCCGACGACGCAGGGCGCGCGCGGCCTGTCGCGGGGGCTGATCTTCGACCGCTCCGGCCGGCTCGTCGCCAGCGTCGCGCAGGAGAGCCTGATGCGCGAGATCGGGGCAGACATGCACACTACACATTCTTCATGACCGGAGGTTCTTGGAACATGCGCCGTTTCATCTGGGGAGTATTGGGGCTGGTCGTACTTGCCGTGGCCGGACTGGCGGTGTTCGACCGCATCGCGCCGGAGCGCAGCGCAGCGCTCGCAGCCGATTTGGAGCGCCACGCCGCACATCTGCAGCGCAAGACCGTGTCGATTCCGGGTTTCGATATCGTCTATCTGGAAGGCGGCAGCGGCGAGCCGCTCGTGCTGGTACACGGCTTTGGCGCCGACAAGGACAATTTCACACGGGTGGCTGCGCATCTGACAGCCCATTACCGCGTGATCATTCCGGATCTGCCGGGCTTTGGCGAGAGCAGCAAGCCGGCGGACGTGACTTACCGCATCGAAGATCAGGCCGAGCGACTCGACCAGATCCTGGGTGCGCTCGGTGTGAGTCAGGCGCATTTCGGCGGTAGTTCCATGGGCGGCTGGATCATCGCTGCGTACGCCGCACGATTCCCGGACAAGGCCCAGAGCCTGTGGCTGCTCGCCCCCGGCGGCGTCAGCTCCGCCAAACCCAGCCCGATGCTGCAAACCTTCGCCCAAACCGGAAAATCACCGCTGGTGATCGACAAACCGGAAGATTTCGCGCATCTGCTCGATATGGCCATGGCCGATCCGCCGTTTTTGCCGTACGGCGTCAAGAAGGTGCTGGCCGAACGCGCGGTACGCGACCACGCGCTGCACAGCGCGATCTTTCTGCAACTACACGGTCAGTCACAGCCTCTGCAGGAGATTGCGCCGCAGGTGCGCGCACCCAGCCTGATCGTCTGGGGCGCGGAAGATCAAGTGCTCGACGTCAGCGGCGCGCAGATCCTGCACGATGCGCTGCCCGGCTCCAGGCTCATCATCATGCCCGGCATCGGCCATCTGCCGATGCTGGAGGCGCCGAGGCAGACGGCACGGGACTACCTCGCGTTCCGCAAGGCGCTGTAAGCGCGCAAACCCCAGGGCGGTCAGTGGCGGATGAATTCCGTGTTCATCCGCTCCAGACCGTCGCGGTAGTAGTGGAAGCGGCTGGCGAGCTCGCGGAAAACCTCGCGCAGCCCCAGCCGGTCGGCCATGCGGTGCTGGGACGCCGTGAAGTAGTACGACTGGCCCATTTTGCAGTAGTACTCCAGCGTCACCGGACGATGTTTGTAGCGATGACGCTCGTCGATCCAGTCGCGACACAGTCCGGCCAGAAACAGCGCGTAGTTGCCGATGTGGGAATACACGACGAAGCCGCGTTCCGCATCCGCGCGCGCGGCTTCCTGCACCAGATCGACGAGATAGAAGAACCGGCGCTCCTCGTCCGGCTGCACGCGGTAGAGCCGTTCGGTGCGGGTGAACAGGGCGAGCAGGTTGGCAAGGTAATGGATGGTCTGCCGCTCCAGCGCCTGCCGCCGGCCGGGCAGCGCACGGCGCAGCAGCACGTCGAAAAACAGGCGCGGCGAGACTTCCAGCCAGAGCGTCGTCTGGTCACGCAGGGCGGCGAACACGTAGTCGCTCTCGAGCAGGGACTCGAGCGTGGTCGGGCGCTCGTGCACCGCCTGCACGGCCTGGTCGGGATCGATGCCTGCCACGGGGAAGTGTTCGAACAGAAACTTGAGATCCCGGGCATCGAACGGCGGATAGCCGAGCTGGGCAAAATCCGGTGCCTGCATGATCGACCTCCTGCGACAAGAACCTCACGGTCTGATTGTGCAAAACATGGACCAGCACCGATGCGCCGTGGTTTCCCGGCCGACGGGCGGCGGCATCCTCAAAGCTCACGGCATGCGCGGGTGCGGAATTCGCTCGGCGCGATACCTTCCCAGCGCCGGAACGCCCGCGTGAAGCTGCTCATGTCGCCAAACCCGAGCAGGTAGGCAATCTCGCCAATGCTCAGGCGCGGCTCGCGCAGATAGCTGCGCGCCAGGCTGTGACGGGTATCGCGCAGCAGTGCACTGAAGCTGGTCTGTGCACCGGCAAGACGGCGCTGCAGGCTGCGCTCGGACAAATGCAGCCGCGCGGCGACCGCCGCCGCACTGGGTTCGCCGTGCGGCAGTAGATCGGTCAGCACCGTGCGCACACGGGTGACGATATCGTCGCGCTGCAGCCGCGCCAGATAGCGCTGCACGATCTCGTCGTTATGACGCGCCAGCTCGGGATTGGCGCCTTCGAGCGGCGTATCGAGCACGGCGCGGTCGAAATACAAGGCGTTTTCCGGAGCGCAGAATTGCAGCGGGGCGCGAAACACTTTCTCGAAGGCATGACGGTTGCGTGGTTCGGCGCGCTGCAGACGCACGAGCTGGGGAGAGAACTCGCGGCGGCCGAGCAGACCGCGGCACAGCCGCACGATCAGCGCGGCGAAGGCATCCACCGCCTGCGGCGCAATCACGCCACCGTCGGGCACGCGCATCGCAAACCGATAGCCCGACGCCGCCTCGCCGAACTCGAGCTCGGCCACGTCGGTGACGACGGCGAAGTAACGCAGCATGCGGTCGAAGACCTCGTGCAGCGTCGCGCTGGCATTCAGCGCATAGCCGAGCGCATGGAATGTGGTGGGACCGACATGGCGGGCGACGGTCAGCCCGAAGGCATCGTCGCCGCTCGCATCCACGGCGAGCTGCCACAGCCGCGTGGTCCCGGCGACCGGATAGCGCGCATTGGGGTCATCGAGCGCGGCGATGTCCAGCCCGGCCTGCGCGAACAGGCGCAGACTGTCGTATCCGCCGGCATCGAGTGCCTTGCGGATGGCCTTGGCCCAGCTGGTCAGCGCGGTCGCATTCTTTGGCATCGTCGGTCAAACGCTTGGCGTGCTCGGCCAGGCACTGGCGCAACCGCTCCCCTAGAGTGACCCGGCCGAATTCTTGTCCAAGAGGAGCATGCTGTGTCCAACGCCGCAGGCGCAAGCGCATCGCTGAGCGACGAACAGAAAACCGCCCACATCAAGGCCGTGATCATGCAGGCCGGCGAGGAACTGCGCCGCCGCCATCCGTGGCTGCGCCATCAGGATGCGATCGGCATGTCGATCCTGCTCCTGTCGCTGGCCGGAATGGCGGGCACTGCGTGGGCCTACATCGCCGGACTGATCCCGGCCTGGCTGTGCATCCCGGTGGTGGCCATCTTTGCCTCGTTCACGCACGAGCTCGAACACGACCTGATTCACTGGATGTACTTCCGCAAGCGGCCGTTCTGGCATCACTTGATGCTGGCGCTGGCCTGGCTGGCACGGCCGAGCACGATCAATCCGTGGATCCGCCGCAAGCTGCATTTCGACCATCACAAGTACTCCGGCACCGCCAAAGACATCGAGGAACAGGGCATTACCAACGGCCGGCCGTGGGGCATCGCCCGCCTGCTGATGACCGCCGACGCCACGCTCGCGATCCTGCTGCGCCTGCCGCAGGCGTCGCCGCGCAAGCGCCTGTTCCTCGTCGTCGGCGGGCTGATCGCCTACTTCCCGCTCGGGTGGATCCACTGGGGGCTGTGGTACAGCTTCCTCGGCTTTCACGCCGCCAACGCCGTCGCCGCCGCCTTCGGCACCGAGATCGCCTGGTCGGCAAGCACGCTCGCCGCACAGCCGTGGATCAATACGCTGATGGTGGTGTGGATCGGCCCGAACCTGCTGCGCAGCTTCTGCCTGCACTTCGTCAGTTCGAACATGCACTACTTCGGCGACGTCGAGGACGGCAACGTGATCCAGCAGACCCAGGTTCTCAACCCCTGGTGGCTGCTGCCCGCCCAACTGTTCTGCTTCAACTTCGGCTCCACGCATGCCATCCATCACTTCGTCGTCAAGGAGCCGTTTTACATCCGCCAGTGGACGGCGCCGCAGGCGCACGCGGTGATGCGGGAGATGGGCGTGCGCTTCAATGATTTCGGCACCTTCCGCCGCGCCAACCGCTGGTCCACCGCGCCGGCACGCTCATGAGCGCGGCCGAGCCATCCGATCTGCGCGGGGCGGTGGATCTCGCGGGGGACGGCTTCGACCGGATCACGGCCCACATCCACGAATTCCACCGGGCGATCGCCGACCTGCCCTGGCGCGCCGTCGCCGCGCTGCCGGCCAGCGGTCTTGCGCGCAGGCTGCACGATGGCATCACCGACGGCGTCTATGCCGCCGTGCGCATCACTGGCGCCGCCGCGTTCGGCGCAGCCCGCGCCGTGCTGCGGCGCATCGAGATGCCGGCGGCTGCGCCGCCGGTTGCGCGCGACGTCATCGCCGGCGCACTGGCCGGTTTCGTCGGCGACCACGCCTTGCGCCGGCGCAACCCGCTGATGCCGCGGCTGGGCTTTTACCGCGATGGGCAGCGCCTTGCGCTCGACCGCGCGTCTCTTGCGCGCGCCTTCCCGCAGGCGAGCAGCCGACTTGTCGTCTTCGTGCATGGACTGGCCTGCACCGAACACGGCTGGCGGCTCTACGCCGACCCCGCACAGCCGCAGACACGGCCTTATGGCGACCGTCTGGCTGACGATCTCGGGTACACCCCGTTGTACGTGCGCTACAACACCGGCCTGCACATTTCCTCGAATGGGCGCCGCCTCGCTGCTGCCCTGGCGCAACTGGTGGACGCCTGGCCGGTGCGGGTGGAAACCCTCGCGCTGGTCGGCCATAGCATGGGCGGTCTGGTGATCCGCGCGGCCGCCGCGCATGCGCATGCGAAAGGTCACGTCTGGACGACCCGGCTGCGCTACCTCGTCTGCCTCGGCTCGCCACACCGCGGCGCGCCCCTGGAGCGGACGGTCGATGGGTTGACCCAGGTGCTGATGCCGTTTGCCCTCTCGCGCCCGTGGGCACGCCTGCTGCAGGCACGCGCGGTCGGCATCCGCGACCTCAAGTACGGCGCGACCTCCGACGCCGACTGGCGCGACGGTCCAACCCGCCGCTGGCGCCCCGCGCGACCGGTCGCCCGCGTGCCGCAGGTGCGCTACTGCTTCATCGGCAGCAGCCTGGGAGCCTCCACGGACACCTGGTTCGCGCAAACCCTCGGCGACGGACTCGTGCCCACGCCCAGCAGCCTCGCCGCCGAACTGGCCGACGCCGAAACCGTGTCGCTGTGCGGACTGCACCACATGCAACTGCTCAACCACCCCGCCGTTTACGCGCATTTGCGCCGCATCCTCGGCGGCTGAACAACCGCCCCGCGCCGATCCCGACCGCCGCCAGCACGCCGCATCCCGGGCCATGATTAGACACTTGTCTATCAACTGACAATGTGTCAGATTGACATCATGAGCGACCTGAAACAGCGCCGGGCCGAGGAGAAAGAACAGCGCCGCGAAACCCTCATCGACGCCGCCGAACGCGTATTCGCGAACGCCGGCTTCGACGCCGCGACGATGGAGGAAGTCGCCCGGGTCGCGCGCGTATCCCGCGCGCTCGTCTATCTGTACTTCAAGAACAAGGACGAGCTGCACTGCGCAGTCTGCGAACGCGCCCTGCGTCTGCTGCACGAGCGTTTCCTCAGCGCCGCCGCGAGTGCAGGACGCGGCTATGACAAGGTCGTCGCCCTGGGCCGCGCCTATATGGCGTTTGCCGAGGAATTCCCGTGCTACTTCATGGCGCTGTCACGTTTCGAAGCGCGTGCGCCGGAAACCGTTGTCGAAGGCTCGCTCGAACATCACCTGATCGATTGCGGCCGCGCCGTCCACCAGGTCACGGTGGACTGCCTGTTGCACGGCGTACGCGATGGCTCGATCCGCGCCGATCTTGAGGATCCCTTGCTCGCGGCGCTGAGCTTGTGGGCGTTCACGCACGGGCTGATCCAGCTCATGCACAGCAAAAAACATTTCTTTTCGCAAGTCGGCATCAGTACCGCGCGGTTTGCCGAATACGCGATCGATTTCGCCATGCGCGGCCTGCACCCACGCGCCGCGAAAAGCGCCTGATCCGGAGAAATACCGCCATGCTCCGCTGCGTGTGCTGTCTGCTGATCGTGTGCGCCGTCGCGACTCCCGCACAGGCCGATCCGGTGCTGGCGCGCTACCTCGACGAGGCACTGCGCGACAACCCGGCGCTGCAGGCGCAAACCGCCAACGCCCGTGCCAGCGCCGAGGCGGCCAATGCCGCGCGTGCGCAACGCTTGCCGACCCTTGCTTTCAACGCGCGATACACCCGCGCCGAGGGCGGCCGCACCATCGATTTTCCCGCCGGCGACTTGCTCAACGGCGTATATGCGACGCTCAACCGCTTTCTGCAGGAGCGCGGCGAGCCCCCGGTGTTCCCGCAACTGGAAAACCAGTCGATCGCCCTGCTGCGCGAGCGCGAGCAGGAAACCAAGCTGTCCCTGACCGCGCCCTTGTTCGCGCCGCGGCTGTGGGCGCATGCCGACGCGCAGGCGGCATTGTTCGACGCGCGGCTGGCCGAGCGTGAAGCCTACGTGCGCGTGCTCGTGCGCGAGGTCAAGCGCGCCTATTACGGCGCCATCCAGGCCAGCGCCGCCACCCGCATCCTCGATGCCAGCGCCGCGCTGCTCACCGAGGATTTGCGCGTCGCGCAGGCGCTGGTGGACACCGGCAAGGCCACGCGCGACCGCGTGCTGCGCGCCGAGGCCGAGCGCCTGCAGATCCTGCAGCGCCGCGACGAAGCCGCAGTACTGGCGGCGCAGGCACGCCGCCGCCTCAACGTCTTGCGCGACCGCCCGGCGGATGCGCCGCTCGAGCTGCCCGATCCGGAAACACTGGAACGTCCCTCGGCCTTGCCGGCCGCCGGCACCGAACGGCCCGAGCTGCGCCAGCTCGACCGCTCCATCGCCGCGGCCGATGCCGGCCGGCGCGCCGCCGATGCGAGCCTGCTGCCGACCCTGGTACTGGCCGCAGACTACGGGTATCAGGGCACCGACTACCACTTCGGTCGCGACGACGATTTCGGCACCGTTTCGCTGGTGCTGAACTGGACGATCTGGGATTTCCAGGCGCGCGCGGCGCAACGCCGGCAGGCACTGGCGCAGGCCGAGGCCCTGCGTGCCCAGCGGCGCGAACTCGCCGACCAGCTCGACTTCGCGCACCGCGCCGCGGCCGAGAACCTCGAACTCGCCCTGCGCGCGATCGACGTCGCACAGGCGCGGCTTGCCGCCGCCGAGGAAGTGTTCCGCATCGCCGAACGCAAGCGCGCGGCAGCGAGCCTCTCGCACATCGAATTCCTCGATGCCGAGCGCACCCTTACCGAGGCGCGCCTGAATCTGGCCATCGCGCGCTGTACCGCGCTCGACCGCGCCGCGGAACTCGAACTCGCGCGCGCGGCATTCCCGCTGCCAGCCGCACTGATTGCCTCTGTTCCGGAGTAAGCCATGCCCCATGCCACCGGGTGCTCCCTGTCCCCCATGACCCGTAGCCGCCGATCGGCCAGGGCGATCCGCACGGCAGCGGTGTTCTGGCTTGCGGCTGCACTCACGGCCTGCTCTGCCGAAGCGCCGCCGACCGCCGAGCCGCCGCCGCGCCCGGTCCGCGTCGCCGCCGTCGAAAAAGGGCCGGCGCAACCGCCCATCGTCGCCAGCGGCCTGCTCGCGCCTGCCGACGAGGCACGGCTCGCCTTCAAGATCGGCGGCATCATCCGCGAGATCCACGTGCAGGCCGGGCAGGCCATCCGCGCCGGGCAGGTGCTGGCGACGCTGGACACCGCCGAGATCGACGCCGCCGTCACGCAAGCGCGCGAAGCCCACGACAAGGCCCAGCGCGACTACGAACGCGGACGTCGGCTGTTCGCCGAAGACGTGATCACCCAGGCCCAGCTCGACGATCTGGCCACGGCCGCCGCCGTCGCCCGGGCACAGCTCGAGGCTGCGCAATTCAACCGCCGCCATGCCCAGATCGTCGCGCCCGCGGATGGCCGCGTGCTGCGCCGCCTTGCCGAGCCGCGCGAGCTCGTCGGCGCCGGACAGCCGGTGCTGCAAGTCGGCTACGGACACAAAGGCTGGGTGCTCAAACTCGGCCTGCCCGACCGCGATTTCGTGCGCGTGCGCCTCGGCGACACCGCGCGCGTGCGCTTCGACGCCTGGCCGGAGCGCGAATTCTCCGGCACTGTCGGCCTGCGCGGCGGCGCCGCCGACCCGCGCACCGGCACCTTCCCGGTCGAGATCGCGCTGGACTCTGCCGACGCTACGCTCACTGCCGGACTCATCGGCCGCGCCACGATCGGCGTTGGCGGCGGCCCGGACGTGCTCGATTACGTTCCACTGTCCGCGCTGGTCGAGGGTCGCTCCGAGAGCATGCTGTTATTCCTCTACGATGGCGCGACGCAGAAAGTGAGTGAACGGCGTGTGCCGGTCGCCTTCATCGCTGGCGAGCGGGCAGCACTGGCTACGCCGCTGCCCGCCGGCAGTCTCGTGGTCACCGACGGCGCAGCCTACCTGCATGACGGCGACGCCGTGCGCGTCGTGCAGTAACCGACGGTTTCGCACCATGCGTATCTCCGATTTCGCGGTCCGCAACACTCCGTTCATGGTCGTGGTGTTCCTGTTGCTGATCGCAATGGGCGTCTCGTCGTGGCGCAACATCCCGCGCACCGAGGACCCGTACTTCCCGATCTCGGCGTTCCAGATCATCGCCGTCTATCCGGGCGCCAACGCACTGGAGGTCGAGCGGCGGGTCGTCGAGCCGATCGAGGATGCGCTCAACACGCTCGACGACATCAAGGAAATGTCCTCGACTTCCGATGACTCGCTCGGCATCGTGCGCATCGAATTCGAGGCGCACGTCGACGTCGAGAAAAAGTACGACGAGATCAACCGCGAGATCGGTGCCCTCGGCCCTGTGCTGCCGGAGGGGCTCGCCCGCCTCAAAGTCATGAAGATCAATCCGGGGCACGTCAATATCGTGCAACTCGCACTGGTATCGGAGACAGCCTCGTGGCACGCGCTCGAAGACACCGCCGAGGAACTGAAGGACAGACTCGAACGCATCCCCGGCGTGCGCGAAGCCGAGACCTGGGCACTCCCGCAACGCGAGCTGCGCGTCGAACTCGATCTCGCGCGTCTGGCCGAGTTGAATCTGCGCGCGACCCAGGTGCTGCAGGCGATCACTGCTGACAACACCAACGTACCCGGCGGAGCGGTCGAAATCGGACCACGCCGCTTCAATCTGAAAACGACCGGCAGCTACCAGTCGCTCGACGAGGTACGGGACACGGTGATCGCCGGCAGTGGCGATGCCATCGTGCGCGTGCGCGACGTCGCCCGCGTCGACTGGGACCACGGACCGCTCGATTACACGGCGCGTTTCGATGGCCGGCGGGCGGTCTGGGTGACGGCCAACCAGAAGCCCGGGCACAACATCTTCGTCACCCAGGCCGCGATCAATGAGGTCGTCGATCAGTTCCGGACCGAGCTGCCGGCCGGCATCGAACTGGCCGTTGGCTTCGACCAGTCGCAAAAAGTCCGGCACCGCCTCAACCGGCTCACCACCGATTTCATCATCGCCATCGTGCTGGTCTTGGTGACGCTGCTGCCGCTCGGCCTGCGTGCCGCCGGCATCGTCATGGTGTCGATTCCGCTGTCGCTGTTCACCGGCATCGCCGCCCTCTATCTCACCGGTTTTTCCCTCAACCAGCTATCGATCGCAGGTTTCGTCGTCGCGCTCGGCCTGCTGGTTGATGATTCCATCGTCGTCACCGAGAACATCGCCCGCTTCCTGCGCATGGGCTACACGCGCGACCAGGCGGCGATGCTCGCAACGCGCCAGATCTCGCTCGCCGTCGTCGGCTGCACGGCGACGTTGCTGTTCGCCTTCCTGCCGCTGTTGATGTTGCCGGGCAACGCCGGCAAGTTCATCCGCTCGCTGCCGGCGGCAGTGGCGTTCACCGTCGCTGCGTCGCTGTTCGTGGCGCTGACGATCATTCCCTTCCTCGCCTCGCGCGTGCTGCCCCGTCAGACCACGCACGAGGACAATCGCCTGTTGCGTGGCCTGTTGCGTCTGATTCACCGCGTCTATGCGCCTTTGCTGCGCCGGGCGCTGGCCCGCCCCAAGACCACGGTCGCGCTGTCCACGCTGGCCGTGGCCGCGAGCTTTGCGCTGGTGCCGCTGATCGGCATGAGCATGTTCCCCAAAGCCGATACGCCGCAGTTCCTCGTCCAGATCACCCTGCCCAATGGCAGCAGCATCACGCGCACCGACGCCGTGCTGCGCCAGGTCGAGGACATCCTGCACAAGCGTCCGGAGATCGTGCATACGATGGCCAATCTCGGGCGTGGCAACCCGCAGATTTATTACAACGTGTTCCAGCGCGAGTACGGCGCGCACGTCGCCGATGTGTTCGTGCAGCTCAAGGCCTTTGAAGGCAAAAAGACACGGCGCATGCTCGACGAGCTGCGCACCGAGCTCGACGCGATTCCCGGTGCCGAAATCATCGTCAAGGAATTCGAGAACGGCCCACCGATGGAGGCGCCGATCGCGATCCGCATCATCGGTCGCGATCTCGACGTGCTGCGCAAAATGGCCGCCGAGGTCGAAGCGCTGGTGCGTGCGACGCCGGGTACGCGCGACGTCGTCAACAACCAGCGCCGCGCGCGCCTGGATCTGGATCTGGGCATCGACACGACCAAGGCCGGCATGCTCGGCATCGCGCCGCTGGAACTGGATCAAACCGTGCGCCTGGCCGTCGCCGGCATCGAGGCCGGCGAGTTCCGCGAACCCGATGGCGACAGCTATCCGATCGTACTGCGCGCACCGCTGTCGGGCCGGCCGACGCTATCCGCGCTCGACGGCCTGCACGTCGGCACCGCCTCTGGCGCGCAGGTGCCACTAGCCCAGCTCACCTCGCCGCACCTGGTCGAAACACCGCCGCTGATCTACCGCCGTGACCGCGAGCGCGCCGTCGTCATCACCGCTTATACCGAATCCGGCTACAACACCGAGCGCGTGACCCAGCAGATCCTCGACCGCATCGCGGCCCGCGACTGGCCGTCCGGATACCGCTTCGTCGCCGCCGGCGAGGTCGAAAGCCGCAAGCACATTTTCGCCGGCTTTGGCACCGCGATCCTCATCGCCGCGTTTGGCATCCTCGCCGTGCTGGTGCTCGAATTCGGCAGCTTCAAATCGACGCTGATCGTCGCCACCGTCGTGCCGCTGGGCGTCATGGGCGGCATTCTGATGTTGTGGCTCACCGGCAATTCGCTGAGCTTTACCGCGATGATCGGGTTCATCGCGCTCACCGGCATCGAGATCAAAAACTCGATCCTGCTCGTCGATTTCACCAACCAGCTACGCCAGCAGGGGCGCCCGCTGATGGAAGCGATCGTCGAAGCCGGCGAAATCCGCTTCCTGCCGATCCTGCTGACCTCGGCCACGGCGATCGGCGGGCTGCTGCCGCTCGCCGTGCAAGGCGCGGCCCTGTATGCGCCGATGGCCTGGGTCATCATCGGCGGCCTGATCACCTCGACCCTGATCGGCCGTCTGGTCACGCCGGTGATGTACATGCTGCTCCCGCCCCACCTCGACCCGGAGGCCAGCAGCGGCGTCGCGGTTCCGGAGCTGGAGATCAAGACCGCCTGAACACACCCCCAGGCGTGGCGCGCAGAACCGATCGGCACGCCGTATTAAGATGGTGGCCATTCCCACCGGAATCCATACGGACACTGATGAACCGTCGTGAACTGCTGCGCGCCGCCGCGGCCCTTTCGGTCTATGGCCTGCCGACCGCCGCCTTCCTGCGCCTGGATGACGCCGCCGCGGCATCATCCGGATCCTTCGACTACGCCGCGCTCAAAGGCCGCGCACGTGCGCTCGCCGCGCAAGCCTATGTCGAACCGCGCAACGAGCTGCCCGAATCGCTCGACAAGATCTCGTGGGACGACTATCAGAAACTCTCGTTCATCCGCGAAAAGGGGCTGTGGTACGGCGAGAACCTGCCGTTTCGCATCGAGATGTTCCACCCCGGTCTGTTCTTCAAGCATCCGGTGCAGATCTATGAGATCGCCGATGATCAGGTGCGCCACATCGACTACGACCCGCGTCAATTCCAGACGCGCGGACTCAAGCTCGGACGGCTGCCGAAGGATCTGGGGTATGCGGGCTTTCGCATCCATCATGCATCGGACTGGACCCGCGACATCGCCGCCTTTCTCGGTGCATCGTATTTCCGCGCGGTCGGCGCCTCGCGCCAGTACGGCCTGTCGGCGCGCGGGCTGGCCATCGACACCGGCCTGCCGCGTCCGGAGGAATTTCCGCGCTTTAGTGTGTTCTGGATCGAGCGTCCGCGGCCGGATGCCACCGAACTCGTCGTCTACGCGCTGCTCGATTCACCGAGCATCACCGGAGCCTACCGCTTTGGCATCCGCCCTGGCGAAACGCTGGTCATGGACGTGGATGCCGCCCTCTACCCGCGCAAACCGATCGAGCGCCTGGGCATCGCGCCGCTGACCAGCATGTACCAGACTGGCGAAAACGATCGCCGCTACGCCTACGACTTCCGCCCGGAGATCCACGATTCCGATGGTCTTGCACTGTGGACCGGCGCCGGCGAGTGGATCTGGCGCCCCCTGGTGAACCCGCGCGACGTGCGCGTGAACTCGTTCTTCGACGACAACCCGCGCGGCTTCGGCCTGCTGCAGCGCGACCGCAACTTCGACCATTACCAGGACGACGGGGTCTGGTACGACCGGCGGCCGAGCCTGTGGGTCGAACCCAGACACGGCTGGGGCAAGGGCGCGGTGCAGCTCGTCGAGATCCCGACCGTGGACGAAACCTTCGACAACATCGTCGCGTTCTGGAACCCCGAGCACAAAACCCAACCCGGCGAGGAATTGCTGTTCGCCTACCGCCTGCACTGGGGCGCACAGCCGCCGGTGCACCCGCCGCTCGCCACCGTGCGCGCGACCGGCACCGGCCTGGGCGGCGTCGTCGGCCGCAAGCGCACGTATTTTTCATGGCGCTTTGCGGTGGACTTCGCGGGCGGCATGCTCGACCTGTACGGACCGGATGCCCGGATCGAGGCCGTGGTCAGCGCCTCGCGCGGACGCATCGAGCTGGTGTCCGCCCGTCCGCTGACGCCGATCGGCGGCTGGCGCGCGCTGTTCGACATCGTGCCGCCGGATACCTCGACCGAGCCGATCGACCTGCGCCTGTACCTGCGCAGCGGTGCGCATGCGCTGAGCGAAACCTGGATCTACCAGTGGCAGCCGCCGCCGCAGGCCGAGCGCGTCATCTACTGAGCACGCCACTCCGGTTTCCAGGACGGCAGCAGCTCCGCGACCATCGGCGTCAGCGCCTCGCTGGCGAGAAACGCCGCTGCGGTTTCGATGTCGCGCGCGAGCACACGATCTTCTTCCAGAAAAGGAACGCGCTCGCGCAGCGCCAGATGCACTGCCTGCAGCGGCTCGGAGGTCTGCAGCGGCGCATGGAAATCCACGCCCTGGGCAGCGGCGAGCAGCTCGATGGCGATGATGCGGCGCGTGTTCTCGCACATACCGAGCAGGCGCCGCGCGGCAAACGTCGCCATGCTGACGTGGTCTTCCTGGTTGGCCGAGGTCGGCAGGCTGTCGACGCTGGCCGGATGCGCGAGCAGTTTGTTCTCGGACGCCAGCGCCGCAGCGGTGGCATGCGCCATCATGAACCCGGAATTGAGGCCGGCGTGACGCACCAGAAACGGCGGCAGGCCCGATAGCGTCGCGTCGATCAGCAGCGCGATGCGTCGCTCCGACAACGCGCCGATCTCGGCGATCGCCAAGGCCAGCGTATCGGCGGCAAAGGCCACCGGCTCGGCGTGGAAATTGCCGCCGGAGAGCACTTCACCGCCATCCACAATCAGCGGATTGTCGGTGACCGCGTTGGCTTCGATCAGCAGGGTGCGCGCGGCGTTGCGGATCAGATCGAGACAGGCCCCCATCACCTGCGGCTGGCAGCGCAGGCTGTACGGATCCTGCACACGGTCATCCTGCACGCGGTGCGAGGCACGGATCTCGCTGCCCTGGAGCAGCCGCCGGTAAGCGGCGGCGACCTCGATCTGCCCCGGCTGGCCGCGCAGCGCCTGGATGCGTTCGTCGAAGGGCGTATCCGAACCGCGCGCGGCATCCACCGACATCGCGCCGGCGACGATCGCGGCGGCGAACAGGTCTTCGGTTTCGAACAGTGCGCGGATCGCCAGCGCCGTCGACACCTGCGTGCCATTGAGCAGCGCAAGCCCCTCCTTGGGCGCAAGACGCAGCGGCGCAAGCCCAGCCCGGGCCAGACCTTCTCTTGCCGGCAGCACGCATCCGTCGATACGCACCTCGCCCTCGCCCATCAGCACCAGCGTCAGATGCGCAAGCGGCGCCAGGTCGCCGGAAGCTCCGACCGAGCCCTGCGCCGGAATCAGCGGCAGCACCCCGGTGTTGTAGAGCGTCAGCAGCGCCTCGACGATCTCGCGGCGTACCCCCGACACTCCGCGCGCCAGGCTCGCGGCCTTGAGCACCAGAACCAGACGCACGCAGGCATCGTCGAGCGGCGCGCCGACACCGACGGCATGCGACCGCACCAGATGACACTGGAGCGCATCGAGCCGCGCATCGGGGATATGCACCTTGGCAAGCTTGCCGAAGCCGGTGTTGATGCCGTAAGCGGGCTCGCCGCGCAGCGCGATTCGCGCCACCGCACGCGCCGCATCCTCGACTGCTGGCCAGAACGCCGGCTCGATCGACAGGCGCACACGCCCGCCGAGCAGATGACGCAGCTCGCCGAGCGTCAGATGCCCCGGACGCAGATGCCACTCAGCCATGCCGGAACTCCGGCCGGGAACGCCGCTGCGCGTGGACAGGCCCGCGCGTTGTGGTGCGTCGTCCGGCCCACCACTCGGATGCTGGCGTCAGCTCTGCGTCGGGGATCTTGATCGACATGGCGGCAGCCTCGGCTCAACCGGGACACGCCGGAACCCCAGCGTTCCGCGCGTGTGGCATCACCGCGCACGACCGGCCCCCACGGCCGGCCGCCGGGCAATACCGGGCTTCATTCAAGCCGTCCTGACCAGCCCTGTCATGAGGAGCTCCCCCTGTTCCGCGCTTGGGGGGGTTGCTGGCGACTGATGTGTACACCCGGCCCGGCATACCGGCAGCGCCGGTACACAAACACGTCTAGATTTGAGGAGAACTCGACTTCTGCGGTTCTCCGCGCTCACTTGGCGCGGTCGAATCCCGGGCCGAGCGGCTCGCCAGAAACGCTGCAATGGCCTGGCGTTGCTGCGGCGTCCATGAAGCAGCCAATGTATTCATGGCCTGCGACGGATCCCGCCGGGTACCAGCGGCATAAGCGTCCAACTGCTTGAGTACGTAGTCATATCCAAGTCCGGCGATGCGCGGAATGGAATCGCGGCCCGACAGACTCTCGCCATGGCAGGTAGTACAGGCACCGGCCTCGACAATTTGCTGCCCCCGCTCGAGCAATAGTGGATCGAGACGGGAAACCGGCGGATCGCCCGCACGCTGACGCGCAAAAAACGCCGCCAGGGTTTCGATCTCGTGATCGTCGAGCGCGCGCGCCATCGCGTTCATGATCGGATGCACGCGACGCCCCTCGGCATAGGCGCGCAGTTGCGCGGCGAGATAAGCCGCCGGCTGTGCCGCAAGCGGCGGATAATGCGGATTGAGTGGACGACCGTTGACACCGTGGCAGCCGATGCACGTATCGGAGACCTGCGGCCAAGGTCCGCGCTCGGCCTCGTATTGCGCCGCTGCCTGCTGGACATGCCGGTGGAGCCGATAAATATCCAGCGCTGCCGTGTTTGCGCCCGCGTTACGACGCGCCGGTGCAAGGGTCGCCCCATGGCGTAAAGTGTCAAGCGTCATGTCGGCAAAGGTCGAGAACGCGATCCGTGGCATCGTGCATGATGGCGCCGGCAATCCTCTCCTCGGATCGGAACATGAACCGTCACGAACACAGTCCGATTGATTCGACTACCGTCAGCTTCGTCTCCGGCGGCCAACGCTGCGTGGCCAGCTTCTATCGGCCACCCGGATCGGGTCCCTTCCCGGTGATTGTGATGGCACATGGCCTCGGCGGCACGCGAATCATGCGTCTGCCTGCGTACGCCGAACGTTTCGCTGCCGCAGGCTATGCCTGCCTCGTCTTCGACTATCGACATTTCGGCGACAGTGAGGGTGAACCGCGCCAACTGCTCGACATCGGCAAGCAGCTCGCGGACTGGAAAGCCGCCGTCGCATATGCCCGCACCCTGGACGAAGTCAAGCCAGATCAGGTCATCCTCTGGGGCACATCATTCTCTGGCGGTCATGTGCTCGTCGTCGCGGCCGAAGATGCGCGGATCGCCGCCGTGATCTCGCAGTGTCCATTCACGGATGGCCTGGCATCGAGCCTGGCGATGCAGCCGCTCACGGCGCTGCGTGTGAGCGTGCGCGCCTTGCGCGACCGCATCGGTGCCGCATTGGGCGCCGCGCCGCTCATGGTGCCGCTGGCTGGCCGTCCCGGCGAAACGGCGCTGATGAACGCACCGGATGTCTGGGCTGGCTATCGCGCACTCGTACCGCCCGGGGCCACGATTCCCGATACAGTCGCCGCGCGCATCGCGCTCGACATCATCCGCTACACCCCGGGACGCATGGCCTCGCGCATCAAGGCACCAGTGCTGTTCTGCATTTGCAACACCGACAGCGTTGCGCCAGCCAAAACCAGCTTGCGCCACGCCAGGCGCGCACCGCGCGGGGAGATCCAGTGCTATGCCGACGGTCACTTCGACATCTACGTCGGCGATGGCTTCGAACGCGTGATCCGCGATCAGCTTGCGTTTTTGCGCCGGCACGTACCGGCGCGCTGATCGATAGCACAGATATGCGCGTCAACCCACCTTGGTACATGAGACAAGGCGCGCGCGATTCCTGCGCCCGTTGCTGGCCATCCCCGTCGTGCAGGTCTTCCTGAAAGCCCGCATCGGCAAGATCGTGAACGGTCCCGACGAAGCCACCCGTTCCAAGCAGCCCACATACGTCTGGAGCGAAGCGCGCAACGCCCGCGGCGCGATCAAAACCGCGCGCATCCGCACCGAGAACGTTTACAGCTTGACCGTGACCGCTGCACTGACCGTGATCCAGCACCTGATGCACCACAAACCTGCGGGCGATGCATACACCCCGGCCAGGCTGTGCGGCGCAGATCTCGTCACCCGCCTCCCTGGATGCGGGCCGATGCAGGTATCGTGACGCGCATGCACACCATCCTCGGCGCAAACGGTCAGATCGGTCGGGAACTGGCCCGCGTGCTCGCACGCGAGTTCACGCGCGAGATCCGCCTGGTCAGCCGCCAGCCGCAGAGGGTCAACGACACGGATCAGGTGCACCGTGCCGATCTGCTCGATGCCAGCCAGACCTGCACGGCCGTTGCCGGCGCAGCGGTTGTGTATTTGACCGCTGGGCTGCCGATGGACACGCAGCGGTGGGTCGCACAGTGGCCGGTGATCATGCGCAACGTGATCGATGCCTGCATCCGCCATGGCGCCAGGCTAGTGTTCTTCGACAATACCTATATGTACCCGCAGCACGCAGCGCCGCTGACCGAGGACACGCCGTTCGCACCACATGGAGAGAAGGGGCGGGTACGCGCTGCGGTGGCCACGATGCTGCTCGAAGCGATGGCGGCAGGGCGTATCACCGCCCTGATCGGGCGCGCGCCGGAATTCTACGGTCCGGGGCTGACGCAAAGCATCACGCAGCGCATGGTCATCGATCCCCTCAAACGCGGGCGGCCTGCCAAGGTGCCGCTGCGCGACGATACGCTGCGCACCCTGATCTACACGCCGGATGCGAGTCGCGCGCTGGCCTGGCTGGGCAACGCACCGGATACCTACGGCCAGACCTGGCATCTGCCCTGCGACGATGAGCGCCTCACCTACCGCGGGTTCGTCGAACGCACCGCCGCCGCGCTGGGGGTTGCACCGCGCTACACCGTGGTGCGGCGCTGGCAGTTCCATCTCGCCGGTCTGTTCGACGCGCAGATCCGCGACGCCGCGGAACTTCTGCCGCGTTATGCGGTGGATCACGTTTTCGTCTCGGACAAATTCAAGCGCCGCTTCCCCGATTTTCCGGTGACGCGCTATGCGCAGGGACTCTGCGCGATCGCCGTCGAGGCACGGGCTACCGGCACTGCCGCGTCTTGGAACCGATGAAGCCGCCATGATCGGCACGGCGCGAGCGCCGCGCTGGATCCCGCCGGGCGTCGCGCCGCCGCCGGCCGATCGGCTGTCGCCCTGCGTGCTCCTAGCCGCCTGGGATCGGCGCGCGCGCGTGTCCCTCGTCGATGCAGGTCTGCACGCGCCTGCGGATGATGCCGGCGAGCTTGCGGATACCGGGGCCGGCCGTATCGGGATCGGCGTGGATCAGGTATAGCGTGGCGCGCCGGCCGCTGTCGCCGGCCATTGGCAGTGGCTTGAGCATGCCGGCGGTGAGTTCATCGCGGATGATGGGCTCGGCGTACCAGGCAAACCCCAGGCCCATGCAGGCGGCGCGGATGGACGTGGCCTTGTGCGAAACCGTCCAGCGGCGTTCGCCCAGCCAGGCTGGATTGTGCTCGCGCTGGGTCCCGGAATCGCGGATCACCAGATGGCGGTGCGCGCGCAGATCGGCGAGCGTCAGCGGCCGGCCGAGCTGGTGCAGCGGATGCTCGGGATGAGCCACCGGCACGAATGGCACCTCCATCAGCACCTCGCCGAGAAAGCCCGTCGGCACGGCCGATGCGATCGCAAGCTGCACCCGCCCCTCGACCAGCGCCTCGGTGGTCCCGCCGAGCACGGATTCGATCAGCTCGATGCGCGTGTCCGGATGCTCGGCCGAGAATTCGGCAAAGCATTGGAGCAAAAGCCAGGTCGGGAAAATCGCGTCCACCGCAAGACGCAGCTCGGCCTCCCAGCCGGAGCCGAGCGCGCGTGCGGCCTGCTCGAGCTGCGCCGCCTCCTCGATCAAGCGGCGGCCGCGGCGGTACAGCATCTGTCCAGCGGCAGTCAGCACCGCCTTGCGCCCCTGGATCGCAAACACCTTGACACCGAGCCGCTGCTCCAGCTTCTGCACCGCATAGGTGATCGTCGATTGGGTCTTGTGCAGACGCTGCGCCGCCTGGGCGTAACCGCCGGCTTCCACCACGGCCACCAGGGCGCGCCACTGTTCCAGGGAAATCCGAGGGGTGTTCGTCACATCACGCCCGAAGAATCGAATAAATCGATCGATAAGCGCGAATTTTTGCGCTTTTATATTCAAAACGGCAAACGTTTAATACGGCTCCCCTGATTTTCTGGAGTCTTGAAGATGCGCACGCTGTTGCAGATCAACACCAGTCTTTATTTGGAAAACGGCCAGTCGTCGCAGCTTGCCAGCGCATTCGTCGCCGCCTATTGCGCCCGCCATCCGGACACCCGGGTCATCGTGCGGGATCTTGCGGCCCATCCGTTGCCGCATCTGACCGCGGAGCGTTTCCAGGCATTTCTCACACCGCCGCAGGAACGCACGCCGGCGCAGCAAGCGATCGTCGCCGAGAGCGATGCGCTGATCGCCGAACTCAAAGCGGCCGACACCATCGTGCTCGGACTGCCGATGTACAACTTCGGTATCCCCTCGCCGCTCAAGGCCTGGTTCGACCACATCGCCCGCGCCGGGGTCAGCTTCCGCTATACCCCTCAAGGCCCGGAAGGGCTGATCGGCGATCGCAAGGTCTATATCTTTGCCACGCGCGGGGGGTATCACCAGGGCACGGCGCGCGACACGCAAACCGGCCATGTCCGCGATTTCTTCGCCCTGCTCGGCATCCGCGATCTGACCTTCGTCTATGCCGAGGGCCTGAACATCGGCGAAACCGAGCGCGAACAGGCCTTGCAGGCGGCACGCCAGACGATCGAACGTCTGGCGGCCTGACCGCCGCCACCGGAGATGCTCATGGATACCCGCGAACTCGTCCACATCATCCCCAGCGTCACAACCTCCGATGGGGCCGGCGTCAAGCTGCGGCGCAGCCTCGGCGCGACGCCTGCGCTGCGCCTGGATCCGTTCCTGATGTTCGACGAGTTCGGCACCGAGCATCCGGACGACTACATCGCCGGCTTCCCGATGCATCCACACCGCGGCTTTACGACCGTGACCTACATGATCGACGGCCACATGCGCCATGAGGATCATCTCGGCAACGTCGGCGAACTGAAAGCCGGCGACGTGCAGTGGATGATCGCCGGTCGCGGCGTGATCCATTCGGAGATGCCGCAACAGACGTCCGGACGTCTGCGCGGCTTCCAGTTGTGGATCAACCTGCCGGCGCGCGAGAAGATGCAGCCGCCGGCGTATCGCGACATTGCGGCCGAACACATCCCGACGGTCGCGCTATCCGGCGGCGGATGGGCGAAGGTGATCGCCGGGACCGCGATGCTCGACGGCCGTCGGGTGGCAGGACCGATCAATCCCGCGCCCGGGACAATCACCACCGATCCGCTCTACCTGGACGTCGGACTGCCGGCGCAGGCGACATTCGGCACCGCATTGCCCGTGGGCCACCAGGCCTTCGTCTATGCCTATGAAGGCAGTGTGCGCATCGGCGCCAAGGTGCTGCCGCGCTCTGCCGCCGGTGTGCTCTCCGACGGCGCGCACGTCACCCTTCACGCCGGAGCGGACGATGCGCGTTTTCTGCTGATCGCCGGCAAACCGCTGCGCGAGCCGGTCGTACAGTACGGCCCGTTCGTGATGAACACACGCGAACAGATCGAGCAGGCGATCGCGGATTATCGCAGCGGCCGGCTGGCGCTCTGAGCCGGTATTGATCGGAAAAATCAGATCATCAGCCGCCAGATCAAGGTGGCGCACGCCCCCACGGTCAGCACGGTGCGCAGGCGGAAATAGCCTTCGACCGAGCCGAGCGTGCGCTCCCGCCAGAAATCCGCAAGTAGCAGCAGCAGAAAGACCACGATCAAGGCGGCCAGCGCCACGGTGAACGGCAGCGTCACCGCACCCCAGGCGACGATCATCAGCACCGACGCGAAGACCAGACCCATCGTGCCTTCCGGCCCCTCACAGGCCGGCAGCGCGAATCCCCAGAAACTGCCGGCCATGAAGGCTGCGATCATCGCGACATAGGCGAGCCAGCTGTGGTCGAGCCAGGCCGGCGCGGTGTGCGGCATCAGCGTGAGCCACAACGGCCCGGCGATGAACGGAAGCAACCCCGCGTAACCCAGCAATGAAACGATGCGCGGCAATGTCATGGCAACGACACCCGGTAATGACCCGCTGTGAGTATACGGGCGCCCACGCACCCTTCTTGCGCCGCCTGCGCACCGGCTAGCGTCCCGCCAAGAATCGTCCCGCCGGCCGGATACGGCGCGGGCGCGAAGACCGGAAGGCTTGTGCGGCACTCGGCGCCTGGGTCAACACGCGCAGCGGCCGGACACGGCGGTGCAGGCGATAAAGCTCGCGCACCCAGGCCAGGGCCGGCCGGGCCTGCCAGCGGCTCACCAACGGCGCGATTGCATCGCGATACTCGATGTCCGAAAACACCGGATGCTCGTCGGGACATGCCAGCGGCGCCAGATGCGCCGCCGCAGTGATGTCGGCCACCGTCAAAGCTTCTCCGACCAGATAAGGGCGCCCATCTTCGGCCATGCGATCCAGTTCATCGAGCGCGCGGACGATGACGCCCTGTGAATGCTTGAGCAGCGCCGGCGCATCGAGGCCAAGGCCACGGCGGAACAGACGGCTCAGCACCGGAAACGCAGCGCGCAGCACCGCGGCCTGGATGAAACCCGCATCGACCGACCACAAGCGCTGCACCAGATCCCCATCGTCCAGCAGGGTTGCATACATGCAGCGCACCACATGCGGGCCAATGTGATCGAAACGCGCCTCGCTACGCATCACCGCGGTGCGCAGCACAGGATCCTGCGGGATCAATGGAAACGGCGCACGGTGCGTCTCCAGCCATTCCAGAATCCGGGTGCTGTCCTCGATCATCTCGCCATCGGCTTCCAGCACCGGCAGCGAGGTCCCCAGACCTGCGGATCGGTGCGGATACGCGCCATAATGCAAAAAAGGCGTCAGGCGCCGCTCACGATAGGGCAGGCCGCTGGCATCCAGCGCCCAGCGGATTTTCTCGCTCGATTGCGAGGCAGCAAAGGTATACAGCGTCAGCGGCGGCATCATCACTCGCTCCTTGAGTGGCACGGCGGTACCCTAAACCATGCATGTGACAAGCAAGCGGCGCGCCATCTTTGAACTTCCGGGATGGGAGCGCCCCATACCCCACCGCCGATCGCCGGCAAAACCGCGCCGGGTGCTACGACCCGGCGGCGGGTGGACGGTCGCGAGGTTCGTGCTTCTTCGGAAACCGCGCATGAAGAGCTATCGAAAGGAACTGTGGTTTCAAACGCCCACGCGCATCGCCTTCCTCAACATCACGCCCCAGGTCGAACAGGCGCTCGCCGAAAGCGGCATCCGCGAGGGTTTGTGCCTGGTCAACGCGATGCACATCTCGGCCAGCGTCTTCATCAACGACGACGAACAAGGCCTGCACCAGGATTTCGCCCGCTGGCTGGAACAGCTCGCACCGCACGCGCCCATCGGGCAGTGGCGCCACAATGACACCGGCGAGGACAACGCCGACAGCCATCTCAAGCGCCAGCTCATGGGCCGCGAGGTTGTCGTCGCCGTCACCGCCGGCGCCCTCGACTTCGGGCCGTGGGAACAAATCTTCTATGGCGAATTCGACGGTCGGCGGCGCAAACGCGTGCTGGTGAAAATCATCGGCGAATAAGGCACGGCGCATCCGGCAACGCCCTGACTGGCCTTTGCCGCACCGGCCGGCTAAGGTGTCCGCTCGGGGGATGGAACACGTGCCGGGGGCTCAATCCGCAAGCATTGCGTCTTACGCCGGGCTTTGGGCCCTGGCGATCGGCCTTGCCGCGGCTTTGATCGCGGTACGGGCCTGGCGTGCGCATACCCAAGCGGTGCTGCTGAGGGCACTCGGCCTGGATGCGACTGCTCGCCGCTTTGAATACGGCAGCCGTCGCCTGATCGCGCGCGTCGCGGAGCAGAAGGCCCACGGCCGCCGCCATCTGTTTCTCTCGACACCGGCCCCGGAACTGCCACGCCTGTCGATCATGCGCCTGCGCGCACTCGACCGCCTCGCGCGCTGCTGCCATCTCGCCACCATCGTCCCGAGCGGTAACCGGGACTTCGACCGGCGCCATCTGATCGACTGCGATTACCGCGAGCTGGCCGGTGCGCTGCTGCGCGCACCGGCAGCGCGGGAAGCGATGCAGACCTTGTTCGATCTGGGGGCACGCACAATCACGCTGGCGCGCGGACAGTTGCGCGCACAGTTCGACATCGCCGCACTGCTCCCCGCCGACACGGCCGAGGCGAAGCTGCATCGCTGGGGTCACGCACTGGCGGAGCTTGCCACGGCGCTGCCGCCGTTCACCGGCGCGCTGACGCCGGTCACCACCGCCTGGAAGGCGCGGCGCCTGATGTTGCTGGTGACCTGTGCATTGGCACCGATTGCCGCGCTCGCTGCGTGCATGATCGGATACGAGACCTATCCGCCGCTGGACCTGCCGGCCCTGGTTCGCGATGCGCTCGCTGCGCTGCCACTGGCCTTGCCGGCGGCACTGTTGCCGGGCCTGGTGCTGCTGCGCGGGCACCCGACCAGCGGCCGACTGCTTACGCCCCTGGTCGCCGCCGTCATCGCCGCGACCCCGCCAGCACTGGTGGCCGCAGCCCTGTTGCGCAACGGTCACGGCGAAGCCCAGGCGCGGCATGTCGTCGTCGTCGAGGTCACCGGACGCGAGCGTCTCGCCGATACGGTGCCGCCGCGTTACCGCTGGTTGAGCGCGCAGCTTCAGGCACGCGGTCTGTTCGGCAGCCCACGGCCGATCGTCGCCGAGGTTCCCGAAGCGGTCTGGCAGCAGACACCGCTGGACCGTGCGCACATCGAGCTGCACATCGCCGCCGGGCGGCTCGGACATGCCTGGCTGGCCGCCGTGCGGCCGCTGACCGACCCGCCGCACACGGCACCACCACCCCCGGCACCGGTGCCGGCGACGGACGAAGCACCACACGCAGCCATTCCGCAGACATCGCCGCGCACCCTGGCGCTCGCGCCGAGTCTGCCCACACGGGCCGCATCCGGTGCCGTCCTGCTGGCGCAGGCGCATGCCCACGAACGCGCCGGCGCGCTCACAGAAGCCTTGCGCTTGCTCGACGAGGCGATCATCGCACTGCAGGCCGAAAACGCGCCGGCAACCCTGCGCGCACAGGCCCATGCCGCACGGGCGGCGCTGTACGGACGTCTGGGCAGCAGCTTCGAAAAGCAACGGGAAGCCGACGCCCGCGCCGCGCTCGCGCTGGCGCCGGCACAGCTCGAGGCCGCGCTGATTCTCGACGAGGTGCTGGTCCGTCGTGCGCGCCACGAGGAGGCTTTGCAGCTATGGACACTGGTGCTGCAACAGCGTCCGGACGATCGCAGCGGGCGTTTTCATCTCGCGCGCACGCTGGCGACGCTCGGCCGCACCGACGAAGCCCGGGCCGCTGCCGATGCGGCCTGCAGTGCCGGCGAGGCACCGGCCTGCACGCTGCGCGACAGCCTCTGAAAGCCCGCCCGGGCGCAGTGCCGGTCAGAGCGTACCGGTCGCGTATCCGGCGCCAGGATGAAGTCCACGCGGCGGACAAACATCGACCGCACGAGGCCAAGCGCGGGGTTTGCTAGCCTTATGGGTTCGATGACTGCTTTTCCGATTCGGCCATGCCCGCTCCCGCCCTGCTCGCCCTGCTCGCCGGCTCGAACTGGCCGCGACTGTTCGAGCGCCGCGCGCTCCGCCAGGGCAGCGACTATGCGCGCCGGAATGCGGTCACGCAGATGGAATTCGACAGCCACGGCGAACAGCTGTGCATCACCGCGCAGGTGCGCGACGGCGACACCGCCCACCATTGCCGGATCGACGTACAGCAGCAGGCGATGGCGCCGCTATGCATCGGCATGCGCTGTGACTGTGCCGATGGCCAGCAGTGCGGGCATTGCGCGGCGGCGTTGCTCACCGCGGTCGCGCGTCTGCGCGAACCGGTACCGCTGATCCTCGAAGAACCGCAACTCGCGACGCCGACGGACGCGGACTCCCCTCTGCACCATCTGCCCAAACCCGTACTCAGGTTGCGCAGCGAGCACCTCGCCGTCCGCACACACCGGGCGCTGGCACCCCGTATCGGCGTCGCACGGCTGTACTTCGATTACGACGGCCACCGCGTACCGGCCGACGAACACGCCCGGGCTCCGCTGACTGGCGCCGAGTCGCCGCGCATCGAGCGCCTGCGCGTCGCCGAAGGTGAGATCGCCGAACGCCTGCGCCACTTCAACCTGGTGCGTGCCGATCACCTCCTGGGGCTTTATCTGGACGATGCCGAGCTTGCGCGCTTTAGCATCAGCGATTACGTCCTCGAACGCGGCGCAGGGCGCGCCGCCTCGCCACAGCATCTCGGCAACGTGCTGCCGCGTCTTGCCGCCGCCGGCTTCGCACTGGAGTTCGACGACGGCTTTCCGGTGGAACTCTTGCCGGCGCCGGAGGCCTGGCATCTCGACGTGCGGGATCATGGCGATGCCTGGTTCGACGTGGCGCTGGGGATCGAGATCGCCGGTGAACGCATCGACCTGCTGCCCGTGCTGCGCCATCTGCTCGCGGACCCTGCTTTTCCACGGACACCGGCGCCCAATGAGCCCGAGGATGCGGTCTGGCTGGCCGCGCTCGACGAGCGCCGCCGCGTGCCGCTGCCGCTCCGGCGCCTGCGCGCGCTGATCGAGCCGCTCGCCGAGTGGCTGACGCACTCTCCGGAACACCGCCCCCATCCCGCCGAGTCCAGCCTGCGCCTGCGCCTGCCACAGACCGCGATCCTCGATGAGTTGCCGCTGGATCCGCGCGGCGGGGAAGCCTTGCGCGCACGTCTGCAGGCGTTCGCCACGCCGCGTCCGCCGCAACCGCCGGCGCCCGGATTCCGTGCCCACTTGCGCCCCTACCAGCAGCAGGGTCTGGCCTGGCTCGGCGCGCTGGCCGAGGCCGGACTCGGCGGCATCCTCGCCGACGACATGGGACTCGGCAAAACGTTGCAGATTCTCGCCCACGTCTGGACCGAGCGCGCACACAACCGTCTGCGCGGACCGGTGCTCATCGTCGTGCCGACCAGCCTGGTCGCGAACTGGCGCGAGGAAGTGCGGCGTTTTGCGCCGGAACTGCGCATGCTGGTCCTGCACGGACCCGACCGCCGCGAGCTATACGCACAAATCGCGCATCACGACCTCGTCATCACGACCTATCCGTTGCTCGCGCGCGACCATGAGCGTCTGCGTGCGCACAGCTTCGACCTGCTCGTGCTGGACGAGGCGCAGACGATCAAGAACGCCCGCACGCAAACGGCGCAGATCGTACGCAGGCTGCGCGTCAAACGCCGGCTCGCCGTCACCGGCACGCCGCTGGAGAATCATCTGGGCGAACTGTGGGCCCAGCTCGACGCCGTCGAACCCGGACTGCTCGGCTCCGAGCGCCAGTTCAACCTGCTCTACCGCATCCCGATCGAAAAGCACGCCAATCAAGCCCGCCAGCAGCGGCTCAACCGGCGCATCGCCCCGCTGATCCTGCGCCGACGCAAGGAGGACGTCGCTCCCGAGCTGCCACCGCGCACCGAAATCCTGCGCCGCATCGACCTCGACGGCCGCCAGCGCGACCTCTACGAATCCCTGCGCATCATCCAGGAACGGCGCGTGCGCGCGGCCATCGCCGAGCATGGCCTGGCGCAATCCGGCATCGTCGTACTCGATGCGCTGCTCAAACTGCGCCAGGTCTGCTGCGATCCGCGCCTGGTCAAGCTCGAGGGCGCCGGTGCCGTCCGGGAATCCGCCAAACTCGAACATCTGCTCGAACTGCTCGACGAACTGATCGCCGAAAACCGCCGCGTGCTGGTGTTCTCGCAGTTCACCGCGATGCTGGCGCTGATCGCGCAGGCCCTGCGTGCGCGCGACATCCGCTTTCTCGAACTGACCGGCCAAACGCGTGATCGCGGCGCCCTGGTCGAACGTTTCCAGCGCGGCGATGTGCCCGTATTCCTGATCAGCCTCAAGGCCGGCGGCGTCGGCCTCAACCTCACCGCCGCCGATACCGTGATCCACTACGACCCCTGGTGGAACCCGGCCGTCGAGGCGCAGGCTGCCGACCGTGCCCACCGCATCGGGCAGGACAAGCCGGTGTTCGTCTACAAGCTGATATGCAGCGGCACCGTCGAAGAAAAAATCCAGGCGATGCAGGCGCGCAAAGCGGCACTGGCGCACTCGGTGCTCACGGAGGGAACGCGCCAGCACGCCGGCCTTGACGAAGCCGAGCTCGACGCGCTGCTGTCGGCAATTTGAGCCCATCCGGCGCATAATCCGGTCGGATATCCGCCGCAGGAGCCGGATCCATGTACAAATCGCTGCGCGCACAGACCCTGCACTATCTCGCCCGGCCGCACGAACGCGTGCCGACGGCGCCGATCGACAGCCCGGCCGCCTGGCGCGGCGAGGACATGCGCCAACGCACCGACTGGCAATACCGCCTCAGTCCCGCCGAGATCCAGGAATGCCTCGCCGCCGTGCGCCATGCGCGCGCAACCGGCAAGCCCATGCACCAACTCACCCGGCACGATCTACCGCTACCGACACTCGCACCGCGTATCGCGCAATGGCGCCACGAAATCCGCCACGGCCGCGGTTTCGTGCTGATTCGCGGCATGCCGGTCGGGCACTGGCATGAGGCGGATACCGAAATCTTCTACTGGGGCCTCGGCCATCATCTCGGCATCCCGGGCGCACAGAATCCGCAAGGCGATCTGCTCGGCCACGTGCGCGACCAGCGCATCGGCGGTGACGTGCGCTATTACCGCACCAACAAGGCGTTGCTGCCCCACACCGACACCGCGGACATCGTCGGTCTGTTGTGCCTGAAAAAAGCGCGTAGCGGCGGGCTGTCGCGCATCGCAAGCTCGGTCGCCGTGTTCAACGAATTCATGCGCCGGGCGCCGCATTTGGTACCGCGCCTGTTCGAACCGTTCTGGTTCGATACCAAGGGCGAGGGCGGGATCCGCGCGTTCCCGGTGGCACCGTGCCGTTATGCCGGCGGCGAGCTGCGCACGTTCTGGCAGGCCGACTACTTCCGCAGTGTACAGGGGCTGCCCGGAGTACCACCGCTGTCGGCGACGGATCTCGAAACGCTGGATACCTACGACGCCATCAGCGAGGACCCGCGCCTTTACCTCGACATGGATCTCGAACCCGGCGACATCCAGTTGATCTCCAACCACACGATTCTGCATGCGCGCACGGCCTTCGAGGACCACCCGGAACCGGAACGGCGGCGGCACTTGCTGCGTCTGTGGCTCAGCATTCCGGAAAAACGCCCGTTGTATCTGGAATGGCTGCGTCTCAAAAGCCTGTTTGCGCTGACTGCCACCGCCGCGGTGGAACTGCTGCGCGAACGCCGGCGCCGTGCCTTCGCACCAGCCACGACTTGAGACCACCCACGGCGGCAGGACGCGCGATCCGCGGATCCCCTGCCCCGCGTAAAGTATCGCGATGCAGCCACCGCTCCCTTCCGTTGCACCGCAGCGGCTCGCGGATCGCCCGCTCGCCGGTCTGTTCCATCCGGCGGTCGCCGGCTGGTTCACCGACACGTTCGGGGCGCCGACGGCAGTGCAGCGGCAGACCTGGGCGGTCACCGCCCATCACCATCGCGATGTCCTGATCGCCGCACCAACAGGCTCCGGCAAGACCCTCGCCGCCTTTCTGGCCGCCATCAACGATCTGGTCGTCGAGGGACTCACGCGCGGGCTCGACGATACAGTGCACGTCGTTTACGTCTCGCCGCTCAGGGCGCTGTCCCATGACATCCAGAAGAACCTGCAGATGCCACTCGCAGGCATCCGCGAGCGCGTGCGCGCGATGGGCCTGGGCGATCTGCCGATCCGCACCGCCGTGCGCACCGGCGATACCGATGCCCGCGAGCGCGCGCGTATGCGCCGCGCGGCCCCGCACATCCTGGTCACCACACCGGAGTCGCTGTTCATCCTGCTCACCTCCGATGCCGGGCGCGCCATGCTCAAAACCACGCGCAGCGTGATCATCGACGAGCTGCACGCGCTCGCCGGCAACAAGCGCGGTGCGCACCTGATGCTGAGCCTGGAACGGCTCGACGCGCACTGCACGCGCCCACCCGTGCGCATCGGTCTGTCGGCAACGCAAAAACCGATCGAGACGATGGCGCAACTGCTCACTGGCGCGCATGAGCGCCAGTGCACGATCGTCGATGTGGGACACCGGCGCGAGTGCGACATCGCCCTGGAGCTGCCGCGCTCACCGCTGACTGCGGTGATGGCGACCGAGGTCTGGAACGAAATCTACGACCGCCTCGCCGAGCTGGTGAATGCCCATCGCACGACGCTGATCTTCGTCAATCAGCGGCGCCTTGCCGAGCGTGTGGCGCGCCATCTCGCCGAGCGCATCGGCGAAGAATACGTGACCGCGCACCACGGCAGCCTCGCCCGCGAACACCGCCTGCGCGCCGAGCAACGACTCAAAAGCGGAGCGCTCAAGGCGCTGGTCGCCACTGCCTCGCTGGAGCTGGGCATCGACATCGGCGAGGTCGATCTCGTCGTGCAGCTCGGCTCGCCGCGCTCGATCAATGCGTTCGTACAACGCATCGGCCGCGCCGGCCATGCCGTGGGCGCAACGCCGAAAGGCCGCCTGTTCCCGCTGTCGCTGGACGACCTCGCCGAGTGCACGGCTCTGCTCGACTGTGTCCGGCGCGGTGAACTCGACCACCTGCACGTCCCCGCAGGGCCCCTGGACGTGCTCGCCCAGCAGGTCGTCGCCGAAGTCGCCTGCCGCGAATGGCGACTGGAAGATCTTTATGCGCGTATCGTGCGCGCGCTGCCCTACCGCACGCTCACGCTCGAACGCTTCGAGTGGCTCGTGCACATGCTCGCCGACGGGTACAGCACGCGGCGCGGCCGGCGCGGCGCGCTGTTGCATTACGACGCCGTGAACCGGCGTTTGCGCGCGCGCCGCGGCGCCAAGCTGGTCGCGGTGACCAATGCCGGCACGATTCCCGACCAGTTCGATTACGACGTCGTGCTCGCCCCAGAAGAACTGCGCATCGGCACGCTCAACGAGGATTTTGCTTTCGAATCGCTGCCGGGAGACATCGTCCAGCTCGGCAACACCTCCTACCGCATCCTCAAGGTCGAAACCGGTCGCGTCATCGTCGAGGACGCCAAAGGCCAGCCGCCGAACATGCCCTTCTGGTTCGGCGAAGCGCCGGGACGCAGCGATGCGCTCTCCGCCACCGTGTCGCGCCTGCGCGCAGGGGCGCAGCGGACACTCGCCACCGGCATCGAGGCCTGCACGCAATGGCTGCAGACCGACTACGCCCTCGCACCCGAGGCGGCCGATCAACTCGCGCGCTATTTCAACGCTGCGTATGCCGCGCTCGGCGGCCTGCCCACGCAGGAAATGATCTACTTCGAACGCTTCTTTGACGAAGTCGGCGACACCCACCTGGTGATCCACGCGCCGCTGGGCTCGCGAATCATGCGCGCCTGGGGGCTGGCGCTGCGCAAGCGCTTCTGCCGGCAATTCGATTTCGAACTACAGGCCGCCGCGCTGGACGACAGCTTGCTGCTGTCGCTCGGCCCGACGCACAGCTTTGCGCTGGACGAGGTCGCCCGCTACCTGCACTCGCACAGCGTGCACGATCTGCTCGTTCAGGCGGTCCTGCAGGCACCGATGTTTCCGACACGCTGGCGCTGGGTCGCCTCCGTTGCGCTTGCGGTTGCGCGCAACCGCAACGGCAAACGCGTGCCGCCGCAATTCCAGCGCAGCGACGCCGAGGACTTGCTCACGCACGCCTTTCCCGATGCCGTCGCCTGTCAGGACAATCAGCCCGGTGACCGCGAAATTCCCGATCATCCACTGATCCGGCAAGCCCTCGACGACTGCCTACACGACGTCATGGACGAAGCCGGCCTGCTTGCGCTGCTACGCCGCATCGAGGCCGGGACCGCGCGCATCGTCTGCCGCGATCTGACTGCGCCCTCTGTGCTTGCCGAATCGATCATCCACGCCCGGCCCTATGCCTTCCTCGACGACGGCGCTGCCGAGGAACGCCGCGCGCTGGCGGTGAGAACACGCGGCATCGACGCACTGCAGGACGCCCGCGATCTCGGCCGTCTCGACGCAGAAGCCATCGCTCGGGTTCAAAGCGAGCTCTACCCCGATCCGGCTTCAGCCGACGAGTTGCACGAGGTGCTGGTCGTGCACGGCTTTCTGACCGACGCGGAGATCCGCCCGTGGGCGCACTGGTGCGATCCGCTGCTCGCTGCACGGCGCATCGTGCGCATCGGATCGGTGTGGGGCGCGCCCGAGCGCCTGCACGAGCTGCGCGCGGTGCTGCCCGATGCCGAGATCTACGGCGATGCACCGATGCTAAAGCCACTGGTCCACCGCGACGATGCGCTGCGCGAGTTGCTGCGCAGCCGCATGGATGTGCACGGACCGGTGACCGCGCACGAACTCGGCGCGCCGCTCGGCCTTTCCGGATCCGAGATCGAGACGGCCCTGATCGCGCTGGAGCGCCAGGGTGCGATCATGCGCGGTGACTTCACCGGCAATGGTCACATCCAATGGTGCGAACGCCGACGCCTGGCGCGGATCCATCGCTACACCCGCGACAAGCGCCGCGCCGAGTTCGAACCGGTGCCGCCCGTGGCCTTCATGCGCTTTTTGCTCGAATGGCACGGCATGCTCCCCGGCACACAGCGCGAGGGGCCGGTCGCACTGGAGACTGTACTGGCGCAGCTGGAGGGATTCGCCGTCGCGGCCGCAGCCTGGGAAACCGAGGTGCTGCCGGCGCGACTGCCGGGTTATGACCCCACCTGGCTGGACCAGCTCTGCGCGAGCGGCCGCGTGTTGTGGCAGCGGCTGGGCGGCACAAGCGATGGATCCCGCTCGGCACCAGTGCGCACCACTCCCATCGTCCTGCTGCTGCGCGAGCACGCCGCATACTGGCAAACCGAAGCCCAGGACACGCCGCCGTTGTCACCCGGAGCGCAGGCCGTGCTCGATGTACTGCGCGCACAGGGCGCCTCGTTTTTCGTCGACCTGGTTGCCGACAGCGGCCTGCTGCGCAGCCAGGTCGAAACCGCCCTCGGCGAGCTGGTCGGCCACGGACTCGTCACCTCCGATGGTTTTGCCGGGCTGCGCGCCTTGATCGCGCCTGCAGAGATCAAGGCGCGGCGCCTGCGCCGCGGCGGCGTGCGCGCGGCCTTCGCGAGCCTCGAAAGCGCCGGGCGCTGGTCGCTGGTGCGGCCCCGGCGCGCCACCGCACAGACCGAGGCGCCCGACGCGGACGGCGAGCATGCAGTGCGCGTGCTGCTGCGCCGTTACGGCGTGATCTTTCGCCGACTGATCGAGCGCGAGCCCCGACTGCCGCCATGGCGCGATCTGCTCTATGTGCTGCGCCGCCTGGAAGCGCGCGGCGAGATCCGCGGCGGCCGCTTCGTCAGCGGCTTTGCCGGCGAGCAGTTCGCTCTCCCCGAAGCGGCGGCGGCGCTGCGCCGGCACCGCGACAATGCGGACGAAACGCTCATCGTGGTGGCCGGCTGCGATCCGCTCAATCTCACCGGGACAGTGCTCGCAGGTGAGCGCGTGCCGGCGCTGCCGGGGCACCGCGTCCTGCTGCGCGGCGGCATGCCGGTCGCACGGCTGGTCGGCGGGGAGACACATCATCTCGTCCCTGCAGACGCAGGCACGCAGTGGCAGTGGCACAACCGGCTGTTGCGCGGCCCCGGTGCACCGCCGCCGAACAATCCCCCTGCGCCTGGACGGCTGCACACACCGGGCACGCCTCGCCTGCCACGACCGCCCCATTGAGCGAACGGCGTCAGCCCGCTGTAGGAGACTGCACGATCGCACCCATGCCCTACGAGGCGGCACGCTCCAAGACAACTGGGCCATCGACTTTGATCGTGCGCGTCGGAAACGCCATGCTCACGCCCTCGCGTGCGAGTCTGCGCAGGATCTCCAGATTGATCGCCTGCTGCACGTCCATGTAGCGCTTGTAATCCGGGTCCTTCATCCAGTAAACCACCTCGAAATCCAGCGAAGATTCGCCGAATCTGAAGAAGTGTGCGCGATCGAAGCGCACGATGTCGTGTCGTTCGACAATCTCGCGCACCAGGGATACGACCCGTTCGAGTCGATCAGGCGGGGTCTCATAGGTAACTCCGAACGTGAAGACAACACGCCGCTCATACATACGCTTGTAGTTGCGTACCCGTGCTTTCAGCAGGTCGCTATTGGGAAACACGATCTGCTCGCCGCTTAAGCTGCGCAGACGCGTGGTCTTCAGGCCCACATGCTCAACCGTGCCCATGTAGGAATCGACGATGATGAAGTCGCCGACGACAAAGGGTTTATCGATAACAATCGAAAAGCTGGCGAACAAATCGCCGAGAATGTTCTGCACGGCCAGCGCCACAGCGATACCGCCAACACCGAGCCCGGCAATCAAAGCCGTTACATTGACGCCAAGATTATCGAGAGCGACGAGCAGTACGACTGCCCATAGCACGAGACGTCCGACGAAGGTGATCGCGCCAAAGCTAGTCACCACACCCGGGTCTTTGGCCATGGCTTTTCTGTGGTAACGCTCAGCCCAGGAATTGAGGGCGGCACTACCCCACAACCCGATCTGCATGAAGATGGCCACGGTTGCGACTGACTGCAGTATCGTGTCCACTCTCGCCGGCAGATCGAAATTGCGTGCACCGATGTAAAGGCTGACCAGCAAGATCAGCCCCTGTTTCGTACGCCGCACCGCGGCGATCAACGCATCATCGAGCGCAGTATCGGTTTGTTCGGCGCGCGCCGCCAAATGCGCAACGATCACTCGCTTCACCAACCCAACGCCGAGATTGATACCCAGCGCAACAGTCAGCGCAGTCAGCCAGCTACCCAGCGGATTACCTAAGATCATTAGGTTCCAGTCCATCACGTGCTCTCCATGTCTGAAGTGCTCGCGAATCGTCGCGGCACACAACATGACAGTACAGCACACACTGGATGAATCCAGAATGAGCGATGGAATACGGCTTTAGGGAGAGCCGCGGTCGACGATCGGATCACTGCGCGCGTGTGTGGCGGAATCACGCCATACGGCTGCGTCGTCTCGCAGCACGACAACGGCCATCAGCGCGAGGGCGAGGATGGCGATGAGCACCGTCAGCCGTGAGCGGCGACGTGTGCGTGCCGGCACGTGCACGAGTCCTGGAACACGACGTTCGTCGAAGGCCTTCATAGCCAAGCTCCGCGAGAAACTCCGCCGGACTTGCGTCCGGCGGAGTTTCCGTCGACTAACACCCCGATCGATGTGTCTTCAGAATGATGTGCCTTCAGAATGGCCCTTGCCCACCGGCATGGCGTCGGCGGGCCGCCGCGAACAGCAACAGCGTCATCGCCGCCATCAGGCCCAATGCGCCGCCGCCCTTGCGACGGCTGCCACTCTCCACACCAGGACGTACTTCCACACCGCGCGCCGCCGCCTTGGCCGTCGCACCCGCACTGTCCGTCACCGTCAGCGTCGGCGTGTATGTCCCCGCAGCCGTATAGGCGTACTCGAACGTGCACTCACCGCCACGGTCCACCGCGGGCAACGGACCCGCCCCATCCGGATCGAAGACATAACGCACGATCGTCTCACCGTCCGGGGCAAACGATGCACACCCATCAAACGTCACCGGATCCCCAATCCGCACCAGCGTCGGCCGCACCGCCAAAAGCGCCGTCAGCGTGTTGCCAGAGTTCACCGCCACCATCGCCGTCGCCGTCGATGTCCCCAGCTCGTTCCCCGACGCATCCAGGTCCGTCATCGTCGCCGTGATCGTGTAAACGGATTGCTCCGGACGTGTGTACACGTGGCTCGTACGGCCAGTCGTGTTCTCCACCACCGTGCCGTCGCCAAAATCAAACCGGTACACCGTGCTCGCCGTCGCCACGTCGTGTGATGCGTCCGGGCCGTTCGCATCCACCGTCACCGTCAACGGCGCCGTCCCGCTCGTCGGCGTCACCACCAGGTCCATCACCGTGCCACCGTTCACCACCACCGGCGACACCGTGCGAATCACAATCTCCTCCGATACCGCGCTCTGCGTCGCGTCCGCATCCGTCACCACCACCTTCACGCGGTAACCATCCACGTTCCCGTATCGGTAAAGATGCGTCGCCGTCGCTTCCGCCTGCGGTCCCGCGTAGCTGTTGTCCCCAAAATAAAACGTGTAGCGATAGCCAGACCCGGGACCTCCAGACGCCACCGCGCTCAGCGTCACCTCCAGCGGATCAGACTCACTGACCGTGTACGTCCCGTCCGCGTTCGCCGCCTTCGAATACGACGCCGTCAGCGTCACGCGCAGCGCGCCCGGGGCCGATGCGTCACGCAAAACCACGGTATCGGTTGCGGTCCCAAAGCGCGCCTCGACGACGTATTCGCCGTTGACCGGCGTGAACTGCGAGAAATCGATGTCGCGGCTCCAGTGTCCATCGATCACACCGGCCTGCCCGGCATCGACACCGTTGACGCGCAGACTGACGCTGCTCCCCGAGCCCAGCGGGCAGCCCTCGGCATCGACCGGCGTTCCGGGCGGCGTTGCCGGGCAGCGATCCGACGCGTCGGGGACACCGTCGCCATCGGCATCGCCCGGACCGGATGAGGTCAACATGTAGTCATCGGCCTCACTGGTTCCAAAAAAGCCCAGCCCGTCTCCGAAGTTGATAATGCCCACCGTGAGCACGGCCGATGCCTGGATGTCGCGCACGATGTCGCCGCCGGCCAAGGCACGGCCGCCGCGCGTGAAAGCCGCACAGTCGGTCGGGCGGTTGTCATGATTGAACGCCGATAACGGGATCACCCAGACCGCCTCATTCGTATCGACATCGAAGGTACTGGCCGACAGATCCGTATCGATCGGACAAATCGACGACAACCCCTGCGCATTCGGCGCTGAATCGACGAAGATCTGGAACTTGTCGGTCAGCGGGGTTGGTATCCGTCCTTCGAGCAGGGCGAGCACGTCGGCCGCCTCGAATTCGTAGGCCAGGCGGTAGTTCTGCGTTCCGTTGTGTGCGGTCGTGAATGTGACTTCGTAGGAAATCGGGTTGCTGCGTACGGTAGGCACCAGACCATCGAGCATGCCGGACAGCGCCAGCCTCACCGTCAGATGCGTGGCGTCATTGGAGAGGCGGATCGCACCGACTTCGCCGGCGACTCCGGCCACCCGCTCGCCACGTTCGGCAAAGCGGTTGAAATCGGAAGTCCCCGCTGCCATGAAGGTCGCGGCATTCACCCCGAGCAAATCGAGCAGACTCTGGAAGCTGGATGTCTCGTCCAGCCCCAGCAGGCCGCCGGCATAGCGCTGCAACTCTGCCGGCGCGCACACCGGCATGCAGGCGCCATCGTCGCGTGGAAAGCCGTCACCGTCGCCGTCCACGGTCGGGCGCGGTCCCCAGATCGCGCTCTGCGCCTCGCGCACGACGCCGTCGTACCAGAACTGTTCGAGCGAACGCACCGGCACGGGACGTGTCCCCAGGATGCTGGCCGTGACGAAGGGTTGGATCGTCGCACCGCCATTGCGCAATCCATTGCCGAGATCCACATAGCCATAAGCATTCTTGACCCACCCCACCGGACCCGGCACCGGCGACAGTTGCGCATACGGCGGTACCGCGTTCTTGACGAAAGCCTCGTGCAGCTCGTCGCGCGTGAGGATGCCGTCGGCAAAGGGGCCTGCGGTGACGGTGCAACCCCGATTGCGCAGCAGGGTCAGGGCATCGCCGGCCGCGACCGATGCGCCTTCCTCGGTGTCGTTGCACGCACGGCGCGCCTCAAGCAGGCTGTGCGCGAGCACGCCGGCGGCGGCCGGCGAACTGAAACTGGTCCCGCTGACGGTGATCTCACCGCTCATGCTGGCCGTGTCGGCGACCCTGCGGCTCGAACCGTTGGCCATGATCTCGGCCGGGAAGTCGCTCCAGTGGGTCGCCAAACCGTCGTCGAAGGAAGCACCCACAGGGATCACCGCAGGACTGCCGCTGTCGAGCAGGAAGGTCGAGGTCGGCACCAGTCCGAAGTTGGCCGCACCGTTACCGGCAGCGCTCAGAAACAGCTTGCCGTTGCGGCTGGCGGCCACTGCACCGTCATGCTGCGCCGGGAACAAACCGGTGTTGACGCCCACACCGAGAATGCCGATCGAGATGCTCGAGGTGATGACGTCGATCCACGGCTGCTGTGCCGCCCATTGGTAGGCCGCCTCGATGGCATCGACGGTATCGGCCTCGAGAGCGATCAGCAGACAGTCCGGACAAGTCCCAAACGTATTGCCGACTGCGGCACTGGACACCCAGCTCCCGTGACTGGTGCCGCTGTCGCCGCCGCCTTGATCGAATCCAACCGGCGAATTCGTATCCGTGTGCGCGAAGCTCTTGGTCATGATCCGCGTGCCCGGATACCACACCAGATCGCCTTCGGCGATGGCATTGACGACCGCACCGTCGGCCACCACATTGGCCTGCCAGGATCCGCTGCAGTCGTCGCGGTAGCGGTAGCGACCACCGCCGAGATCGTCGATGAAGCACAGCGGCGCGGCCTTGGCAGTGGACGGAAAGCCGGTCAGATAAGTCGCCGGCGACACCAGGCGTTCCGGGTCGCGGAAATCGACGTGATACGGGTTGGCCCCGGTATCGATCATCGCGATGACGACTTGCGGCTTACGGTCATAACCCGCAGCCGTGCCGCCATTCGGATCGCCGTCGCTGCGCCCGGCGCGACCACTGACCGTGGTGATGCCGCTGACGTGGGTCTGCGCCGCCGGCGCATCGATGAAGACATAGTCGCCGTTGCCACCCTGTGCCGGGCTATTCCACGCCTTGGTCCCGACCACGGCCGTGCGCACACCGACCCCGGCCTGCGCCGACAACCCAGCGGCACCGGCCAGCACCCCCAGCGTGGCCATCGCCACCCAACCCATCCCGCGACGCCAGTAGGCGCCACCACGGTTCCGACTTGTCATCATATCCCCCTCCGAATAGCCATCCAGGCAAACCTGGCAATGGCTCACCGCCTCGGCCCGAACGACCCTGCCCTCACCAGCAGCTGCTGGGGGTATGAGTCACGCCTGGCCCGCAATGTCCCCGATGGGGTCGGCGACACCTGCCACGCCCATCACGCCATGAGGCTTCCCACCCGATCAGCCTCAGCAAACGGCTCCTACGCACAGACCGGTGACATCGAGACTCGTGTAAGAGTTTGCTTTCCCAATGTAGGGATTTTTCTATGCGGGCGGCAATAAGAGATTTTCCTCAAGGGTTTCCCCCCAAGGTTTGCTCACCGCCCGCATCATGCGCGGGATTGCTTCAGCGGCGTTGATAGACCTCGGCACCCTGTTGCCGGAACTGCTCGGCCTTCTCCGCCAGCCCTTGCTCGATCAGTGCGGAGGGATCACCGCCGCGGCTTGTGGCGGCATCGTGCGTGTCTGCGCCGGCGTGCCCGGCAAGACGGCGCACGTCCTCGGTGATTTTCATCGAGCAGAAATGCGGCCCGCACATCGAGCAGAAGTGGGCGAGCTTGGCGCCCTCCTGCGGCAGGGTTTGGTCGTGAAACGACCGTGCGCGCTCCGGATCGAGGCTCAAGTTGAACTGGTCCTCCCAGCGGAACTCGAAGCGCGCCTTGGACAGGGCGTTGTCGCGCACCTGTGCCCCGGGATGGCCCTTGGCAAGATCCGCGGCGTGGGCGGCGATCTTGTAGGCGACGATGCCTTGGCGCACGTCCTCTTTGTCCGGCAGGCCCAGGTGTTCCTTGGGGGTGACGTAGCACAGCATGGCAGTGCCGTACCAGCCGATCTGTGCCGCGCCGATGGCCGAGGTGATATGGTCGTAGCCCGGTGCGATGTCGGTGGTCAGCGGCCCCAGGGTGTAGAACGGCGCCTCGAAGCAGTGCCTGAGCTGCTCGTCCATGTTCGCCTGGATGAGCTGCATCGGCACGTGTCCGGGGCCTTCGATCATCACCTGCACGTCGTGCTTCCAGGCGATCTGCGTGAGCTCGCCAAGCGTCTTGAGCTCGGCGAACTGGGCCTCGTCGTTGGCGTCCGCAATGCACCCCGGCCGCAAGCCGTCGCCGAGCGAGAAGCTCACGTCATACGCCTTCATGATCTCGCAGATCTCCTCGAAGTGCGTGTAGAGGAAATTCTCCTTGTGGTGGGCCAAACACCACTTGGCCATGATCGAGCCGCCACGCGAGACGATCCCGGTGACACGGTTTGCGGTGAGCGGGATGTAGCGCAGCAACACCCCCGCGTGGATAGTGAAGTAATCCACGCCCTGCTCGGCCTGCTCGATCAGCGTGTCCCTGAAAATCTCCCAGGTCAGTTCCTCGGCGCGGCCGCCAACCTTCTCCAGCGCCTGGTAGATCGGTACGGTGCCGATCGGCACCGGCGCGTTGCGGATGATCCACTCGCGCGTTTCATGGATGTGCTTGCCGGTGGACAGATCCATGACCGTGTCCGCGCCCCAGCGGATGGCCCAGACCATTTTCTCGACTTCCTCGGCGATACCGCTGGTCACCGCGGAGTTGCCGATGTTGGCGTTGATCTTCACCCGGAAGTTGCGGCCGATGATCATCGGCTCAAGTTCAGGGTGGTTGATGTTGGCCGGAATGATCGCGCGTCCCGATGCCACCTCCTGGCGCACGAATTCCGGCGTGACCACCTCGGGGAGATGGGCACCGAATGCCTGTCCGCGATGGCGGCGCTTCAGATACCCCGCCCGTTCGTACTCCTCACGCAGCTCATCCAGACGCGCGTTCTCGCGGACGGCCACAAACTCCATCTCGGGCGTGATGATCCCGCGCCGCGCATAATGCATCTGCGTGACGTTCACCCCGGCTTTGGCGCGGCGCGGCGGACGGGTATGCGCAAAACGCAGATGCGCGGTCACCCCATCGGCGGCGCGGATACGGCCGTGGATGGAACTCGGCCCTTTCAGCGACTCGCTGTCGCCGCGCGCCTCGATCCAGGGCGCGCGCAAGGCCGGCAACCCCCTGGTGAGATCGATGTGCGCCTCAGGATCGGTATAAGGACCGGAGGTGTCATAGACGGTCACCGGAGCATTGGCTTCGAGCCCGGCGCGGCTACGGGTCGGGGTGAGGCTGATCTCGCGCATCGGCACGCGCAGACCATCACTCCCGGCAACGAAAATCTTGCGAGAGTTCGGAAACGGCTTGCGGACTTCGTCCGACAAAATCGCCGCCTTACGGAAAATGTCTTTTTCGACTGCGCTCATCGCGATGACCTCAGAGGCCGTGGCGGGAAAGCGCAGGCGGCAGAGGCAACTGCCAAGCCTTCCCTCCACCGGCGTTGATCAATACCGGCCAGGTTCCAAGGGTCTGATCTCAGGGCGTATCCGCGCCCACCCCCGGCTTTGATCCCATAGAGTAGCCGAATTGAGTCGCGTTTCATGGAAACGTCATTTTCATGGCGCAAATTTTCGCTGGTGTATTGAGTTCCGGCCGGTCTGGGCTTAACCATGCGTTCTGTATTGCTTTTGTCTTTGCCAGCGGTCCTCACCGTGACGGCATGCGGAGATAGCGCGCCGCTGAGTCTTGCTTCGGCGACTCATGGACAATCCCGGGTGGTTCGCTTCGTCGCGTTTGGCGACGCCGGACAGGCCACACAAGGCGGCCCGACGGTGCAAACCGCTGTGGGAGAGGCCATGGCCGAGGTGTGCGCCGCCCGCGGCTGTGACTTTGCACTAGAACTCGGTGACAACTTCTATCTTTCGGGGGTGACCAGTACGGCTGATTCTCAGTGGCAGACCAAGTTCGAACAGCCGTATGCTGCCCTCAAGATCCCGGTGTTTGCGACACTGGGCAACCATGACAATAGTCAGGGCCCTGGAGAGGGTTCGGCAAACAGTCGCGGTAATGTGCAGGTCGCCTATCACAGTGCCGCCGAGAATGTCAGCAAAAAATGGAACATGCCGGCGCGCTACTACCGCTTCACAGCACCGCTGTCGAGCCAGGGCAATGACTTTGTCATCAATATCCCGGCGGGCTATCCGGCGCTTCCGCCTGTCGCCGGCGAGCCGCTCGTGGAATTCTTCAGCCTGGATTCCAGCCCACTCACCTCGATCGTGGCCGATCCCGATCCGCGCTGGAGTCATCTCACCTATGGACCGACGCAGTTGCAGTGGTTCCAGCAGGGGCTGATGAACAGCCGGGCGCGCTGGAAAATTGCCTTTGCCCATCACCCCTACATCAGCAATGGTCTGCATGGCAATGCCGGCAACTATGACGGCGTCGATCCCAATCTGCCGGGAACCAGCAATGGCAGACCGTGGAAGGAATTTCTCGAAGATTCCGCATGCGCAATGGGACTTGATTTCTTCATGGCGGGGCATGACCACCATATTGAATGGCTCACCCCCACGGCGAGCTGCAACGACAAAACGCAGTTCATCATCTCAGGCACTGCCGAACAGCCGCGTGGTTTCGGTGACGCCAACCGCAACCCGGTTTACTACCAGAAAGCAAATGTCCTGGCGTTCTTCTGGTTCGAATTCCGCGAAGAGGAGATGACAGGAGCCGCCTACATCGTCGATTCGAATACGCTCAAGCTCGAGACTCATCCTGACGGCAGTCCGAGAGCCGACTTCGAACGAACGTTCGCGCGTCAGCCATGAGCGTGTGGCGATTTGCGATCGTACTCGCCTTGCTCAGTCCGCTTGCACAAGCTTCGACCGTGCTGGGCGATGGTTTCCGCATCGATCTGCCAGCTGACTGGACTTATCAACGCGACCGCATGGGGGTGGCGTTGATCGCCAGACCGGACCGGACAGTGGATGCAGAAGGCTGGGGTATGGATCTTTTGACCGTCACCCGCGAAGCGATCAATCTGCAACGCACCTGTCTGGAAGGTTTTAGTTACCGCAAACTGGAACAGCTTGCTTATCACAGCGAGCGTTTTGCCAAGCTCGGGTATGAAGAGCTCACACTGGGTGGCCGGCCCGCTGGCTTATTCACCGTCCGGTACACCGAGGGTCCGCGCGAGCTCATGGGTCATGTGCTGATTCTTGATGCGGGCAGTCATATGTTGACCGCATCGGCGCTTTCCAGCCCTGCTCGATTCGAAGCCAAGCGCGCCGTCTGGCGCCACGCGCTGGAATCTCTCAGGGCCCAATGAGACATACACTCGCGGGGTTGCTGCTCTGGCCACTGTGTCTGCCAGCCCAGCAACCGGTCGGAACAGAAGATTTTCATAACCCAGAACCCACCATCCCGGCGCAGTGTTATACCGCGACCGATGGTCTCCACAACCCCTGCTGGGCCTGTCACACCAGCCGCAATGGCCTCAATCACAAAGGCGACTGGGTACTCCAGCGTGCCTACGCCTTTTCTCCCGCGGGTAGCCATAACCACTGGGACAATCTGTTCCGTGATCTTCGCAACGCAATTGCAGCGATCAGTGACGAAGAAATTATTTCCTGGATCCGTCAAGACAATTACACCCATCTGTTGAGGAATTCCTCTCCGGGACCTGGTTATCGACCCGATCTGGATTTTTCCAAAGGCTTTGACGAAGACGGCTTCGCCCGCGACGGCTCTGGCTGGCGGGCACTGCGTTATCAACCTTTCCCCGGCGTGTTCTGGCCGACCAATGGCAATACCGATGACGTGTTCATCCGCTTGCCAGCACTCTTCGGTCAGGATGAGAAGGGCCGCGCTTCGCGTGCCGTGCTCAAACGCAATTACGCCATCTTGGAGCAGGCAATGAACGTGCCTGATACCCGGGAAGTCGCTCTGCCCGCATACTACGAGGGCGCAGCACGCAACATCCCCGTTCATCGCTGGCGCTACCCGCTCGGCACCGAGTTTTTGCATAGCGTGCGCTATATCGACGTCGATGCGCAGGATCTGCGCAGCGCGCGCCTAAAGGAGCTGCGCTACAGCCGCAAGCTACAGAATCCCGACACGACACAAATTGCGATTGCCTATCAGCACGACCGCGAGGAAAAAATCCTCGGCTGGGTGCCAGCGTTCCACGGCGATGCCGAGCGTGGCCTGATGAATGCGTTTGGCTGGGTTTACCAGGGCTGGATCGAGGACAAGGCGGGTGCGCTGCGACCCCAAACCCGGGAGGAAACCACCTGGTGCATGGGCTGCCACGGCGGCATCGGTGTCACGGTCGATTCAAGCTTCGCTTTTCCCCGCAAACTACCGGGCGATGCTGGCTTCGCTCTGCAAACCCTGCGCGGACAGCAGGATCGCCCTCAAGCCGGTCATCGCCAAGGCGAGGTGCTGACCTGGCTCGAGCGGGCCGGCGGCGGGGATGAATTCCGCAGCAACACAGAGATGCTCGAGCGCTTTTTCATCGGCGGCCGACTCAATCGAGCCGCCGTGCGCCGTGCCGCAATCGGTGGTGACCGCGATCTACACTGGCTGCTGGCCCCCAGCCGGGAACGGGCGATTGCGCTTAACAAAGCTTATCTGGTGCTGGTTCGAGCTCAACGTTTTGAAAAAGGGCGCGACGTGGTGCTCTCGCCGCCACGTCACGTGCACCGCGAGATTCGTAACGGCGATACCGGACTGGCCGCCAATGGCCGCGTGTACTCCGACGGACGCTTATGGCTCGAATAGTCCGTTGCCAATGCCATAGAGGCCGCACGGGCTCATCTTCAATGCACCGCTGGCGGCGCTTTGTAGTCTGAAATATCCCGGAGTAAATCCTCGGCCGAAAGCTGCGTGGCGTTCTTGCCGCCCAGAAAGCTGGTCAGCCCGGCTTTGGCATAGTGCGCCTTGATGCGCTCGCTCATCAGTCCGATGTATTCCAGGTTGGGGATCAGGCGCATGAACATGAGATGGCGGAAGGCCGACATCGACCGCGCATTGAGGATGATCTCGTCCCAGTCCTTGAGCGACAGCCGGCCTTCGAACCACTCGTAGTAAATCTCGTGTGAGAGAAAGCGGTTGCGCATGAGCAGCGCGACCTCGTAGGCCCAGTCTTCGCGCTCGCGCACCTCGGCCGGTGACAGCGCCTTGCTGATGTGCTCGCGCAGGGCGAGCACGCCGTAGTGCACGTGCCGCGCCTCGTCCTGGATCACATATTTGAGCAATTGCTTGAGCAACGGCTCCCGGGTGAAGTTGTACATGGTGCCGAATGCCCCCAGCGCCAGACCTTCGACCATGATCTGCATGCCGAGGAATTTGACGTCCCAGCGGCCGTCGGTGAGCAGGTCGTCGAGGATCACGAACAGGTTGTCGTTGATCGTGTAAACCTTCTGCAGCTTGGTGTCGAGATAACGCAGGAACACCTCGAGATGGCGGCCTTCGTCCATGACCTGGGTGGCACCATAAAACTTGCCGTCCAGCCACTGCACCGACTCGGTGACCTGCGCCGCCGCATACAGCGCGCCTTGCTCGCCATGCATGAACTGCGACAGCGTCCATGCCGCGACGTCGTTGGCAAAACGCAGCTTTTCCTTGGCATTGAGTCTGATGCCCTTGGCCTCGAGCCCTTCGAACGGCGGGTAGTCGAGCGGCATCACCGCCGTTTCCGGATTCTCCGGATCGACGTCGATGGACCAGTCGAGATCGCGATCGCCATTCCACTGGTTGGCGACGGCGCGGCGGTACAAGTCGTACATCTCGGGAAACTCATCGCCATAAGTGAGCGTGTAATGCGCTGCATGGTGACCCGGCATCTGCACGGCATCACCCTCGCGCGCCGTGCCGAGCACCAGTCCGCGGAATGCCGATGGCGCCATCGAGGCGGCAACCTTGAGATTGCCAACGGAGCCCATCATGCGCAGGGTATCGAAACTGCTGTAGATCGTGTTCTGCGCCTTGCGTGGCAGGCCTTGGAGCATGCGATCGAGGGTGGTCATGGCAACACCTCCTTTCAGGCGTCGACGGTCAGTGGTGTCAGGGCACAGGCCGAGCAGGCCAGCGTCCAGCCGGCTGCGCGCTCGTCGGCAGACAGGCAGTTGGGCTCGTCGAGGCACACCTCGCCGTCGCGGATCCGTACACGGCAATGGCCGCATCCGCCGACGGTGCAACTGAACGGGAGCGCGAGCCCGGCACGCAGCCCGGCTTCGAGGATCGACTCACCCGGCCGTTGCACGATGGTCCTGCCGGAGCGCAGGAAGCGGATTTCCACCGGCGCCGTCGGCCGCTGCTGGTGGCGCGGCGCGGGGATGAAGCGTTCGCGCCGGATGCGCGCCGCCGCGACGCCAGCCGCGCGCAAACCTGCCGTAGCTGCGTCCATCAGCGGCTGTGGGCCGCACAGATAGATCTGCGCATCGATCTCGGGCTGCAGCAGTTCGGCCAGGCGCGCGGCATCGGGACGCCCTGCGCTCGCGGTGTACCAGGGCGTCCACTCAAAACGCGGGTAGCGCGCCTGCGCTGCGCGCAAACGCGCATCGAACAGTGTGCGGGCCGGATCGCGGTTGATGTAGAGCAAGCGCACCCGCCGCTGCGGATCGGCGCGCAGCGCGGTCTCGATCAGGCTGATGATCGGCGTGATGCCACTGCCAGCCGCGAGCATGACCAGCGGCCCACGTTCGCCGGGCGTCAGCACGAAATCGCCACTCGGGCCGAGTACGCGGTAACGCGCGCCAATCTTGAGCCTGGTTACGACGTACTGCGAAACCAGACCGCCCGGCAATAGCTTCACTGTGCAGGCCGGCGGTTCGCCTTCGGCGACGCTCAGGCTGTAGGCGCGCCGTACCTCGGCGCCGTCGATGTTGAAACAGTGCGTGAGATACTGCCCGGCACGAAATGGCAACGGCCGGCCGTCTTCGGTCGCGAGTGTGAGTGTCACCGCATCGTCGGTTTCGCGCCGGATGTCGGTCACGCGCACGCCGCGCGCAGTGATGGCAGCGGGCGTGGCCCAGCGACGGGCGGATCCAGCCGGCCGCGGCAAGGTGATACGGCGAGGGTGCGAAAAGAACATCGGCTATCTCCTCGCCATCCACTATCCGCACTCGCACTGGCAGCGTCAACGGATTTTTGGATTACCGCCGACGCGCATGACGCACCGGCGCTTCAGGCTGCGGCCTGGTGCCGCACCGGCGTCTGCAGCCTGCCGAAATGCAGATCGCCCACGGTGAAGGTCGGCGCGGTGCGCGGGAACAGCCAGTAACCCGCGGACTCCGACGAGGGCGCGATGTTCGGCAAGCGCTCGTCGCGCGGCCAGGGCCCGGCGATGGCCTTTTCCTGCACCATCGAGATGTACTGATCGACCCCGTATTCGAGGGTGTTGCCATTGAGCACGACCTCGGCGCCGGTTGCGCGTGCATACTCGGCCAGGCCGGGGATGCTCGAATGCTGCGGCGCGTAGGCGTCCAGGCTCACGCCGTTCTCGCTCGTGACCTTGAGCCCCTCCGGGGTGTGCACGACGATGGAGTGGTTGCCCTCGGTATGCCCCTTGGTGCGGATCAAGGCCACGCCCTCGCCGAGCATGACGTCGTGATCGAGCAGGATGACGCGGTCTTGCGGTATGCCGTCGAGGCCGCCGGGACAATACCACTGGTTTTGCCAGGGGATCAGCGCATGCGCGCTCTCCCATTCCTCGCGCATGACCAGCAGCTTGGCATTGGGGAAAATCGCTTTGTGCCCGTTGCCGCCGAGCCAGCGCGTGAGATTTTGCGTGTGCAGGTGATCGTAGGTGATGTAATCGACATCTTCGGGCGCAAGCCCGATCTCGGCCAGACGCTGCAACACCGTGCTGGTTTTCTTGAATACGAGCGCCTCGCCCACACCGGCGAAAGGCCCCATCGAATCGGTCAGCCGCTTGAAAAACGGCGTCGCCCGCTGGTGCTCCCAGTCCGACGGCGACACCAACAGCGTCTTGAGTCCTTCCGCGCTGCGGAACTGCACGACGAACAGCCGGTTGCACAAGTGGATGTAGGGTGCGAGCCGGCCAAACCCGTTGAGATATCCGTATCGCGCCGGATACGGCACCCGCACCAGTTCCATCGAGCGGTAATACGGCACCGGCTTGCCGGCGAGCATTTCGCGCCGGAAATCCTGCGCGGCCGCGCGCACGTTCTCCACGCGGTCGCGCGGCCGGCGCGCGGCGCGAGTGCCATCGAAATGCGTGATACGGCGGATGATGCTCATGCCACACCCCGTCGGATCAGAACGTCGGATCAGAACAATGCCTCTTCCAGCTCCATCAGCGGCGCCGCACCGGCACGCACCTGCCGGATCAAGCCGGCGGTCTCCGGATAGAGCTTGGCGAAATAAAACCGTGCCGTGGTGATCTTGGCCTTGTAGAACGGATCACCGCTGTCCAGCTTTTTCATCGCCACTCCGGCGGCGTAGCACCATGCGAACGAAAACACCAGATGACCGATGATGCGCAGATAGGGCACTGCCGCCGCACCCACTTCGTCCGGATTTTTCATCGCCTTCTGGCCGATCTCGGCGGTGAGCGCCTGCACTTCGGTGGCGAGCGCGGCGAGCGGATCGGTGAATTCCTTCATCGCGGGATCGCCGGCATGTGACTTCACCAAATCCTGGATCACCTTGCCAAACTTCATCAGCTTGGCGCCCATGTCGCCGAGCACCTTGCGGCCGAGCAGGTCGAGCGCCTGGATCGTGTTGGTGCCCTCGTAGATCATGTTGATGCGCGCATCGCGCACGCATTGTTCGAGACCGTGCTCGGTGATGTACCCGTGGCCGCCGAGCACCTGCATCGCCAGCGTCGTCGATTCGTAGCCATTGTCGGTGATGAAGCCCTTGACCACCGGTGTGAGCAGCGCGACCAGATCGGCATTGTCCTTGCGCACGGCCTCGTCCGGGTGCTTGTGCTCGCGGTCGATCGCCAGGCCCGCCCAGTAGGTGAACGCGCGTGCCGCCTCGACGTAGGCCTTCTGCGTCAGCAGCATGCGGCGCACGTCGGGATGGACGATGATCGGATCGGCCGGCTTGTCCTTGTACTTGGGACCGCTGAGCGAACGTGACTGCAAGCGTTCCTTGGCGTAGGCGAGCGAGTTCTGGTAGGCGAATTCGGCAAGCCCCAGCGACTGCATGCCCACACCCAGACGCGCGCTGTTCATCATCACGAACATCGCGTTCAGGCCCTTGTTCGGTGCGCCAACCATCCAGCCCTTGGCCTGGTCGAAGTTCATGACGCAGGTGGCGTTGCCATGAATCCCCATCTTGTGTTCGATGGATCCGCACTTGACGCGGTTGCGCGCGCCGATGCCGCCATGTCCGTCGGGGAGGAACTTCGGCACGATGAACAGTGAAATGCCCTTGGTGCCGGCCGGTGCGTCCGGCAGACGCGCGAGCACCAGGTGGACGATGTTCTCCGCCAGATCGTGTTCGCCGGCGGAAATGAAGATCTTGGTGCCGGTGATCGCATAGCTGCCATCGCTCTGCGGCTCGGCCCGCGTGCGCAGAAGACCCAGATCGGTACCGCAATGGGCTTCGGTCAGGCACATCGTGCCGGTCCAGTGCCCGGACACGAGTTTGGGCAGATAGACCGATTTCTGCTCCGGCGTGCCAAAGGCCTTGAGCGCGTTGTACGCTCCGTGCGACAGCCCCGGATACATGCTCCACGCCTGGTTCGCGGAGTTCATCATCTCCATGAAGGCGCTGTGCACGACGTGCGGCAAACCCTGCCCGCCGTACTCCGGATCGGCGCCCAGCGACGGCCAGCCGGCCTCCACGAACTGGCGGTATGCGTCTTTGAAGCCGGTGGGCGTGGTGACGACACCGTCGCCGTGATAAGTGCAACCCTCGCGGTCACCGACCTGATTCAGCGGAAACAGCACCTCAGCGCAGAACCGGCCGCCCTCCTCGAGCACGCTGTCGATGGTCGCCGCGTCGATGTCGGCGTGCTGCGGCAGCTTGGCGAGATGCTTTTCCACCTCGAGCATCTCGTGCAGAACGAATTTCATGTCGCGCAGCGGCGGGATGTAGCGGGGCATGGACGGCTCCGGCGGATGCAATGACCGGACCGCAGCGTAACCCATCCCCGTGACAGGTGGCACGCGCACGGCACGGGAAGCCGCGCCCGCGCGGTCCACCCAAGACGCCGGCCTGCGAACGGCCGTGCGCCCGGCAACCGCCTCTTGCCGCCGACGCAGCCCTTTAGAATGCCTCTGGAGCCTCACCGTCGAGCGGCAGGCCGAGCTGGTCGGGGCGCGCCCAGCCGATCGTGCCGGTGGTCAAGGCCAATACCTGCTGGCGCCACGAGTAGCGTCCGTCGGGGCTGGGCCCCAGCAACCGCAGACCGGACAGCACCAGCACCGGCTTGCCACGCAGGCGCTCGTACTGCGGATTGAGCTCGGCATCCATGCGAAAGCGCAGGCGGATACCGATCGGCCACTGGCTCTCCGGACGTGCGGGGACGGCGGCAGGCATCGGGACCGACACGATCGTTTCCTCCTCGATGGACCTGCGATCATTGTCCACCGGCGGATTCGCGCCGGGGTCCGTGTTCGCACCGAGCGGCGCTGTCAGCATTCGCTGACAAAGCACACAGGGATTGCCCGGGGATTGCCAGACTTCCGTCACCAGCATGCGAAAATCGGAGCATGGAAGACTGGGTCCGACGCGCCCTGCAGAAGTGGCCGAACGTGCCGGCGCTGTACGGCTGGCTGCGGCTGGACCGGCGCGGCCGCTGGCGCATCCGCGGCGAAATCATCACGCGCCCGCAGATCATCGACACGATCAACCGTAATTACGCCGCCGATGCTCGCGGCCGCTGGTTTTTCCAGAACGGTCCCCAGCGCGGTTACGTGAGCCTCGATCACGCGCCACTGGTCTTGCGCAGCGACGGCGCAGGGCTGATCACGCACACCGGCCTGGCCGTGACCCGTCCCCAGGCCGCGTATCTGGATGCCGACGGCACACTGCTGCTCGCCACCGAGCATGGCCCCGGCGCACTCGACGACCACGACTTCGACTGGCTGCTCGACCACCTGTCCTGCGCGGACGCCAACGTCGATGAAGCGGCGCTCGCCGCTGCGCTGGCGCAGCCGTCGGGAACGCAGACCCCGCTGTCGCTGCGGATCGGCGCCACGACGCTGCCGCTATTCCGGCTCGATTTTGATGCGGCGCCACAGGTGCTCGGGTTCGTGCGCGATCCGCAGCCCGATGCGTGAATGCCTGCTCCCTGACGGCGGCCGCCGGGCTCCGTCAGCTGCGCTTGCGCAGCGCTTCGGCGAGCGCCGCACCCAGCGTGCCCGGCGTTGGGGTACCGGATGCGGCGCGCCCGTGCCCGCCGCGCGCAGCGGCACCGGTGGCTGACCGTGCGTCGGCACCGCCCTTGCGCATCGACAACGCGATGCGCCGGCGCTGATGATCGACGTCGATGACGCGCACCCGGACGACGTCGCCCGCCTTGACCACCTGATGCGGATCGCGGACGAAACGGTCGGCGAGCTCCGAGATGTGCACCAGACCGTCCTGGTGAACGCCGATGTCGACGAAAGCGCCAAACGCCGCGACATTGGTCACCGTGCCCTCGAGCACCATGCCCGGACGCAGATCGGCGAGATCGTGGACGCTGTCGTCGAATCGCGCGGTACGGAACTCCGGCCGCGGATCGCGTCCCGGTTTTTCCAGCTCGGCGAGGATGTCGCGCACCGTCGGCAAACCGAACTGCGCATCGACGAAAACATGTGGATCGAGCTTGCGCAGACGCGCGCTGTCCCCGATCAGGCTGCGCACGTCGCGTCCGCATGCGTCGGCGATCCGCCGGGCAAGTCCATAGGCTTCCGGATGCACCGCCGATGCATCGAGCGGCTCGTCGCCGTCGCGGATGCGTAGAAATCCGGCGCATTGCTCGAACGTCTTCGGCCCCAGACGGGGAACCTGGAGCAGATCGCGGCGGCTGCGGAACGGACCTGCGGTATTGCGGTGCGCGACGATGGCCTCGGCCAGTGCCGTGCCCAAACCGGAAACCCGGGCCAGCAGCGGTGCCGAGGCGGTGTTGAGATCGACGCCAACGGCATTGACCGCATCTTCGACGACGGCATCGAGCGCACGCGCCAGATGCTGCTGATCGACATCGTGCTGGTACTGTCCGACGCCGATCGAGCGCGGCTCGATCTTGACCAGCTCCGCGAGCGGATCCTGCAAGCGCCGGGCGATCGACACCGCACCGCGCAGCGAGACGTCCAGATCCGGGAACTCCGCTGCAGCGATCGCCGAGGCTGAATACACCGAAGCGCCGGCCTCGCTGACCGTGACCTTGATCGGCTTCGGCGACGGCAGCGCCGCGAGCAGCTCGGCGACGAACCGATCGGTCTCGCGGCTGGCCGTGCCGTTGCCGATCGCGATCAGCTCGACGCCATGCACCCGGATCAGCCGCGCCAGCTCGGCCTGGGCAGCGCGCACATCGTTGCGCGGCGCAAACGGATACACCGTCGTCGCCGCCAGCAGCTTGCCGGTGCCATCGACGACGGCCACTTTCACACCGGTGCGAATGCCCGGATCCAGCCCCATCGTCACACGCGAGCCCGCCGGTGCGGCCAGCAGCAAATCCTTGAGATTGCGCGCGAACACGCGGATCGCCTCGGCTTCGGCACGCTCGCGCAGCTCGATCATCAAATCCACCGACAGACCCAGTGACAGCTTCACCCGCCACGCCCAGCGCACCACCTCGAGCAACCAGGCATCGCAGTCACTGCCACTGCCGATGGCGATGTCATAGGCACGGGCGATCAGCCGTTCGACCGGTTTCACCGGCGCCGGATCGTCGGCATCGATTTCCAGCTCCAGCGTCAGGATGCCCTCGTTGCGCCCGCGCATCATCGCCAGCGCACGGTGGCTTGGCACGCGCGCCCAAGGCTCGCGATGGTCGAAGTAGTCGGCAAACTTGGCGCCGATCTGCTCCTTGCCCTCGACCACCCGTGCGCGCAGCACGGCGTGCGCGCGCAGATACTCGCGCAGGGATGCGAGCAGATCGGCATTCTCGGCGAACTGCTCGGTGAGGATGTCGCGAGCGCCTTCGAGCGCGCTTTTCGCATCCGGCACCTGTTCGTTCACGAAGGCGGCAGCGCAGGCGAGCGGAACCAGGCTGCGGTCGGCAAGCAAGGCTTCGGCGAGAGGACCTAGGCCTTTTTCGCGCGCGATCTCGGCGCGGGTGCGGCGCTTGGGCTTGAACGGCAGGTAGAGATCCTCCAGCTCGGCCTTGGTCGCGGCCGCGAGTAGCCGCGCTTCCAGCTCGGCGGTGAGCTTGTCCTGGCTGCGGATCGAGGCGATCACGGCCTGGCGCCGCTCCTCCAGCTCGCGCAGATACGCCAGGCGCTCCTCGAGCCGGCGCAACTGGGTATCGTCGAGCCCGCCGGTCGCCTCTTTGCGGTAGCGCGCGATGAAAGGCACGGTGGCGCCGCCATCGAGCAGGGCGATGGCGGCCTCGATCTGCTGGGGGTGGGCGGCGAGCTCGGCAGACAGTGTGCGGACGATACGGTCGGCAGACATGAAAACGGCGGCAGTCGACAAAGGCCGGCGACCTTAGCGCGCCAAACCGGCGCTGCCAACCGGGTCGCTCAGGTCAGATTAAGATGGCCCCGACGAACCCCGCCTGCGCCACAACGGAGAATCTCATGGGAACGACCAAACGTCTGAACCCGCTGGACTGGACCTTCCTCGCGGCGGAGACGCGCGAATCGATGATGCACGTCGGCGCGCTGATGTCGTTCTCTGCGCCTGCCGATGCACCGGCGCACTGGCTGCGTGGCCTGATGGACGAGATCCGCGCGCAGGCGCGGGCGTATCCGCCGTGGAACCTGAAGCTGCGTCACCCGAACTTCATCGCCCATCCGCTGCAGGCCTGGATCGAGGACGAGGCCTTCGACGTCGAATACCACATCCGCCGGTCGGCATTGCCGGCGCCCGGGGACGAACGCGAACTCGGCATCCTGGTGTCGCGCCTGCACAGCCACGCCATCGACTTCCACCGGCCGCCGTGGGAAGTGCACCTGATCGAAGGACTCGAGGGCGGGCGCTTTGCAATGTACTTCAAGGTGCACCATGCCCTGGTCGATGGCTATACCGGCATCCAGCTGCTGTCGCGCAGCCTCTCGCACGATCCCGGCGAACGCGACACCCCGATGTTTTTCGCGCGCAAACCACCCTCGCGCGAGTCTCGCGACACCAACCCGCCACCGACGCTGGAGGCGCTGCTTGCGCTCGTGCGCGAGCAACTGGGCACGACGCGCAACGTCGCCAAAGCGCTGGCCCATACGCTGGGCAAGAAAAACAAAGATCTGGTCGCACCGATGCAGGCGCCGCGCTCGCTGCTCAACCGCCGCATCAGCCGCAACCGCCGCTTTGCCACCCAGCAATTCCCGGTGGACCGTCTCAAGGCGGTGGCCAAGCAGTACGACGGCACGCTCAACGACATCGTGCTGGCCCTGTGCGCGAGCGCGTTGCGCCGGTTGCTGCTGGAGCTGGACGCGCTACCGCAGCGGCCGCTGACCGCGATGCTGCCGGTCAACATCCGCCCCAAGGGTGATCCCGGCGGCGGCAATGCCGTCGGCGCGATTCTCGCGTCCCTGGCCACCGACGTGGCGGACCCGGTCGAACGCCTCCGCCGCATCATCGCTTCGACGCGCGAAGCCAAGGCCCAGCTCGCCGGCATGACCCGCGCCGGCATCCTGCAATACAGCGCGCTGCTGATGGCACCGATGTTGCTATCGCAGATCCCGGGCGCGGTCGGCCGCGTGCGCCCGGCCTTCAACCTCGTCATCTCCAACGTACCGGGGCCGACCACGCCGCTGTATTTCCGCGGTTTTCGCATGGATGCCTACTACCCGCTGTCGATCCCCTTCCATGGCTACGGCCTCAACATCACCGTGGTCAGCTACGTCGATACGCTCAACTTCGGCTTCACCGGCTGCCGCGACACCGTGCCGCACCTGCAACGCCTGGCGGTTTACAGCCGCGATGCGCTCGCAGAACTGACGGCGCAGTCCTGACGCGGGGGCCGGATCTCACCCTCCATCCTGCACATGGACGAGGCCGGATCGCCGCGCCTGCACAACGATGCCATCGGCACCGCACCAGGAGCACGCCCATGGCCCTCACCCCCGCGCAGGTCGAAGCACGCGCCGCCGCGCTGACCCGAGCATTCGAGCAAGCCGCCGCCCGCAACGAATGGGAATGGATCGCCGATGCGTTTTATGCGGAACACTGCGAATACGTCTGCGAGTACGGCGGCGCGATGCGGGTGCGCGCAACCTCGCGCGATGAAATCCGCGCGACACACTACGGCCGCGACATGAAAGTCGGCTGGGAAGGCTGGAGCTTTCCGATCGAGCGCTACGCCATCTGCGGCAACCGCATCATCACCCACTGGTGGAACCGCGGTCCCGGCCGGCGTGCCGACGGCAGCTACTTCCAGACCCCGGGCGTGTCCTTCATCACCGTCGGCGACGACGGGCTGTTCACCTACCAGCTCGACCTCTTCGACCTCGCCCACCAGATGCATCTGTGCGACGAACTCGAAGATGCCGGGCTGCTGTCGCCCACACTCAAGGCCAACTGGGTGGTGCCGATGAAGCGCAGGCTCATCGCGATGCTCCAGCGCAAGCTGCCAGACTAGAGCCAGGAGCCGGCCCGGCGAATACGCGGCTCGAGGCTGGCTTTCAGCGCACGCGCATCAAAGGCCTGCGCATCGTCCGCCGGTTTGTCGCCCTTGCGCAACTGGATCTCGATCGTGGCCCGGTATGCATCGCCGCCACTCCCGACCGGCACACTCGTACCGATGTTGATGCCAAAACCACCGCTGCCGCCGATACGAAAGCCGCCGAGCCCGACGCCCACGCTCGGCCCGCCGCCGGGCTGCTGCCGGCCTTCGGTCGAGCGGTCGATCACAACGAAATGATCGTAGCCGTTGGCGAGCGTGATCTCGGCAGCCCGGTAGAGCACGTAATCCGCCACGACGTCATAGGTGGTACGGTCATTGCCGTGAAAACTGACCCGGAAGCGGTCCGCCTCCAGGCGCTGCTCGGTATAACCGTAGCCATTCGTCATCGGCTGATACGGCGTGGCGGTTGCGCAGCCGGCGAGCAGCGCGACGGCTAGAAGCGTGACGGGAAGAAAGGATCTAAATAAGATCATTCCGGTACTCCATCTGTGCGTGTATTCGGCGGCGATGCCGCATGGCATGCCGAGCATGACGGGCAGGCAAGCCCGCGTGATCGCTTAAAGTACCGATGCGAACGGTACACGGATGCACAAAGAGTCTGCACGCTCGTACACGGATCCCGGCTTGGGCAAGGCCACTCCGATGCAGCCAGATCGAATGGTCGCTGATGACATAGCCGCGCTGGAGCGTTACATCGCGCGCCGCGATCCTTTGCGTTACCTTGACCTGCGCCGACGTGCCGCCCTTCGCGACGCCCTGGCCCGCTGGCCGTGGTTGCGGGCGTTGCACCAGCGCCATCACCCCGCCAGCCTCGATCAGGGCGGGCGCACATGACGCGGCTGTGCCGGATCGATATCGACGGCCTGCCGGATCCGCTCGGCGTGCTGCAGACCGGCAAGCTTTATGCCCTGTCCGTCGCCGACGCAGATCTGGCCCAGGATCTCGCCGTGTGCGCCGCCCGCTCGGCGCTGGCGGAAAAGCGCCGGATCGCCCTGGTGACCCGCGACCCGGCGGCGACGGCGGCGGCGCTGACCCGCGGCGGCATCGACGCAGTACGCGCCCACCGCCGCGGGAGTCTGTGCCTGTTCGGCTGGACGGCGCAGAGCGCACGCGCCGCACGGTTGGGGCCGGCGCAGCTGCTCGATGAGCTCGACGCCTTTGGCTGCGCCAGCGATACGATGGTCTGGCTGTCACCCGCCAACGATGCGCTGCGCTGGGATCCGCCAAGGGCGCTGGCCGGTTTCGTCCGGCTCTACCACGGCTGGGCGCGCATGTGCCGTTCCTGCCTGGTGCTGGTGCTGGGCGAGCATACGGATGGTGAGGCGCATGCGCAGCGGCTCGCGGCACATGCCCCGGCACTCGCCGGACTCGCCCTGATCCACGGCGACCGCCGCGACGCCGGCTGGGAAACCCGGCATTGGGCCGGCTTTGACGCCGCCCGCGGATCGCATCTGCTGCGCATGCAGACCGTCGGTCCGGGCCGGCTCATCTGCCCGCCGGATCCAGTGGCCGAAACCGAGCACTGGCGCCGGCGCATCCGCGAAGCGCCAGACCGCGAGCACGTCTACGTCGATGCGCGCGCGGCGTACGGTGCCGCACCGCACTGGCAGGTGCTCGTCGACGCGGCCGCGGTCGAGGACGCTGCCGCAAACGCAATCGCCGCGAGCTGCATTTTCGCAATCGACGATGCCCAGGCACTGCGACCGCTGGCGCGGCGCCTCCACCGCCTGCGTCAGCGCTGCGGTCGCGGGGTACGGCTGTTCGTGCGTGAATGCGGCTACCGTCTGCGCATCGGCCAGGCGCAAATGCTGCTGACCCTGGGTGCCAATGCCATCATCGGCGCCGACGAGCACGCGCCCGACGTCGTCGCTGCCCATCGCGAACAGCCGTTCACGCGCCCCCTGGATGTGGATTTCGAAAATGCGCTGCGCAGCGCGCTGCCGCCAGCCGTCGGCGGGGAACGGCGTGTCGTGGCGTTCGCCGAACAAGTGTGCGCGCTGACGCAACAGGCCGAGGCGGCCGGGCTGGCCTGCGCGCTGATCAGTTTGCGCTTCGCCCCCGGCACCGGTCCCGACGAGGCCCGCGCGTGCTGCCGCCCAGTGCGCAACGGCGACCTGTTCTGTGTCGAGCCTGACGCCTTGCACCTGTTCTTGTACGCCTGCTGGCCGGAACACGTCGATGAGGCGCTGGCGCATGTCTTGTCCTGCCCCATCGAAACCCTGTTCGACGACGAGATCCGCTACACCGAGCCGGCGGCAATCCTCGCCGCACTCGATACCCTCGTCGCCCGCGCAGCACAACCGCCGCCCATCGACACCGCTACCGCTGCGGCACCGGTTTCACCGGCGATCCGTGCCGTGCAGCCGGCCCCGCTGCCGCGCAAGACGGCATCCGCATGAGCCCGGCACTGCTGGCCCTGCTCGGTCTGCTCTGCGGCCTCGCCGGCGGCCTTGCCGTGCATGCCGTGGTGCGGCCCAGACGCTGGCACCCGCGCTTGCGCCGGTTGCGACGCTACCTGCTCGGACGGGCCTGGCGACCGGTGCTTCTGGCACCCTATGTGCCCACCGAGCGCAAACCGGCACCGCCATCCGACCATCCCCATCCTCCGGGAGCACCGCCATCGTCGTCGTAAGCCTCGTCTCCACCAGCGGCGGCTGCGGCCGCAGCACGCTGGTCGCCGGTCTGGCCGATGCCCTGCACCGGCGCGGCCGGCCCGTGCTCGCCGTCGATTTCGATCCGGCGAATCTGCTCGCCCAGCAGCTCGGCGCCGAAACGCAGCCGGCGCACGGTATCGCCACCACCGACGACTGGACGCGCACCGCACTGGCCAATTCCGAAGGGGTGCGCGTCGTACCGTTCGGGATCCTCGATCCATCGGCACTGCTGCACTTCGAACAGCAGCTCGTCACACATGCGAACTGGCTGCGCAGCCGCCTGGACGAGGCCGCGCTGGCCGACGATACGGTCGTGCTGGTCGATACCCCCCGCCTGCCGTCGCCGCTCGCCTGGCACGCAGCGGCCACGGCCGATCACGTCTTGACCGTGCTCGTGGCCGAACCGGTGGCCTATGCCGCGCTCGACCGCTTGCCCACACCTGGCGCCGCACGCGCGCACTATGTAGTCAACGCCTTCGAGCCGCAGCGCACCGTGCAACAGGACGTACTGCTGCTGTTGCGCGAACGGCTGGGCGTCGGCCTTGTGCGCAGCGTCGTGCACCGCGATGCCGCGGTGGCCGAGGCCTTGGCGCGTAACCGCGCGTTGCTCGACGATGCACCCTACAGCCAGGCGGCGGAGGATTTGCAGTATCTGTGCAGCTGGCTGCTGCGCACGATCGACGAGGCGCACCCATGAACTCCGTCCTGCGGCGTTGCGCAGATGCGCTCGGCATCGAGCCTGGCGCTGGCTGGCGCACGTGGTTGCGGGCCTTGTTCCTGCTGCCGCCGACGCAGGCGCGCCCGCTACCCGCATGGCTCCAGGCGGTGCTGACGCCCCCGCTGCACTGGCTTGCGCAGGCACTCGGCGTGCAGATGCCGTGGACGCTGCGCAACTGGGTGCGCGCGCTGCTGCTCAAACAGGCGCCGCTGCCTGCCGCAGACGGTCTGGCCGCGCGCATTTATCTGCTGCGGGTGCTGATGGTTGTCGCCAAAGCCGGCGCGACCCTCCTACGCACACTACTGCTGCCACTGTGGTGGTTCGAGCGCTGGCTCGACCGTCAAGATTTCCGGCGCGCCGATGCAGTGCTGACCGCGGCGGCCGAACGCCTCCGCAAAATGCCGCGGCCGGTCGGCATCACTGTGGCCGTGATCACGGCCGTGCTGCTCGCCCTGTGTGCAACCACGCCTCTTGCTCCGCACGAGCAGCTCGCCCTGTTTCTGCTGATGTGGATCAGCGCACTGGTGATCCGCCGCCTGCCCGGCAATGCCGCGACCCTGATCCTCGTCTGCTTCTCGCTCGCCGCATCGAGCCGCTACATCTGGTGGCGGCTGACCTCCACGCTGGATCTGGAGCCCGGTTTGGAATGGTTCTTCGGCATGGGGCTGATCGCCGCGGAATGCTATACCTGGCTGATCCTCGTGCTCGGCTATATCCAGAATGCCTGGCCGCTCGGCCGCAAGCCTGCGCCGCTACCGGCCGACCCCAGACTGTGGCCGACCGTGGATGTATTCATCCCGACCTACAACGAACCTCTGCATGTCGTGCGACCGACCGTGCTGGCCGCGCTGAACATGGACTGGCCGGCGGACAAGCTGCGCGTCTACATCCTCGACGATGGCCGGCGCGAAGCAATGCGCGAATTCGCACAGGCCTGCGGCGCGCGCTACATGACCCGGCCCGACAATGCACACGCCAAGGCTGGCAATCTCAACCACGCGCTGGGCAAGACCGACGGTGAGCTGGTCGCGATCTTCGACTGCGACCACATGCCGGTGCGCTCGTTTCTGCAAGCCACGGTCGGCTGGTTTCTCCAGGACCCCAAGCTGGCGATGGTGCAGACACCGCACCACTTCTTCTCACCGGATCCGTTCGAGCGCAACCTCGGCACTTTCCGCCGGGTACCGAACGAGGGCAGCCTGTTCTACGGTCTGGTCCAGGACGGCAACGACCTGTGGAATGCGACCTTTTTCTGTGGTTCCTGCGCGGTGCTGCGGCGCGCACCGCTGATGGAGATCGGTGGCATCGCCGTCGAAACCGTGACCGAAGATGCGCATACCGCACTCAAGCTGCACCGGCGCGGCTGGAACACCGCCTACCTCAAGCTCACCCAGGCGGCGGGGCTGGCCACCGAGAGCCTGTCCGGGCACATCGGCCAACGCATCCGCTGGGCACGCGGCATGGCGCAGATCTTCAGACTCGACAATCCGCTGTTTGGCCGCGGGCTGAGCCTGCTGCAACGACTGTGCTATGCCAACGCGATGCTGCATTTCTTCCATGGCCTGCCGCGGCTGGTGTTCCTGACCGCACCGCTGGCCTATCTGTATGCCGAGCTGCACGTGATCAACGCGGCCGCGACGACGATTGCGGTCTACGTTCTGCCGCACCTGTTCCAGGCCGGCATCGCCAACTCGCGCATGCAGGGCCGCTACCGGCACTCGTTCTGGGCCGAGGCCTACGAGACGGTGCTGGCCTGGTACATCGCCTGGCCGACGACGCTCGCCCTGATCAATCCGCGCGCCGGCACGTTCAACGTCACCGCCAAGGGCGGGCTGGTCGAGCGCGACTACTTCGACTGGCGCATCGCCCTGCCTTATACGCTGCTCGCGACCGCCAACCTGATCGGTCTTGCACTCGGCATCGTGCGCCTGTTCTGGTGGAACACCGATGAGCCCGGCACCGTGCTGATGAACCTCGCCTGGGCCGTGTACAACCTGATCATGCTCGGCGCGGCCCTCGGCGTGGCGGCGGAAACCCGCCAGGTGCGCACCGCCCATCGCGTGCCACTGCGCATTCCGGCCACGCTGTACCTGCCCGACGGCCGCGCCCTCGCCTGCCGCACCGAAGACTACGCGATCAAAGGTCTGGGACTCGCGCTTGCGGAAAACATTCCGATTCCGCGCGATCAGGATCTGGGGGTTGGGCTGAACGACGGGACGCGCGAGCACGTGTTCCCGGCGCGGATCGCCGCCCAGCGCGGCCGTCGGATCGGCCTGCGTTTTGCGCCGCTCACCCTCGATCAGGAGCGCACGTTGATCGCCTGCACCTTCGGCCGCGCCGACGCTTGGCTCGGCTGGAACGACGCCACGCCCGACGACCGCCCATTGGCCAGCCTGATCGAGGTGCTGCGCTTCGGCGCGGGGGCATACACGCGGCTGCTGCGCAATGGCGCCGGCGTGTTGATCGATCTGCTACCGCCCCTGCGCTTCCTCTTCCGCCCCACTACCGTCTGAGCACTACGCGCCATGGGATTCTGGAGCTGCTATTTCCTGATTGCGCTGTTCCTGTTCTACAGCGGCAGCATCCGTTTCGAACTGTGGCCGAATCTCGTGCTGTTCGCGCTCGTAGCCTGGCCGCTGCAGATGCGCGTGTTGCGGATCGCCCGGCTGTGCATCGCCGTACCGGCAGCCATCGCCCTGCTCTACCGCCAGAGCCATTTCCCGCCGTTTACGCGCCTGCTCGAAAGCAGCAGAAATCTGGCTGCGTTTTCCTGGGACTACCTGCTCGAACTGGTCGTGCGTCTGATCAATCCGGCCATACTCGGTGGCACGGCCGTTGTCGTGCTGCTGTGGCTGTTGCTCGCCCACCGGCTGCGCATGAGCACCATTGCGCTGATCGGGATGCTGACCACGCCACTGGTGCCACTGGCGCAGGCCCTGCTCCACCCTCCCACCGTCGTCGCCGGAACCGCTGCGGAACCCGTACAGACGCTCACGCGCGAGACCTTGACCGCGCGCCTCAATACCTTCTTCGCCAGCGAGGCGAATCGCCGCGTGGTCTTTCCGGGCACCGTCAGCGGCCCGGCGTTCGACATCGTGGTGCTACACCTGTGCTCCTTGGCCTGGGATGACATGAAGCTCGTCGGCATGACCGATGACCGGCTGATTCAGCGCTTGAACGTGCTGATGACGGAGTTCAACACCGCGGCGAGTTACAGCGGCCCGGCGGCGATCCGCGTGTTGCGTGGGGCCTGTGGCCAGCCCCGTCACGCGGCGCTGTATGACCCGCCGCAGCCGGAATGCCAGGTGTTCCGGCAGCTCGAACGGCTCGGCTTTGCAATCCACTGGGAGATGAACCACAACGGCGTCTTCGGCGACTTCCGCGGCGATGTCGCGCGCAATCTCGGCGTCGCTGCGACCATACAGCTCGATCCGGCGGCGCAGGTGACGCAGCGCGCCTTCGACGGCTTGCCGATTCTGAGCGACTTCGATGTGCTTGCGCACTGGTGGGAGAAACGCCTGCGTATGCCGGCCGAACGCGTCGCCCTGTTCTACAACGGCGCCAGTCTGCACGACGGCAACCGCATCGAGGGCTACCGCCCCCGCGACGTCAACGACAGCTACGCCCGGCGGCTGCGGAGCCTGCTCGACGATCTCAACCGCTTCTTCGACCTGGTCGCGCAGTCCGGCCGCCGTGTCGTCATCGTGTTCATCCCCGAGCACGGCGCTGCGCTGCGCGGCGACCGCCGTCAGATGTCCGGCCTGCGCGAGATCCCGACCTGGGCGATCACGCATGTGCCGGCCGGCCTTGCGCTGCTCGGCGGCTCGGATGCGCCCGCACCCCAGCAAATCGTCGATCAGCCGATGAGTTATCTGGGCCTGTTCGAGCTGCTGTCCCGCCTGCTCGCCGACAATCCTTATGCCAGTGGCGGCCGGCTGGGGCCGCAGCTCGCCGGCCTGCCGACGACCGAGCCGGTTGCGGAAAACGAGGGCACCGTCGTCATGCGCGTCGGCAACCGCTTCCAGATGCGCACACCGGATGGTAGCTGGACGCCGCTCGACTGATCAGTAATCGGCATAGCGCCGCGGCGGTCGCGGCGGATCGCGCAACACGCCGCCGGCCTCGTCGAAGACGCGGCGTAGATACAGCGTGGCGAACTCCGGTTCGTAGAAATCCGAGCGGTCGAGCGCTGCGCGCAACCCCAGCGCCCAGCGCGCATCGAGCTGCCGCTCGACGGCCAGGCGCAGTCCATATCCCCAGCCAGCACCGCGGCCACCGTCGTAAACCGGGGCATCGAACCCGGCCGGCAACGGTGCGCCTTGCGCCTGGGCCTGCAGCACAGGATCGGTCGGATAAAACGGTGCGGCGTCCTCTTGGCTGCGGGAATGCGCCAGTGTCGCGCCGAACTCGTAAGTCCAGCGTCCGCGTGCGCCCTGCCAGAGGACCGGCAAGCCGATGTTTAGATACGTCTGCGGACTGTAATAGCCGCCGTGGCCATAGGTATAGAAACGCTGGTTCAAGGCATAGTCCCAGAACGTCGCAGTCAGGCCGATGAAAACGCGGTCGGACGGCCGATCGACGATGCGCCAGTCATAGCTCGCGCGCAGACCAAAATAATCGTTGTCCGGGACATCGCGTCCGGTCAGGCGCGCGGCATCGAGGGTCAGCGTCGCGCTATGGCGCGGTCCGTAATACGCCGCGCGCACGGCGGCAGCGTTGCGCCGCACGCCGCCCCAGACGCGCGGCGAGACCGGATCGCGTGCGCCGGCATAGGCGACCAGGCTGCTCGTCATCGGCCGGCGTGCAACATCAAAGGACCAATCGATCGCACCAGTCTGCGCGAACAGCCGCACGCCGCCGACCCAATCCTCGATCGTGAATCCCAGCGGCGTCGTCCCCAGATCGACGCGGAAGTCGTCGTTTTCGTAACCGACACCTACGGCCGTACCGCGCGCACGCGGTACAAAACCATCCGGGAAGCTCGCCAGCGCGGCGGGGCCGTTCGCCTGTACGGTGCCGTAGAGCGCCGCGCTGTCGTAATCGGCCGGCAGGCGACCCACATCAAGATCCACGGAGTCGATCTGCCCGAACCAGTGGCCGTCATATCCGCGCGCCCAGCGCCACTCGACCGGCAACTGCGCCGTGCGCACATCGGAAATGCCGGGCTCCCCGGGCTTGGTCTCGATATCAAAGCCGGCGCTGATCCAGCGCTGGCGGCGCGCGTCGATCGCAGCGATGGCCTCGGCGAGCACCGGCTTGTCAGGCAGGCGCGACTGCGCGGCCAGGAAGAACGAGCGCGCCGCGGCGTAATCTCTGCGCGCACGGGCAAGCCAGCCCGATTCCTCGAGCACGCCGGCATCGTCGGGCACTTGGGCGCGCAGCGCGGCGAGTAACTCCGCCGCCTCGTCGTACGCACCCAGTGCCCGTAGCCGCCGGGCGCTGCGCAGGCGCAGATCGATCCGATCGACCGGAATATGTGCCAGCGCCGCGCGCACCGCGGCTTTGGCCTGCGCACGGCGGCCAGCCGCCTCCAGTGCCTCGGCCTGATCGAGCCGCAGCGCGGCATCGTCCGGGGCACGCTCGAGGAGTTCGGCATAGTCGGCAAGCGCCGCCGCCGGCCGCTCCAAGGCCACTAGAGCGGCCGCACGCTCGCGCAGCAACATGTCACGCATCTGCGGGTCCGGGTCGGCGGCGAGTTCGGCATCGGCAGCGGCGAGCGCTGCCGCGGCATCCCCACTGCGGCGCAGATCGGCGATGTGCGCACGCCGAACCTCACGCAGACGGCGGTCCAGTTCGATCTGCGCCGCTTCCGGCAGATCGGTGCGCGCGCGGAGCTGCTGCAACGCCGCCGCATAGGCATCCGGCGCATCGGCGGCGGCAAGCACGCGCACGTAAACCAGCAACAGATCGATGTCATCCGGCGTCTGGGCGAGCGCACGCTCGACCAGCGCGCGTGCGCGATCGGCGCGGTCGATATCGATCCAGCCGTAGGCAAGTGCCTGCACCCGCCCGGCGTCGGTCGCATACGGCTCCGCTGCCGCCAGAATCTCGACAGCGGCATCGTACCGTCCGGCATCTAGTGCGGCGCGGGCTTGCTCGCGCGCGATGGCGATGCGCGCACGGCCCTCCAGCGCGCGCATCCCGTCGCTGCGTGCCTGCGGCGCGATTGGCGCGAGCACGGCCGGTACCTCGCGCAGACGGTCGATATGTTCGAGATACAGCCCGAGCGCGAAGCGCGCATCGGCATCCCGCGGACGGCGCTGCACCAGCTCCCGCAGCAAGCGCTCGCCCTCGTCGGCGACACCGAGCGCGGCGTACTGCCTGGCCAGTGTATAGCGCAGCCACGGATCTGCCGGCTGCAAGTCGACGGCCTGTTCCAGATCGCGCAGTGCGGCGGCGCGCTCGCCGCGTGCGAGCTGCGCGCGGGCCCGGGCGGCGAGCACCTGCGCACGCAATCGTGCCTGCTCGGCGCGGGCATCGGCGTCGGCCGGGCGCAGCACATCGATCACCGCCATCGCCGCGTTGAACCGCTCCAGCGCGAGCAGCGCCTCGACGCGAAGGCGGGCAACCGCCAACGGATTGGAATGCGCATCGGCAGCCTCCAGCTCCATCAGCGCAAGATCGGGCTTTCCCAGGGCAAGCGCCGTTTGCGCCCGCCGCAATGCCCAGTCGATGACTTCTTCTCCAGAGGCGTAGGCGGTCGCACGCGCCGGCAAGCGCCCGGCCCGCGCCCAGGCCTGGGCCTCGGCATCGTCGGGCACCAGGGCCGCGAACTGCCGCAGCATCGCGGCGCTGACCTCTTGCGGAGCGGCACGGTCGAGCGCCGCGCGCCAGGCTGCGATGAGCTCATCGCGATTCAAATCCTCGCGCGCACTCAGCGCCATCAACATTTGTAAACCCTCGCGTCGCGTCGCCGCCTGGCGCGTGAGGTGACGGGCGAGCGCCAATCGATAGCGCGGATCGGTCGGACATGCGGCGACCAAGGCAGCGAATCCATCCCGCGCCGCCGTCCAGCCGCCGGGGGTATCGGCGACGATGCGCCAGTACTCGAGTCCGAGCGTGTGTCCCGGCGGCCCCTCCGGGAAGAGCGCACGCAGTTCGGCGAGCGCCTCCTCCGGCCGGCCGACCTCGAGCAGCCGGCGGATCGAGGCCAGGCGGATGCGCTCGCGGCCAAGCACGCGGATCGCGGTGTCGAGCTCGGCGAGCGCCGCGCTGCCCGGTGCCAGGGATGCGATGCGCGCGCGCAGGTCCTGCGCGGCCTCGATGCGGTTCGCGCGCAGCTCGATCAAGGCCATCTCCAGCATCAGGTTCACGTCCTGCGGCCGCGTGCGCAGCAGTTTGTCGAGGGCGGCGCGCGCAAGATCCCCGCGGCCACGGGCCTCCCAGGTCCAGGCACTGCGCCAGACCTCACGCTCGGCTGCAGACATCTCCTGGGCGAGGGGCTGGTCTTGGTCGGATGCGGCCGCCGCACCCCACGCAAGCGACCCCAACGCGATGACCATCAACAGACTGGCGATGCACCTCATCGCGAACCTCCGACCGTGCAACGGTTCTCCCATGCAGGGAGCAGACGGCCATCGGCCGCAAAGCGGTACCAGCCCCGATACCAGCCTTCGCCAAACAGACGCAGCGACTGGCTGTAATACCAGTCTGGCGCCTGCGCAGCCTCGCGGCGAACCCGCTCGGCGAGCCGTGCGGCGAGCGTCGTGTCGCCGGCGCTCACGCTCAACGGCAGCAAGGCCGCCGCGAAACCGAAATTGCCGTCGCCGGTAGCTGTCCCATCGCGGGTGTCGATGCGCTCCGGCGGCGCGCCACGGGCACGCGTGGCCGCGAGCATCGGTGTCAAGCGCTCCACCAGCGTGGCATGCGCCGGATCGGCGGCGTTGAGCATGCCGGCCCACAGATAGACACGGATCGCGTCATAGCTGCCGCGGGCTTCGGTCTGTGCGTCTGGCGCAAATCCGCCGCTGTGCCGCCACAGCACCCAGTCCGGCGCATAGCCGTGTACAGCCGACTCAGTGATCAGACGCCGCGTAGATTCAAGCAGGCGGTCCCAGCCCTGCTGCGGCCGTAGCGCATGCAAGCGGCGCAGCAGCATCATCGGCACGTAGCTCGGGTTCAGCCGCCAGCCGGCGTCACTGACAAACCCGGTGGGCGCCGGCAATAGGGTCTGACCCAGGCCCGGCAGGTCGGCGACTTCCTGATCGAGGATGCGCTGCGCCAGCACTGCCGACAGCACGCGGTAACGCCGCTGCTGCCACAACTGGCCGGCTTCGGCGAGTACATAGGCCATCCACAGATCGGCATCGGAGGCGGGATTGGCATCGAGTACGCCCCAGCTGCCATCGTCACGCCGCCCCCACTGCCAGGCCGGCAAGTGCGCGGTCAGATCGCCCTGCGCGAGGTTGTTTTCGGTCCACTGCAGCAGGGTCTCGAAACGCCGGCGATCGTTGCCGACCAGCGCGAAGAACATCGCATAGGCCTGGGCCTCGGACACCGTGTGCTGCCGGGGACTGTGTGGATCGATGATGCGGCCGTCCGTGCTCATGAACGTGCGTGCGTACTGTTCCCACTCCGGCCACGTGCCACAGTGCGCATCGGCCTGCGCCGCGAATCCGGCGCACAGCAGCACCGCCGCGGCGCACGCCGCATGCAGCCGATTCATTCCTCGCCCAGCCGGCGTTCGGCAACGCGGCGCAGGTAGGCATAAAGCACGAGAGCCAGGGAAACGCCCGCGGCCACCGACAGCAGCAGCAACAGCAGTGGATGCTGCGCGAGGTGGAACCACAGCTTGCGCCATATGCTCAGCGTACCGACATAGTAGGTCGGCTCGCCGCGATAGCTGGCGATCTCGCCCCCGCGCACGATTGCAAGATCGCCGCGGATGCGGCCGACACGGCCCGGATCCTCGAGGACATCGACCAGGGCGCGCAGTCCTTCCGCGTCATTGGCAGAAAAGGCCACGACGCTCCGTCCTCGGGCGAGCGGCGATTCGAAGCCGAGCAGCGCGGCAATGGTGCCTCGCGCCTCGATCGCGACACGCCGGTCGGATGCCGCAACCAGCGTTGCCTGCAATGGATTCTCGCGCGCACTGCGTGCGGGCGGTGGTGCCAGGAATTCCCGCGCCGGATCGGCGAGCTTGAGCTTGCGCTCGGCATACCAGCGCTTGAGCAAACCGTCGCCGATCAGCAGCAGATCACGATCCGCAGGCGGGGCATCCTCACCGACGTGCACCCCGAACCGTGTCGCCGGCACGCCGGTGACGCGTCCCATGCGCCCGAGCAGGAACAGCAGGGTCTCCACATCACTGGGCTGCGGAGAGGCCGGGAGCACGAACGTGGTCTGTGCCAGATCCGCATAGCGCGTGTACGGGTAACCGGCATTGGCGAACAGCGCGAGATCCGGCATGGCTGCATAATGCGGGAAACCGGTCAGATCGATCGTCGAATCGGCGTCGATCGCCGCACGCACCGGGTCGTCGAACACGCTGCGGCACTGCCCGCTGCGCTCTTCTTCGAACGAAAACTGGAACTGCAGGCGGTTGTCGGCGCCGAGCTGGAACGCCGGGATCAGCAACTCTCTCGCCTCCTGGGCGAGCGGCTCGCCGAGCACCGGCACGAGCAGGCGTTCACTGCCGCCGGGGCCGCCCTGCGGACGCAGGGCGAACGCCCGGATCAACTGGCCGTTGATGCTCGCCGTCAGCACGGAGCCGTCCGCCGTCGCCGGCGGTGTGTAGCGGTATTTCAGATCGACCGGCACTCCGCTGCGGTTCCAAGTCAGCAGATCCGGCGGCAGTCGCAGGTTGATGTTGATCGGCCGCGGCGCGCGCCCCTGTACCTGGAGTTCGGATGGATCGTCCACCAGATCCGCCAGTCGCACCGGCCGGTCGGTGCGCACCCAACGCGGGGCGTCGTACGCCGGCCGTGGCTCGCCCGGATCGACGGCGGTCACGCGCACGGTATCACCGGTCATCACCGCCTGGCCCAGCACCAGGGCCAGCGCGGCCTGCTCGAGCTGCGCCGCGTCACGTCCCTGGAACACCAGCAGCGGCACCCGCTGTCGTGGATCGTCGGGAGCGGGATGGCGCAAAAAGCGCAGGGTCGGGGTTTCGACCGGATCGAGACGCAGAGCCGTCGGCTGCCGGGCGTTGGTCGCGAACACCAGCGCCGGACGATCCGGCAGGCCCTCGGTCAGGACGGGGAAACGCGCGCTGCGATAGTCCGCGAGCGCCCCGAACCATGAGGCGACGATGCCGGCGCTGCGCAGGATCTCGGTTTCGGCCTGCGGCGGCAGCAGCACCGGCAACTCCAGACGCCGGTTGTCGCGGCGGTCGAAGAACGGCGCGGGCAACTGCGCCAGATCCGGCGCCGCCGGCAGCGGCGCGAGCTTAAGCTCGAGCACGCTGCGGTCGCTGATCGCGGCCCATAGGCTGGTATGCGCCGGATCTTCGCAGTCACGCGTGTAATGACCGATGAAATCCAGGCGTAGCTGGTTGTAGTCGGTGAAATAGGCCGGATCGAGGTCCAGCGTGCGATGCACTTCGGTGCCGGCCTGCTCCTGCGGCAGTGGCAGCGCCGCGATGACCTGATCGTTGATCGCCACGCGCAGATGCGACAGCTCCGGCAGCAAGGACGGCGAGTAGGTGTACCGCAGGTCCAGTCGAGCCGCGGTGACCACTTCGTCGAGCCGGATACCGAACGGCAGCCACAGCCGGCCATCGACACCACGCAGCGACGCCGACCCGCGTACCCCCAGATCAGAAAACGCTATGCGCAGCGTGCGTGTCTCGACCGCCGTCGAAGACCCCTGGCCGGTATCGGACACGGACGCAGCCCAGACCGGTTGATGCACACACCCCAAGACGATGGCGAGAAGTGCCAGAACACGCAGGCCGGTCACCACGACGGGCACGGGATTCACGATGTCTCCCCTGGACAAAACCGATGAGAAACTGCAGTCGCCACGCCACTATGGCGCCGGTTGTGCGCGGCGACCCCCGACCAGCTCGGCGCGGATCTCGCCCAGTTTGGCCTTGACCACCGCCGCCTGCGTCGACCCCAAGCGCAGCAGGATTTTACGGCCGGAGGACCACGACTCCAGCGTCTCGTCGGCATACGCATACCCGCCGCGCGCCGGCAGTAGTACGAGCGGCCCGCGGACCTCGGGTGTGGCGCGCAGATGGTCGATGATCTCGATCAGGCGGTCGTTGAAGGACCGGTCTGGATAGCCCAGTTCCGCATACGCCTGCTGCAGGCGCGGATACCAGCGCCGATACAGCGCCACCAAGGCCTGCGTATCGACCGCTCGCAGCGCATCGACGTAAGGCTGATAGCGCTGCGCGTTTTCCGGGCCGAGCAGCAGACGCGGCCCATCCTGGATGACCAAGAGGCGGCCCGGGACCGGCTTGAGCGGCCGCAGACGCAGCCGCACCGGATCGCGATCGAGGCTGTCGATCGTGGCAACGGCATTGCGGATCAGCCGCTCCGGCACGAGCCAGGAGGCGACTGCCGTTGCGCCGAAGATCCGGACCAGCGCCTCGCGCATGGCGGCGTCGCTGTCATCGAGCGCCGGCAGCATCGGTTCGTCCGGCACACGGTCTTGCACTGGCAGCGCATCGTCGAGGTGTGGCGTTGCCTCTTCCGGCTCCGCGTCAGGCACCGGTTGCGCGAGCGTCGGTTCCGGTTCCGGCGCGTGTGGTGACCGTTCCCGATACAGGTAATACCCTGCACCGACCGTCACCAGCACCAGCGCAAGAAACAGACTCGTCCACGTTCCCCTGTTCATCGGCGCATGATTCCAAGTTGGCTCGTTGCAAGCACGCTCGAAGGCCAGTTTGACACAGACCCGGCAGGCTTCGGGCACGGAAGCCCTCATGCTGAACTCATCCGATTGGAGGACTCAGGCCGCGCAGCCGTCTGCTAAAACGCCTGCGGCCATTATCGAATGGGCTTCTCAAAATCCGAAGGCCACTGGAGAGATGCGCGTGACTTCTGCGACACAACCCCTGCCGCTGCGCGAAACCCCGCATGTTCCGGGCTGGCCGATCATCGGCAGTCTGCCGGCCATGGCCAAAGACCCGGCCCAGTTCTTCGTCGACTGCTATCGCAAATACGGGCCGGTATGCCGCTTGAGCGTCCTCGGCCAGCGCTACGTGCTGATCGCCGGCGTGGAAGCGGCGAACTTCCTCGGCACGCGCGAGGGCAAGGAGTGCCTGCGCTCCAAGGAATTCTGGCAGGGGCTGGTCGAAGAGTACGGCGCCACGCGCGTGCTCACCGGAGAAGACGGCGAATCGCACAAGCAGTTGCGCGACATCATGCGCCGCGGCTACTCCAAGGAGTCGATCAAGGGCCGCTACAACGAGCTCGTCGAGATCACCGACCGCGCCATCCTGCGCGACTGGAAGCCGGGCCAGAAAGTCCCGGTCGTCCAGGCGATGCAGTACATGGTCGTCGACCAGCTCGGCACGATTCTCACTGGCGCAGCACCGCTGGAGTATGTCAAGGACATCCGCACGATGATTCTTTACATCCTCAACGTGCTGGTCACGCGCCAGCGGCCCAAGATCCTGCTCAAACGCCCGAAGTACAGAAAAGCCAAGGCGCGTGTGTTCGAACTCGGCTACAAGATGATCGAACAGGCCAAGGCGCGTTACGGCAAGGTGCCGGAAGACCAGAGAAACCTGATCGACGACATCTACGCCGCGCACGTCGAAACCCCGACGGTGATGCCGGCCTCCGACCTGATCGTCTCGCTGACCGGACCTTACGTTGCCGGACTCGATACCGTCGCCAACACCACGGCGGCGGTCGTTTACACGGTGCTCAAGCACCCGGAGGTCAAGGCCCGCGTGCTCGCAGAAGTCGATGCCTTGTTCGCGAACGGCGCCATCGAAGAGGAGGACTTGCTCAAGCGCATTCCGGCGCTGCAGGGCGCGATCATGGAAACCATGCGCCTGTATCCGATCGCGGTGGCGCAGATGCGCACGGCCACCCGCGACTTCGTGTTCGAAGGGCATCTGATCCGCAAGGGCGAGATGATCTACATCGGCACCTCGGTGCCGCATTTCATGGACGAGTACTTCCCCGACGCCAAGCGCTTCGACATCGACCGCTACAGCAAACCGCGCGCTGAACACATGCAGCCCGGCGCCTATTCACCGTTCGGCCGCGGTCCGCATACCTGTCTGGGCAAGAGCCTGGCCGAAATCCAGATCGCGCTGACGATGGCGCGCGTGTTCTACAAGCTCGAATTGGAACTCGTCTCGCCCCATTACACGCTCAAGACCAAGACCGCGCCCACGCCCGGACCGGCGATGAATTTCAAGGTCCGCGTCAAGGGTTACCGCCACTGACCTCGGCCGGCGGCCAGGTCCGCGCAAGCCGCTTTCACCGCGCAGTGGTTTTGTGTGCGCGGCGGAGCCGTCCGGCACATCCGCCGGTGGGCGGCCTCAACGGCCTCTTGCGTCTGCCTGGCACCTCGCCCATCGACCGGCGCGTCCGTCGCCGCCATTGCGCGGCCCAATACCCATTTCCACTTTTTTGAGCCGTTGTTGAATCGACAAGGGCGCCGATCGGCGCCCTTGTCGATCAGAACCGGCGATTACTTCGTGGCCTGCTTCTGCACGTTGGCCGGATCGAAGTACGACGGCGGGAACGGCATTTCCTGCGTCTCCGGATCCTCGTTGTTCATCGCCTGGGCGAGATAACGGTTGTTCTGCAAATCGTAGATCGTTTCGATGGCGATGCCGGGGAACGGCTGGTCGTAGGCCTGGAACTGGTGCGCCTCCTGCCAGCGCCACAGCGCGCCACGGCGATCGTAGATGTCCACCAGTGCGATCTGCCAGGTGTCCTCGTCGATATAGAAGCGGCGCTTGGCGTACATGTGCGTCGTCGTCGGCTTGACCTCGCCCTCGACGATCCAGACGCGATGCAGCTCGTAGCGCGCCAGATCCTGGTTGATGTGGCCTTTCTGGATGATGTCGCGGTACTTGTACTGGTCGCTGTGGATCTTGTACGCGTTATACGGGATGTAAACCTCTTTCTTGCCGACGATCTTCCAGGTGTAACGGTCGGTGGCGCCGTTGAAGGTGTCGGTCTGGTCGTTGGTGCGCAGGCCGTCGGCGCCGGTGCCCGGGTTGTCATAGGCGACGTTGGGGGCACGGCGCAGGCGCCGCTGACCGGGATTGTACTGCCAGGCGCGGCGCGGCTCCTTGACCTGATCCATCGTCTCGTGGACCAGCGTGATCGTACCGGCCAGACGCGGCGGCTGCGTCACCACCTGCAGGAAGTAGATGATGACATTGTTCAGCGATTCCGGCGTTGCACCGGGCTGCGTGTACGGAAACATCACGTCCTCGCGCAGCGTGACCAGATTGAAATCCCCCGTGGTCGTGACCGCAGCCTGGTTGTTCCAGCGCCGGCCGCTCTGGCCGCGGTAGCGCACCTTGTGGTTCCACACCGGCTCGACGCCGGTCTTCGGGATCGGGAACGGAACACCCATGATCGCATTGATCAGGGCTTCACCCCCGCCGCCGAGCTCGGCGTTGAGGGCGTTTTTGTACGTCGCCTCGTAGACGAAGTCCGGGTACGCGGCCGTGCGCCGCGTCGGATAGACGTGCATCTTGTAGGTGGTCGGGAACTTCTCGAACATGGCCTTTTGCCCTTCGCTGAGCTTGTCGGCGTACTGGGCCATGTTCGCCTTGGTGATCGTGAACAGCGGCTTGTCGTCCGGGAACGGATCGCAGTAACGCGTCCCCTTGCCTTTGTAACAAGGCGGCGACACCGTGTACCCGCCCTCCCAGGCCGGGATGCTGCCGTCCTTGTTGCCGGCCCGCTCGGCGCCCATCGGCGTCAGAGTGGTCTTGAGTTTGGCGGCTTCTTCGGGGCTGACCTTGGCTGCCAAGGGAAGCGCCGTCAGCATCAGGGTCGCTGCAAAGAGCGATGCGCGTTTCATTACACGTTCTCCTCACGAAAAGGCTGGCAACCTTAAAGCAAGTCCAGGCCGGCTTCTACCGGTTGTGCTCGACGATCCGACCGAAGGGTTTGCGCAGGCGGATGCCCGGCGCACCGTCATCATAGTATCGCGCCAGTTGCGCGTGGTCAGCATAGCCGAGGGCGCGGTAAAGCCGCTGGGCGGGAAGATTGTCGGTGCGCACCTCCAGGCTCATGCCCACGCAGCCGGCACGGCGCGCACGCGCCTCGGCCGCCAGCACCAGGCGCCGGCCCAGACCCAGGCCGCGCCGCGCGGGATGGACCACCACGGAGTAGATCCGCGCCCAGCGGCTGTTGCGGCGCAACAAAAACACCAGTGCGCCGACGATCTCGCCCTCCATCTCGGCCACGAGCACGGTGCCCGGCCTGGCAAGAAAGCGCCGTATGCTGCGCGCCGACATGCGGTCCGTCGCAAAGACCGCCTCCAGCGCCAGGACCGCCGCGGCATCGGCGGGGCGGCCATCGCGGATCCGCGCGCGCACAGGCCTTGCGCTCACGTCCGCGTGCGCGCTTCCAGGCGCTTGATGAAGTATTCCATCACGCGCCGGTACAGCGCCTCCTTGAGGACAAGATCCTCGACGCCGTGGTCGATGTTCGGGTTGTCGTTGACTTCGATGACCTTGACCACCTTGCCGAACTGTTTGAGATCGACCCCATACAGGCCATTGCCGACCGCGCGCGCCGCCTGCACTGCGATCTGGCGCACCGGCGCGGGGACATCCTCGATGGCCAGGGTTTCGTGACCCCCCTCGACCTTGTCGCCGTTGCCGGCGCGCTTGACCACCTGCCAATGATCCTTGGCCATGAAGTAGCGGCAGGCGTACAAGGGCTGGCCATCGAGTACGCCGACCCGCCAGTCGTAGTCGGTGGGCTCGAAACTCTGGCCGATGATCAGATCCGAGCGTTCCAGCATCTCGCCGGCCTTTTCCTTGAGTTCGGCTGCGTTTTCGATCTTGATCACACCCCTGGAGAACTGCGAGTCCGGCTGTTTGAGTACACAGGGGAAACCCAGCTCCTGCGCGACCTGCTTGAGGTTGCGCGAGTGGATCAGCATCGTCTTGGGCTGCGGAATGCGATGCCGCTCCATCAGTTGGGCCAGGAACACCTTGTTGGCCGCCCGCAGAATCGACAACGGATCGTCGACGACGACCAGACCCTCGCGCGCGGCACGGCGCGCGAAGCGGTAGGTGTGGTGATTGACCGCGGTGGTCTCGCGGATGAACAAGGCATCGAACTCGGCGACGTGGCCATAGTCGCTCTTGTCGATGAACTCGACGTCGAAGCCGAGATCCTCGGCTGCTTTCTCGAACAGCTTGAGGGCACGGGGATTCGACGGCGGCTCTTTCTCGTCCTCGTTGATCAGGATCGCAAGGTCATAGCGCGCCGACTCGCGGCGCACGCGCGGACTGCGCTTGCGCGAGAAATAGTCGCGCGCCGCTTCGTAGAGGAATTCATGATGCGATGCAGGGACCTCGCCGAGGGCGATCGGCCCGAGCGAATCCACCCGCCATTCCTCGCCGCGGTAAACGAACTTGACCTGCAAAAGCGGCGCCGGAAACAGATTGAACAGCGCGCGCGCGAGGCGTTCGTGGCGTTTGGCCAGGCTGTCGCCGAAATAGACGTTCATCACGTATTCCGACGAGCCGATGCGTGCCAGCGAGCGCTGGATCAGCTCCTCGACCTCGTCGTTGATGATTCGCGGCGACTCGGCGAGCTTGAGGTCCTGGATCGTCGTGATCTCCGGCAAAGGTTTGTGGCCACGCGCACCGGCGAGCAGCGACACGTAATAGCCGGTGGACTGGTAGGCAAACGAGCGACACAGGTTGTAGACACGCTGACGCCGCGCGCGGGTATGCATCTCGTGGGTCAGATAGTCCCAGGCAGTGACCACTTCGATGCCGGGGATATCGACTGGCCAGTCGGTGCGCTGGTCGACGACGACGATGCCGCTCATGGCGTAACCGCGGCAGGCCGTGCGCGCGGGAATTCAGGAGAACTGGGAGGCTCGGGCATGTGGGCGCGGATGTGTTCTGGGAATTACCGCGGGCGCCATCCTAGCAGCGCGCCGGCCGGCTGACACCCGCGGGCGATTGGCAATACCCTTGATGCGAAGCACCGTCCAGGGAGACGACGGCGTGGACAAATCTGCACTGTCTGTGTGTGTTCCAGCTTGCGCCGCCGTACTTGCGGCGTTCACGGCGGCGGCGCCCGCCCAGCCGCCGGCTCTCGCTGCACTGCGAGTGTACGGCGAAGTCCAGCGCGAGCGCGGCGGCGAGCCTGCCGTGCTGAACGAGGGGGAGGCCGCTCATTCCGGCGACCGTCTGCGCACCGGTGTCGTGGGGCACGTGGGCCTGCAGCTCGCCCCTGCCGGCAATCTCATGCTCGGTGCGGAAAGCGAGCTGTGGGTGCACAGCCTCGAGCCGGGCGATCCGCCATCGCACGCTGGACTCGCCCGCCTCGTGCTCGTCCAGGGCACACTGCGCGCCGATGCACGCGCGCAACCCCCGCTGCCGCCCGCGGATCTGCGCATCAATGTCGGCGCGTTGCGGCTGCGCGTGTTCGGTGCCGACGCATGGATCGGGCGCGCATCCGATGGCGACGAGGTCTGCGTGCTCGCCGGCGCCGTCGAACTGCAGACCCCCGAGGGCCCACAGCGGCTCGATACGCCCGGCCACTGCCTGCGCGCCGGGCGCGGTGGATTGCAGCCGTTCGATGCCACCGCCGATGGGACGCTGGCCGTACGCCTGGCGCACACGGCGTTCCCGGGCGATCCCGCTGCACGCATCCCGGGGGCAGCGCCCTGGCGCCCAACACCATCGGTGGCGGCCCGGGCCGCGGACAGCCAACCGGCGCCCAGTGCCACGGTGGGAGTGGCCTGGACGATCGTGCTCGCGTCCTTGCCCGATGCCAGCCGGGCCGAACAGGAGGCCCGCCGGCTGCGCGCGATCGCCGCCGATGCCCGGGTCGTCGCCGCGCCGCGCGACGGTGGCGGCATCACGTATCGCGTCGTCAGCGGACACTATGCCAGCAAGGCCGCGGCGGCGGCGGATCTACGCGTGCTGCGCGCGCAGCACGGTCTGGCCCGCGCCTGGATCGCACCGCTGCCGTGAGAAAAAAACCGCCTGCTACAACAGCCGCTTGCGCTTGAAGTAAAGCACCAGACCACCGGCAATCGCGGCGAGCAGGCCCAGCACGTAGAAATAGCCATAGTGCCAGTGCAGCTCCGGCATGTATTCGAAATTCATGCCGTAAATGCCGACGACGAACGTCAGCGGAAAGAAAATCGCCGACAGCACGGTCAACCCCTGAATCACACGATTCGTGCGATGGGCGACGGCGGCGAAGTGCAGCTGTACGGCGGCTTCCAGATCGCGCTCCTGGTCGCTGGCATGCGCCCGCACCCGGCCGACGTGATCGACGAGATCGCGGTAGCGCACGATGTCGGCCTGGTCCCAGTCGAAGCGGCTGTTGCGGTACCAGGCATCGAGCGCCTCGAGCTGGCTTTCCGACAGCGCTTCCAGCCGGCGCGTTTCGCGGCGGCCGACCAGCAGTTCGCGCCAGTCCCGGGTCGGGCCGACGGCATCGAGCAGCGCGTCCTGCAACTGCGTGAGATAGCGGTCCATCGGCTCGCGGATCGCGAGGTAGCGATCCACCATCGCATCGACGATCAGGTGGGTCAGCCGCAGCGGCGAGCCCGGCGGCTTGAGGCGGCCATCGAGCAGACGTTCCCGCACCTGGACCAGGCCGGCACCGTCGGCGGCGCGGACCGTGACCAGCACGCGGTCAAACATGAAGAACGTCGATGCGCGCGTGGTGATCGGGAACGGTGCGGTGCCCGCGGCGAGCCCCTCGAAGACCAGCATGTCGTAGTCGGCGGTCCCGTCGAAGAAAGACGGATGCGTCGGATTGAGGCTGTCCTCGACGTGCTGGGGCTCGATCGCCACGCCGATGCGCGGTTCGACCCAGATCGCCCAGTCCCGGGCCTGGTCACGGACAAAATCGATCCACAGCAAGCCGTCCTCGGGCAGGGCGGCTGCCGGGTCGAGCATGCGCGGCTTCTGGCCGTTGACGAAGTGGCAGATTTTCATGACCGACAAACATAACAGGCCCGCGGGCCAAAGCGCCGGCGGGCCTGCGCAGATACGAAGACGCGTTACTTCAGCAGATCCTCGATCGCCGCACGCTCCTCGCGCAGCTCGGCATCGGTTGCATCCATGCGTGCGCGCGAGAAGGCATCGATGTCCAGCCCCTGCACGATCTCGTACTGACCATTCTTGCAGACGCAGGGGTAACCATAGACGACGCCGGGCTTGATGCCGTAGGAGCCATCCGACGGCACCGCCATCGACACCCACTTGCCATTGGTGCCCAAGGCCCAGTCACGCATGTGATCGACCGCCGCGGACGCCGCCGATGCGGCCGACGACAGCCCGCGTGCCTTGATGATCGCAGCGCCACGCTGCTGTACGGTGGGGATAAACTCTTTTTCGATCCAGGCCTGGTCCACCAGCGACTTCGCCGGCTTGCCCTTGACCGTGCAGTGGCTGATGTCCGGATACTGCGTGGAGCTGTGATTGCCCCAGACGATCATTTTCTCGATGTCGGTCGTCGCCGCGCCGGTCTTGGCGGCGAGCTGCGAGAGCGCGCGGTTGTGGTCGAGGCGCACCATCGCCGTGAACTGCCTAGGATCGAGCTTCTTGGCGTTGCTCGCTGCGATCAGCGCGTTGGTATTGGCCGGATTGCCGACGACGAGCACGCGCACGTCGCGGCTGGCCTTCTCCGACAAGGCCTTGCCCTGCACCGAGAAGATGGCGGCGTTGGCCGAAAGCAGATCCTTGCGCTCCATGCCGGGACCGCGCGGCCGTGCGCCGACGAGCAGCGCGTAATCGGTGCCGTCGAAGGCTTCCATCGGATCGGCCGTGGATACGATACCGGCGACCAACGGGAACGCGCAGTCTTCGATCTCCATGACCGTGCCCTTGAGCTTCTCCATCGCGTCGGGGATGTCGAGCAACTGCAGGATCACGGGCTGATCCGGTCCCAGCATGGAACCGCTGGCGACACGGAAAATGAGCGAGTAGGCGATCTGGCCGGCAGCACCGGTGATGGCAACCTTGACGGGCTTTTTCATGGGTGAGGAGCTCCGAGGAGACGGTGATACGGGCGCATGGGGAAAGCGCAGGGGCGCAATTCTAACCACTCCCGGCGCATCGCGGGAAATCGAAAAGCACCCCGTCAGATCTGCTGCAGCACGCGCCTGGGCGGGGTGTGCAATACCCTGCGCAGGGACAGTCCGCCGAGCAGCGCGACGAGCACCGCGCCGCCCAGCGTGCCGAGCGCCCACAGATGCGGCCGCGGACCGTAGGCGATGCCGAACACCTGCGCGGCGAGGACCCAGGCCACGGTCTGCGATGCGATCGCCGCGATGAATCCCGCCAGCGCGCCAAGCACCGCATATTCGGCGAGCAGTCCGCGCGCGATCAGACCGGCGCGGGCACCGAGTGTGCGCAGCAGTGCCGTCTCGCGGATGCGCTCGGCACGCGTGCCCTCGATGGCGGCCAGCAGCACCGTCACCCCGGCGGCGAGCGTGAACAGAAAGATGAACTCCACGGCGGTGACGATGCGATCGATGATGCCGCGCACCTGATTCATCATTGCCTCGATGTCGAGCACGGTGACGTTTGGAAACGCATCGATGAGCTCGCGCAGCAGCGCGCGGTCGCCCGGTGGCAGATAGAAACTCGTCAGCCACTGCGTCGGCACCGTTTCCGGCACCACACCCGGCGGCGCGAGCAGGAAAAAATTGGGGCGGAAGCTATCCCACTCGACGGTGCGGAAGTTGTGCACCGTCAGCGTGACGCGCTCGCCGGCGAAATCGAGCGTGAGCGTATCGCCCAGCTTGAGATGCAAGCGTTCGATCGCGTATTCGTCCGCCGACAGCCAGGGCTGACCCCTGCCGGCCTCGCCCCACCACTGACCCTGGGTGATGCGGTTGTCGGGATTGAGCGTGGTGCTCCACGACAGATTGAAATCGCGGTTGATCCAGCGTTGTGTCTCTGGGTCCGGGAACGAATCGGCCGTAACCGGCGTGCCATTGAGTTCGACCAGGCGGCCGCGCGCCATCGGCCACAGCTCGAGCGCTGGATACCCGCGCTGCTGGAAGAAAGCGCGCAGCGGTTGCACCTGATCGGTCTGGATGTTGATCAGAAACTGGTTCGGCGTATCCGCTGGCAGCTTGCGCTGCCAGCTCCGCAGCAAATCCTCGCGCACCACCGACACCAGCAGCAGGGCCAGCAGCGCCAACCCCAGCGCGGTCACCTGCGCCACCGATGCCGCGCGGCGGCGGGCGACGTTACCCAGTCCGAAACGCCACGATATGCCCACACGGCGGCGCAGCGGCTGCAGCGCCAGCACCAGCAGCCAGGCGAGCAGCGCCAGCGCCACGGCGGACAAGCCGATGCCGGCGAGCACGATCAGCACGAGCCGCGTATCCGCGCTGGCGAGCCAGAGCAGGGCCGCGGCGGCGGCAAACGCCGCGATCCAGACGCTACGCGACAGGGGCGATGCCGCAAGATCGCGCTGGAACACGCGCAGCGGCAGTGTCCGCCGTGCATCGAGCATCGGCGGCGCGGCAAATCCAAGGAGCATGAGACCACCCAGCGCCGCGGCGGCGAGCAGTGGCTTAAGCGGCGGTGGCGGCAGTTCGAGCTGCATCAGATCGGCGAGCACGCGGGCCAGCGCGGCCTGAGCCAGATAGCCGACGGCGGCGCCCGCCAGGGCGGCGGCGGCACCGAGCAAGACGAGCTGCAGCAGCAGCGCGCGCACGAGAAAACCCTGCCGCGCCCCCAGACATTTGAGCAGCGCGATCTCGTCGCGCAGTTTCTCGCCGTACTGGCGCGCCGACAGAGCGACGGCAGCGGCGGCGAGCAGCGTTGCCGCGACAATGGCGATATCGAGAAACTGCCCCGCGCGCGACAGCGCATTGCGGATTTCCGGACGCGCCTCCCGCGGCGTCTGCCGGCGCACACCGTCGGGCACGGGTTGCGCGAGCACGGCCTGCACGGCCGGAGCATCACCGGCGACGAGCAGGCTGTATTGCGCGCGACTGCCCGGACCGAGCAGCTGACTGTCGGCAACGTCGGCGCCATTCATCATCAACCGCGGGGCGAGGTCGGCGAAACCATTGCCGCGGTCCGGTTCGGCCTGGATGACCGCGCTCACACGCAGCTCGAGCGCGCCGACCTTGAGCATCGCCCCCGGAAAAAGCCGCAGCGCCTGCCACAGCCGTGCGTCGACCCAGGCCTCGCCACGCGCCGGCACACCTGCTGCCGCGCGCGCCGGACCAAACGGCTCGGACGAGACGCGCAGCGCGCCGCGCAGCGGATAGCCCGCGCCCACGGCCTTGATCGAGGCCAGTTGGCTGGCGTCGCCGTGGAACACGACGCTGGTGAAATGGACCAGCTCGGTGGTGCGCAAGCCGAGCGCTTGCGCCGATGGGGACAACGACGGTGGCAATGGCCTGCGCGCGCTGTACAGCACATCGCCGCCGAGTGCCTCGCCGGTCTGTGCATCCAGGGCCGAGCGCACGCGTTCGGTGAACAGATTCACCGCTGCGGATGCGGCCACGGCCACGGCGAGCGCGAGCACCAGAATGAACAGCTCGCCACTTCGCCAGCCGCGGCGCAGCCGGCGCACGGCGAACAGCATCGCGCTAGCCATGGACGATGCGCCCCTCGCGCAGACGCAGCACGCGGCGACAGCGCGATGCCAGCGCCGCATCGTGCGTGACCAGCACCAGCGTCGTGCCGCGCGCGGCGTTCATTTCGAACAGCAGATCGATGATGCGCGCACCAGTCGCGGCATCGAGATTGCCGGTCGGCTCGTCGGCGAACAGGACCGTCGGCTCGGCACAGAAAGCACGCGCGATCGCGACGCGCTGCTGCTCGCCGCCGGAAAGCTGATGTGGATAGTGCGACAGCCGTGCCCCCAGGCCGACCCGCTCGAGCGCCGCCTGCGCCCGTGCCGGCGCATCCTTGTACCCGGCGAGCTCCGCCGGCAGCATCACGTTCTCCAGCGCCGTGAATCCGGACAGCAACTGGAACGACTGGAAAACGAAGCCGACGCGCCCGGCGCGCAGCTCTGCCCGTGCGTCCTCGTCGAGCCCGGACAGGTCGTGCCCATCGAGCCGAATCTCTCCGCGGCTCGGCAGGTCCAAGCCGGCGAGCAGCGACAGCAGCGTGGTCTTACCCGAGCCGCTGGCGCCGACGATGGCGACTGACTCGCCGGCGGCGACGTCCAGATCGACATCGGCGAGAATCGTCAGCGGCTGTCCGCCGCTCATCACATCCTTGCCCACACCGCGTGCACTGATCAGATTCACCCGCCCCATGTCCTTGCTTTCCTGTCTGCGTATCGCTGCATCCTGCATCCTGTGCCTGTGCGCCGCCGCGGCGCAGGCCGGCACTGCGCCCTCCGGCGGTACTGCCGGCGCGCCCGTGATCCTCGTGCTGGGCGACAGCCTGAGCGCCGCCTACGGCATCGCCCTCGATAAAGGCTGGGTGGCGCTGCTCCAGGCACGGCTGTCGGCCGCAGGCTATCCGCACCGCGTCGTCAATGCCAGTGTCAGCGGCGAAACCACCGCCGGCGGACTGGCGCGGCTGCCGGCCTTGCTCGACCGCCACAAACCGCAGTGGGTTCTCGTCGAACTCGGCGGCAACGACGGTCTGCGCGGGCTGCCGCTGACCCAACTGCGCGACAACCTACGCCGGATCGTCGCGCTGTCCCAGACAGCCGGCGCCAGACCCGTGCTCTTTGAAATGCGCATCCCGAGCAATTACGGACCCGATTATGCCGAAGGATTCCGCGCCAGCTTCGCGACCGTTGCCCGCGAAACCGCAACGCCGCTGGTGCCGTTCTTCCTCGCCGCCATCGCCACCGATCCCACCGCCTTCCAGGAAGACGGCATCCACCCCACGGCTGGTGCACAGGCCGCGATGCTCGACGCCGTCTGGGCCACGCTGCAGCCGCTGCTCGAACGTTGATTCTTCCTGCATCCACGGTGCATACCGGCCGCGTATAGACCATCCAGATCCGCGAGATCCGCCATGACCCTGCCTCTGAAAATCGTCTTTTCGCTGTTTTTGCTGACCATCGTCGGCGTCACCACCTGGGCCGGGCTACAGGTCCCGTTATGGGAAACGCCGCGCGAGGTGGTGCTGCACCCGTGGTTCATCGCCACGCTCACCGATACCTATCTCGCCTTTTTGACCTTCTGGATCTGGGTGGCCTACAAGGAAACCTCGGGTCTGGCGCGCCTGGTCTGGCTGCTGCTGATCCTGCTCACCGGCAACATGGCGATGGCCGCCTATGTCCTGATCCAGCTCTGGCGCCTGCCCCCCGGCGCGGGAGTTGACCAGTTGCTGCTGCGGCGGTGAACGGCACGGCCACCACTTCGCCCTGGCGCCGCTACGTCGTTGCGCCGATCCTCGCGCAGCTGCGTCAGGGCATAAGCCCGCAGCAGATCGCACTCACCCTCGCGCTCGGCACTGCGCTCGGCATCTTTCCGATCCTCGGCGCGACGACGCTGCTGTGCCTGATCGCGGGCATCTGGCTGCGCCTGAACCAGCCGATCCTGCAGCTCGTGAACTACCTCGTCTATCCGCTGCAGATCGCCCTGCTCGTGCCGTTCTACCGTGCCGGCGAGTGGTTGTTCGGTCTCGACCCGGTGCCCATCCTCGCCGTCACCGATCTCATCGCCCGCTTCCAGGCCGACCCGCTCCAATTCGTCATCGACTACGGCAAGGTCGCCTTGTGCGGGATCGCGGTGTGGATGCTGATCGCGCCGGCGTGCGCGCTGGCGCTGTACGCCGTCGCCGGTCGGGTGCTGCGCGCAACCGCCGCGCGGCTGGATCTGCACCAGCGACGGTAAGCCTCGCCGGCGCGCTCGCACATCCGCTGCATCCCGCATGGCGGGCCCCTATCGTCTGCCCGCATGGGACAATGCATAGCCGCACAAGCCCGGACAAGAGGATTCGGACGATGACGACTCAACCCCTGCAGGGCCGTACCGTCGCGTATTCGGCCGTGCGCGAGCAGGTGTACATGGTGTTTCCCAACGATCTCAATTCCAACGACACGGTGTTCGGCGGCCTGATCATGGCGCAGATGGACCGCTTCGCCGCCGTGGTCGCAGACCGCCACGCCGGCGGGGTGTGCGTGACCGCCAGCGTCGATGCGGTGCATTTCATCGCGCCGGCCAAGGGCGGCGATGTGCTGATCTTCAATTGCTCAGTGAACCGCGCCTGGCAGACGTCGATGGAAATCGGCTGCAAGGTCGAGGCCGAGCGCATCGGCGGTGGCGAGCGCCGCCACATTCTGTCGGCTTATCTGACGTTCGTCGCCGTCGATCGCGAGGGCAAGCCGCGACCGGTGCCGCCCGTGATCCCGGAGACGGTCGAGGAACGTCATCGCTACGAGGAAGCGCAGCTCCGCCGCGAGCTGCGCCTGCGTCACGCCGAGGCGCTGAAAGCGCTGCGCGCCGCCCGTCCCGCCGGCTGATCAGGTGCCGGCGTCGGGTTGCAGATCGGGGTGCGCGCGCTGGAAAGCCGGCAGCGTGTTGCAGTGGGCGGCGATGCGCGCCAGCCGTGGGTAGAGCGTCGCATCGCAGCCGAAGCGTTGCGCCGCGTAAATCTGTGGAACCAGCACACAGTCGGCCCAGGTCGGTGTCTCGCCAAAGACAAAGGGGGTCTGTGGCGCAGCGTGCAGTTCCGCCTCCAGCGCGGTGAGTCCACGGGTGATCCAGTGCTTGAGCCAGTCGGCGCGGGCGTCTTCGCCGATCTTGAGGCGTTCGCCGAGATAGCGCAGCACGGAGGTGTTCTGCAGCGGCTGGATGTCGGCGGTGATGGTCAGGCAGAACGCACGCACGCGCGCCTGCTGGCGCGGATCGGCCGGCACGAGCGCCGGATGCGGATACAGGGCTTCTAAGTATTCGAGGATCGCCTGCGACTGGTTGAGGCGGAAATCACCGTCGATCAGCAGCGGCACGCGCGCCTGCGGGTTGAGCGCCCGATAGCCCTGCGAGAACTGCTCGCCGCCATCGCGCAGCAAATGCACCGGCACGATTTCGTAAGCCAGGCCCTTGAGATTGAGCGCGATGCGCACGCGATAGCTTGCCGATGAGCGCCAGTAGGCATAGAGCTTGAGCATGGGGTTCTCCCGTTCGCGGCGCACCCGCTCCCCTCATCCTTTGTAGCGCGCGACGACCTGCTCGATCGCACCGAAAATCGAGCAGCCCTCGGCATCGAGCATTTCGATGCGCACCTGATCGCCAAAGCGCAGGAACGGTGTCCGCGGCTTGCCGTAGAGCAGGGTCTCGACGGTGCGCAGCTCGGCGAGGCAGGAATAACCGACGCCGCCGTCGGCGATCGGCCGGCCCGGTCCGCCGTCGGCGCCGCGGTTGGAGACCGTGCCGGAGCCGATGATGCTGCCGGATGCAAGCGGCCGTGTCTTGGCGGCGTGCGCGATCAACGTCGGAAAATCGAAGGTCATGTCGATGCCGGCGTTGGGCATACCCAGCAGCTGTCCGTTGATCGACGAGCGCAGCGGCAAGTGGACGCGCCCGCCATCCCAGGCCGCACCGAGTTCGTCGGGTGTGATCGCGACCGGGGAGAACGCACTGGACGGCTTGGACTGGAAAAAGCCGAAGCCCTTGGCCAGCTCCGCGGGAATCAGGTTGCGCAGCGAAACATCGTTGACCAGCATCAGCAGACGGATGTGACGCCGCGCAGCCTCGGGCGTGCAGCCCATCGGCACATCACCGGTTATGACCGCCAGCTCCGCCTCAAGATCGATACCCCAGTCCTCACAGGCCACGAGAATCGGCCCCATCGGGTCGAGAAAGCTGTCGCTGCCGCCCTGGTAGATCAGCGGATCGGTCCAGAAACTCTCCGGCAGCTCGGCGCCGCGCGCCTTGCGTACCAGCGCAACGTGGTTGACGTATGCCGAGCCGTCGGCCCACTGGTAGGCGCGCGGCAGCGGGGAACGGCAATCGATCGGATGAAAATCGAGCGCGGTATCCGCATAGCCGCCGGCCTCGAGCTGCGCCGCGACGGCGCGCAGGCGGGGTTCGGCCTCGTCCCAGCGGTCGAGCGCGGCCTGCAGGGTCGCGGCGATCTCCGGCACGGGCACGCAGCGCGACAGGTCGCGCGCAACGACGACGAGACGACCATCACGCGTGCCGTCTTTGAGGCTGGCGAGTTTCATGCGCGCTCGCAGGGCTCTTGCCACGAGCGATGGTAGTCGGTCCACTCCACGGTGGACAGCCCATCGCCGACTTCGAGTGCATCGCGGGCATCGATCATCACCGCATATTCCTCGGTACCCGGTTTGGGCTGCGCGAGCATGTTGCGCAGCGCCTTGGGGTGCGGGCCGTGCGTGAATCCGCAGGGGTGCAGCGTGAGCATGCCCGGACGGATGTTGTCACGCGAGAAGAAGTCGCCGGCGTGATAGAACAACACTTCGTCGTAATCGTCGTTGTTGTGGAAGAACGGCACCTTGATCGCGCCGGGATCGGTTTCGAACGGTCGCGGCGCAAAGGTGCAGACGACGAAGCGGTGCGCGACGAATGTGGTATGCGCCGACGGCGGCAGGTGATAACGGTGCGACATCAAGGGGCGGATGTCCTTGACGTTGATGCGCACCGGCATCAGCGTGCCATGCCAGCCGAGCGCGTCGAGGGGATTGTAGGGATAGGTGACCGTGGAGATCTGGTTGGCGCGCTTGATCCGCACGTGCCAGTCGCGCTGTGCTAAGGCGCCCTGCTGCTGGGCCTTGAAGGCATCGTCGATGCGCGGATAGTCGAGCAGCGCGGGATCGAACAGCGCATGCTCGCCGACCAGCCCCTTGTCCGGCAGTTGATAGCTGGCGTTGGTCGCCTCGATCAACAGCCAGGTCGTCGGCGCGGCGCACTCGATGCGCCACATGGTGCCGCGAGGCAGCACGAGATAGTCCCCGGTGGTCAGGCTCAAGTGCCCGTAGTCACAGAACAGTTCGGCCGTGCCGTGGTGGAGGAACAGCAGCTCGTCGCCGTCGGCATTGCGCGCCAGCTCGTCCATCGAGCGCGGACACACCCAGTAGCGCAGCCGCAGATGGGCGTTGGCGAGCACGCCATGCGCCTGCCACGGCGAGGCCGACCCGCCGGCGAGGCGGTTGAGATCGAAGGCGCGCGGCCTAAGCGGCCCCTCCCAGTGCGTCCAGCCGGTCGGCGGCCGCGGGTGGATCATGTGCGTCGCAGGGCCGAAAAAGCCCTCCTTGCCGAGTTCGCGCTCGAAGGTGCCGGGCGGCAGGTCGGCATGCGCCTGGCGCGAGGCCAGACCCTCGACGATCGGGCGGTAGATCCACTTACGCATCGCTCAAGACACCGCGCCTGATCTGGTCGTCCTCGATCGACTCGAACAAGGCCTTGAAGTTGCCTTCGCCGAAACCTTCGTTGCCCTTGCGCTGGATGATCTCGAAAAAGATCGGACCGATCACGGGGCTGGTGAAGATCTGCAGCAGAATGCCCTCCTCGGGCGCGCCATCGATCAGGATTCTGAGCTTGCGCAGCCGCGCGAGCGGCTCGCCGTGACCGGGCAGGCGCTGATCGATCTTGTCGTAATAGGCATCCGGGGTGTCCATGAACTGCACCCCCCGTGCGCGCAAGGCTTCGACCGTGGCGTAGATGTCGTGCGTGGACAGCGCGATGTGCTGGATGCCCTCACCGCGATACTGGCGCAGGAATTCCTCGATCTGCGACTTGTCGTCGGCAGATTCGTTGATCGGGATACGGATCTTGCCGCAGGGTGAGGTCATCGCCCGCGACAAAAGACCGGTGAGCTTGCCTTCGATGTCGAAGTAGCGGATCTGGCGGAAATTGCCGATGCGCCGGTAGAAATCGGCCCAGGTGTCCATGTTGCCGCGCGCAACGTTGTGGGTCAGGTGGTCGATCCCGACCAGGCCCACACCCTCGGGATTGCGGTCCACACCGTCAAAGAAACGGAAATCCACGTCGTAGATCGAGTGCTGCGGACCGTAGCGGTCGATCAGATAGAGCACGCTCGAGCCGATGCCATAAACCGCCGGCAGACGCAGTTCCATCAAACCCGGTTTGGCATCGAACGGCACCGCCCCCTGCGCGACCGCATGCTGATAGGCGCGCACCGCATCCTTGACGCGCCAGCCCATCGCACAGGCGCTCGGCCCATGCGCTTTTGCGAACTGCTCGAAATGCGTATACGGCGTACCGTTGACGAGAAAGTTGATGTCGCCCTGGCGATAGAGCGTGACGTCCTTGCTGCGATGCCGGGCCACCGCGGTGAAACCCATCGTCGTGAACAAGGCATCCAGTTGCGCGATGCCTTCCGGCGTCGGCGCCGTGAATTCGACGAATTCGAAACCGTCGGTGCCCAGCGGATTGGCGGTCATAGTTGCTGTGTCGTTCATCGCAAGGTTCATCGCAAGAGTGGCTTTCGCCCCGGACGCTCCAGGGACTTTATGCGAACCCATGATCGGCGGGTATAAGCGTTTCAGGCGGCCAACCGGGGGCTGCGCGGCGCAACCGGCTCGTCGCCCGGATACAGGCGGTCGGGCGCGAGCTCGGGCTCGCCGCGCAACTGCTCGATGAGCGGCGCCAGATCGTCTGTGAGCGCCTGCGTCAACTCGTCGAACGAGCGGATCACGAAATACGTCTGCTGGAAGGCATCGATCATGTAGCGCGTGCGCATGCACCGCGGCATCGCAAAACGCACGCGCAAGGGCTTTTGGCTTTCCACCGCGTAGGGGGTCTCGCCGCCGGACGACAGAATGCCGGCGCCATAGGCGCGCAGGCCATCCTCGGCCTCGATCAATCCGAATTCCACCGTGTACCAGTACAGCCGCGCGGCCATCGCCAGCGCGCCGGATGCCATCGCCTTGAGCCCTTGTTCGCCGTAGCGCTGCATGAAATCGCCGAAGCGCCGGTCAAACAGCATCGGGACATGACCGAAGAAGTCATGGAAGATGTCGGGCTCGACGAGGTAGTCGAACTCCTCGGGCTTGCGCAGCCAGACGGTGACCGGGAAACGCCGCGCCGCAAGATGGCGGAAGAATTGGTCGTCCGGAATGAAGCCCGGTACGGCGACCAGGCGCCAGCCACTCGCACGCTCGAGTCGCGCACTCACCTGCGCCAGATCAGGAATCGCATCCGCACAATCGGTGTGCGCAAGACCATCAGCGAACTCACGGCAGGCGTAGCGCGTAACGAGCTGCGACTGTCGCGCATACAAGCGCCGCCACAGGGCGTGATCCGCCTCCGTATAGACATGCCAGGACTGCTCGACGGTGAAATCGGCACGGGCGCGCGAGTAATCGCCGCGCAGCGGGCTGGTGGTGTTGGCGCCGAACATGATCTCCTCCGCTCCGATTGCCTGCATCCTGCGCTTACTTTAGCGCTATCGGTGCGGAGAATTGCTGCAAACTCACGCATGAAACCGCGTTTTATTGGTGATATTCTGCGCTTATTGTCATTTTAATGATGATTTCATGCGCATTGAGCTGGACCGCACCGACTTGCGCATCCTCCGCGAGCTGCAGCGCGACGGCCGGCTGCCGATCGTCGAGCTCGCCGAGCGTGTCGCGCTGTCGGCGACCGCCTGCCAGCGCCGCGTGAAAAAGCTCGAGGAGGCCGGTGTCATCGCCGGCTACGCCGCCGTACTCGATGCACGCGCGCTCGGGCGCGAGGTCGAGGCCTTCGTCCGCGTCGCCATCGAGCGCCAGTCGCGCGATGTGACGCTGGCCTTCGAAAACGCGATCCGCGCCCGATCCGAGGTGCGCGCCTGCTATGTGATGACCGGCGACCTCGATTTCCTGCTGCACGTGCAGGTGGCCGACCTCAAGGCCTTTGCCGAGTTTTCGATGAACGTGCTGATCGGCCTGCCTGGAGTCAAGGACGTGCGCTCGAGCCTCGTGCTCGAGGCGATCAAGCGCGACGAAGGTCTGCCGCTGCCGGACTAATCCGCGAAGCGGTCGGTCGCCTCGATCAGACGGCTGAGGATGCCGGGCTCGCTCGCGGCGTGGCCGGCGTCCGGCACGACGATGAAATCCGCCTCCGGCCAGGCGCGGTGCAGATCCCAGGCCGATTTCATCGGGCAGACCACGTCATAGCGCCCCTGGATGATCACGGCCGGGATCTGCCGGATGCGATGCACGTGGGCCAGCAGGTAGTCGTCGCGGTCGAAGAAACCTTTGTGGATGAAATAATGGCACTCGATGCGCGCGAAGGCCTCGGCAAAGCGGTCTTCGCCAAAGCGCGCCGCCATGTCCGCACTCGGGAACAGCTTGCTCGTCGTTCCCTCCCAGACACTCCAGGCCCGCGCGGCGGCGATGCGCTCGGCCGGATCGGGGCTGGTCAGGCGTCTGTAATAAGCCTTGACCAGATCGCCACGCTCGGCTTGCGGGATCGGGCGCAGAAAATCTTCCCAGGCATCGGGGAAGATCCAGCTCGCGCCCTCCTGGTAAAACCAGCGGATCTCCGCCTCGCGCAGCAAGAAGATGCCGCGCAGCACCAGCGCCTTGCAGCGCTGGGGGTGGGTTTCGGCATAGGCCAGCCCCAGCGTCGAGCCCCAGGAGCCGCCGAACACGACCCAGCGATCGATGCCCAGGGCCTCGCGGATCCGCTCGATGTCCGCGACGAGATCCCAGGTGGTGTTCTCGCGCAGCTCGGCATAGGGCGTCGATCGTCCGCAGCCGCGCTGATCGAACAGCACGATGCGATATTTCTGCGGGTTGAAGAACTGCCGGTGCCAGGGTTCGGCACCACCGCCCGGCCCACCGTGGATGAAGACCACCGGCTGGCCCGCAGGGTTGCCGCACTCCTCGACATAGAGCTCATGCAGGTCGGACACCTTCAGCCGCAGCGTGCGGTAAGGCTCGATGGCGGGATACGGCTGCACCATGTCGATCTCGGTTTCGTCTATCAAGGCACGAGCCGCTAGCTTAGCGGCATCGCGCGGGGGCGACGAATCGTGTCCACCGCCGGCAAGCGTTGCCGCTGCCGCGTGCGAGCCCGTAACATCCGCGCATCCTCGTCGTGCCGACGGCCGCGCCGTCATGGATGTATCGCAGTCATGCCCCGTCGTGTCTCCCACCGACCACCGTCCATTTCGATCCGAACGCCGATCCAAGCTCTGATGCTCGTCACCGGCATGGCCGTCGGCGGCCTCGCCGGCGCCGCGCCAGATGACGCGGCTCCGGATACCGCTCCCGAACTGTTGACCATTCCCGCCCCGCAAATCGAGGCATTGCCAGCGTCCGTGCCACCGATGCCGCCGGCGGACGCAAAACTGGACCAGCTGTTCCCGCGTTACGAGATCCTGCACCCGAACATCGCGTTTTGGACGCGCGTGTTCGGCGAGTATTCCGAGCTGCAGAGCGTCGTGCACTCCAAGGCTTACCCGCACAAGGTGCTGCGCGTCCTCGATTTCCGCGGCGCGTCGATGCAGATGTCCGAGGCGGCGCTCGAAAACCACCGCCGGCAGGTCGAACAGCAAGCGCGTGAGGCGGCCGAGGCCCTGATCCGCTCCATCCACGCCAAGCACCATGCACCGCAGACGATGACGGCCGAGGAGCGCCGTATCTACGAGCTGTTTGCCGACGTGCGCGACCGCGATCCGTTCAAGACCCTGCAAGGCACGATCCGCATCCAGCGCGGCCTCAAGGAGCGCACCGAGAACGCGCTGCGCGTCTCGGATGCCTACCTGCCGCACATGGAGAAAGTCTTCGCGGATTACGGCCTGCCCACCGCGCTGACGCGTCTGCCGATCGTCGAATCGAGCTTCAACCTTAACGCCTACTCCCGCTCCGGCGCGGCCGGCGTCTGGCAGTTCATTCCATCGTCGGCGCGCATATACATGCGGCTCAACGAGATCGTCGACGACCGCCGCGACCCGTGGACCTCCACCGACGCGGCCGCCCGCCATCTGCGCGACGACTACGCCCTGCTCGGCGACTGGCCGCTGGCGATCACCGCCTACAACCACGGTCGCAATGGCATCGCGCGCGGACTCGCGGCCACGGGCGGCAAGACCCTCGTCGATCTGATCGAACGCTACGACTCGCCGCGCTTCGGCTTCGCCGGCAAGAATTACTACGCCGAATTCCTCGCCGCACTCGACGTCGAACGCGCCTGGCGCGCCCGACGCGATGCCACCGAAAGGACACGCGCCATCGAATTCGAGGTGGTCGAAACCAAGCACTACGTGCCCTACGAAACCCTGCGCCGGCTGTGCGGTGCGAGCGATGAAGAATTCCGCCGCCTGAACCCGGCCTACCGGCCGGAAGTGATCGACGGCAAGCTCTACGTGCCACCCGGCCACCTGATCCGCGTTCCCGCCGGCTCGGCGCGCAGCTTCGAAGTCGGCTATGCGCGCCTTGGCACCCACGAGCGTTTCGACAGCCAGCGCGTCTACTACCTGCTGCACAAGGTCGGCAAGGGCGAAACCCTCGGCGGCATCGCCAGACGCTACCGTATCGGCATCGACCGGATCCGTGCCGCCAATGGCCTGCGCTCGTCAACGATCCGCGTCGGCCAGGTGCTGAAGATCCCGCCCCGCGAAGAGCCCCGGCCAGGGCCGATCAGCGTCGCCGTCGGCGAGTCCAAACCGATGCTGACGCGCGAACAGCTCACCGCCGCACGCGCAGCCGACGGCACCACGCATACTGTCGGCCGCGGCGATACGCTCGGTGCGATCGCGCGCCGTTATCGCGTCAGCGAAGCCGACTTAAAGCGAATCAACCAGCTCGACTCGTCGATGATCCGCATCGGCCAGGTACTGAAAATCCCCGACCGTGCCGGCTCTCCTGCGCCTTCCTCCGGCTGGCGCAACCACCGCGTCAGTGCCGGCCAGACGCTGGCCTCGATCGCCCGTCACTACGACGTCAGCATCGCCGAGTTGCGCCGCGCCAATGGCCTGGGTGAGTCCAGCCTGATCAAGGTCGGCCAGACCCTGCGCATCCCGGTGCGCGACTGAAAAGCCCAGACCATGCGGCTGCACCACGCTTTCCGCGCGATGGGCAGCCCCTGCTCGCTGGCCCTCGACGGCGACGACGACGCCCAGCTACGCGCCGCTGCACAAGCCGTGCATGCCGAAGTGCTGCGCCTGGAAGCGAAGTACTCACGTTATCGCGCCGACAGCCTCACGCAGCGCATCAACGCCACAGCCGGCAAAACGGGCATCGACGTGGACGACGAAACCGCGGCACTGCTCGATTACGCCGAGGTGGCCTGGCGCGAGAGCGGAGGTCTGTTCGACCCTACTTCGGGCGTGCTGCGCCGCGCCTGGGATTTCCGCACGCAGCGGCTGCCGACCCAGGCCGAGATCGCACGCCTGCTGCCGCTGGTCGGCTGGCACCGCGTGTGCTGGCAGCGCCCACATTTGCGTCTGCCGCAGGCCGGCATGGAGCTCGATTTCGGCGGCTGGGTCAAGGAATACGCCGCGGACAGCGCGGCGGCGCGTGCGCGCGCGCTCGGCATCGACCATGGCTACATCGAACTCGGCGGTGACATCCGCGTGCTCGGCCCGCAGCAGGATGGCACTCCGTGGCGAATCGGGCTACGCGACCCGTACCGCCCGCATACGGCGCTTGTGCGTGTCGAACTGATCGGTGGTGCGGTTGCCACCAGTGGCGATTACGAACGCTGCATCGTCGTCAACGGTCGGCGCTATGGGCACATCCTCGATCCGCGCAGCGGCTGGCCGGTAGAGCACACCTTCACTGCCGTTTCGGTGATCGCGCCGCAGACACTGGTCGCCGGTACTGCGACGACGACCGCCATGCTGCTCGGCGCGGACGCCGGCGCGCGCTGGCTCAAGGCCCTGGGCCTGCCGCATCTGTGCGTGCACGCAGACGGCCGCCTGAGTGGCCCGCTGGCACCGTAGCGCGATGGCGCACCCGTCCGGGGAGAGATACGCATGGCCCCGATACGTACCGTCGCCCATCCCGACATGCAAAGCCCGCCTGAAAGCCGCCCCGACACCTGAACGATCCAGCCGCCAGGCAGTCCCCAGCGGACCCGAATCCATCTCCCGGAAAATTCTTAGAAAAGATACGCGAAGGTGAAGATGCCCAGCATCACCAGCGCGAGGGCCAGCTTGGCCACCGCGCCGAGCAGCAGTCCGAGCCAGGTGGCAAGTCCGACATGGGCAGCGCGTGTGGCGCCGCTGCGCGCCCACAACTCGCCAGCCACTGCACCGACGAATGGCCCGAGCACGATGCCCGGCAGCCCGAAGAACATCCCGGCGATGCTGCCGAGCACCGCACCGGCGATCGCCTGGCGGCTGGCACCAACCCGTTGGGCGCCCAGCACCGAGGCAAGAAAATCGACTGCCATGCCAAGGACGACAAGCACGGCGAGCAAAACGAGCGTCGGCACGCCGACCCGCGCATAGTCATCGATCCAGGCGCCGAGCCACAGGCCGGCAAATACCACGGGCAATCCCGGCAATGCCGGCACGACCGTCCCGGCCAGGCCGACGATGACCAGGCCGACGACGGCGAGCCACAGCAGAGTCACGGCGAGCGGATCCATGCATCACCCCTTCCACCGGTCGGCGCACTGTTGCCGCTGACCTCTGTCGCCAGCGCCGGGCCCGGCTATGATGCGTAATTTCTGCATGGTGTTCACACTCCCTGTCGCATGAAAAATCCGCCCCGCTTCTTCAGCCGGTTGCGCGCACAGCGCCTGAAGGATCTCGACCATGCCACCGATTATCGGTCCTGGCGCGAGATCGCGCTCGAACTCGACCGCCTCGAGGGCGCCGATGCCTGGAAGGCCGACGATACCAGCGACGATTACGACTACCTGCTGATCAAGGAACGTCTGCTCAGCCTGCGCCGCCTGCGCTGTGCCGGGGACGCGCGCCAGCTCGCCTTCGAGCTCTACGAGGGGCTGCACGGCAACCTCGGCAACATGTCGAACCCGGCCCTTTACGCCGTCGCGCGGGTCGGAACCAAAAAGCTGATCGAAGATTACATCGCCGAGGTCGCCCGCTGCCTCGACTTTCTATGCGCCGGCAACTTCCCCGATTTCGGGCTCGAGGACAAGATCCAGTTCTTCAAGCGCACGGCGACGGCCTTCGGCCGTTCGGCACTGATGCTCTCCGGCGGCGGGACCCTGGGGCTGTTCCATCTGGGCGTGATCAAGGCCCTGCACGCGGAAAACCTGCTACCCCGCGTACTGTCCGGATCTTCGGCGGGTTCGATCATCGCCGCCTGCGTGGGCGTACGGCTGGACCACGAGATCGACACCTTGTTCGCGCCGGATGGGCTCAACCTCGATGCCTTCCGCGCGCTGGGGTTGCGCGAGGCGCTGCGCGACGGCGCGATGATGGACGGCGCGCAGCTCGAACGCTGCCTGGACGACAACATCGGCGGCTACAGCTTCGTCGAAGCCTTCGACCGCACCAAGCGCATCGTCTGCATCACCGTATCACCAGCCGAACCGCATCAACAGGGCCGCCTGCTCAATTACCTGACGGCACCGCACGTGCTGCTGCGCCGCGCCGTGCTCGCCTCCTGCGCGGTCCCCGGTGTATTCCCGCCAGTGATGCTGCAAGCACGCAATTACGCCGGCGAGATCGTGCCATACATGCCCGGCAAACGCTGGATCGACGGCACGCTGTCCGCGGATCTGCCGATGCTGCGGCTCGCGCGTCTGCACAACGTCAACCATTACATCGTCAGCCAGACCAATCCCCACGTCGTGCCGTTCATGGCCCAGATCGACCGCGAGCAGGGCCAGCGCCGCGGTCTGGCACCGCTCGCCGCCGAGCTGGTCAAACAGGGCGGCAGCGGCGCACTGCGCCTGGCGCGCAAGCATCTCGATCCATACGGCGGTGGCCGCGTCCTCGGCCGGATCGACAACATCGTGCGCCAGCGCTACTCGGGCGATATCAACATCTATCCGCGCCATACACCCAAGCGCCTGCTGCGCATCTTCAGCAATCCGCAGCCGCAGGATATCCAGCGTTATGTCCGCTCCGGCGAGCGTGCCACCTGGCCGAAGATCGAGCGCATCCGCAACCAGACCCGCATCTCGCGCACCTTCGAGGATTGCCTGCGTCTGCTCAAGGCCGAGGAACAGCAGCTGATGCGCGCACAGCGCCGGGCAGATGCGGCACGCAGCCACATTCAGCGCAGACCCGCTGGCCTCATCCCTTCTTGAGCAGGTCACGAATCTCGGCCAACAGCCGCTCCTGCGCGCTCGGCGCCGCGGGCTTGGCCTGCTCTTCGCGCCTGAGGCGGTTGACCAGCTTGACGACGAGAAACAGTGCGAACACGACGATGACGAAATCGAGCACGGCCTGCACGAACCGGCCGTAGCCGAGCACCACGGCCGGCTGTCCGCCGCTGGCCGCGCGCAAGATCAATACCTGGTCGGAAAAATCGATTCCTCCGGTGAACAGCCCGACGACGGGCATGAGGATGTCGGCAACCAGGGATGACACGATCTTACCGAACGCGGTGCCGATGACCACACCGATGGCCAGATCGACGACGTTGCCACGCATCGCGAATTGTTTGAATTCTTCGATCATGCGCATCATGCTGCCTCCGTATCAGTCGGATCTGCTGGCTCAAAACAGGCGGACAGGCCTGCGTCCAAGTCTGGGTAGCGCGGGACAAAGCCGAGCTCACGGCGCGCGCGCTCGATGGACAGCCGCTTGGACTCCTCCATGAACGACCACATCGCCGGCGTGAAGCACCGCTGTGCTTCTGCACGCCCCACCGCCTGCGGTTCCGGCAGACCAAGCCGGCGCGCACAGCGGCGGAAATAATCCGCCATCGTCGTCGGCTGGCCGTCGGCGATGTGATAGACCGCACCGCTGCGCCCGCGCTGCGCCGCCAGGATCGCAGCGGCGGCGAGATCGTCGGCATGCACCCGGTTGCTGTACGAAGACTCCTCGTCGCGCAGGACCGGCAGCCCCTGACGCAGGCGTTCGACCAGCAAGCGTCCCGGTCCATAAATCCCCGGCACGCGCAGAATGACGATTTCGCCGCCGCTCGCGGCACTCCAGTCGCGCAGCGCGCGCTCCGCATCGACGCGCCGCTGCGCGCGCGCGGTCCGCGGCTTGAGGGGTTCGTCCTCGTCGATCCAGCGTCCGCCGCAGTCGCCATAGACGCCGGAAGTGGAGATGTACACGATGCGGCCGATGCGGCCGCGCTGTGCTGCCAGCCAGCCACGCAGGCGGGTGTCGCGACCACCATTCGTCGGCGGCGGCGCGAACCAGAACAGCCACGGCCAGTCGCCGGCATCCTGCGGGTCATCCAGATCCTCGATGCGCACGCCGGCACCCAGTGCCTGCAACACACCGGCTTTTTGCGGGTCGCGCACGATTGCCGTAACCTCGCCGCCCGACCTGCGCAGCGCCCGCACCACGCGCAGGCCGATGTCGCCGCAGCCAGCCACGAGCGCCGGCTTAATGCCACCGGTTTCGTCCATGAGCATGTCCATGAGCCACCAAGTGTACCTGGCCGACCGTCCGCAGCACTTCACGGTACAGCCCGGTGAAACCGTGTTACAGGCTGGTCTGCGCCACCATCTCGCCTTGCCGTTCGGCTGCCAGTCCGGCGGCTGTGCATCATGCCGCGTGCGCCTGACCCAAGGCGAAGTCGAATATCCATTCCCGCCGCCGGCGCTGTCGGACGCGGAAATCCAGGCCGGCTACATCCTGATGTGCCTGGCGCGCCCGAAAACGGATCTGATCATCGCCCTGCACCAGCCGCCGATGCTCGATGCGTTGCGCCCGCGCCAGCTACCCTGCCGCGTGCAGCACCGTCGCTGGCTTGCGCACGACGTGCTCGGACTTTCGCTCAAGCTGCCGCGCGGTGCCGACTTCCGCTGGCTGCCCGGACAGTATCTGGACATCTTGCTCGACGACGGCCGTCGCCGCAGTTTCTCGATCGCCAACGCCCCGGGCGGCGAACTGCTGGAGCTGCACGTGCGGGTGACGCCCGGTGGCCGCTTCGCCCACTGGGCCGCGCACGAGATGCCACAGCGCGCGATCCTGCGCTTCGAGGGCCCGCTCGGTGCGTTCTATCTGCGCGAGGATTCGGCGCGTCCGATTCTGATGGTGGCCGGCGGCACCGGCATCGCACCGATCCACGCGATGCTCGAGGACGTGCTCGGCCGCAGCGGTTTCACCCGTCCGCTGCATCTGTTCTGGGGCGCGCGCACGCAACGCGACCTCTATCTGCACGAGCGCCTGCTGCACTGGGCCGCTGCGCATGCGCATTTTGATTACACGCCGGTGCTGTCGGAGGCGGATGCACCCTGGCCCGGCGAAAAGGGCCTCGTGCACGAGGCCGTGCTGCGCCGGCATCCCGATCTGCACGGTTTTGAGGCCTATTTATCCGGCCCGCCAGCGATGGTCCGTGCCGGCAAGAGCGCTTTGCTCGCCGCCGGGCTGGATGCCGACCATTTGTTTTACGACAGCTTCGACTACGCCTTCGAGACCTGGCCGACGCTCGGCTGAACGTGCGTCCGCCCGGATCCAGACCGATCGGATCCGCCGATCCGACCGGGCGGTGCATTGCGTCAGCCCTGGGCAGCGATCTCCAATCCCCGCCTGTAGAACTGGTGCGCCTCTTCGGGATTCTGCGTCTGCTCGCAGACACGCGCCAGCTCCAGATAGGCCGCGGGCGAGGGCGCGACGCGCACGACGGCTTCCAGATAGCTGCGCGCCTTGCCCCACAGCCGGTTGCGCAGGCAGGCGCGACCGGCGCCGACCAGCAGCTCCGGACGTTCGCCGTAACGGGTCAGCCATTCCTCGATCGTGGCGAGCTGCGTCAAGGCGTCTGCGGCCTCGAGCTCGCCGTAGAGCGTGGCGAGTCCGGCATCCCACTCGCGGGCCAGGGTGTCGGCGGCCAGCGCCATCGCCTCGGCCTGCGCGTTGAGCCGCGCGAGGCTGCGCGCGTATTGCAGCCGCAGCGCCGGCCATGTTCGGCACTCGCGTGGCGTGGCGTCCCATAGCGCCTTGAGTTGATCGAGACGGGCATCGGCTTCGGCTACGCGCAGTCGTTCGATGAGTGCGCGCTCGAACATCTGACGCCAGCGCACCTCGGTCAGCGCCTGACGGGCAATGTCCTCCAGCAGCAAACGGCGCAGCGATTCCCACTCCGCCAGCTCATACAAGGCCTCGGCGAGCAGCTCGACCGCATAAGGCTGGCGCGGATCGAGCGCGCGCAGGCGCAGCGCGGTTTCACGTGCGGCGGCGAACTCACGCCGCTCCAGTTGCAGCTCGGCCTGCGTCAGCAACGTCGCACGCTCGATCTCCGGTGCCAGACGCGCGGCAAGGCCCAGATAGTGATCGCGCCGGTCGCCGGCGCCGAGTCGCTGTGCCGCGCGTGCCGCAGCCAGGTAGTTGAGGTGCGCAGCGTGATGGTCGGCCGCGCGACGCACCAGCTCGATCTCGGCGCGCTTCCAGTCACCTTCCAGCAAGTGCAGCAATCCGGCCTCGAACGAAGCCTGCGCCCGCTCGCGGCGCCGGCGCGCAAGCACGTCCCGCATGCGTTGGGGCAGGCGCAGACCGCCGACGAACAAACGCAGCAGCACCCACAGGGTGCCGATCACAAGTGTCAGGCCGAGAACGAAACCGAGCACCGAGGTTTCGACGATCCAGCCATGCACGCTGATCAACACGTAGCCGGTCTCATCGTGCAGGTAATACGCGGCCGCGGCACCGGCGGCGAGCGCGAGAATGGCGAGCAGCAAGGTGCGGATCATCAGTGCGTCGCTTCTGCTTCGAGCTGGCTGCGCAGCAGCACGAGGCTGCGGCTGATATCGGGCAAGGGCGGCTCCAGCTGGATGCCTTGTAATCGCAGCAACTCGGCGCGCGCGGATGCAACCGCCGGATCACCCGCATGGAAATACGCCTCGAGCGAGCGGGCGGCAGAACCGCAGAGTTCGCGGAAAACCGCGGTGTGGCGGCGCAGCAGCGCCAGCCGCGCGCCTTCGAGCTGGGTCTGCAGGATCTGGCGGATCAACGCGGCCTGCTCCTCGGAGACCAGCCGCGGTGGCAGCCCCTGCGCACGACGCACGGAGAACAGGCTGGACAGCGCGCGCTGCACCGCGGCCCAGGCGCGGGTCGCGGCGCTGGCGGTCTCGGGCAGCGACGTCGCTGCAGACGGCTGCGGCTCGAAACGCACGGGCGCTTCGGTGGCGAGCGGCAGGCGCGGCGCGCGCTCGATCAACCCGGATAGCGTCAGCGCGATGCCGACTTCGTCGGGCAGATCGACGGCCTGCAGGGCCGATCGCTCGCGCGCGATCGCCTCGCGCACGGGATACAGGCGCGGATCCTTGAGCGCAGCCAGACGCGCATCGGCAGCCTCCAGCGCGGCGAGCGCCGCGGCAACCTCGCGGCCGACTTGCAGGCGATCGTTCGCGAGCATCAGCAGTTGCTCGACGACGGCCAGCTGCACGCGCGCGCGTCCGCCACCGAGTTCATCGCGCAACAGGCCGATGGCCTGGTCCTGGGCCGCGAGCCGCTCGGCGAAACGCGCCATCTCGGCCGCGGTGCGCTGAATGCCGACGGCCTGATCCGACAAGCGTGTCTGCAGACGGTCGATTTGCGCCTCGGCGGCGTTGAGCCCTTCGGCGAGCGCCGCGATGCGCGCATCGCGCTCGGCGAGCAAATCCCTGCCGCGCTGCACGGCCGCGTAGACAAGCGCAGCCAGGGCCACTACGCCGAGCAGCGCGGCCAGCAACACCCACACGCGCCGGCGACGGCGCAGCGGCGCCTCCGTGTCCACGGGGGATGCATCCGTCACCGCTGCGGCCGCTGCATCCGCCTTGGCGTCGGTGTCGTCGTCGCTCATTCGTTCATCGGTCATTGGTCATCCTGCGCATCGTCGCCCACCAGCGCTCGAGACGATGGAGATATCCGGTGTCAGTGATCTGTTCGGGAACCAGCGGGATGCGCGTGAAACCCAGTTCGAGCGCCTGTTCTACCACACGCTGACTCGGCACAACCAGTTGCACCGCGCGCAACGGATTGCGCAGATCCGCGGGCGCACGTTCGATCAGCTGCTGCAAGGCCTCGCCATTGGTCACGATCGCCGCATCGATACCCGCCAGAGCCCGTGCCAGGGTCTCAGGGGCGTGCGGCAAGAACACGCGCCGGTACACCTCGACGCGCACGACCTGCGCTCCGCGCGCAACGAGTCCGCCCTGGATCGCTTCGCGCCCACCTTCGCCGGTGATGATCAGAACGCTGCGCCCTTGCACTTCGGCGAGCTCGGGCAGGGCGAGTACACCCTCGCTGTCATGACGGTCGGCCGGCAGACGCACGTCGGTGATACCGGCCTGTGCGAGCGCCGCCGCAGTGGCCGGGCCGACGGCGATGCACGTAGGCCAGACCCCGGCGTCGAGCCGGCGTGCGTACCGCACGGCATTGACGCTGGTGAAAATCCAGGCCAGTGCGTCGCGTCCCTGCTGCAGGGCGCGCGCTGCCGCCGCACTCTGGCGCACCGGCTCGATCGCCTGCATCGGCAGATGCACGACCTCGGCGCCATGGCTCGCGAGCAGCCGGCACAGCGTCTCGGCGCGATCGGCCGGCCGCGTCACCAGCACGCGCAAGCCTTGCAAGCTGGCCGATGTCATGGGCTGCCTAGCGCCTCCTGCGGCCGATATTCGCGCGAACGGGTCATCACACGGCCATGCCCAGCGCAGCGAGAATCGCGCGCGCGCCGCGATCCAGCAATTGTTCGGCGAGCCGCGTGCCCAAAGCGGCGGCCTGGTCGGCCGGACCTTCGACGTCGGCGCGCACGAGTTGCGAGCCATCCGGCGCACCGACCAGGCCGGAGAGCTGCACTCGGTCGCCGTGGACGACGGCATGCCCGGCGACCGGTACCTGGCAGGCACCGCCCAAGCGGGCGTTGAACGCCCGCTCGGCTGCCAGGCGGGTCGCCATCCGCGCATCGTGCAGCGGCGCGAGCAAACCACGCGTTGCGGCATCATCCTCGCGACATTCGATACCGATGATCCCCTGGCCGATCGCCGGCAGAAATCGCGGTGGCCCGAGCGGTTCGCGGATGCGTGCCTCCAGCCCGAGCCGGATCAGCCCCGCGCAGGCGAGCAGGATCGCGTCGTAATGCCCTTCGTCGAGCTTGCGCAGCCGCGTGCCGACATTGCCGCGCAGATCGCCGACGCGCAGATCGGGCCGCAGCGCGCGCAGCTGTGCCTGCCGGCGCAGGCTCGCGGTGCCGACGGATGCGCCCGGCGGCAGCGCATCGAGCGTCGCATACGCATTCGAGACAAAAGCATCGCGCGGATCCTCTCCCGGCAGATAAGCGGCCAGACACAGGCCCTGCGGCTGGTGTACCGGAACGTCTTTCATCGAATGCACCGCGATGTCGGCACGATGTTCGAGCAGCGCCTGTTCCAGCTCCTTGACGAACAATCCCTTGCCGCCGAGGGCGGATAGCGAGGTTGCGAGCATGCGGTCGCCCTGCGTGGTCATCGGCACCAGCTGCACCTCGAGCCCGGGATGGGCGCGCTGCAGCGCATGCTGGACGTGACGCGCTTGCCACAGCGCAAGCGGGGATTCGCGGGTGGCGATTCTCAGGAGCATGCGGTTTGCAGAAAGGGAAAAGCGCCGGCGGCAACGAGGGAATCGCGCAATGGTATCGGCGCGATGCCGTGCACGCGAATCGCCGTGTGGGCCTCAGGTCTCGGTGAGAAACCGCCGCACCTCGGCGAGCCGGCGCCGCGACACCGGCAGCGGATTGGCAGCGTGCTTGATCTTGAGCCAGTGGTGCTGCTCGCCGTGGCGGTCGCGCTCGAGCCCGGCGATGTAGCGCGTGTTGACCAGCGCCTTGCGATGGACACGCAAAAACAGCGGCGCAAAATCCTGCTCGAGGGTCTTGAGCGATTCTTCGATCAGGACTTCGCCGTGCAGATGGCAGACGGTGGTGTACTTCTGGTCGGCGAGGAAATACAGAATGTCCTCGACCGGCACGCGCACGAGCCCGTCGCGCGTCGTCGCCAGCACGAACTCGCGCTTGGGCTTGCCGCCGTCCTCGGCGCCCTTGACCTGTGGCTTGTGCGCGCGCGTAGGCTTGCGCACGCGCTGCAGGGCCTCGCGCAGCTTGTCGAGCCGGATCGGCTTGAGCAGGTAGCCCTGGGCACTGGCATCGAAGGCCGACAGCGCATGCTCGGAATACGCCGTCGTGAAGATCACCGCCGGCGGCACGTCCATTTCCGCGAGCTGGCGCGCCACCTGCAGGCCGTCGATACCCCCCATGCGGATGTCGAGCAGCACCAGATCCGGTTCTTCGTCATCGATCACGTCGAGTGCGCTCTCGCCATCGCCGGCCTCGCCGACGACTTCGTAACCAGGAAACTCCTGCAGCAGACGCTTCAACCGTTCGCGGGCCAGCGGTTCATCATCGACGATCACCACGCGCATTGTCTTTTCCCCTCGCTAGGTTGGCTGGAACCGGCTTCATTCCGCCGGTTCTTCGCCTCGCGCTTCTTTGGGCAACACCAGCCGCGCCCGGAACACGCCGCCTTCCAGACGCAGATCGCGCCCCATTTCCAAGCGCCCGCTCTCACCGTAAATCAGGTTCAGGCGCTGGGCAATATTGTCGATGGCGATGCGGTTGCCCTTGCTTGGCGTACCGTCATCGCCGCCGGCCATCGGATTGGTGACTTCGATGACCAGCCGGCCGAAGATTTCGCGTGCCGCGATGCGGATCACCCCGCCGCCGGCCAGGCGCGACACGCCGTGATGGACGGCATTCTCGATCAGCGGCTGCACGACGAGCTTGGGCACCGGCCAGCTCAGCAGCTCCTCGGGCACGTCCCACTCGACCTTGAGCTTGTCACCCAGGCGCAGCTTTTCGATGCGCAGATAGGCGTGACACAGGCCGATCTCCTCGACCAGCGGGGCCAGTTGACCGCGTTTGTCCAGACTGGCGCGAAACAGGTCGGACAAATCCTCGACCATCATTTCGGCCTCGTTGGGCCGCACCTGGATCAGCGCGGCAAGGCTGTTGAGCGCGTTGAACAGAAAGTGCGGGCGGATGCGCGCGTTGAGGGCCTGGTACCGTGCCTCGCCTTCTGCCTGCACCTGCAGGCTCCACTGGTTGCGGACCCAAAAATAGCGCAGCAACAGACCGGCGACGATGGCCGCGATCGCGGTGTGGCGCAGCACGAATTCGATCCGCGTCTGTGCCGGCAACATGAATTGCCAGTTGAGCAGCCCGCTGGTGCGATGGGCGAGGTCGGCGATGATCATGACGATCAGCACCAGCATGCCCCAGCAGACGAAGAAGACCACGCCCGGGCGCGCATAGCGCAACCCGCGCCGCGCCGCACACAGCGCCGCGGCGCAGCACAGGCCGATCCACTGCAGGTACAACGACAGCAGCAGCAGCCGCTCGAGGGCATTGCCGCCACGGACATCCCCCGCCAGTGTCAGCACGATGGCGACCAGCTCCATCATGTAGGCCAGCGACAGCACGCTGCGCCCAGTGCAGAAATCAGGAATCAGATTCAGCGCCGGAAGCGTGGACGGGCGGATGCGTTGCACGAAGCGGACGGCGGACGGGCTCTTCCGAAGCTTGGCAAGCACGCGCAGGCGGATCAAGCCGGATCGTCGCCTGAAGACCGCCGTCCGGCGCCTATAATGGCCGCCTATCCACGTCAGTGCGCGCTGCGCCGCCATGTCCAAGACTCCCACCTCCGGTCATCCCCAGAAACTCTGGGGCGGCCGTTTCGCCGAATCGACTTCGGCGCTCGTCGAGCGGTTCTCCGAATCGGTCAGTTTCGACGCCCGGCTGTACCGCCAGGACATCCGCGGCTCGCAGGCCCATGCGCGCATGCTCGCCAAGATCGGCGTGCTGTCGGACGCGGACGCCCGGGCGATCGTCGAAGGACTCGAGGGCATCCTCGCCGACATCGAGGCCGGCCGCTTCCAATGGAAACGCGAGCTGGAAGACGTGCATATGAATATCGAGGCCGAGCTCACCGCCCGCATCGGTGACGCCGGCAAGCGTCTGCATACCGGCCGCAGCCGCAACGATCAGGTCGCGACCGACATGCGTTTGTACGTGCGCGACGTCATCGATGCACTGATTCCGCTGATCGACCGCGTGGCTGAAGCCCTGCTCGATCTCGCCGAGCGCGAAGCCGATACCGTCATGCCCGGCTTCACCCACTTGCAGATCGCACAGCCGGTGACGTTCGGCCATCACATGCTGGCGTGGCGCGAGCAAATCCTGCGTGACAAGTCCCGTCTGCTCGACTGCCGCAAGCGCATGAACGTCCTGCCGCTGGGCGCCGCGGCGCTGGCCGGCACGGTCTATCCGATCGACCGCCACTTCGTCGCCGAGCAGCTCGGCTTCGACGGGGTTACCGAAAACTCGCTCGATGCCGTCTCGGATCGAGACTACGCAATCGAGTTCTGCGCAGCGGCGAGCCTGATCCTCGTACACCTGTCGCGCTGGAGCGAGGAGCTGATTCTGTGGGCGACGCCGCTGTTCGGTTTCGTCGATCTGCCGGACCGCTTCTGCACCGGCAGCTCGATCATGCCGCAGAAGAAAAATCCGGATGTTCCGGAACTGGTGCGCGGCAAGGCCGGCCGCGTGATCGGTAATCTCACCGCCCTGCTGGTGCTGATGAAAGGCCAGCCACTCGCCTACAACCGCGACAACCAGGAGGACAAACCCCCGCTGTTCGACACCGTCGATACGGTGACGATCTGCCTCGAGGTCTATGCCGAGATGATTCCGCACATCGTCGTCAACCGCGACAACTGCCGCGCCGCCGCCGCCCGCGGTTTCTCGACGGCGACCGATCTGGCCGACTACCTCGTCAAGAAAGGCCTGCCGTTCCGCGACGCGCACCATGCAGTCGGCAGTGCGGTGGCCTACGCGGCACAGAAGAACTGTGATCTCGCCGCGCTCACGCTCGATGAACTCAAACGCTTCTCACCGCTGATCGAGGCCGACGTCTATACCTACATCACCCTCGAAGGCTCGCTCGCCGCACGCAATCACTACGGCGCGACTGCTCCTGCCCAAGTGCGCGCAGCGATCGCGCGCGCACGCAAGCGCACGTGACCCACGTGATCGACGCCGAATCCGCACACGCACCAACGGCCGGCGGCCTGCAGTATCCCTGCGGCACGCCGCCATCACCGGGAACCGCCGTCGAAGTCGCGCCAGGCGTGCTGTGGCTGCGCATGCCGCTGCCTCTCGCGCTCGACCACATCAACCTGTGGGCACTCGCCGACGATGAAGGCTGGACCCTCGTCGATTCCGGCCTCAACACCGAAGCCACGGCCGCTGCCTGGGAAACCCTGCTCGGCGGCGCCCTCGGTGGAAAACCAGTGAGGCGCCTGATCTGCACACACATGCATCCGGACCACATCGGCATGGCCGGCTGGCTCGCCGAGCGCACCGGCTGCCGGCTGTGGATCACACGCCTGGAGTATCTGACCTGCCGCACACTGGTCGCCGACACTGGACGGCCGGCCCCGGAAGACGGCGTGCGCTTCTACCGCGCCGCGGGCTGGAACGACGAACAGCTCGCCCGTTACCGCGAACGCTTTGGCAGCTTCGGCCGCGGCATTTATCGCCTGCCGGACAGCTTCCGCCGCTTGAGCGACGGCGAGCGCCTGCGCATCGGCGCGCACGAATGGACCGTCGTCGTCGGTCGCGGCCACTCGCCCGAGCACGCCTGCCTGTACTGCGCCGGACTGGATGTGCTGATCTCGGGCGATCAGGTGCTGCCGCGCATCAGCTCCAACGTCTCGGTCTTCCCCACCGAACCCGACGCCGATCCGCTCGGCGACTGGCTGGATTCCCTGGACCGGTTGAGCGCCGCGATTCCCGATTCCGCGCTCGTGTTGCCGGCGCACAACGAACCCTTCCGCGGCCTGCACGCGCGCCTCGCCAGTCTGCGCGAAGGTCACACGCGCAGCCTGGACCGCCTCTACGCCGCCCTCGACAGCCCGCAACGCGCGGTCGATCTGCTCGGCCTTTTGTTCCGCAAGCCCCTGCGCGGCGAACACTACCTGATGGCCACCGGCGAATGCCTCGCTCACCTCAACTGGCTGCTGCGGCGCGGCCGTATCGAGGCCACCATCGATACAAACGGCGTGCGCTGGTACCGCCGCACGCCGCCGGGCTGAACCGCGCTTTCAGCGGGACAGCGCTGCCCACACGCCCTGCCAATCGAGCCGCGAGGCCGCATCCATCGCCAGCGCCCATTCGGGCGTGTTCTCGCGCCCGTTCTGCGCCGCCAGCGCGAGCGCAAAGCCGGCACGGTTACGCCGCCAGTTGGCCTGATCGATCGCGCCGAAATCGATCATGCGGCCATCCTGCTCATAGCTCATGCTGCTCCAGATACTCGAAAACGAATTGTTCGACGCGCCGAGCAGCGACTCCTCGGGACCCGGGTCGGCGCGCGTGATGTCATGCGGGTGCCGCTGACCGAGGATATGCCCGGTTTCGTGGCTGAACAGGTATTCCCACCAGTTCAGATAATCCTTGCCATCGCAGCTGGCGATGCACAGCGGACTCTCGGGATCGAAGGTGAAGCGGAACACCTCGTGCACCCAGCTCATGCTGATGCGTTGACCCGGCGAGTCGTCATACGTGCCGATACCGATCACTCCGCCGCCCGGGACGGTGGCGACGTCGCCGGCAAAAACCACCGACAAATACGCCTCGCAGCCCGGATGCTCGACGTGGTACTGCTCGAACATCAGGCTCAGATAGGCGCGCAGCACTTCGAATGCCGGGAATTCGCCGCGGGCGAGCGCATCGAGGACCGGATCGTCCTCGGGCAGGCTCAGAATCTTCACGTCGAAAAAGACGTCGCTCCCGGTCAGATGATCCCAGCCGGCTTTCACGCGCGCGGCATCGAAGGCATCCTCGACCTGGCGCAGGATCGCCTCGCCGAGACTGGTGTTGTGACGGATGCCCAGGATGCCGGTGACCGCATGGCACGGCGCCTGTGCGATCGGATATATGCTGCCCTGGAGCACGCGGTATTCGGTCGCATCGCGCACGAACTGTACAATCTCCGCAGTGGCATCGGCGGCCAGCGGCGAGTCGTATGCGCTGCCGCCGGTATAGCTGTCCGGCACCGCGGACGGGTCGATGACCAGCACGGGGTGACGTTCACCAAACAGGCGCACCGGCGCCAGAAAGCCAGTCTGCCCCTGGATCTTCCAGCCATGTGTGCCGACGCCCAGCGCCTCGAGGTGCAGGAGGACGATGCCGGGCGCATTCGGATTGAGCGCGATGCCATGCGCCGGCAGCGCGTTAGCAAGGAAATCCTCGATCGTGTTGGCATCGAAGGTCTGCTCGTCGATCCGGGCGGCATCGAGCGCCCGTGCGAACGCCTGGGTGAGCGCCGGGGATGCGGCGGTCACCTGATAGTGCGCCGTCGGCAACACCGGCAGCGTGATGGTTTCACCGAATGCCGGAAGCAGTACCACCGGATCCCCGGTTTCGAGTACTTCATCGACATCCGGCGGAAACGTCTGATTGAGATCCCCGCTGGCGTGATTGACGGTGAACGGTTGCAGCGCGGCGCGCAGCGCCTCGACCGCATCCTGCGGAAAGCTGATGGTCACCACCGGCACCGGCACATCGACGGCGAGCCGGCCGTTCTCCCATTTGGCCGCGCTGCGCGGCAATGGCGCCGGCGCACCGGATGGTTGCGGCACCGAACTGGCGCCACAGCCAGCGAGCAGGACGACGGCGAAAAAACCCAACCCAAAACGCATGTGCAGAGGCATGGCTTCTGCGCATTTCCCCGCCGCAAGCATTGCAGATCGACACGCCGCGCGCATCCGGTAGAGCCCCTACGTGTTTGGGCGCCAACCTTGGGGCATCAACGGTGGCGGATGACCTCCGCTCAACTGGTATGATAAGCTGTCCATATGACCGCAACCGCGTTTTCTGCCGTCCGCAAACAGGCCTTGTCCGAGGCGGTGTACCGCCAGATCGAACACAAGATCCTGCACGGCGAGCTGCCGGCAGGCACACCACTACCGGCGGAGCGCACGCTGTCTAATGCGCTCGGCGTCAACCGCGGCGCCGTGCGCGAGGCCCTCAAGCGGCTGCAGCAGGCCGGGCTCGTCGCCGTTCGCCAGGGCGGCCACAGCGTGGTGTGCGACTATCGCGATGCAGGGGGGCTTGAGCTGCTGCCGAGCCTGCTGGTACGCGCCAACGGTCAGATCGACGGCGCCGTCGTGCGCTCGATCATGGCGATGCGCTCCGCGCTGGCACCGGAAATTGCCGCAGCCGCGGCAACCCACGGCGGCGCACCCCTGGCCGATGCGCTCGACGCCATCCTCGCGCAGATGCACGCCCAGGCCGACGACCGCGGCGCGCTGCAGCATCTCGCCCTCGCGTTCTGGAAAAAGCTCGTCGAGAGCAGCGGCAACATCGCTTTCCGTCTCGCCTTCAACTCGATGATCCGGACTTACACATTGGTCTGGGAAACGCTCGCCGCAGTACTCGAACCCGAGTTTCGCGACCTCAAGAATCTGCGGTTGATTGCGCGCGCGGTGCGCGATGGCGATGCCGAGACGGCGCGCGCTGCCGGACGCCGGCACGTGGACATCGGCCGGCGCGCGCTGGAACGCGTCCTGACCACGCTCGAAAACGAAGGAGACCGGCGATGACCGACACTGCCGACGACCGCCGCATGATGGCCGCTGCCGAAACCGCGCAGCGCAACCCGATGCGCCCGCCGGACACGCTGCCGCGCGACGCCCGCCATGCGCTGCGGGTGTTCTGGATGCATCCGAGCAGCCTGTTGATCGCCGGCTTTACGCTGCTGTTCGGTGCATGGCGCCTTGCGCTCGGCGATCTCGGCTGGGTCGATGCGCTGATCGCGCTCGCGATTCTGGCTTTCTTCCCGGTCAACGAGTGGCTGATTCACGTGTTCATGCTGCATTACCGGCCGCGTCGGCTGTTCGGCCGCACCATCGACTTCTACCTACCGATCACCCACCGGCGCCACCATGCCGACCCGTGGAATCTGAAATGGGTGTTCATCCCGCGCCACGTCCACCTGCTGGTGCTGCCGGTGATTGGCCTGCTGCTCTGGACGCTATGGCCGTGGAAAGCCTGGGCGCTGACCGGTGTCACGGTTTATCTGCTGCTCGGCCTGCACTACGAATGGGTGCACTTCCTCGCGCACATCCCGTGGTGCCCCAATCTTGCGTACTACCAGCGCCGCGTGCGCGAACATCGCTATCACCATTTCCGCAACGAAAACTACTGGTGGGGCGTGTCGATGGGACTCGGCGACCGGCTGTTCGGCACCGCACCGAAAGTCGAAGACGTACGGCGCTCCGGCACGACGCATGCCGTGGGTGGACGCTGAAACCGCACGCCTCGAGAACAGCGCTTACAATCCGCGCATCGCATTTCCGTCATCTGCCCTGATCTGTCCATGATCGTCTTCGTCACCGGCGCCAGCGCCGGTTTTGGTGCTGCGATCGCCCGCCGTTTCATCGCTACTGGTGCACGCGTGATCATCGCCGGGCGTCGCGGTGAACGGCTGCGCCGGCTCGCCGCCGAGCTCGGCCCGCTTGCGCTGCCGGTGAGTCTGGACGTGCGCGACAAAACGGCCATCGACACCGTACTCGCCGGCCTGCCGGCCGCGTTCGCCGACATCGACGTGCTGGTCAACAACGCCGGGCTTGCACTCGGCCTCGACCCGGCACACAAGGCACGGCTGGAGGACTGGGAGCAGATGGTCGATACCAACATCAAGGGCTTGATGTACATGACGCGCGCGCTACTGCCCGGCATGGTCGCGCGCCAGCGCGGACACATCGTCAACATCGGCTCGATCGCCGGGGAATGGCCCTACCCCGGTGGCAACGTCTATGGCGCCACCAAGGCTTTCGTGCGCCAGTTTTCGCTCAATCTGCGCGCCGACCTGCTCGGCACCCGGGTGCGCGTCACCGACATCGAGCCCGGGCTTTCCGGCGGTACCGAGTTCTCCGTCGTCCGTTTCCACGGCGATGCGGCGCAAGCCGCGAAGGTCTATGAGAACACCACACCCCTGTCCGCCGAAGACATCGCCGACATCGTGCACTGGGTGGTGACACGGCCGCCGCATGTCAACGTCAACACCTTGTCGGTGATGCCGGTGGATCAGGCCTTTGCGCCGCTGGCGGTCCACCGCGGCGGATGAGCCAGCCGCCGTCCACACACCCCGGACGCGGGATCACGACGGGCTAGCGCGGATCCTGCCCGGCCATTTGCCGGCGGTATTCGCCGGGGCGCACACCGGTCCACTGCTTGAACGCGCGGTGGAAAGCGCTGGGTTCGAGAAAACCGACCGCCTGCGCAATCTCGGGCAAAGGCAGATCGGAATGACTCAGATGCTCGATCGCCATGTCACGGCGCAGCGCATCCTTGATCGCACGGAAACTCGAACCCTCGCGCGCCAACCCGCGGCGCAACGCCGACGGCCCGACGCCGAGCCGCTGTGCGAGCGTAGGAAAATCGGGCCACTGCGCGGGATGCGTATCGCGCAGCGCGTGGCGCACACGCGCCGACCAGCTATGCGCGTCTTTGTATTTGAGCACGATGTTGTACGGCGCGCCGCGCAAGAACGCCTTGGCGCTGCGTTCGTCCTGGTTGATCGGCGCAACGAGCACGTCGGCATCGAAGACCAGGCAGGTCTGCGGCGCATCAAAACGCAGGATCTGCGAATACATGACCGTGTATTCGCGCCAGCGCGCCGGTCTTGGATAGGCAAAGCGGGCTTCGGTGATCGGAATGCGCCGGCCGACGAGCCAGCACATCAGTCCGTGCAGCAGAACCAGCAGCGTCTCGTGGGCAAAAGGGTGTAGCGGCACCCCGGCCCCGAGCGCGCGCGCGCTCGGCGCCAGTACCAGATGTGCCTGGCCATCGTGCACCTCAAGCGCCACCGCGGTGTCGTCGAGGACGATGTCGAAGAAATGGCAGGCGCGGACCAGTGCGCCGCGCAGATTGCGCGCGCCCAGCATGAAATAGCACAGGGTTGCGAAACTGCCGACCTTCATCCGCCGCGAATCTAGCCCGAAGAATTCGTCGTCGAGCACGGAGGCCACGGCGAGCCATAGCGCACTGAAAGACTCGGCCGACACGCGTGCCTGTTCGACCGCAAGCAAACCCTCGGGGATACCGGCGCGGCGCAGCAACGGGGCGGGGTCGAGGCCGCGGCGGCGCACGCCCGCCAGGGCTTCGTGCACGAAACTGATGGAAACGCTGTCTTTCTCCATCGCAGCTCACCGGATGCGGCAGTGTCCGATTCTCGCATCGAAGGCGTCAGTTTCGGACATCGCCGCCCATACCACCGGCTGCATAAACTTTGCCCATTTGGGCTGTCTTACGAGAGCCGTTTTCGCCTCTGCAAACGGCCGTTGCCGGAAAAACCGCCATGACCGATCCGTCTGTCGCCGCCACGCTCAAACGCTACAAGGCCAAGCACAAGCTGCGCTTTGTCACCGCCACCGCGCTGTTCGACGGTCACGATGCGTCGATCAACATCATGCGCCGCATCCTGCAGGCCAGCGGCGCCGAGGTCATCCATCTCGGTCACAACCGCTCGGCCGGCGAGATCGTCAAGGCCGCGCTCGAGGAAGACGTACAGGGCGTCGCGATCACCTCTTATCAGGGCGGGCACATCGAGTTCTTCAAATACATCGTCGACCTGCTGCGCCGTCACGGCGGCGAGAACATCAAGGTCTTCGGTGGCGGCGGCGGCGTGATCGTGCCCGCAGAGATCCGCGAGCTGATGGCTTACGGCGTCACGCGGATCTACTCGCCGGAGGACGGCGCGCGGCTCGGATTGCAGGGAATGATCGACGACGTCATCCAGAGCAGCGACTACGACCTGACCGCGCTCGCACCCAAGGCGGCCGATGCGCTCGGCGCGCTGCAATCCGGCGACCGCCGCCTGCTCGCGCGCGTGATCACCGCCCTCGAGAACCAGGCCTACGACGATGCCACCCGGCAGGCCATCCTTGACGCCGCATCGCAGCGCGCGGTGCCGGTGCTGGGCGTCACCGGCACCGGCGGCGCCGGCAAATCCTCGCTGACCGACGAGCTGGTGCTGCGCCTGCGCCTGGATCAGGCCGACCGGCTCAAGATCGCGATCATCTCGATCGATCCCTCGCGCAAGCGCACCGGCGGCGCGTTGCTCGGCGACCGCATCCGCATGAATGCGATCGACTCCGAGCAGATCTACATGCGCTCGCTGGCCACGCGCGACACCGGTACCGAGATTTCCGCGGCGCTGCCCGAAGTCATCGCGGCGTGCAAGCTCGCCGGCTTCGATCTGGTCATCGTCGAGACTTCCGGCATCGGCCAGGGGGATGCGGCGATCGTGCCATTCGTCGATGTCTCGCTCTACGTGATGACGCCCGAGTTCGGCGCCGCGAGCCAGCTCGAAAAAATCGACATGCTCGACTTTGCCGATTTCGTCGCGATCAACAAATTCGACCGGCGCGGGGCTGCCGACGCGCTGCGCGACGTGCGCAAGCAATACCAGCGCAACCGCGAACTGTTCGCGCAGCCGTTGGATGCGATGCCGGTGTACGGCACGATGGCCTCGCGCTTCAACGATGACGGCGTGACCGCGCTCTACCAGGCGCTGCTGCCGCGCCTGAAGGAAAAGGGCCTGCCGGTGACCGAAGGTCGGCTGCCCAAGGTATCGGTGAAGCATCCCTCGCAAACCCGCGCGATCGTACCCCCCGAGCGTGCGCGCTACCTCGCCGAGATCGCCGACACCGTGCGCGGCTATCACAAAACCGTGCAGCAACAGGTGCGCGTGGCGCGCGAGCGGCAGTCGCTCAAGATCGCCAAGGCCTTGTTCGAGGCTGCCGGCCAGCCCGTCACCGGCTTCGACCAGATGATCTCGGCCAAGGACGGCGAGCTGCTGCCGGCTGCGCGCAAGCTCCTCGAACAGTGGCCGACGCTGCGCGAACTCTACGCGCGGGACGAATACGTGGTGAAAATCCGCGACAAGGAGATCCGCACGAAGCTGACCCATACCTCGCTCTCCGGCACCCGGATCCGCAAGGTCGCGCTGCCACCATTCGAGGACGACGGCGAAATCCTGCGCTTCCTGATGAAGGAAAACGTGCCGGGGTCGTTCCCGTTCACTGCCGGCGTGTTCGCCTTCAAGCGCGAGGGCGAGGACCCGACGCGCATGTTCGCCGGGGAAGGCGATGCCTTCCGCACCAACCGCCGCTTCAAGAAGCTCTCCGAGGGCATGCCCGCAGCGCGGCTGTCCACCGCCTTCGATTCGGTCACGCTCTACGGCTGGGATCCGGATCTGCGTCCGGACATTTACGGCAAGATCGGCAATTCCGGCGTGTCGATCTGCACGCTGGACGATATGAAGGCGCTCTACGACGGCTTCGACCTCTGCGCGCCGACGACTTCCGTGTCCATGACCATCAACGGTCCGGCACCGATGATCCTGGCCATGTTCATGAACACGGCCATCGATCAGCAGGTCGACAAGTTCCGCGCCGAAAACGGCCGCGATCCCACCGAGGACGAATACCAGAAGATCAAGGCCTGGACGCTGTCGGTGGTGCGCGGCACCGTGCAGGCCGACATCCTGAAAGAAGACCAGGGCCAGAACACCTGCATCTTCTCGACCGAGTTCGCGCTGAAGATGATGGGTGACATCCAGGAATACTTCGTGCACCACCAGGTGCGCAATTTTTACTCGGTGTCGATCTCGGGCTATCACATCGCCGAAGCCGGCGCCAACCCGATCACCCAGCTCGCCTTCACGCTGGCCAACGGCTTCACCTACGTCGAGAGCTACCTCGCGCGCGGCATGCACGTCGATGACTTCGCGCCGAATCTGTCGTTTTTCTTTTCCAACGGCATGGACCCGGAGTATTCGGTGATCGGCCGTGTCGCGCGCCGGATCTGGGCGGTGGCGATGAAACACAAGTACGGCGCCAACGAGCGCAGCCAAAAGCTCAAGTACCACGTGCAGACCTCGGGGCGCTCGTTGCACGCGCAGGAGATGGCGTTCAACGACATCCGCACCACGCTGCAGGCGCTGATCGCGATCTACGACAACTGCAACTCCCTGCACACCAACGCTTACGACGAGGCGATCACGACGCCCACCGAAGAATCCGTTCGCCGCGCCATGGCCATCCAGCTCATCATCAACCGCGAATGGGGCCTGGCCAAGAACGAAAACCCCAACCAGGGCAGCTTCATCATCGAGGAACTCACCGACCTGGTCGAAGAGGCCGTGCTCAAGGAATTCGAGGCCATCGCCGCCCGCGGCGGCGTGCTCGGCGCGATGGAGACGGGCTACCAGCGCGGCAAGATCCAGGAAGAATCGCTTTATTACGAGCAGAAGAAACACGACGGCTCGCTGCCGATCATCGGTGTCAACACCTTCCGCAATCCGCATGGCGACCCGATCCCCGAGCATCTCGAGCTTGCGCGCTCGACGGAAGAAGAAAAGCAGTCGCAACTCAAACGGCTCGCCGAATTCAAAGCACGTCATGCCCAAGAAGCACCGGCGATGCTCGAACGGCTGCGCCGCACCGTCATCGACGGCGGCAACACCTTCGAAGTGCTGATGGACGCGGTGCGCGTCTGCTCGCTCGGCCAGCTCACCCAGACCTTGTTCGAAGTCGGCGGCCGCTACCGCCGCAACATGTAACCATCCCACCCTGGACGAAAAATCCCATGTCTTTGCCTGAGATCTTCATCGTCGGTGCCGCGCGCACCGCCATCGGCAGCTTCGGCGGCACGCTCAAGGACGTGCCGATGAAGGATCTGGCGACTACCACCGTCAAAGCCGCGCTCGAGCGCGCCGGTGTTCCGCCGCAGGAAGTCGGCCACGTGGTCATCGGCAACGTCGTGCCCACCGAGCCGCACGATGCCTACTTGTCGCGCATCGCGGCGATCAACGCCGGCATTCCCAAGGAAACGCCGGCATTCAACGTCAACCGCCTGTGCGGTTCTGGTCTGCAGGCGATCGTCTCGGCCGCACAGTCGTTGCTGCTCGGCGACGCCGGGATCGCGATCGGCGCCGGCGCGGAATCGATGAGCCGGGGCCCCTACATCGTCCCGACGGCGCGTTGGGGCACGCGCCTGGGAGACGGCGCGCTCATCGACTACATGAACACGATGCTGCACGACCCGTTCCACGGCATCCACATGGGCGTGACCGCGGAAAACGTAGCCGAACGCTACGGCATCACCCGGCAGATGCAGGACGAACTGGCGGCAACCAGCCAGCAACGCGCCGCACGAGCGATTGCCGAAGGGCGCTTCAAATCCCAGATCGTTCCGGTCGAGGTGAAGACACGCAAAGCCGTCATCCACTTCGACACCGACGAGAACGTCCGCGCAGATACGACGCCGGAAGTGCTTGCCAAACTCAAACCCGTGTTCAAGAAAGACGGCATGGTCACGGCCGGCAATGCCTCGACGCTCAACGACGGTGCGGCTGCCGTCGTGCTGGCGACGGCGGCGAAGGTCAAGGCCCTGAACCTCAAGCCGCTGGCGCGCCTGGTCGGCTATGCGCATGCCGGCGTCGATCCGGCATACATGGGCATCGGGCCGGTGCCGGCGACGCGCCTCGTGCTCCAGCGCACCGGCCTTACGATCGGGCAACTCGATGTCATCGAAGCGAACGAAGCCTTCGCGGCACAGGCCTGTGCGGTGATGCGCGAACTCGATCTCGATCCGGCCAAGGTCAATCCGAACGGCTCGGGCATCTCGCTCGGTCATCCAGTCGGCGCCACTGGCGCCATCATCACCACCAAGGCGATCTACGAGTTGCAGCGCATCAACGGCCGCTATGCGCTGGTGACGATGTGCATCGGCGGCGGCCAGGGGATCGCTGCCATCTTCGAGCGGGTCTGAGCCGCTCGCTCATCTTCAATCCGACCGTGACGACAGCCAGTCTTGAGCGAATGCCCAGGTCGTATCCGGCGCCTCGCGCCCGGCGAAAACTCCGGCATGACCGCCAGGCGCGACGACGAAGTCCTTGTCCTCGCTGGCGACGATGTCGAGCACCTTTTTTGCAGCCTCGATGGTGACGATGCGGTCGGTTCTCCCGGCGATCGCCAGCAGGGAGCACTCGATGCGGTCGAGCAGTGCGCGCGGCGCCGAACGGTCCTTGCCGAGCCGGACTTCTCCCTTGGCGAGCTCGTTGGCGAGTCCGACACGCACGACGAAATCCTGGACGATGCCGCCGGGATAATCGTGCATGCGGTTGAACCAGGTGGCCATCGTCTGGTACTCGGTGACGAACTCCCGATCCCAGAGGTTCATCAGCAGATCGACGTAGCTCTGCACCGTCCCCAACGGATTGGTCAGCTTGAAAACCGCCGACGATACCCAGCCGGGAACGCGCAGATATTTCGGATCGACGTCGTGCAGCGAAAACGGCACATAGCGTGCGGCCACACGCAGCGGCGCGTTCATCATCGACGCGAGCTTGCCGGCGATGCCGATCTGGTGGGCATCGATCGGGCTGGCAATGGTCACGATGTTGCGGATCTTCGGATCGTGCGACCAGCCGGCATAGACCAGGCAGAACAGCCCGCCCATGCAATAGCCCAGCAATGTCAGTGCCGGTTCGCCTGCGTCGGCGCGCACGGCGGCGAGCGCCTCGGGCAGCATCACCGTCGTATAGTCCTTCAAACCCAGATGCGAGTGATCCTCGTCGGGATCACCCCAATCCACCAGATAGACCGCATACCCGTGTGCGAGCAGGAACTTGACCAGGCTGCGGTTGGGCAGCAAGTCGAAGTTCAGCGAGTTGGCAGCCAGCGGCGGCACCAGCACGACCGGAATTCGATGGCGGTGGCGCGCAACCGCAAGCGTCCGTTTGCCGACCAGGATGGCATCGGTCTGCAGCGGCGTGTAGCGGCGCACGCTGAGCAGACCGTTGCGGTGAATCTCGGTATACGGGGTCTGGTTGGCAGCGATGAAATTCTCGGCACGCAGCCGCCGCTCGACGGCATTCGACACCCATTGCACCGCGCGATCGCCGGCCTGTGCGGCAAAGCTGGCGATGCGCTCGATCATGGCCCGCCCAGGTAGGTATAGCCGGACAATCCGCTTTCCAGCTCGGCGAGCAGCATCTCGCGCTCATGCGCGTCAAGCCCCGCAGCATCGAGCTTGTCGCGATAGGCGCGTGCCAGACGCTCCGGCTCCAGATGGACGTACCGCAGCAGCTCGTCGGTACGGTCGCCGCGCTGCGCACCGGTCAGCGTCCACCCGCCATGGGCATCGAGCACGACGTTGACGGCATTGGTATCGCCGAACAGGTTGTGCATGTCGCCGAGGATCTCCTGATAGGCGCCGACCATGAACAGGCCAATCAGATACGGCTCGCCCTCGCGCAAGCGATGCACTGGCAGGGTTGGCTCGAGACCCTCACGCTCGACGTAATGATCGATGCGGCCGTCCGAATCGCAGGTGAGATCGCACAAAGTCGCGCGCACGTCGGGGCGCTCGTTCAGGCGGTGGATCGGCATGATCGGGAACACCTGATCGATCGCCCAGGCGTCAGGAATCGACTGGAACACCGAGAAATTGCAGAAATACTTCTCGGCGAGCTTTTCGCGCAGCTCTTCGAGCGCCTCACGATGGGCGCGGATGCTCGGGTCCAGGCGCGGTTCGATCGCGCGGCATACCGCGTAATACGTGCTCTCGGCGTATGCACGCTGGCGCAGCGTCAGCAGGCCATGCGTGTACTGGGCCTGGGCCTCCTGCAGCTGCGAGGCGGCATCGTGCAGACACTCGAGCGGGCCGCGCGTGTCCAGCTCGTCGAGCAACTCAGCGAGATCGTGCAGGATCGGCGGATCGTCGGCTGCCGGCAGCGGCACACTCTGCACCTGCAGCGTCTCATGGTCGATCACCGAGGTGATGAGCACGGCGTGGTGCGCGGTCAACGCGCGGCCCGACTCGGAGATGATGTCCGGCTCCGGCTGACCCGACTCGCTGCAGACCTCCTGCAGCGTGCGCACGATGTTGCGCGCGTACTCGCGCTGCGTGTAGTTCATCGAGCAGTACGAGCGGGAACGCGTGCCTTCGTAATCGACCCCGAGCCCGCCGCCGACATCGACGACCGTCACCGGCGCGCCCAGGGCACGCAGTTCGACATAAAAGCGCGCAGCCTCGCGCATGCCACGGGCGATGTCCTGCACGTTGGCAACCTGCGAGCCGAGATGGAAGTGCACCATCTGCACCGCATCGAGACAGCCCGCGGCGCGCAGCTCTTCGACGGCGGCGAGCACCTGCGCGCTGGACAGGCCAAACTTGGATTTCTCGCCTCCGGTGTTCTGCCACTTGCCCGCGCCGATCGAGGCCAGACGCACACGCAGCCCGATGCGCGGAGCCACGCCCAGCCTGCGCGATTCCTCGATCACCAGCGGCAGCTCGGACCGCTTCTCGACGACGATGTACACCTTGTGCCCGAGTTTTTCGCCGATCAGCGCGCGGCGAATGTAAGTGCGATCCTTGTAGCCGTTGCAGACGATGACGCTGCCGGGAGAGGCCATACCCAGCACCGCGGCCAGCTCCGGTTTGCTGCCGGCCTCCAGACCGACGCGTGCGCCGCCATATCGGACGATTTCCTCGATGACATCGCCCTGCTGGTTGACCTTGATCGGATAGACCGCTGTGTAACGTCCGGTATAACCGAGTTCATCGATGACGCTGGCGAATGCGCCGGTCAGGGCATCGATACGGTCGTGCAGGATGTTGACGAAACGCACGAGCACGGGCAGCGGCAAACCCTCCTCGGGCAAACGCCGGGCCAGCGCGTAAAGATCGATGGCCACCGGTGAGCGGTCACGGAAAGGCCGCACCAGCAAATGCCCGTCTTCGGCGACGTCGAAGTACCCCTCGCCCCAGTAGGGCACGTTGTACTGGTCGAGCGCCCGCGCAGCGGTCCAGGTCTTGCGGTCATTCATCGGCGGTCTTCTGCCCTTATACTCGGCGCGCATTTTAGAGTGCGGGGGTGTGCCCCGCGACCGCGACAAGCCGCCCGTTCACCGACCGAGACCGCATCATGACCCTGGATCAGCGCTGGTTCACCGAAGCCATCGAAACAACCGGAACCGCATTCTCCCTGATGGGCGAGAAAATCCACGAGGAACAGACGCCGTACCAGAAAATCGCGATCTGGAAGACGCAAACCTTCGGCTATTTGATGACCATCGATGGCTGCACGATGGTGTCCACGCGCGACAACTTCCTCTACCACGAGATGATGGCGCACCCGGCGCTGAACTCGCATCCGCATCCGGAAACGGTGGTCATCATCGGCGGCGGCGACTGCGGCACCTTGCGCGAGGTGCTCAAGCATCCGGAAGTGAAATCCGCCACCCAGGTCGAGATCGACGAACGGGTCACGCGCCTGGCTGAACAATATTTCCCCGAGCTCTGCGAAAAAAACAACGACCCCCGCGCAACCCTGTTCTTCGGCGACGGCATCCAGTGGATGAAAAACGCAGCGCCCGATTCGATCGATCTCGTCATCATCGACTCGACCGATCCGGTCGGCCCCGCCGAAGGACTGTTCGGCAAACGCTTCTACACAGACTGCCTGCGCGCGCTCAGACCGGACGGCATGCTGATCCAGCAGTCCGAGTCACCGCTGCTGCATCTCGAATTGATCCGCGCCATGCACACCGCAATGCGCGAGGCAGGCTTTGCGCAGACGCATCTGCTGCATTTTCCGCAGCCGATCTATCCATCCGGTTGGTGGTCGGCATCCCTGGCGTGCAAGAAAGCCGGTGCGCTGACGCCACGCCTGGATGCGCAGGCCATCGCCGCGCTGGATACGCGCTATTACAACGCCGACACACACCGCGCCGCGTTCGCGCTGCCGACGTACGTCCGCGCGGCGCTCGCGGACTAAAAGCGCCGTTCTTACTGCAAAACCGGCTCGCCGCACAGCTCCGCGACCTGTTTCTGCGTCTGCTCGATCAGTTGCAGACGCTCGGTCTCGCTGTAGCGCTTTTCGTTGCCGAGCGCGTCGCGTTCGATGATCGTCGCCGCATTGCGGTACGCCTGCAATTGCTCGCGGCGGTTGCGGCACTCCTCGGCGCGCAGACGATCGCGGGCGCTGCCGGCCGATGGCTCGGTCCGCGGGTTGGCTTCACCGCCGGCATCTTGCGCCGGCGCAGCGGGTGCGGATTGGAGATCGACCCGCGTCCAGCCCGGGCGCGGCGTATCGCTGAAATGCACGCGGCCATCCCGATCGACCCATTTATAGACCTGGCCGGCTTCGGCCACGACTGCGGCAAGACTCATCCAAACGGCAAAAGCGATCCGGATCGGCAGGGTCATGGGTGCCTCGGTGTCAGTCAACATCGGGCAGTCTAGTACGATTCGCAGACGGACCAGAATCCCCTTGCTGCAGAACAGACCCCGTGGATCAACACCGTGATCACCGGCGCTGCCGGCAAACCGGCCCTTGGGTCATCGACCTGCCTGCCGGAGCGTACCGCTGGTGCGGCTGCGGCCGTTCCCGCACCGCGCCCTTTTGCGAGGCCAGACCAGCCGCCGAGTGCCACACCGCACGCGACTTCACCATCACCGGACGCGTGCGTACGGTCTGGCTATGCCGCTGTGGCCTGTCCGCGAAGGCGCCGTACTGCGACGGCCGCCACCACCGCCTCCGGACCTGAACCCCGCCGATCAGCTCGAGCTGCGCATATGCCGCCGGCACGGCCCACGGTCTTCACACGGCGCCGACGCCCGACTCGCCGGTGCGGATCCGCACGGTCTGCTCGAGATCGTAGATAAAGATCTTGCCGTCCCCGATCTGGCCCGTCTTGGCCGATTTGAGGATGGCCTCGACCGCCTTGTCCACCATCTCCGGCGCAAGGGCGACCTCGATCTTGATCTTCGGCAGCAGATCGACCGTGTATTCGGCGCCACGATAAAGCTCGGTATGGCCTTTCTGGCGGCCGAAACCGCGGACCTCGGTCACCGTCATGCCCTGCACGCCGATGTCGGCCAGTGCTTCGCGCACGGCATCGAGCTTGAAGGGCTTGATGATGGCGATGAGCATTTTCATGACACTGCAACTCCTGCGGATTCGCGCGCGAGTGTAGGACTCTGCTTGCGAAAAGTCGAAACATCGGCAAGTGCGCCGGCAACGATCGCCGGCTTGTGCAGTACCGGGATCGGCCGCACACCGTCCATGCCGGCTCCATCCCTCGCCGCGTCAGTCCAAGACAGACGAAAGGCCCTGGCGCGAAGCCAGGGCCCGATCATGGATGCCCGACGGGGCAGGCGGCGTGTTATTCCTCGCCGCCCTCCTCCGCTGCATCCTCGCTGCCGCCTTCGGCATCATCGTCACCGCTGGCATCGACCGCTGCGGCGCGTGCGGCGAGACGTTCGCCGGCGCTGGCTTCAAAGCTACCGCCGCTGCGATTGAGCGCAGAAGCCTGCAGCTCGGCGAGCAGGCTGCCACCGCGCGCCTTGCGCCGCTGCTCGTGATAGGCGAGCCCGGTGCCCGCTGGAATGAGCCGGCCGACGATGACGTTCTCTTTCAAGCCACGGAGCTCGTCGCGCGAGCCACGCACCGAAGCCTCGGTGAGCACACGCGTGGTCTCTTGGAACGAGGCCGCCGAAATGAACGACTCGGTGGACAGGCTCGCCTTGGTGATGCCCAGCAGCAGGCGTTCGAATTTGGCCGGGCGCTCGCCCTTGGCCACTAGGCGCTTGTTCTCGGCCAACACCTGGAAAACCTCGACCTGCTCGCCCTGCAGGAACTTGCTGTCGCCCGGATCGGTGATCTCGACCTTGCGCAGCATCTGCCGCACGATCACCTCGATGTGCTTGTCGTTGATCTTCACGCCCTGCAGGCGATAGACATCCTGGATCTCCTTGACCAGGTAGTTCGCCAGCGCGACGACGCCCTGCAGCCGGAGAATGTCGTGCGGGCTCGGCTCGCCGTCCGAGATGATTTCGCCTTTTTCGACGGACTCACCCTCGAACACACGGATCTCGACCCACTTCGGCACCAGGATCTCGACCTCGTTGCCATCGGCCTCGACGATCTTGATCCGCTGCTTGCCCTTGGTACCGGCGCCGAACTTGATCGTACCCGTGGTCTCGGCGAGCACTGCCGGTTCCTTGGGTTTGCGCGCCTCGAACAGATCGGCGACGCGCGGCAGACCACCGGTGATGTCGCGCGACTTCGACGCCTCCTGCGGAATGCGGGCGATGACTGCGCCGACCTTGACTTCGTCACCATCCTCGACGGTGACGATGGCCTTGGGCGGCAAGGTGTAGGCCGCCGGGATGTCGGTACCGGCAAAGGTCAGCTGCTTGCCTTTGGCATCGACCAGCATGATCGTCGGCTTGAGATCCTTGGCCGATGCGCCACGCGTCTTCGGATCGGTGATGACCAGGGTGGAGACGCCGGTGAGCGGGTCGGTCTCGCGGTTGACCGTCAGGCCCTCGACGAAGTCCTGCATCTTCACGAAACCGCCGAGCTCGGTGACGATCGGGTGCGTGTGCGGATCCCACTTGGCCAGACGCTGGCCGGCGTTGACCTCATCGCCATCCTTGACCAGGATCGTCGCGCCGTAGGGAATCTTGTAGCGCTCGCGCTCGCGGCCGTTGGCATCGATGATGCCGATTTCACCCGAACGCGAAACCGCGACCAGATTGCCCTCGGAATTGACGACGGTCTTGATGTTGTGCACACGCACCGTGCCCGCAGCGCGGGCATCCACGCCATCGGCAGAGGCGGCACGCGAGGCGGCGCCACCGACGTGGAAGGTGCGCATCGTCAGCTGCGTGCCCGGTTCGCCGATCGACTGCGCGGCGATGACGCCGACCGCCTCGCCGATGTTGACGAGATGGCCACGCGCGAGGTCGCGCCCATAGCACTTGGCACAGACACCGAACGGCAGCTCGCAGGTGATCGGCGAACGGACCCAGATCTCGTCGATCGAATTCTTCTCGAGGATGTCGGCCCACTTCTCGTCGATCATCGTGCCGGCCGGAATCACGACCTCGCTGGTGCCCGGCTTGTGGGCATCGCGCAGCACGACACGACCGAGCACGCGGTCACGCAGGGCCTCGAGCACGTCGCCGCCTTCGACGATCGGCATCATCAACAGACCTTGCTCGGTGCCGCAGTCCTCGGCGGTCACGACGACGTCCTGGGCGACATCGACCAGGCGGCGGGTGAGGTATCCCGAGTTTGCGGTTTTGAGCGCGGTATCGGCCAGACCCTTGCGCGCACCGTGCGTCGAGATGAAGTACTGCAGGACGTTCAGGCCCTCGCGGAAGTTCGCGGTGATCGGTGTCTCGATGATCGACCCGTCCGGCTTGGCCATCAGCCCGCGCATGCCGGCGAGCTGGCGGATCTGCGCCTGCGAACCACGGGCGCCCGAGTCGGCCATCATGAACACCGAGTTGAACGACGGCTGCTTCACTTCCTTGCCGTCGCGGGTCTTCACCGTCTCGGTGCCGATCTGCGCCATCATCGCCTTGGAGATGTCGTCATTGGCACGCGACCAGATGTCGATGACGCGGTTCTTGCGCTCGCCCTGCGTGGTCAAACCCTGGTTGTACTCGGCGTCGACCTCTTTCACCTTGGCCTCGGCCTGGGCGAGGATGCTCGCCTTCTCCGGCGGGATCATGATGTCGTCCAGACAGAAGGAAATACCCGCCTTCGTCGACATGCGGAAACCCGTGTACATCATCTGGTCCGCGAAGATCACCGTCTCCTTGGTGCCGCAGCGCCGGTACACGTAATTGATGACGCGGGAGATTTCCTTCTTGGTCAGCGTCTTGTTGATGACCGAGAACGGCACCCCGGCGGGCAGGATCTCCGACAGCAGGGCGCGACCGACGGTCGTCTCGGTGAGACGGACCACTGGCTGGCCATCCTCGGTGTAGTCCTTCAGACGCACCTTGATTCTGGCCTGCAGATCGACCTCGCGGTTCTCGTACGCGCGGTGCACCTCGGCAACGTCGGCAAACACCATGCCTTCGCCTTGCGCGGCGATGCGCTCGCGCGACATCCAGTACAGACCGAGCACGACGTCCTGCGACGGCACGATGATCGGATCACCCGAGGCCGGCGACAGGATGTTGTTGGTGGACATCATCAGCACACGCGCTTCCAGCTGCGCCTCGAGCGACAGCGGCACGTGGACGGCCATCTGGTCGCCGTCGAAGTCGGCATTGAACGCCGTGCACACCAGCGGGTGGAGCTGGATCGCCTTGCCTTCGATCAGCACCGGTTCGAAGGCCTGGATCCCCAGACGATGCAGCGTCGGCGCGCGGTTGAGCAGCACCGGATGCTCCTTGATGCACTCTTCGAGCGCATCCCAGACGGCTGGCTCTTCGCGCTCGACCATCTTCTTCGCCGCCTTGATCGTGGTGGCGATGCCCAGGCGCTGCAGGCGCGAGAACACGAAGGGCTTGAACAGCTCGAGCGCCATCTTCTTCGGCAGACCGCACTGGTGCAGTTTCAGCGTCGGGCCGACCACGATGACCGAACGGCCCGAGTAGTCCACGCGCTTGCCGAGCAGGTTCTGGCGGAAGCGGCCCTGCTTGCCCTTGATCATGTCGGCGAGCGACTTGAGCGGACGCTTGTTGGTGCCGGTGATCGCGCGGCCACGGCGGCCGTTGTCGATCAGCGCATCCACCGCTTCCTGCAGCATGCGCTTTTCGTTGCGGACGATGATGTCGGGTGCAGTCAGCTCGAGCAGACGCTTGAGGCGGTTGTTGCGGTTGATGACGCGTCGGTAGAGATCGTTCAGATCCGAGGTCGCGAAGCGGCCACCATCGAGCGGCACCAGCGGACGCAGATCGGGCGGCAGCACTGGCAGCACGGTCAGAATCATCCACTCCGGGCGGTTGCCGGACTGGATGAAGTATTCGATCAGCTTGAGACGCTTGGCGAGCTTCTTGATCTTGGTTTCCGAGTTGGTGCTGTTGAGCTCCTCACGCAGCTTCACGGCCTCGGTCTGCAGATCGATGCTCTTGAGCAGATCGTGGATCGCCTCGGCGCCCATGCGGGCGTCGAAGTCATCCCCATACTGCTCAACCGCATTGAGGTAATCCTCTTCGGTCAGTAGCTGACCGCGCTCGAGCGGCGTCAGGCCCGGATCGACGACGATGTGCGCTTCGAAATACAGCACCCGCTCGATCGCGCGCAGCGGCATATCGAGCAAAAGACCGATACGGGACGGCAGCGACTTCAGAAACCAGATGTGCGCAACCGGCGAGGCCAAGTCGATGTGCCCCATGCGCTCGCGGCGCACCTTGGCGACGGTCACCTCGACGCCGCACTTCTCGCACACCACGCCGCGATGCTTGAGACGCTTGTATTTGCCGCACAGGCACTCGTAGTCCTTGATCGGCCCGAAGATCTTGGCGCAGAACAGGCCGTCACGCTCCGGCTTGAACGTGCGGTAATTGATCGTCTCCGGCTTCTTGACCTCGCCGTAGGACCAGGAACGGATCGTTTCCGGAGAGGCAAGGCCGATGCGGATCGCATCGAAGTCTTCGGCCTCTTCCGGGTTACGGATCAGGTTGAACAAATCTTTCATGATGACTCCCGATATTCCTGAGCCGATGTCGGTTTACTGGTTCTGTTCCAGCTCGATGTTCAGGCCGATCGAGCGGATTTCCTTGACCAGCACGTTGAACGACTCCGGCATGCCCGCGACCATGCGGTGATCGCCATCGACGATGGCCTTGTACATCCGCGTGCGGCCGTTGGTGTCGTCCGACTTCACGGTGAGCATCTCCTGCAGTGTGTACGCAGCACCGTAGGCTTCGAGCGCCCAGACTTCCATTTCGCCGAAGCGCTGGCCGCCGAACTGCGCCTTACCGCCGAGCGGCTGCTGGGTGACCAGCGAGTACGGACCAGTCGAGCGCGCGTGCATCTTGTCGTCGACGAGATGGTTGAGCTTGAGCATGTACATGTAGCCAACGGTGACCGGGCGCGCGAACGGCTCTCCGGTGCGGCCGTCGATCAGCTGCGCCTGACCACTGCGCGGCAGTCCGGCAAGCTCGAGCAGTTCCTTGATCTCATCTTCGGTGGCCCCGTCGAACACCGGCGTGGCCACCGGCAAGCCATCGGTCAGGTTCTTGGCCAGATTGACGATTTCCTCGTCGGTCAGTTCATCGAGCGCGACGCTGGCCACCCCCTTGCCGGTCTTGTTGTAGACCTTGTCGAGGAATTTGCGCAGCTCGGCAACGGCGCGCTGCTGGCGCAGCATCTCGTCGATCTTGCGGCCGATGCCCTTGGCCGCCCAGCCCAGATGGACTTCGAGCAGCTGGCCGATGTTCATGCGCGACGGCACACCCAGCGGATTGAGCACGATATCGACCGGTGTGCCATCCTCGAGGTGCGGCATGTCCTCGACCGGGACGATCTGCGAAATCACGCCCTTGTTGCCATGGCGGCCGGCCATCTTGTCGCCCGGCTGGATCCGCCGTTTGACCGCCAGGTACACCTTGACCATCTTGAGCACGCCGGGAGACAGCTCGTCGCCGGACTGGATCTTGCGCTTTTTGTCCTCGAAGCGCTTGTCGAACTCCGTCCGCATGTCTTTGAGCTGCTTGTTCGCCGCCTCGAGCTGGCTCTGCGCGGCATCGTCAGCCAGCCGGATCTCGAACCACTTTTCACGCTCGATCGACTCCAGATACGCCGCATCGATCTTGCTGCCCTTCTTGAGCTTGTTCGGACCGCCATCGGCGATCTTGCCGAGCAAGAGCTTGCGCAGACGATCGTAGATGTCGTCTTCGAAGATGCGCTGCTGATCGGCGAGGTCCTTGCGTACCGCCGCGAGCTCGGCTTCCTCGATCGCGAGTGCGCGCTTGTCCTTCTTCACGCCCTCGCGTGTAAACACGCGCACGTCGATGACCGTGCCATCCATGCCGGCTGGCACGCGCAGCGAAGTGTCCTTCACGTCGGAGGCCTTCTCGCCGAAGATCGCGCGCAGCAGCTTTTCCTCAGGCGTGAGCTGGGTCTCGCCCTTGGGCGTCACCTTGCCGACCAGCAGGTCGCCGGCCTTGACCTCGGCGCCGATGTAAACGATGCCCGATTCGTCGAGCTTGCGCAGCGCGGCTTCGTTGACGTTCGGGATGTCTGCGGTGATTTCCTCCGGCCCGAGCTTGGTTTCGCGCGCGACGCAGGTCAGCTCCTCGATATGGATCGTCGTGAAACGATCCTCCTCGACCACGCGCTCGGAGATCAGGATCGAGTCTTCGAAGTTGTAGCCGTTCCACGGCATGAACGCGACCAGCACGTTCTGGCCCAGCGCCAGCTCGCCGAGATCCGTGGACGGACCGTCGGCGATGACGTCGCCGCGCGCGATCTTGTCGCCTGGCTTGACGATCGGCCTTTGGTTGATACAGGTGTTCTGGTTGGAACGGACGTATTTGACGAGGTTGTAGATGTCCACGCCGGCCTCGCCGGGGACGGTTTCGTCGTCATTGACGCGCACGACAATGCGCGCGGCGTCGACTTTTTCGACGACCCCGCCGCGCTTGGCCTGGATGGCATTGCCCGAGTCCACCGCGACACGGCGTTCGATGCCGGTGCCCACGAGAGGTTTTTCGCTGCGCAGCGTTGGCACCGCCTGGCGCTGCATGTTCGATCCCATCAGCGCGCGGTTGGCGTCGTCGTGCTCGAGGAACGGGATCAGTGCGGCAGCGACCGACACGATCTGGCGCGGCGAGACGTCCATGTACTGGACCTTGTCGGGCGTCATCATCGTGAACTCGTTCTGGAAGCGCACCGAGACCAGCTCCTGCTTGAACCGCCCCTTGGCGTCCAGCTCGGAGTTCGCCTGCGCGATCACGTAGCGGCCTTCCTCGATCGCCGACAGATACTCGACTTCGTCGGTCACCCTGCCATCGACGACCTTGCGGTACGGAGTTTCGAGGAATCCATACTCGTTGGTGCGCGCATAGCAGGCCAGCGAGTTGATCAGGCCGATGTTCGGACCTTCCGGCGTTTCGATCGGGCAGACGCGGCCGTAATGCGTCGGATGCACGTCGCGGACCTCGAAACCTGCGCGCTCGCGCGTGAGCCCACCGGGTCCGAGTGCGGACACACGCCGTTTGTGCGTGACCTCGGACAGCGGGTTGTTCTGGTCCATGAACTGCGACAGCTGCGAGGACCCGAAGAATTCCTTGATCGCCGCGGACACCGGCTTGGCGTTGATCAGATCCTGCGGCGTCAGGTTCTCGGCCTCGGCCAGCGCGAGCCGCTCGCGCACGGCGCGCTCGACGCGCACCAGTCCGGTGCGGAAGACGTTCTCGGTCATCTCACCGACCGCGCGGATGCGGCGATTGCCGAGGTGGTCGATATCGTCGGTCTGCTGTTCGCCGTTACGGATCGCGATGATCTCGCGGATCACGTCGACGATGTCCGAATATTCCTTGCCGTATTTGGCGAACAAATCCTTGGAGAAATCGTCGGTGAGCCGCGAGAACAGCTCGCCGTCGTACACCACACCCGGACCTTCGACGGTATCGCGGCGCAGACGGCGGTTGAACTTCATGCGCCCGACCGCGGACAGGTCATACTTCTCCGGCGAGAAAAACAGGCCGTGGAACAGCGCCTCGGCCGCATCCTTGGTCGGCGGCTCGCCCGGACGCATCATGCGGTAGATCTCGACGAGCGCCTCGAGGCGGGTCTTCGTCGGATCGATGTTCAGCGTCGTCGAGATGTACGGACCCTTGTCGACGTCGTTGACGTACAGCGTCGGGATCTCCTTGATGCCGCACTCGCGCAGCTTCGCGAGCAGATTCGCGGTCATCTCGGTGTTGGCGGTGACGATGACTTCGCCATCCTTGCTGACCAGATCGCGGGCAATGATCTTGCCTTCGAGGTAGCTGTCCGGCACGTGCAGGCGCTTCAAGCCAGCATCGGCGATCAGCTTGATGTGCCGCGCGGTGATCAGCTTGCCCTGCTCGACCAGCACCTTCTTGCCGTCGGTGATGTCGAACTGCGCCTTCTCGCCCTTGAGCCGCTCCGGGATCAGTTCCAGGCTTGCGCCTTCGTCCTCGAGGCGGAACACATTCTGCTCATGGAACAGCGCGAGCATTTGCTCGTTGGTGTAGCCCAGGGCACGCAGCAGGATCGTCACCGGCAGCTTGCGGCGACGGTCGATGCGCGCGAACAGGTTGTCCTTGGGATCGAACTCGAAGTCCAGCCAGGAGCCGCGATAGGGAATGATGCGCGCCGAGTAGAGCAGCTTGCCCGAGCTGTGCGTCTTGCCCTTGTCGTGGTCGAAGAACACGCCCGGCGAGCGATGCAACTGGGAGACGACGACGCGCTCGGTGCCGTTGATGATGAACGTGCCGTGCTCGGTCATCAGCGGCATTTCGCCGAGATAGACCTCCTGCTCGCGCACATCCTTGACCCGCTTTTCCTTCGACTCGCGATCGAAAATCACCAGCCGCACGGTCACCTTCAGCGGCGCCGCGTAGGTCATGCCGCGCACACGGCATTCCTTCTCATCAAAGGGCGGTTCGTCGAAACGATATTTGACGAACTCAAGCCGCGCGGAGCCGTTGTACGCCTCCATGGGGAACACCGACTTGAACGAGGCCTGCAGCCCCGTGTCGCGCCGCTTCGACGGCTGGACGTCCGCCTGTAGAAACTGCCGGTAAGACTCGATCTGGGTCGCCAGCAGGTAGGGAATTTCCAGCGTCTCCTTCAGCTTGCTGAAGTCCTTGCGGATGCGCTTTTTCTCGGTGAACGAGTAGGCCATGAGTCACTCCGGACCGTGTAACAGCGTGATTCGTGATTGGAGATTCGTGGACTTTGCGCCGCTGGAATCACCAATCACCAGTCACCCATCGCGAAAAACGAAACCTGGCCAGGGGCCCAAAGCCCCCGGCCAGTGTCAGCCTGCAAGACCGCGTAGCGTCGGCAACTTACTTCAGCTCGACCTTGCCGCCGGCTTCTTCCAGCTTCTTCTTCATGTCTTCGGCGGTCTTCTTGTCGACACCCTCCTTGACCGTCTGCGGCGCGCCCTCGACCAGGTCCTTGGCTTCCTTCAGACCCAGACCGGTCAGCTCGCGCACGACCTTGATGACGCCCACCTTCTTCGCCGCATCGATGCTGGCGAGGACGACCGTGAACTCGGTCTTCTCCTCGGCCGGTGCCGCGGCAGCTGCGGCCGCCGGGCCGGCAGCGGCAACCGCAACCGGGGCAGCGGCGGTGACGCCGAACTTTTCTTCCATCATCTTGACCAGCTCGACCACATCCATCACGGACATGTTCGCAATCGCGTCAAGAATTTCTTCCTTCGTAGCAGCCATGTTTCATTTACTCCGATAAAGTGTGGGTAGCCTGCAATCCAAAACAGGAATCCCGATGCGAAAGGCCTACGCCGCGCCCTTTTGATCCGCCACGGCCTTGACCGTGCGGACGAACTTGGCGGTGGGTTCGGCCAAGGTACGAACGAACTTGCCGATGGGCGCCTTCATCGTGCCCATGAGCATGGCAAGCGCCTGCTCCTTCGTCGGCAATGTGGCCAGACGGTCGAGATCCTTGGCCCCATAGAGGGTGCCGCCGACCGCGACGGCCTTGACGACCATCACTTCGTTTTCCTTGACGAAGTCCTTGATCAGGCGACCGACCGCACCCGGATCCTCGAGCGAGAATCCAAGCACGATCGGCCCCACCAGCGCGGGCTTGAGGCACTCAAATGCCGTGCCCTCCACGGCACGCCGGGCCAGCGTGTTCTTCACCACGTGCAGATAAACGCCGCTCTGGCGGGCTTTTGCACGCAGCTGGTCGAACTTGCCGGCCGGCAGACCGCGGTACTCGGTCACGACGGCCGAGAGCGCGCGCTTGGCGACTTCGTTGACTTCCGCAACCAGGGCTTTCTTGTCTTCCAGCTTGAGCGCCATCAGAACTCCTAGTCGCTTCTTCCATAAATGGGCCCGCCACCCTGCGGCGACGAACCCGCCTTTACGGTGTTGCCACCGTCTGCGTATGCGGCCTTGCGGCCTTTAATGTCCGGGCCAACCACGCCCTTCCCACATACGGTCTTCGACGTGGGGTTGGCTTGCGCCACCACACTTCGAATCACATCCGGCGGGAGCGGCCAGGCCGTCCCGCCATCACCATCACTCCGGCAGGCTCGCGACGTCGACGCGCACGCCGGGCCCCATCGTCGTCGACAGGGTCAGCTTCTTGATATAGACACCCTTCGACGACGCCGGCTTGGCCTTGCGCACGTCGCGAACGACGGCGATCAGGTTTTCCTTGATCTGCTGCGGCGTGAAATCCGCCGCGCCGATCGAGCAGTGCACGATGCCGGCCTTGTCGGTGCGGAACTTGGCCATACCCGCCTTGGCGTTCTTGACGGCCTCGCCGACGTTGGGGGTGATCGTCCCCGTCTTGGGGTTGGGCATCAGGCCGCGCGGACCGAGCAACTGGCCAAGGCTACCGACGACGCGCATCGCCGCGGGCTCGGCGATCACCACCTGGTAGTTGAGATCGCCCGCCTTCATCGCCGCGGCGAGATCTTCCATGCCGACCGCATCGGCACCGGCCGCCCTCGCCTCCTCGGCCTTGGCGCCCTGCGCGAACACGGCGACGCGCACGCTCTTGCCCGAGCCATGCGGCAGGATCGTCGAACCGCGCACGTTCTGGTCGGATTTCTTGGCATCGACGCCGAGGTTGATCGCAACGTCCACCGATTCCCGGAACTTGGCCGTCGCGCACTGCTTGACCAGCTCGATGGCCTGGTCGAGATCGTAGCTCTTGCCCGGCTGGATCTTGCCGGCGATGGCGCGCTGCCGCTTGGTGAGTTTCTTGACACTGTTCGCCATGGCTTACTTCTCCACCACTTCGACGCCCATGCTGCGGGCAGAACCGGCGATCAGGCGGCAGGCCGCCTCCAGGCTGCCGGCATTGAGGTCCGCCATCTTCAGCTTGGCGATTTCCTCGATCTGCTTGCGCGTGATCTTGCCGACCTTCTTGGTGTGCGGCGTCGGCGAGCCGGACTCGATGCCGACCGCCTTCTTGATCAGCACGGTCGCCGGCGGCGTCTTGGTGATGAACGTGAACGAGCGGTCCGAATAGACCGTGATCACGACCGGAATCGGCATGCCCGGTTCCAGCTTCTGGGTTGCCGCATTGAACTCCTTGCAGAACGCCATGATGTTGACGCCGGCCTGGCCGAGCGCAGGGCCGACCGGCGGCGCCGGATTGGCCTTGCCTGCAGGAATCTGCAGCTTGATGTACGACGTGACCTTCTTTGCCATGGACTACTCCAAAGTGGGTGCGAACGCTCGACTTTCAGGCGAGCTCCCCGGTGATGTGCCTCGATCCTTGCCGACCGAGACTCAAGCCTTCTCGACTTGTGAGAACTCCAGCTCCACGGGCGTCGAACGCCCGAAAATCAGAACCGCGACGCGCAGGCGGTTTTTGTCGTAATTGACCTCTTCGACGACACCGCTGAAATCGGCGAACGGACCTTCCTTGACGCGCACCGCCTCGCCGGGTTCGAACAAGGTCTTGGGCCGCGGCTTCTCCACCGACTCGGTGACGCGGTTGAGGATGCGCTCGGCCTCCTTCTCGGAAATCGGCGCCGGCTTGTCGGGCGTGCCACCGATGAAGCCCATCACCTTGGGCGTGGACTTGACGAGATGCCAGGTGTCCTCGTCCATCTCCATCTGCACGAGCACATAGCCGGGGAAGAACTTGCGCTCCGTGGTGCGCTTGACGCCGTCCTTGATCTCGACGACTTCTTCGGTGGGCACCAAGATCTCGCCGAACTTGTGCTGCAACCCGGCCCGCTTGATGCGCTCCTTGAGCGCCTTCATCACGCTGTTCTCGTACTGAGAATAGGCATGCACGACGTACCACCGCATCGCCATGGTCTCAGCTCCCCCGGCCAGTGAGTGTTTCAACGCCCCACAGGAGCACCGAATCCAAGCCCCACAACAGCAGGGCCATGATCAGCACGACGACCGCGATCATCAGCGTGGCCTGCACGCTCTCCTGGCGGGTCGGCCAGACGATCTTGCGCAGCTCGATGCGCGAGCCGACGACATAACCCCACAGCGTCTTGCCGGCGGCCGTCTGGTAAGCCAGCACCAGCCCGGCGGCCAGGCCACCGAGCAGCATCAGCGTGCGCACCAACGCGTTGAACCGGGCCTCGAAATAGTAAAAAGCGAACATACCACCGAGCAGCGCGCCGGCGGCCACGGCCAGCAGAACCGTATCCCGGCGCGAAGAGGCGGGTTTTTGTTCAGAGGTTTGAACGTCCATGAAGTCGTTCCGGCACCGCCGGTGCTGACGCCGCACGGGTGGCAGGGCGGGAGGGTTTCGAACCCCCAACCTGCGGTTTTGGAGACCGCCGCTCTACCAGTTGAGCTACCGCCCTAGCGCGCACTGCGGAAAGCCAAAAAAGGGGCGCGGATTTTAGGGAATCCGCGCCCGCAAGTCAAAAAGCTTCGACCGTCGGAGAAACCCGCTTAAGCCAGGATCTTGGTGACGACGCCGGCGCCGACGGTGCGGCCGCCCTCGCGGATCGCAAAGCGCACGCCTTCCTCCATCGCGATCGGGCTGATCAGCTCCACCGTCATCTGCACGTTGTCGCCCGGCATCACCATCTCCTGCTTGAACTCCACCGTCCCCGTCACGTCCGTCGTGCGGAAGTAAAACTGCGGACGATACCCCTTGAAAAACGGCGTGTGCCGACCACCCTCCTCCTTCGTCAGCACGTACACCTCGCCCTCAAACTTCGAGTGCGGGTTGATCGAGCCAGGCTTGCACACCACCTGCCCGCGCTCCACCTCTTCCTTCTTCGTACCACGCAGCAAAAGACCCACGTTGTCGCCCGCCTGCCCCTGGTCCAGCAGCTTGCGGAACATCTCAACACCCGTCACCGTCGTCTTCTGCGTCGGACGAATGCCCACAATCTCCACTTCGTCGCCCACCTTGATCACACCGCGCTCAACACGCCCCGTGACCACCGTGCCGCGACCCGAAATCGAAAACACGTCCTCGATCGGCAGCAAGAACGGCTTGTCAATCTCCCGCACAGGCTCCGGAATCCACGTGTCAATCGCGTCGTACAGCTCCTCGATCTTCGCCACCCACTCCGGCTCGCCCGCAATCGCCTTGGTCGCAGAACCCCGGATCACCGGCGTGTTGTCACCGTCAAATCCGTACTTGTTCAGCAAATCCCGCACTTCCATCTCGACCAGGTCGAGCAGCTCCGCGTCCTCCACCAGGTCGCACTTGTTCAGCCACACCACGATCTTCGGCACGTTCACCTGCTTGGCCAGCAGCACGTGCTCGCGCGTCTGCGGCATCGGACCGTCCACCGCCGATACCACCAAAATCGCACCGTCCATCTGCGCCGCGCCCGTGATCATGTTCTTCACAAAGTCCGCGTGCCCAGGACAGTCCACGTGCGCATAGTGACGGTTCGCCGTCTCATATTCCACGTGCGACGTCGCAATCGTCAGAATCTTCGTCGCATCACGACGACCCTGCGCCTCCGACGCCTTCGCCACCTGGTCGTACGGCACGTACGTCCCACCGTACTTGTCCGCAGACACCTTCGTCAGCGCCGCCGTCGTCGTCGTCTTCCCATGGTCCACGTGCCCAATCGTCCCCACGTTCACGTGCGGCTTCTTGCGTTCAAACTTTTCCTTTGCCAT
>NZ_FOOC01000010.1 GCF_900113085.1 Fontimonas thermophila | reverse complement strand
CGGATCGCTTCATCACACGGGGAGAGCGTACGCCGACCGGCAGGCATCAGTTCGATCAGCTCTGCGAGGAGCTAGGCATTGAGCATCGCCTGACCCGCCCAAAACACCCGCAGACCAACGGCATGGTTGAACGCTTCAACGGGCGCATCGCCGACATCCTGCGCACCCATCACTTCCATTCCGGCGAAGAACTTGAGGCCACCATCCTGCGGTATGTCTGGCTGTACAATCACCAACTGCCACAGAAAGCCTTGGGGCATGTCAGCCCCATCCAGGCCATGAAACAATGGCAGCGATCACACCCCGAACTGTTCAACAGACGTGTTACCAATCAGCCGGGACACGACACGTAGGTATCGTTGCCTTCGCGGATGCTGCCACCGCTGGCCGCGAGCAGTCCCGCAGCGATGCGCGGGCCGAAGCTTGCCGAGGCATCGAGCAGCTTGGCGAGACCGCCGCCGGGCATCGCCAGCACCGCGGCGCCCGTGCCTGGATCGGCACCGAGGAAGGATGCGGTCACGATGGCGCCGAGCGAGTGCCCCACATACCGCGTCGGGACATTGCCGTCGAACCGGTTGCCGTTGGGCATGAAATCTCCGCCGAGAATGACAGCGCCTGCCAGCGAGGCCGAGAGGGTCATGAGATCAGCCTCGGCCTGGCGCAGGTTGTCGCGGCTGGTCAGCAGACTCGACAGGTTGATGAAGTGCGTACCCGAGGCATCGGCCGTACCGTCGGCACCGGGTGCACCGGTGGTGTTGTTGACGAGGTCGAGATCGAAGGTGCGCTCGGTCGGCCGCAGGCTCGGCGGAAAGGCATCGGTGCCGGCGCGCAAAGCATGCCCGGGCGGCAGACCATGCAGGGGCAGATCGATGGCGACGACGGCAAAACCGGCGGCGGCGAGTGCCGGCGCGATCGGCAGCATCTGCGAGCGGTTGCCGGTGATGCCGTGCTGGAACACGACGACCGGCCATCCGGATGCCGGCATCGTGCGACCGCTGTTGGCGTTCGGAATCGTCACCAGCACCGGCACGCGCTGGCTCGCGCGCGCCCGCGGCTGCGGGAAGCAGCCGGTCGTGCTCTCGCTGGGGGCGATCGCACCGCACGGAATCCCCGTCGGGGTGTTGCCGGAGCTCACGACCGCAGGATCGGCACGCCAGAAGCTGTTCAGCGGATTGTCGGGCGCGCCGTTGATCAGGAAATCCCCATCCTCGGACGTTGCCGCCGCATCGGCGAGGTAATACGGCAGCGTGAGACTGCCGATGTAAACGTCGGCAACCGGCGGCAGCGCCGGAATCACGTCCTGCGTGGTCAGCCCGGTCGCGACCAGCGTCATCGGCTGCGGCGTGACGGTGGCCGCAAGCCGGCTGAGGGTGACACCGACCGACTGCGTCGTGAACGGCCAGGCGATCACCAGGTTTTCCCTGGCAATGCCGGCGGCGGCGAGCGCGGGCAGGATGCGGTTCTGATAAAGCTGGCGCACATTCTCGAGGGCCGCGCGCTGGGCCGGGCTGAGCGTCGTCAGCGCCGGCTCCGTGCCGGATGCGAACTGCTCATCGACCGTGCGGCTGGAGAGAACCACACGGAACAAATCGGCCGGCTCGGCGTGCACGCCTTCTTCCGACACCAGTGCGCGGGTGACGGCGACGAGATAGGTCGTCGCCGGCGCAAGCGGCTTGAGCCATTCGATCAGCAGGCGCGAGCGCAGCGCATCGAGCGGCCGGCCGGTCAACGGATCGATGGCGGTGGAGCGCTGCACGCGGTAATCCACACCCGGAGTGAGCGCGGAAAACGTCCGGGTGTTGATGATGACGATCGACCCCGGCGCGTTCGCCGAGCCGAGATCGACGCGGCCGATCAGGTCGGTGAAGGCCGAAGCGACGGTCGAAAAACCGTCGAGCCGGTTCGCCGCGGTCACGAACGGGGCGTTGGCCGGATTGGGAATGTTGAGCGTGCCGTCGGTGGTGCCGGTGAACAGGCCATCGTTCGGAAACGGAATGACCGCGCTCGCCGCGACCGGATCGAACAGGGAGATCAACCGGTCCGGGGATTGCGCAAGACCACCATCGCCGTTGTCCGCCTTGTCGCAGGCCGACAGCATCAGCGCCAGCACCACGGCAGGCGTCCATTTGAGTTGCCTCATCGCGCCTCTCCTTCTTTCTCGCACGGGAGAGGTGGACTCTCCCCATCCATTTAGCAATGCCCCGCCGCAAGCGGCGCAGCGGGCTCAAAAACGGATGCAGTATCCGCGAGAAACCCGCCGATGGGTATCGGATTTTTTAGCTATCCCGCGGTGATTTCCGACCGCTCGTCGGATTGTGGCGATGCAGCATGGGCTGTGTTGTGCATGCGTTCCTGCGCAAGCAGCGCGAGCAACCGCGGTTTCCACGACTCGCCGCGCACCAGCAGCGACAGCGGCATGCGGCGGCGCGCGATGTCGTCGAGGTCGTGCGCCATTTCGTTGCGCAGGGCGCAAACCGCCTCGGCCAGAATGAACGGCGCCTGGTCATCGATGCGCGCGGCCAGTTCACGATGCGCCCCCACCTGCGCCAGGATCGCCTCGACGCCGGTGCCGTGCCGCAGCGTCAGCCAGCGCGCAGCCTCGGTGTCGATTCCGGCTGCGGCAAGGCGGGCAACGGTTTGCGCCTGCCAGCGCTCGAACGGTTCCGTCGGTGCACCGGGCAAGGCGTGTCGGTGGGTGCGTGACGGCGGCGGCCGGCGCCCGAGCAGGCCGAACACGGCATCGACGATCGCGCGGCTGTCGCTGCGGGCGGTGGTGTACTTGCCGCCGACCGGCATCAGCACGCCCGGGCGCGGCTGTGTCGCCTCGAACTCGCGCGTGACCGCGGCCAGCGATGCGCTGTCCTCGGCCTTGAGCATGCGCACCCCGGAAAAACGGCCGATGACATCGGCCTCGGTCCAGCCCAGACCCGGCAGCCCGCGACGCACGCCTTCGAGCAGATAGTGCGTCTCCTCGTCGGTGGGCACGGCCTGTGCGGGATCGGTGACCTGTAGTTCGGTGGTGCCGACCAGGGTGCGGCCATACCAGGGAATCACGAAAAACACACGTCCGTCGGCGGCGGTCAGCAAAAAAGCCTCGGTGCAGCCGGCAATGGCCGGCAGCACCAGATGAGTGCCCTTGACCAGTTTCACCTTGGGCGCGGCATCACCGAGCAGCGTCGGTGCCCACGGCCCGGCGGCATTGACGACGACATTCGCCCGCACCTCGAAGACCTCGTCACCGAGCGTATCGCGCAGGCGCGCGCCGCAGACGCGGCCGCGATCCTCGATCAAGCTCTCCGCAGCGACGCGGTTCGCGCAGACCGCGCCATGCCCCTGGGCGGCCGCGACGACGACCAGCGTCATGCGCGCATCGTCTTCCTGACAGTCGCCGTAACGGAAACCGCCGAGCAGACGTTCCGGATCGATGAAGGGATAGCGTGCCAGCAGCTCGCGCGCACGGTAATAGCGGTGCCGCGGCACCGGCTGTCCGCCGAGCGCCATCAGGTCATACAGCGCAAGTCCGGCCGAGACCATGAGCGGATGTGCGCGCGGCCCCCTCCACATCGGCAGCACGAACTGAAGCGGCCGCACCAGATGCGGTGCGATACGGTACAGCGTCCGCCGCTCTCTCAACGCATGGCGCACGAGCCCGAATTCATAGTGCTCGAGATAACGCAACCCGCCGTGGATCAGCTTGCTCGATGCCGACGACGTGCCGGCGCCCCAGTCGGTCTTTTCGACCAGGGCGACGGACAGCCCGCGGCTGGCCGCGTCGTACGCGGTCCACGCGCCGTAGATGCCACCGCCGATGACGAGCAGATCGAAACGCCCGGCGCGCAGGGCGGCGATATCGCGTATGAGCGAAAAAGCAGCCATGCCGCGCAGTTTCCGGCTTCTTTGCGCGGCTTTCCAGCCGCAGTCCGGCGGAGTCGGGCAGCCCTTCTATTTCTTGTAGACCGTCTCGATCTCGAAATGGCCCCTGGGTTGCCGATACAGCGCAATGTAGGCCGCGGCGATGTTGTGCGGATCGAACGCCGTCCCGGGCTGGACGAAGCCGTGCACGGTGACGGTGGCGACGTGGATGCCATGCTGGCCCAGATCCTGCGCCAGCGTGTAGGTGAGCGAACGCAGCGCCGCCTTGTCCATCGACAGCGAGGCGTAATCCGCCGCCGGCTCGTAGGCAAACCCGCCGCCGGTGAACAAAATGGTGCCGCGCTTGCGGGCAATCATCGCCGGGGCCACGGCGCGTGCGGCGATCAGCGCACCGACGACGTTGATGCGGAAATCCTCGATGAGGTGCGGGATCGGCACGCTTAGCGGCCGGCCGGGCTCGTGCGTGGCGACGTTGTAGACGAGTACGTCCGGATCGCCGAGATCGGCGCGGGCCGCCTCGATCCCGGCGATCAGCGCGGACTCGCTGGCCGCATCGGCCGCGTAGGCGCGGGCGCGCCGTCCGGTCTTGATGCGGATCTCCTCACATAGCGCCTGCAAACGCAGGGGGGTGCGCGCCAGCAACGCGACATCACAGCCCTCGCGGGCGAAGGCCAGTGCGACGGCCTGGCCGATGCCCGGACCGGCGCCGACGATGATGCAGACGGGGCGGACGGCCTGCTCGGCGGGCAGCGGTGCTGGATGGCTCATACCTCTCCTTGGATGGCCGGGCGCGCATGCGGCGCGGATCGCACGATGATAATCGGCTCAGGCCCAGGTCTGACACGATCGACTCGCACGATCGATTTGCCGCATCCGATCCTGGCCGCATCCGCTTGGCATGCGCATGAAAAAGTCGGCACACTGGTGCACGCCCCGAATGCGGGCGCACTGCTCACATGAACGACACTTCTGCTCTGCTGAGCCAGCTCAGGATCGATCGCGGCACAGCGGCGGCAGCGCCGCGCCGGCGCTGGATCGGGCTTGTTCTTGTGGCGTTCGCACTCTTGGCGTGCGGCGCATGGCTGCTGCTGCGTGTGCCCGATGCCCTGCCGGTGAAAACCGTCGTCGCCCAGCCACTGCGGGAGGGCACACCGCCACCGTCGGTGCTCGATGCCTCGGGCTATGTCGTCGCGCGGCGCCAGGCGACGGTTTCGTCGAAAGTCACCGGCAAGGTCGTCGAACTCTTGATCGAAGAGGGTCAGGCAGTGCGCGCCGGACAGGTGCTCGCCCGCCTCGACGACAGCAATGCGCGCGCGCAGCTCGCCTTGGCCCAGTCGCAGCTCGAGGCGGCACGCGCGCAGCTCGCCGAGGTCGGCGTGCAGCTCGAAGAGGCGCGCCGCCAGCTCGCCCGCACGCGCGAGCTGGCGTCACGCAAGCTCGTCTCCGAGCAAGCGCTCGACAGCGCCCAGGCCGGCGTCGATGGCCTCGTCGCGCGTCTGCAGACGATGCAGCGCAACGTCGCCGTTGCCGAGCGCACGGTCGCAGTCCAACAGCGCCAGCTCGACGACACCGTGGTGCGGGCACCGTTCGACGGCATCATCACCGAGAAGAACGCCCAGCCCGGCGAAATGATCTCGCCGCTATCGGCCGGCGGCGCCGGCACGCGCACCGGCATCGGCACGCTCGTCGACATGGATTCGCTCGAAATCGAAGTCGATGTCAACGAAAACTTCATCAACCGGGTGCAGCCGGGGCAGCCCGCCGTGGCGCGCCTGAATGCCTATCCGGACTGGGAGATCCCGGCCCAGGTGATCGCCGTGATCCCGACCGCCGACCGCTCCAAGGCAACGGTCAAAGTGCGCGTCGGCTTTCTGCAAAAAGATCCGCGCATCCTGCCGGAAATGGGCGTGCGCGTGTCTTTCCGCGAAGCGGTGCCGACGCCGGGAGCCCCGCGCCCGCCCGCCGGGGTTCTCGTCCCGGCCGAAGCAGTGCAGACCGACGGCGAGCTGGGCACGGTCTATGTCGTCACCGACGCGGGCGTGCTGGAGCGGCGCGCCGTGCGCATCGCCGGCAAGAGCGCAGGCGCCGTGCGCATCGTCAGCGGTGTTTCTGCGGGCGAGCGGCTCGCCGTCGGCGACTTCGCCCAGTTCAGCGATGGCAAGGCGGTCACCATGCAACCCTGATGGTCCGATCACAGTGAGGAAACGGCGATGGCTCAGACAGTGGTCAGTCTTCGCGGCGTCAGCAAGCGCTATACGCGCGGCCGGCAGACCATCGAGGTCTTGCACAACCTGGATCTGGACATCGACAAAGGCGATTTCCTCGCCCTGATGGGCCCTTCCGGTTCCGGCAAGACCACGCTGCTGAATCTGATCGGCGGACTGGATCGGCCGAGCGCAGGCGAGCTGCGCGTCGGCGATGCGCGGCTCGACCAGATGTCTTCGGCGCAACTGACGCGCTGGCGTGCGCAGCACGTCGGCTTCGTGTTCCAGTTTTACAACCTGCTGCCGGTGCTCTCCGCCGAGCGCAACGTCGAACTGCCGCTGCTGCTGACGCCGTTGTCCGCCGCCGAGCGGATGAAACGCGTGCGCATCGCGCTGCAGATCGTGGGTCTCGCCGACCGCGGCAAGCACAAGCCCGCCGAGCTGTCCGGCGGACAGGCCCAGCGCGTGGCGATTGCGCGCGCGATCGTCGCCGATCCCACGCTCCTGGTCTGCGACGAACCCACTGGCGATCTGGACCGCAAGACCGCGGACGAGGTGCTGGGTCTGCTGCAGCTGCTCAACCGCGAGCATGGCAAAACCATCGTCATGGTCACGCACGACCCCAAGGCCGCGGAATTCGCCACGCACACCCTGCATCTGGACAAGGGACGCCTGGTGGAACAGGCGGCGCACGCATGAGATATCTGCCGCTGATCTGGGCCACGCTGTGGCGCCGCCCGCCGCGCACGCTGTTCACGATGCTGTCGATCGCGGTCGCGTTCCTGCTCTATGCCCTGCTCACGGCGGTCAATGCCGCTTTCAACACCGGTATCGAGGTTGCCGGCGCCGACCGTCTGGTCACCACCGGCCGCTACTCGCTGACCCAGGTGCTGCCCGCCGGTCACATCCAGAAAATCCAGAGTCTGCCCGGCGTCGCGCTGGTCGCCGGTCAATCCTGGTTCGGCGGCTATTACCAGAAGGAGAGCAACTTCTTTCCGCAGTTTCCGACGCAGATCGAGCCCTATCTGGCGATGTATCCGGAAATCGTGCTGCCGGAGGATCAGAAGCAGGCCATGCTCAGGACACGCACCGGCGCCATCATCGCCAAGACGCTCGCCGATCGTTACGGCTTTTCGATCGGCGACCGCATTCCGATCATCGCCGGAATCTGGCCACTGGCCGACGGTTCCAACAACTGGGAATTCGATCTCGTCGGCATTTTCGACACGAAGAACCCGAAGGATCGCTCGATCTACGAGATGATGCTGTTCCACCACGAGTATTTCGACGAGGCGCGCCAGTTCGGCAAAGGCACCGTCGGCTGGATGGTGGTGAAGACGCGCGATCCGGCGCAGAACGAAACCGTCATCCAGCAGATCGACGCGCTGTTCGCCAACTCGCCACACGAAACGCGCACGCAGACCGAAAAAGCCTTCAATCAGGCTTTCATCAAGCAGATGGGGGACATCGGCCTGATCATGTCGTCGATCATCGGAGCGGTGTTCTTCACCCTGCTGTTTCTCACCGGCAATACGATGATGCAGTCGGTGCGCGAACGCATTCCCGAGCTCGCCGTGCTCAAGACACTGGGGTATTCGGATGGCGGCGTGCTCGCCCTGGTGCTCGCCGAATCGCTGGCGCTGTGCCTGCTCGCGGCGCTGTCCGGCCTTGCGCTCGCCGCCGTGCTGCTGCCCGGCATCGCCGCAAAGCTGCCCGGCTTCTCCGGCCTTGCGCTGACGCCAGGTGCATTCGCCGGCGCGGTCGCGATCGCGGTCCTGCTCGCCCTCGTCGTCGGCCTGATACCGGCACTGCGCGCGATGCGGCTGCAGATCGTCGATGCGCTGGCCGCGCGTTAGGGATCGCGCATGAACACCTTGCGCCAGATCATCGCCGTCACCGCCGTCAACCTGCGCGCGATCCCGTCGCGGCTGGGGTCGTCGATGGTCATCGTCATCGGCATCGCTGGCGTCGTCGGCGTACTCGTCGCGCTGTTGTCGATGGCGGCCGGCTTCAAAGCGACGCTCGCCGGCACCGGCACGCACGAGCGCGCGATCGTGCTGCGCGGCGGCTCCACCGACGAACTCGGCAGCGTCATCACGCGCGAACAGGCGGCGATCATCACCGACACACCCGGCATCGCGCGCGATGCCGACGGCACGCCCCAGGCCATCGCGGAGTTCTATCTGCTCACCGACGTCGCCAAGCCCGGCGCCGATACACCGAGCAACGTCGTCGTCCGCGGTACGCGGGTCGATGTCGGCCGTGTGCGCCCGGAATTCCGTATCGTGGCTGGACGGATGTTCACGCCGGGCGTGCGCGAGGTCGTGGTCGGCCGTGCCGTCGCCGCGCAGTTCGAGACACTGCGCATCGGCAATACCGTGGATGTACGCGACGGGCCGTGGACCATCGTCGGGGTGTTCGAAACCGGCGGGGACGTCCATGAATCCGAGCTCTGGGTCGATGCCGGGGCGCTGGAGACGGCGTCACGGCGCACCGCCTACAACTCGGTGACCGTGCGCCTGGAAAGCGCCGCGGCATTCGCCACTTTCAAAGACGCGCTCACCACCGACCCCCGCATGGTCGTCTCCGCACAACGCGAGCCGGATTACTACGCCTCGCGCTCGGAGCAGCTCCATCTGCTGATCCGCATCCTCGGTTATACCGTCGCGGTGATCATGGGGATCGGCGCCGTGTTTGGCGCGCTCAACGTCATGTATGCGGCCGTGGCCACCCGCGCCGTGGAGATCGCCACCCTGCGCGCGCTCGGCTTCGGCGGACTGCCGGTCGTGGTTTCGGTGATGATCGAGTCGCTGCTGCTGGCGCTCGCCGGCGGACTCGTCGGTGCCGTCGTGGCCTATGTCTTCTTCAACGGCTACACCGTCAATACGCTCAATTTCCAGACCTTCAGTCAGGTCGCCTTCGCGTTCCGCGTCACCCCTGAGCTGATCCGCCAAGGCCTGGCCTGGGCACTGACGATGGGCCTGATCGGTGGCCTGTTCCCGGCGATCCGCGCCGCCCGCTTACCCATCGTCGAGGCCCTGCGCACCGGCTGAACATGCGCAGGCGGATCGTCTAAACCCGGGATTGGTTGTTTTTCCGCTGGTCCTTGCGCAAGAGCACGCGCAAGATAGGCCGGCAACCACTTTTCCCAGCGAAGAAGACACCGATGGCCGCCCTGCTCCCGCCCCAGGCACTGCGCGCGCTGTTCGTCGAGCGTGCGACCGCAAAGTTCGCCCGCAATGTCCCGGACTTCGTCATCCTGCAGCAGTTGGTCGCCGACAATGGCGGACGCTTCCACAACGATCACGGCGCGATCCGCACCGCCGATCCCGCCGTAACCGCCTTGTTCGTGAGGGCCGCCCAGGTGCTCGGCCTGCGCCGCGAACGCGACTACCGCTTCCCGGCGAAGAAACTCCTGTCCTGCGACTTGCAGGTGATCGGCGAGGACGCGACGCAGTTCAAAATCTTCGTCTCACAGATCGATTTGTCCGCGTTCCCGGAGGAGGTCGCTGCGCTGATCCGCGAGGACAATGCCGAACAGGCCCAGGCGGTGGATCACGGCCCCTTCATCGCGCTGATCGAGCGCTTCGAACGCAGCGGCGGCCTCACCGAAACGGACGCCGAAGCCTTCATCACCCACTTCGTCGAGCGTTTGATGCAGCGCAACGGGCCACCGCTGAAACGCAGCACGCTCGAAGCGGTCGCCCGCATCTCCGGCGAAGCGGCGAGCGCGCTGGCCCTCGGTCCTGATTTCAATCATGTTACGATCGATGTCTACGCCGCCGGCTATCCGGGCATCGAGGCGATGGCTGCGGCGATGCGCGCCCGCGGCCTGCGCATGCTGCCGGACATCCAGGGGGCGCCGGGCACGCCATTGCGCCAGACCGCGACGATGGCCGCGACCATGCAAACCCCCGTGCGCGAGGCCGACGGCCGCATCGGCTGGGCGCAGACGGAAAAACAGTTTGTCGAAATCATCGAGCGCAACCAGGCGCTGGATGCCGACGGCCACCGCCTGTGGCAGCAGGATGGCCGCCCGCTGATCTTCCGTCATTTCCTCGCCGCGAATGCGGAGAAAATCTTCGATGCGGCCGCCACCAGGCTCAACCGCTAGCCACAGCACCCCGCACATCATCTGCCGAGCGCAGCAGGTGCAGCACGGCGAGCTGCGGCGGCAGCAGCAGGGCTACCCAGTGCAGATTGGGCTGCACGCCGACCAGCGCCCAGGGCAGCGACAGCACCGACAGGGTGGCGAGCACCCCCATCGCCAATCGCGCGACGCGGCGCGGCCGTGACGGTGCACGGCGCCATTGCCCCGCCGCGCAGGGCAACAGCACCCACCACAGCGGATTGAGCAAAAGCAGGTTGCGGTTCGCCGCCATGCCCCAATGCTCGGTCGCCAGCCAGCCGAGCAGCAGCACGCTCCCCGCGAGCGCCCACACCAGAACGGCCCCACCGGCCAGCATGCCGAGGGCGATGCGCGCGGCAGTGTGTGCGCGCATCCGGTTCAACCCCCACATGGACGCCCCCAGCGCAAGACCCACGGACAGAAAAAGTGCCGTCGGATACGGCACTGGTGCGCCCGTGCGATCCTCGCGCACGATCAGCCAGCGCTCGGATGCGACCAGCGGCCGCTGCGTGCCATCGTCGGCTGCGATCCGCACACCGCGCAGGGCCGCCATCAGCCGCATCGGAATAAAGCCCTCCTGCCACTGGTCCAGCGGTTCATCCACCCGTGGGCCAAGCCCCAGATCCATGCCCAGCATCAGCACCGGCTGCGGGGCCATCAAACGCAGGACTTCGCTGCGATAGCTGCCGTGCCCGGGACGGGCCTGCAAGGTGCGCCGCAGCGCCCCGCCGAGCACCTGGTCCAGGGCATCACGCACACGGGTCGAGCAGTTTGCGGTGAAGTAGTCGTAGCGGTACTCGGCGTTCTCCGGGCGCGCGTTCCAGGCGAGAAAATCCGCAAGCGCGCGGGCCTGGTGTGGGCTCAAGGCCAGATGCTGCTCGACGGCCCAGCGGTTTTCCGCTGCATAGTACTGCAAGGTCGGATACAGCGGCGTCACGTCGAGCCGGTAGCGCATGCGCGCGCGCGCGAAATTGAGAAAAAAGTGTTCCTGGCGGAAATCGAAGATGCCGTAGTTATAGACCAGCGCTTGGCCCGCTTGTCGCACCAGCAAGGCGTTGTGGCCGAACCGCTGCCAGTAGATTTCGCCCGGCGCGAACGTGAGCACGCTGATCTGCGGCGCAGGCGTCTGCGCGTGGCCGAGCACCGGCACACACAGCAGCAGCACCGCCAGCAGCGCACGCATCGACTCAGCCCGGCGCGACCGTGACCTGGAACAGATAAACGCGGCGGCTGTCGGCCCGTTGCACGTTGAAGTTGAAACGGTCGATGCGCACGCTCTCGCCGCGCTTGGGCATGTGCCCGAAGCGATGCATGACCAGCCCGCCGACCGTGTCGAATTCCTCGTCCGGGAAATTCGTCCCGAAATAGGCATTGAACGCCTCGATCGGCGTCAGCGCATTGACCAGATAGCGGCGCTCGTCCTGCTTGAGGATGGGCGCGGTCTCTGCCTCGTCGTATTCATCGTCGATCTCGCCGACGATTTGTTCGAGCACGTCTTCGATCGTAACCAGGCCGGCGATACCGCCGTACTCGTCGACGACCAGCGCCATGTGGTTGCGCCCACGCCGGAAATCCTTGAGCAGCACGTTGAGCCGTTTGGACTCCGGCACGAACACGGCCGGGCGCACCAGCCGGCGCAGGTCGAAGGTCGCAGGATCGAAGCCAGGAATGCCCGAGCTGAATTTGAGCAGGTCTTTGGCGAGCAGAATGCCGACGACCTCGTCCTTGGATTCGCCGATCACCGGGAAACGCGAGTGCCCGGACTCGACGACGACCGGCACGATGCGGTCCAGCGACCAGGCCTGCTCGACGACGACCATTTGCGCACGCGGCACCATGACATCGCGCACTTGTGTCTCGGCTGTCTGCAGGATGCCCTCGAACATCGACAGCGCATCGGCATCCATCAGCTCGGCGGCGCGCGCCTCACGCAGTAGCTCGATCAAATCCTCGCGCGTGCGCGGACCGCCATGCAGCCGCTGGGTGACACGGCGCCACCATTGGGAAAGGCCCGTTTCCTCGGGCCGGGTACTGTGACCGTCTTCACTCATCGATACGGATTCGCAAATCCCAGTTTCTTGAGAATCGAGATTTCACGCGCCTCCATGCGGCGCGCATCGTCGTCGCGCTCGTGGTCATAGCCGCACAGATGCAGGCAGCCGTGCACGACCATGTGCGCCCAGTGCGCACGCAGGGTCTTGCCTTGTTCGGCAGCTTCGCTCGCAACCACCGGCGCGCAGATGACCAGATCGCCGAGCACCTCGCCGCTGCCGGCAAACGACAACACGTTGGTGGGCTTGTCCTTGCCCCGCCAGGTACGGTTGAGCGCGCGGCTTTCGTCGAGATCAACGATGCGGATCGTCAGCTCGCCGTGCCGCGCCGGCAACGCCGCGCGGGCGAACGCGCGCAAGGATGTCGCCGCCGGGATGCCACGCGCCGGCACCGCGCGCTGGATGGCGATCTCGCCCGTGGATATGGCCATGATCAGCGCGACGTGGCCGGCGGCTCGCGCCGCTCGTACTCCTCGTAAGCGTGCACGATGGCCTGCACCAGCGGATGGCGCACGACGTCTTCCTTGCGGAAATGCGTGAAACTGATGCCCGGCACGCCGTGCAGCACCGACAGCGCATGCTTGAGCCCCGAGACCTGATGCCTGGGCAGATCGATCTGGGTCAGATCGCCGGTGACCACGGCCACGCTGCCAAAACCGATCCGCGTCAAAAACATCTTCATCTGCTCGACGGAAGTGTTCTGCGCTTCGTCGAGAATCACGAACGATTCGTTGAGCGTGCGGCCACGCATGAAGGCGAGCGGCGCGACTTCGATGACGCTTTTCTCCACCAGGCGCGCGACCTTCTCGAAGCCGAGCATCTCGTAGAGCGCGTCGTACAACGGCCGCAGGTAGGGGTTGATCTTCTCGGCCATGTCGCCGGGCAGAAAGCCGAGCTTCTCGCCCGCTTCCACGGCGGGCCGCACGAGCACGAGCCTGCGCACACGATCGCGTTCGAGCGCCTGCACGGCGCTGGCGACGGCGAGATAAGTCTTGCCCGTACCGGCCGGGCCGACCCCGAAATTGAGATCATGGCTTGCGATCGCCTTCAGATAGGCTTTCTGCTGCGGGCTGCGTCCGCGCACGACACCACGCTTGGTGCGGATCACGACTTCGTCGTGGAAACCCGCCGATGCGGCGTCTTCGCCGCTGTTCTCGCCGGCGCCTTGTTCGGCGAGCGCCAGATGCACGTGCTCGGTCGTGACCGTATCGTCGAGGGTCTGGTTGAACAGCCGGTTGATCACGGCCTCGGCGGCGCTGACATCGCGCGGCCCGCCGACGAGCTGATAACGGTTGCCACGGTTGCGGATCTCGATGCCCAGCCGCAGCTCGATCTGGCGCAGATGGGCGTCGAAAGGGCCGTTGAGATTGGCCAGCCGCTGGGCGTCATCCGGTTCGAGGATCACGTCGGTGCGCACCTGCGCGGAACGCACGCCACGCGGGGTACTACGCGCAGGGTCCGATCCGGTCATGCCGCCATCTCCGCGGGCTGGACCAGCCGCCCGCGCAGCGAGTTGTTGAGGGCCTCGGTGATCTCGACATCGACGAAGCGGCCGATCAGCGACGCCGGCCCCTCAAAGTTCACCCACCGGTTGGTCGAGGTGCGGCCGGCGATCTGGCCGGCGCGGCGCGCGGGGCGCTCCACCAGCACGCGCTGCGTGGTGCCGACGAGGGCGCGCTTGAACGCGCCGTCGAGCGCACGGATGCGCGCCTGCAGGATCTCGAGCCGCCGCTGCTTCTCCTCCAGCGGCACGCTGTCGCGCAGATTCGCGGCCGGCGTGCCGGGACGCGGGCTGTAGATGAAACTGAATGCGCAGTCGAACCCGGCCTCGGCGATCAAATCCATCGTGCGCATGAAGTCATCGTCGGTTTCGGTCGGAAAGCCGACGATGAAATCCGTGGACAGCGATATGTCCGGCCGCGCGGCGCGCACGCGACGGACTTTCTCCAGATACTGCGCCCGCGTGTAACCGCGCTTCATCATGCCGAGGATGCGGTCCGAACCCGATTGCACCGGCAGGTGCAGATAGCTCGCGAGCTTGGGCTCCTGCGCAAAGGCCTCGATCAGCGCATCGGTGAACTCGGCGGGATGCGAGGTGGTGTAGCGAATGCGTTCGATGCCGGGGATACGGGCGACGTAGGCGATCAGCAAGGCCAGATCGCAGGTTTCGCCGCGCGCGCCCATCGCGCCGCGGTAAGCGTTGACGTTCTGGCCCAGCAGCGTCACCTCGCGCACGCCCTGCTCGGCGAGCTGGGCGATTTCGGTGAGCACGCTATCCAGCGGCCGGCTGACTTCTTCGCCGCGCGTGTACGGCACGACGCAGAACGTGCAGTACTTGGAGCATCCCTCCATGATGCTGACGAAAGCAGTCGGCCCCTGCGCGCGCGGCTCCGGCAGACAGTCGAATTTCTCGATCTCGGGGAAGCTCACATCGACCGCAGGCCGACGCGTGGCCCGCACCTGGTCGAGCAAAACCGGCAGGCGGTGCAGCGTCTGCGGACCAAAGACGATGTCCACCAGCGGCTGGCGCTCGGTGATCGCCTGCCCTTCCTGCGCCGCCACACAACCGCCGACGCCGATCACACGGCCAGGGGCGGCCTGCTTCCACTCCTTCCAGCGGCCGAGCTCGGAGAAGACCTTTTCCTGCGCTTTCTCGCGCACCGAGCAGGTGTTGAGCAACAGCAGATCCGCCTCGTCGGGGTTGTCGGTGCGCTGGTAACCGTGCGAGGCGGCGAGCACGTCGGCCATCTTGGCCGAATCGTACTCGTTCATCTGGCAACCGTAGCTGATCAGGTACAGCTTTCTGGACATCGGCACACGGCCGCAAGGCCGTCGGGAAACGGCCGCATAGTATATGCCAGCCCGCTCCTGAAGACTTTCAGAGGCGCTGCAGCCAGTCCTCGACGCCGGCCTCGATATCCGTAAACGCCTGGACGAAGGCCGCGCGCGGCCGCTGATAGGGATCCTGGACGTCGGCATTCCCACACCAGCGCAACAGCTTGTGCACCCGGCCGCGCAGCTGCGGGTAGTGGCGATTGAGCCAGTCGCTATGGCTCTGGTCCAGCGTCAGAATCAGGTCCGCCGACGACAACAGCGGCAGCGCAACCTGCCGGGCGCGGTGCGCCGACAGATCAAGCCCATGCTCGGCCGCGACCTCCACGGCCAGGGGATCGGCGGGAAAGCCGACCAAGGCGCCGGTGCCGGCGGAGGCCACCTGCCGCACGCGCCGGCCCAGCCGGGCGCGCAAAAGCGCCTCCGCCATCGGGCTACGGCAAATGTTGCCGGTACAGACCACGAGGATATGGTTGAACACGCGCGATACGGTATTTCGGACACGCCCTCCGTGCCCCCCGCTCGGCATCGGCCGGGCGACGAGAGGATGGGCCAAACAAAGGCGGTCAGAACGGGATGTCATCGTCTTCGAACGATGCATCGGCATCGCTGGCCGGCGCGGCGCGGCCTGCGTTGGCCGCCGGGCGGCGCACATCGGCGTCGGCGTCCTCGCCCATCGGCGCCGTGCCGCTGGGTTTGCCGTCGAGCATCTGCATCTCGGCCACGCGGATTTCCGTGGTATAGCGCTTGACGCCGTCTTTTTCCCATGCGCGCGTGCGCAAGGAACCTTCGACGTAAATCCGCGAGCCTTTCTTCAGATACTTGCCGGCGATTTCAGCCAGTTTTCCGGGAAACACCAGGTTGTGCCATTCAGTGGCCTCCCTGGTTTCGCCGGTCTGCTTGTCCTTCCACGACTCGGTGGTGGCGAGGGTGACGTTGCAGACGGCGTCACCGCTGGGGAAGTAGCGCACCTCGGGGTCCTTGCCGAGGTTGCCGATCAGAATGACTTTGTTGACACCGCGGGCCATGACGTCCCCCTGCTTTCGCTCGAATCTCGGAAATGAATGTGGAAACTTCCCGTCGTCAACGCGATGAAATGGTGGCGTCCACCGGGGACGGGGCGGTCAGCTTACCCGTTGCGGGCGCCGGCATCCAAGGGCGGCGCCACCGGCTGCGGGATCTGCACGCGCAAGGCAAGACCGAGCCAGATCAGCGGCAGGAGCGCCGCCGCCGCAAAAACGCCGGGGATCCCCCCGTGCTGCAGAGCCACGCCGCCGACCGTGCCCCCCGCGAACGCGCCGAGGAACTGCGCGCTGGAATACACCCCGAGCGCCGCGCCTTTGTGCGCCGACGGCGCGCGCCGCGAAATCATCGACGGCAGTGCTCCCTCCAGATAATTGAAGGCGACGAAGAACAGCAGCAGCGCACCGAGCAGCCCGCCCGGCGAACGATGCAGCAGTGCCGCCAGCCCCAGCGCGCAGGACAAAACCGCGATCGCGGCGAGGAAAACGGCCTTGGCATGGCCGCGCCCCTCGGCCCAGCGGATCAGTGGAAACACCGGCACGATCGACAGCAGTAGCACTGGCAGATACACCTGCCAGTGACGTTCGGCCGGCAGGCCCAGCGTCTGGACGATGGCCAGCGGCGCGCCGAGGAACAAGGCATACATCGTGCCGTGCAGCAGGAAGATGCCAGCGTCGAAGCGCAGCAGTTGACCATCGGTGAGCACGGCACGGAAACCGCCGGCACGCACGCTCGGCAGCTCCGGTGTCGGCACGCCGAAAAACACGACGGGCAGCGACAGCAAGGCCAGCACCGCAGTCAGGTAGAAAATACCGCTGACGCCGATCCAGCCGGAGACGATCGGCCCGGTGACCAGCGCGAGGATGAACGACAGCCCCATGCCGGCGCCGAGGATGGCCATCGCCGTCGTCCGCACCGACTCACGGGTGACATCGGCGAGCAGCGCCGCCACCGCCGACGACACCGCGCCGGCGCCCTGCAGCGCGCGCCCGACCAGAATCCAGCCGATGCTGTCGGCGGCGCCGGCGATGACGCTGCCCAGGGCGAAAACGGCCATGCCGAGGTAGATCACCGGCTTGCGCCCATAGCGGTCGGAGGCGATGCCCAGCGGGATCTGCAGCAGCGCATTGGTGAGCCCGTAGATGCCCATCGCCAGCCCCACGAGCCAGGGCCGATCGCCGCCGGGCAAGCCTGCGGCGAATGGCTGGAACACCGGCAGGATCATGAACATGCCGATCATGCGCAGCGCATAGAGAGCACCGAGTCCGAGGACGGCGCGCCATTCCTGTGCGTTCATCGAAACTGCCTTTTCAAGCGTCAACGGTGGCCGGCCCAAGGGGGCGTGGGATGCACCACATGCCGCGTCGGGGGAAGCGGCGCTTTGAGCGGCTGCATCGGGGCCGCATATAGTAGCGTGTTCCGAACCCGCTTCCCCCCGATGGACACCATCCGCATCCGCGGCGCGCGCACGCACAACCTCAAAAATATCTCGCTGGATCTGCCGCGCGACCGGCTGATCGTGATCACCGGCTTGTCCGGCTCCGGCAAATCTTCCCTGGCCTTCGACACGCTCTACGCCGAGGGCCAGCGGCGCTACGTCGAATCGCTGTCGGCGTATGCGCGGCAGTTCCTGTCGATGATGCAAAAACCCGACGTGGACGTGATCGAAGGCCTTTCCCCGGCGATCTCCATCGAGCAGAAGTCCACCTCTCACAATCCGCGTTCGACGGTCGGCACCGTCACCGAAATCTACGACTACCTGCGTCTGTTGTTCGCGCGCGTAGGCACGGCGCAATGCCCGGATCACGGCGTCGCGCTCGAGGCCCAGGCGGTATCACAGATGGTGGATCAGGTGCTCGCGCTGCCGGCGGAATCGGCCTGGCTGCTGCTGGCGCCGGTCGTGCGCGGACGCAAGGGCGAGCATGCGGAGTGGTTCGAGCAGGCGCGGGCGCAAGGCTTTCTGCGCGTGCGCGTCGATGGCAAGGTCTATGAACTCGACGAGGTCCCCGCACTCAACCGCAAGCTCAAGCACGATATCGAGATCGTCGTCGATCGCTTCAAGATCCGGCCCGACTTGAAGCAGCGCCTGGCCGAATCCTTCGAAACGGCGCTGCGGCTGTCCGAGGGGCTGGCCTATGTGGTCCCGCACGGTGGCGACGGCGCCATGCTCACTTTCTCCTCGCGCATGGCCTGCCCGCACTGCGGCTACGCGCTCGAAGAACTGGAGCCGCGCCTGTTCTCGTTCAACGCGCCGCACGGCGCCTGCCCGACCTGCGACGGTCTGGGCACGCTGCAGCGCTTCGACCCGGACCGCGTCGTTGCCCATCCGGAACTTTCACTCGCCGCCGGCGCGATCCGCTCCTGGGACAAGCGCAATCCCTATTACTGGCATTTCATCACTTCGCTCGCCCGGCACTACGGCTTCGATCCGGAAAGACCGTTCGCGCAGCTTAGCGAGAACGTGCGCAAGGTGCTGCTCTACGGCAGCGGCGAGGAACGCATCGCGTTCGAGTATCCGGACGAACGCGGCCGCCTGCACCGGCGCGTGCACCCCTTCGAGGGCATCATCCCCAACCTCGAACGGCGCTACCGGGAAACCGAATCCGAAGCAGTGCGCGAGGAGCTCGCGAAATACCTCAGCCAGAAACCCTGCCCGGAATGCCACGGCGAACGCCTGAACCGCGCCGCGCGCCACGTCTTCGTCGCCGGATACAGCCTGCCGCAGCTCACCGCGCTGTCCGTGCGCGAGGCCAAGGCGTTCTTCGCTTCGCTGACGCTGCCGGGGCACAAGAACGAGATCGCCTCCAAGATCGTCAAGGAAATCTCCGCCCGCCTGGGCTTTCTCGACGATGTCGGTCTCGACTACCTGACGCTCGCCCGCAGTGCCGAGACACTATCCGGCGGCGAGGCCCAGCGCATCCGGCTCGCTTCCCAGATCGGCGCCGGTCTGGTCGGTGTCATGTACGTGCTCGACGAACCCAGCATCGGACTGCACCAGCGCGACAACGAGCGCCTGCTCGCCACGCTGCTGCGCCTGCGCGATCTCGGCAACACGGTGATCGTCGTCGAACACGACGAAGACGCCATCCGCCATGCCGATCACATCGTCGATATCGGACCGGGTGCCGGCGTGCATGGCGGCCAGATCGTCGCGCAAGGCACGCCCAAGGACATCGAATGCAACCCGCATTCGATCACCGGGCAGTATCTCTCCGGCCGCCTGCGCATCGACGTACCCAAGCGCCGCACGCCGCCGCAGCCCGGCAAGCGCCTCGTCATCCGCAATGCGCGCGGCAACAACCTCAAAGGCATCACCGTGGAGATTCCGCTAGGGCTGATCACCTGTGTCACCGGCGTCTCCGGGTCCGGCAAATCGACGCTGATCAACGACACCCTCTACGGTTTCGCGGCGCGCCAGCTCAATGGCGCGGCGACGCATCACGCCGACTGCGACGGCATCGACGGACTCGAACAGCTCGACAAGGTCATCGACATCGACCAGTCGCCGATCGGACGCACACCACGTTCGAATCCGGCGACGTACACGCAGCTCTTCACGCCGATCCGCGAGCTATTCGCCGGCGTGCCGGAATCGCGGGCGCGCGGCTACACGCCGGGCCGCTTCAGCTTCAACGTCAAGGGCGGGCGCTGCGAAACCTGCCAGGGCGACGGCGTCATCAAGGTGGAGATGCACTTCCTGCCGGACATCTACGTCACCTGCGACACCTGCCGTGGCCGCCGCTACAACCGCGAAACGCTCGAAATCCGCTACAAGGGCAAATCGATCGACGAAGTCCTTGACATGACCGTCGAGGATGCCTGCGCCTTCTTCAAGGCCGTGCCCGCAATCCGGCGCAAGCTGGAAACGCTGATCGACGTCGGGCTTTCCTACATCACGCTCGGTCAGAACGCCACGACCCTATCCGGCGGCGAAGCACAGCGCGTCAAACTCGCCAAGGAGCTGTCGCGCCGCGACACCGGGCAGACGCTTTACATCCTCGACGAACCGACCACCGGGCTGCACTTCCACGACGTCGCACAGCTTTTGAAAGTGCTCGAGCGCCTGCGCGACCACGGCAACACCGTCGTCATCATCGAACACAATCTCGACGTCATCAAACGCGCCGACTGGATCATCGATCTCGGTCCTGAAGGCGGCGACGGCGGCGGTGAGATCGTCGCCGCCGGCACGCCCGAAGAGGTCGCCAGCGTGGCCCGCTCGCACACCGGACGCTTCCTCAAATCCATCCTCAACCGGTGAGCGCACAGGCAAAGGGCGGCCGCAGCCGCCCTTTGTCCGCAGCGCGTTTTTCCGTCAGAACTGGATTTTCACGAAGGCGCGCGCCGTGTCCTTGTCGCGGTAAATGTTGGCCACACCGGCACCGGTATTCCAGGTGTAGCCGAGATAGAACGCAAAGTTGGACTTGTAGCGCGTCTCCCACTGCAGATCCAGTGTCTTGCGGCCTTCGATGAAATTCTCGCCGGGCCCCGGCGCGGTGCCATTGACGTTGTGCTGCCAGATGATCTGTGGCTGGAACGAAATGCCGGGGAATACCGACTCGTACCGCAGAATCGTGATCAGCACATAACCCCACGAGAACGGATCCGGGTAGAGATCCAGATTCGCCTGATGCGGATTGAAGCGCAGACCATCGACCCCGAACGAGCAAGACTCGCGCGGCGCCTTGGTGACCGGATCGTAGGAACAGGCCATGCGCGAGCGATCGGCCCCCGAGCCGTCGGCGCCAGCGCTGGCATGCGTATACGTGCCGGCCGCCTCGAACTGGAGTTCGTCGAGCGCCGGCATATCCGGCACCCAGGTTGCGCCGATCTCGAAGACGAATAGGATCTGGTCGGCACCGATCGGATTGTCGCTGGCACCGAGCACCTTGGTGCCGCCGAGGTTGAACTGGAAGGTTTCGAAGCGCTCGTAGCCGCGGATGTAGCAGGGGTTTGCTGGCGTGTACGGAATGAAATTGGGATTGGGCACGCGCGTTGCCGGGTTCTGGTCGTTGCTATAGCGGTTCTGGCTGCCGAGATACTGCGGTTCGCATGGCGGATTCTCGCCGGCGGCAACACCACGATATGGCGTGACGAAAGCCGGGAACGAGCGCGCCGACCCCGGCGCATGGCCGATCAGCAGGTCAAAGGTGTCCTTGAAGGCACCCGGTGTGCCATTGGCATCGACGATGTAATCGCTCGGCGCATACACCCCGCGCCCGCCGCCGAGGTCGGTGACCGGGAAGCTACCCGGGCCGGTGGACCCGATGCCGGACGTGGTACCGGCGCAGCCAGTGCCCGCCGGCAGCGGATCGAGCAGACCGAGCGCACCGCCCGTGAGTCCGTTGATGACGTCGGCCACGGTCTGACCCAGGCTGATGCCGGCATCCGGCAGGATGCGCGGCAGGTTGGGATCGTGGCAGCGCGACAGCGTCGGTCCGAATGCCGCGAACACGAGATCCTCGATATCCACCTGCAGCGGCGAATTCGAGCGGTAGGCGACTTCGCCCTGGAACGACCAGTCGAAGGCCGTGGTCGCAAAGCTCACGCCCATCAGGTGGATGTCCTCGGGGTATTCGACCAGCAGCTTGACCGTATCCAGCGGCACGGCGTTGCTCGTCGCATTCTCCGGATCACCGGTGGTCAACGAGTGCACGATCGGCAGATCGGGGCAGGCGGCGAGGAAGCTCAGCGGATCATAGGCGTCGATGCCGAGTGCGTTGCCCTCGCGCCGCGCGCAGCTTGCGACCGTCGAGAAAAAGCTCGCATACGGCAGCCGCGAGTGGTAGTTCATGTAGTAAAAGCCGAATTCGGTGCCGTTGTTGAGTTCTTCGGCGTAATACTTGAGTGGACGCCGAACTGCCCCGAGGTGCGCGGCTCCAGATCCTTGAGCCGCTCGATCGTGGTCGAGGTATTGGTCACACCGGACAGCGGGTTGTACAGCGGGAACGCAACGCCTTGCGGATCTTCCGGCCCGCCGCCGAAATGCACGTGGGCATAGCCAACCGCGTTGTTGACGCCGACGGTATCCGACAACGCGTACAACGAACCCGGTGCCGGCGCCTCGACCGGCTTCCATTCGAGCTGGTAGAACGCTTCCAGCGAGGTGTTGTAGAACGGCTCGAAAGACAGCGCCACCATCGCGATCGGCGTGAAGATCTCCTCGACCTGATAACCGACGCGATAGAAATTGTTGGCGTTGACCGGGTTGGCCTGGTTGAGCGAGTTGAGCGCCTGCAGCAGCGATTCACCCCAGTTGATCGCCTGGCGGCCGATCTTGAATCCGAGCTCCTTGTCGTCCCACATCGGCAGCGAGCCGAACACATAAGCATCGAGCAGCTGCACCTCGGCGCCGATCTGGCTGAGCAGCTCACCGCCGCTGCGCTTGCGGCGCACCGGCTCGCCGCGGCCATATTGCGTGATAGCCGGATTCGAAGGATCGGGCATACCGACCCGGCTTTTGTTTTCCGCGTTGATTTCGTTGGGGTGGAACTCGGTGAGATCGACGTTGACCCAGTCGTAGTAGTACAGCCCCTTGACGAACAGGCCGAAGTCGCCATAGGTCAACGTGATGTCCTGCGTGATCTTGAAGATGCCAGAAGTGAGATCGCCCTTGTCGTAATTCCAGTTGCCATCGTCGAAGTTGGGACTGAACTGGCCGGGTGCCCGGGTCAGCGCGACCGCCGGATGGCCCTGATCGCGAAACAGACCCTGGCAGGCCTGATTGAGACCGCCGCAGACGTCGGGGTTGAGTTGGCCTTGCCGAGATAATCCGTGTGCCGGTCCTGCGTGCGCATCGCCGCACCGATGACGATCGTGCTGTTGAGCACACCTTCGATGGCCTCGCCGTCACCCCACGGCAGACTGAAGCTGATCGCATGGGCCAAGGATGCCTGCAATGCGCACAGCACCGCGATCCCCGCGGCACGATGGCCGTTCGCCAGTTTGAACATTTTTCTCCCCCAGATCCGGGATGTGGCCGGCGATTCCACCGGCCATCCAACACCGCAATCAAGACCGGCTTGACCGTCTCGCTCCGACCAAGCCCTCGATCCGATTATGGAGAAATTCCCCAGAGGTGCAACAGGGGATGCATTCAAACTCCAAGCGCGAATCACACGCAGCGCGCCGCGATCAGCGCCGCGGTGTACGGGTGTGTGGGATGCGCCATCAAGGCTTGCGTCGATCCGCGATCGACGATGCGGCCATCCCGCAGCACCAGGGTTTGCTCGCACAGCTCGGCGACGACACCCCAATCGTGCGAGATCAGCAACAGCGCAAGGCGCAATTCCCGACGCAGCTCGCCGAGCAGATCGAGCAGCTGCGCCTGGGTGGTCGCATCCAGGGCGGTGGTCGGCTCATCGGCGATGAGCAGCCGCGGCCGGACGCACAACGCCATTGCGATGGCGATGCGCTGGCACTGTCCGCCGGACAACTCGTGCGGAAACCGGCGCAGGCAGCGCCCGGCATCGGGGATGCGCACCGCATCGAGCCAGCGCCGTGCCTCGGCCAGGGCAGCGGCGCGGGCAATGCCGAGATGGACCGTGAGCACTTCCATCATCTGCGTACCGATCCGCAGATGCGGACTCAAGCTCGCCTGCGGATGCTGAAAGACAGCGCCGATCTGCGTTCCGCGCAGGCGCGCCAGCGCCTGCGGGGATTGCGCGCATCCATCGAAGATGATGCGCCCCTCCACCTGCGCCGCAGGGGGCAGCAGCCCCAGCAGCGCAAGCGCGGTCTGCGACTTGCCCGAACCCGATCCGCCGACGATACCCAGCGCCGCGCCGGTGGCGAGTGCAAAGTCGATACCGGCGACGACCGTCCGCACCCGTGGCGCATCGCCGTAGCGGATGGTCAGCCCGTGGACGTCGAGCAGCGGAACCTGTGTCGCGGTCACGCTCATCCGCGCGCCTGCGCCGCGCGCAGGCCCTCGCCCAGCAGTTGCAGTGCCAGCAGCGTCAGCACAAGAAACAGCGCCGGGAACGCCAACGCCCACGGCGTGAGTTCCATGTCGCGCGCACCATCGCTGATGAGTACCCCCCAGCTCGCTGCCGGTTCCTGCACCCCGAGTCCGAGAAAACTCAAGAAAGACTCGGCCAGGATCGCCTGCGGCACGGTCAGCGTCGCGCAGACGACGACCGGAGAGAGCAGATTCGGCAGCACGTGACGGCGCACGATCGCCCAGGGTCCCGCTCCGGCGAGCCGGGCGGCGAGTACGAACCCACGTTCGCGCAGCGCCAGCGTCTGGCCACGGACGATGCGCGCCATGTCGAGCCAGTTCACCGCACCGACGGCCACGAACAGCAGCAGCGGATGGCGGCCAAAGACCACCATCAACACGATCACGACGAACATGAACGGCAGTGCATAGAGCACGTCCACCAGGCGCATCATCCATTGATCCACACGGCCGCCGACATAGCCGGCGATCGCGCCGTAGGCAACACCGATGACCACCGAAACCAGTGTCGCTGCGAATCCGAGCAGCAGCGAGAGACGGCCTCCGGCGAGCGTACGCGCCAGTACATCGCGCCCCAGGCTGTCGGTCCCGAACCAATGCCCGTCGGCGAGAGTCGGCGGACCGCCCCACTCCGCCGAGAAATCGATGGCATCGGGGGCGTGGGGGCTGAGCCAGGGGCCTGCGGTGACCGCGAGCACGATCGCAAGCAGCAGCGCGAGCCCAAGCCGCATCGGCGCGCTCATGCGTGCCTCACCCGGGGATCGAGCACGCCATAGAGCGCATCGACGATCAGGTTGGACGACACGATCAGCACGCCATAGAGCAAGACGACGCCGAGCACCAGCGTGTAATCGCGGTTGAGCGCGCCCTGCACGAAATACCGGCCGATTCCGGGAATGCCGAAGATCTGCTCGACGACGACCGAGCCGGTGACCAGCCCCGCCGCGGCCGGACCGAGATAAGAGATCACGGGTATGAGCGCCGGTGGCAATGCGTGATACAGGAGCACCCGCCACTGCGGCAAACCTCTGCCGCGCGCGGCGAGCACATGGGGTGAATCCAGCACCTCGATCAACTCCGCGCGCAGCAAGCGGGCGACCACCGCAAGCTGCGGCAGCGCCAGCGTGATGACCGGCAGCACCAGCTCGCGCGCATCACCACTCCAGCCGCCGGCCGGCAGCACATCGAGCGTCAGCGCGAACAACAGGATCAGCAGTGGCGCAACCACGAAACCAGGCACGGACATGCCGGCAAGCACGGTCACCGACACGATGCGGTCGAGCACGCCACCACGCCGGACGGCGGCGATGATCCCGGCACACCCGCCGACGAGCAATGAACAGACAAGCGCGAGGGCGCCGAGCAGTAGCGATACCGGCAGCCCCGCTGCGATCAGCTCGCTGACCCGGTAACCCTCGTACTGGAAGGAAGGACCGAGATCGCCGCGCAGGACCGCGCCCAGATAATCGAGATACTGCTGCCACAGCGGCGCATCGAGCCGGTATTGGGCGACCAGCGCCGCCTCGATGCCCGGCGGCAGGCTGCGCTCGCGGTCGAGCGGCCCTCCCGGTGCTGCGCGCATCAGAAAAAGCGCAAGCGTCAGCAGCACGAGCAAGGTCACGACTGCGGCCGCGAGGCGGCGGACGACGAAGTAGATCATCGGGTCTTATTCGATCGATGGGACGAGCCGCAAATCCTTGCTGTAGTGATAATCGAGCAAATGGTCGGTCCAGCCTTGCACGCGCGGGCTGACCAGATGCTTGGAGACGTAAAAATAAAGCGGAATCGCCGGCACTTCGTCGAGCACGATGCGCTCGGCCTGTCGAAGCTTTTGCGCGCGCACCGTCGTATCGGTGAGCAGCGCTGCCTGATCGAGCAGATCGTCGTAACGCGCGTTGCGCCAGCCCGTGTCGTTCTTGCCGTGCGCGGTATGCAGGATGCCCAGAAAGCTCAGCGGATCGTTGAAGTCCGCCATCCAGGCCGCGCGGTACACCTGGGTGTCGCGCCGCAGGCGACGATGGTGGAGAAACACCTTGAATTCCTCGTTGACCAGGCGCGTGCGCACCCCCAGGGTCTGCTTCCACATCGCCGCCACGACCGTGGCTACCCGCCGGTGACCATCGTGCGTGTTGTAGCGGATCTCGGTTTCGAGCGGCCGTACGTCGGAATATCCGGCGGCGCGGTAAAGGCGCTGCGCTTCGGCGACGCGGCGTGCATAAGGCCAGTTTGCCCACTCCGGGCGCTGCTCCACCGATCCTGCGGTCCCCGGCACCACCCAGCCATAGGCCGGCATCCCCAAACCATACAGCACCTTGTCGACGATCAGCTCGCGGTCGATGACCATCGACAGCGCGCGCCGCACCTCCGGCTTTTGCGCAAACGGAGCGCGCGTCACATTAAGCCCGTAGAAATAAAGCCCCAGATAAGGGGCGATGCGCAGCTCGCCGGCACGGTCCCGGCGCAGAGACTTCACGGCACTCGGTGGCACCTCGTATGTCACATCGAGCTCGCCGGCCCGGTACCGCTTCAGCTCGGAATGAACATCCTCGGTGACGAGATAGCGCACACGCTCGATGGCGACGTTCGCTGCATCGTGATAATACGGATTGCGCACCAGACCGACATGCGCATTGACAACCCATTCGTCCAGACGGTAGGCGCCGTTGCTGATCAGCTCGCCCGGCTGTGTGAACCGGCCGCTTGCCTGCCGATGCGTGCGGTGCACCGGGAAGGTCACGGGGTGTGAAAACAATCCCGGCAGATAAGGCGCCGGCGCCTCAAGCTCGATGCGCAGGGTCAAGGGATCCTCCGCGCGGACCGCGAGCGCATCGGGCGCAAGCCGGCCATCGATGATGGCGCGGGCGTTGCGGATCGGCGCGAGGATTTGGGCATAAGCTGAACCCGTCGCCGGCGTCACGCTGCGCCGCAGGCTGGCGGCGAAATCCTCGGCGGTGAGCGCCTCGCCATTGGACCAGCGCAGATCGCCGCGCAAACGGAACCGGTACACACGTCCATCTTCGCTGACCTCCCATGCGCGCGCGGCAGCGGGGATGGGGCGGCCGTCGGGCGCCAGCGCGGTGAGCCCCTCGTAGAGATCGCGCAGGATATTGCCGGCACTCACACCCTCGGCGCGGTGTGGATCCAGGGTCTCGGGCTCGGGGCCATTGCCGATGCGCAGTACATCGGGCTGCCCAGCCCAAACCGCACCGGTCAAAAGTCCACACACCCACAATCGCGTGCTCCAGCGCATGGGCGCAGGGTAGCCAGACCAGCGAATGCCGTCATCCGGTGAAGACGCAGCGTCTGGCGCAAGCGCTCACGGTCGCTCGCGACCGGGCTGTGCAGCACCGCGCCGGGCGGCGACGGTCACCAACGCCACGCCGGCGAGAATGACCAGCGTGCCGACGAGTTGGGGCGGACGCATGTGTTCGTCGAGCAGCCACCAGCCGAGCAGCACGGCGATCGCCGGATTCACGTAGGCGTAGGTGCCGAGCTGCGCCGGCGTCACCTGGTGCACGAGCCAGTAATACGCGCCATAGGCGATACAGGACCCGAACACGGCGAGATAAACCAGTGCAGCGAGCGATGCCATCGTCGGCGTCCACCGCGACGCCTCGCCGAGCGCCAGCCCGAGCGCGGTCATCACGATGCCGGTGACGAGCATCTGCAGGGCCGCAACCATCAGCGGCGAAACACTCAGAGGATGGCGGCGGGCAAGCACCGAGCCTCCCGCCCACAGCATCGGCGACAACAGCAACGCGGCGTAAGCCGCCGCGGGAGCGTCCCGCAGCCGCAGCCCGGTGCCGACCAAAACCGCCACGCCGACGAACCCGACGAGCAATCCAGTCAGGGTCAACGCCGAAAGCCGCTCGCCGCGATCGCCCCAGGTCCCGAACCAGGCCATCCACAGCGCCGACGTCGCCACGATCAGCGCTGCCTGATTCGACTCGATCCATTGTTCGCTCCAGGTGACCAGGCCATTGGCACCGACGAGCATCATCAGCGCGGTGACCACGATCATCCACCAGTCACGGAGATGGCGGGGCAGGCGTGCGCCGCGCCACCACGCATACGCGAACATCAGCGGCGCCGCGATCAGGAAGCGCACGCCGGCGAAGAGCACCGGCGGCAGGTCCTCGACCCCGATGCGGATTGCCAGGTAAGTCGAACCCCAGACCACATAAACCGTTGCGAACGCGGCAACGATCTGAACCGGGCGTGCGGCCACCGCGTGTCTTACCCGGTCGTCGAAAAGCGACTATGAGGGGTCACTGGCTGCGCCGCGTGATGCCCGTTTTCGCACCAGGCGCGTTCAGTTCTTCGCCGAACCGCCCTCGGCCTTGTCCGCTTTCGCCTCGGCTGCGGCAATGGCGGCCTGCGCTTCGGCTTCCTCGATCTGGGCGATGTGATTCAGCCACTGTGTCGCGTTGTTGCGGCTCTCGTCATAACCCTGGGCCTTGCGCAAGGCTTCGACCGCGCGCTTGCGATTGCCGGCCTGGAACGCGGCCACGCCTTCGAGATAGGCGGCATCGCCCATCTTCTTGATGCCTTTGGCCTGCGCCTTGGGCAAAACCTCGAGGGCATCCTTCCAGCGCTCGTCCTCGATATAGATCTGACCCAGGCGGTAATAAATCTCACCACTGTCAGAAATCGCCGCCGCGCGTTTGAGCGCCGCTTCGGCCTTGTCGTATTCGCGCGCCATCGTCCAGGCATCGCCGAGGAGCTGCAAGGTCTTTTCATCGGCCTTGAGGATCTTCTGCTCCAAGCCACGCTCGAGGATCTGCGCCGCCTTGTATGGGATGTTCAGCAACAGGTAGATATTGGCCAGATTACGCAGCTCGCCCTCGGTGTCGAGGAAGCCCTGGCGGTCGGCGAGCGCGAGCACGGCCAGCGATTCCCTGTCCTTCTGGATCTCGAACAGAATGCTCGACAGCTGCTTCCAGTAATCTTCCTTGGCCGGCACCAGCGACACCAGCCGCAGCAACACCTCGGCGCATTGCGGGAACTGCTTGAGTTCGTAGTGCAATGCCAGTTTCAGCTGCAGCCAGGACTCTTTCGGCTCCTTGACTTTTGCGAGGGCTTTGTCGACCTGGGGCAGGGCATCGGCAAAACGCTTGCGGTCGGCATAGGCGCTGGCGAGCAGGATGTGCGCATCCGCGGGAGGCTCGGTCGTCGCCTCGGCGAAATAACGCTCCATGCTCTGGATCGCGCGATCGGTCTGCCCATCCTGGAAGTAGAGCTGGGCGACGTTGTAAAGCATTTGCTCGTAAGGCTGCTGTGGCAGCGCATCGAGCTTGAGCGCCTCTTCAAAGGCTGCGATCGCGGCCTTGTAGTTGTTCTGCGAGACGTAGATGAACGCCATCGTCTGGCGCACGACGGCACGCTCGTAGTCGTTGCCAACCCGCTCGAGCAGCGCCTGCGACTTCTCCAGCGCCTCGGCGTTCTTGTTCTTGCCGATCAGGTCATGAATGCGTTCGAGCTGGCGATACGTCCCCTCGGACAGCGTGCCGCTGGCCTTGCGCTCTTTTTTCTTGGGCGCAGCCTGGGCTGCAGCGGACTCCTGCGCCTGCGCATTGCCTGCCGGGATTGCAGTCAGCAGACCGACCACCAGCAGCGCAGACGCCGTGATTGTCAGTGCGCGCAGCATCATTCGTTGCTCATCTTGAACTTGACGGTATAAACCCCCGTCGTTTCCTGCGGCTGCCCATCGACGACCTTGGGCCGGAACCGCCCTTTGTACGCCGCCGCGACCGCCGCAGATTCGAAGTAGCCGCGCGGCTTGGCGCTTTTGACCCGCGCCGACTTCACGGTGCCATCCGGCCCCACCGTGATCTCGAGCGTGACTTCACCCTCGATACCATCGCGCAACGCCTGACGCGGATACTGTGGTGCGATGCGCACCAGCGGAATCAGTTCGGCGTCGCCCTGGATGTCGCCGGCAGTGAAGGTACCGAGGAAAGGACCACCGGTGATGCTGGTGGGCAGGTTCATCTTCGGCACGCTGAACGGCGTCGGCGACATGTCCGGCTTGGCCTGCGCCTGCACCTTCATCTGCGGTGGCGGCGGCTGCTTGGGCGGCGGCGGCTTTTCTGGCTTGCTGCGCGTCCGCGTCTCGACTTGCGAATCGCGCTTGAGGCGCACGAAATCGATCACCGCGCTCGACCGTTCCTTTTTGTCGATCGTGTCGCGGCCCATGATCAGCAGATGCATGATCCAGAACAGGCCCAACGCGATGAGCGCCGCCAGCACGACGGCGAGCCCGGTGCGCTTCATCAGCTGCCCCCGCTCTGATCCGCCGCGATCGAAACGTTGTAGACGCCGGCAAGCCGCACCTGATCCATCGTTTCGACGAGGATGCCCGTCTGCGAGGTCTTGTCAGCGATGATAACAACCGAACCTTCCGGATTTTCGGCATGCAGTCGCTCGACGGTGGCGCGCACGGCGCGCAGATCGACGAGCTTTTTATCGATCCAGATCTCGCCATTCGGGCGGATCGCGATGAGGATATTGCCGCGTTCCTTGCGCTCGGCGGTCGCCGCGCTCGGCCGGTTCACGTCGATGCCGGCTTCTTTGACGAAAGAGGTCGTCACGATGAAGAAGATCAGCAGAATAAACGACATGTCCAGCATCGGCGTCAGGTCGATCTGGGCATCGTCGTCACCGCCTCGGTTCCTACGGGCCATGGTTACACCTTAGTGGGTGATCATGTGGTCGTTGAGGCGGCTGGTTTCCGTCGCCAGCACCTTCTCGAGCCACAGAATCGGATAAAGACCAGAAATCGACACGACCATGCCGGCCATCGTCGAGATAGTGGCCGCGGACACGCCGGATGCCATCGCGCGCGCGTTGCCGGTACCCAAGGTCGCCATGACATCGAAGACCTGGATCATGCCCGTCACTGTGCCGAGCAGACCGATCAATGAGGCCAGCGCCACCAGTGCCTTGATCAACCCGAGGTTGCCGCGAATCTCGCGGGTCGCCTCGGAGAGTAGCTTGCGCTTGACCTGGCGTGCATACCAGGACGAATGGTCCGTGCGTGCGTCCCATTGCGCCTGAATCCGCGCGGCCAGGGCAGGCAGGTTGCGCCGGCAATAAAGCCAGCGCTCCATGATCAGCACCCAGAGCAGAAAGGCTGCGCCGAGCAGAATACGGACGACCGGCCCGCCTAGCTCGAGCAGGTCGCGGACGTCAGCAAACAGCTCAAGCGGCCCGACCATGCTGCTTCTCGGCGTGCTCTGCGATGATACCCGCCGCTTCTTCGTCGAGGATTTGCACGATGTTCTTGCTGCGCCCCGAGAGGAAGGCGTGGATCAGCACCATCGGAATCGCGACGATGAGCCCCTGCACCGTGGTCACGAGCGCCTGCGAGATACCATCGGCCATGATCTTGGGATCACCGGTACCGAACAGAGTGATCTGCTGGAAGGTCAGGATCATGCCGGTGACGGTGCCGAGCAGTCCCATCAAGGGGCCGACTGCTGCGATCAGCTTGAGTGCCGGCAGCCACTTCTCGAGAGCCGGGATTTCTTTGAGCACCGCCTCATCGAGGCGCAACTGCAAGGTATCTGGATCTGTGTTGGGATCCTTGTAGTAAACGGCGAGTACACGCCCCAGAGGGTTGTCCTCGCGGGCATTCGTCGGATCCTTGCGCTGTGCCTCGACCTTGGCGGCGATAGCCGACAGCGCTGCAAAGCGGACGGCCGCCATGATCAATCCGATCACGCCCAGTGCCATGATGATGTAGCCGACCAGACCACCGTACTTGATCTGCTCGCTGAGCTTGGGCGTCTGCACCAGTACCGACAGCAACGTGCCGCGCGTCGGATCGACCGTCGCGGTGTGATAACCCGAGGTCTCCTCGAGCAATTCGACGTTGGGCTTGACGTAGCGCGAAGCTGGCTGCCGCGACAGCACGGCGAACTCTTTCTGCCCTGGCAGATACGTCAGGAAACCATCCTCGCTCGATGCGGTGAACCCACCAATGCGCACGACGGGCTTGACTTCCTCCTTGCCGTCGGGGCTGACCACCTTGGCATTGAACTTGACCACACGCCCCGTCTCGGTCATTTCGCGCTGCATCTCGAACCAGAACCGCTCGAGATCCTCGATCGAGGCCAGCGACTTCGACTCAGACAGCTTGCGCGCGAAGGCTTCGCGATCCGGGTACTGCGCCGAGATCATCGAGTTGTACGCCACCGACGCAAAATCACCGGCAACCTGGCGCACCACGCCGAACATTTCGCCCAGGTTACCCAGCTTGGCATCGAGCGCGGCCTGCAGCTCGGTGAGTTTCTTCTCGTTGGCATCGAACTGAGCCGACAATGCGTTGGCTCGCGCATTCTGCTGCGCGAGCTCGGCCCGGGCCTGGGCCAGCATCTCCGCGCGGCGGTTGCGCTCCTGCTGGAACTGCTGGATGCGGGCCTGGTTCTGCTGGGCTTCGCGTGCCCGCGCGGTGCGGGTCTGCTCGAGCAGTTCGTCGAGGGACGCCGCCGCCATCGCCGCCGCCGGCACCATCACCGCCAGCGCGATCACGATTGGCCGCACGAGGCTTTGGAGGGTATTGCGCTGCATGTTACTTCGCCTCCTTGGGCGCTCTGACGGGAACGACGAGCAGATCCGGCGCGGCCTGCTTGCGGGCGATCTTCAATCCAGCTGCAACCGCGTCACGATAGTCGTTGTCCTCGACCCAGTCCTGCTTGTCGACATCCCAGTAACCGGTCTCGGCGCCGTCGAGGGTCTGGTACATCAGTGCCACTCGGCCGACGCGCAACATGTCCACGGTGCGATCACCGACCTTACCCTGGTAGGTTTCGAGCGTGCGGCCATACTCCATCTCGACCTGATACGCCTCGACGATACGGCGGAATTTCTCGGCGATAGCCACGTCCGCGCGCGCCATCATGTCCTTGAGATCCTGGATTCGCTTGGCGCGCTCCTCCGGCAGGAACGGCATGTCGAGCTTCACGAACTCCTCGAGCGTCGCCAGCATTTTCTGGAGGAACGGCACGATCTCACGCGCCGTCGTCTCAATCTCGCCGATCTGCCGCTGCATTGTTTGCATTTCTTCGAGCTGCGACTTGATCGTTTGCTCGAGCTGCTGGTTGTAGCGTCGCAGACTCTCGGTTTCCTGGATCGTTGCACGGTACTCGGCGACGGCCTGGCGCGTTTCGTCATCGAGCTGCTCGACGCGACTCTGGGTCTGCTGGGCAGCCTGCTCGGCGCCCACCTGCTCGTTGACGGCCCGGGTCAGGGTCGCCGTCGATTGCGCGATGGCGATCGACGACGCCAGAAGACCCGCGACGGCCCATCCGCTGCGCTTGAGCATCGCAGCTCGAAACAGGCTCTCGGACATGGATAAGGTTCCTTACGAATCTAGGGATGGATGAACCGTGCAGCGATACCGCGCGACAAGCCGGACCCGCTGGCAGGGCCCGGATAGTAGCACCAATGGCCGAGCAAATCGCAATAGGGTTTCCCCTCAAGGCCTTGTTCGGCGGCCAAGACCGGCCGCCGCCATGCCTGCGTGCGGACTTGCGCCAGCCGGCAAAAAAGAGGGCGGACCGACAGGTCCGCCCCAGATCCACTGGAGCCGATGTTGCGCGATGACGGATTACGGGTTGTAGGCCTTCTCGCCGTGCTCGGCGAGATCGAGCCCTTCGGATTCCTGCTCCTCGGTGACTCGCAAACCGATCGTGAACTTGAGCAGCGCCAGTGTCAGGGCGCTGACCACGCCGCTCCACACGATGGCGACGAGCACCGCCTTGACTTGGATCCAGACTTGTCCGGGGTCGTAACCGAAAGTCGGCCCGACCCAGCCGTCGGTGACATACCCGGCGCCACCGAGCGCGGGGTTGACAAAGACACCGGTCAGGATCGCACCGACGATGCCGCCGACCGCGTGCACACCGAACGCGTCGAGTGCATCGTCGTATCCGAGCATCTGCTTGAGATAAGCGACGGCGAAGAAGCACACCACGCCGGCGACCAGACCGATGACGAGCGCGCCCTGCATGCCGACGAAGCCGCACGCCGGCGTGATCGCGACCAGGCCGGCGACCATGCCCGACACCAGACCGAGCAGGCTCGGCTTGCCCTTGAGAATCCACTCGGCGAACAGCCAGGCCAGCGCAGCGACGGCCGTCGCGAACAAGGTGTTGGCGAAGGCGAGCACGGCGTAGCCGTTGGCCTCGAGGTTGGAACCTGCATTGAATCCGAACCAGCCGAACCACAGCAGCGCGGCACCGACGGCGGTCAAAATCACGTTGTGCGGCGGCATGGCCACCTTGCCATAACCCGCGCGCTTGCCGACGAACAAGGCCGCAACCAGCCCGGCGACGCCGGCGTTGATGTGCACGACGGTACCGCCGGCAAAGTCGAGCGCACCCATCTGCCATAGATAACCGGCGGTGGCGTTGAGCTCGTCGACAACCTCGGGACTGGTGTAGGCATCGGGCCCCGGCCACCACCAGACCATGTGCGCCATCGGGATGTACGAGAAGGTGAACCAGATCACCGAGAAAAGCAGCACGGCCTTGAACTTCATGCGCTCGGCATAGCCGCCGGCGACGAGAGCCACGGTGATCGCGGCAAACGTCAGCTGGAAAAACGCGAACAGCAGCTCGGGAATGTAAACCCCCTTGCTGAAAGTCCCGGTCGGGACAAAAAAGCCGTTTTCATCGTAGATCACGCCCTTGAGCAACAGCTTGTCGAACGTGCCGAAAAACGGGTTGGTACCGCTGAACGCAAGGCTGTAGCCATAAACCACCCAGAGCACGGCGATCAGGCAGAAAATCGTAAGGATCTGGGTCGTCGTCGACAGCATGTTCTTCGAACGCACCATGCCGCCGTAGAACAGTGCCAACCCCGGTACCGACATCAGCAGCACGAAGGCGGTTGCGACCAGCATCCACGCCACGTCGCCGTTGTTGTACGCCGGCGGTGTCGGTGCCGCCGCGGCCGGTGTCTCGGCCTGCACAGCGCCGACCGGCGTCACGGAAACCGCAGCCTCGGTGATGGTCTCGACGGCCACCGGCGCATCCGTGGCCGCCGGCGCCTCTTCGGCCCAGGCAGGCAAAAAGCCGCAGGTCGCAACGAGCGCGAGTGCAGCCAGAACTTTACGCATCATGTCGTGATCCCCCGAATCAGAGTGCATCCCTGCCGGTCTCACCCGTGCGGATCCGGATGGCCTGGTCAAGGTTGAAGACAAAGATCTTTCCGTCGCCGATCTTGCCGGTATGGGCCGCCTTGGTGATGGCATCGATGGCTGCGTCGAGCTTGTCGTCGGCGACGGCGACCTCGATCTTCACCTTTGGCAGAAAATCCACCACGTATTCGGCGCCGCGGTAGAGCTCGGTATGCCCTTTCTGGCGGCCGAACCCCTTCACCTCCGTCACCGTGATGCCGGCCACGCCGATGTCCGAGAGCGCTTCGCGCACCTCGTCCAGCTTGAACGGCTTGATGATGGCTGCGATCAATTTCATGGAATCACTCCTTCAGTCGGAAAGCAGACTCCCGCCAGAGGAGCCTCAAGACCCCGGCGGCCGGAACGAGAAAAGCACGGACCATGCCAGCGCCGGATCTGGCCGATTGCCCCGGATCGGTGCCATTTCCGGGCAATCGCGCACCAGGGCAGTGCACGGGCTGAGCGCGCTGGCGCATCCAGCGCCACGCTATACAATGCGCGCCCCATCGTGACCCCCACCGGCGCCCCGCGCGCCCAAGATCCGATCCGCAATGGAAACCTCGCCCTCGCTGATGGCGGCGAAAGCCCTGCTCTACACCTTTGGCGTCATCCTCGCCGCTGGCACCTTGGGAGGGGTCATCGCCAAACGCCTGAAAGTGCCGGACGTCGCCGTCTTCCTGCTCGTCGGCATCGTGCTCGGACCCGAGCTGCTCGACCTCATCGACATCCGCGCCGACAGCGCCATCAACCAGATCATCCTGATCTTCGGCTCCTGCTACATCCTCTTCGATGGCGGTGCCTCGCTACGCTTGCGCGTCTTGCGCGAAGTGTGGGTGACGATCGCGATCATCGCCACCGTGGGCGTGCTCATCACCGCCGCGATCACGGCGACCGCCGCCTACCTGATCATGGGTCTGCCGCTGATCGTCGCCGCCCTGCTCGGCGCCGCCACCGCCTCCACCGATCCGGCCACGCTCGTACCGATCTTCAAGCAGATCCCGATCAAAGAGCGCATCGCACAGACGGTCATGTCGGAGAGCGCGTTCAACGACGCCACCGGCGCGATCCTCACGTTCACCGTGCTCGCCCTGGCGCTGGGTCAGGGAGAATTCTCGCTGCACGGCTCGCTCGTCGAGCTGGTCAAGCAGGCGAGCCTGGGCATTCTGATCGGCGGCATCGTCGGTTTTGCCGCGGCGCTGCTGCTCGCGCACGAGCGCTATGCCTTTCTGGGCGAGTTCGGCCCGGTGGTGACGCTCATGGCTGTATCCGGCGCCTACCTCGCTGCCGACAACTACCACGCTTCCGGGTTCATGGCCGTGTTCACCTTCGGCATCATCATCGGCAACAAAGAGAGCTTTGGCTTTCGCATGGCCGAGTCGGAGGCGCTGAAGATGGAACACTTCGTCGCCGAGATGGCGCTGATCATGCGGTTGATGATCTTCGTGCTGCTCGGCTCGCAGGTCGATTTCGCCCTGATGCAGAAATACTGGGCGCATGGCGTCATCCTCGTGCTGATCTTCATGTTCGTCGCGCGCCCGCTGACCGTGTTCGTCTGCACGCTGCCGGACCGGCGCGCGCGCTGGAGCTTCAAGGAACGGCTGTTCATGTGCTGGACCCGCGAAACCGGCGTGATCCCCGCCGCGCTCGCCGGCCTGCTCGTCGGCATGCGCGCCCCCGGCGCGGAGATCATCGCCTCGGTCACCTTCATCGCCATCCTGATGACGATTCTGATCCAGGCCACGACCACCCCCTGGCTCGCCGCCAAGCTAGGCGTGCTTGTCGAGGACTGGCAGGACTGACGGGCAGCCCACCGTTAACCGCCCTGCGCTTGCATCCCGGCCGCCGGCGCTCGAAACTCGGACACCATGGATGCCCGTCAGCTCGAAGAGCTTGCCGCCAAGCTCGCGCAGATTCTGCCGCCCAGCCTCAAAGGCCTGCGCCGCGAACTCGAAGACAATTTCCGCGCCGTGCTGCGCGCGAACCTCGAAAAATGGGATTTGGTCTCGCGCGAACGCTTCGACGCGCAGGCCGAGCTGCTCGCCCGCACACAGGCCAAGCTCGGCGCACTGGAGCGCCGCCTCGCCGCGCTGGAACAAAAACTCGCCCAGCGCTAGCACACCACGTCTGCCTGCCGATGCGGTCACACTCGTGCCGTGACGCCGCTGCCGCGGACGGCTAGGATCGTCCGCGCACGTATTCGCACGTACCTAGAGCGAGGGAGGGGCATGACGCAGCTCGCGACCGTCTTGTCGCGCGCCCAGAACGGGCTCGAAGCCGATCTCGTCACCGTCGAGGTGCATCTGGCACCGGGGTTGCCCGGGCTGAACATCGTCGGCCTGCCCGAAGCGGCCGTGCGCGAAGCCAAGGACCGCGTCAAGGCCGCCATCACAACCTGCGGTTACCGCTTTCCGGTGCAGCGCATCACCTGCAATCTCGCGCCCGCGGATCTGCCCAAGGACGGCGCGCGCTTCGATCTCGCGATCGCACTGGGCATTCTGGCCGCCTCCGGGCAGATCCCGGCGCAGCGTCTCGCCGGCATCGAGATCCTCGGCGAGCTGGCTCTTTCGGGCGCCTTGCGGGGTGTGCCGGGCACCCTGCCCGCGGCCCTGCGGGCAACGCAGGCCGGTCATGCGCTGCTGGTCCCACAAACCAATGCCGCCGAGGCCTGTCTTGCACCCAGGGCGCGCGTCTACGCCGCCGCCCATCTGGGCGAGCTGTGCATGGCCATGCATGACAACGCGCTTGCCCCGGTGCCGGCGGTGCCGATGGCACAGCCCGCCATTGCAGCGGCGGCGCCCGATCTCGCCGACGTCCGCGGCCAGGCACAGGCGCGGCGTGCCCTCGAAATCGCCGCCGCCGGTGGTCACTCGCTGTTGCTCGTCGGACCGCCAGGGGCCGGCAAATCCATGCTCGCGCAACGCCTGCCCGGCATCTTGCCGCCGCTGACCAATGAGGAGGCCCTCGAAGTCGCAGCCGTCGCCTCCATCGGCCGCGGCGGCTTCGACGTACGCAACTGGGGGCACCGGCCGTACCGCGCACCGCACCACACGGCCTCCGGCGTGGCCCTCGTCGGGGGCGGTAGCGACGTGCGCCCCGGCGAGATCACGCTCGCCCACCACGGCGTGCTGTTCCTCGACGAGCTACCGGAATTCGACCGGCGCACGCTCGAAGTGCTGCGCGAGCCGCTGGAAAGCGGCCGCATCACCCTGTCACGCGCCGCGCGTCAAGCCGACTTCCCGGCGCGTTTCCAGCTCGTCGCGGCGATGAATCCCTGTCCCTGCGGCTGGCTCGGCGATCCCTCCGGCAAGTGCCGATGCACGCCGGATCAGATCCAGCGCTACCGCGCCAAGATTTCCGGACCGCTGCTCGACCGCATCGATGTGCAAATCTTCGTGCCGCGCGTCGAAGCCGCACAGCTCGGCCGCGCCGCAGCACCGGCGGAGAGCAGCGCGCGCGTGCGCGCACGCGTCGAAGCGGCGCGGCACATCCAGCTCAAACGGCAGGGTTGCGTGAACGCCCAGCTAGCCGGACAGGCGCTCGAGCGTTATGCGCGCCCGTCGGCAGATGCCGAGGCCTTGCTGCAGGCCGCGTTCGCCCGCCATCTGCTGACCGCGCGTTCGTATCACCGCTGTCTGCGCGTTGCGCGCACGTTGGCCGATCTGGACGGCGCCACAACCGTGAGCGCCGCCCATGCCGCCGAGGCCTTGCGCTACCGCGCGCTCGAGCAAGCCGATGGCTAAACGAAAAAGGCCGCTTCTGGCGGCCTTTTCGTTTATTGCGACTGCTGAAACCTTAAAGATCAAAGCTCTTGGACAGACCCATGACAAACTTTGGTTCGTCATCGGAACCAGGGGCCTCGATGTCTGTCATGATGTATTGGAATGTCGCCGAAAAGCCAGCGTCCAGAGTAGCGGTTAGTCCGATCTTGTAGTCCATGTAGGTATCGTCGGTGCTGCCGATCGACGTCAGGAACCGCTCGATTTCATCCCCGTGATAAAAACCAATGCTGGCATCAAAACTCAGCTTGTCGGCGATGATCGGGAATGAGCCGGAAAGCTGCAGATAACCCGCTTCCTTGCCGTTGCCGTCACCGATGAAAAAATTGTTTTCATCAGCATATGAATAACCGAGCGAAACCGGACCGTAGCCGACGGTGAATCCGAACTCGAGCGTGCTCAGCTCTGCAGAGACCTCGTCTTCTTCTGGGTACCAGTAGTAGGTGATACGCGCATCATAGGACACCCCGCCGACTTCGCCGCCGAAGCCGGCATACAGATCCTGCTCGGTACCGCCGCCGAAGCCGATGTTGGACGCCCAGGTGCCGACATAAAAACCGGAGTCATGCGCGTAATCGATCCCTCCCTGGACCGCCGATCCACCTGTCTGCGGGATGCCGCGGAATATGTACTCGCTGACAGCGCCCACGTTGACACTGACGCCCGCCGACACACCGCCCGAAAACACCGCCGCACCCAGCACCGCGGCGCTCACCACCGAACGTTTCAAAGTCATCTGAAAGCCCCTGTCAATGATTTGGACGAAGCCCCGGCACGCGTGCACTGCCGCGGCCCCGTCGAACCAACGCAAGGGTCATGCCAGATTCGAAAAGTGCCACGCGGCAGCGTCACAGCCGATCCGCCATCGCAAGCGCGCACCCGTATGATGCAGCAATGCACGCAGATGGCGCGCGATGCACCGCCTATCGACCAATTTGCCCCGGTATGGCGCAGCAGCGCCACTTCCGCGCACCCGTTTCAAGTAGGCGCGCCTAAGGGTGGAGCCGGTCAAGCGCCGGTGGCCTGGCTTCAAACGCCCGATTGTTTGAGCATGAACTCCACAGCGGCACGGACCTCGTCGTCGCTCAGACTGGGATCGCCGCCCTTGGGGGGCATCGCGTTCTTGCCGCGGATTGCATGCGACACCAGCGCATCAAGACCGCCAGCCGCGCTCAGGCGCGCAGCCCAGGCGGCCTTGTCGCCGATCTTGGGCGCGCCGAGCACGCCCGCGCCGTGGCAGCCGGCGCAGAGCTTGGCGTTGACCTGCTCGCCGGTCATCGGCGCCCGCGCGACCGCCGGAGCGCTGGTCTTGACCAGTGCCGCTGGATCGGTGACGACCGTCCCGATCGGCTTGATGCGCTCGGCGATCGACGCGAGCTGCTCGGGACGGGGAGCCTGGTCACCGCTCGAAGCGATCAGCCTCGCGGCGAAGATGCAGACGAAGAAAATGCCGAACAGTGCGGCCATGACCGCGCCGAAATTGACGAAGAAGACCTTGTCGTGGTCCTTGTGATCCACTGCGAGCTCCCGGATAAAGACGCCCCTGAAGGGGCGCAGAGTATAGCCGCAGCGTCTCTTTCAAGCCCAGAGTGGGTGATCAGGGCTACGCCGCTGGCCACGGCTCTGCGGCTACACTGCGGATCATCATGGAATTCGTCAACCAGCTCATTTTCCTCGCCGCGCTGTTGTTCCTGGTCAGCATCCTGGCGAGCACGATCACGCCGCGGCTGGGCGTCCCGCTGCTGCTGGTGTTTCTGGTCATCGGCATGCTCGCCGGCGAGGACGGCCCCGGCGGCATCCAGTTCGAGAACTACGCGCTCGCCAACCTGGCCGCGACCGCCGGATTGGCCGTCGTGCTGTTCGATGGCGGCCTGCGTACACCGATCGAGAACTTCCGGGTCGCGCTGCGACCGGCGTTGAGTCTGGCCACGGTCGGCGTCCTGCTGACGGCCGCGATCACGGGCGTGGCGGCCGCACGGTTGCTCGGCCTGTCCCTGGCCGAGGGTTTTTTGATCGGCGCGATCGTCGCCTCCACCGACGCCGCCGCGGTGTTCTCGCTGCTGCGTACCCAGTCGGTCTCGCTGAACCAGCGCGTCGGCTCGACGCTGGAGATCGAATCCGGCAGCAACGATCCGATGGCGGTGTTCCTGACACTGGCCCTGATCGGCTATCTGCAGGCGCCCGACAGCTTCGGCATCGGTGATGCGCTGGCAATGCTGGCCCAACAAGGCGTGCTCGGCGCCTTGTTGGGCTTGGGTGGCGGCAAATTGCTGGTTTACGCCATCAACCGCCTGCCGCTGAGCGATTCGCTCTATCCGCTGCTCGCGCTGTTCGGCGGCATGCTCATCTTCGGCGCCACTGCGCTCGTCGGCGGCAGCGGCTTTCTGGCCGTGTATTTGGCCGGGTTGTTCATCGGCAACCGCGAGCTGCGCGCCGCCGCCAGCATCCGCCGCTTTCACGACGGCATCGCGTGGATGGCGCAGATCGGCATGTTCGTGATCCTGGGCCTTTTGGTGTCGCCCAACGAGCTGCTGCCGCTCGCCATCCCCGGTCTGCTGCTGTCGCTCGTGCTGATTCTCATCGCCCGCCCGGTCTCGGTGTTCGTCAGCCTGCTGCCGTTCCGGTTCCCGCTGCGCGAGCAGGTTTATATCGCATGGGTCGGACTGCGTGGCTCGGTGCCGATCGTGCTCGCCACTTTCCCGTGGCTCGCCGGACTCGAGCACGCGCCGCTGTTCTTCAACGCCGCCTTCTTCATCGTGCTGGTCTCGCTCATCGTCCAGGGATCGACGGTGGCCTGGGCGGCGCGCCTGCTCGGGCTGCAGGTGCCGGCCACGTCGGCGCGCATCCACCGCGTGGATCTCGACCTGCCCGGACAAACCGGCTTCGAAGTGGTCAGTTACCGGATCGCGCGCAACAGCGCGCTGATCGGGTTGCGCCCCAGGGATCTGCCGCTGCCGGCGCTGGTGCGCGTGCTCGGCGTCTCGCGCGCCGGCACCATGCTCGATCACCGCGCCTGGGGGCAGCTCCAGGCGGGTGATTACATCTCGCTGCTGACACCACAGAGGCAGCTACCTGCCCTCGACCGGTTGTTCGAAACGGCGCAGGAGCCCGCCGCAAGCCGCTTCTTCGGGGAATTCGTCATCGATGCCGAGGCCTCGCTCGAAGCGCTGTGCCAAATCTACGACCTGCCTCTTCCGCCCGATGCTCAGGGCCGCAGTGTCGGCGCACTGCTGCGTCAGCATCTGCCCCATCCCGTCATCGGCGATCGTCTGCGTCTTGGCGAACTGGAGCTGATCGTGCGCGCGGTCGATGGCGACCAGCCCACGCGGATCGGGCTGCGCCTGCCGCGGTGAGCGATTTCGGGGCGGCACTCCCGCTGCCCAGATGATCTGCCGCTGCTATCCGTGCCGGGCATAGCGGCCGCTCATCCGCCAGCCGGGCGCCGGACTTGGCGCCAGGCCTAAGCTGCGGATAATGGACCCCGTGCACGCTGCCGAATCTGTCGCCGATGGCTTGAGTGCCGCACCCCACCGGGTGCGGGTGCTGACGCTCAATATTCAGGTCGGCATGCCCACTGCCCATTACGGGCATTACGTCACCGGCGCCTGGCGTCACGTGCTGCCCTCGCGCAGTGCGCGTCGCAACCTCGACCGCATCGCCGAGCTGGTGGCAGGCTTTGACGTGGTCGCCCTACAGGAAGCCGACGCCGGCAGCCTGCGCACCGCACAGATCAACCAGATCGAATATCTGGCGCGGCGCGCCGGTTTTACCCATTGGCACGCCGCGATCAACCGCGATCTCGGTCCTTTCGCTCAACATGCCCTCGGCTTTCTGTCGCATCACCCGCTGCACGATGTGCGCCACCATCCGCTGCCGGGGCGTCTGCCCGGGCGCGGCGTGCTGGAAGCACGGCTATGCGCGCCAGGTCATGCCCCGCTGCACGTGATGGTCGCGCATCTTTCGCTCGGACGCAGCTCGCGCAAACGTCAGCTCGATTATCTGGCCAGCCTTGCCGATCCGCATGGCGGCACCGTGCTGATGGGTGATCTCAACTGCGAACCGTCGGAACTGGTCCGTCATCCCGCCTTGCAGCGCATCGGCCTGCGCCCGGTGCACAGCGAGCCGACGTATCCGAGCTGGCGTCCGGTCCGCAGCATCGACCATGTGCTGGTGACACCAGGCGTGGATGCGCACACCACCCACGTGCTCGACACCCGGCTGTCGGACCATTTGCCCGTCGCCACCGAAATCAGGCTGCGCCCACTCTGAGGCACGCGATGCTTGCCGCTACACTGCCAGGCCGCGTGTAGCCGATTGCCTGGAGAAGCGTGCTGGACACCCTGCTGCCGATGCTGCTGCGGCTCGACGAATCGGGAATCCTGTTCCCGCTCGGGCTGCTGTTCGCGCTCTATGCCGCCGGCCATGCCTTGCTCAGCCGCCGCGATCCGCGCACGGCCTGGGGCTGGATCGCAGTGTGCTGGCTGTTCCCGTTTGCCGGCCCGGCGCTGTATTTCATCTTCGGCATCAACCGTCTGCAGACGCGCGCGCAGCGGCTCGGGCTGGAATCGCGCCGCCCCGGCGAGCACGGCGTGCTGCATCCCGACGACGTGCGCCATCATCCGCACACCGCAGGCGCGCACATCCCGCCATGGCTCGACGAGGTCACGCGCACCGCCGACACCCTCACCCGCCTGCCCCTGCTCGGCGGTAACCGCATCGAGCCATTGCACAACGGCGATCAGGCCTATCCCCGGATGCTCGCAGCCATCGAACAGGCTCGCCACTCGGTAGCCCTGGCCACCTACATCTTCGACAACGATGCGATCGGCCAGCGCTTCGTCGATGCGCTCGATCGCGCGCGCGCACGCGGCGTCGACGTGCGCGTGATGATCGACGGATTCGGCCAGCACTACTCGCTGGTGCCGATCACGCGCGTACTGCGCGCGCGCGGCATCGATTGCGCGATGTTCAATCCGCTGCGCCTGCTCCCGCCGTCCCTGCATGTGAATCTGCGCAATCACCGCAAGCTGCTGCTCGTCGATGGCACGGTGGGTTTCAGCGGCGGCATGAACATCGGCCGGCGGCACGTTCTCGGCGACGGCGGCGCCCCCAATCCGGCCGTCGATCTGCATTTCGAGATCCGCGGTCCGGTTCTCGACCAGCTCGCCCAGGCCTTCGCCGATGACTGGCGGCTGTGCGGCAAGCCCGAGTGGCAGCGTCCGCCGCGCGCCACCGCCGTGGACGATCCGGGTGCGATCTGCCGGGTCATCATCGACGGCCCCAACGAGGACTTCGACCATCTCGCGCTGATCATGCAGTCCGCCATCTCCGCGGCGCGACGCGAGGTGCAGATCATGACGCCGTACTTCCTCCCGCCCAACGAGATGATCAGCGAACTGCAGGGCGCGGCGCTGCGCGGCGTCGATGTGCAGGTGATCCTGCCCGAGAAAAGCAACCTGCCGTTCGTGGACTGGGCGACGCGCAACATGCTCGGCGAGCTGCTGCGCTTTGGCGTGCGCATCTGCTACCAGCCGCCACCGTTTTGCCACAGCAAGCTGCTCGTCGTCGATGGTGCCTATGCGCTGATCGGCAGCGCCAATCTCGATGCACGCAGCCTCAAGCTCAATTTCGAGCTCGGCGTCGAGATCTACGACCGCAGTCTCGCGCAGACACTTGCCGCGCACTGCAGCGCGGTGCGCGCACGCGCGCGCGAAATCCATCTGGCCGAAATCAACGGCCGCTCATTGCCGGCGCGGCTGCGCGACGCTCTGTTCTGGCTGTTCTCGCCGTATCTGTGAGCCTGCGCCCAGGCTGTCAGTCGCCGCCGGCAATGCGCACGAGGGTGCGCCCGATCACGCGTCCGGCAATCAGCTCGGCGCAGGCCGCGGGCACTTCGTCGAGCCCGATCTCACGGGTCACGAGGCGGTCGAGGATGCGCGGCTTCCACTCGCCGGAGAGCTTCTGCCAAAGCGCCTCGCGCCACGCACGCGGACATTCGACGGAGTGAATGCCCAGCAGCGAGACACCGCGCAGGATGAACGGCATCACCGTGGTGTGCAGCTCGGCGGATTGCGCAAGGCCGATGCTCGCGATATTGCCCCAGGGACGCGTCGTGCGCGTCAGCCAGGCCAGCATCTCGCCGCCGAGGTTGTCGACGGCACCGCCCCATACGGCGGACTCGAGCGGCTTGGTGCCCAGGGCCAGGGCCTGGCGCGAGACGATTTCGTCGGCACCGAGCTGCCGGAGATAAGAGTCGGCCTCGCCGGCCTTGCCGGTGATGGCATGCACGGTGAAGCCGGCGCGTTTGAACAAATCGATGGCGATCGAGCCGACGCCACCGGTCGGGCCGGTGATCGCGATCGGCCCCAGCTGTGGGGTCTGGTGATTTTCGAGCATGCGCTTGAGCGCGAAAGCCGCCGTGAATCCGGCGGTACCGATCGCCATTGCCTCGCGCAGACTCAAACCCGGCGGCAGCGGCACCAGCACGGTCGCCGGCAGGCGCGCGAACTGCGCATAGCCGCCGTCGAGTACCTCGCCAATGTTGCAGCCGGTGACCACGACCTTGTCGCCGGGCTTGTAGCGCGGATCGTGGCTGGATTCGACGACGCCGGACAAATCGATGCCGGGAACTTTCGGATAGCTGCGCAGGATGCGGCCCTTGCCGGTGACAGCTAGGGCATCCTTGTAGTTGATGCCGCTCCAGGCCACGCGCACGACGACTTCACCGGCGGAGAGATCATCGATGCCGATCTGCTCGATCCGGGCTTGCGTGGTCTTGTCCTGGGCGTGCACACGCAGGGCCTTGAAAGCGGACATGTTCGACTCCTCGTCTTGAGTGGCGCGACAATGAATGGACGGAAGTTTCGCCGAAATCGCCGGACCGCGTCATGCCGCAATACACGAAGAATCCGCCCCTGCGCAAAGCCGATCTCGCAGCCGATCCGCTGGTCCAGCTCGAACGCTGGCTCACCGACGCACAAAATGCCGGCATGATCGAACCCACGGCGATGACTCTGGCCACCGCGGATCGCGCGGGTCGCCCGTCGGCCCGCGTCGTGCTGTTCAAAGGCTTTCACGATGGCGGACTGACGTTTTACACCAGTCATGCCGGACGCAAGGCGCGCGAGCTGGCCGAAAATCCGCACGTGGCACTGGTGTTCTGGTGGGACCGCCTGGAGCGCCAGGTCCGCATCGAAGGGCTCGCCGAGCGCCTGCCGCGCGAGCTGGCGCAGCAGTATTTCGCACGGCGACCGCGCGAATCGCAGCTCGGCGCGCTCACCTCACGCCAGAGTGAGGTCGTCGCCAGCCGCGAGGAACTGGATCGCCGTTATGAAGAAAATGCCGCGCGCTATGCCGGGCGCGACGTGCCCTTGCCCGAGCATTGGGGCGGCTATCTCGTGCGTCCGCACACGGTGGAATTCTGGCAGGGCCGCGCCGGCCGCCTGCATGACCGCCTGCGCTACCGGCGCGAAAATACCCTCTGGCTAATCGAGCGCCTGGAACCCTAGCCAGTGTCCAATTGATTCTCGCGCAGCCCATGCCGCAACCCGACCTTCTGCAAGAGTAGCCGTACACCGCGTGCGTGCGCGAATGAAGCGGGCGTCGTCGCATCCGGATCGCGCGCCTCGTGCATCTTGCGTACGGTCGACCCACTCACCTCATCCACACCACAGGAGCATCCGATGTTCGATTTCACAGGCCAGCATGTCTTCGTCGCCGGCGGCACCAGCGGCATCAATCTGGGCATCGCACATGCGTTCGCGCGCTGCGGTGCTGCCGTGAGCGTACTGTCGCGCTCGCAGGACAAAGTGGATGCCGCAGTCGCAGCGCTCAAGGCGCACGGCGGCGCCGTGTCCGGCTTCGCCGCAGACGTGCGCGACTACGCCAAGACCGAGGCAGCGCTCAAGGCTGCGCACGCAGCGCATGGCGAGATCGACGTTCTCATCTCCGGTGCCGCCGGCAACTTCCCGGCGCCGGCATTGGGAATCTCATCCAACGGTTTCCGCGCCGTCGTCGAAATCGATTTGCTCGGAACCTTCCATGTCCTGCGCGCCGGCTTTCCGCTGCTGCGCAAACCCGGCGCGAGCATCATCAACATCTCGGCGCCGCAGGCCTACAACCCGATGGAACTGCAGATGCACGTGTGCGCGGCCAAGGCCGGCGTCGACATGGTGACGCGCGTCGGCGCAATGGAATGGGGGCCACTGGGCGTGCGCATCAACTCGGTCGTGCCAGGCCCGATCAAAGACACCGAGGGCATGAAACGGCTGGCGCCGACGCCGCAACTGGAACAAATCGTCACTGACTCAGTGCCGCTCAAGCGCTTCGGCAGCAAGGACGACATCGCCCACTGCTGCCTGTGGCTGGCGAGCCCGTACGCGAGCTATGTCACGGGCGCGGTGATCCCGGTCGATGGCGGCTGGTCGCTGGGCGGCACCAGCGTATCGAGCGCGGGCATGAAAGCCCTGCTCGGCGGCTGAGGCCCCTAACGCGAAAGGCCGGGCAGATGCCCGGCCTTTCGTATGCGGCCCGCAATACATTCAGCCGATCACCGAGACCTGCTCGGCCTGCAGACCTTTTTGTCCGCGGACGACGCTGAACTCGACCTGCTGGCCCTCCTGCAGCGTGCGGTAGCCTTCTCCCACGATCTGACGGAAGTGGACGAACACGTCCTCCTGCCCGGCGCCACGCTGGATGAACCCGTAGCCCTTGGCGTTGTCGAACCACTTCACCCTACCCGTCTCACGATTTCCCATACCGATAGACCTTCTTCAAGCCTGACGGCCACAGCCGCCTCATCCTGCGGCGGGATTGGAATCAACCCCCTCCTGCCGCATCCCCTGGGTTCGCACCCGCCGTTACTGTAGCCGGATTGCGCGCTGGCCGTGAACCGTGGAAACCCACCGCCCGCGCAGCACCGTTCCACGCCGGGTTTGCGCCGCCTCCACTATCATTCGCATCCGGCAATGCTGTTTCCGGGAGAGTGGCATGTCTTGTGCTTTTGCCTTTCGCGCTGCCGTCGCAGCGATCGTCGCCGGTGCCGTCATCGCCGCCTGCACGACCTCGCCGACGGGCCGGCGCCAGCTCAAGCTCGTTTCCGACCAGGAAATGGCGCAGATGGGCGCGGCCGCGTTCCAGTCGCTCAAATCGAAGACACCGCCGACGCAGGATCGCAAGACCAATGCCTATGTCCAATGCGTCGCGCAGGCGATCACGCGGGAAACCGGCGGGGAATGGGAGATCCAGGTGTTCGAATCCCAAGAGGTCAACGCCTTTGCCCTGCCTGGCGGCAAGATCGGTGTCTATACCGGGCTGCTCAAGGTCGCCGCCAATCAGCATCAGCTCGCCGCCGTGATCGGCCATGAGGTCGCGCACGTGCTCGCCGGACACTCGGCGGCGCGGGTGTCCAACGAGATCGCCGCGCAATTGGGGGTGTCGGTGCTGGCGGCGACGACGGGATTGTCACCCGACATGATCGGGCTGGGTGCCAACCTGCTGTTGCTGCTGCCCTATTCGCGCGGCGACGAGAGCGAGGCCGACATCCTCGGCCAGCAGTTGATGGCGCGGGCCGGCTTCGACCCGGCAGAAGCACCCAGGCTCTGGGTCAACATGCAGAAAGCGGGGGGCGGCGCCCCGCCGGAACTGCTCTCGACCCACCCCTCGCCCGACACACGCATCCACGATCTGGAACGCAACTTGCCGCGCGTGACGCCGCTGTACGAACAGGCGCGCGCTGCCGGCAAAAAACCGGCCTGCTCGGCCTAGCCTGGGCATGCTCAGGCCGCCTTCGTCGGCGGTACCCAGGCTTCGGCGATGTAGTGACAGGCCACCGCGCTGCCGTCGCGCAGGCGATGGACGGGGGGCACGCGGCGCAGACATTGTTCGTCGGCCATCGGACAACGCGCCGCGAACAGGCAGCCGGTCGAAGGTACGCTGGTATCCGGTGCCGCACCAGGGCGCAACAGCGCGGCGCGCTGCGCCGGATCGACACCCGGGACCGACGCCAGCAAGGCCCTGGTATAGGGGTGCCGCGGCGCCGCGAACAGCGTGCGGGTCGGCGCCTGTTCCATGAGACGGCCGTAATACATCACCAGCACGCGATCGCTGATCTGGCGGGCGATGGCGAGATCGTGGGTGATGAACAACATCGCCATGCCGGTTTGCATCTGGATCTCGCGCAGCAGTTGCAAGACCTGGGCCTGCGTCACGGCATCGAGCGCCGCCACCGCCTCGTCGCAGATCAGCAGCCGCGGACCGCACACCAAGGCGCGCGCGATGCCGACGCGCTGGCACTGCCCGCCGGAGAGCTGGCGCGGATAGCATTCGAGCATCTCCGGGCCCAGGCCGACGCGTTCGAGCGTCTGCTCGACGCGGTGCCGGCGTTCGGCGGCATCGAGCTCGGGACACAGATACACGAGCGGCTCGGCGACGATCTGCGCAACGCGCATGCGCGGGTCGAGGCTGCCCTGCGGATCCTGGAACACCATCTGGATCTGTCGGCGCAGCGGCTGCCAGCCGCGGCGATCCAGCCCGACCAGCTCATGCCCGTCGAAGCGGATCGAGCCGCTGCTGACCGGCTGCACGCCGAGCAGGGCGCGCGCGAGCGTCGATTTGCCGGAGCCCGATTCGCCGACCAGCGCCAGCGTCTCCCCTGCGTGCAGGTTGAAATTCAGCTCATCGACCGCGCGCAGATAACGCGGACGCGCGAACGGATGCGCCCGCGGCAACCGGTGCTGGATTCTGAGCTGGCGGACCGCCAGCAAAGGCCCGGCCGTGGCGTCCAGCCGGGGGGCGGCGACAGGACGCGTCACTCGAGCAGGCTGCGCAGCATCCACGCCGTCTTTTCGTGCACCTGCATGCGCTGGGTGAGCAGATCCGCGCTCGGCTCGTCATGCGCCTCATCGACCAGCGGAAAAATCTCGCGCGCGGTGCGCACGCAGGTTTCATGACCTTTCACGAGCTGGGCGACCATCTCGCGCCATTCGGGCACGCCGTCCACTTCCTCGATCGAAGACAGCGCCGCGTACTGCTTGTAGGTTCCCGGCGCCGGGAAACCCAGTGCCCGGATGCGCTCGGCGACGAGATCGACCGCGGTGGCCGCCTCCAGGTATTGCTGCTCGAACATCAGATGCAGCGTGTTGAACATCGGACCGGTGACGTTCCAGTGGAAGTTATGGGTCTTGAGATAGAGCGTGTACTCGTCGGCGAGCAGGCGGGAAAGCCCCTGGGCGATACGCGCCCGGGTGTCCTTGTCGATGCCAATGTCGATCTTGGGCGGCTTGACGGGTTTGTCCTTGGCCATGTCCGACTCCTGTTCCGGAGAATGTGCAGTTTAGATGGCTGGCGGTTACGAAAGACAATGAAATTTGCCTGGCCTTGCGATCTGCTGCGTCTATGAAACGCCCCTTCAGGCCAAAAGCTTGGCCTTGCGGTAATAGCTGAAGATGTCGTTGAGATTGCGCCGCGGCCTCCAGCCGAAGGTTTCGCGAAAATGGCGGCCGTCGATGATCACCGGGTACTTGAAGTAATTGATCAGGTAGGGTGGAAAGAAGGCATTCCAGTTCAGCGCATTGCTGATCAGTTTGGGTAACACTGGCGGGATGCTCGGCACCGGCAGCCGCCGGCAGCCGCACTGTTGGACCGCGACTTGGTAAGCCACCCAATCATCGGGGGCGACGTTGTAAATCCCGGGCCGGTTGTGCTCAAAGGCCAGGACCATTGCATCGGCCATGTCATCGACGTGCAGGAACTGCATCAGCGGCGAGAATCCGATCAGCACCGGCACGACCGGCCGCGACAGCAGCAGCGACATGGTGTTGCGCACGCCGGGGCCCAGAACGTTGCACGGCCGCAGGATCGTGATGTGCAGCTCGGGGTATTTCCACAGATAGATCTGCGCGAGGCTTTCCAGCTCGACCGAATCGACCAGATCCTGGGTGACCTCGCTGGCCTTGAGCGGCGCATCCTCGTCGAGCAGCGCCGGGTTGTAGGCCGAGGCCCCATAGACGAAATACGTCGAGTGGATGATGACCTGGCCGACGCCATACTTGCGGCACAGCTCCAGCAGTTTCTTGGTCCCGAGGACGTTCGCGTTGTACCGTCGCTGGCGGTCGGACTCGTGCGCGAACATACGACCGATGTGGATGACCGCATCGATTCGGTGGTTGCGGAAAATGTCCTCGAAGCCGCGCTTGTACGTATCGACCTTGTACGAGGGGATGCCAGCGTCGGTTTCGACCTTGCGGCGGAAATCCACGGCGACGATGTCGTAGCGATCGTGCAGGCGCGCGATCACGCGCTGGGCCAGCGACCCGGCGGCGCCGGTGACGAGCACGGTCTTTTTGTGAGAGACGGATCTGGGCATCGCGGCCTCAAAAGATCTGCTGGCGTTCCTTGAGCCCACGTGCGATCAGCTCGCGGATGCGCTCCTTGACCTGCTCGACGCGTGCATTCACCTCTTCCTCGCTCTTTGCGCTACCCTCGAAGACCATCGGCTCGCCGAAGTACAGATAGACGCGTGCCGGCAAGGGCAGCAAGGGCCCCAGTGGGACGTAAGGCAGCCCGAGCAGCCGCGCCAGTGGCGCGATGTTGGCAAACGACGGCATGGTCTCCTCGCAGCCGACGACACCGACCGGCACGATCGGTGCCCTGTGCTGCAAGGCCAGGTGCATGAACCCGTTGCCGAAGCGCTGCAGCTGGTAACGCTGCTTGTAGAGCTTGCCGGAGCCGCGCACGCCCTCGGGGAAGACGATGATGGCCTCTTCCTGCTCGAGCATCTTGCTGCAGTTGAGCGGATCGCCGATGACCGCCCCGACCGCGTTCAACCAGTTGCCGAGCCAGGGCACGGTGGGGAAGAAACGTTCGATCATCGCCCGCGCGGCACGCGGCCCGTGCGGATTGGTCGCCAGCGCATAGCCGATCAGCACACCGTCGAGTGGCAATTGCCCGGAGTGGTTCGGCACGATCAGCACTCGCCCTTGGGGCGGGACGTGCTCCAGCCCGTGTGCGGTCACACGAAAATAATGCTCGTACAGCCACCTGAAGATCCCGACCGCGAGCTTGGCGGCATTCTCGTTGTAGCCCCACGGGTCGTAGCCGAAGCTGCCGACTGGTTTGGGGATGCGCGCGAACAGCGCTTCGATCTCGGGAGTGACCAGACGCCGGTACAGCGCCTCGCCGGGATTGACGCTGGCCAGCTGCTTGAAGATATCGACCGTGCTCATGGATGCCGTGATGGCCGGATCAGAAAACGCCAGCGCCTGCTTGAACCGCAAACGGCGCTAACGGTATGCGAAATCATCATCGGCGAAAAGACCACCGCGCCGGCACCAACCCGCTTCTGGCGGAAGCCGCCAGCCGCAGCGCGCGGCGGCGCGCCATCATGCGTTGGAACTGTCGTTGATCGCGTCGATGGCGCGCAGCACGTCGGTGCGCGAAATCAGACCGACCAGGCGGTTGTCCTCGACCACTGGATAGCGGCGGTAGGGCATTTCGAGAAACATCTTGGCGACTTCGAGGATGCTCGTCTCGGCATCGACGGTGACCGGATTTTTTGACATGAAATCACCGACGCGCCCCCCCATCACGCCGTGGTAACTGGCGTGGATCGCCACTTTCAGGCAATCGTGCTCGGAGAGAATGCCGACGATGTTGCCGAGATTGTCGAGAACCGGTGCGCCGGAATAGCCCTTTTCGCAGAGCAGGTGGATCGCCGTCATCACGTCCATGTCCGGAGTGAACGTCAGCAGGCTCTCCGCCATGTAGTCTCTCACCGAGATCGAATGCAGCATGCAAGCCCCCTTCAACGCCGCGACGACGGCTCGCCGCAACCTTGCGTCTTGCCACAGACCTCGCAGGTACCGCCGGTGAAGGCGGCCTGGCTGGCGCAAGTTCCCTTGAGCTCGCGCCCACGCACGAGCCAGCCGATCCCGAGCCCCAGCAGCGCGAGGCTGAACAACACCAGGACAACGAGAAAGGTGGCCAGCATGGCGTGAGTGTCGCGCCAGTCAATCGCGCTTGCAAGGCATCCACCCGGGCAGCAGACACCTGCCGGCCGTGGCTGCTGCGGATCTGCGCGCGCTCATCCGCCGAAGTCGTCGAGCATGATGTCCTTACGCTCGACGCCGAGATCCAGCAGCATCTTGATCACGGCCGCGTTCATCACCGGCGGACCGCACAGGTAGTACTCGCAGTCTTCCGGCGCCTTGTGGTGCTTGAGATAGTTCTCGTACAACACGGTGTGGATGAAACCCGTGTAGCCGGTCCAGTTGTCCTCCGGCAGGGGCTCGGACAGCGCCACATGCCAGGTAAAGTTGGGGTGCTCGGCCGCGAGCCGGTCGAAATCCTCGACGTAGAACATCTCGCGCTTGCTGCGGGCGCCGTACCAGAACGTGATCTTGCGCTGCGTCTTGATGCGCTTGAGCTGATCGAAGATATGGCTGCGCATCGGCGCCATGCCCGCACCGCCGCCGACGAAAACCATCTCCTTGTCGGTGTCGCGGGCGAAAAACTCGCCAAACGGGCCGGAAATCGTGACCTTGTCGCCCGGTTTGAGGCTGAAGATGTAGCTCGACATCTTGCCGGGTGGGACATGCGGCATCTTGGGCGGAGGACTGGCGATCCGCACATTGAGCATGATGATGCCCAGCTCCTCTGGGTAGTTGGCCATCGAGTAAGCGCGTTCGACGGGCTCGGTGACCACCGACTCGTACTGCCAGAGATTGAACTTGTCCCAGTCACCGCGAAACTGCGGCTCGATGTCGAAATTCTTGTATTCCACGACATGCGGCGGACATTGGATCTGGATGTAACCGCCGGCGCGGAAGTTCACACGCTCGCCGGGCGGCAGCTCCAGTACCAGTTCCTTGATGAAAGTGGCGACATTGCGGTTGGAGCGCACCGTGCACTCCCATTTCTTGACCCCGAAGACGTGCTCCGGGATCTCGATTCTCATGTTCTGCTTGACCGCCACCTGGCACGACAGACGATGACCCTCACGCGCCTCGCGCTTGGTGATGTGGTTGAGCTCGGTGGGCAGAATGTTGCCGCCGCCTTCGAGCACCTTGACCCGGCACTGCGCGCAGGAACCGCCGCCGCCGCAGGCCGAGGGTACGTATAGCCCGCATCCGGCGAGCGTCTGCAGCAGCTTGCCGCCGACCGGCACTTCCAGTTCGCGTTCGCCGTTGATGAGGAGCTTGACGTTACCCGCCGGAACCAGCTTGTCCTTGGCAACCTGGATCACGAGAACGAGCGTCAAAATGACGCCGACGAAGACGGCGACACCCAGGCCGATTTCGAGAAGCATGTCGAGTGCGTCCTAGAGCTGAAGACCGGAGAAGGCCATGAAGCCGAAAGCCAGAAGACCCGCAGAGATGAAGGCGATGCCCAGACCCTGCAGTCCGGCCGGCACATCCGAATACTTGAGTTTTTCCCGCACCCCGGCGAGCAGCACGATCGCCAGCGCCCACGACGCCCCCGAGGAGATGCCGTAGACACAGGCCTCGGCGAACGTGTAGTCGCGCTCGACCATGAACAGCGTGCCACCGAGGATCGCGCAATTGACCGTGATCAGGGGCAGAAAGATGCCGAGCGCGTTGTAGAGTGCCGGGACGTACTTGTCGAGGGTCATCTCGAGAATTTGCACGCTCGCGGCGATGACGCCGATGTACAGGATCAGGCCGAGAAAGCTCAAGTCCGTGCCGGGAAGACCGGCCCATTTGAGCGCATCGGGCTTGAGCACGTACTGCCACAGCAGATTGTTGAGCGGCATCGTCAACGACTGCACGGCAATGACCGCGATGCCCAGCCCCATCGCGGTCTCGATCTTCTTCGAGATCGCCAGAAAAGTGCACATGCCCAGAAAGAAAGACAGCGCGAGGTTCTCGACGAACAGCGAGCGGATCGCGAGGTTGATGTAGTGTTCCATGTTCAGTGCGCCTCCACGCCGTGGATCTGACCGGCCTGGATCCGGAACGCGGGCTTTTCCTGCTGCTGCGGCTTCCACGTGCGCACCGCCCAGATGATCATGCCGATCAGGAAGAACGCCGACGGCGGCAACAGCAGCAGGCCATTGGGCACGTACCAGCCGCCTTGGGTCACCAGCGGCAGGATTTCCACGCCCAGCAGCTTGCCCGAGCCGAACAGCTCGCGAAACACGGCGAGCACGATCAGGATCGCCGAGTAACCCAAACCGTTGCCCAACCCATCGAGAAACGCCGGCAACGGCGGATTGGATTGCGCATAGGCCTCGAGCCGGCCCATGACGATGCAATTGGTCAGGATCAGGCCGATGAACACCGACAGCGGCTTGGATTGCTCGTAAGCCACGGCCTTGAGCGTCTGGTCGACGAGAATGACCAGCGTGGCGGCGATGGTCATCTGCGCAATGATGCGGATGCTGCCGGGCACGAAATTACGCACCAGGCTGTAAAACAGGTTCGAGAAAGCCGTAACCGCGGTCAGGCCCACGCACATGATCAGCGCGGTCTCGAGCTTGCTGGTGACGGCGAGCGCGGAACAGATGCCGAGCACCTGCAGGATGATCGGATTGTTGTCGGCGATCGGATCGAGCAGGATTTTCTTTGCGTTGACGTCAGCCATATTCATTCACCTCCGGCCGTGCGCACGGCCGAGTGCTGGGCGGAGAGCTTGCGCAAGAACGGCTTGAAACCGGCGTCGGAGAGCCAGTACTGGATCAGATAGGTCACCCCGTTGGAGGTCAGCGTCGCGCCGGCGAGCGCATCGACCTGATGCACCGCCTCGGGATTCTCCGGGTTGACGCCGCCCTTGACCAGATGCAGCGCGACCTTGCCGGATTCGTCGTAAATCTTCTTGCCGGTCCACTGCTTTTTCCACATTGGGTTGTCGACCTCGCCGCCCAGGCCGGGCGTTTCCGCATGCCGGTAGAAATTGATTCCGACGACGGTATTGCCGTCGGCCTCGACTGCCAAGAAACCGTAGAGCGTCGACCACAACCCGTATCCACTGATCGGCAGAATCACGGTGCGCGGCGTCCCGTCGGCGTTATAGAGGAAATAAACGGTCGCGTAGCGGGGCCGGTACTTGATCTTGGCGATGTCGGCGTCACCAGGGATCTTCTGCCCACCCTGGGCTGGATCCTTGGCCGCCGCGTACTGGTCGTAGGTCGCCGGATCGATCTGCTCGACGATCTCGCCGGTGTCGAGGTCTATCACCTTGGGCGTGATCTGCTTGAACGCCTGGTCGATATCCATGCCCTCCTGGTACAGACCGACCACGCGCAGAATGTTCTTGCGCTTGTCGTCGAGCTTGGCTGCCTGCTGCATCGGGCGCAGCGCGATTGCCGCTGCGGTCACCAGCATCGAGCAGACCAGGCACAGGACGAATGCGACCCACAACGCATAGGCCTTACTGTCTTTTGCTGCCATTGGAATGACTCCTGTCCCGGCGTCAGGTCGCCGCCAGACGCCGGGCACGACGCGCGACGTTGGCCTTGATCACCGCATAGTCGATCAGCGGCGCCACGATGTTGCCGAGCAGAATCGCCAGCATCACCGACTCGGGGAAGGCCGGATTGAGCACGCGCACGAGCACCGTCATCACGCCACAGAACGCACCGAAGATCCAGCGACCGGTGTCCGTGTGCGCCGCGGACACCGGATCGGTAGCCATGAACATCGCACCAAAGGCAAAGCCACCCACGGTCAGGTGCCAGTACCAGGGGAAGCTGCTCATCGGGTTTTTATCGGACCCGAACAGGTTGAACAGCAGGGCGGTGACGATCGCACCCAAAACCATGCCGGCGACGATCCGCCAGCTGGCGACGCCAGTGAGCATCAAGAACGCACCGCCGATGAGAATCGCCAGCGCCGAAACCTCGCCGATCGAGCCTTGCTCGATGCCGATGAAGGTGTGCATCCAGGTCAGCCCGGTCTCGCGCACGGCCTCGATACCGCCGAGCTTGGCGATGCCGAGTGTCGTCGCGCCGGTGAAGCCATCGACGGCGGTCCAGATCGTGTCTCCGGTCTGCTGCGCCGGATAGGCGAAATACAAAAAGGCCCGTCCGGTCAGCGCCGGATTGAGGAAATTCTTGCCGGTGCCGCCAAAAATTTCCTTGCCGATGACCGTGCCGAACGAGATACCCAGGGCAACCTGCCACAGCGGTACGGTCGGCGGCAGAGTCAGCGAAAACAGGATCGAGGTCACGAAGAAACCTTCGTTGATCTCGTGGCGGCGGACCGTCGCGAACAGCACTTCCCAGAATCCGCCAACGACGAAGGTCACTGCGTAAATCGGCAGCCAGTACCAGAATCCGTGCCAGAAACAGTCCCAGATGCTGGTCGGGTCGATGCCGACGCCGAACAGGTGCAGCAGCGCGCCACGCCAGCCGGCGATCTGGGTCTGCCCGAGCGCGATCAGTGCATTGTTGGCCTGATACCCAACGTTCCAGCAGCCGACGGCGATCGCCGGGAAAGTCGCCAGCCAGACGTAGATCATGACCCGCTTGAGGTCGATGCCGTCGCGCACGTGCGGCGCGACGCGGGTCACCTCGCCGGGCGAGTATGCAATCGTGTCGACCGCCTCGTAGAGCGGATAGAACCGCTCGAAGCGCCCCCCCTTCTTGAACAAGGGCTCGACGCGGTCGAGAAAAGATCGGAGTGCGGACATAACTAAACCTGCCTCGGTTAACAAGCGCCGGCTTGGTTACCGGCACCGTGCGCTCGTGAATCTTCTGCCGGACCATCCCGACCGGGATGGCACCGGACACGCATCCGGATATCGCAGGCCACGCACCGGCACGGACATCCGCGCCGGATAACAACGACCCTCACGCCATCGACCGGATGCGATCGCTCATCCCTCTTGCTCGATCTGCTCCAGATTCGCGCGCAGAATCGGGCCGTAATCGTGCTTGCCAACGCAGACAAACGAGCACAGCGCCAGATCCTCCTCGTCGAGCTCCAGCGCGCCAAGCGCCTGCGCCATGTCGGTGTCGCGCACCAACAGCGCGCGCAGCAACGGCGATATCAGGATATCGAGCGGCATGACCTTCTCGTAGTTCCCGATCGGAACCATCGCGCGCGGCGAGCCATTGGTCGAGGTATTCAGGGCCATCAGCCGCCGGCCGCGCGACAGCGCCGAGAAAAACACGTTGAGCGCCGAAAACCGCTCGCCGGCCGGATTGATCCAGCCGAGGAAGCGGCGCTCGCGGCCCTCGGCCACCACGGAAATCTGCGTGTGATACCGGCCCAGATAATTCCCCCAGCCACGCGCCTCGCGCCCACCGAGCACCGAGCCGGAGATCGGCCGCGACTCACCGGATTTGATCTCGCCGGTGATCAGCTCACTCAGACAAGCGCCAATGCGCGTGCGCAGCAGGCGCGGTCGCACCACCTGCGGGCCGCCGAGCGCAACGATGCGCGTCGGATCGATGCGGCCGGTCGTGAACAGCTTGCCGATCGCGATAACATCCTGCGGGCCGAGATACCAGTTGGTGCGATTCGCACCGACCGGCTTGAGAAAATGCATATGTGTGCCGACGAGTCCGGCCGGATGTGGACCCTCGAATTCCGCGATGCGGATCGATGCGAGCTCAGGTACCGGAATCGCGGCACCGGGTGCCCGACATACCCAGATTTCCCCGCACAGGCGCGACAGTACCGTCAGGCCGTTTTTGAAATCCTCTTCCTGGCCCTTGATGACGACCACCGGATCGGCGGCGAGCGGGCGTGTATCGATGCAGGGTACGAAGATCGCCGCAGGCGATCCGTCCACGCGCGGCACGCGCGAATACGGCCGGGTACGCAGTGCCGTCCACAGCCCGGACAGGCGCAGCTGCTCGCGCACCTCCTCGGCGGCAAGGCCGCCCAGCGCGGACGCCGGCCAGGAACGGAACGTCAGTTCTTCGTCGCCATCGATGCGGATCACGATCGACTGCAGCACGCGACGGGCACCGCGGTTGATCGCGACGATCTCACCGCTGGCAGGCGCGGTATGCAATACGCCCGGACGGCGCTTGTCCTCAAACAAGGGCTGGCCCAATTTGACCCGGTCCCCCACCTCGACATACATCGTGGGCTTGAGGTCGATATAGTCGGCGCCGACCACACCGACGGTCGTCACCGCAGGCGCGTCATAAACGGTCTGCTCGGGGACGCCCTGGATCGGCAGGTCGAGGCCCTTTTTCAGTCTGATGCGCGTGACATCCACGAGCGGGCCACCTGGATTCTGGGTTCGGGAAGCGCGCGAATTCTAGTCAATCGACCCCGTCGCCGCTACCCGACCCGGATCCGGCGCAGACGCTGCAAAAACTTCCGCTGGGGTCAGCCACTGCCGGCGAGGGCGCGGCTCACTGCTGCAGCGAGCGGCTGCGGCCAGATGCCGGCGCCGATCAAGGCCACCACCAGCGACACCAGCGCCACACTCGTTGCGACCGCCGCCTCGCTGAGCCGAGCCTCGCGCTGCATGCCACCGGGTTTGGGCAGGAACTGCACGATCGCCAGGCGCAGGTAATAGTAAAGACCGACGGCGCTGCCCACGATCACCGCGAGTGCAAGCATCCAGGCGTGTTGCTCGACAGCGGCGGCCAGGACGTAGAACTTGGCGAGAAATCCGACCGTGAGTGGCACACCGGCCTGCGCCAGCAGCATCGGCACGAACACCGAGGTCACCAAGGGACGCCGCCAGAACAGGCCGCGGTAATCGTAGAGATGGTCGGCGTCGTCGCGCGCCTGCGATCCGGACAGCGCGGCGACCGCCCCGAAGCTGCCCAGCGTCATCACGGTGTAGGCGGCGACATAGAACAGCACCGCCTCGCGCGCGACACTGCCGCCGACCAGAAACGGTACCAGCAGATAGCCGAAATGGGCGATCGAAGAGTATGCGAGCAGACGCTTGACGTTGTTCTGCTGCAAGGCGCCGAGATTGCCGATGGCGATGCTCGCCACGGCGAGCACGGATAGCATGTGCGCAAGCGCCGGGGTCTGCGCCAGCGCCGCGGCGTCGAGCCAGCGCAGCAGCGCCACCGCGACCGCGCCCTTGGACACCGCGGCGAGGAAACCGGCGACCGGTGCCGGCGCCCCTTCATAGACATCGGCCGTCCACAGATGGAACGGTGCCAGTGACAGCTTGAACGCAAAACCGACCCAGATCAGCGCCAGGCCGGCGTGGGCTATCGCGCGATCGGCGCCGGAAAGCGCCGCCACGGCAGCCCCGAGCGGGCCAAACTGCAGCCGGCCGGTCATGGCATAGATGAATGCAAAGCCGAGCAGCAGCGTCGCCGTCGCTGCGGCCGACAGGATCAGATACTTGATGGCGGCTTCCAGCGGCCGCGCGTATCTGAGTGGGTAGGCGATCATGCCGAACAGCGCAATCGACAATGTCTCCAGGCCAAGCAAGAGGCTCGCGGCATGGCAGCTGGCGGCGAGCACCATCGCCCCAAATGCGGCAAGCAGCAGCAGCAGATACATCTCCTCGCGATAGCCGTCGTGATCGGCGAGATAGCCGTAGATCAGCGCCGTCGTCACCGCGCCGGCGGCAGCGATCAAGGCCATCACCCAGCGCGCGTAATCGTCGATGAGCAGCAGCGGCGTCACCTCAGTGGCGCGCTCGGGCATCAGGCTCACGATGCAGGTCAGCACAAACCCGAGGGTCGTCAGCTGTGCGATGGCGCGGTGGTTGCGCGTGCCGGCGATCACCAGCATGACGATGACGATGCCCACAGCCATCAGGATCAGCGGCGCAGCCGCCCACAGCTGCGCATCGAGGGTCGTGTTCATCGCACCGGTACTCCGAAGGCATACCACTGCCCGATCTGCTCAAGCGGCGCACGCACCAGATCGAGCACCGGCTGCGGGAACAGGCCGAGCGCGAGCAAGGCGAGCATCAGCGCCGCCATCATCGCGGTTTCGCGCGCCGTCAGATCCTCGATCGCATGCGCATCGGCGGGCGGTCCGTGCAACGCGCGCTGTACCAGATAAAGCGCGTATACCGCAGCGAGCACCAGTCCGCTCGCAGCGGCCGCGGTAATCCACGGCGCAACCGGGAAGCTGCCGGCGAGCACCAGAAACTCACCGATGAAATTGCCCAGCCCTGGCAGTCCCAGCGAGGCGAGCGCGAAAAACATCAACGCGGTGGCATAGTGGGGTGCGCGCTGCGCCAGCCCGCCCATGCGCGCGAGCTCGCGCGTATGCAGGCGTTCGTAGAGCTCTCCGCAGAGAATGAACAAAGCACCGGTCGCCAGACCATGCGCGAGCATGAGCACGACCGCACCCTGTAGCGCCAGCGTATTGCCGGCATAGATGCCGAGCAGTACGAAACCCATGTGCGAAACGCTGGTGTAGGCGACCAGGCGCTTGATGTCGGTCTGCACCAACGCCAGCTTGGCACCATAAACGATACCGGCGATGGCGAGCAGCATCGCCGCTGGCGCGAAATCCTGCGAAGCGTTCGGAAAAAGCGGCAATACGAAGCGCAGCAGACCATAGGCGCCGGTCTTGAGCAGCACGCCAGCCAGGTCGACGGAACCGGCGGTCGGCGCCTGGGAATGCGCATCGGGCAGCCACGGGTGCAGCGGGAACACCGGCAGTTTCACCGCAAAACCGATGAAAAAAGCCAGCATCAGCAGATACTCCTGCACCTGCGTCAGCGGCGTGTACAGCAGCTGGTCGTAATCGAAGCTCCACTGCCCGGTGTTCTGGTGATGCAACCAGACCAGCGCGAGGATCGCGACCAGCATCAAAAGCCCGGCCGCCTGCGTGAAGATGAAAAACTTGGTCGCGGCATAGACGCGGGAACGCCCACCCTGGCTCGAATGCCCCCACAGCGCGATCAGAAAGTACATCGGCACCAGCATCGCTTCCCAGAACACGAAGAACAGGAACAGATCGAGGGCCAGAAACACTCCGATCACGCCGGCCAGGTTCCACAGCAGATTGAGATGGAAAAAGCCCACGTACTGCTGGATCTCGCGCCAGGAGCAGGCCACCGACAGCACGCCCAGCACCCCCGTGAGCAGGATCATCAACAGGCTCAGCCCATCGAGTCCAAGATGCAGGCTGATGCCCCAGCGCGGAATCCACTCGGCGCGGAACTCGATCAACCAGCTCGGTGTGCCATGCGCTGGCACCACGCCCGGGACATCCGCATGTGCCCAGATCCACAGTGCGAGCGCACAGATCGCGGCCATCGACAGCAGGCCGATCCAGCGCGGCCAGGTCAGCGACAGGCGCTCCGCATACCAGGCCGCAACACCGCCGACGAAAGGAATCGCGATCAGCAGCGGCAGCAGCCATGCACTCGCGGCCGTCGTCATGTCCATTGCACGGCTCCGAGCAGCAAGACCATGCCGGCGGCCATCGCCGCCGCGTACCAGCGCAGTCGGCCGGTTTGCAGCCGCAGGACCATCCGGTGCAGTCCGCCCAGCCCTGCCACGATGACGCCATACCCGCGATCGACGAGATCGGCGCGATTGGCCGTGGCGAGGGCGTACAGTGGCCGCACGAACAGGCCGCCGTAGAGTGCATCGAATCCCCAGCCAGCCTGCGCGAGCCGGCGCAGCGCCGTCGGCTCGGGCGCCACCGCGCCGCGCCCGTACCAGCGCCAGGCGAGCGCGATGCCGGCAAGTCCGGCCGCCACCGCCACGATCGCCGGCCAATGCGCCGAGGGCGTCGGCGGATCGCCGGGCAGAACGCCGGCAAGCGGCAGGGCGATGGCCCCGCCCAGCACCGACAAGAGCATCAGCACGCCCAGCGGTACGCGCATGCGCCACAGATCCGCATCGTGCGCGTGAATCTTCTCCGCACCGAAAAACACGATGAAGACCAGACGGAACGTGTACAAACCGGTGAGAAAAGCGCAGGCGACACCCATCGCCCACCACGCCACGTGCCCGCTCGACCAGGCCCCGGCGAGAATCGCCTCCTTGCTCCAGAAACCGGCGGTGACGACGGGCAGCGCGGCCAGCGCCGCCCCACCGACGACGAAGGCAGCGAAGGCAAGCGGCAGCCTCCTGCGCAATCCCCCCATGCGGAAGATATCCTGCTCGTGGTGGCAGGCCAGAATCACGCTGCCGGCCGCCAAAAACAGCAGCGCCTTGAAGAAAGCGTGCGTCATCAGGTGAAAAATCGCCGCCTGCCAGGCGCCGGCACCCAAGGCCATGAACATGTAGCCGATCTGCGACATCGTCGAATAAGCGAGCACACGCTTGATGTCGGACTGTGCAAGCGCCGCGCCGCCGGCGAGCAGCAACGTCACAGCGCCGATCCAGCCGACCACCTCGAGCGCACCCGGGGCAACGAGGAACAGACCATGCAGCCGCGCGACCAGATAGACGCCGGCCGTGACCATCGTCGCCGCGTGGATCAGTGCGGAGACCGGCGTCGGGCCCGCCATCGCATCCGGCAGCCAGGTCTGTAGCGGCAGTTGTGCGGACTTGCCGACCGCCCCCCCCAGAATGAGCAGCGCGATCAGCGTCGGCATGTACGGCTCGGTGCGCCATGCCGCCGCTGCCGAGGCGAGGATGACTTCGATGTCGAGCGTCTTGAGTTCGCGGTAGAGGAGAAACAGGCCGATGGCCATCGCGGTGTCACCGACGCGCGTGGTGATGAAGGCCTTGCGCGCCGCCGCACCATTGGCCGGATCCTGGTGCCAGAACCCGATCAGCAGGTACGAGCACAGGCCCACGCCCTCCCAGCCCAGATACAGCAGCAGCAGGTTGTCGGCGAGCACCAGCAACACCATCATCGCGACAAACAGATTCATGTACGCGAAGAACGCGCGGTAGCCGGGGTCGTCGCGCATGTACCCGGAGGCATAGCCATGAATCAGCGCGCCGACACCGGTGATGACGCCGAGCATCGTCAGTGCCAGGCCGTCGAAATGCAGCGCGATACGGGGCGTGAAGCTCTCCAGTTGTATCCAGGACCATAGCACCTGGGTGAACGGCTCAGGTGACTGCAGCCAGAGCCCGCCGATCAAGGCCGTGAGCAGCGCACTGCCGACGACCGACCCGACCCCCAGCAGCGTCACCAGGGCCTTGGGCACACCACGCCAGAGCAGCAGAACCGTCGCGCTCGACAGCGGCAGCAGCACGACCCAGCACAGCAGTTCCTGATAGTCCGGTATGGCGCTCATGCCTTCATTCCGCTGATGGCATCCGGATCCAGTGTCTTCAAGCGCAGATGGATCTGCAGCAGCAGCGCAAGGCCCACGGCGACTTCGGCGGCGGCCAGCGTCAGCACCAGCACGAACATCACCTGCCCGTCCGCCTGTGCCCAGCGGCTACCGGCCGCGACGAAGGCAAGCCCCGCCGCATTGAGCATGATTTCCAGGCACATCAGCGAGAACAGCAGGCCGCGCCGCACGAGCAGACCCACGAGCCCGAGCGCGAACAGCGCCGCGCAGACTCCCAGCACATGACCCAATGGCACGACGCTCATGGCGCAGTGCTCCGCGCCGGTTCGCGGCGGCCGATGTGATAGGCAGAGATCAGGCCGGCCAAAAGCAGCATCGAACCCAGTTCCACGGCGAGCAGATAAGGCCCGAACAGGGCGATGCCCACCGCCTTGGCATCGACCTCGTGTGTGCCCGTAAGCGCCGGCTGGGCGAGCACACTCATGAGCAACTGCGCCAGCAGCACCGCGCACAAAACGCCCGGGCCGATCCAGTACCCGGGGCGCAGCCATTGCCGTTCGTGCTCGGCCACGCCGGGGCCGAGATTCAGCAGCATGACCACGAACACGAACAACACCATGATCGCGCCGGCGTAAACCATCACCTCGAGCATCGCGGCGAACGGCGCGCCGAGGGCGAGCATCGTCGCCGCCACCGCCAGCAGCGAGACGATCAGATACAGCAGGGCGTGCACCGGATGGGCCCGCGTGATCGCGAGCAGCGTCGCCGCCAGGGCGACGGCGGAAGCGACATAAAAAAGCGTGCTCACGGCAGCAGGCTCCGCGGATCCACCGGTGGCTCCTCGTGTTGCGCCGCGCCCTTGGGCTTGCCGGCGATGGCCAGGCCCGCGACCCGGTAAAAGCTGTAGCCGGGGTACTTGCCCTGGCCGGCAATCAACAGGTGCTCTTTCTCGTAAACCATGTTGCGACGGTCGTACTCGGCCATCTCGTAGTCCGGGGTGAGCTGGATCGCATAGGTCGGACAGGCTTCCTCGCACATGCCGCAATAAATGCACCGCGAAAAATTGATACGGAACCATTCCGGATACCAGCGCCCGTCCGGCGTTTCCGCCTTCTGTAGCGCGATGCAGCCCACCGGACAGGCCACGGCGCAGAGGTTGCAGGCCACGCAGCGCTCCTGTCCGTCCGGATCGCGGGTGAGCACGATGCGGCCACGGTAACGCGGCGGCAGATAGGGCTTTTGTTCCGGATATTCGATCGTGGCGCGCCGCGCGAACAGGTGCAGAAACACGCGCCACAACGACAGCAACTGGGTGAAAAACCCTTCGACGATCAACCGCAGCCCCCCGGGCGACACCGGCGGGGGGGGCACAGCGGGTGTCCCGTGCTCTTTGAGATGACGGCTCATGCACCGCTCCTCAACAGAACGAACGCGCCGGTGACCGCAGTGTTGAGCAAGGCGAGCGGCAGCAGCACCAGCCAGCCGAAGCGCATCAGCTGGTCGTAGCGCGGGCGCGGGATCGCGGCGCGCAGCAGGATGAAGAACAAAATGAATGCACCCGTCTTGAGCACGAACCACACCAGCGGCATGAATGACCATCCGGCGAGCGTGAGCCCCCAGGTCGGGCCGAGCCAGCCGCCGAAATACAGCGTGGTCAGCAGCCCAGAGACGAGAATCACCGCGACGTATTCACCGACGAAGAACATGCCGAACTTCATCCCCGAATACTCGGTATGGAATCCGGCGGTGAGTTCGTGTTCGGCCTCCGGTAAATCCAGCGGCAGACGGTGCGTCTCGGCGAGACCGGCGATCAGAAACAGCACGAAGCCGAGGAATTGCGGACCGATGAACCAGCCGTCCTGCTGGGCGAGCACGATGTCCTCGAGACTGAACGAACCGGCCTGAATGACCACGCCGAGCAGCGCCAGACCCATGAACACCTCGTAGCTGATCGACTGGGCGGTCGATCGCATCGCGCCGAGCAGTGCGTACTTGTTGTTCGACGCCCAGCCGCCGAGCATCACCGAATAGACGGCGAGCGAGGTCATGCCGAGCACGAACAGCACGCCGACGTTCCAGTCGCCGGCAACGGACACGCCTGGGGCGATTGGCACCACGGCAAAGGCGAGTAGAACGGTGACCATCACGATCGCCGGCGCGATGACGAATACCGGGCGATCGGCAAAGGGCGGGATCCAGTCGTCTTTCATGAAGATCTTGATCATGTCGGCAACGACCTGGCCAAGTCCGAGAAACCCGACCCGGTTGGGACCCCAGCGGTCCTGCCACAGCCCGAGCATGCGGCGCTCGACCCAGATCAGCAGCGCCGCCGTGGCAACGACGGCGAGCAGAATTGTGCCGATCAGAGCCATGCGCTCGCTGCTCACGGCCGTACCTCCCGCACGCTCAGTACCGTACCCGTCGCGAACGTCGGCACGCCGGGCAAGCCGCGCGGCACACCGGCGACATTCGCCGCAAACGTGGGGCTGACACGCAGCACGGCCTGCCAGCGCTGGCCGGCGGCCTCCACCTGCACCGTGGCGCCCGCGGTGAGACCGAGCCGCGCCGCCGTAGCCGGGTGCAGCACGAGATAGGGGGCTGCGACACGGCTTGCGATCGCATCCCCGCGCACCGACAACTCTTCCGAGCCGAACAATTCGTAGAGCCAGACAGTCTCCAGCTCGGCCGGTGCGCGATACCCAGGACGGTCGTGATAATGACCGCCGGGACCGGGCTCGATCAGACGCACACCGGGATCGCCGCCGCGCAGGGGACCGCCGATTTCCTGTTGGAACTTGTGCACCGACTGCACCGAGTTCCAGCGCGGATACCAGAAGATCGGGATTTCCGCCGGCGGTGCGCCGGTGCGTGCGCCTTCCATCGAAAATGCGAGCGGCGTGTCGGGATCCTGTGGCGGCCGCGGCTCGTGGATATCGCGCTGCGCGTGCATCGCCGTGCGCCCGCTGTAGCGATGCGGCTGACGCGGAATGCGGCTGCCGTGAATGCGGAATCGCGCCGATGGCGCGGCATCGACGATGCGCGCCAGCCGTGGATCGCTCCCCGCACACCCGGCGATCAGCGCATCGAGTGCGTCGCCGAGGTCCTGCCCGCGGGCACGCGCCACCTGCTGCAGCCAGCGCCAGGATTCGCGGATATCGCCTTCGGGCACATAGACCTGGAAATAGCGCTGCGCCCGCCCTTCGTAATTGACCAGCGTGCCGTCGGTTTCCGCGAACGCGCCCGCGGGCAGCAGCAAATCCGCCGCCTCTGCGGTCGGCGTCGCCAGCGCATCGATGACCACCAGGTGCGACAGGCGCATCAGCAGAGCCTGCAGCCGCGGTGCCGGCACGCGGCGGAACAAATCGTTTTCGAGCACGATCAGTGTATCGATCTCGCCGACCTCGATGCGCGCGAGCGCGGCGTCGAGGCCGGGACCGCCCAGCAGAGCCGTCCCCAGGCTGTTGCACTCGCTCGGCAGCAACGCGAGCCACGGCTTGCGGCCCGATCGGCCGAGCGCCGTGCACAGGTTGGCGACGACTTGCAGCAAGGCGGCCGAACCGCAACCCGTGCCGCTGACGATCAGCGGACGCTGGGCCCCCTTGAGCGCCTCGGCGATCGTGTGCGCCAGATGGATCGTGTCGCCGTCAAGCCCCGGTGCGCGCGGCTGGGTGTAGTCGAGCAGATGCACGATCTCCTGCGCGAGTCGCACCAGATCCTGCGGTGCGCCACGATAGGTGCGCGTCGCGATGCCATCGAGTCCGGTCGCCGCCGGCGTGCAGACGAACAAGGGGCTTTTCACCTCCTGCGCGAGCAGGCGCGCCGAGTGATCCTGCCAGCGCGGGACATGGGCAGCGTCAGCCATCGCATAAGCGCTCTGGCGCACGGCCTGCCGGATCGCGAGCGCGATCCGTGCGCCGGTCGCAAGCACATCCTCCCCGAGCACGAGCACCGCATCGGCCTGCTCGATATCGGCGATTGTGGCGATTTGCGCCGGCCCGCGCGCGAGCGTCTCGAGCACTAGATCATCGAGGCGGGCGGTTTCGGCGTCGATGCCACGGTGGAAGCGGTCGGCGCCGACCAGCGCACGCAGCGCATAATTGGCCTCCAGCGAAGCGCGGGGCGACCCGATCCCGAGTACGCGACCCTCGGCCAGCCAGCCCGCCAGCGTGGCGATCGCCGTATCGGCATCGACTGGCTGGCGGGCCGCGCCGCGATCGCGGCGCAGCGCCGCATGCCGCACCCGGCCTTGGGCATTGACGTGCTGATAGCCGTAACGGCCACGGTCGCAGAGGAAATAGCCGTTGAGCGCGCCGTGATAGCGGTTTTCGATGCGCTTGAGACGCCCGTAGCGCTCGCCCGGCATGATGTTGCAGCCCACCGCGCAGTGGTGGCAGATGCTCGGCGCCTGCTGCAAATCCCACTTGCGGGTGTATGACTCACCGTAGGTCTTGTCGGTGAACACGCCGGTGGGACACACCTCGACGAGGTTGCCGGAAAACGGGCTTTCGAGCACGCCATCGCTGGCGCGACCGAAGTAGACGTAATGATGCGCGCCGAACACGTTGAGATCGTCGCCGCCGGCATATTCGCGGTAGAAGCGCACGCATCGGTAACAGGCGATGCAGCGGTTCATTTCATGGCTGACGAACGGCCCGAGATCCTGGTTGACGTGGGTACGCTTGTGGAACCGGTACCGGCGGTAAGCGTGGCCGGTCATCACGGTCATGTCCTGCAGATGGCAGGCGCCGCCCTCCTCGCACACCGGGCAATCGTGCGGATGGTTGGTCATCAGCATTTCGATAACCGATGCGCGCATCTCCAGCGCATCCGGATGCGCGATGGCGATGCGGGTCTTGTCGGCGCAAGGCGTCATGCAGGCCATCACGACGCGGCCTTGGGTGTCGTTTTCGTCCTTGAACTGCGTCACCGCGCACTGGCGACAGGCGCCGACACTGCCGAGCGCCGGATGCCAGCAGAAGTACGGCAGATCAAAACCCAGCTCGAGTGCGACTTCGAGCAGGTTGCGCCGTGGATCGACGCGATACCGCCGGCCGTCGATCTCGATCGTGACCAGCGGCGCGGTCGCGGATCGCGCATCGCCGGCGCTCATGGACGTCCCCCTGCCACGGCGGCACTGCGCGCCGCGGCGCGTTCGAAGTCGAGTCGGAAATGCCCAAGCGCGCTTTGCAGCGGCTCCATCGCACCCGGGGCATGCGCACAAAACGTCCGTCCCGGCCCGAGCAGCCGGGTCATCTGGCGCAGGATCGTCAAATCCTCGGGACGACCCTGCCCGGCCTCGAGGCTGGCGAGGATTTTCTCGACCCAGGGCAATCCGTCGCGGCACGGCGTGCACCAGCCGCAGGACTCGCGCGCGAAAAAGCGCTCCAGGTTGCGAACCATGCCGATGACATCGGTCTGATCGTCGAGCACGATCATCATGCCGGTGCCCATGCGCGAGCCGGCCTTGGCGATGGAGTCGAAATCCATCGGCACATCGAGATGCTCGGCGGTCAAAAAATCGGTGCTCGCCCCGCCGGGCAGGAATCCGCGCAGCTTCAGGCCGGCACGCAGTCCGCCGGCATGGTCCTCGAGGATTTCGCGCACCGTCGTGCCCATCGGCAATTCCCAGGCACCGGGCCGGCGCAGCTTGCCGGAAGCGCCGTAGATCTTGGTGCCGCCATCCTTGCCCTTGGACAGGCCGCGGAACCACTCGGCACCGTAGTGGACGATGTGCGGCACGTTGCACAGCGTCTCGATGTTGTTGACGACGGTGGGTTTGCCGAACAAACCCGATGTCGCCGGAAACGGCGGCTTGGCACGGGGAATCGCGCGCTTGCCTTCGAGCGAGTTGATCAGCGCGGTTTCCTCGCCACAGATGTAACGGCCGGCGCTGGTGTGCAGATACAGGTCGAAATGGAAGTCCGAGCCCAGGATGTTCCGGCCCAGGCGGTTGCGCGCATAGCATTCCTGGATGGCCTTGCGCAACGCTCTGGCGGCCTCGACGTACTCGGCGCGCAGGAAAACATAGCCGATCGACGCGCCGATCGCGTACCCGCCGATCGTGATGCCTTCGATGAACTGCAACGGATCGCCTTCGAGCAGCAGGCGATCCTTGAACGTGCCGGGCTCCATCTCGTCGCCATTGGCGATGATGTATTTTTGCTTCGGCGCGTTCTCGCCCATCGGCACCAGGCTCCATTTCACGCCGGTCGGAAACCCGGCGCCGCCGCGCCCGCGCAGCCCCGCCGACTTCATCAGCGCGGTGACGTCTTGCGGGCTCATTTTCAGCGCCGCGCGCAGGCCCTGGTATCCACCGTGGCGTTCGTAATCCGCAAGACCGTACGGCGGGTGGTTCGGCCGGATGCGGTCGGTCAGCGGCTTACTCGGTGGCGAAGTGCGTGCGCTCATGCCCTTGCTCCCCCGCCGACCAGACACCGCCTGCAGGGCAGCGCATGCCGATCCCCTGTCTTCGATCCGCACCCGGTTTTCATGGATAACGCTCCAGAATCGCGCTCAAGCGCGCGGCATCGACGGATTCCAGATCGCGGTGCGTGTCCTCGTCGATCATCATCGCCGGGGCTCGATCGCAGGTACCCAGACAGCAGATCGGCAGCAAGGTGAAGCGGCCATCGGCCGTGGTCTGCCCGTAATCGATCCCCAGTTGGGCCTTGAGCAGCTCGGTCAAGCGCGGCTCACCCAGCATCCAGCAGGTCACCGAATCGCAGACATGGATCACGTGGCGGCCCACCGGCCTGCGGTAAATCAGGTTATAGAAAGTCGCCACCGCATCGACGTCGGCCGGCGAACAGCCCAGCTTGGCGGCGATGGCGGCAACGGCCTCGTCGCTGACCCAGCCGCGATGACGCTGGACGATCTTCAAGGCCTCGATGGTGGCGGCCGCTGGCTGTTCGTAATGCGCCAGCTCCCGGTCGATCTCGGCGATTTCATCTGGACTGAGCATGGTCACCGGTCCACGTCCGCCATGACGAAATCGATCGACGCGATGATCGCGATCAGGTCTGGCAGCATCAACCCGCGCGCCAGATACGGGATCATCTGCAGGTGCGCAAAGCTGGGGGTGCGGATGCGGGTGCGGTAACTCATCGTGCCGCCATCGCTGGTCAGGTAGTAGCTGTTCAAACCCTTGGTCGCCTCCACCGTCATCGTACATTCTCCCGGCGGGATCACCGGCCCCCAGGACACGTTGAGGAAGTGGTGGATCAAGGTTTCGATGTCCTGCATCGTGTGATCCTTGATCGGCGGCGTCGTCAGCGGGTGGCGCGCCTTGTAGTCACCGGACGGCATGTGCTTTAAGCACTGCTCGATGATGCGCAGCGACTGGCGGATCTCCTCGACGCGTACGAGGCAGCGGTCATAGGCATCGCCGTTCTTACCGGTCGGAATCTCGAACTCGAAATGCTCGTAGCCCGAATAAGGTCGCGCCTTGCGGTAATCCCAGGCATAGCCGGTCGCGCGCAGCCCCGGGCCGGTGACGCCCCATTCGATTGCCTCATCGGTACTGTACTGGCCGATGCCGATGCTGCGGCGCTTGAGAATCGTGTTCTTGAGCGCCATCTGTTCGTAGTCCTTGAGCCGCTTGGGCATCCAGTCGAGAAATTCGCGGACCCGCTTTTCCCAGCCACGCGGCAGGTCGGCAGCAACGCCCCCGATGCGAAACCACGCCGGATGCATGCGAAAGCCGGTGATCGCCTCGATGACGTCATACGCCTTCTGGCGATCGACGAACATGTAGAACACCGGCGACATGCTGCCGACGTCTTGCGCAAAAGTGCCGTAGAACAGCAAATGCGAGGTGATGCGGAAGAACTCGCAGAGCATCACACGGATCGTCTGCGCACGTTCCGGAACCTGGATGCCGGCCATGCGTTCGATCGCCATCAGATACGGCAGGTTGTTCATCACCCCGCCGAGATAGTCGATGCGATCGGTGTACGGAATGTAGCTGTGCCAGGACTGGCGCTCACCCATTTTCTCGGCACCGCGGTGGTGATAGCCGATGTCGGGCACCGCCTGCACGATCTCCTCGCCATCGAGCTGCAGCATGACACGGAACACACCATGCACGCTCGGATGGTTGGGACCGAGATTGAGGATCATGTAATCGTGATCCTCGCCGGCCGCCGTCATGCCCCATTCCTCGGGCTTGATGCGCAAGGCTTCCTGTTCCCGATCGACGCGCGCCGCATCCATCGTCAGCCGCTCGGCCTCGGTGGCACGCGCATAATGATCCTTGCGCAAGGGATGCCCCTGCCAGGTGCGCGGCATCATGATGCGCTGCAGATTGGGATGTCCGTCGAACCAGATACCGAACAAATCCCAGACCTCGCGCTCGTACCAGTTCGCGTTGAGCCACAGGCCGGTCACCGACGGGCAGTGCGGCGATTCGCCGCGGAGCGCGACCTTGATGCGCACATCGCTGTTGCGCTCGAACGACATCAAGTGATAGACGACGGTGAAATCCGCCGGCGGCAATCCATCGCGGTGCTGGCGCAGCCGCTCATCGACCGCGGTGAGGTCGTACAACATCCGGTACGGCTGCCGGATCTCGTGCTTGAGCAGCTTCATCACCCGCAGCAGCCGGCCGACCGGCACCCACATCGTCGGGATGCCGTCCGCAGTTGCCTGTTCGACGAAACCCTCGCCCGGGAACCGGGCATACAACTCGCCGATCACGCCCAGCGGTCGCATTTCCTCGCGGACGGCGCTCATACCTGATCCGGAGTTCTCAGATCCGTGACCGCCACGCGCTGCGCCTGCTTGGCATCGCGCATGGACAGGGCCGGCATGCGCGTCACCCCCTGCGGCCCGACCATCCACGACAGTGGCCGACGCTCGGTCTGGATCGACTTCTGCAGCAGAATCAGCGCCTCAAGAAAAGCCTCCGGCCGCGGCGGACAGCCGGAGATGTAAACGTCCACGGGCAGAATCTTGTCCACCCCCTGCACGACCGAATAGATGTCGTACATGCCGCCAGAATTGGCGCAAGACCCCATGGAGATGACCCACTTGGGCTCGAGCATCTGCTCGTAGAGCCGTTTGATCACCGGCGCCATCTTCAGGAACGGCGTGCCGGAGATGACGATGACGTCAGACTGACGCGGCGTCGCGCGGATGACTTCCGAACCAAAGCGGGCGAGATCATGCGGACTGGTGAAAGCCGTCGCCATCTCGACATAACAGCACGACAGGCCAAAATTGAACGGCCACAGCGAGTTCTTGCGCCCCCAATTCACCGCGGCCTGGGCCATTTCCTCGAGGCGGCCGAGAAAAACGCTCCTGCCCACCTGCTCGTCGAGCGTGGGTGCGGCCTGCGCCCCATCCATCCGCCTGAGGCTGTATTCCATCAATATCTCCGGTCAGCGGGCCGCTGACGCTTCGGCGCCCAGTCGAGCGCGCCGGTTCTCCACAGATACACCAGCGCGGCGATCAGGATGGCGAGAAATACCATGATCTCGACATAGCCGGCCCAGCCGGTTTCGCGCGCGGCGATGCCCCAGGCCAGCACATAGACGGCCTCGAGATCGAAGATCACGAAAAACATCGCGACGAGATAGAACTTCGCCGACAAGCGCAGGCGCGCGCCGCCGGTGGACACGATGCCGGATTCGTAAGGTTCGGCGCCAGCGCGCGTGAGACGGCTGCGCGGGCCAAGAAGGGCCGACAACCCCAGCATCACGGCGACGAGGCCGAGCACCAGGGCTGTGTAGAACGCGAGATCACCTAACGTCGAGCTTGGCTCCACGATACGCTCCACCGGCAGATAACTCCCCATTGTGCCACAGCCGCAGTCCCGGATGTAGCTGCGGACCACCGCAAAAGCAACGCTCGGCTTATGAAGCGTTTAGACTCCACCCACACCGCCCCGCTCACACGCCGGGGCATTCTCCACCGCCTTGGTGAAGCCCGCATGTCGCAGACGCTCGCGTTCGCGTTCGCACGCAATTTTCTCGGCCACGCGCCGAACTGGTACAAGTTCTGCATCCTCGGCTTTCTCGTGGCCAATCCAGTGCTGCTGTACACGGCCGGCCCCTTCATCACCGGCTGGCTGCTCGTCCTCGAATTCATCTTCACGCTGGCGATGGCCCTGCGCTGCTATCCGCTGCAGCCGGGAGGTCTGCTGGCGCTCGAGGCCGTCGCGCTCGGCATGGCGAGCCCGCAAGCCGTCTATCACGAGGCCGAACAGAACTTCCCGGTGATCCTGCTGCTGATGTTCATGGTCGCCGGCATCTATTTCCTGCGCGATCTGCTGCTCTACATCTTCACCAAGCTGCTGGTGAAGCTGCGCTCCAAGCTGCTGCTGTCGTTGATGTTCAGCTTCTCGGCGGCGTTGCTGTCGGCGTTCCTCGATGCATTGACCGTCACCGCCGTGGTCATCACCGTGGCCTTCGGCTTCTACGGTGTTTATCACCGCGTCGCGTCCGGCCGCGGGTTTGACGACGAGCACGACCAGAGCGACGACGCGCTGGTCCACGAACAGCGCCGCGCCGATCTGGAGACTTTCCGCGCCTTTCTGCGCAATCTGATGATGCACGCGGCCGTCGGCACCACGCTCGGCGGCGTGACCACGCTGGTCGGCGAACCGCAAAACCTGCTGATCGGCGAAATCGCGGGCTGGGACTTTGCCGAATTCTTCAGGCATGTCGCGCCGGTCTCGCTGCCGGTGGTCGCCGTCGGCTTTCTCACTTGCATCGCCCTGGAGCGGCTGCGCTGGTTCGGCTATGGCGCCGAGATGCCGGAGTCGGTGCGCGCGATCATCGCCCACTGGGAAGCCGAGCAAGACCGCAAGCGCGATGCGCACGACCGCCTGCGGCTGGCGGTGCAGGCGGTCACCGCCATCTTCCTCGTTGCCGGGCTTGCCCTGCACATCGCCGAGGTCGGTCTGATCGGCCTTTCGGTCATCGTGCTGACGACAGCGTTCAACGGCGTCATCGAAGAACGCCGGCTCGGGCATGCCTTCGAAGAGGCCCTGCCGTTCACGGCCCTGCTCGTCACCTTCTTCGCGATCGTCGCCGTAATCCATGAACAGCACCTGTTCACGCCGCTGATCGAGTACGTCCTGGCCCAGGAAGGGAAAATGCGCCTAGGGCTGATGTTCGTCGCCAACGGCCTGCTGTCGATGATCAGCGACAACGTCTTCGTCGCGACGATCTACATCACCGAAGTCAAGCAGGCGCTCGAGAGTGGTGCCATCAGCCGCGAGCAGTTCGACCTGCTCGCCGTGGCCATCAACACCGGCACCAACATCCCCAGCGTGGCCACCCCCAACGGGCAAGCCGCTTTCTTGTTTCTGCTGACGTCGGCGCTGGCACCGTTGATCCGGCTCGGGTATCTGCGGATGCTGTGGATGGCATTGCCGTACACGATCACGATGTCGGGAACGGGCCTGCTCGCAACGATTTACCTGCTATAGAGAATTCGCACCACACCCGGCCCGCAGCGCAGACCGCACGCCCCGCGGAAAGCAAGCTTCTTCGCATGCCGCTGCGCGCCGCCGGCGCTAGCCACGCCCGCCACGGGCGGGCGCGCGCCGAGGACGCGCGTGACGCTCGACGAAGGCGATGATGCGGTCGGCGACATCGACTCCCGAGGCCGCCTCGATGCCTTCGAGCCCCGGAGAGGCATTGACCTCGAGTACCATCGGCCCGCGCGCGGTGCGCAGCATGTCCACCCCGGCGATATTCAGGCCGATCGCCCGCGCCGCGCGCAGCGCGGTCCGCCGCTCCTGCTCGCTGATCCGGACCGGCTCGGCGCTGGCGCCGCGATGCAAATTGGCGCGGAATTCACCCGGCCGCGCGACCCGGCGCATCGCGGCGACGACCTTGTCGCCGACGACAAAGCAACGGATGTCCGCACCGGCGGCCTCCGCGACGAATTCCTGCACCAGGAAATAGGCCTCGAGCCCACGGAACGCCTCGATCACCGAGCTTGCGGCGGCATCGGTCTCGGCGAGCACGACGCCCTGCCCCTGCGTACCTTCGATCAGCTTGATCACCATCGGCGCACCGCCGACCAGGCGCATGACGCCGGCGGTATCGTCCGGTGAGTGGGCAAAGCCGGTCGCCGGCATGCCGATGTTGCGGCGTGCCAGCAACTGCAGCGCGCGCAGCTTGTCGCGCGCGCGTGTGATCGCCAGCGACTCATTGACGCAGTACACCCCCATCATCTCGAACTGGCGCACGACCGCGGCGCCGTAGAAAGTCACCGACGCACCGATACGCGGGATCACGGCATCGAACCCCTCGAGCCGGCGGCCGCGGTACCAGATCTCCGGATGGCCCGGGCGGATGTTCATGTAGCAGCGCAGCACATCGACGACGCGCACGCTGTGGCCGCGCGCCTCGGCGGCCTCGACCAGGCGCCGCGTCGAATACAAACGGCGGTTGCGCGACAAAATGGCGATCTTCATGGCAGCCCTGGTGACCCGAGGAAGATGGCTTGTCCGCCGTCGGCGGCGGTCTATACTGGGCCGCAAATCATCCGGGAGCGTCGCCATGAATGCCACCACCGGCTTCAAGACCCTCGCCGAGTTCTATCCGTACTACCTGCAGGAACACTCCAACCGCACCTGCCGGCGCCTGCACTTCGTCGGCAGCACGCTGGGCCTCGTGCTTGCTTTCGCCGCCGTGCTCACGCAGACCGGGTGGCTGCTCGCGGTGGCGCTCGTGCAAGGCTATGCCTGGGCCTGGGTCGGTCATTTCTTCTTCGAGCACAACAAGCCCGCCACGTTCAAGCATCCCTGGCTGTCCTTCCTCGGTGACTGGAAGATGTGGTGGCAGATGCTCACCGGGAAAATCCCGTTCTGAACCCGCAGCCAGCCGCACACCGGACCACCGCGCCGGCGTAGAATCCGCGCTCCGCCTGGGGTGTGTTCGGGTATGTCGCAGCATCATCAGTTCGATGTCATCGTCGTCGGTGGCGGCCACGCCGGCACCGAAGCCGCGCTCGCGTCTGCACGCATGGGCTGTACGACGCTGCTCGTCACCCAGAACATCGAAACACTCGGGCAGATGTCCTGCAATCCGGCGATCGGCGGCATCGGCAAAGGGCATCTGGTCAAGGAAATCGACGCCCTCGGCGGCCTGATGGCCCGTGCTGCGGACCGCGCCGGCATCCAGTTCCGCATCCTCAACGCATCCAAAGGTCCCGCCGTGCGCGCCACGCGCGCCCAGGCCGACCGAATGCTCTACAAGTGGGCAGTGCGCGAGGCGCTGGAGAACCAGGACAGGCTGACCCTGTTCCAGCAGGAAGTCGAGGATTTGATCGTCGAGGGCACGCGCGTGCGCGGCGTGATCACCCGCCTGGGACTGAAGTTTTTTGCGCACTGCGTCGTGCTCACCACCGGCACCTTCCTCGGCGGCCGCATCCACGTCGGCTTGTCGAACCATGCCGGCGGCCGTGCCGGTGATCCCCCCTCGCTGCCGCTGGCCGCGCGCCTGCGCGAACTGCATCCGCGCGTCGGCCGGCTCAAGACCGGCACCCCTCCCCGGCTCGACGGCCGCACGATCGACTGGTCGCAACTCGAGGAACAGCCGGGCGATGTGCCCGTGCCGGTGTTCTCGTTCATGGGCTCGGCCGCCGAGCATCCGCGCCAGGTGTCCTGCTACATCACCCACACCAATCCGCAGACCCACGACATCATCCGCAGCGCGTTCGACCGCTCGCCGATGTTCACCGGTCTCATCGAGGGTGTCGGTCCGCGCTACTGCCCGAGCATCGAAGACAAGGTCAACCGTTTCGCCGAACGCGAGCGTCACCAGATCTTCCTCGAACCCGAGGGCCTGAACACGCGCGAGATTTACCCGAACGGCATCTCCACCTCGCTGCCGTTCGATGTGCAGGAACGCTTCGTGCGCACGATCAAAGGGCTCGAGCGCGCACGCATCACCCGCCCGGGCTATGCGATCGAGTACGACTACTTCGACCCGCGCGACCTGCTGCCCTCGCTGGAAACCAAAATCATCAGCCACCTTTTCTTCGCCGGTCAGATCAATGGCACGACCGGCTATGAGGAAGCCGCGGCCCAGGGTCTGCTCGCCGGCATCAATGCCGCGCGCAAGGCGCGTGAACTGCCGCCGTGGGTACCGCAGCGCCACGAGGCCTACATCGGCGTGCTCGTCGACGATCTGATCACGCTCGGCACCACCGAGCCTTACCGCATGTTCACCTCGCGCGCCGAACACCGCCTGCTGCTGCGCGAAGACAACGCCGATCTGCGTCTGACCGAGACCGGGCGCGCGCTGGGCCTCGTCGATGACGCGCGCTGGGCGGCTTTCTGCGCCAAGCGTGAGGCGATCGAGCGCACGCGCGCGCATCTGGATGCGCTCTGGCTCAAGCCCGCGCGACTGCGTGCACCGGCCTTCGTCGAAATCTTCGGTGAGCCGCCCACGGACGGCGGGCTGTCCGGCACCGATCTGCTGCGCCGCCCGCAAGGCAGCCATACCGTGCTCAAGCGGCTCGGGCTGCTGCCGGACGACCTCGACGCAGCAATCGCCGAACAAGTCGAGATCGACATCAAGTACGCCGGCTATATCGAGCGCCAACGCAGCGAGATCGAGCGCAACCGCCGCTACGAGGATGCGGTGCTGCCGGCAGATCTGGACTACGCCACCGTCAGCGGCCTTTCGAACGAAGTGCGGCAGAAACTCGCCGCGCACCGCCCGCAGACGGTCGGCCAAGCCGCGCGTATCTCCGGTGTCACGCCGGCTGCGGTCTCACTGCTGCTGATCCATCTGAAGAAATGCGGCGCCTTGCGGCGCAGCGCCTGAAACCCGATCGCACGAACGACGGCAAACGGCCCCAGCCGTGCACGGTTCGCTTTGCATTCATGACCGATTCAGCGCCTGCGCTTACGCTGCCTCGCATCTTTCATCCACACAAGGAGATCCGTTGTGAAGCTCATAGCACCCCTCGCCGTTGCTGCCCACCTCGCGCTGATGCCGCTGGCCCTGATCGCCGCCGAGACCACCACAGCGGTCGACGCCAAGGTCGAAGTCAAAACCCAGGGCGCCGATACCGCCCGGCAGGCCGCGACCGATGCCCAGGACGCAGCGCAGGCCCAGGCCCACACCGCCACCGAGAAAGCCACCGAGGCCAAGACCGCGGTGAAGACCAAAGCCAAAGAAGCCAAAGCCACGGGTAACGCCAAACTCAAGGCGAGTGGAACGGCGGCAACGCAGGCCGTGGGCCAAACCACCGAGAAGGCCACCGGCCTCGTCGGCGGGGTACTCGGCGCCGCCACCGGCACTTCCGTTGAGGCCGACGCCCAGGTCGAAGCCAAAGCCAAGACCGAATAATCAAGACCGAAACATTGCGGACATCGCTTCCGCCATCCGCTTTGCTCCCGCCCCGTGTTCCCCCGCGGGGGTATTCCTCCAACCCTCCTGATCCGCAGGAGGGTTTTTTCATTTCGTTGCGCGCCTGCGCGTCATGCCGCCGCTCCTGGTCATGAGCCTCAGGCGCGTGCGCGACGGCGCGGCAGGTAGTGGTACAGGCGGCCGCCGTGGTCGCGCAGCCAGCGCTTGTGGATTTGGTAATCCGGCATCTGCCGCTCGACCTGCGCCCAGAAATCCGGCGAGTGGTTCATGTGCACGAGATGACACAGCTCGTGGACGACGACGTAGCGAAACACCGGCGGCGGCGCCATGATCAGACGCCAGGACAGCATGATCCTGCCATCCGCCGCGCAGCTACCCCATTGCGTCTGCGGATCGGCGATCGACAGCGCCGTCCAGCGCAGCTGGGCCCGCATCGCTTCTTCGTCGAGTAGACGGCGCGCTTGTCGCTGCGCCTGCTGGATCAGCGCGCGCCGCAGCGCGCGCTCGAGCTGGCGCGCATCATCGCGCGCTGTCCCCGGCACGAACAGCGTGATGAGCCCGGGTTCGATGCGCACCTGGATCTGCCGCAGCGTCGCCACCTCGATGCACACCGGCACGGTCTGGCCCTGCAGCAGGATCTCGTCGCGGCCATCCCAGCGCACCGGTGGCGGCGGTGGGCAGCCGTCCGCCCGCGCCTGCAGTTCGGCGAGCTTGGCGCGTACCCAGTCCTCGCGCGCACGCAAAAACGCGAGCGCATCGGCGCGCGCGGCCCAGCGCGGATAAATCAACCGGACCTCGCGATCCGGACGGACCTCGATGCGGATGCTGCGCGCGCGCAGGCTGGGGCACTCGCGCAGCCGGAAATCATCGCGGAACAGATCGAGCTGCATCGCCGCTGTGGGCAAAGCCCGCGCGCCCGGCCGGGCGTGGGGCGGTAATTTTTTGTTCACGTGTGGATCCAGGCCTGAACATTGCGACGTTTGCTGCGCCGCACATCGGGGTTATCCACAAGCTTATCCCCGTCGTCTGTCGATAAACGGCAGCCGTCACCAGACCCATGGTCAGCCCGCCGAGTAGCCGATGCGGGCGAGCACCCCGTCGAGTTCATCCAGCGAGTGAAATCTGACGCGGAGTTCGCCTTTGCCGTCCCGACCGGCCTGCACGGTCACCGGGCAGGCCAGGTAATCGGACAGCTCGCGCTCCAGCCGCTGCCAATCGCCAGGCTTACCCGGCTGGAACACGAGCTTGCGCGCCCGCGAAGCCGCCAGCCGCCGCTCGAGCTGGCGCACCGACAGCTTGCAGCGGATCACCTCGTCGGCCCAGCGCACCTGCGCATCGGGCCCGACACCGGCGAGCACCTTGGCATGCCCCAGGTGCAGATGCCCTTCGTTGACCAGCGCCTGGACCGGCGGCACGAGATTGAGCAGCCGCAGGTAATTGCTGACGTATTCGCGCGACTTGCCGATACGCTCGCCGATTTCCTCGTGGGTGAGGGAAAACAGCTCGCCCAGACGCTTGAGACCGGCCGCCGTCTCCATCGGCGTCAACGACTCGCGCTGCAGGTTCTCGATCAGCCCGACGACGAATGCCTCCGCATCCGACAGATCGTCGCGGATCACCGCCGGAATCTCGTGCAGTCCGGCCTGCTGCGCCGCACGCCAGCGGCGCTCTCCGGCCAATAGCTCGTACCCCCAGACACGCGTGCGCAGCACGACGGGTTGCACGACTCCGGAGGTGCGGATGCTGTCGGCGAGCTCGGCGAGCGCATCGGGATCGAAGTAGCGCCGCGCCTGCTGGCTGCCCGGCCGGATCAGGTCGATGGGGATCGCGCGGATCTCGCAGGATGAAGTCTTGCGACTCATGCGCCCATTGTACGCGGCGCGACCGTGGGATAATGCCCGCGCATTCGAACCACGGGCCATCATGGAAGAACATTTTCGCGCCATCATCGAAGCGATCGGCGAGAACCCCGATCGCGAGGGCCTGCTGCGCACACCGTACCGTGCGGCGCGCGCACTGGAGTTTCTCACCCAGGGGTACGAACAGGATCTCGACGAGATCGTCAACGGCGCCGTGTTCGAGTCCAGCAACGATGAAATGGTCATCGTCAAGGACATCGAGCTGTACTCGCTGTGCGAACACCACCTGCTGCCGTTCATCGGCAAGGCCCACGTCGCCTATCTGCCGGCGGGCCGGGTGATCGGCCTGTCCAAGATTCCGCGCATCGTCGACATGTACGCACGGCGCCTGCAGATCCAGGAAAATCTCACCCAGCAGATCGGCCAGTCGATCCAGCGCGTGACCGGCGCGCACGGCGTTGGCGTTGTCATCGAGGCGCAGCATCTGTGCGCGATGATGCGCGGCGTGCAAAAGCAGGGCTCGAGCATGATCACGTCGATGATGCTCGGCCGCTTCCGCGACGACCCGCGCACCCGCCAGGAATTCCTCGACCTGATCCGCACCGGGCGTTGACACGGCCGCGCGACGGAAATCGATATTACGGAAGCCCCGCATCCGGCTACACTTTGGCCGCGTATCAGTAGCGCCATCATTGCATCAGTGGACCCAGGCCCGTCAGGAACCGCCATGCTCGAACACAGACTCAACCCCGATCTGGCCGCGCAGCGCGAGGTACTCGACGCCATCGCCCCACAGGTGCGTGCCCTCATGGAGCGCCATCGCCAGAGCCGCAAGCTGTGGATGCCCAGCGAACTGTTGCCGGCAAGCGAACACACCGACGCCAACCATGAAGCCGAGCTGCGGGAAATCCGCAGCCGCGCTCGCGGCCTGCCTGACAGCGTGCGCGTCGCGCTCGCGCTCAATCTGCTCACCGAAGAAGGCTTGCCGCATTTCCATCGTCTGGTCGCCCAATACCTCGGGCACGACGGCGTGTGGGCGGAATGGAACAACCTGTGGACCGCCGAGGAAGACCGCCACGGCTGTGTGCTGCGCGACTACGTCCGTGACGCGCGCCTGTTCGACATGCGTGCGCTCGAACACCTGCAGTACCAGTACCTTGAGGCCGGTTTCAACCCGGACTGGAGAGCCGACCCCTACCGCCTGCTCGCCTACACCAGCCTGCAAGAAAAAGCGACCCAGACCGCGCACGCCAATGCCGGCCGCATCGCCGGTCAGTACGAACCCAAGCTGCAGAAAATCCTCGCCCACATCTGTGCCGACGAAGCGCGTCACTACGCCTTCTACCGCGATACCTTCGCCCTCGTGCTCAAGGCCGACACCAACCGCGCGCTCGCCGCGCTCGCCGCGGTGGCTCCGTCGCTGGCCATGCCCGGCCATACCATCGCCGGTTATGCGCAGATGTCCGAAGTCGAACGCCGCGCCGGTATCTACGGACCGCGCGAGTACCTCAAGCTGGTCGAGGATCTGGTCAAACACTGGGCGATCGACGCGCTCGATGGCCTGTCTGCCGTCGGCCGCGCCGCGCAGGAGAAAATCATGCAGTTGCCGGCACGGCTTGCGCGCATGGCCGACTACATCGAATCCAAGGCACACACGCGCAGCTTTTCCTTCGACTTCATCTACCAGCGCGCGTTCGAGATGGCCGCCGGCACAGCCCGCTGAGGTCCATCTCCATTCCGATTGCAACGGCGCCTGCGGGCGCCGTTTTCCGTTGCGCCGCAGCAAATAATGACGCATGCGTCATTATTTGCTAGGGTGTGTCGCCGCAGGCCCCTACGGCCGCCACCGTCCGGAGGAGAACGATGACACCCCCTGCCGCCATAGCTGGATTCGACCGGCGCGCGTTTCTCAAACTCGGCGTCGCCGGCACCTGGACCCTCGTCGCCTGCAGTACGGCCGCCACGCTCGCCGGCTGCAGCACCGCAGCGCCGCCCGCCTCCGGATACCGCTGGCTCAGCACAGAGGATCTCGCGCTGTTCAGCGCACTGCTGCCTGCGGTCAATGGTCCGGCCTGGCCGGATGAAACCAGCATCCGCGACGAAGCCCTGCGTCGCATCGACGCGGCGTTGGCGGCGCTGGCGCCACAGGCGCAGGAGCAGACGCGCCAGTTGCTGGACCTGTTGCACTGGCCAGTCTTCCGGCATCTGGCCTGCGGGCTGTCCGCGCCCTGGTCGCGCGCACCGGCCGAGGACATCGCGCGCTTTCTACAGCGCTGGCGCGACAGTCGCCTGGAGCTGTTCAACGCCGGGTATCGCGGCCTGGCCAAGCTCGCGCAACTCGGCTGGTGGAGCCAGCGCGCGAGCTGGGACGCCTGCCGCTATCCCGGACCGCCGGCCTGGGCGGTGGCCGCACTCAACGGATGACTGCCATGGCAATCGACGATATATACACCCAGGGCATCGCCGCCGGCTGGTCCGTGCGGGACGCCTCGACGCTCAGCGCCGATGCGGTGCTCGAAACCGAGGTCGCCATCGTCGGCAGCGGTGCCGGCGGCGGCATGGCCGCGGAGATCCTGACCGCCGCCGGGCTTAACGTACTCATGATCGAAGAAGGCGCGCTCTACACCGCCGCCGACTTCAAGGACATGGACGAGTGGCGCGGCTTTTCCACGCTGTATCAGGAAGGCGCCGGCCGCATGACCGCCGACGGCGCCGTCTATGTCTTCCAGGGTCGTGCGGTGGGCGGCAGCACGACGGTGAACTGGACCACGAGCCTGCGCACCCCGGACCCGACGCTGGAGCATTGGGCGCAGGCATACGCCCTGCGCGATAGCACGCCCGCCGATCTTGCGCCCTGGTTCGCGCGCTGCGAGGAACGGCTGGGCATCGCACCGTGGGCGATGGAACCGAACCGCAACAATGCCCTGCTGCGCGACGGCTGCGCCCGGCTCGGCTGGAGCTGGAAAACGATTCCGCGCAACGTGCGCGGCTGCTGGAATCTCGGCTACTGCGGGCTCGGCTGCCCGACCAATGCCAAGCAATCGATGCTGGTGACCACGATCCCGCAGGCCTTGCGGCGCGGCATGACTCTGCTGCACCACGCCCGCGCCGAGGCACTGCACTTTTCCGCCAATGGTGTCGCCGCGCTCACGGTGCGCGCGCTCGGCAAGGACGCACGCACCCCTACCGGCGTGACCCTGACCGTCAAGGCACGGCACTACGTGCTCGCCGCCGGCGCGATCAACACCCCGGCGCTGCTGCTGCGCTCGCGCGCTCCCGACCCGCGCGGGCTGATCGGCCGGCGCACCTGCATCCATCCCGTGAACGCCTCGCTCGCACTGTTCGACGAACCGGTCCACGGTTTTCATGGCGCGCCGCAATCGATTTACTCGGACCATTTCCTGTGGCCCGCGCAAGGCCTTGGCTACAAACTGGAAGTACCTCCGCTGCAACCGGTGCTGATGAGCGGGATCTTCGGCAGTCACGGCGAACGGCTGAGCCTGGACATGCGCCAGCTCGACCACGCACAGGTGTGCATCGCGCTGATGCGCGACGGCTTCGACGCAGCCACATCCGGCGGGCGCGTCCGCATCGACGCACAGGGTCAGCCGCTGCTCGATTACCCCCTCACCGAGGCGCTGTGGGACGGGCTGCGCCGTGCCTACCTGAGCATGGCCGAGGTGCAGTTCGCGGCCGGGGCGCGCAGCGTCCGGCCCGTCCACCTCGACGGCCACGACTACCGTAGCTGGGACGAGGCACGCCGCGCGATTGCCTTCCTGCCGATGCGCGCCCAGCGCGCAACGCTCTACACCGCGCATCTGATGGGCGGCTGCCCGATGGGCGAGGACAAAACGCGCTGCGTCATCGACAGCCGCGGCCGGCATCACGAGATCGAGAATCTGTCGATCTTCGACGGCTCGATGTTCCCGACCTCGATCGGCGCCAACCCGCAGCTCTCCATCTATGCCTTCGTCGCACGCAACGCAACGGCGCTGGCCGACTCCCTGACACCGCGCCGCAGCGCCTCGACGGATACTGCAGGTGTTTCTGCTGCCCGGCACGATGCCGGCGGACACCGCCACGCAGAAGCATGAGCGGGGCGGGCACGCGGACTGGGCGTACACACCCAGCCGAGGGCCGGTTTACTCGCGCCGGACCACAAAGCCCGGCGCAGGCAGGTCGTCGGATTGTGTCCATTCGACGCGTTCGACCCGCGCCGCCGGTGGTCCGCGGTGCAGCCAGCGGTGGAAGTCCTCGAGCGCGGCAGGATCGCCGCGCGCGCAGCCTTCGACGCTGCCGTCAGCGCAGTTGCGCACCCAGCCGTCGAGCCCGAGCCGCTGCGCGGTTTCGGCAGTGGACTGGCGGAAAAAGACACCCTGGACGCGCCCGGTGACCCTGAAGCGATATGATGCCGTCATGGGATCGGAATCCTACTTCGTCTGGGGCGGTGCATGTTGAGGCGTATCGGCCATCGTCTCCGCCGGCTCGTGGCCGCGGATCCCGCCGGCGGCGCTGCGAGCGAACGTCACGTGCGCCTGACCGCCGAGCTGCCGGTCGGCCAGGCCGCGCCGCTGTGGCGCGTGCAGTTGGAATGGGTCAGCACACCGCAGGCCGACGGCGAGCGGCTGCACCTGCGCGCCCACGTGCAGACCAATTTCGCCAGTGCGCTGCGGCCGGCGCTGGCATCGGCGGCAACGCCGCATCCGGCGCTCGCCAGCGGCAGTCGCGCGCTGGCGCCGAATCTGGCGGCGCACCTCGGCGGGCTCATCCAGCGCGCAGCCTCGCGCGCGCTCGCCGCGCCCGGCATCCGCATGCTGGCCGAACCGCTGCTGCGGCTGGACCTCAACACCTGGATCGAGATCCAGGCATCGACGGCCTCGCTCGCCGCCGGCAGCCACGGCCTGCTGCCGCAGGCCGAGCGCCTCGCGCAACTGGGCATCGTGCCCCGGCGTGCGGGCGAGCAGCCGGTCGCCGAGTCCTGGGCCGGCGAGGCTGCGGATGGCTTCGCACAGGTCTCGGTGATCCAGATCGACAAGCATCACCTACCGGAGGGTTTGCAGCGCCGGCTGGGGGATCGGCCGTTTTCGCTCGCTGCGACGATCGTCAACACGGCGCAAGAAAAGTAAGCGCGGATGCACCGCGAACGCAGACGCGAGGTGCTGGCGCTGGCCCTGCCGATCCTCGGCGGCATGGCCTCGCAGAATCTGCTCAATCTGGTCGATGTCTGGATGGTCGGCAGTCTCGGCCCCGCGGCGCTTGCCGCCACCGGGCTGGCCAACTTTCTCAACTTCATGGCCGTGGCCTTCATCACCGGATTCGCTCCGGCGGTGCAGGCGATTGCCGCACGGCGCATCGGTGAGGGCCGTGCCGCCGAAGCGGCGGCACCGCTCAACGGCGGGCTGCTGTTGTCGCTCGCGATCGGCGTGCCGCTGTCGGCGGCACTGATCGCCGCAACCCCGGCGATTTTTGCCGCGCTCGTCGCGGATCCGGCAGTCGTGCGCGAAGGCGTGCCGTACCTGCAGTGGCGGCTCGTCGCGATCGCGGCGATCGGCATCAATTTTTCGTTCCGCGGCTACTGGAGCGCAGTCAAGCGCGCCGACTACTATCTGCGTACGCTGGTGACGATGCACGCGCTCAACATCGTCTTCAGCTACACGCTGATTCACGGTTTGTTCGGGCTGCCGCGGATGGGCACTGCCGGTGCCGGTCTGGGAACGACGCTTGCGGTCGTGGTCGGCACCGCGCTGTATGTGTACCTGGGGTTGCGGCACGCCCGGCCACACGGCTTTCTGGTGCAACGGCCGACACCGGAGCAGTTCCGCAGCCTGCTGCGCATCGGCCTGCCGTCCTCGGTGCAGCAGCTGCTGTTTTCGGCGGGCTTTGCGGTGCTGTTCTGGATCATCGGCCACATCGGCACCGAGGCGCTCGCCGTCGCCAACGTGCTGGTGACGATCACGCTCACCGCCGTGCTCCCCGGCATTGCGCTCGGCATCGCCGCGGCGACGCTGTGTGCACAGGCGCTCGGCCGCGGACACGCCGACGAGGCGCAACGCTGGGCCTGGGATGTCTATGCCGTCGGCATCTGGATCTTCGGCGCACTGGCACTGCCGATGCTGTTCGCCACGCGCCCACTGCTCGCGGTCTTCGTGCGCGAGCCGGCGCTGATCGAGCTCGGCGTGCTGCCGCTGCGGCTGGTCGGCGCCACGATCCTGCTCGATGGTCTGGGCCTGGTGATGATGCAGGCCTTGCTCGGCGTCGGGGCCGCACGCCTGGTGATGGTCGTCGCCACGGCGCTGCAATGGGGTTTGTTCCTGCCGCTGGCCTGGCTGCTCGGGCCGGTGCTGGGCCTGGGTCTGACCGCGATCTGGATCGCGATGGGCGGCTACCGGTTACTGCAGGCGGCGATCTTCACCTGGGCCTGGCAGCGCCGCGACTGGGCGCGGATCCGCGTCTGATCGGGCTTTTCTTGATGCCCCGCGCCGGAAAATGATGGCGCCCACGGGTAAATAACGGCACCCGCATGCACCACAGCACTTGCATGCGCAGACGCAGCAGCAGCGGGTACAGCCGCGGCTCGGGGCAGGAACTGCCGATCGCGACCATCGCGGCTCGAAAGCCACTCGCATGCCATGCGCGTGATCGGCGACTGGATCCAGTTCTACAACCACCGGCGCCACCAACCAGGCGCTGGGCATGAAGACTCCCGCCGAAGCGTATTCTTTAGCGGCCTGACCTGCGCAGGAACCGCTAGGTCGTTACAAAAAGCCAGCCCAGCGAGTCGTCTTCTGTTGCAATGAGGCCATCGAGGTTCGTGGTGGTTTAATACTGCGTTTTCATAGTTTATTTATTGCCTACCCACGCAGCCACCTAACGACCAAGCTCAGCCGCGCCGCTTTGCGGCGTCGGCTGCAGCGCCTTGTTGGGCGGAGAGCTCATTTCACGGCCTGTACCAGGTACGTCCGAAATGGGACGCAGACTCCGTTGCCCGAGTCATATGACGCCAGCTTCTTCGATACGTCCTCAACAACCGCCTGCTGCTTTTCAGGTGATGCCGCGCTGAAACCGCCCGCCATCGGGGTTGCACTGACATGCCGCGGCACAAAATCCGAAAGTCTCGGCAGCCGCAGGTCAAGCTGCTTTACCGTTATCCGCAGATCTGTGTAACCGGCCCCTTCCACGAGTGCGCGGATGGTGGCTAGTTCGGAGAGGCCAAATGCCGCCCGTAAACCGACGGCGGTCTCCGCACCGATATGGCGCGTGACCGCCTGGACGAGTGCATCGAAGTAAGGACTCTCCTGAATCTCGCACCACAGGCTCAGGGCGACACGGCCGCCTGGCCTGAGAACGCGGTACATCTCTGCCAAGGCGCGAGGCCGGTCATCCAGAAACTGAAGCGTTTGCGCGCAGAGCACCACGGTGAACGCCGCTTCCGCAAATGGCAGCTCGTAAGCGGTTTTTACAACCCACTCGATGGGTGCACCCGCGACTGGAGGGAGTAATTGGCCAACATCAATCATGCCTGCATTCACATCCACCGCGGCCACCCGCCCCGCCGGCCCGACTTTCTCCGCGGCGCAACGCGCCGCTGCACCGGTGCCACAACCGACATCCAGCACAGCTTCACCCGCTTGCAATGCTGCGAACTCGACCAGAGCCCGGGCTGCCGGCCCCAGAATGGTCGGGACAAGTATCTGTTCATAACGCTGAGCCGCGTCGCGTGCCAGTTGCCATTGTGTGGAGGTTGTTGTCATATGCACCATCTCCTTCCCGCCCGACGCTGCAGCTCAAGGCCCACCTTGGGATGCGTCACCCGAAGCGCCGGGTGGGGTCGTAACCAGCCGCTTGCGCATCGCGAAGCGGCGAAACAATGCGCCACGAAGTGAAATCTCCTGTTCTTCGGTTACGACGAACCGAAACCGCTCGAAGACCGGCTTTGCAACGAGACTCGCTTCTGTGCAAAGCTCTGTGACCCCTGCAGAGAGCAGTGCACGTTCAGCGTGACAATACAACAACGAGGCCACCCCACGCCGTGCATAGGACGGCGTGACGTATAAGAGTTCAATGTGGCCGTTTGTCTCGTAGGAGATGAAGCCCGCGACTTCAGTGCCCTGGACAGCGACGAACGTTGGAAGCGACTGTAATCGCTTGCGCCACTGGTGCAGGTCTGGGGCTGTGGCGCCCACGCTCCGCGCTGCGTTTCGTCGTATGCAGCGGCAGCGAGCACGTGAACCGACGATGTGAACACTGCCACCACAGCTTCGAGGTCTGCGTCAGTATAGGAGCGCACGTTCATGTCGTTGCCGCCCAACGTTTGAATTCAGCGGCAGCCGAAGGCGGTCCGCTGGAATGATCTGTTGGGCGGCCGTTATCGATAGGAAAACCTCATTGACTGGCCCTCACCTTTTCAACGGCGTGACGGTCTCCGTGCCGAAAACCCTTCTCAGCCAGGCATCTACTACCGGCGTTGCCGCATAGTCAGGGTTACCCAACTGGCGATTGATTTCGCTATGACCACGCAGGCCCGTACCAGGAAAATCGCGCCGTTCAACCGCAGTTCCAGCTCGCTTAAGCGCCATTTCCAGTTCCTTAGCCTGAGCAATGCCGTCGGGACGCTGAACATGCAGTAATAAAAATGCCGGCGCATTGGGTGCGGCTGCCTGCATGACGGGCGACAAAGCCCGCTGACGAGCAAGATCTGTCCCAAAGGCTTGCAGATAGGTGTCCCGCATGAAGTCTCCGCTCTGTTCCATCTGGCGCGGCACGTCATACGACGCTCCATCGTTTGGAATGACACCGCGAATATCGGCAAAACTCAAGCCGGCACTTTTCAGATAACGTTCATCGGTGCCGACGAGTGCGACCAGATGGGCACCGGCACTATGCCCCATCAGCACTACCCGGCTGCGATCAATGCCCAGCTGCTCGGCACGTGCGAGCAGCGCCCTGAGTGCCAAGGCAATATCCTCACCTTGCTGTTCTACCGTGGCCGCCGGTATCAGCCGATAATTGATCGCTGCATAGGCATAGCCCATCTGGGTGAAATGTGCAGGGGCATAGCGGCTGGCAGCCACATCCTTACTACCGTGCTTCCATCCGCCACCGTGCACGAAAATTACCAGCGGCGCCGGGGTCCTTGCATTCGGTACAGCATAAAAATCCAGCACCTGCAGCGGATCCGGGCCATAGGAAAAAGTTTGACTTGGGCGTAGTTGATGCGAATTGCCATCAGCGGAGGCCGATCTGTGCGACGTCCCCCCTCATTTGAGTAGCACCGCGATCTGGAGTCCAATCCCCATCGACAAGGAGATTGGACGTGAAGAAGCGGTTTACCGAAGAACAGATCATCGGCTTTCTGCGTGAGGCCGAGGCTGGCGTGGCGGTCAAGGACCTGTGCCGCCGGTCTGGCTTTCAGCGAAGCCTCGTACTACCTGTGGCGCAGCAAGTTCGGCGGCATGAGCGTGCCGGAGGCCAAGCGGCTCAAGGAGCTGGAGGCGGAGAACACCCGGCTGAAGAAGCTGCTGGCCGAGCAGATGTTCGAGAACGACGTGATCAAGGACGCCCTGCGAAAAAAGTGGTGACC